>NZ_JADFFK010000016.1 GCF_015223355.1 Salipiger mangrovisoli | reverse complement strand
GAAGCCGCAGCGCGGCCCGGCGCATTCTTCTAGGCCCAAATATCCCGGGGGAGCCCGAAGGGCGGGGGCGGAGCCCCCCACCTAAATGCGGGGCCGGAGGCACAAAAAAAGGCGAGGCCCGGCCCCGCCCGCCGCGCGATCCTGCGGATTTTCTTCAGGCCAGACCCTTCTTGCGCTCCAGCATGCCGCGCAGATCCTCGGCTTCGTGCCGGGCCTCGCGCAGACCTTCCATGGCGGCGGAAAGCTCGGCCTCGGTCTGCGCCAGCTGGTTGGTCAGCTCCGCCTCGCGCTGCTGCAGGTAGGTGATCGCCTGGTCGCGGGTCTCTTCCGCTTCATGCAGCTCCTGGCTCATCTTCTCGAGCTGGTCGACATCGGCCTGTGCGACGCGCTTGAAGCGGTGCACCAGCCAATTCGCAAACCAGCCCATGCAGAAGGCCACGAAGAGAATGACCGCCGTCGCGATCACGAATTCCGTCCGGTTCATTCCTCTGCCCCTTCCATGCCAGCGTCGCCGTCGTCCGACGCGTCCGTGCCTGCCTCGTCCTGCGCCGCGTCGTCCTGCGCGGCTTCATTCTTGTCGGGGTCGCCTGCGTCCTCCGCGGTCTCAGCGCCTTCCTGCTCGATCTGTTCAAGCGCGGTCGGCTCTTCCGTGGTGGGCTCCGGCCGGATCAGCTTGAACTCGATCCGGCGGTTCGCCTCGCGACCCTCTTCCGTACTGTTATCCGCAATCGGCAGGGTTTCGCCATAGCCTTTCACGCGATAGCTCGATGTCAGCACCCGTCGGTTGCGCAGTGCGTCCAGCACGGACTGCGCGCGGTCGCGGCTCAGGGCCTCGTTCATCGTCTCGCGACCCTGGCTGTCGGTGTGCCCCTGGATCTCGAGCGGGATGTCGCCGCAGAGTTTCAACAGCTCGGCAAGATCGTCCATGATGTCCTTGGCCGAGGCGTCGAGATTGGCCGAGCCCGGCTCGAAGCTGATCTTGCGATCGCCGATCAGCTCGACGATCTGGGCCTCGCATTGTTCGGGCGTGGGAATGCCAAGCTCGGGGTCGAGCTTTTCCTGGTAGGTGACATCGATCTCGTAGTCGGCAGCCTCGCCCAGCTTGTCGGACAGAAGCCCCGCAATCTCGGCGTTGGCGTCCTGGTTGCCGGTATTGCCCGAGACCCGGACCAGGTCCGGCGTGACGCGCAGCGCCCCGTTGCTCAGGTATCCCAGCGCCTCGAGACCGGTGAGCACACGGGTCGACCAGCCGTTCGGCAGCCCCTCGGCGACGCGGGCGGCGGTGTAGACGCTGTCGGATCCGAAAAGCGCCTTGGCGAGGCTGTCGGCGGTCTCGCGGGCCAGATCGGAATTGATCCGGCCGCGCAGTTGCACCGAGCCCTCGGGCGACAGCGTCGCGGTAAACTCGGGCGGGCCCTGGTCGGTCTCCTGGGGGGCCTCGGGCAGCGTCGCGTGCAGCGCGAAGACCTGCGGCAGCCCGGTGTCGAGCTCGCCCACCACCTTGTCGAAGACACCCTGATCGGTGCCTTCGAGGGCCACCAGCGCGACGTCGGCATTGGAGAAGGTGACCGAGCCGCCGCCCAGGTCCTTCACCGCCGCGATGGCCATCGCCCCTGCCTCGCCCCAGCGGCGCGATGGCACGCCCAGCCCGAGCCGGCAATTGGCATTGCCTTGGAATCCGGCCTCCCCCGCGGCCTCGAGGATGCGCGCGCGCGCGGCTTCGGTGTCGGCGGAACAGGCGTCGAAGCGGACACCCTCCTCGTCCATCACGAAGCGCAGGGTGAAGGGGGTGATCACCGGGCGCGGCGCGGACAGGTCGAGCGTGAGGTCCACACCTTTCGGGACTCGCCGGCGCAGGTCCCGCTCGATCTCGCGGCGGGAGGTCTCGCTGTCGGCCATGGCCTTGATGTGCACCCGACCCGCCGAGACCGAGATTTTCGAGCGCGGCAGATCCTCGAGCGCGCGGCCGGCAAAATCCACGGCGGCGGTCCATCCCTGCGGCTTGGGAAAATCGGCCTCTTCGAGCAGGTCCGCCACCTGCTGGTCGTCGCGCGTCATCTTCGACAGCACGTCGAGCAGGCGCGCGCGGTCGGTCTCGCCCGGCACGAGGCCGATGATCGAGATGCCGGACTCGTTGCGCAGGATCTCCATCGAGAAGCGGGGGGCCTGGATTTCTTCTGCGTCGGCGACCAGCATCTGGTCGATCACCCGCGCCGAATCCACCACCGAACCAGCCACCGTCATCGCGCGGAAGCGCGCTGCCTCGTCGGGGGCCGTGCCGATCAGGAAGACTTGCAAGCCGTTCACATCGACCTCGGCCCAGTCCTGCCCATCGCGCAGAAGCGCATCGGCGACATCCTGCCGCGAGGCAGTCTCGACCATCTGCATCGAGAAGAAGGCGGTCCCGACGCAAAGCGCCGCGGCGGCGGCAAAAGCGGTTGCCGGAATGAGATAGCCGGAAAGGCGCATCAAAGCGTCCCTTTCTTGATCATTTTTTCATCTCTGATACGCCCGCCCCCAGGTCGGCGCAATCACGCCAACAGTGCAGCGGCGAAAAACAGCACGGGCAGCAGGCCGGCGTCGCGATTGGCCCGGAATAGCCTGAGCAGGACGCCATTGTCGTTCACATCGAGCTTTCGCATCTGCCACATCATGTGCCAGCCGAAGGCCCACGGTCCGGCGGTCAGCACGACGAGTTGCAGGATTTCGCCATGCGGCGCAGCCAGAACAACGGCAAGCCCCATGAGCGCCACCGAGATCACCAGGAAGCGCGCGAGCATGGACGGCGTGCGGGCGTCGCCGAACAGGCGAGCGGTGGACTTCACCCCGATCAGCGCGTCGTCCTCCTTGTCCTGGTGGGCGTAGATCGTGTCGTAGAACAGCGTCCAGGCCATGCCCGAGAAATAGAGCGCCACCGCGGGCCAGCCGAGGCTGCCACTATGCGCCGTCCAGGCCAGCAGCGCGCCCCAGTTGAAGGCGATGCCGAGGAAGACCTGCGGCCACCAGGTGAAGCGTTTGGCGAAGGGGTAGATCGCCACCGGCGCCAGCGAGATCACCCCGAGCAGGATCGCCATCGGCGGGAAGGTCAGCAGGATGGCACAGGAGACCAGGCATTGGATGACCGCCCAGGCGAGCGCCTGTTTCACGCTGACCTGCCCCGAGGGGATCGGGCGCGAGGCGGTGCGCGCCACCGAGCCGTCGAAGTCGCGGTCGGTGATGTCGTTCCAGGTGCAGCCCGCGCCGCGCATCAGGAAGGCGCCGATGCCGCAGCCGACGAAGATCCACAGGTCGAACCATCGCGCCTGCCCGTCCGCGACCATCGACAGCAGCAGGCCCCACCAGCAGGGCAGCAGCAACAGCCAGGTGCCGATCGGCCGGTCGGCGCGCGACAGGCGCAGGTAGGGGCGGCTCCAGGCCGGGGCATGGTGATCCACCCAGTTGCCGCGCACGGCGTCGGAAACCTGTCCTTCGGGATCTGGCGCTGCGCCGGGATGGGTCATATGGTCCGCCTCATGAATGCCAAGGTACGCCTGTATGTAGACGACCCGCTGGGCGCGGGACAACCGGTCGCTCTCGAGCGGGAGCAGGCCCACTATCTCTTTTCCGTGATGCGCCTGCCGGTCGGCGCTCCTGTGGCGCTGTTCAATGGCCGCGACGGAGAGTGGCTGGCCGAGGTGGTGGACGCCGGCAAGAAAGGTGGCACGCTCACCTGCGTCGAGCAGACGCGCGCCCAGGGCACGCCACCGGACCTCTGGCTGCTGTTCGCACCGATCAAGAAGGCGCGCACGGATTTCATCGTCGAGAAGGCGGTGGAACTGGGGGTGCGCCGGATCGTGCCGGTGCAAACCGCCTTCACCAATTCCGAGCGCATCCGGCAGGACCGGCTTCAGGCCCATGCGGTCGAGGCGGCCGAACAATGCGGTGCAACCTTCGTGCCCGAGGTCGCCGAGTTGCAACGGCTCGACCGGCTGCTCGCCGGTTGGGACAGCCGCAGGCTGCTCTTCTGCGACGAGGCGTCGGCCGGGGGCGGCACGGATTACGCCGCGATGCTCGCGGGAGACCCTGCGCCCTGGGCGGTGCTGATCGGTCCCGAGGGTGGTTTCTCCGAGGCCGAACGGAAAAAACTGCACGGCATGGATCAGGCGACCTCCATCGCCCTCGGCCCGCGTATCCTGCGCGCCGACACCGCGGCCGTGGCAGCGCTGACGCTCTGGCAGGCGCATTGCGGGGACTGGAAGTGATCCGCCGCGCCCTGCCCGCCGAAGCGGCAGCGCTCGAGGCCTTCCTGTCGCAGCACGCCGAGACCTCGATGTTCCTGCGCGGCAATATCGCTGTCGCGGGCCTTGGCGAGAGCACGCACCCCTATGCCACCACGGTCCACCTCTGGCCCGAGACCGGCCCGATCCGCGCCGCCTTTGGCCGGACCACACTCGGCTACGTCATGTGCCAGGCACCCGATGCCCCCGCCGAGGTATTCCGTGCCTATGCCGAAGCGATCGCCGATCTGCCCGTCGCCTCGGTCACCGGACCGCCCTCCTCCTGCGCCGCGCTGATCGCGGCGCTGGGGTTTGCAGAGGGCCTCTTCCGCCTTGACCACATCGAGCCGCTCTACCGGCTCGACCTCGCCGCGATGGCAGAGAGCCCGGACCACATCCGCCCGCCCCGACCAGGCGATTCGGAGCTGCTCGCCGACTGGTTCTTCGACTACGGGGTGGACACGGGGATTGGCGGCACCGATGCGGCCGCCCGTACCGAGGCCCGCGCGCGCGCGGAGCGGAGCGTGGACCGCCCGGCGCTGCGCCTTCTGATCGAGGACGGCACCCCCGTCGCCATGACCGACTTCAACGCCGAGGTCGCGGACATCGTCCAGATCGGTGGCGTCTTCGTGCCCCGCGCCTTGCGCAACACCGCACGGGGCCGGCGCGTGGTCCATGCCCAGCTCTGCGAAGCGCGGACCCGGGGCATCCGCACCGCCGTGCTCTTTGCCAACAATCCGGCGGCTGCGCGCGCCTACGAGGCGATCGGCTTCGAGCACATCGGAGGCTATAGGGTCGCGGTGCTGGAGCACCCGCAGGCGGCAGGGGTGCGCGCATGAGCTTTCTGCGCCCCGAGGCCAAGGCCAGCCTGATGCGCTGGCGCGAGGTGCTGGCGGGGGTCGGAACCATGGCGCTCGGCCTCTACTGGGCGCTGTTCACCGGCGGGCTGCTGGGTCTGATCGGCTGGGCGCTGGCGCTGGCCGGGGCCGCGCTGGCCGTCGCCGGGGTGCAGCGCGCGCGGTTTCGCACCGGCACCGGCGGGCCGGGCGTGGTGCGCGTCGTCGAGGGTCGGATCAGCTATTTCGGCCCGCTCACCGGAGGGTTTTCTGACCTTTCCAGCCTCACTGCGCTGACGCTCGATCCAACGGCCAAACCGCCGCACTGGCTGCTGCGCAGCGAGGACGGCACCACGCTGGCGATTCCGCTTACCGCCGAGGGGTCGGACCAGCTCTTTGACGTCTTCGCGCAGCTCCCTGGTCTGCAAACGGAACGGATGCTTTCGAAGATGCAGGCGGGCGGCTCCGCAGCGGTGCTCATCTGGCAGCGCGCCAGCGCACAAATCCACACCCTCCGTCTGCATTGACAAGGGCTTCGGTTCCTTCCATCCCTGACCTTCGACACCAAAGGCGAGCAAGATCGGAACCCAGCTATGTCCATTCCTCAATCCGGCGGCGGGCCGATCGAGCATCACGCGCAGCTTGGCGAGTACCTCGAAGAGGGCATCAAGACCAAGGACGACTGGCGCATCGGCACCGAGCACGAGAAGTTCGGCTACCTGACCGACACCCACGCCCCGCTGCCCTATGATGGCGAGCGGTCGATCAAGGCGGTTCTCGAAGGTCTGCGCGACCGCCACGGCTGGGCCGAGGTCAACGAGGGCGGCAATCTCATCGGGCTGACCAAGGACGGGGCGAACGTCTCGCTGGAGCCGGGCGGCGCGCTGGAACTCTCGGGCGCCCCGCTCGAGACCATTCACCAGACCTGCGACGAGGTGAACGAGCACCTGCGCGAGGTGAAGGGCATCGCCGACGAGATCGGCGTGGGCTTCATCGGCCTCGGCGCCGCGCCCGAGTGGGTGCACGAGGAAATGCCCCTCATGCCCAAGGGCCGCTACAAGCTGATGGATGCCTACATGGGCAAGGTCGGCACCACCGGCACCACCATGATGCGCCGCACCTGCACGGTGCAGGTGAACCTCGACTTCGGTTCCGAGCTCGACATGATCAAGAAGATGCGCGTGGCGCTGGCGCTGCAGCCCGTGGCCACCGCGCTCTTTGCCAACTCGCCCTTCCTCGAAGGCAAGCCGAACGGCATGAAGAGCTACCGCTCCTACGTCTGGCGCCACCTTGACGCCGCGCGCACCGGCATGCTGCCCTTCGTCTTCGACGAGGGTTTCGGCTTCGAGAGCTACGTCGAATACGCGCTCGATGTGCCGATGTACTTCGTCTACCGCGACGGCAAGTACATCGACGCCCTCGGCCAGTCCTTCCGCGACTTCATGGCGGGCCGCCTGCCCGCCCTGCCCGGCGAGAAGCCAACGCTCTCCGACTGGGCCGACCACCTGACCACGCTCTTCCCCGAAGCGCGGATGAAGAAATTCATCGAGATGCGCGGCGCCGATGGCGGCCCGTGGCGGCGGCTCTGCGCCCTGCCCGCCTTCTGGGTGGGCCTCACCTACGACCAGACCGCGCTCGACGCCGCCTGGGACCTGGTGAAGGGCTGGGACGACGCGACCCGCGAGGGGCTGCGTGTTGCCGCCGCCGATCACGCGCTGCAGGCCGAGGTGAACGGCATCCGGATGCATGACCTTGCGGCGCAGGTCCTCGAGATCGCCGAGGCCGGGCTCAAGTCCCGCGCCCGGCCCGGCGCCGGTGGGCTGCTGCCGGACGAGACCCATTTCCTCAATGCGCTGAAGGAAAGCATCGAGAGCGGCATGGTGCAGGCCGACGAGATGCTGGCCCATTACGAAGGCGACTGGGGCGGCGATCTGTCGAAGATCTACGGCGCCTACAGCTACTGATCCGCGGGCCCCGTGCCGCGAACAGCGAAGCACCGCCCGGTCCGACGACCGGGCGGTTTGCATTTGTGCGGCCGGGAACTCGCCTGCGTTCAGTCGCAGACACGGGAGGTCCGGAGACACGCATCAGAAGCTGAAGGGGACCTGGTCGTAGCGCTTCGAAGGTCCTCGACGCCGCGCACTGGGTGGGGGCTGAAACGGCGCGGCGCCGAGGGAAGCTATATGCAGCTACAGGACGTTCTATCACCCCGAAATCGGGCGAGACTAAGGTGCGACTGAGACCTTCGTGCAGCAAGCTCCGGCGAATTTCGCAAACCGGCGGAACCTCGCCGCAAACTTGCCCCAGCGGCAGAAAACCGCTCAAATACCAACCGGCATCGGGCGAAGGCAGCGATATTTCAGGGAAACAGGCGCAAAGGGAAACCTCGGTGCCACGCACTGGGTGGGGGCTGAACGGCGCAGCACCGAGGGAAGCCATATGCAGCTACCCCACCAATCTCTCGCACCATTGAGGCATCAATATGCAGAACCGAAGGCGCTATCAGGGCGGCCGGGCATCAGGATCTCCAGCACGTTCTCCCCGCCTTCCCGCCGGTAGGTCACATGCGCAGAGAGCCTGCGGATCAGGAACCAGCCGAAGCCGCCTTCCGGCAGGTCTCCCCCGCCCCCTAGCGGCTTAAACCGCCCTTCGGGCAGCACAAGATTCGGCATAGGCCGCCCCCGGTCGCGCAGTTCAAGTCCGATGATCCCCGGACGAAGGCTGAGGCACAGGCGAATGAGGCCTGGCGCCTTTGCGTCATAGGCGTGTTCCGCCACGTTGTTCAGTGCCTCTGCCAGCACCAGTTCGATGTTGTCCCTCGCACCCCGACAAAGCCCAGCCTTGTCCAGCACTCCGCGGACCCTCTGCAAGACGCGCCGCACCTCGGCGGTGCTACTCGTGAACTCCGCGTACAACGCTCGGCTGGACGTTCCGGCGGTGCCTGCATGGAGATCGTACCGCAAGGCTTCCCCCCGCATGTTGCTTCAGCTGCCCGGTTTGCCCACGGACAGCGAAACGCCGGGCCTGTCCGCACCGGCAGCCTCGGCCTCTGCCAGCGTCAGGTAGAGATCGAAGATCGTGTCCATTCGGGTGAGGCGAAACACCCTCTCGACCATCGGCGAAAGGCCGGCCAGATCCAGCTGTTGCCCCGGCGCCATGGACTTCTTCGCGGCGACGATGGCCCCGAGGCCACTGGAATCGACAAAGTCCACCGCCGAGAGATCGAGGATCACGCGGCCCGCCGTGGGAGACTGGATCGCGCGCATGGCATCCTTGAACTGGATCGCCACGGCGGCATCGATCCGCGCGTCACAGAGGCTGACCACCTGCGGATCTATCCCCCGGCTCTTCAGCTTCATGGCGTTCTCCCGTTGCTATGCGCCGCGTGTCGTCCGAGCCGTCGTGGCAGACCCCTGCCAGAAGGCGTGCGGCAACACCGAGACGCCGAATTCGCCGCAGGCATGCAGGCTGCGTCCTGGCGCGCGGCGGATGCCTCGATCACCGCCCAGCCCGGATCATTGTCTGGGCAGCTGCAAGCGCCCATATTCTCAACACGCTAGACGGCAATCCTTACCATTCGGTATTCAGGGGCCGTGTTGGAGGGAGGAGAGAGCATGCAGGATGTTGTAATAACCGGCGCGGCCCGCACGGCGATGGGCGGCTTCCAGGGAATGCTGTCGGACCTTTCGGCAGCCGATCTCGGCGGGGCCGCGATCCGCGCAGCCCTCACCGAAGCGGGTCGCCCGGTGGTCGACGAACTGCTGATGGGCTGCGTGCTGCCCGCCGGCCAGGGTCAGGCCCCGGCCCGCCAGGCGGGGTTCAAGGCGGGTCTCGGCGAGGCTGTCCCCGCCACCACTCTCAACAAGATGTGCGGCTCGGGCATGAAGGCGGCGATGCTGGCCTGGGACCGAATCGCGCTCGGCCACGCCGAGGTGATGGTCGCCGGCGGCATGGAAAGCATGACCAATGCCCCCTACCTGCTGCCCAAGATGCGCGGCGGCGCGCGGCTTGGCCATGGCGAGGTGGTTGACCACATGTTTCTGGACGGCCTCGAGGACGCCTACGATCGCGGCCGGCTGATGGGCACCTTCGCCGAAGATTGCGCCGAGGCCTTCCAGTTCACCCGCGACGCGCAGGACCAATACGCGCTGGCCTCGCTGTCGAACGCGCTCGACGCCGAGCGCAGCGGAGTTTTCGAGAACGAGATCACCCCGGTCACCGTGCATGCCCGCACAGGCGAGGAGGTGATCACCCGCGATGAACAACCCGCCCGCGCCCGCCCCGAGAAGATCCCGCACCTCAAACCCGCCTTCCGCCCCGGTGGCACGGTGACCGCGGCCAACTCCAGCTCGATTTCCGATGGCGCCGCGGCGCTGGTCATCACCACCCTTGATGCGGCCGACCGGGTCGGCGCCCTGCCCCGCGCCCGCATCCTCGGCCACGCCAGCCACGCACAGGCACCCAATCTCTTCCCCACCGCTCCGATTCCCGCCGCGCGCAAGCTGCTCGAGCGGATCGGCTGGCGCCTTTCGGACGTCGATCTGTGGGAGGTCAACGAGGCTTTCGCGGTCGTCCCCATGGCCTTCATGAAGGAAATGGGCCTGCCGCGCGACGTGGTGAACGTCAACGGCGGCGCCTGCGCGCTCGGCCACCCAATCGGCGCCTCCGGCGCACGCATCATGGTGACCCTGCTCAACGCGCTGGAAACGCGCGGGCTGAAGCGCGGCGTGGCGGCGATCTGCATTGGCGGTGGCGAGGGCACCGCCATCGCCATAGAGCGCCTCTAACCGCCCCTGCAGCGACGGGCTGCGACGGCGGCGGGCCTTGCGGCTGCCGCCAGCATTTGCCATGAGCACCGCCCATGAGCTCCGATTACACTCCTCCGCAGGGCGAGATCCCGATCCTGCACGCGGACCACGAGATTCTCGTGGTCGACAAGCCCGCCGGGCTGCTCTCGGTGCCCGGCAAAGGCCCGGAACTGGCCGACTGCCTGATCGAGCGCCTCAAGCAGGCCTTTCCGCAGGTGCTGCTGGTACACCGGCTCGACCGCGACACCTCGGGCGTCATGGTCTTCGCGCTGACCGCGCATGCGCAGCGGCACATCGGGCTGCAGTTCGAACATCGCCGCACCAAGAAAACCTACCTTGCGCGGGTTGCCGGACGGCTTGAGCCGAAAACCGGGCATATCGACCTGCCACTGATCGTCGACTGGCCGAATCGGCCGAAGCAGATGGTCTGCCACGACACCGGCAAGCCGGCGCAGACCGACTGGCGGGTGATCAAGGCCAGCGACGAGGAAACCCGGGTACACCTGCTGCCGCTCACCGGGCGCAGCCACCAGCTGCGCGTTCATATGCTGGCGCAGGGCCACCCAATCCTCGGAGACCCATTCTACGCCCCCGAGACGGCCTCGAATTACCCACGCATGATGCTGCACGCCGAGGAACTGCGCCTGCGCCACCCCGATGGCGGCCTCGGCCTCAAGTTCCGCGCTCCCGCGCCGTTCTGACCCGCAAGCACCCTGCAGCCAGGCCCTGACGCGCCCGCCGCGCGTCCAGCTCACTCGGCGGCCAGACGCTGCTCGCGGTGGCCAATCGCGGCGATCTCGGCGATCACCCCGCGCAACAGGCGTCGGAAGGCATGGAAATCCCCGCTCGGCTTGATCGTCGCCTCGTCCATGTACAGCCCGCGATCGATCTCGATCTGGACGGCGTGCTGGCGCCGTGACGGGCGGCCGTAGTGCATGGTGGTGAAGGCCCCGGCAAAGGGCGCATTGCGTGCGACCACGAGCCCTGCCCTGACAAAGGCCTGCTCGACCAGCTCGACGATCTCCGGCGCCGCAGAGGCCCCGAATCGATCCCCCAGCACGATCTCCGGCCGCGCGCCGTTCTTGCGCAGCACGCTGTCCACCGCTTCATGCGGCATCGAATGGCAATCGATGAGGATCGATTCCCCGGCCTGCGCCTTGGCGCTGTCGAGCAGCGCCTGCAGGCGCGCGTGATAGGGCTTCCAGTAAAGCCCGATCCGGCGCTCTGCCTCGGCCAGCGGCAGCTTGCCGCAATAGATTGCGCGACCATTGGCCACCACCCGCGGCACCACCCCCAGCCCGCTCGCCACGCGCGGGTTGTGGCCGGTGCGGCGCACCCCATCGATTAGCGCGGGATCAAGCTCGTCCGAAGCACGGTTGAGATCGATAAAGGCACGTGGCGCCCCGGCCCGCAGCAGCGGCGCACCGAACTGCGGGGCGCAGTCGAACAGCCGGTCGACGAAGGCATCCTCAGAGGATCGAATCAAGGTCTCGTCGAGAATCGTTCCGCGCAGGAAGCTCCAAGGATAGTCACGCCCCGAATGCGGAGAGGCGAAAACCACCGCCGAGCTCGGCGTTTCGGGCAGATCGAGGTGATATGCGACTTTGGGCATAAGGGCTCCTTGCGAAAACAAGATAGCCTGAAACCTATTTCTGCCAAAAGCCCTTGATCCCCCCTCCGACTCCTTTTATAGAGCCCTCCACCGGCGCAGTTCACCGCGGACTTCCACAGAGGGAAGCGGGGCGAAAGCAAAGAAAAGCGCAGGCCATACGGGCGGTTAGCTCAGCGGTAGAGCACTACGTTGACATCGTAGTGGCCACTGGTTCGATCCCAGTACCGCCCACCATTATTCACCGCTTCGGGATACCTCCCGGAGCACAACGCAACGCCAGGCGCTCGCGCGCCGCGAAAGAGGAGAGACTTGATATGAAAGTCGCAAACTCGCTCCGCTCGCTCAAACAGCGCCATCGCGACTGCCGCGTCGTGCGTCGTAAGGGCCGCGTCTACGTGATCAACAAGACCCAGCGCCGTTTCAAAGCCCGTCAGGGCTGAACGAAGCGCAGGATCTTGATCCGGCTGAGGGCCGCCCGCCAGGGTGGCCTTTTTGCTTTTCGGCTGCAGCCGATCCAGCCCTGCCCGCATGGCGATCAATCCCATGAAGAAAGGCCCCGCGCCAAGCGCGGGGCCTTTCTTTTGCCCCTGCAATTCTGCGGGCTCAGAACCGCGGCACCTCCGACGCCTTCCCGGCTGCCTGCGCCGCGCGCAGGAAGGCGCGAATCAACTCCGGCGATTTCTCGCCGGGCGCGCTCTCGACGCCCGAGGAGACATCGACCTGCCGCGCGCCGGTCAGCCGCACCGCCTCCGCCACGTTCTGCGGAGTCAGCCCACCTGCCAACATCCAGGGCACCGGCCAGCGACGACCGGCAACAAGTCGCCAGTCGAAAGCCAGCCCGTTGCCCCCCGGCAGCACCGAGTCCTTCGGCGCCTTGGCATCCACCAGAAGCTGGTCACAGACCGCGCCATAGGCCTCCAGGGCGGGCAAGTCGGCCGCCGAGGCCACCCCTACCGCCTTCATCACCGGCAGCCCGTAGCGGGCACGAATCTGCGCCACACGCGCAGGCGTCTCCCGGCCGTGGAGTTGCAGCATGTCGAGCGGCACGGTCGCACAGATCTCGTCGAGCAGCGCCTCCTCGGCATCGACCACCAGCGCCACCTTGGCGAGCCCGACCGGCGCCGCGAGCGCCAGGCTCCGCGCCTGCGCCACGGTCACCGCGCGCGGGCTCTTGGGAAAGAACACGAAGCCCGCATAGCGCGCACCGGCCTCGGCGACGACTGCCACGTCCTCGGGCGTGCGCAGCCCGCAAATCTTTACGTGAATTTCCATCCGTCTCTCCGACGCCTGCCAGTTCTTCTAGGCCTAAATATCCCGGGGGGAGAGGAGCGCAAGCGACGAGGGGGGCAGCGCCCCCCTCTCGTTTCACTCAGCGATGCGGCGGGTCCGGCCCCTCGACCAGGGCCCCAGACCAGCGGCTCAGGCCAGCGGCTCAGGCCAGCGGCTCAGGCCAGCGGCTCAGGCCAGCGACTCAGGCGCTCTGGTCGAGAATCGCCAGGACCTCATCCTTGTCCTTGTCGCGCTCGTCCTGGGTCTTCTTCAGCTGGCGCTCCAGCCGCCGCACCTCGGTCTTGCGCTGCGCGGCAACGGCGCGGTGCTTGTGCTCGCGCAGCCACTCCCAGACGAAACCGATCAGCAGCCCGGCAATGATGCCGCCAAGGATGACGATGAACACCGGAACCGTCGCCGAGTACTGAAAGTTCAGCAATTCGGCGAGGTCCGCGGGCAGCAGGTTCAGCGTCACCGGACCACGGTTGGCCAGGGACACGCAGATCAGCACGACGGCCAGTGCGGCCCAGAAGGCGTAGCGAATGTATTTCATCGAGGTTACTTCCCGTTCAGTCGATCCCGCAGAAGCTTGCCCGTCTTGAAGAACGGCACGCACTTCTCCTCGACGTCAACAGCCTCGCCGGTGCGCGGGTTCCGCCCCTGCCGGGCGTCGCGCTGCTTCACCGAAAAAGCTCCGAAACCGCGCAGCTCGACGCGGTTGCCATGGGCCATCGCGGCCGTGATCTCCTCGAAGATCGTGTTCACGATCCTCTCGACGTCTCGTTGGTAGAGATGCGGGTTCTCCTCCGCGATCTTCTGGATCAATTCCGATCTGATCATCCTCGCCCATCCCTATTTCGCATTTTCAGCGGTCCCACCGTTGTACGACCTTTGCCGGCTCGACGCCAAACGGAAAGCGCAAGAATCAGAGAAAAACCCATCAAAAGCAGCATATTGCGCGGCTTCACGCCGTTCTCGAGCACTCCGAGCCCGCCCCAGACGTCATTGCTGCGGCGCGGCTATGCAAAAGGATAGGCTGCGATTCGCCCACGTAAATAGCCAGAGCGGCGGAACTGCCCCGCCGGCACGGGCGTCAGCCGAGGCCGTCGATCTCCGCCGCCACCAGCCGCTGCAACTGCCACAGATTGCCGTCGTGGATGCCCTGCGCCGCCAGCGCCGTCACGGTCCGATGCAGGTATTCGGTGTTCGACCCGGCATGGCCGCAGGCCCGCGCGATGAGCGCCGCGGTCTCTGCCAGGGACAGGTCGACGCGAAGCTCCTGGCCCGACGGAGGTGCGTAGAAGGTCAGCGCGCGCAGCGGTCCCAGAGCCGTCTCGACGCCGATCCAGGCATAGGAGCCCGCAAGCTCCGCGTAGGGCATCTCGCGCCGAACCAGCGCTTCGAGCACGGGCAGAACCTCGTCCTCGTCGATCTCCTGCACCAGTGCGGTGCATTCGCCGCCGGGCAGCAGCGCCATCATCAACCCCGGCGCTTCCGGCGTGCCGCGCCAGGAGGTCAGTTCGATGCAGAACGATCGGTGCCAGCCCTGCGCCCGGCCCGGCCTCGACGCGGCGGGGCGGAACTCCGGCTTCCACAGAAGAGAGCCATAGGAAAAGACCTGGAGCGGCCCCTCGGGACGCTGCGCGAGAATCTCCCGTGCCTTGTCGGCAACGGCGGCATCGTCCAGACGTTTCCATCCCCAATGCTCTGCATCGTCGCCCTCGGCGACATCCCGGAACACCTGGTTCACGTGATCTTCGGTAAGATGAAGCTCTGTATCCATGCGCGGTATATCGTCGCCTGCGGCCGCTGCGCGCAAGGGCCCGACCCACCCCGCACAGCCCCCTGTGCACTGACGCATCGAAGAATGCCGCTGCAACAGGCATCAGCGCATGCATTGGAACCGAAAACGGCAGGCGATGAGGTGTGCGCGCAACGAGCGGCCGCCTGCGCTGCGCATCGCGGCCATCTCCGCCCATCGCGCAGACGGCATCACAGTTGCGCATGCTCCCAAGCAGCCCCCCCCCTGCGGACCGCGCGGCGGACCTGGACTCCGAAGGCGCGGATCACGCATCGCGGTCAATGCCCCGCTGGCCCGAGGCAACGCCCGCCCCCGGGAACGTCGCCCCGCTCCCGAGACGTGGCACGGGAAAGGTCCTTTTGCCCGCGCGAAGCAGTGCTTGCGCCGGTTCATCCCATCGGGAAGCCGGCCGAGAGCGCGCCGACGTTCCGCAAAAGAAAAAGGCCCCGGTTTCCCGAGGCCTTCCTCAATTTCGCAAGCTCAGAGCTTACTCGCCGCGGTTCAGAGCCGCGCCGAGGATGTCGCCCAGCGATGCGCCGGAGTCGGAGGAACCGTACTGTTCCACGGCCTCTTTCTCTTCTGCGATCTCGCGTGCCTTGATCGACAGGCCCAGACGACGGGTCTTGCTGTCGATGTTGGTGACGCGGACGTCGAGCTTGTCGCCGACCGAGAAGCGCTCGGGGCGCTGGTCTGCACGGTCACGCGACAGGTCGGAACGGCGGATGAAGGACTTCATGCCTTCGTATTCCACCTCGATGCCGCCATCTTCGATCGCGGTCACTTCGACGGTCACGATCGAGCCGCGCTTCACGCCGCCGACCGCGTCAGCGAACTTGTCGCCGCCGAGTGCCTTGATCGAGAGCGAGATGCGCTCCTTGTCGGTGTCCACTTCGGTGACAACGGCCTTGACCACGTCGCCCTTGCGGTACTCCTGGATGGCTTCCTCGCCGCGCTGATCCCACGACAGGTCCGAAAGGTGAACCATGCCGTCGATCTCGCCGGGCAGGCCGATGAACAGACCGAATTCGGTGATGTTCTTGACCTCGCCCTCGACCTCGGTGCCTTCCGGGTGGGTCTCGGAGAAGACTTCCCACGGGTTGCGCATGGTCTGCTTGAGGCCGAGCGAAACGCGACGCTTCGCGGGATCGATCTCGAGAACCATGACGTCGACTTCCTGCGAGGTCGACACGATCTTGCCCGGGTGGACGTTCTTCTTGGTCCAGGACATTTCCGACACGTGAACCAGACCTTCGACGCCCGGCTCCAGCTCCACGAAGGCGCCGTAATCGGTGATGTTGGTCACGCGGCCCGAGTGCACCGAGCTCAGCGGGTACTTCACGGCCACCAGATCCCACGGATCTTCCTGCAGCTGCTTCATGCCGAGGCTGATACGGTGGGTGTCCTTGTTGATCTTGATGACCTGGACCTTGACGGTCTCGCCGATCGACAGGATCTCGGACGGGTGGTTCACACGGCGCCATGCCATGTCGGTGACGTGCAGCAGGCCGTCGACGCCGCCCAGGTCAACGAACGCACCGTATTCGGTGATGTTCTTGACCACGCCGTCGACCGTCTGGCCTTCGGTGAGGTTGGCGATGACTTCCGCACGCTGCTCGGCGCGCGATTCCTCGAGGATTGCGCGACGCGAGACAACGATGTTGCCACGGCGACGGTCCATCTTGAGGATCTGGAACGGCTGCTTGAGACCCATGAGCGGGCCGGCGTCGCGCACGGGGCGGACGTCAACTTGCGAACCGGGCAGGAAGGCAACGGCGCCGCCGAGGTCGACGGTGAAGCCACCCTTGACGCGGCCGAAGATCGCACCTTCGACGCGGGCGTCGTCGGCGTAGGCCTTCTCGAGACGGTCCCATGCCTCTTCGCGGCGGGCCATCTCGCGGCTGATCACGGCTTCGCCGCGGGCGTTTTCTGCTGCGCGCAGGTAAACCTCGACTTCGTCGCCAACCGAGATCTCGGGGGCTTCGCCGGGGTTTGCGAATTCTTTCAGCTCGACGCGGCCTTCCATCTTGTAGCCGACGTCGATGATGGCCTGGCCCGCTTCGATCGCGATGACCTTGCCTTTAACAACGGACCCCTCTTCGGGGGTGTCCATTTCGAAGCTTTCGGAAAGGAGGGCTTCGAACTCCTCCATGGTTGCGTTTGCCATGTGGCGTATATGTCCTTTACATCGATTTTTCTGGCCGGGTGGTTGTCTCCACCGGTCTTCGGATTGGTCTTTCGGGCGCTCCGCATATGACAAAGAGGGCCGGTTGTCCGACCCTGCCCGTCTCTATGTCCGCGGCGTTGATTGCCTTGCTTGACGCGCGCGATATAGACCCGTCTGCCCCGCAGATCAAGGCCGAAGACCCGGCCGCGCCCCGCCCCCTCCGCCCGGCGCACCCTGGCCGGTGCCGGGCCGCGCGTATTTGCAAAGAGAAGACGCCGCGGGGACCGCTGCGGTCCGCCCGCGCTTTCTTCTAGGTCCAAATATCCCGGGGGAGCCGCGCAGCGGCGGGGGCGGAGCCCCCTTTTCCCGAACCGCCACGCCGTTCCGGGACGCGCGACCCGCCTGGTCACGCAGCGTTGTCACGAAGCTGAGACTTGGCGCAGGAGGCGTTTGCTGTATCGTCTCCCGCCGGAGGAGACCCGCATGACCCAGTCCCGCGTTCCGGCCCAGCGCCATGCCGCCCGCGTCGTCGAGACGGCGAATGATCCCGCCGCCGCGGCGCGCTCGCGGCTCGCCGCCTCCTGGCGCCGCTCGCTGGCCCACCATGGCCTCGATCCGGCGCGGCAGGACGGGGTGCTGCGGATCAGCGACGCCGATCTCGCCCAGCGCCGCGAGGGCGCGGCGCAGCTGCTGAAGATCGCCGCGCCGAAGCTCGACGCGCTCTACCAGATGGTCGGCAGCTCGGGCTGCGGCGTGCTGCTCACCGATGCCGAGGGCGTGGTGCTCGACCTGCGCGCCGGTGCCGGCGATCTCGGCGTGTTCCGCGCCTGGGGGCTCTGCCCGGGCTCGGACTGGTCAGAGGCCTCGGAGGGCACCAACGGCATCGGCACCTGCATCGCCGAGGCGCGCCGCGTGGTGATCCACCGCGACGAGCATTTCCACGCCCGCAATATCGCCATGAGCTGCATGGACGCGCCGATCTTCGGCCCCGAGGGCGAGCTCATCGGCGCGCTCGACGTCTCCTCGGCGCGTGCCGACCAGACCGAAGCCTTCAACCGGCTGATCGCCGCCATGGTCGCCCAGACCGCCCGGCAGATCGAGGCCGACAGCTTCCGCGCCGCCTTCCCCGAGGCGCGGATCGTCACCGCCGACGCAGAGGACAGCGAGGCCTCGGTGCTCCTTGCGGTGGATGGCGACGACCTGGTGCAGGGCGCGACCCGGGCGGCGCGGCGCTCGTTCGGGTTGGAGAGCAGCGGGCCCCTGGTGGCGCGCCCCGCCAGCGACCTCTTTGGCCGCGACGACGGGCCGACGGGGTTCGAGCGCGCCGAGCGCGCCGCCATGGTGCGAGCGCTGGCGCGCGCCAAGGGCAATGTCTCGGAAGCGGCGCGCACGCTCGGCGTCGGCCGCGCCACCTTCTACCGCAGGATGAAAAAACTCGGCCTGTCGTAGGGCACGCACCCACCCGAAGCCGCAACAAGGTGGCGCGCGCCGCCGCTCCCGTTCTCCCTGCCCGCACCTGTCTCACCTCTGAGACAGATCCCTCTGTGCCTTCCCCTTCCCCCGGCTGACGGCGTCCCGGTGTGGCGCCACACTCCTCGCATCCCCCGGTGGAGGACCGGGACCAGAGGAGGACAGACATGAACGAGATGACCCAGGTCGCGGCCGAGTACACATCGCCCTTCCGCACCCGCTACGACAACTTCATCGGCGGCAAGTTCACCGCCCCGGTGAAGGGCCAGTATTTCGACAACATCACCCCGATCACCGGCGCCAAGGTCTGCGAGGTTGCCCGCTCTTCCGCCGAGGACATCGAACTGGCGCTCGACGCCGCCCATGCCGCCCGCGAGGCCTGGGGCAAGACCGCCGCCGCCGAGCGGTCGAACATCCTGCTGAAGATCGCCGACCGCATCGAGGAGAACCTCGCGCTGATCGCCACCGCCGAGACCTGGGACAACGGCAAGCCGATCCGTGAAACCATGGCCGCCGACATCCCGCTCGCGGTTGACCACTTCCGCTATTTCGCCGGCGTGCTGCGGGCGCAGGAAGGCAACATGTCCGAGATCGACCACGACACCGTGGCCTATCACTTCCACGAGCCGCTTGGCGTGGTTGGGCAGATCATCCCCTGGAACTTCTCGGTGCTGATGGCGGCCTGGAAGCTCGCCCCCGCGCTTGCCGCCGGCAACTGCATCGTGCTGAAGCCGGCCGAGCAGACCCCTGCCGCGATCATGGTACTTATAGAGTGTATCGCCGACCTGCTGCCGGACGGCGTGCTCAACATCGTCAACGGCATGGGCGCCGAGGTTGGCGCGCCGCTCGCCCGCAGCCCGCGCATCGCCAAGATCGCCTTCACCGGCTCCACCGAAACCGGCCGCAAGATCATGCAGGCGGCGACCGAGAACCTCATCCCGGTGACGCTCGAGCTGGGCGGCAAGTCGCCGAACATCTTCTTCTCGGACGTGATGGCCGAGGATGACGCCTATCTCGACAAGGCGGTCGAGGGCTTCGTGCTCTTTGCCTTCAACCAGGGCGAGGTCTGCACCTGCCCGAGCCGCGCGCTCATCCAGGAAGACATCTACGAGGAGTTCATCAAGCGCGCCATCGCCCGGGTCGAGGCGATCAAGCGCGGCGATCCGCGCGACATGGCCACCATGGTCGGCGCGCAGGCCAGCCAGGAGCAGCAGGACAAGATCCTCTCCTACCTGACCATCGGCGTCGAGGAAGGCGCCGAGGTGCTCACCGGCGGCAAGGCGGCGCAGATCGAGGGGCTGGAAAACGGCTTCTACATCGAGCCGACGATCCTCAAGGGCCACAACAAGATGCGCGTCTTCCAGGAGGAGATCTTCGGCCCGGTGGTCTCGGTCACCACCTTCAAGGACGAGGCCGAAGCGCTCGCCATCGCCAATGACACGATGTACGGGCTCGGCGCCGGCGTCTGGACCCGCGACGGCACCCGCGCCTACCGCTTCGGCCGCAACATCGAGGCGGGCCGGGTCTGGGTGAACAACTACCACGCCTACCCCGCCCATGCTGCCTTTGGTGGCTACAAGCAATCGGGCATCGGGCGCGAGACCCACAAGATGATGCTCGACCACTACCAGCAGACTAAGAACATGCTGGTCAGCTACAATCCCAACAAGCTGGGCTTCTTCTGATCAGCCCTCTCTGATCTCCCGGCTTTCCGGGCGGCGCACCTGCGTATCCCACCCCGCGCGCGCCGCCCGGGGTCTGCCGGCCAGGCCCTCCCGCCTGGTCGGCAGTTCCCTTTCAGGGCCCGCGCCCTCCGGCACCCTTTGCGCCAAGCCTTCGCTTGCCCGTCATTTTTTGCGTGCTACCCTCCGCCCCAACTCAAGACTGACACCGCTCAGGAGGCACTCCCATGAACATCATCTGGCTCGGACACGGCTCGTTCCGCATCGAGATCGAAGACCAGGTCCTGCTGATCGACCCCTGGGTCTTCGGCAACCCGGTCTTTCCCGAGGACCGCACCGACGAGGCCCTGGACGGGGCAACGCAGATCCTCATAACCCACGGCCATTTCGACCACACCACCAATGCCGTCGAGGTCTCGCAGCGCACCAAGGCGCCGGTCTCGGGCATGGTCGAACTGGCCGGCCAGTTGCACGGCAAGGGCGCGGTCGAGGGCCATGCCTTCAACAAGGGCGGCACCATTTCCTTCGGCAATGTCACCGTCAGCATGGTCCCGGCCTCGCACAGCTCTTCGCTGCCCACCGACGAGGGTCCCAAATACGCGGGCATGGAAACCGGCTTCATCATCAAGGGCGAAGGCAAGACCATCTACTTCTCGGGCGACACCGCCATCATGGCCGACATGGCGTGGATCGGGCAGTACTACAAACCGGACATCGGCATCCTGAGCTGCGGCGGCTACTACACCATGGACATGGCGCAGGCGGCCTGGGCGTCGAAGACCTACTTCGACTTCGACACGGTGATCCCCGGCCACTACCGCACTTTCCCCGCACTTGAGCAGTCAGCCGCCAAACTCGCCGAGGGGCTGCCCGGCGTGCAGGTGATCGAGCCTGAGGTGCTGATGGCGATCACCCTCTGAGTTCCGCATCGGGAGCGCGACCGACAGGTCACCTGCTCCCGATGCCACATTGCGGCGGCGTCGCGACGCCGCCCGCTTCCCGGCTCTGACCGTCCCGCCTATAGTCCTGCCAACATGAAGAAACGGCAGACAAGGGCCGGGCAGGATGGCAGGCAAGACCGCGGGAAACGCCCCGCCGAATATCCTCATTGTCGGACAGGCCGGGCGGCTTCAATACGAGGCCGTGCTGTTTGCCCTTTCGCTCGGTGCCGTCACCCCGGAGGGCCGCGTCCGGCTCTTCGTTGCCGAGCCGCAGCCCGGTCCGCTCTGGCAGGGCGATCCGCGCATGGGGGCGGAGCCGCGAGATATATTGCGCGATCTCGGTGCGACCATCGTGCCGTTCGAATGTCGCCACTTCGGGCAGGCCTACCCCTATGGCAACAAGATCGAAGCGCTTTTCGCCCTGCCCGAGGACGAGCCGTTCATCTTTTTCGACACCGATACGCTGATCACCGGCGACCTGTCCGAGATCCCGTTCGACTTCACCCGCCCCACGGCCTCGATGATGCGCGAGGACACCTGGCCGAAGATCGAACTCTACGGCCCCGGCTACGCGCAGATCTGGAAATCGCTCTACGACCGTTTCGGGCTCGACTTCGACAGCTCGCTCGATCTTGGCTGGCCGGACGAGTACTGGCAGCGCTACCTCTACTTCAACGCGGGCTTCTTCTTCTATCAGTGCCCGCACCGCTTCGGTCGCCGTTTCCGCGACTACGCCCTGACGATCCGCGACGACCCGCCCCCAGAGCTTGTCTGCCAGAGCCTCGATCCATGGCTTGATCAGGTGGCGCTGCCGCTGGTGATCCACAGTTTCGGCGGCGGTCGGCGCATGCTGCCCGACGGGCTGCTCGACGGCTCGCACAGCTGCCACTACCGCGCCATGCCCCTGTTCTACGTCCGTGAGAACGACTCGCGCATCGCTTTCCTCGAGGCCATTGCCGCGCCCAACCGCGTCAAGAAACTGCTCAAGGAACATGAGCCCTTCCTGCGCTACATTTACCAGGGCCGCGGCGCAAAGGTGCGCGAGATGTTCGACCAGGACGACCTGCCCCGGCGGGAACAGGGCATCCGCAACCCGTTGAAACGCGCTGGCCTCTGGATGCGCTGACGCCGCCGCCGCGCGAAATCCCGCGCCCTCCCTACAAGGCTCTTCTTGCGTGTCACAGACTCATGTTAGGTTGATATCAACACATATGAGGGAGGAGGTCCCATGAGCACCGCACCCACGCTTCTTGTCGGCACCACGAAGGGGGCCTTCCTGCTCACCAAGGGCGACGACGGCTGGACCGCCGACGGGCCGTTCTGCAACGGCTGGCCGATCAACCACATGGCCGGCGACGCGGCAACCGGAACCATCTGGGCTGCGGGCGGGAACGAGTGGTTCGGCGCAGGGGTCTGGCGCAGGAACGGCAGGGGCTGGGAACTGTCGAAACTCGCCGCAGGACAGATGGACGACTGGATGGCGAGCGATCCCGATCTTGCCGCATCACTCGGGGTAAAACCCTCTGGCCCTGCCCCCTTTACCGGCCAGTTGCAGGCGCTGTGGTCGCTGAAGCCCGCCGGCGACACGCTCTATGCGGGGGGCAAGCCCGCCGCGCTTTACGCCAGCAAGGACGGCGGCGAGACATGGGCCGAGATCGAAAGCCTGCGCAATCACCCGTCCTCCGACGAATGGACCCCCGGCGCGGCGGGGCTGACGCTGCACACGATCGTCACCGACCCGGCTGACCCGAACCGCATGTGGCTCGCGATCTCTGCGGCGGGGGTTTTCGCCACCGAGGACGGCGGCGAGACCTGGGACCGCCGCAACCGCCGCTCCAACGCCCCGGCAAAGCCCAGCACGCATCCCGCGGCGGGCGATGGCCACGAGACCGGCCATTGCGTGCACAATATGGGGCGCGCCGCTGGCGCGCCCGACCTGCTCTACCAGCAGAATCACCACGGTGTGTACCGGTCGCGCGACGGCGGCCGCAGCTGGGACGAGATCACCGAGGGGCTGCCCTCGACCTTCGGCTTTCCCATCGGCGTGCATCCGCGCGACCCCGACACGATCTGGACCCTGCCACTCAACAGCGACATGGACGGGCGCTATCCCCCGGACGCGCAGGCCGCCGTCTGGCGCTCGCGCGATGGCGGGGAAAGCTGGCACGCATGCCGCGAGGGGCTGCCGCAGAAAGGGTGCTTCTTCACCGTGCTGCGTCAGGCCATGGCGGTGGATGCCGCCGAGCCTGCGGGCGTGTTCTTCGGCACCAATTCAGGCTCCGTCTTCGGCTCCTTCGACGAGGGCGACAGCTGGACCGAATTGACCCGCCACCTGCCGACGGTGCTCTGCGTCGAAGTCATGCCCCGACGCTGATCCCGAACGCCGAGCAGGGTTGCACCTTGGCCGCGCTTCCGCAGGGAAGGCCTGCCCGTGCGCCGCAAGGGCCTGGCCCCGGAGCATCCCCTCGGGAGTGAGCCGCGCCCGTCGCTTGTGCGGGACGACACGGCGGCTCTCAACGCGTGCGAGACAAGCCGCGCACCACGTCCGGCGTGCTCGGCACCTCGAGCCCCGCCGGTACCGGCGGGGCCGAAGCCTGCCGCCGGTCCGCCCGCGGGACCTCGGGTTTCCGGGCTGCGCGGCACCGAGTGCGATCACGCCGGTGCCCGAAGATGGCCCACGGCGGGCCCCCGCAATACGGCAGAGCCGCCGCCGTGGAAGCGCTTGAACTGCGCGCCTTATTCCGCGGCACCGCCCAGTTCGAACACCATGGTGACCTGCGTGCTCACCACCGTTTCACCCGCCGCAACCGGGACTTTGGCCCCGCGCGCCATCTCCATCATCGGAGCCGGGGCAAAGCCGCCGCCCGCCTCGGCGATCGAGATCACCGGGCCGAGCGTCACCCCGGCGGCCTCGGCCAGCACGCGGGCCTTGTCCATCGCATCTGCGACCGCGGCGCGGCGCGCGTCCTCCATCACCGGCTTGGGCTCCTGAAGGCCGAAGGTCAGGCCCGAGAGCTGGTTCGCGCCATCGTCCAGCACCGCGCCGAGCACCTCGCCCAGCCGGTCGAGATCGCGCACCCGGACGGTCAGCTGATTGCCCGCCTCGAAGCCGGTGATGCCGCGCGTGGTGCCATCATCGCCGTTCGACCAGACCGGCCGCAGCGAGATGTCCGAGCTTTGCCGGTCGGTCGCCGCGATGCCGAGCTCATCGAGCCGCGCCAGCAGCGCCTCGGCCACTCGCGAAGCCTCATCCATCGCGGCGCCCGCCTCGGGATTCTCGGCCGTGATGCCGAGCGAGACCGTGGCCATGTCGGGCACCGTGGCGATCTCGCCTTCGCCGGTCACGGTGATGCGCGGCAGCGGCGCGTCCTGTGCGGCGGCCATCGCCGGGGCCATCACCGAAGCACTGAGCGCGAGGCAGGTGGCGGCCATCAGGGCGGCGCGGCGGGGAATACTGGTCATAAGCACATCCTTTGGCTTGGCTTTCCGCTCACAATGTCGGTAGGGAGCGGGCAAACGACAAGGGGCGGGCGTCCCCGGTTCTTCCGCTGAGCAGACTCCTGCTGTAGGCTGCGCCGAGGGAGCCGGAGACTCCCATAGCTCCACGAGCAGTGCTAGAGACCGCGCATGACACCAGATTTCGCGCTTTCGCTTTCATCCGATGGGCTTACCCTGCTGCGCCGCAAGGCCAGCGGCTGGCTTCCGCTGGCCGAGGCCGACCTGTCCGCCGATGGCTTCGACGCGATCCGCGAAACTGCGCTTGCCGAGGACAGCTCCGGCGCGCAGGTGGCGCTCTTCCTGCCCAATGATCAGGTGCGCTACATTGAGCTGCCCGATCCGGGCTCGGAAAGCGAACGACGGGCCGCGCTGGAAGCGGCGCTGGACGGGGCGACCCCTTACCCGGTGCGCGACCTCGTCCTCGACTGGTCGCTGTCCGGCACCACGCTTCTCGGGGCGGCCGTGGCGCGCGAGTCGCTGGAAGAAGCCGAATCCTACCTGCGCGAGCGCGGCTTCGAGCCGGTCTATTTCGCCGCCATTCCGCCATCGGGCACCTTCCGCGGCACAGCCTATTTCGGGCCAGCCGAAAGCTGGCAGGGTCCGCAGCCCGAGCGCCCCGGCAAGGTGACCCTGCTGGAGCCCGACGCGGTCGCGGACCGGCCCGCTGCATCTGTCTCCGATCCCGCGCCGCTCCCCGCCGCCACCGAGCCCGCCGCACCGAAAGCGGAGACGCCGAGCGCCGATGTATCCGCGGATGCGGACCCCCTGGGCATCGCCGCAAGCGTGCCCGCAGACCGCCGGGCACCTCCGCCGGAGCCTTCCCGCGAAAGCCCACCGAAGCCGGAGGCTGCGCCCGATCTGCCTGCCGAGACGCCTGCGCAACCCAGTCCCGATCTCGGCACATCCTCCGAGGCCGCTGCGCCCGTTTCACCACCCGTCCAATCCCCTGTCCAGCCGCCCCTCCAGCCGCCTGTCCAGCCTCCCGTCGCGGCGTCCCGCTTCCCCGAAGCGCCGGAGCCGGTGCCGGTACCGCCCACAGTGAGCGCGCCAACCGATCACCCCACCGCGCCAAGCTTCAGCAGCATCCGCGCCAGCCGCGCGCCCGCGCCCGCGGCACCTGCCGCCGCGCCGCGCCTCAGCATGGGCCGCGACACGGCGCCTTCAACGTCACTGCCACCGGTGGCGGAAGGCTCCAGCGATGCCGCAAGCTCCGCCCCGGAACCCCAGGCAGCGAAGCGACGTCCCTTCGGTTTCGCGAAACGCCGCGAAGACGCGGAGCCCCCGGCGCGCTCCGAGAAGGCGCCAGTCCGCATGCCGCCCGAGCCGGCAACCGGTTCCGCGACCACCCAGGGGATCAAGCAGGTCACCCCGCGCCCACCGGTCTCGCATCCGCTGGACCCCGCTGGCAGCGCACCGGTTTCCGGGCCGTCGCGTGTCGCGGCGCTGCGCCAGGAGGCGGGCCGCGGTGCCAGCTCCCTGACCCCCGAGGAAGAGCGCGAGCGGCTGACCGTCTTCGGCGCCCGTGAAGGGCAGAAGGTGGTCGGCGGCAAGCCGCGCTTCCTGGGCCTCATCCTCACCGTGCTGCTGCTGCTCTTCCTCGCCGCGGTCGCAGCCTTTTCCTCGGTCTTCCTCGGCGACCAGATCTCGCGGCTCTTCGCCCCGGCGCCGACCGAGAACGTGGCACTCGACACAACCGAAGACAGTGCCGAAGCCATCCCGGCCCCGGAAGAGGAATTCGACGAGGAAGGGGCAGACGGCGAGCTTGCCGCGCTCGACCTGCCGCCGCCCGCCAGCGAGGGCTTCGAAGACATGCCCGCACCGCAGCCCAGCGGGCGGATCAGCATGAGCGCCGACGAGGCCGCGACGGCCTATGCGGTCAGCGGCATCTGGCAGCGCGCGCCGAGCGCGCCCGCGCGCCCGCCGCAGACCAGCGCGGAAGACGTCTATGTTGCCTCGATCGATCCCGAGGTGCAGCAGTTCGATGCGGTCGCCCTGCCCGACCTCGATGCCGGCCCGCGCGAGGACATCACGCTCGAACCAGTGCGCCTGCCGCCGGGTCCCGGCGTGCGCTTCGACCTCGATGCGCGCGGTCTCGTGAAGGCCACGCCCGAGGGCAATGTCTCGCCGGACGGCGTGCGAATCTTCACCGGCCTGCCGCCACAGGTCCCGCCTCTGCGCGATCCCGCTCCCGCGGCGACCCCCGAACCCGAGGTGTCCCCGGACGTACCGCCGGCTGCCGAAGCAGAGACCGACAGCACAGACGAAACGGCAGATCCCTCCGCGCAGACCGCCGAGCCTGAAAGCACGGTCCCGGCCGAGGAGCCCGGCCTCGCCGATTTCCGTCCGCGCGGCCGTCCGGGCGATCTCATCGAGCAGACCGAGCGCGCGGTGCTGGGCGGCGTGTCGCTGGCGGAGCTCGAGGCGATGCGCCCGCAGATGCGCCCGCTGACGGCCCAGGAAGAGGCGCTTGCGCTTGACCTTCCGGTCACCGATCAGGCCATCGGTGCCTCGCTCACCCCTCTGCCGCGCCCGCGCAGCATGGAGGCGATCGTGCAGGAAGCGGTCAAGCAGGCCTCGAACACGCCCGCGGTGACGAGTTCCGCGCCCGTTGCGCTCGCCCCCGGCCCGAGCATCCCGCAGAACGCCAGCGTGGCGAAAAGCGCGACGCTCAGCAACCAGATCGACCTGCGCGAAATCAGCCTTATCGGCATCTACGGCAAGGACAGCAGCCGCCGCGCGCTGGTGCGTCTTCCATCCGGCAAGTACCAGAAAGTGCAGGTCGGCGACAACATCGACGGCGGGCGCATCGCCGCCATCTCCGACGATGAGCTGCGGTATGTGAAGAGCGGCCGCAACGTCGTGCTGAAGATGCCGCGCAGCTGATCTGCGCGGACATCTCTCAACATTCCCGCAAACGGCTGGACGCCAGCGCCTTACGGGTCTATCCCCGCATCCGAACTTTGCTTTGGTGAGACCATGCCCGACCTGCTGATCGAACTCTTTTCCGAAGAAATCCCGGCCCGGATGCAAACGCGTGCGGCCGAGGACCTGAAGAAGCTCGTCACCGACGGTCTGGTCGAGGCCGGTCTGACCTATGCGGGTGCCGCCGCCTTCTCGACGCCGCGCCGCCTGACGCTGACCGTGCAGGGTCTGCTGGCCGCCTCGCCCGCCACCCGTGAAGAGCGCCGGGGCCCGAAGACCGACGCACCCGAGAAGGCGATCGAGGGCTTCCTGCGCGGCGCCGGGGTGACCCGTGAGCAGTGCGAGGAGCGCGAGGACAAGAAGGGCAAGGTGCTTTTCGCGATCATCGAGAAGCCCGGCCGTCCGGCTGCCGGGATCGTCGCCGAGGTGCTGGAAAAGACCGTTCGCAATTTCCCCTGGCCGAAGTCGATGCGCTGGGGCGCGGGCAGCCTGCGCTGGGTGCGTCCGCTGCATTCGATCATCTGCCTGCTCACCGACGAGCAGGGCGCCGAGGTGGTGCCGCTGGAGATCGACGGCATTGTCGCGGGCAAGAGCACGCGCGGGCACCGCTTCATGGGCGGCGCGGCCTTCGACGTGACGTCCTTCGACGACTACGAGGCCAAGCTGAAGCGCGCCAAGGTGGTGCTCAGCCCCGCCGAGCGCGCCGACACCATCTGGCATGACGCAACCAACCGCGCCTTTGCCTCGGGTCTCGAGGTGGTGGACGATCGCGGGTTGCTGGCCGAGGTCGCCGGGCTGGTGGAATGGCCGGTGGTGCTGATGGGCGAGATCGGCGAGGACTTCCTGGCCCTGCCGCCGGAGGTTCTGCAAACCTCGATGAAGGAACACCAGAAATTCTTCTCGGTGAAGAACCCCTCGACGGGCCGGATCGAGCGTTTCGTCACCGTGGCGAACGTCGAGACCGCCGACGATGGCGCGACGATCCTCGCGGGCAACCAGAAGGTGCTGGCCGCCCGCCTGTCGGATGCCAAGTTCTTCTGGGAGAATGACCTGCGCGTCGCCAAGTCCGAGGGTTTGACCGCCTGGACCGACCGTCTGGGCAACGTGACCTTCCACAACAAGATGGGCAGCCAGAAGGCACGCATCGAGCGCATCGCCGCGCTGGCGC
Organism: Salipiger mangrovisoli; assembly: GCF_015223355.1. Lineage (GTDB taxonomy): Bacteria > Pseudomonadota > Alphaproteobacteria > Rhodobacterales > Rhodobacteraceae > Salipiger > Salipiger mangrovisoli. The sequence goes on along the minus strand of NZ_JADFFK010000016.1, from coordinate 116,167 downwards.
GCGAGATCGCGCCCATGGTGGGTGCCGATGCCGCGCTGGCCGAGCAGGCCGCGCTGGTGGCCAAGGCGGACCTTTCGTCCGAGATGGTCTACGAGTTCCCCGAGCTGCAAGGCCTGATGGGCCGCTACTACGCCGAAGCCGCGGGCCTGCCGTCCGAGGTGGCCGCCGCCTGCCAGGAGCATTATTCGCCTCTCGGCCCGTCCGACGCCGTGCCGACCGCGCCGGTTTCGGTGGCCGTGGCGCTGGCCGACAAGCTCGACACGCTAACCGGCTTCTGGGCCATCGACGAGAAGCCCACCGGCTCGAAGGATCCCTTCGCGCTGCGCCGCGCCGCGCTCGGCGTGATCCGCCTCGTGCTGAACAACGGGCTGCGCCTGCACCTCGACCGGCTGATTGACGCGCAGCTGCTGCGCCACAAGATCAACCCCGAGGGCAAGCACGAGGAAGCGCTGCGCGACGCGGTGCTGCGCGAGATCGCCCATCATGGCGTCTTCGGCGCGGCCGTGCGCGCGGTGATCGACCAGGTCGAGGGCGACGCGCCGGAGTGGATCGCCGAGGTCGAGAACCACTCGGGTGACCTGAGCGACGACCTTCTGGGCTTCATCCATGACCGCCTCAAGGTGTTCCTGCGCGACGAGGGCATCCGCCACGACGTGATCGATGCCTGCCTTGCGATGCCGAACCGCGACGACCTCGCGCTGCTGGTGACCCGCGCCAAGGCGCTGAGCGCGACGCTCGCGACCGAAGACGGCGGCAATCTGGTGCAAGGCTTCAAGCGCGCAAACAACATCCTGGCGCAGGCCGAGGAGAAGGACGGCGTCGAATACAGCTTCGGTGCCGACCTCAAATTCGCCGAGACGGACGAGGAAAAGGCTCTGTTCGCCGCGCTGGACCGGGCCGAGGCCGAAATTGCGCCCGCGATGGCCGCCGAGGATTTTGCCAGCGCGATGTCGGCTATGGCCGCGCTGCGCGCTCCGATCGATGCCTTCTTCGAGGCGGTGCAGGTGAACTCGGACAACCAGGTGGTGCGCCGTAACCGCCTGAATTTGCTGTCGCGTATCCGCCAGACTTGCATCCAGGTGGCCGATCTCACCCGCCTCGAGGGCTGACGACTTCCGCCCCGGTCCATCGACCGGGGTGATCACTCCGGTACCGGTGCCGCCTCGTAATGCCCCGTCTCGGCACCGGGTCCGATAAAAGGTGCTCGTGCGATACATCCATTTCAGGATATGCTGCACCGCGGAGAAACAGGGGCCCGCCATGCCCGATACCTACCGGAACGACATGCAGGCCGATGATCCGCATGTCACGCTCATCACCCCCTCGGCGCCGATCACGACGCCGAGCCATGGGGGCCGTGCGAAATGCCTGCAACGGCTGGTCCGGCTGGACCTGCCGGTGCCGCGCACGGTTGCGCTGAGTTTCGACACCGTCCACCGCATCGCGCAGGGCGAGGTGCCGCCGCCGGCGCTGATCCTCGGCCAGTTCGCGCCCGGCACGCTGCTCTGCGTGCGCCCCTCGTCCGAAGACCCCGACTGGGGCGGGCCGGGGTCGGTGCTGAACATCGGCATGAACGATGCCACCTTCGTCGAATATTCCGACCGGATCGGGGCCGAGGCCGCTTCGGCGCTCTACATGCGCTTCGTGACCGGCTACGCGATCCACGTGGCGCGGCTGGATCCCGACGTCTTCGAGGAAATTGACACCACCGGCCAGCAAGGCCTGTCCGACGCGCTGCGCGCCTACGAGGAAGAGGCCGAGGAGCCATTCCCGCAAGATCCCGCCGTTCAGCTCACCGCGGTGCTGCGCACCATGGCCCGCGCCTGGGAGGGAACCACCGCCCGCCTTCTGCGCCAGGCCAAGGGTGCCCCCGTCGATGCCGGGCTCGGTCTCATCGTGCAGGAAATGGCGCTGGGGCTGGGCCAGGGCGAATGCGGCTCGGGCGTGCTGCAACTGGTCAACTCCGACACCGGCCTGCCCCAGATCACCGGACGCTACCTGCACCAGAGCCAGGGCCGCGATGCGCTTCACCACGAAAGCGCCGCGCTCTTTCTGGAGCGCGACCCGCGCGGTCCCTCGCTGGAGGAGCTGGCACCCGAGGCCTTCGAGCAACTCAAGGCCCACGCGCGGCTGATGCGCGAGAGACTGCGCGCAGAGATGCAGATCGAGTTTACCATCGAGAGCGGCCGCGTGCACATTCTCGACGGCGTGCGGGTGAAGCGCTCGCCCCGCGCCGCGCTGCGCATCGCCGTGCGGCTCGCCGAGGACGGCATCATCACCCCCGAAGAAGCGTTGCTGCGCGTCGAGCCGCGCGGGCTGTCCGAGCTGCTGCACCGTCAGATTTCACCCGACGCCGAGCGCGACGTGATCGGCCGTGGCGTCGCCGCCTCCCCCGGGGCCGCAACCGGCAAGATCGTCTTCAGCGCCGCCGAGGCGCAGGCCTCCGCCGCGCGCGGCGAGCCCTGCATCCTTGTGCGCCGCGAGACCTCGCCCGAGGACGTGCGCGGCATGCATGTCGCCGCCGCGGTGCTCACCGAGCGCGGCGGGATGACCAGCCACGCCGCGGTGATCGGCCGTGGGCTGGGCCTGCCCTCGGTCGTGGGGGCCGCGAACATGGGCTTCCGGCTGAATGATAAGGTCTTGATTTCTCAGGATGGTCGGCGCTTCCGGGAGGGAGACACGATCACTGTCGATGGCACATCCGGCCAAATCCTCGCCGGCGCCCCCGAGATGGTCGAGGCGGCGCTCGACGATGCCTTCCGCACCTTCATGTCCTGGGCCGATGAGGCGCGCGACATCGGCATCCGCGCCAATGCCGACACCCCCGCCGACGCGGCCACCGCGCGCAACTTTGCAGCGCAGGGGATCGGCCTGTGCCGGACCGAGCACATGTTCTTCGAGGCCGACCGCATCACGCCCATGCGCGAGATGATCTTCGCCGACAGCCCTGAAGATCGCAAAGCCGCGCTCGCTCGCCTGCTTCCGATGCAACGCGCTGACTTCACGGAACTTTTCCGGATCATGGAGGGGATGCCAGTCTGTATTCGCCTGTTCGATCCGCCGCTGCACGAGTTCCTGCCGACCGATCGCGCCGGGCTGCGCGATCTCGCCGAAGCGCTGGATCTACCGGTCAGCGACGTGACCCGCCGGGTGGAATCCATGGGCGAATACAACCCGATGCTCGGGATGCGCGGCGTTCGTCTCGGCATCGCGGTGCCCGAGATCTACGACATGCAGGCCCGCGCCATTTTCGAGGCGACTCTGGATGCCTCGAAGGACGGTGCCCCGGTCGAGCCCGAGATCATGCTGCCGCTCGTCTCGGCGATGAAGGAGGTCGAGCTGGTGAAGACCCGCATCGACGCCGTGGCTGCCGCGGTGCGCAACGAACGCGGCCGCGCCTTCGACTATTCGCTCGGCGTCATGGTAGAGACCCCCCGCGCCTGCCTCCGCGCCGACGAGATCGCCCAGCACGCGCATTTCATGTCCTTCGGCACCAACGACCTCACCCAGATGACCTATGGGCTCTCGCGCGACGACGCAGGGCGCTTCATGTCGCACTACGTGCAGCAGGGTGTCTTTCCCGAGGACCCGTTCCACCGCCTCGACCCCGAGGGGGTCGGCGAGCTTATCAAGATCGGAGTGGCGCGCGGAAGACACGGCAACCGCGGAATCATGCTCTCGATCTGCGGCGAGCATGGTGGCGACCCTGATTCGATTGCATTCTGCCGAGAGGCCGGAATCGACTACGTGAGCTGCTCTCCGTTCCGCGTTCCGATCGCGCGACTTGCCGCTGCGCAACTCGCGCTGAAAGAGAAAATCGGGTAAAAGAGGCCGAATTTCGCCTAAAATTCGGCGTTTTCCCCAATGGGGAAGGCGACTGTCCTTTTGCGTCTTCTTACGCGGGTAGACGAATTGGCGACATTTTTGTAAATCGCCTCCGATTTCGGCATCCGTAGGGGTGCCCCCCCGAGCCGTGAGAGCCCTTAATGTTTCGTGCCACCGCGATCGTCGCCGCCGCTGTATTTGCGGCGTTTCCCGTCCGCGCTGACATCCAGCATGACAGCATCCGTCACCTCGTCAAACTCGAGCAGAGCGCCCTGCGTTCCGCAAATTCTTCGCATCTGCGCAGCATGATCACCCCCGTGTCTGCTGGCAGCGCGAGGGCCCCTCACTACGACCGCGCCTGGCTCGCCGCCCAGCCCAGGGCCACCGGCGGCGCGCAGTTCCAGTGCCTGGCAGAAGCGCTCTACTTCGAGGCGCGCGGCGAGAGCCTCCAGGGGCAGTTCGCGGTCGCCGAGGTCATCATGAACCGCGTCGACAGCCCGCGTTTCCCGGACTCGGTCTGCGGCGTGATCAACCAGGGCACCGGACGTCTTCACGCCTGCCAGTTTTCCTACACCTGCGACGGCCGCCCCGAGCATGTGAGCGAGAAGGCGGCGTGGGAGCGCGTTGCCAAGGTCGCCAAGGCGGTGATCACGGGCGCGCCACGCGCGCTGACCCAGGGCGCGACCTACTACCACACCCGCGGCGTCCGCCCGAGCTGGGCGCGCAAGTTCACCAAGACCGCAACGATCGGGGCGCACTTCTTCTATCGCGGTGCCGGAAGCTACCGCATCAGCACCAGCAACTGAGCGCCGCTTTTCAACTCCACGACGCCGCTGTCGGGGTCGCCCCTGCGGAAAGCCGCTGCTAGAGAGGCCGCAACGTCCGCATCCGGAGCCACTGTCATGGCCGACGAAATCCGCCTCGCCTTCGCCCATCCCGACGAACGCGCCATCGCCACCGCCGGGGATATCCCCCGTGACCGCATCTCGCTGCGTGATCATGTCGTCGACGTCGAGATCGGCGCTTTCCAGGCCGAGCGCGGCCATCGCCAACGGGTGCGGTTCAACGTCGTGGTCGAAGTGGCGCCGGGCAAGGGCGCGCTGGAGGATGACGTCGATCTCATTCTTTCCTACGACAAGGTCACCGAGGCCATCGCCGCCGAGCTTGCTGCCGAGCGGCTGAACCTGCTCGAGACGCTGGCCGAGCGCATCGCCGAGCGTATCCTGCTCGAACCTCAGGCCCTGCGGGTCTTCGTGCGGATCGAGAAGCTCGACCGCGGCCCCGGCGCGCTGGGGGTCGAAATCGTGCGCGCCCGCGACGGCGAGCCGGTGGGCGCGGCACAGGACGATGCGCGCACCCGTCCGCACCCGCGGGTACTCTACTTCTCGAACGCCGCCATTGCCGATGCGGCCCTGAAGGGCTGGCTCGACCAGGCCGAGGCCATGGGTGCCCCGGTGATCCTTTGCGTCGGCCTGCCCGAGGGCAGCCGGCCGCAGGCGCGCCATCCGCTGGCGCAGCGCCGCATCGACCTGCTGGCGATCGAGCAGAATGCCTGGATGCTGGCCGCCCGCGATCCCCGCGCCAAGGTGGTCGCGACCCGCACCGAGCTCGACTGGGCGATGAAGAACGGCCAGAGCTGCATCTGGGCTCCGTCGAAGATCGTGCTCGACACACCCGCCGGACAGGCCGCTCACCCGGAGGATCCCGCCGAGTTGGCGGGCTGGTTCGCCGGGCTGATGGAGGCCTGCGAACTGGTGCTGATCGGCGAAGAGCCGCCCGCCGGCGTGACGGTTCCGGCGCGGGCTGTAACAGTCGGACATACCACGCTCTGAGCACCCTCCCCCCCGGCTTGCCAAGATGGCCGTCATCGGGCAGAGACGGCTAATGACCGCGCGATACCGCCCCCTCGTCCAGACCGGACACACCCGCCCCGAAGGTGCCCTGCCGCTTGCCGGGGGGCCGCGCTGGTTCACCCATTGCGCCCGACATGCCCGCGGCGAGGCGGTGAAGGTGGTGGTGGCCGCGGAGGTCCCTCAGGACGTTCTGGCCCGGCTCACCGCCGCGCGTGAGCCCGTCGCGGGACTGCCCATGGACGGCAGCCGCATCATGGGCATCCTCAACGTCACACCCGACAGCTTCTCCGATGGCGGCAGCGACGCCTCGGTGGCGGACTCCGTCGCCCGCGCGCGCCAGATGCTCGCTGATGGCGCTGACATCCTCGACATCGGCGGCGAGAGCACTCGCCCCGGCGCGCCCGAGGTGCCGGCCAGAGAAGAGATCGCCCGCGTCGTGCCGGTCACCGAAGCGCTGAAAGGTGTCCCGATCTCGGTCGACACCCGCAAGGCCGCGGTCGCCCGCGCCGCCGCCGCGGCCGGTGCCACGTTGATCAACGATGTCTCGGGACTGGTCTTCGACCCCGAGATGACCGAATTCTGCGCCTCGTCCCGCCTGCCCGTCTGCGTCATGCACATGCGCGGCACCCCCGAGACGATGAGCGCCGAGACCGATTACGCGGACGTTCTGCTCGACGTCTACGACTTCCTCGAGACGCAAATCCACGCGCTGGAACACGCCGGCCTGCCGCGCGAGAAGATCCTCGTCGACCCCGGCATCGGCTTTGCCAAGACGCTGGAGCAGAACCTCGCGCTGCTGCACGGGCTGTCGCTGTTCCACGGCCTTGGCTGCGCGATCCTGCTCGGCGTGTCGCGAAAGGGCTTCATCGGCAAGCTCTCGGGCGAGACCGAGGCCGCCAGACGTTTCCCCGGCTCCATCGCCGTCGCCCTTGCAGGCGTCGCACAGGGAGTCCAGATCATCCGCGTTCACGACGTACGCGAGACGCGCCAGGCCCTGACGCTCTGGCAGGCCGTCGAAGAAGGAGGCCAGGAATGACCCGCAAGCTGTTCGGCACCGACGGGGTGCGCGGCACCGCCAACATGCACCCGATGACCGCCGAGATGGCGCTGGCCATCGGCGCCGCCGCCGGGCGCTATTTCCGCCGCGAGGCGGGAGGCACGCACCGGGTGGTGATCGGCAAGGACACGCGGCTCTCGGGCTACATGTTCGAGACCGCGCTGACCGCGGGCCTCACCTCGACGGGCATGAACGTGCTGCTCCTCGGCCCGGTGCCGACCCCCGCCGTCGGGCTGCTGACCCCCTCGATGCGCGCCGACGTCGGCATCATGATCTCCGCCTCGCACAACCCCGCGCATGACAACGGCATCAAGTTCTTCGGCCCCGATGGCTTCAAGCTCTCGGACGAGGCAGAAGCCGAGATCGAGGCGCTGGTCGAGGCGGGCGTCGAGCCGGCGCAGGCCGGCAACATCGGCCGCGCCAAGCGCATCGACGATGGCCGTTTCCGCTACCAGGAGCGGGTGAAGTCGAGCTTCCCGCACGGCATGCGGCTCGACGGCATGAAGGTGGTGATCGACTGCGCCAATGGCGCCGCCTACCGCGCCGCGCCCGAGGTGCTCTGGGAGCTCGGCGCCGAGGTGATCCCGGTGGGCACCCACCCCAACGGGCTCAACATCAACGACCAATGCGGCTCGACCAAGCCGCAGACCGCCGCCGAGACGGTGGTGGCGCATGGCGCTGACGTCGGCATCTGCCTCGACGGCGACGCCGACCGGGTGATCCTGATCGACGAGACCGGCACCGTCGCCGACGGCGATCAGATCATGGCGCTGATGGCTGGCCGCTGGGCCGAGGAAGACCGGCTCAACGGGGGCACGCTGGTCGCCACCGTGATGTCGAACCTCGGGCTCGAGCGCTACCTCGGCGATCGCGGCCTCACGCTCGCCCGCACCAAGGTCGGCGACCGGTACGTGGTCGAGATGATGCGCGCCAAGGGCTTCAACCTCGGCGGCGAGCAGTCGGGCCACATCGTGATGACCGATTACGCCACCACCGGCGACGGTCTGATGGCCGGTCTCCAGTTCCTCGCCGAAATGGTGCGCACCGGTTTGCCCGCCAGCCGTCTCGCGCGCAACTTCGAGCCGGTGCCGCAACTGCTGAAAAACGTGCGCTTCGGCGCCGGACAGACACCGCTCGACGCCGCGAGCGTGCAGGGCGCCATCGCCGAGGCCGAGGCACAGCTCTCGGGCCGCGGTCGGCTGCTGATCCGCAAGTCGGGCACCGAGCCGCTGATCCGGGTCATGGCCGAATGCGAGGACGAGGCGCTGCTGGCGCAGGTGGTCGACGGCATCGTTGCCGAAGTGCAGGCCGCCGCAGGCTGACCTCCTCCTGCCGGAGCCGCGGTCCCGGCGCGAGCGTCGGACGGGCGTATTTGGAAAGAGAAGAAGCCGTGGACCCGCGCTGTGTCCTGCGTAGCCCCGATCACGAGCGTGCGGCGGCGCGGTCATCCAAGGCCAATTCGGGTACGTCGATGCCGCGCGCTGGACGGGTCCTGCCGAACCGGGCAAAGGAGCTTTCGGGGACATGGCGGAAGGGGATGTGTCCTGGAGCCCCAATCCGAGAGCATCCCCTCGTCGGCCGCGAGCGCGCTGCGGGGCCCGCGGGTTCGCCGTCTGAACGTCACGCGACGTCTCGTGCTCCGCTGTCGGCCCGCGCCGCTATCGCGGCGCTGCGCGTCTCGCCGGTGTCACGTTCCGCCCCGGGCCACCCAGCGCTCCAGCGCCGGGTAGCGCAGCGCCAGGGTGACGCCTCGCGCCAGGAAGGAGACCTGGAAGGCAAGCCACAGTCCGTGGTTGCCCATCGCGGGCACCGCGAGCAGCAGCACCGCGACGTAGATCATCGCCGACACGGCCATCATGTTGCGCATGTCCGCCGAACGCGTCGCGCCGATGAAGATGCCATCCAGCATGAAGGGCAGGATCTGCAACAGCGGTGACATCACCATCCAGGGCAGGAAGACGCCTGCGGCCGTGCGCACGTCGGGATCGGCCGCGATCGACCGCACGAGGGACGGGCCCGCGACCAGGAAGAACAGCGCCAGCAGCGCCGCGGCCAGCGCACACCAGAGCCCCGACAGCCGCGCGCTGCGCCGCAGATGCGCCACGTTGCGTGCGCCCACCGCCTGACCCACCAGCGCCTCGGCGGCGAAGGCGAAGCCGTCCATCGTGTGGGCGGTGATCATCATGAACTGCATCAGCACCTGGTTCGCCGCGAGCGTCACGTCGCCGAAATGGCCGCCGACAAGCATGAAAGAGACGATGATGGCCTGCAGCAGCAGCGACCGGATCAGGATGTCACCGTTGAGCGCGGCCATGCGGCGCAGCCGCGCCGGGTCGAAGACCCGGGCCCTGTTGCGCCAGCCGGCGCCGAGGAACCCGTCGCGGCAAAGCCATATCCCGAGCCCGAGCCCCGTCCACTCGGCGACGAAGGTGGCCAGCGCCACGCCCTCGACCCCCATGCCGACCCAGAGCACCAGCGCGAGGTCGAGCACCACGTTCACGAAGTTCATGCCGAGTTGCAGCACCAGCACCGCGCGGGTGCGCTCCTGCGCGATCAGCCAGCCGGTAAGGCCGTAGATCGCCACCGCCGCCGGTGCCGACCAGATGCGGATCTGCATGTAGCTCTGCGCCATGTGCTCAACCTCGGCGGAGGCTGGTGAGACGGCAAAGGCGACCTGGAAGACCAGCGATTGCAGGAGGATCAGCAGGACCCCGCCGGCAAGACCGATCAGCAGCGCCCGCGCCAGCAGGGCCGAGACCTCGCAGTTGTCCCGCTCGCCGAGCGCCTGCGCGGTAAGGCCGGTGGTGCCCATGCGCAGGAAGCCGAAGATCCAGTAGATCGCAGAGAGCACCACGGCACCGACGCCGACCGCGGCAATCGGCTCGGGGCTGGGAATCTGGCCAACCACGGCGGTGTCCACCGCTCCGAGGATCGGCACCGTGGCGTTGGACAGAAGGATCGGCAGCGCGATCTGCAGGACCCGGCGATGGGTCAGGCGGGGTGTTTGGGCGGGCATCTGGGGAGGCGTCTGGGAGGACATCGTCACTTGGGCATAGTGCGCATGGGGCGCGGGGTCGATCGGAGCGCTGCGGTCTGCGGATGCGATCTCACCGCTCCTCGGAAGGCATCAGGAAATGGCCCACGGCCTGCACGATGGGGCGGTCGCGGTTATCTTGCCAGGCCTCGGCGTGGACCGAGGCGTAACGCCGCCCCGATCGGGTGACCCTCGCACGGGCATAGGCATCGCGCGGCAGGCCGGGGCGCAGGTAGTCGATGGCGAAATCGATGGTCTTGGGCAGACGCGGCAGGCGCCCCTGTTCCAGCGATGCAAGATCCAGCCGCCCGGATTCCACCTCGTCCCAGAGGGACATCCAGCTCAATGTGATGATCGAGGTCACCTCTAGGAAGGCGGCGGTCACCCCGCCGTGCAGCGCCGGCAGATCGGGATTGCCGATCAGCTTCTCGTCGAAGTTCAGCACGCCGGTCAGCTCGTCGCCGCGGCGGTCGAAGGTGATGCCGAGGAAATTCACGTAGGGAACGCCTTCTGCCAAGGCGCGCAGGGCAAGATCGCGGCGCTGCTTGACGACCTGCACCGGCTCGGGCTTGCGAAGGCTCATGCCGCGCCCTCCGCATCGCTCTCGCGGAGCTGCGGCACGGTGAATGTGCCGGTGGCCATGGCGACCGGGCGCGTCTCGTCCTCGTCCAGCGCCACCGCGCGCACGAAGGCGACGGAGCGGGTCACGTGATGACATTCGGCGCGGGCGGTGATCCCCTGCCCCGGCGTCGCCGCACGCAGATAGTCGATGCGCAGGCTGATGGTCGCCGTGTGCCCCTCGACCAGGGGATGCGCCATGACCGAGGCACCGCCACAGGTGTCCATCAGCGTCGAGACCGCGCCGCCGTGGATCACCCCGGTTTTCGGGTCGCCCACGAGGTGCTCGGCGAAAGGCATATGAATCTCGGCTCGACCGCCGCCGAAACTGGCGATCTTGAGCCCCAGGGCCCGTGCCTGCGGCAGCCGCAGGATCAACTCTTCCGAGAGCGCGGGGTCGAACCCGGCGACCGCATCCGTGGACATGCCAATATCCCTTTCTGTCTCACGCCTTTATGCGGCGAGAGCCCGCGCACCGCAAGCCGGGCAGCCATTGCCCTTGCCGCGGTGCCGCATTACCTTTCGCTACGTCAGGAGGGCCCATGAGCGAGACACGTCTCAGCTTCAAGGAAATGTGCGCGCGGTTCGATGTGACCCCGCGAACCTTGCGCTATTACGAATATATCGAACTGCTCAACCCCGAACGAGAGGGGCGCTCGCGCTGGTATGGCCCGCGCGAGGTGGCGCGCATGACGCTGATCCTGCGCGGCCGGAAGTTCGGCTTCCAGCTCGAAGAGATCCGGCAATGGCTCCAGATGTACGAGAGCGAGGGCACCGGGGCGCAGATGCGCACCTGGGTCGAGATGGCAGATCGCCAGCTGGTGCAGCTCGGGGAGCAGCGTCGGCAGCTCGATGCGGCGATCGAGGAGCTCAAAGCGCTTCGGGATCTGACCCTCAAGCAACTCGGGGATTAGGCCGAATCAGTGGCCTCTTGCGGCTGAAACCGCTTTGGTTCCGTACCCGGCGGCATACATTCCGCGCTCTGCATGCCGAACCGGCTCGCAACCAGAGAAAGAAAATTCTTCGCGCCATCGCGTGACGCTTAATGATGTTACGTAAATTGACAAATGACGCCGCGTCCGAGTCTCAAAAGGATAGGGGGCAGTTGTAGGAGTCGCTCCAAAGGCGCAGGTGACCCGTCATCTTGACGCGAAGTGAGGTAGAAGACCTGACATGAGTGACGACCAGTTGATGACGATCCGCGAAATGTGCGACCTCTTCGAGGTGACGCCGCGGACGCTCCGTTTCTACGAGCAGAAAGAACTGCTCTTTCCCATCCGCGAAGGGCAGAAGCGCCTCTTCACCCGGCGCGACCGGGCCCGGCTGAAACTGATCCTGCGCGGCAAGCGCTTCGGCTTCAGCCTCGAAGAGATCCGCCAGCTCCTGGAGCTTTATGACAAGGGTGACCAGCAGCGCACCCAGATCACGCGCAGCCACGAGATCGGCCAAGAACGTCTTGCCGACATGATCCGTCAGCGCGATGATCTGACCATGGCGATCGAGGAACTGAAAGAACAGCTTGCATGGGGCGAACAGATGCTCCGCGAGCTCGAGCGCAAGGCCGGCTGATCCGGCATTCGGATCTCGGCAGGTCTTGGCGGACGGGAGAGGAGGCCCCATGCCAGGCGCAGCACATGGCGCACCCCAGGGTGCACCCCAGGGCGCAATGCCCGAATATACCGCCCCGGTCGCGGATCTGCTCTTCGTCCTTTGCGACGTGCTGCAGATCGACCGGGGCGATTTTGATTCTCTGGACCGCACCGCCTGCGCCGCGATCCTCACCGAGGTCGCGCGGCTTGCCGAAGCGCGCCTCGCGCCGCTCAACCGCACCGGCGACCTGCAGGGCTGTCGGCTCGAGAACGGCGTTGTCCGCAGCCCCGAGGGCTTCCCCGAAGCCTTTGCCGAGGTCTGCGCCGGCGGCTGGTACGGGCTCGACTGCGCGCCCGAACATGGCGGACAGGGTTTGCCGCACATGCTGCACTGCGCCGTCGGAGAGATCCTCTCTGCCGCCAACATGGCCTTCCACATCCACGCCGGCCTGACCCATGGGGCCTATGGTGCCATCGCCGCGCACGGCAGCGAGGCCCAAAAGGCTCTCTACCTTCCAAAGCTCGCCAATTGCCGCTGGACCGGCACGATGAACCTGACCGAGCCGCAATGCGGCACCGACCTCGGGCTCATCCGCACCCGCGCCGAAGCGATCCCCGACAGCGCGGGGCGCTTCCGGCTCTACGGCACCAAGATCTTCATTTCGGCGGGCGAGCACGAGCTTGCCGAGAACATTCTCCACCTCGTCCTCGCCCGGCTGCCCTTTGCCCCCGAGGGGGTGAGGGGCCTGTCGCTTTTCATCGCCCCCAAGCGCCTGCCCGCTGCAGACGGCAGCCCCGGCGCGCGCAATGCGCTCCGCGCCGCACGGATCGAGGCGAAGATGGGCCTTCACGGCAATGCCACCTGCGAGATGGTCTATGACGGGGCCGAGGCCGAGCTTCTGGGCGCCCCGCATCAGGGCCTCGCGGCGATGTTCACCATGATGAACGAGGAACGGATCAGCGTCGGGCTGCAGGGCTATGCCCAGGCGGACCGCGCGCTTCAGGGCGCGCTCGCTTTCGCCCGCAGCCGCACGCAGGGCCGCGCCCCAGGGGCCCCTGCCCGCCCGGACGCCGCCGCTGACCCGATCCTCGTGCACCCCGACGTGCGGCGGATGCTGCTCGACATCCGGGGGTTCACCGAAGGCGCCCGCGCGCTGACGCTCTGGGGGGCACAGCTTGTCGACAGCGCCCGCGCCGGCGATGCCGCCGCCGCCGCGCGGCTGTCGCTGGTGACGCCGGTGATCAAGGGATTTCTGTCAGACAAAGGCGTGGACTGCTGCCTGGCGGCGCAGCAGGTGTTGGGCGGCGCGGGCTACATCGAGGAGATGGGCCTGTCGCAAATCCTTCGCGATGCGCGGGTGACCACCATCTACGAGGGCACCAATGGCGTGCAGGCGCTGGACCTCGTCGCCCGCAAGCTCGGCGCGAACGGCGGTGCGGCGATGCTCGCCCTGCTTGACGAGATGAACCGCCTTGCCAACGAGCCCGACGCCACCGAGGCGCTCGACGAGATCTTCCTTGCTCCGCTGCGCCGCGCGCTGGAGGACCTGCAGTCCGCCCTGCTGCGACTTCAGGCCTTCGGCGCCGGCGACCCCGAGGCAGCGCTGTCCGGGGCAAGCGATTTCCTGCATCTCTTCGGCCATGTCTGCCTGGGCTACATGTGGGCCCGCATGGCCCGCGCCGCCGCCTCCCTGCCCGAGCCCGCGCGCCGTGCCAAACTCGATGCCGGGCGGCACTACATGTCCCGCCAGTTGCCCGCGACCGCGCTCCATCTCGCCCGCATCGAGGCCGGAGCCGTGGCCGCTTTGCCGCTGGACGCCGGGGCCGCGGAATGAAACCCTGAGCCCGACACGCCGCAAAGGAGCCGCCCATGGCCAAGCGCTTTCGTCTCACCCGCCGCTTCTCGGTTGCCATGACCGAGGATGGGTATCGCGGACTGCGGGGCTTCGCGGCGGCGGCGGGACTCGACGAAGGCGAGGCGCTGTCCTTCCTGTTCGAGAATTTCGACAGCGTGACCGACAGCGAGGTGCTGGCACACCGGCTAAGGCTGTTCAATGCGGATCTGGAGGCGCGCAAGCGATGAGACCCGCGCCGTCCCTGATGCGTCCTTCGGGCGAGCGGCCAAGGAACCGGCAAAGGACCGGGGGCTTCGCGCCCCCGGACCCCCGCGGGATATTTCTGCCTAGAAGAACGCGGCGGACCGCACATCGTGTCCGCGCCAAGATCCCTTGCGACTTCTGGCGCCGGGGTTCTCGGGACTGCACTCGGTCCGCCCCGCCGCCTTGCCCGCCTGAAAAAGCGGCCGGCTTGGCGGCGGGGTTTCTCCTAGGGCGGTCATCGGCTTCCCAGCCTGTACCGCGGGGACAGTCTTTCCGCACCATGGTTAAGAACAGGTTACAACCAACACCGAAGTTGCTTTCTTCTAGGTTCAAATATCCCGCGGGGGTGCGGGGGCGCGAAGCCCCCGCGGCGCTCCGCACCACAAGTTACAGGGAAAGACCTCGCGCATGACCATCAAGCTCTATTGTTTCGGAGAATCCGGCAATGCCTACAAGGCGGCCTTGCCGCTGCATCTTTCGGGTCTCGACTGGGAACCCGTGAAAGTGGATTTCTTTGCCGGTGCCACCCGCGCTCCCGAATATCGCTCCCAGGTCAACGAGATGGGCGAAGTGCCGGTGCTGGTGGATGGCGCGGTCACGCTGAGCCAGTCGGGGGTGATCCAGCACTATATCACCGAGAAGACCGGCAAGTTCGGCGGCGCCACCACAGCCGAGGCGCGTGAGGTGCTGCGCTGGCAGTTCTGGGACAACCACAAGCTCAGCAGCCAGGCCGGGATGACGCGGTTCCTGATGAATTTCCTGCCGCCGGAGAAGCGCCCGGCCGAAGTCATCGCCTTCACGCAGGCGCGGCTGAAATCGGCCTATGAGGTGCTGAACGCCCACCTCGACGGGCGCGCCTGGATGGTCGGCGACGGACCGACCCACGCGGACTTCTGCTGCTGCGGCTATCTCTACTATCCCGAGCCCTTCGGCTTCACCCGCGCCGACTGGCCGAATATCGACCGCTGGCTCGCGGGGATCGAGGCGCTGCCGGGCTGGAAACACCCCTACGATCTGATGCCGGGCTCGCCAGCCGACCGGGTTTGACCGGACGCCGGGCTCCCGGCACCCAGCCCGCGCGACATGGAAGGAGGAGCCATGACCGAGGCCTTTATCTACGACGCGATCCGAACCCCGCGCGGGCGGGGCCGGCCCGATGGCGCTCTGCACGAGGTCACCGCGCTGCGGCTCTCGGCGCTGGTTCTTGACGGCCTGCGCGCCCGCTGCGGGCTTGACGGACCGGTGCTCGAGGACGTGATCTGGGGCACGGCCACGCAGGTCGGCGAACAGGGCGGATGTCTTGCACGCTCGGCGGTGCTGGCCTCGGGGCTTGACGAGCGCATTCCCGGCCTGTCGATCAACCGTTTCTGCGCCTCGGGGCTGGAGGCGGTGATGCTCGCCGCGGCGCAGATCACCGGTGGCATGGGGCAGGCCTATGTGGCGGGCGGCGCCGAGATGATGAGCCGGGTGCCGATGGGCTCGGACGGGGCGGCGATCGCGGTCGATCCCGCGCTCGCCATGGCCCGGCATTTCGTGCCGCAGGGGGTTGCCGCGGATCTCATCGCGACGAAATACGCAATCACGCGCGAAGACGCCGACGCCTATGCGCTGGAGAGCCAGAGGCGCGCTGCCCGTGCCTGGCAGGAAGATCGCTTCGCACGTGCGATCCTGCCGGTGACCGACATCAACGGGCTGACCATCCTTGATCGCGACGAGGCGCTGCGTCCGGACACCGATCTGCCGGGCCTTGCGGCGCTCAAGCCCTCCTTCAAGGAGATCGGCGAACAGATGCCCGGCTTCGACGCGGTGGCGCTGATGCGCTACCCAGAGCTGGAGCGCATCCGCCACATCCACCACGCCGGCAACAGCTCGGCCATCGTCGATGGCGCGGCAGGCGTGCTGGTGGGATCGGAGGCGTTCGGCGAGGCCATGGGACTCAAGCCGCGGGCCCGCATCCGCGCCATGGCGCGCGTCGGCAGCGAGCCGACGATCATGCTGACCGGGCCGGTCCCGGTCACCGAGCGCGTTCTCCGGAAGGCCGGGATGCGGATCGGCGACATCGATCTGTTCGAGGTGAACGAAGCCTTCGCGTCGGTCGTGCTGCGCTTCCTGCAAGCCTTCGACGCCGACCCGGCCAAGGTGAATGTCAACGGCGGCGCCATCGCCATGGGCCACCCGCTCGGCGCCACCGGGGCAATGCTGCTTGGCACGCTGCTGGACGAGCTCGAACGCGCGGGCAAATCCACCGGGCTTGCCACCCTCTGCGTTGCCTCTGGCATGGGCGTGGCCATGATCATCGAGAGGCTGTGATGCCAAAGCTTGATCCGCAACCCGTCACCACCCACCGTTCGAGCCGCCACCGCGTGCTCGGCGACGGCCCCGGCCCCTATGGCGTGCAACTGCTGTCGGACCCCGGCGGGCTGACGCAGTTCGGCGCCTTCATCGAAGAGCTGCCACCCGGCTCCGCTTCGGGCTGGCGCCACTGGCACGAGCACGAGGACGAAATGGTCTACGTGCTGAGCGGCACCCTGGTGCTGATCGAGGACGAGGACCTGCCAATGGGCCCCGGCGACTGCGCCTGCTGGCCGGCCGGACAAGGCATCGGCCACCGGCTCGAGAACCGCTCGGACGCCCCGGCGCGCTACCTGGTGATCGGCACGCGCAGCGGCGCGGACGTCATTCACTACAGTGACCACGACCTGGTGACCGAGACCCATGGCGCGACGCGGGTCTACCGTCGCCGCGACGGCTCGGAACTGGGTCGGCACGATGGGGAGGAAGGAACATGAGCGATTTCTCAGCCAGCACCGAGGGCGGTGTCTGCACCATCACCTGGGACACGCCCGGAAAATCGATGAACGTGATGAGCCTCGAGGCGCTCGGCCAGCTCGACGCGCTGGTGCAGGCCGCGTTGGCCGAGCCCGCCGTGACCGGCATCGTGATCACCTCGGCCAAACCCGGCAGCTTCGCCGGGGGCATGGACCTCAACACGCTCGCCGCGCTGCGCGAGGCGGCGGGGGACGATCCGGCAAAGGGCATCTTCGACGGGATCATGCGCCTTCACGCGGTGCTGCGCCGGATCGAGCGCGCCGGGATGGACGCGCAGAACCGGGGCGGCAAGCCCATCGCCTGCGCGCTGCCCGGTACCGCGCTCGGGCTCGGCTACGAGCTGGCGCTGGCCTGCCACCGCATCTTCGCCGCGCCGGAGCCAAAGGCGAGGATTGGCCTTCCCGAGATAAAGGTGGGGCTTTTCCCCGGTGCCGGCGGCACCACCCGGCTGCTGCGCAGGTTCGGGGCCATGGGCGCGGCGCCCTATCTTCTCGAAGGCAGGGTGCTGGCGCCGGACGCCGCGCAGAAGGCCGGGCTGATCGACGAGATCGCCGAGGATCCGCTGGGTGCCGCCCGCGACTGGGTGCTGCGTGCCGCGCCCGAGGATCTGGTGAAGCCCTGGGACCGCAAGGGCCACAAGCTGCCCGGCGGCGGGCCCTACCACCCGGCGGGGTTCATGACTTTCGTCGGGGCCTCGGCCATGGTGTCCGGCAAGACCAAGGGCGTCTACCCGGCGGTAAGGGCGCTGCTTTCGGCGGTCTACGAGGGGGCGCAGGTGCCCTTCGATACCGCCCTCAGGATCGAGGCGCGCTGGTTCACCCATGTGCTGCTCGACCCCAGTTCCTCGGCGATGATCCGGACGCTCTTCGTCGGCAAGGAGGCGCTGGACAAGGGCGCTGGCCGCCCCGGGGACGTGCCACCGCAGACCGTGAAGAAGCTCGGCGTGCTCGGTGCCGGGATGATGGGCGCGGGCATCGCGCTGGTCGCGGCGCAGGCGGGGATCCCCGTGGTGCTGATCGACCGCACGCAGGAAGCGGCGGACAGCGGCCGCGACCGCGCCGAGGCCTCGCTCGACGCGGAGGTGCTGCGCGGCAAGACCAGCGCGACGCAGAAGCAGGCGGTGCTGGACCGGCTCACCGCCACCACCGACTTCGACGCGCTGGCCGGTTGCGACATGATCATCGAGGCGGTCTTCGAGGATCCTCAGGTCAAGGCCGAGGTCACCCGCGTGGCGCTGCGCCACGTGCCCGAAAGCTGTATCTTCGCCACCAACACCTCGTCGCTTCCGATCAACAAGCTGTCCGAAGCCTCGCTGATGCCCGAGAATTTCCTTGGCATCCACTTCTTCTCTCCGGTCGAGAAGATGATGCTGGTCGAGGTGATCAAGGGCGCCCGCACCGGGCCGCGCGCCGTGGCCAAGGCGCTGGACTTCGTGCGGGCGATCCGCAAGACGCCGATCGTGGTCAACGACGCGCGCTTCTTCTACGCCAACCGATGCATCATCCCCTATCTCAACGAAGGTCTGCGGCTGCTGCGCGAGGGCGTGGCCCCGGCGCTGATCGAGAATGCCGCGCGGCTCGCCGGAATGCCGCTGGGACCGTTGCAGCTGATCGACGAAACCTCGATCGACCTGGGGCTGAAGATCGCGCAGGCCAGCCGCGTCGCGATGGGCGACGCCTATCGCGACGGGGATGTGGACGGGGTGCTGGAACGCATGGCGGATCTCGGGCGTCTCGGACGCAAGTCCGGTGCCGGTTTCTATACCTATGAGGGCGACAGACGCCTCGGGTTGTGGGACGGGCTGGCCGCGGAATGGCCGGTGGCCACCGAGCAGCCGGACCTTCTGGAGCTCCAGCATCGGCTGCTCTTCGTGCAGGCGATCGAGGCGGTGCGGGCGCTGGAGCGGCATGTTCTGCCCGGCGTGCGCGAGGGCGACGTGGGGGCGGTGCTGGGTTGGGGCTTCGCGCCCTGGTCGGGCGGACCCTTTTCCTGGCTCGACATGCTCGGCGCCCCCTATGCCGCCGAACGTACGGCAGAGCTGGCAGAGCGTTACGGCCGCCGCTTTGCCTGCCCCGAGACGCTGTCCGAGATGGCGCGCACCGGCCGAAGCTTCTACGGCTGACCGCAGGGCGCGCCCGGCCATGCCGCGCCGCCGTGCGTATTTGGAAAGAGAAGAAGCGCCACGTGCCCGCGCCTTCTTCTAGGGTCAAATATCCCGGGGGTGAGGCGCGCAGCGCCGAGGGGGCAGCGCCCCCTCCCTCGCCACTCAGCCTGCCAGCGCGTCCTCGAAAGTGCGCAGCCCGGTCCGCGGGGCCTGCACCAGCACCGCCATGTTGCCCGGCTTGTGCTGGTTGCGCAGCATCTTCACATGCGCCGCCGGGATCTCCTCCCAGCTGAAGACCTCGGACATGCAGGGATCAAGACGGCGCTCGATCATCAGCTTGTTCGCCGCCGAGGCCTGCTTGAGATGGGCAAAATGCGAGCCCTGCAAACGCTTCTGGTGCATCCACATGTAGCGCACGTCGAAGGTGCAGTTGAAGCCGGAGGTGCCGGCGCAGATCACCACCATGCCCCCCTTCTTGCAGACCAGCGCCGAGACCGGGAAGGTCGCCTCGCCGGGATGCTCGAACACCATGTCGACGCTCACGCCCTTGCCAGTGATGTCCCAGATCGCCTTGCCGAACTTGCGCGCCTCCTTCAGCCACTCGTTGTATTCGGGCGTGTTCACCTTGGGCAGCTGGCCCCAGCACTTGAACTCGTTGCGGTTGATGACCCCCTTGGCGCCCATCGACATGACGAACTCGCGCTTGCTCTCGTCCGAGATCACGCCGATCGCATTGGCACCAGCGGTGTTGATCAGCTGGATCGCGTAGGAGCCGAGTCCACCCGAGGCGCCCCAGACCAGCACGTTCTGGCCCGGCTTCAGCTCGTGCGGGTGGTGGCCGAAAAGCATCCGGTAGGCGGTGGCCAGCGTCAGCGTATAGCAGGCGCTCTCTTCCCAGGTCAGGTGCTTCGGGCGCGGCATGAGTTGCTGTGCCTGCACGCGGGTGAACTGGGCGAAGCTGCCGTCCGGGGTCTCGTAACCCCAGATGCGCTGGCTGGGCGAGAACATCGGGTCGCCGCCGTTGCACTCCTCGTCGTCGCCGTCGTCCTGGTTGCAATGGATGACCACCTCGTCGCCGACCTTCCAGCGGGTGACCTTCTCGCCCACCTTCCAGACGATGCCCGAGGCGTCGGACCCGGCGATATGATAGGGCGCGCCATGCCCGTCGAAGGGGCTGATCGGCACGCCGAGCCCGGCCCAGACACCGTTGTAGTTGACCCCGGCGGCCATCACGAGGACCAGCACTTCCGAGCTGTCGATCTCCCAGGTGTCGACCACCTCCTTCTGGAAGGAGGTGTCGGGCTCGCCATGACGCTCGCGGCGGATCGCCCAGGCGTACATCTGCTTCGGCACATGGCCGAGCGGGGGCATCTCGCCGATCTCGTAGAGGTCCTTCACCGGTGCGTTGTAGGGCGCGATCTCGGTCTTGCTGTCGAGCGCCATCATGGCCTCCTTCCTCACTCCTGCATCGCCCGCGCCGCAGTGCAGAATCGCGGGGCTCCTCCCCATCGGAATACAATCCATCGCGCAATATTGCAACTCTAACCGCGACACCTGAGAAATTTTATAACTTCGCGGATGCAGAAAAATTCAGCGCCCAGCCAGTCAAACGCATGTATAGTGGGATCCGGACGAACCTGCGCCCGCTGCACTGCAGCCACGCGCGCCCGCCGCGATGCGGCGAATTGACGAGACATTTTATTTCTCCTATCCACATCCAATCGCAAGATGATTGCTCGCAAGAATCGCGCCGTCCGAGGGAGGATGACATGAAAGACAGCACCAGCCCGCGCCAGCCCGACCGTCCCTGGCTGATCCGCACCTATGCCGGCCATTCGACCGCCAGCGCCTCGAACGCCCTCTACCGGGCGAACCTCGCCAAGGGGCAGACCGGCCTGTCCGTGGCCTTCGATCTGCCGACGCAGACCGGCTACGACAGCGACCACGTGCTGGCGCGCGGCGAGGTCGGCAAGGTCGGCGTGCCGGTCTGCCACCTGGGCGACATGCGCGCACTTTTCGACCAGATCCCGCTGGAACAGATGAACACCTCGATGACGATCAACGCCACCGCCCCTTGGCTGCTGGCGCTCTACATCGCGGTGGCCGAGGAACAGGGAGCCGACACCGCGCAGCTGCAGGGCACCGTGCAGAACGATCTGATCAAGGAATATCTCAGCCGCGGCACCTATATCTGCCCGCCGAAACCGTCATTGAAGATGATCGGGGACGTGGCGGAATATTGCTACACGCATGTTCCCAAGTGGAATCCGATGAATGTCTGCTCCTACCACCTGCAGGAGGCCGGCGCGACGCCCGAACAGGAACTGGCCTTTGCCCTTGCGACAGCCTGCGATGTTCTCGACGAGTTGAAAGGCCGCGTTGCCGCCGAGGATTTCCCCGCGCTCTGCGGACGCATCAGCTTTTTCGTCAATGCCGGCATCCGATTTGTTACAGAAATGTGCAAGATGCGCGCCTTTGTCGACCTTTGGGATGAAATCCTGCAGGAGCGCTACGGCGTCACGGATCCGAAATACCGCCGCTTTCGCTACGGAGTGCAGGTCAACAGCCTTGGTCTGACCGAGCAACAGCCGGAAAACAATGTCTACCGTATTCTCATTGAGATGCTGGCAGTGACACTGTCGAAAAACGCCCGCGCCCGCGCCGTGCAATTGCCGGCCTGGAACGAAGCGCTTGGGTTGCCACGTCCCTGGGACCAGCAATGGTCGATGCGGATGCAGCAGATCCTCGCCTACGAGACCGACCTTCTGGAATTCGACGACCTGTTCGATGGCAATCCGGCGGTGGACCGAAAGGTCGCGGCGCTGAAGGACGGCGCGCGCGCTGAACTGGCGAATATCGGCTCTATGGGCGGCGCCATTGGCGCGATCGACTACATGAAATCGCGGCTCGTCGATGCGAATGCGGACCGGCTCGGTAGAATCGAGCGCAATGAGACAACCGTGGTCGGCGTGAATCGATGGACCGAGGCCGAGCGGTCTCCGCTGGTTGGCGAAGACGGCGGCATCATGCTCGTGGACCCCGCGGTCGAAGCCGAGCAAATCGCGCGCCTCGAGCAGTGGCGCTTAGCCCGAGACGCCGCCGCGGTTGAAGCGGCGCTCGCCGAATTGCGCGCCGCGGCAGCTTCGGGTGCAAATGTCATGCCTGCCTCGATCATCTGCGCAAAAGCCGGGGTGACCACCGGAGAATGGGCGCATCAGATGCGCGCCGTGCACGGCGAGTATCGCGGCCCCACCGGAGTGGCCAAGGGAGTCTCGAACCGCACCGAAGGCCTGGACGAACTGCGCGCCGCGGTGGATGCGGTCAGTGACCGGCTTGGGCGCCGCCTGCGCTTTCTGGTCGGCAAACCCGGTCTCGACGGCCATTCCAACGGCGCCGAGCAGATCGCCTTTCGTGCCCGCGACTGCGGCATGGAAATAGAATATGAGGGAATCCGCCTGACCCCGGAGCAGATAGTCGGCCAGGCTAAAAACGGTGCGCATGTGGTGGGGCTTTCCATTCTCTCCGGCAGTCACATTCCCTTGATCGAGGATATGATGCAGCGGATGCATGCCGAAGGCCTGGAGCATATCCCCGTCGTTGTCGGCGGCATCATCCCGGATGAAGATGCCAAGGCGCTGAAAGCACTGGGAGTTGCAAGGGTCTACACACCCAAGGATTTCGAACTGAACGAGATCATGAAAGACATTGTCTCCCTTGCCGATCCGGCCCGTGCGGCCGCGCAATAAGCGTCAATCCGCGCATGGGTTGCAAAAAGATACGGCTGTTCACGTTACAGGTGGACAGCCGCCAGCGGAAATACGCGAAAAGTTCAATTGACACAAAGCCATGCCTTGCAGAAATGCTCCGATTGCCGAATTTTTATGGCACAGAAAACGGAGACTATCGTGAATATTGACCTTGATACCCTGTCAAAAGACGAGTTGAAGCAGCTGCAGGCTGACGTAGAGAAAGCTCTGGTTACAATAGACGCGCGCCGCAAGGCCGAAGCAAAGCGCGCAGCCGAGCAAGTCGCCAAGCAATTCGGATACTCGCTCGACGAAATCATTGCAGCCGGCGGCACCAAGGGCTCCAAGGGCGCACCGAAATACGCCAATCCGGCGGATCCGGCGCAAACCTGGACCGGGCGTGGCCGCAAGCCGAACTGGGTGATTGACGCGCTCGAAGACGGCAAGTCGATCGAGGACCTCGCCCTCTGATGACGGTCCATATCGGAGCAAAACCCGGCGATATCGCCGAAACGGTGCTGATGCCCGGAGATCCGCTGCGCGCGGAATGGGTGGCGGAAACGTTTCTGGACAACGCAGAATGCGTCAACCGGGTGCGCGGCATGTATGGTTTCACGGGGTCCTGGAAAGGGCACCGCGTGTCCGTGCATGGCTCCGGCATGGGGATGCCCAGCCTGTCCATCTACGCCAACGAGCTGATCCGGGACTACGGGGCGAAGACCCTGATCCGCATCGGCTCCTGCGGCGCGATGCAGGAAAGCGTCGCGGTGCGCGATGTCATCCTCGCGATGACGGCAAGCAGCCTGTCGACCCCCTCCCGCGGGATCTTCCGCGAATTGAACTTCGCGCCCTGTGCCGACTACGGCCTGTTGCGCGCAGCCGCCGACGCCGCCGCGCGGATCGGCGCGACCACGCATGTTGGCGGGATCTATTCCGCCGACGTCTTCTACGACGAGCGCCCCGACCTCAACGAGATCATGACCCGGCACGGCATTCTCGGCGTCGAAATGGAAGCCGCCGAGCTCTACAACCTCGCCGCCCGCCACGGGGTGCGCGCGCTGGCCGTGCTCACGGTCTCGGACCACCTCCTCACCCACGAGGCGCTGCCGGCCGAAGACCGGCAGAGGTCCTTCGCCGAGATGGTCGAGGTCGCGCTCGAAGCCGCCTTCGCCTGACAGGAGGGCGGGGCAGAAGCCCCGCTCACCCTGCAAGTGCTCACTCCCTCACATCCCGTGGCTGCCGTCGTAGCCATTGCGCGCGGGTGCGTGCCAACCCGCCAGAAGCGCGTCCGGCGCCCGCAGGATGTCCACCTCCAGCGGCGCGCAACGCGCCACGTCCGAGCTGTGCTCACTGCCGCAGTCGCCGCCCGGACAGGCGCTCAACGCGCCCAGCAGGTCGATCTCTGCAAAGAAGGTCAGATGGTCTCCCGGACGCACCGGGCTGGCTTTCATGAAGTATTGGCCGGTGTCGCGGGTGAAACCGGTGCACATGAAGACGTTCAGCACATCATGCACCTCGCGCGCCGCCGCCTCGGCGGAAAGCCCCGTGGCTTCGGCCAGCGCGCGCGTCAGGTTGGAGTGGCAGCAATGATGGTACTGCGCGCCGCTCAGCAGGTGGTGCGTGTGGGGATCGCAGCGCGTGCCGATCACGTCGTGCACCGACCCGCCGAATTCGTCGATCCCATACCAGTCGAGGCTGTCTTCGACGATGGTCGCCATCGGGCGCAGATGCGGGAAGCAAGACCACATCCGCTCGCCGGTGCTCAGGTGGGTGCCGTGCAACGCCCGCGTCTTGCCCGAGTAGAAGCGCTCCGACAGGTCGTTCGCGTTCCACAGGTTGAGATCGCCCACCTGCGGTGCCTCGACGCTTCGGATGCGGAAAAAGCCGCCCGCCGGCACCCGAAAGCTGCAGGCATCGCGCGGCGCGGCCACCACGGTCTCGACCAGTTCCGCGCCGGCCAGAGCCGCGGCGTAGAGCGCCATGTCTGCTTCCGGCAGGGTGTCGGTGGGATAGCAGATCACCGGCGCAACCGCGCGGCGTGAATCCGCATCTTCGGGGGCTTGGGTCATGTCTTGGCTCCTCTTTGCCGTCAGATGACCCCACGCGCGCAACGCACGCAAGCCCCGCCCTTCTTCTCTTTCCAAATACGCCGGGGGAGTCCGCGCAGCGGACGGGGGCGGAGCCCCCTCGACGCCAGCTCCGGGTTAGCGCGCGTGTCCGGTGCGCTGGCAGACCCGCGGCGTCTCGCCCCTCGGTCCCTGCGCGGTGGCCCCGCAGTGCACGCAGGTCCAGGTGCTGTCCCCTGCGCCTCGGCGCTCGCGCCAACGGCACAGCCGGGTGTCACCGTGCCGATAATTGAAGACCAGCAGCAGAACCACCGCAACGACAAAGACCCCCGCGAAAATCACCGGGGGCCTCGATCGGTCGGTCCTGTGCAGGGGAGGTTGCGCATGGGCCGGACCCTAGCGCATCCTGCCATCGGCGGCCAGCCTCAGGCGGCGCGGTAGTAGTCCAGCGTGCCCAGATCGGCGGTCACATCCTTATGTGCGACATGCACGAGCACGGGTTCGGGCTGGTAGTAGGCAAACGCCTGCTCGAGCGCGTCGAGGGCTTCACGGGCGGTGGTCTCGGTCTTAGCTGCAGTGCTGATCATAGCGTCCATCCTTGATCTCTCGATCTCCTCCCGTCCGGGTCCCTACATAGGGCTTTCTGCACCGCGGCACACCCGCCGATCCTGCAACCACGCTCTGCGCACAGCGCAACCGTCGGCCATGCAGCGCGAAACGGAAAGCGCCGCCCCCTTTCGGAGACGGCGCTAGCAACAGATCGCGCGGCGCGGATCAGACGTGGCGATTCAGCATCATGCGCTTGATTTCCGCAATTGCCTTGGCCGGGTTCAGACCCTTGGGGCAGGTCTTGGCGCAGTTCATGATGGTGTGGCAGCGGTAGAGCTTGAACGGATCCTCGAGGTTGTCGAGGCGCTCGCCGGTCGCTTCGTCGCGGCTGTCGATGATCCAGCGGTAGGCGTGCAGCAGCGCGGCCGGGCCGAGGTAGCGGTCGGAGTTCCACCAGTAGCTCGGGCAGGCGGTCGAGCACGACGCGCACATGACGCACTCGTAAAGACCGTCGAGCTTCTTGCGGTCCTCGATCGACTGCCGCCATTCTTTCTGGGGACGGTTCGTCTTGGTCTCCAGCCAGGGCATGATCGAGGCGTGCTGCGCGTAGAAATGCGTCAGGTCGGGGATCAGGTCCTTCACCACCGGCATGTGCGGCAGCGGGTAGATCTTCACGTCGCCCTTGACCTCGTCGAGGCCGTAGATGCAGGCCAGCGTGTTGATCCCGTCGATGTTCATCGCGCAGGAACCGCAGATGCCCTCGCGGCAGGAGCGGCGGAAGGTCAGCGTCGGGTCGATCTCGTTCTTGATCTTGATCAGCGCGTCCAGGACCATCGGACCGCATTTGTCCATGTCGAGGAAGTAGGTGTCGACCCGCGGGTTCTCACCGTCATCGGGGTTCCAGCGGTAGATCTTGAACGCCCGCACGTTGGTCGCGCCCTCGGGCTTCGGCCAGGTCTTGCCGGTGCGGATCTTGGAGTTCTTGGGAAGTGTCAATTGAACCATGTCGCTCTCCTATCGGATGAGGGCCGGCAGCCCCTCGGCTGCCAGGCAGGTCAGGGTCTCGGGCTTCGAGACGATGTCGGAAACCACCTCGACGGTGCTCGCGGTCGGCCCGGTGACGCTGTCGGCGGCCAGCGCGTAGATTTGCGTGGAGGACGCATTGTCGATCACGCAATCCAGCGCCGGTTCCACCGGCAGGCCCGGATACTTGTCGGCCACGACGCGGGCGACCGTGGATTTCGCGGCCTGCCGCGCAATCTGGTCTTGCGTCTGGACCGAACAGGCCGCCAGCACGAGGACGAGGCCGAGTGCGATCCGCATCAGAACGTCCGCGCCTTGGGCGCGATCTTCTTCAGCGAGATGCCGCCTTCGGCTTCGGTGGTCAGCGGGTCGACAACCACCGGGCGGTAGCTGAGTTCGACCTTGTTGCCCTCGACGCGGCTGATGGTGTGAACGCGCCAGTTCTCGTCATCGCGGTTCGCGAAGTCTTCGTGCGCATGGGCACCACGGCTCTCGTGGCGCGCCTCGGCACCGACGATGGTCGCGATGGCATTCGGCATCAGGTTGGTCAGCTCGAGGCTTTCCATCAGGTCCGAGTTCCAGATCAGCGAGCGGTCGGTGACCTTGATGTCGCCCATCTTGCCGGCGATCTCGGTCATCTTTTCCTTGCCTTCCTTCAGCGTCTCGGAGGCGCGGAACACCGCAGCGTCAGCCTGCATGGTGCGCTGCATCTCGAGCCGCAGATCGGCGGTCGGGATCGCGCCCGAAGCGTTGCGCACGCCGTCGAAACGGTCGAAGGCCTTGTCGATCTGCGATTTCGGCGCGGTCGGCACGGCCCCCGCACGGTCCACCACCTCGCCGGCGCGGATCGCGGCGGCGCGACCGAAGACCACGAGGTCGATCAGCGAATTCGAGCCAAGGCGGTTCGCCCCGTGCACCGAGGCGCAGCCCGCCTCGCCCACGGCCATCAGGCCCGGAACGACGGCATTCTGGTTCTCGGCGGTCGGGTTCAGCACCTCGCCCCAGTAGTTCGTGGGAATGCCGCCCATGTTGTAGTGCACGGTCGGCAGAACCGGGATCGGCTCTTTGGTCACGTCCACACCGGCGAAGATCTTCGCGCTTTCCGAGATGCCCGGCAGACGCTCGGCGAGCGCTTCCTTGGGCAGGTGCGAGAGGTTCAGGTGGATGTGGTCGCCATGCTCGCCCACGCCGCGGCCGTCGCGGATTTCCATGGTCATGCAGCGCGAGACGTAGTCGCGGGGCGCGAGGTCCTTGTACTGGGGCGCATAGCGCTCCATGAACCGCTCGCCGTCCTTGTTGGTCAGGTAGCCGCCTTCACCGCGGGCACCCTCGGTGATCAGGCAGCCCGAGCCGTAGATGCCGGTCGGGTGGAACTGCACGAACTCCATGTCCTGCAGCGGCAGACCCGCACGGGCCACCATGCCGCCGCCGTCACCGGTGCAGGTGTGCGCCGAGGTGGCCGAGAAGTATGCCCGGCCGTAGCCGCCGGTGGCCAGCACGACCATCTTGGCGTTGAAGACGTGGAAGGTGCCGTCGTCGAGCTTCCAGCACAGCACGCCCTTGCAGACGCCGTCTTCCATCAGCAGGTCGATGGCGAAATACTCGATGTAGAACTCGGCGTTGTTCTTCAGCGACTGGCCATAGAGCGTGTGCAGGATGGCGTGGCCGGTGCGGTCGGCCGCGGCGCAGGTGCGCTGCACGGCGGGGCCTTCACCGAACTCGGTGGTGTGGCCGCCGAAGGGGCGCTGGTAGATCTTGCCTTCCTCGGTGCGCGAGAAGGGCACGCCGTAGTGCTCGAGCTCGTAGACCGCGGCGGGGGCCGAACGGGCGAGGTATTCCATCGCGTCGGTGT
Source organism: Salipiger mangrovisoli (assembly GCF_015223355.1). Classification (GTDB taxonomy): domain Bacteria; phylum Pseudomonadota; class Alphaproteobacteria; order Rhodobacterales; family Rhodobacteraceae; genus Salipiger; species Salipiger mangrovisoli. The sequence goes on along the minus strand of NZ_JADFFK010000016.1, from coordinate 87,923 downwards.
CGCCGAGCCAGTCGGACCCCTTCACCGTGTCGTACATGTGCCACTGCCAGTTGTCCGGGCCCATGTTCGCCAGCGAGGCGGCGATGCCGCCCTGCGCCGCAACGGTGTGCGAGCGGGTCGGGAAAACCTTGGTCACGCAGGCGGTACGCAGGCCCTGCTCTGCCATGCCGAGGGTGGCGCGCAGACCGGCGCCGCCGGCCCCCACAACCACAACGTCATAGTCATGCGTCTCGTATTCGTATGCAGCCATCTTTCAGTCTTTCTCTCAGAGGGCAATCTTGGCGAGCGCAAAGAGGCCGGCAGCGGTCAGCGCCCAGCACAGGCCGATGACCAGCATGATCAGCAGCTTGCGCGCGCTCCCCGAGGTGTAATCCTCGAGCATGATGCGGGCGCCCTTTTGGAAGTGCTGCAGGCCGACAACCAGCACGAGGCCGGTCAGGATCGCCACGAAGGGCTTCTGGAAGGTCGCCAGCGCGGCCTCGTAGCCGGAGCCGAGGGCGTTGCCGAAGATGAAGAGGAAGGTCGGAACCATGAAGGCAAGCGCGACGGCGCTGACGATCATGTGCCAGTGGTGTTCCGCGCCGGAATGGGCCGAGCCCTTGCCAACGGCGCGCTTGCGGTCGGTCAGGTAACGCATGTCTGTCGTCTCCCTCAGATCCAGAAAATGATCACGGACAGGATGGTCAGAACCACCGAGCCGTAGACGCAGATCCAGCCGAGCTTCTCGGCAGTCGGAATGTCGAGCCCCTTGCCCGCGTCGAAGATCAGGTGCCGAAGACCGGCGAGGTAGTGGTACCAGATGCCCCAGAGCGAGAGGAACATCACGAGGTTGCCCACCCAGCTGGTGATCCACCATTCGGCGGTGGCGAATGCCTCCGGCCCCGAGGCCAGAGCGAGCAGCCACCAGACGATGAGGAAGACCGCGACGATCATCGCGTTGCCGGTGATGCGGGTGAGGATGGAGCTCATGGAGGTGAGCTGCGGTCGGTAATACGGCCCGATCATGAAGGGGGAGAGCGGGCGCTGGATCCGGTTCTCTTCAGCCATGGCTTGTCCTTTTCGGTTCCCTTGTGGCCGGTTTCTAGCGCCTCTTGCCCCGCCCTGTCACGCGGCTGCACGGGGCTTGGGCGTGTTTTTTCCACCCAATTCCAAAAAATGATCGCAATACGTGATCACACTTGAAAAAGCGTGATCACATTTTCGACGCTAACGGGTTTCTCCGCAGAGATACCTTATTCCTAAGCGTTTAAGTCGGATTTCCGCACCGCAGCGAGGCGACTCAACCTTCGCGCCGCCGGCCGACCCTGCGTCAGATCAGCGCGGGATCAGCGCCCAGTAATCGAGGTCGAGCAGCACATCGGGCAGGTATTTCCCCTCCGCGTCCCTGAGCACGAAGGGCGCGCCGCCCTTGGTGGCGACAAGTCGCAGACGCAGCGCCCCGACACCCGGCACTGCCGTCTCTGCCCTGTCCAGGACCTCGGACCAGACCCGGACGGTATCCCCTGCAAAACAAGGGTTTGCATGTGCGCCGCCGTTCAGGCCGACGATCATCTGCGCGTTTGCAAGCCCGTTGAAGCTGAGCGCGCGGGCCAGCGAAATGACATGGCCGCCGTAGATCAGCCGCTTGCCGTCCTCGCGCTGGGTGGCGTCGAAATGCACCTTGGCGGTGTTCTGCCAGAGACGGGTGGCGAGCATGTGCTCGGCCTCCTCGACGGTCACCCCGTCGACGTGGTCAATCTGCTCGCCGACCGCATAGTCACCCCAGCGGTGCGTTTCTCCGGCGAGGGTGAAATCGTAATTGCTGAAGTCCAGCCCCTCGGGGATCACCAGATCCTCGGGGGCGAGCACCTTCTTCAGGTCGGGCAGGACCGTCTCGGGCGCAGGGGCGTCCAGGTCCCTTTTCCGCACCATCACCCAGCGGCAGTACTCCAGCACGGTCTCGCCGCGCTGGTTGGTGCCGCGCGTGCGCACGTAGACGACACCCGACTTGCCGTTGGAATTCTGCTTGAGCCCGATCACCTCGGACGAGGACCGCAGCGTGTCGCCAGCATAGACCGGCTTCAGCCAACGCCCCTCGGCATAGCCGAGGTTGGCGACCGCGTTCAGCGACACGTCCGGCACGGTCTTGCCGAAGACGAGGTGGAACGCCGCCAGATCGTCCAGCGGCGCCGAGGGCAGACCAACGCTCCGGGCGAACTCGTCCGAGGAATAGAGCGCATGCCGGGCCGGGTAGAGCGCGTGGTAGAGCGCCCTTTCCCCGCCCGAAACGGTGCGCGGCACGGCGTGGTCGATGACCTGGCCGATGCGGTAATCCTCGAAGAAGCGCCCGGGGTTGGTCTTGGCCATCACTGGGCTCCCAGTTTCATGTCCGGCGTGTAGGGCGTGTCGATGTCCTTGGTTACGGCCTGGCCGCAGCGCATCACGCCGTTGGCCGCATCGAAGGCATAGGTCGGGCTGCCGTAGAGCTCCCAGCCCTTGCTCAGGGCCTCGGACACCTTGTGGCAGAAGGCCGAGGTGTCGTCCTCGGTCAGCAGTCGGTAGATTTTCATTTGGTCATTTCCGGTAGTTGTCATCCAAAGGTGGGATAGCCGAGCCAAGTGTGGATCGCACCGATCACGAAGAGCAGCACAACGCTCGCCGCGACGAAGATCAGGTCCTTCTTGATCTCGCCCTTCGCGGGCGGAGTCCACTCGGGCTCGGTGCGGTTGATCGTGCTCATCTCGACCAGCGCCCAGATGCCGAGCCCGCCGAACAGCACGAAGGAGGGCGTGTCGCCATTCACCATGAGGTGCGCGATGGCCCAAAGCAGGAAGCCGGTGAGCATCGGGTGGCGCATCTTGTAGAAAAGCGCCCCTTTCTTCGGCCCGGGCGAGGTGAAATAGAGCGCCGCCAGCATCAGCAGGTTGTTGATCCCCACCGTGGCCGGGGTGCGCCCATAGAAGAAAGTTCCATCGGCCATGCGGTAGCCGAAGATCATCAAGAGCACGCTGACAAGCAGGGCGAGCGCGACCGCGCCCTTGCCCGCGCTGCCCATCTTCGCGCGCGCCTCGGGAGCGAAGCGCTTGAACAGATGCGCCGCCCAAAAGAGCGCGACGCCTAGAATCAGAAGCAGCATTGGGGATCTCCTGTTGCCGAACCTGACCCGACCCTGCCCTCAAGCCCCCATGGCGGCAATGGCGTCGGCCTTGGCCAGCACCGATTTCGCTGTCACCACGTGCAGGTTCTCCACGATCTTGCCGTCAACGACGGCAACTCCCTGCCCCGCCGCCTCCGCTTGCTCGAAGGCGTGGATCTGCCGCCGCGCCAGCGCGATCTCCCCCTCGGAGGGGGCAAAGGCGGCATTGGCGATCTCGACCTGCGCCGGGTGGATCAAGGTCTTGCCGTCAAAGCCAATGTCGCGTCCCTGGTCGCATTCGGCCCTGAGGCCTTCGTCGTCCTTGAAGGCATTGTAGACACCGTCGACGATCACGCAGCCCGCCGCCTTGGCCGCCAGCAGGCAGAGCTGCAAGGAGGTCAGCATCGGCAGCCGGTCAGCGCGGAAGCGCGAGTTCAGTTCCTTGGCCAGATCATTGGTGCCCATGACCATGCCCGCCAGCCTGGGATGCGCAGCGATCGCCTGCGCGTTGAGCATGGCTTTCGGCGTTTCCATCATGGCCCAGAGGGGCTTGTCGGTGAGCGCCGCAAGCGCGTCGAGCTGCACCGGGTCCTCGACCTTGGGCAACAGGACCGCATCGCAATCCATGCCGTCGGCGGCCCGCGCATCCGCTTCGCCCCAGTCCGTGTCGAGGCCGTTGATCCGCACGATCCGCGTCCGTTTGCCGTAGCCGCCCACGCCCAGCGCAGCCGCCAGCGTCTCGCGCGCGGCTGCCTTTTCGGCCGGGGCAACGGCGTCCTCGAGGTCGAAAATGAGCGCGTCGACCGCTAGGCCGCGCGCCTTGTCGAGCGCCCGATCCTTCGAGCCGGGGATGTAAAGTACCGAGCGATAGGGCCGAAGCGCGAATTCCATGCCGTCCTCCGTCGAGCAATAAAGTTGCGCAAGTGATGCCGTTCTTTTCCGAAAACTGCAAGCCACTTTGCGCCGCGGCGCAGAAGAATCCGTCGGGACCGGCGCGGTTTTGCGGCGGATTTTAGCCGTGCGCGCATACTTAACCAATCCTTCGGACTTGCCCTGCAGGCTCGAAGACACCGCAACGACACCACGCAGAAGGGCGCCAGGCAGGGGAACGAAGCGCGATCTTCCGCCCGCGCAAAACCCGCCATGCAACCTAGCGGCACCAAGCTCCGCCGCCTCAACGCAAAGGCAATGATGATGAGGTCAGACCCTGCGACAGCCCAGCGCGGCCCCGCCCCCAGAAGACTGACGCCGCCGCGCCTTGCCGTGCTTCTGTGCGCGGGCATCGCCGTGCTGCCTGCGCCGGCGACCGCCCAGAGCCAAGCCTGTGCACCGCGGGACATCGTGATTGCACGGCTGGCGGAAAAATACGGAGAGACACGCCACTCCATCGGACTTGGCAACAACAACGCCGTGATGGAACTCTTCGCCTCGGACGAGACCGGCAGCTGGACGATCACCGTCACGACCACGAATAGCATCACCTGTCTCGTCGCCAGCGGTCTCGCCTTCGAAACCCTCGCCGAAAGCCCCGCGGCAGAGGAAACCGACGCCTGAAGCCGCGCCGCGGCCACTCTTTGCGAAAAGAGGACCAAAAAACTTGGCGTCCGCCCCTGCCCTTCTAAGTTTTATGCGGAACTCTGTCACAGGTGACAGGTCGCAACGGAAGGGAGCCGTACGCGCCATGACTTGCCGACTTATATTTGCCGCCAGCCTTGCCGCTGGCCTCGCGGGCACCGCACAGGCCGACATCACCGTCTCGTCGAAAATCGACACCGAGGGTGGGCTGCTTGGCAACATGATCGCCCTAGCGCTCGAAGATGCCGGCCTACCGGTCGAGCGGCGCCTGCAGCTCGGCGGCACGCAGGTCGTGCGCGAGGCGATCCTCGCCGACCAGATCGACATCTACCCCGAGTATACCGGCAACGCCGCCTTCTTCTTCAACGAGGCCGACGCCGACCTGTGGAAGGATGCCGCCGCCGCCCATGACCGCGCCAAGGAGCTGGACGCAGAGAACGGTATCACCTGGCTCAGCTCGGCCCCGGCGAACAACACCTGGGCCATAGCCGTGACCGGCCCCGTCGCCGAGGAGAACAGCCTCGACACGATGAGCGATTTCGGAAGCTGGGTCGCGGGCGGGGGCGATGTGAAGCTCGCCGCCTCCACCGAGTTCGTCTCTTCCCCCGCGGTGCTGCCTGCGATGCAAGAGACCTATGGGTTTGCCCTGACCGACGACCAGACCGTGATCCTGTCGGGCGGCGACACCGCCGCGACGATCCAGGCCGCGGCGCGCGGCACCTCGGGGGTAAATGCGGCGATGGTCTACGGCACCGACGGCGGCGTCGGCGCGACCGGCCTCAAGGTCATGAAGGACGACAAGGGCGTGCAGCCGGTCTACGAGCCCACCCCCATCGTCCGCGACGCGGTCCTCGAGGAATACCCCTCGATCCCCGAAGTGTTGAACCCGATCTTCGAAGGCCTCTCCATGGAGACCCTGCAGGAGCTCAACGGCCGCATTCAGGTTGGCGGTGAACCCGCCGATGCCGTGGCCCGTGACTATCTTACCAAGACCGGAGTGCTGGACTGATCCCCGCTGCCTCCGACCCGGGCGCAGAGCGCGGGCGGTCCCTCTCACCGCCTGGCCTGCTTTTCGCGGCGTTGGCGCTGGCAGCGCTTGCCCTGCCCTTTCTCACCCTGCGCGCCAACCGCATCGTTGCAGGCGAAGGGCTCATGTTCTGGGACTGTGCCCCATCGGGCTCGGTGATTGCAGGCGGTGTCGCGCTTGCCGCCGGTCTTGCCCTTGGCATCCCCGCCGGTGCACCACTGCGCCGCCTCGGTGGCAGCCTGCTCGGGCTCGCGGGGCTGATCTTTGTTCTGGTGCAAGGGGCCAGCGCCCAGCTCGACGGCGCCGGGGACCTCGCCCGCGTCTCTCCCGCGGCAGGGGCCTGGTGCCTGCTGCTGGTGCTGATGCTGCTGATGGCCGATGCGCTGGCTCAGTTGAACCCCGGCCCACGCGCCCGCGCCGGTCTGCTGGCGCTGATGCTGGTCGCGCTCTTGGCGCTGCTTTGGTCCGGCACGCTTTCGGACCTCTCGGTCATGCAGGAATTCACCAGCCGCAAGAACGCCTTCCGCAGTGCCGCCCTGCGCCACCTCGCCTTGGCGCTCGGCTCGCTCGGCGCGGCGGCGGCGATCGGCTTCCCGCTCGGCATTCTCTGCCACCGCAACGCGGCACTGCGCGGCGCGGCACTGCCGGTGCTGAGCTTCTTGCAGACCATCCCCTCGCTCGCCATGTTCGGCATCATGATCCCGATCCTCGGCTGGCTGGCCGCCGCCTCCCCGGCAGCACGGGCCATCGGCATCGCCGGCATCGGCTTCGCCCCCGCCTTCATTGCACTGGTGCTCTACGCGCTGCTGCCCGTGGTCGCCAATACGGTCACCGGGCTGGCAGCCACGCCTCCGGCCGCCATCGAGGCCGCCCGCGGCATGGGCATGACCGGCGCGCAGCGGCTGTGGAAGGTCGAGCTACCGCTGGCCATGCCGGTGATCCTTGCCGGGCTGCGCATTGTGCTTGTGCAGAACATCGGACTAGCGGTCATAGCCGGGCTGATCGGAGGCGGCGGCTTCGGCAGCTTCGTCTTCCAGGGCCTCAACCAGACCGCCACCGACCTCATCCTGCTGGGCGCATTGCCGACCGTGGTCATGGCCCTTGTCGCGGCGATCGTCATGGACATCCTCGTCGACCTTGCCCGCCGCATCCCGGAGCCCCTGCCATGATCGAGATCGACCGGATCACCAAGCTCTACGGCAGCACCCGCGCCGTCGATACCGTCTCGCTCACCGCCGAGACCGGCACGATCACGGTGCTTGTCGGCACCTCCGGCTCGGGCAAGACCACGCTCTTGCGGATGATCAATCGCCTGGTCGAACCGACCTCCGGCGAGATCCGCATCAACGGCGAGCCGACCCATACGGTCAAACCGCACCTGCTGCGCCGCCGCATCGGTTACGCCATCCAGGGCCACGGCCTGTTTCCCCATCACAGCGTGGCGCGCAACATCGGCGCGGTGCCCGAGCTTCTGGGCTGGCCCGAGGAAAAGATCGCCGCGCGGGTGGACGAATTGCTGACTCTCTTCGGCATGGAGCCCGCCGCTTTCCGCAACCGCCTGCCGCTAGAGCTCTCGGGCGGACAGCAGCAGCGCGTCGGGGTCGCGCGCGCTCTTGCCTCGCGGCCCGACCTTTTGCTGATGGACGAACCCTTCGGCGCGCTCGATCCGATCATCCGCACCCGCGCGCAGGAGGATCTTCGCACGATCCAGCGCAAGCTCGGCTCGACCATCCTGCTGGTCACCCACGACATGGACGAGGCGATCCGCCTCGGCGACCGCATCGCGGTGATGGATGGCGGCAGGCTGGTGCAATACGGCCCCCCGGAGGAGATCATCGCAGAGCCCGCGACCCCCTTCGTTGCGGATATGGTGGGAGACGCCGAGCGGCCCATGCGGCTGCTCTCGCTCATCCCGGTCTCCGAGCTGATCGAGACCGGCCCCGCCGAGGGTCCGTCCCTTGCCGCCGACGCCAGCCTGCGCGAAGCCCTCTCCGCCTGCCTCTGGACCGGGCGCGAAGCGATCCCCATCCAGCGCGACGGCGTTCCCGCCGGGCGCGTCACCCTCGCGGCGATCCGCGCACGGGCGGAGCGCCACGCGTGAAACCGGGTATGATCCTGCGCGTGGCGCTGATCGCGCTGCTGCTGGCGCTGGTCCTGAAGCCCGAGGCATTCACCTCTGTTTTCGCGCCCTTCGCGCCGGAGAAGGGGCCGGTGATCTACACCCGGAGTTCGCTTCTGTCCCTGTCCCTGAGCCACCTCGGCCTCGTGGCAGTGGCCTCTGTTGCCGCGACGCTGGTGGCGGTGACGCTGGCGATCCTGGTCACCCGCCCCGCCGGTGCCGCTTTCCGCCCGCTGTCGCGCACGATCACCAACGTCGGCCAGACATTCCCGCCGGTCGCGGTTCTGGCCCTTGCGGTCCCGGCGCTCGGCTTCGGCGCCGGGCCCACGCTGGTGGCGCTTTTCCTCTACGGCTTGCTGCCGATCTTCGAGAACGCGATGACCGGCCTCTCGACCCTGCCCGCCGCCACGATGGAGGCCGCACGCGGGCTTGGCCTTGACCGCTGGCAGAGACTCTGGCGGGTCGAGCTGCCGCTGGCCATGCCGGTGATCCTCGGCGGCATCCGCCTGTCGGTGGTCATCGCCCTCGGAACGGCAACAATCGGCTCGACGGTCGCTGCGCGCACCCTCGGCGAGGTGATCATCGCCGGGCTTCTCACCAGCAACACCGCCTTCGTGCTTCAGGGCGGGCTGATCGTCGGCCTCTTCGCAGTGCTGATCCATGACGCATTGGTGCAACTCGAGACCTACCTCACAAAACGCAACGGGCGAGGCTGACCCGGAGCGCTCTTGGCGCCTCGCCGCGGAAGCAGAATCGCCCGGCTGCCCGTGAATGCGGCATTTTGCGCCCAGAGGTTGCAGCGCTTTCGACCACGGCGACGCTCGTCACGCGCGGAACGCATACCCTCGCATACAGAGCGCATTACATTGAAAATTAATACATTTATCGCAACCATGCCGCGTGGTCAGCAATCGAGCTTCCGTGATGCTGCCCTGCAGCGCCCTTGCGCGTCGGCGGCAGAGACCTTACGCAAGCGGCGGACTTCACAAATGGAGCGGAGAACAGATCCATGGCCAGACCCAAGATTGCCCTCATCGGCGCGGGACAGATTGGCGGCACGCTTGCACATCTCGCGGCCCTGAAGGAACTCGGCGACGTCGTGCTCTTCGATATCTCGGAAGGCACCCCGGAAGGCAAAGCGCTCGACATCGCGGAATCCGGCCCCTCGGAAGGCTTTGACGCGAAGCTCAAGGGCACCCAGGACTACGCCGACATCGCGGGCGCAGACGTCTGCATCGTCACCGCCGGTGTGCCGCGCAAGCCGGGCATGAGCCGCGACGACCTGCTGGGCATCAACCTCAAGGTCATGAAATCGGTCGGCGAAGGCATCAAGGAAAACGCTCCTGACGCATTCGTCATCTGCATCACCAACCCGCTCGACGCGATGGTCTGGGCGCTGCAGAAGTTCTCGGGCCTGCCCGCGCACAAGGTCTGCGGCATGGCAGGCGTGCTCGACTCGGCGCGCTTCCGTCACTTCCTGGCCGTCGAATTCGACGTGTCGATGAAGGACGTCACCGCCTTCGTGCTCGGCGGCCACGGCGACACCATGGTCCCCTCCGTCCGCTACTCCACCGTCGCCGGCATCCCGCTGCCCGACCTGGTCGAGATGGGCTGGACCACGCAGGATAAGCTGGACGCCATCGTGCAGCGCACCCGTGACGGCGGCGCCGAGATCGTCGGCCTGCTGAAGACCGGCTCGGCCTTCTACGCGCCCGCGACATCGGCGATCGAGATGGCGGAAGCCTACCTCAAGGACCAGAAGCGCGTCCTGCCCTGCGCCGCCTATTGCGACGGCGAGTTCGGCCTGAAAGACATGTACGTGGGCGTGCCCACCGTGATCGGCGCCGGCGGCATCGAGAAGATCGTGAACATCAAGCTCAACAAGGAAGAGCAAGAGATGTTCGACAAGTCGGTCGCCGCGGTGAACGGCCTGGTTGAAGCCTGCAAGGGCATCGACGGCAGCCTGGCATAAGCCCTGGCGGGCCCATCCGGGCCCAGATCATTCCGGGCCCCGGTCGCGAAAGCGCCGGGGCCTTTGTCTTTTCCCGAGCTTCGCAATCTGCCTCGCGCAGCGGCAGCGCGCTGATTCTTTCGACGTGAGACGCTAACAGAATCTTACGCGGCGCATGTTTGTGATCACGCTTTTTGAGGCCGTGATCACAACCGGCAAAAAATCTCGCAAATCTTCGCCGAAAGCCAAAAATCCCTTCGCACGAGGCGAACGAGGCGCGTATACCGGCCGCGAAATCGCAGCAAGACGGGAAGAGTCTTCCATGAACATCCATGAATATCAGGCGAAAGCGCTCCTGCGCGAATACGGCTGCCCGGTTTCGGACGGCCGTGTCGTGCTCAGCGCCAACGAAGCCAAGTCCGCTGCCGGCGAGCTCGATGGCCCGCTCTGGGTCGTCAAGGCGCAGATCCACGCAGGTGGCCGCGGCAAGGGCAAGTTCAAGGAAGCCGAAGCTGGCGAGAAGGGCGGCGTCCGTCTGGCCAAATCGGTGGAAGAGGCGGCTGAAGAAGCCAAGAAGATGCTCGGCAAGACGCTGGTGACCCACCAGACCGGCCCGGCCGGCAAGCAAGTCAACCGCATCTACATCGAAGACGGCTCGGACATCGAGCGCGAACTCTATCTCGCCCTGCTGGTCGACCGCGTCACCTCGCGCGTGTCCTTCGTCTGCTCCACCGAGGGCGGCATGGACATCGAGGAAGTCGCAGCCTCGACCCCCGAGAAGATCCTGTCGTTCTCCGTCGACCCGGCCACCGGCTACCAGCCGTTCCACGGCCGCCGCGTCGCCTTCTCGCTCGGCCTCGAAGGCGCTGCCATGAAGCAGTGCGTCAAGCTGATGGGCCAGCTCTACAAGGCCTTCATCGAGAAGGACATGGAGATGCTGGAGATCAACCCGCTGATCCTCATGCCCGGCGGCAACCTCAAGGTGCTCGACGCGAAGCTCGGCTTCGACGGCAACGCGATGTACCGCCAGCCCGATATCGCCAACCTGCGCGACGAGACCGAGGAAGACGCCAAGGAACTCGAAGCCTCCAAGTACGACCTCAACTACATCGCCCTCGATGGTGAGATCGGCTGCATGGTGAACGGCGCGGGCCTCGCCATGGCGACCATGGACATCATCAAGCTCTACGGCGCAGAGCCTGCCAACTTCCTCGACGTGGGTGGCGGCGCGACCAAGGAGAAGGTGACCGAGGCGTTCAAGATCATCACGTCCGACAAGAACGTGAAGGGCATCCTCGTCAACATCTTCGGCGGCATCATGCGCTGCGACGTCATCGCCGAGGGCGTCATCGCCGCGGTGAAGGAAGTGGGCCTGCAGGTTCCGCTCGTCGTCCGCCTCGAAGGCACCAACGTGGAACTTGGCAAGAAGATCATCAACGAGTCCGGCCTGGACGTGATCGCTGCCGACAACCTCTCCGACGGTGCCGAGAAGATCGTGAAAGCGGTCAAGGGCTGACGTATTTGGGGGCGCCCCGGCGCTCCCTCCCCGGAATTCAGGCTGCGCCCGCCGCAGCGACAATCAGGAGAACGCCACAATGGCAGTCCTCGTTAACGAAAACACCAAAGTCATCTGTCAGGGCCTGACCGGCTCGCAGGGCACCTTCCACACCGAGCAGGCGATCGCCTACGGCACCAAGATGGTCGGCGGCGTGACCCCCGGCAAAGGCGGCCAGGAGCACCTCGGCCTGCCCGTGTTCAACTCGGTCCACGAAGCCAAGCACGTGACCGAAGCCAACGCCTCGGTGATCTACGTGCCGCCGCCCTTCGCAGCGGATTCGATCCTCGAAGCCATCGACGCCGAGATCGAGCTGATCATCTGCATCACCGAGGGCATCCCCGTCCTCGACATGATGAAGGTGAAGCGCGCGCTGGTGAACAGCAAGTCGCGCCTGATCGGCCCGAACTGCCCCGGTGTCATCACCCCCGACGCCTGCAAGATCGGCATCATGCCCGGCCACATCCACAAGCGTGGCTCGGTCGGCGTGGTCTCGCGCTCCGGCACGCTGACCTATGAAGCCGTGAAGCAGACCACCGACATGGGCCTCGGCCAGTCGTCGGCCGTCGGCATCGGCGGCGACCCCATCAAGGGCACCGAGCACATCGACGTGCTGGACATGTTCCTCGACGATCCGGAAACCCAGTCGATCATCATGATTGGCGAGATCGGTGGCTCGGCCGAAGAGGAAGCCGCAGAGTTCCTCAAGGAGCAGAAGAAAAAAGGCCGCTGGAAGCCGACCGCCGGTTTCATCGCGGGCCGCACCGCTCCTCCGGGACGCCGCATGGGCCACGCCGGCGCGATCGTCGCCGGTGGCAAGGGCGACGCCGAATCCAAGATCGAGGCGATGAAATCCGCCGGTATCGTGGTGGCGGACAGCCCGGCGACGCTTGGTGAAGCTGTCATGAAAGCCATCAAGGGCTAAATAACACTTCGCGGGGCGGCATCGCCCGCCCCGCGCGCCCCTTCAGGGTTCCGGCCCGAAACCTACCCGGAGCATCATGACGGGGGCCTTTCCGAAAGGCCCCCCTCCTGCTGCTTCAAAGATCGGTCAGAAAGGAATGCGCACGATGACGGATCAAGGCTCGAATGACCAGTTCCACGCCCTCAGCTTCATGCAGGGCGCGAACGCGGAATATCTCGAACAGATGTACGCCCGCTATGCCAACGACCCCTCCGCCGTGGACGAGGCATGGAGCGAATTCTTCAAACAGCTCGGCGACGACGAGACCAGCGTGAAGGCCGAGGCGCAGGGCGCCTCCTGGGAACGCGCCGACTGGCCGCCGACCCCGAGCGACGACCTGACCGCGGCGCTCACCGGCGAATGGCCGATGATGCCCGCCGCCGAGGCGAAGGGCGCCGGCAAGAAGATCGCCGAGAAGGCCGCCGAAAAGGGCGTTGCCGTCACCGACGACCAGATCAAGCGCGCCGTGCTCGACTCGATCCGCGCGCTGATGATCATCCGCGCGCACCGCATCCGCGGCCACCTCGCCGCCGATCTCGACCCGCTGGGCCTGCACGGCCGCGACGCGCACCCCGAGCTCGACCCCAAGGCCTACGGCTTCACCGAGGCCGATATGGACCGCCCGATCTTCATCGACAACGTGCTCGGCCTGCAGGTCGCGTCGATGCGCGAGATCATGGGTGTGCTGAAGCGTACCTACTGCGGCACCTTCGCGCTGCAGTACATGCACATCTCGGACCCCGAGCAGTCGGCCTGGCTCAAGGAGCGCATCGAGGGCTACGGCAAGGAAGTGAAATTCACCCGTGAGGGCCGCAAGGCGATCCTCAACAAGATGGTGGAAGCCGAGGGCTTCGAGAAGTTCCTGCACGTCAAGTACATGGGCACCAAGCGCTTCGGCCTCGACGGCGGCGAGTCGCTGATCCCCGCGATGGAGCAGATCATCAAGCGCGGCGGCAGCCTCGGCATCAAGGAGATCGTCTTCGGCATGCCGCACCGCGGCCGCCTGTCGGTGCTCGCCAACGTGCTGCAGAAGCCCTACCGCGCGATCTTCAACGAATTCCAGGGCGGCTCGTTCAAGCCCGATGACGTGGACGGTTCGGGCGACGTGAAATACCACCTCGGCGCCTCCTCGGACCGCGAGTTCGACGGCAACAAGGTGCACCTGTCGCTGACCGCCAACCCCTCGCACCTCGAGGCGGTGAACCCGGTGGTTCTGGGCAAGGTCCGCGCCAAGCAGGATCAGCTCGGCGACACCGAGCGCACCCAGGTCCTGCCCGTGCTGCTGCACGGCGACGCGGCCTTCGCCGGTCAGGGCGTCGTGGCCGAGTGCTTCGCGCTCTCGGGCCTGCGCGGCCACCGCACCGGCGGCACCATCCACATCGTGGTGAACAACCAGATCGGCTTCACCACCGCGCCGCACTTCTCGCGCTCCTCGCCCTACCCCACCGACAACGCGCTGGTGGTCGAGGCACCGATCTTCCACGTCAACGGTGATGACCCCGAGGCCGTGGTGCACGCCGCCAAGGTGGCGATCGAGTTCCGCCAGAAGTTCGGCAAGGACGCGGTCATCGACATGTTCTGCTACCGCCGGTTCGGTCACAACGAGGGCGACGAGCCCATGTTCACCAACCCGATCATGTACAAGAAGATCAAGCAGCAGAAGACCACGCTGACGCTCTACACCGATCGCCTCGTCAAGGACGGTCTCATCCCCGAGGGCGAGATCGAGGACATGAAGGCCGCCTTCCAGGCGCACCTCAACGAGGAATTCGAGGCCGGCAAGACCTACAAGCCGAACAAGGCCGACTGGCTCGACGGCCGCTGGTCGCACCTCGACGCGCAAAAGGAAGGCAACTACCAGCGCGGCGAGACGGCGATCGCGCCGGAAACCATGGCCGATGTCGGCAAGGGGCTGACCACCGTTCCCGAAGGCTTCCCGCTGCACAAGACCGTGGGCCGCTTCCTCGAGGCGCGCAGCCAGATGTTCGAGACCGGCAAGGGCTTCGACTGGGCGACCGGCGAGGCGATGGCCTTCGGCTCGCTGCTGACCGAGGGCTTCCCGGTGCGCCTGGCGGGCCAGGACAGCACCCGCGGCACCTTCTCGCAGCGCCACTCCGGCCTGATCAACCAGGACAACGAAGAGCGCTACTACCCGCTCAACAACATCCGCGAGGGCCAGGCCCGCTACGAGGTCATCGACTCGGCGCTCTCGGAATACGCGGTCTCGGGCTTCGAATACGGCTACTCGCTGGCCGAGCCCAACTCGCTCGTCCTGTGGGAAGCGCAGTTCGGCGACTTCGCCAACGGCGCGCAGATCATGTTCGACCAGTTCATCTCGTCGGGTGAATCGAAGTGGCTGCGGATGTCGGGCCTCGTCTGCCTGCTGCCGCACGGCTTCGAGGGCCAGGGCCCCGAGCACAGCTCGGCACGCCTCGAGCGCTTCCTGCAGATGTGCGGCCAGGACAACTGGATCGTGGCGAACTGCTCGACCCCGGCGAACTACTTCCACATCCTGCGCCGCCAGCTGCACCGCAGCTACCGCAAGCCGCTGATCCTGATGACGCCGAAATCGCTCCTGCGTCACAAGCTGGCGGTCTCCGAGGCGAAGGACTTCGTCACCGGCTCCTCGTTCCACCGCGTCCTCTGGGACAGCGCGGAATCGGGCGAGAGCGCAACCAAGCTGGTGTCGGACGACAAGATCAAGCGCGTCGTGATGTGCTCGGGCAAGGTCTACTACGACCTGCTCGAAGAGCGCGACGCCCGCGGCATCGAAGATGTTTACCTGCTGCGGATCGAGCAGTTCTACCCCTTCCCGGCGATCTCGCTGGTCAAGGAGCTGGAACGCTTCAAGGGCGCCGAGATGGTCTGGTGCCAGGAAGAGCCCAAGAACCAGGGCGCCTGGACCTTTATCGAGCCCAACATCGAATGGGTGCTGGGGCGTATCGACGCCACGCACAAGCGGCCGGTCTACGTCGGTCGCGCCACCTCGGCCTCGCCCGCAACGGGTCTGGCCAGCCAGCACAAGGCACAGCAAGAGGCGCTTGTGAACGAAGCGCTGACCATCGAAGGGAAATGAAGCGATGACGACCGAAGTGCGCGTCCCCACGCTGGGTGAATCCGTGACCGAAGCCACGGTGGCCACCTGGTTCAAGAAGCCCGGTGACGCCGTCGCCGTGGACGAGATGCTCTGCGAGCTCGAGACCGACAAGGTGACCGTCGAGGTCCCCTCCCCGGTCGCCGGCGTGCTCGCCGACATCGTGGCCAAGGAAGGCGACACCGTGGGCGTCGACGCCCTGCTCGCCAATGTCGCCCCCGCGGGCGAAGCCGGCGCCGAGCAGGTCGAGGAACGCCCCTCGGCCAAGGCCGCCGAAGCACCCGCCTCCTCGGGCGGCGAAGAGGTCAAGGTGATGGTCCCCACGCTGGGCGAATCCGTCTCCGAAGCCACCGTCGCCACCTGGTTCAAGAAGGTCGGTGACACCGTCGCCGCCGACGAGATGCTCTGCGAGCTCGAGACCGACAAGGTCTCGGTCGAGGTCCCCGCGCCGGCATCCGGCACGCTGACCGCGATCCTCGCCGAGGAAGGTGCCACCGTTCAGGCCGGCGGCCAGCTCGCCGTGCTCGGCGGCGCAGGTGCCGTCGCAGCTCCGGCCGACGCCCCCGCGGCAGCCCCGGCAGCCGCTCCGGCCGCAGATGGCAAAGACGTCGAGGACGCCCCCGCCGCCAAGAAGGCGATGGCCGAGGCCGGCCTCAACCGCGATCAGGTCACCGGCTCCGGCAAGGACGGCCGCATCATGAAGCATGATGTCTCCGCCGCGCTCGCCGCTGCCAAGTCGGCCCCGGCCGCTGCCGCGCCCTCCGCAGCACCGCGCGCCCCGGTGGCCGCCGAGGACGCCGCCCGCGAAGAGCGCGTCAAGATGACCCGCCTGCGCCAGACCATCGCCAAGCGCCTCAAGGACGCGCAGAACACCGCGGCCATGCTGACCACCTACAACGAGGTGGACATGACCGAGGTGATGGCGCTGCGCAGCCAGTACAAGGACCTCTTCGAGAAGAAGCATGGCGTGCGCCTCGGCTTCATGTCCTTCTTCACCAAGGCCTGCGTGCACGCCCTGAAGGAAGTCCCCGAGGTCAACGCCGAGATCGACGGCACCGACGTGGTCTACAAGAACTTCGTGCACATGGGCATCGCCGCCGGCACGCCGCAGGGCCTCGTGGTTCCGGTGCTGCGCGACGTGGACCAGAAGTCCTTCGCCGAGATCGAGAAAGAGATCAACGAGAAGGGCAAGCGCGCCCGTGACGGCAAGCTCTCGATGGCCGAGATGCAGGGCGGCACCTTCACCATCTCCAACGGTGGTGTCTACGGCTCGCTGATGTCCTCGCCGATCCTGAACCCCCCGCAGTCGGGCATCCTCGGCATGCACAAGATCCAGGACCGCCCGATGGCGATCAACGGCAAGGTGGAAATCCGCCCGATGATGTACCTGGCGCTGAGCTACGATCACCGCATCGTCGACGGCAAGGGCGCCGTGACCTTCCTGGTCCGCGTCAAGGAAGCCCTCGAGGATCCGCGCCGCCTGCTGATGGATCTCTGATCCCGCACGCCGGGGCCCCGTGCCCCGCATGACAGACCTGCCCCGCCCGGACAGTCGGGCGGGGCGCTCCAGCGTCCCGCGACACCCCGAAGGGAGGGCAAGATGAGCCACCAGCTTCTGCTCCGTTTCGACAGTTTCGATCGCAGCCGCTTCGACGCCGAGGCGGAAACCCGCGCCAATGCCGGGCTCACCCTGCTCCAGCTCTGGCTCGAGGGCAGCACCGCGCACTGGGCGCTCTTCTCCGTCAATGACGTCGAGAAGGCACAGGCCTGGCTCGGCCAGGAACAATCGCTGGGTCACGGGCCCTCCGCGTCCCACATGCTGAGCACCGCATGACGCCGGAACTCCTTGCACTGACCCTCGCGACCCTGCTGCAGCTTGCCCAGATGGCGCTCTTCTCGGTGCTTGCGCAACGCCAGGTCGGCCCGCGCTACGCCGCCTCGCCGCGTGACGAGGGCCGCAGCCTGACCGGCCGCGCGGGCCGCGCCCAGCGGGCGATGAACAACCATTTCGAGGGGCTGCTGCTCTTTGCCATTGCGGTCTTCCTCGTCAGCTACACCGATCAGGGCAACAGCCTGACCGCGGTCTGCGCGCTGCTCTACCTCGTCGCGCGCGTCGCCTATGTGCCTGCCTATCTCTTCGGCTGGGCGCCCTGGCGCTCGCTGATCTGGTTCGCGGGCTACCTCGCGACAGCCCTGATGCTGCTGCTGGTGCTGTTCCCATGACCCTGATCCCATGAGCCTTCTTCTAGGCCCAAGTATCCCGGGGGAGTCTGCCGCTGGCAGACGGGGGCAGAGCCCCCTCTGCGCCGCTCCCCGCCCTGCTTTCCCCTATGCGCGGGATGCGCATGCCCCGTGCATGCCCCGTGCCCCCAGAAAGACCCGATAGGAGACCCCAATGGCACAATACGACGTCATCGTGATCGGCGCCGGACCGGGCGGCTACGTGGCCGCCATCCGCTGCGCCCAGCTCGGCCTGAAGACCGCCTGCGTCGAGGGCCGCGAAACCCTCGGCGGCACCTGCCTGAACGTGGGCTGCATCCCCTCGAAGGCGCTGCTGCACGCCTCGCACCAGCTGCACGAGGCAGAGCACAACTTCGCCAAGATGGGCCTCAAGGGCGCCGCGCCCAAGGTCGACTGGAAGCAGATGCTCGCCTACAAGGACGACGTGATCGGCCAGAACACCAAGGGCATCGAGTTCCTGTTCAAGAAGAACAAGGTCGACTGGCTGAAAGGCTGGGGCTCGATCCCCGGGGCCGGCAAGGTCAAGGTCGGTGACGAGGTCCATGAGGCCAAGAACATCATCATCGCCACCGGCTCCGTGCCCGCCTCCGTGCCGGGCGCCGAGGTCGAGGTCGACGAGAAGATCGTCGTCACCTCCACCGGCGCGCTGGAGCTTGGCAAGATCCCCAAGAAGATGGTCGTCATCGGCGCCGGCGTGATCGGGCTCGAGATGGGCTCGGTCTACGCGCGTCTCGGCACCGAGGTCGAGGTGATCGAATTCCTCGACGCCATCACCCCCGGGATGGACGCCGAGGTGCAGAAGACCTTCCAGAAGATGCTCACCAAGCAGGGCCTGAAGTTCACCATGGGCGCGGCCGTCTCCAAGGTCGAGACCAAGGGCGGCAAGGCCACGGTGACCTACAAGCTGCGCAAGGACGAGAGCGAGCACAGCACCGAGGCGGACGTGGTGCTCTGCGCCACCGGCCGCGCGCCCTACACCGACGGGCTCGGCCTCGATGCGCTCGGCGTGAAGCTGACCAAGCGCGGCCAGATCGAGACCGACGGCCACTGGCAGACCGCGGTGAAGGGCATCTATGCCATCGGCGACGCCATCGAGGGCCCGATGCTGGCCCACAAGGCCGAGGACGAGGGCATGGCCTGCGCCGAGGTCATCGCCGGCAAGGCGGGCCACGTGAACTACGACGTCATCCCGGGCGTGATCTACACCCACCCCGAGGTCGCCTCGGTCGGCAAGACCGAGCAGCAGCTCAAGGAAGAGGGCCGCGCCTACAAGGTCGGCAAGTTCTCCTTCATGGGCAACGGCCGCGCCAAGGCCGTCTTCGCCGGCGACGGCTTCGTCAAGCTGATCGTCGACAAGGAAACCGACCGCGTTCTGGGCTGCCACATCATCGGCCCGTCGGCCGGGGATCTCATCCACGAGATCTGCGTGGCGATGGAATTCGGCGCCTCCGCCGAGGACGTCGCGCTGACCTGCCACGCCCACCCGACCTTCTCGGAAGCGGTGCGCGAGGCGGCGCTGGCCTGCGGCGACGGCGCGATCCACGCCTGATCCCACTTGCACCGCAAGACATGGACCCCCGGAGCGACGCTCCGGGGGTCTTTTCGTTTGCCCGGCTGCAATGCGCAGGAAGCTGATCGCCTGAGGGGCCACCAGCGCCGAGAGTGTCCCCGCACTTCGCAACGAAACGCGACCGATGCCGACCGGAGATACGTCCGACGCGAGAGGCGGCAGCGGCATTCTCAAGATGTGGGCCGCCGTCCCCCTCGCCAGGCAAGCGTCACCAGGCTAGGCTCTTCAGAAGCCACCGCCGGGAGCCAACATGATCACCGATGTCGACGACTACTTCCGCCTCGGCTGCGGACGCTGCGCGCGCTTTGACACGCCGGACTGCGCCACCCGGCTCTGGGCCGAGGGTCTGGCCGAATTGCGTGCGATCTGCCTTGCCTCGGGTCTTCGGGAAACCGCGAAATGGGGGCATCCCGTCTACATGCAGGGCGAGCGCAACGTCGCGCTGATCGGCGCCTTTCGCGGCGCGTTCACGCTAGGCTTTTTCAACCCCGCGCTGATGACCGACCCCGAGGGCGTGCTGGAGCGACAGGGAAGCAACACCCGCCATCCGAACGTGATCCGCTTCTCCTCGGCCGCGCGGGTCGCAGAGCTGCGTCCCACGCTCGCAGCCTATCTCACCGAGGCGAAGGGATATGCCGAACAGGGTCTCATGCCTCCGAAGGAGGAGGCCGAGCTCGAACTGCCCGAGGAGCTGCTTGCCGCGCTCGACGCCGACCCGGAACTGGCCGAAGCCTTCCACGCGCTGACACCGGGACGGCAGAAAAGCCACGCGATCCAGATCGGTGGCGCGAAGAAGTCCGAGACACGCACGGCGCGGATCGAGAAGCTCCGCCCGAAAATCCTCGCGGGAAAGGGCGCGCTCGACCGCTGAAAGAGGACGGGCGGCTCCGTTCGGACCCGCCCGCCAAGAGCCTTGGAAGGCTCTTGCAAATCTCTTCGAAGAGATTTGCCTCAGTCCGTCGCGGTGCGGCCGGGGATGAAGACCTCGGCGGCTTCCCCCTCCTGCGCGCCGCCCATGCCATCCGGCGGCGGGCCGTCCGGGCGCTCTCCGGACGGCGGCGGACCCCCGGCGGGGCCGCCCGCGCCCATGCCCTCGCTCGAGGTCGCCTCGGGGTCGATCCCCACCACCAGCGCCGCGTCATAGTACTCATACTGCTCGCGGATCGAGGCGTAGGCCCCCTCGCCCGCCTGCTTGGCGATACCGTCGTTGGTGTTCATCGTGTCGCGCTCGGCACCGCTGCGCTCGTTGTACGGGCTCACCGACTGGAAGAGATACTGGCTCAGCGCATCGGGAAAGAAGATCTGGCTGGTCAGCACCGTGCGTTCGTCGAGAAAGACCTTGTAGTGCACGTGGGTGGTCCGGCCCCGGTACCAGCCGGGATAGATGGTGCGAAACTCGGCCACCCCGTCGGTGCCCGTGGCCTGCGTACCGCGCAGGAAGGTCAAATCGCTGGTGTCATTGGTGCCGTCGCTGCCCTGCGTGGCATAGCCTGAATAGTTGCCGAGCGCGTCGCAATGCCAGACATCCACCCGTGCGCCCTCCACCGGGGTGCAATCGGCGGTCACCACCTGCAGCCGCAGCCGCATCGGCACCCCCTCGCGATCCTCCGTGATGTCGGCCCTGACCAGGTCTTCATCGAGGTAATAGGGTCCCTCGGTCACCTCGGGCATGACCATGCAGACGTTCGGCGTGATCAGCCCGGCGGACTGCGCCTGCGCGCGGGCGGTGCCGGAGAAGGAGCCGATCCCGGCCACGGCGATCGGGGAAACCGCCAGCCCGGTCAGAAGGGCACGGCGGCTGGGGCGCTCGATGAAATCAGGCATGCTCGAAGTCCTTTGCGTCTGAACCTTGTTAAAGCTCTCACGCAGGGACGACGAAGATCCGTCGGCGGCGGCGGATCACGAAACCGTCAGAAGCTCACCACAGGCTCTTCGCGGCGCGCTCGGGCCATTCGCGGTCATAGGCCTCGCCGTCTGTGGCACCCTGCGTCGCCTCGGCGAGGAACTGGCCGATGGTCGGCAGCCCGGCGCTCTCATCCCCGGCGCGCCATGTTCCGGCGCGCACCAGCGCCCGCGCGCATTGCGTGTAGATCTCGGCGATCTCGATGATCAGCACGGTCGCTGGGCGCTTTCCGTCCTTGGCAAAGCGCCCGCGCATCTCCGCATCATCCGTGAGCCAGCCCGTGCCGTTCACCCGCACCACGTTGTTGCTACCGGGCACGAAGAACATCAGCGACACCCGCCCGTCCTCGACCACGTTGCGCAGAGAGTCGAGCCGGTTGTTGCCGCGCCAGTCGGGCATCGCCAGCGTGCCGGGGTCGATCTCCAGCACCACCGGGCCATCATCGCCGCGCGGCGAGGCATCGGTGCCCGCCGGTCCCACGGTGCTCAGCACGCAAAGCTTCGAGCCTTCGATCCACTTGCGATAGAGCGGCGTCATGCGCCGCACCACCTTGTCGATCGATGCCCCGGCCGCCGTGCCGTAGAGCGCTTCCAGCGCTTCGATGCTGTCAATCTTCCGCATGGAACCCGGCCTCCGCCATCAGGCGGTTCGAGGCCGCCTCCACATCCGCCTCGATCTTCGCGAGGAAGACCTTGCTCGGCATGCCGGGCTCGATCACCGGCAGGAATTCGATCACCGCGGTGCCCGGCTTGCGGTAGATGCCGCGCTTGGGCCAGAACACGCCGACATTGGTCGCCACCGGCACGCAGGCCTCGCCGCTCTGGCCGTAAAGGATCGCCGTGCCGACCTTGTAGGGCAGCTTCGTGCCCGGCGGCACGCGGGTTCCCTGCGGATAGATGATAAGCTGGCCGGGATGCTCCTCGGCACTCTTCTTCACGTCGGCGACCATCTTCGAGATCGCCGCGCCGCGCTTGCCGCGGTTCACCGGGATGCAGCCGATGCGCGTGGCGTATTGCCCGAGCACCGGGGTGAAAAGCAGCTCGCGCTTCATCACGAACTTGCCCGCGGGCACCGCGCCGAACAGCAGGATGATGTCGAAGAAGCTCTGGTGCTTGGCGGCGATGAGCAGCTCACCCGAGGGAACCTCGCCGCGGATCTCGCTCTTCAGCCCGACCATCCAGCCGGCGGTCCAGCGCACCCATTGGCACCAGGACTTGCAGACCCAGCGCGCGCCGCGGTCCGAGAAGAGCGCCCAGGGAAAGAACAGCAGCCCGATCACCCCCATCGCCAGGTAGACCTGCCCGACAAAGAGCAGCGAACGGGCCCATTGGATGGCGTATCGCATTATCTCAAGTCTCCCAGCACCCGCCGCGCCGCTATTGCCGTTGCCGCGAAGGCCACCGCGGCGGTCAGCAGCGGCACCAGCAGCGGGAAGATCCAGTGCCAGCCCACGAAGGACAGCCCGGTCAGGAAGCCCGCGGTCTCGCCAGCCGAGGGCATCAGCAGCAGCGCGCCCGAGGCCACCAGGGCACCGGCTGCCGCCCCGCCCAGCGCGCGCAGGGTGAACCGCCGCACAAAGGCGCGGGCGATGAAGCCGTCCGTCGCTCCCACCAGCCGCAACACCGCGATGACCTGCGCATTGGCCGCCAGCGCGGCATTGGCCGCCAGCGTCACCATCGCGGCCACCGCCCCGGCGATCAGCAGGATCGACACCGCGCCGAGCAGCCGCAGCTTGCTGGCCGCCGCGACCAGCGGGCGGCGCCAGCGGGTGTGATCGTCGAGCACCGCGCCTGGCACCTCGGCCTGCAGCCTGAGCCGCAGCCCCGCGCCGTCAAAACCTTCGCCTTCCTCGATGATCTCGATCAGCTGCGGCACCGGCAGGTCGGCAAGCGGCAGGTCTGGCCCGAACCAGGGCTCCAGCAGCGCCTGCTGCTCGTCTTCGGACAGCGCCCGCGCCGAGGCCACGCCCGGTGTCTGCGCCAGCAGCCGCAGCGCCGCCTCGGTCTGCTGCGCCTGCTGCCCGGCCGGGGCCGAGATGCGCAGCGTCGAGGCGCGCGCCAGCTCCTCGCCCCAGCTCGTGGCAAGCCGCCCGGCGGCCAGCGACAGCGCCAGCGCGAAGACCGCAAGGAAGGCCATGGCCCCGGCGGCAAAAAGCGTGAGCGAGGCGGTGAAGCCCGTGGGTGGCACCACCCGGTCGGCGCCGGTGTCGGAGCCGGTGAAGGCCCCGAGGGAATCGCGGATCAGCCTCACAGGTCCGCCCCCGCCGACTGCAGCTTGCGGTTCGAGATGCGCAGCACCCGGGCCTGCACCTGGCTCTTGGCCGAGCGGATGAGGCCAAGATCGTGTGTGGCGATGAGGATGGTCTTGCCCATGCGGTTCAGCTCGACCAGCAGCCGCAACAGCCGCTGCGACATTTCCCAGTCGACGTTGCCGGTGGGCTCATCCGCGAGGATCACCTCTGGCGACATGATCACCGCGCGCGCCAGCGCCGCGCGCTGCCGCTCGCCGCCCGAGAGCTCCGGCGGCAAGGCGTCGGCGCGGCTCTTCAGCCCGACCCAGGTCATCAGCTCGATCAGGTTCTGCTCCAGCTCCTGACCGCCCTCGCCCGCCACGGTGAGCGGCAGCGCGACATTCTCGGCCACCGAGAGGTGATCGAGAAACTGGCAATCCTGGTGCACCACCCCGATGCGGCGGCGACTGAGCGCGATGGCATCCCGGTCCATGCGCCGCACGTCCTCGCCGAAGAGCCGCGCGTGGCCCGCGGTCGGAACCAGCGCGCCGTAGCAGAGTTTGAGCAAGGTGGTCTTGCCCGACCCGGAGGGGCCGGTCAGGAAATGGAAGGACCCGGGCGCCAGCCGCAGCGTGAGCCCGCTCAGCAGCTCTCCGCCGCCGTAGCTGTAGGCCACATTATCCAGTTCGATCACGCCCGCGCGCCCCCGGTAGAAAAGATGTCCTGTTGTGCCCGAGCCGCGGCGCAGTTGCAATCCGCCCACCGGGCCGAAAATGGGCTTTCCCGCTCCGCTGCGGCAACCTATTGTCAGGCTTGGGATGATGGCCAGAACAGATGGAAAGCTAAGGACAATATGCGGCTGATATGCCCCAATTGCGGCGCGCAGTACGAGGTGCCGGTCGACGCGGTCCCCGCGGGCGGGCGCGACGTGCAATGCTCGAACTGCGGCCACACCTGGTTCCAGCTGCACCCGCAGGATGCCCCGCTGCCACAAGAGCCGGACACCCCGGACGACCTCTGGGAAGAGATGGACGAGGGTGCCATGGCCGCGCCCACCGAGCTCCCGCCGCGGGCCGAGCCCGGCATCCCCGCAGCGCCGACGCCTCCCGTCCCTGGCCCGGACCCTGCGCCGGTGCCACGCCGCCCGGTACGCGCCCGCGGGCTCGACCCGTCGGTCGCCGAGGTGCTGCGCCAAGAGGCCGAGCGCGAGGCGCGCCGCCGCACCGATCCCGAACCGCTGGAAACCCAGCCCGACCTTGGTCTTGCCGAGCCGGACGACGAGGACGCTGCGCGCCGTGCGCGGTCCGCGCGCGCCGACATGGCGCGGATCAACCGCGATGCCCCGCGCCCCGAGACGGAGGCCCCCAAGCCCGAGACCGCGCCCGAGTCCTTCCCGTCATTCGCGCCCGAGCCCCGCGCTGCAGAGCGCCCCGACTTCGTGACGTCGGAGCCGGAGCATCCCGCCGTCGCCCCCTCGCGCCGCGACCTGCTGCCGGACATCGAGGAAATCAACCAGACGCTGCGCGTCACCCCCGAGCCGCGCCGCATGGAAACCCCGCAGGGCCGGGCGCTCCATGCCGAGGAAGAGGAACAGCATGGCAGCGGCTTTGCCCGCGGTTTCGGCACGGTGCTGATCCTCGCGCTTCTGGCGGTGCTGCTCTACGCGCTGGCTCCGTCGATCACCGACACGGTGCCGGCGATGGCACCGCTGCTCGATCCCTATGTCGCCACGGTGGACGGCATGCGGCTCTGGCTCGACAGCCAGCTCGCGGCGCTGCTGGGCTGAGCTGGGCCGAGCGCCCCGCCCAGCCATTCTTCTAGGCAAAAATATCCTCGGGGGAGCGCGAGGGGGCAGACAGCCCCCTCGCTCCGCCCGTGCCGCCCGCGCTCAACCCCGGCCCTTCCAGGGCACCAGCCTGCGCTCGGCCACGCGCATCAGCATGTCGATGCCGAAGCCGATCACCCCGATCAGGATGATCCCCATGATCACGATGTCGGTGAGCTGAAACTTCGAGGCGACCATGATCATCATGCCCGCGCCCTTCTCCGCCGCCACCAGCTCGGCAGCCACGACGGTGCCCCAGCACACCCCCATGGCGACCCGCGCGCCGGTGAAGATGTCGGGCAGCGAGTTGGGGATGATCACGTGGCGCAGGATCTGTACCTTCGAGGCGCCCAGAGAATAGGCCGCGTGGACCTTCGAGATCTTCACCCCCGACACGCCCGAGCGCGCGGCGATCGCCATGATCCAGAGCGCCGCGAGAAACAGCAGGATGATCTTGCCGGCCTCGCCGATGCCCGCCCAGATGATCACAAGCGGAATGAGCGCCAGCGGCGGCACCGGCCGCATGAACTCTACGATGGGGTCGAACCAGCCACGGAACCAATCCGACAGGCCCATGGCATAGCCCAGCGGGATGCCGATCAACGCGCCGAAGAAGAAGCCGGCGATGACCCGGAACAGCGACCAGCCGAGGTGCTCCCAGAGCGTGCTGTCGCGGTAGCCGTCGCGGGCGATATCGCCCAACCGCGCCACAACCGCTTCGGGGGCGGGAAGCCAGATCGGCTCCATCTGCCAGCCCTTGGCGGGCTCGAAGTTCAGCGTGCCCTTGGGCGACATGCCGACCCGGCCATGCTCGGTGTCCACCGAGGTGCCGGGCGCGATCGGCTGGCCATTCACGGCGACAACCCTGTGCCCGGCATCGCGTCCGTAGTCGTCGTTCTCGTCCACCCGCACAAGCCCCGAGCGCCAAGCCCCGATGCTGGCCGCGTCGTTCTTCGCCCACCCCTCGCCGGGATCGACCTCGGGGTCCGCGCTCTCTTCGCCGACGGGAAAGACGCGCACGATGACCGTCGCCTCGTCTGGCGCGACCCCCTCCGCCTCGGCGGTATAGGTGAAGCTGGCATCGCCGACGAAGGGTCCCGGCGCGTGCAGGAACTTCGGCACCCAGTGCGAGCCGGTGAAGGCCCCCCAGAGCAGGAAGATGGTCAGGATCGAGACCACGCTGGCGATGCGGCTCGGGCGCACGGCGCTTTCGTCGCCGAAGGTCACGGTCTTGCGGGCGGTGAAATCGTTCAACGCGCGATGCACCAGCAGTTTCACCAGCAGCCAGCTGACCGCGAAGATCGCGATGTAGAGGGCAAATACGATCATGCCGGCGCCCCCGCGCGCTCGCTGCGGCCCATGATCTCTTCCTCCATGTCCCAGATCATCCCGAGGATCTCTTCGCGCTTCGTCGCGAAATCGGGGTGCTTCTTGACCGCGCGCAGGTCCTGTCCGGCGCCGAGATCGGCAAAGGGCAGACGGTACTCGCGGTGGATGCGACCGGGGCGCGGCGCCATGACCAGCAGGCGCTCGCCCAGCAGCAGCGCTTCCTCGACCGAATGGGTGATCAGGATGATGGTCTTGCCGGTCTCCTTCCAGAGCTTCAGCACGAGGCTCTGCATCTTCTCGCGGGTCAGCGCATCCAGCGCCCCCAGCGGCTCGTCCATGAGGATCACGTCGGGATCATTGGCAAGGCAGCGGGCCAGCGCCACGCGCTGCTGCATGCCGCCCGAAAGCTCGTAGACCGCCTTTTCCTTGAAGTCGCGCAGCCCCACCACCTCGAGCAGGTGATCGACAGTGGCGCCGTAGTCCCGCTCGCGCTTGCCGGCCATGCGCGGCCCGAAGCTGACGTTGTCGCGCACGTTCATCCACTCGAAGAGCGCGCCCTGCTGGAACACCATGCCGCGCTCGGCGGCGGGGCCGCGCACCTCGTGGCCGTTGAGCAGGATACGGCCCTCGGTCGGCGCGAGAAACCCCGCGACGATGTTGAGCAGCGTGGTCTTGCCACAGCCCGATGGACCCAGCACCGACAGCAACTCGCCCTGCGCGAGGTCCAGCGAGACGTCTTGCAGCGCCTGCACCGAGCTGCCGTTGGGCAGGTCGAAGCGCATCGACAGGTTCTGGATGGATAATCCGCTCATGATCTGCCTTTCGCGGCCTGAAGCCGCGGCTCGGGGGTTCCGCCCCCAAAATGTCGTTCTGATGCGAAGGCCCCGGCGGCAGCCCCCCACCGCCGGGACGGATGACCGTTCGGCCCTACATCGAGCCCGCAGCGGCGAGCGGCGCGGTGTTCACATGGTCCGCATAGCTGTCGAGCGCCTCGTCGATCGACCCGGCGGCGACGAAGACGTCGGCGACGCCCTTCATGAAATCGCCCGCACCGCCGCCGAGCCATTTGCCCGAGAGCTGCTCCTCGGCGGTCGGGAACACGAAGGTCGCCATGGTCTCGGCGGTCGCCTCCTCGTCCATGCCTGCGTCCTTGGCGATCACCGGCAGCATCTCGGCGTGGTTGGCCTCATCCGCCCACATTGCGTTGGCCTCGGCGGTCACCGCGAGGAACTTGGCCACGAGGTCCGAGTTCTCGGCCACCCAGCCCGCGGGGCCGGAGGTCACGTCGAAGACGAGAATGCCGAGCTCTTCCTTCTCGGCGCCGGTGAGCAGCACGTTGCCATGCTCCTTCATGCGGCGCAGCGAGCCGCCCCAGCCGCAGGCCATGTCGACCGCGCCCTGCGCGATGGCGGCCGCGCCATCAGGCGGAGCCATGTCGACGATCTCGAGACTGTCGAGCGCCACGCCGAAGTGGTCCATCTGCTTGAGGAAGCCATAGTGAGCGGCGGTGCCCAGCGGCACCGCGACCTTCTTGCCTTCCAGCTCGCCGGCGCTGTCCTTGTCGATCTCGAGATCGGAGCGCACCACGCAGTTGTCGTTGTCGGCGTAGCTCACCGCCACGTCGAGCGCTTGCAGGTCCTGCCCCGCCGAGGTTGCGACCACGAAGGGCGGCACACCCTGGCTGACCGAAAGTTGCACGTCACCCGAGGCCATGGCCGCCGACATGGCGGTGCCGGTATCGAAGCTGACCCAGTTGATCTCGGTCCCCACGGCCTCTTCGTACATGCCCGTCGCCTTGGCGTATTCGAAGGGCATCGGCCATTCGAGGAAATACCCCACGGTGATGCTCTGGGCGCTCGCGGCACCTGCCAGCAGCGCTGCGGCGGCCGCCGCGCCCATCAGGCTTTGCTTGAGTGTCATCTCGTCTCTCCCGTTTGCTGCCCCGTCATGCTGCGCGAGGCTTGTGCGTGGCCGATGCCTTGGGGACACCAGGCTCGCCAGTGATCGGACCGGAAAAGACGCGCTCGATCAATGGGCGATGCCTGCGGATGCAGCAGATACATTGGGGGCAGCAGGGTAAGTTGCCCAATCACCGGGCACTGCCATGCCAGAATTCTCCCGTCATTCTTGGCAACTTCTTCTGCCTGGCTCGTTGGCGGGTCGATCTGGCCTTATATCGAGGCGAAATCTGGCACTAAGACTTCCTCCTTCTTCTGGCACATGTGCTAGCATCCCGCATCGCGGAGTCACGCTTTCGCGCCCTCAGCGGCGCCCGGAATTCAGGAGAGCTTCCATGGACGGCACCCTCACCCAGAACGACCTCAGCCACGTCGTCGAAGCCGACAAGGCGCACGTCTGGCACCACTTGGTTCAGCACAAGCAGTTCGAGACCTCGGATCCCAAGATCATCGTCGAGGGCAAGGGCATGCGGGTCTGGGACCAGACCGGGCGCGAACAGCTCGACGCGGTCTCGGGCGCGGTCTGGACGGTGAACGTCGGCTACGGCCGCAAGAGCATCGTCGACGCGATCTCCGAGCAGCTGATGAAGCTCAACTACTACGCCGGGGCCGCGGGCTCGATCCCCGGCGCGCTCTTCGCCGAGAAGCTGATCTCGAAGATGCCGGGCATGAGCCGCGTCTACTACTGCAACTCCGGCTCCGAGGCGAACGAGAAGGCCTTCAAGATGGTCCGCCAGATCGCGCACAAGCGCTACGGCGGCAAGAAGCACAAGATCCTCTACCGCGAGCGCGACTACCACGGCACCACCATCGCGGCGCTTTCGGCGGGCGGCCAGCTGGAGCGCAATGCGCAGTACGGCCCCTTTGCCCCCGGCTTCGTGTCGGTGCCGCATTGCCTTGAATACCGCGCCGGAGATCAGGGCTGGGGTGATCTGTCGGGCGAAGCCTACGGACAGCGCGCCGCGGACGCCATCGAAGAGGTGATCCTGCGCGAAGGCCCCGACACCGTCGGCGCCCTCTGCCTCGAGCCGGTCACCGCGGGCGGCGGCGTGATCGTGCCCCCGGCAGGCTACTGGCAGCGCGTGCAAGAGATTTGCCGCAAGTACGACGTGCTGCTGCACATTGACGAGGTGGTCTGCGGCGTCGGCCGCACCGGCACCTGGTTCGGCTACCAGCACTACGGCGTCGAGCCCGATTTCGTGACCATGGCCAAGGGCCTCGCCTCGGGCTACGCGGCGATCGCCTGCTGCGTCACCAACGAGCGCGTCTTCGACCTGTTCAAGGACGACGCCTCGGATCCGATGAACTACTTCCGCGACATCTCGACCTTCGGCGGCTGCACCGCAGGACCGGCGGCAGCGATCGAGAACATGCGGATCATCGAAGACGAGAACCTGCTCGAGAACACCACGGCAATGGGTGAGTACATGCTCGGCCAACTCGAGGCGCTGAAGGACAAGCACGCGGTCGTCGGCGAGGCGCGCGGCAAGGGTCTTTTCCTCGGCGCCGAGCTGGTGACCGACCGCGCCACCCGCGAGCCGATGGACGAGAAGCGTACCGCCGCCGTGGTCGCCGAGGTGAACAAGCGCGGCGTCATCATCGGCATGACCAACCGCTCGATCCCCGGCTACAACAACACGCTGTGCTTCGCCCCGGCGCTGATCGCCACCAAGGACGACGTCGACCAGATCGTCGAGGCCGTGGACGGCGCGCTGGGAACGGTCTTCGGCTGAGATGACCGAGCACCGCATGAACGAACACGGGCAGCCCATCGGGCTGCCCGTCGCCGGCACCTTCCCCCGACCCCTGCCCCCGCGCAGCCCGATGGCGGGCCGCTTCGTGACCCTGGAGCCGACGCGCGCAGACCACGCCGAGGCGCTCTTCGAGGCCTTCGCGAAGGATGACAGCGGCGCGAACTGGACCTACCTGCCCGGCGCGCCGCTGCGCGACCTTGCTGAAGCGCAGGACTGGGTCAGTCGCTGCGCGGACAGCACGGATCCGCTGTTCCACACGCTCTGCACCCCGGACGGCACGCCGGTGGGAATCGCCTCCTACCTGCGGATCGACCCGGCCAATGGCGTGATCGAGGTCGGGCACATCCACTTCAGCCCCCTGCTGCAGCGCAGCCCGGCGGCGACCGAGGCCATGTACCTGATGATGAAGCGCGCCTTCGACGAGCTGGGCTACCGGCGTTATGAGTGGAAATGCGATGCGCTCAACGCCCCCTCGCGCAAGGCGGCGGAGCGGCTCGGCTTCACCTACGAGGGCACCTTCCGGCAGGCGGTGGTGACCAAGGGCCGCAACCGCGACACGGCGTGGTTCTCGATCCTCGACGGTGAGTGGCCGCACCTGCGCGCGCGCTTCGAGGCCTGGCTGCAGCCGGCGAACTTCGACGCCGAAGGTCGGCAGATCACCCGCCTACAGGACCTGTAACTATCTGCAAAACAACAAAAAAGGGCCGCGAAACCGCGGCCCTGATGCTCAGTCGAGCAGGAAAGATCAGCCGTTGACGCTGTCCTTCAGCGCCTTCGCGATGGTCATCTTGACCACCTTGTCGGCCTCTTTCTTGAACTGCTCGCCGGTGGCGGGGTTGCGCACCATACGCTCGGGACGCTCGCGGCAGTAGATCTTGCCAACGCCCGGGAGGGTCACGGCGCCGCCGCCTGCAACTTCCTTGGTGATGATGTCGGTGATCGCTTCCAGAGCGGTCGACGCGGTCTTCTTGTCTGCGCCCATCTCTTCTGCCAGTGCAGCCACGAGTTGGGTTTTGGTCATCGGCTTCGCCATTTCATGGTCTCCTTGAACTGCCCGAGTACTTGGGCCCCATTGAGGTCACTTAACTCTATGTAGAGTCGAAACACAACGAATAGTGGGTTATTGCAAGCGAAATCTACGCGGTTTGAGCTGCAAACTGCCAGATCACAGGAAGGCTGTTTCGTCGAAGCTACGCAATTTGCGACTGTGGATCCGCTCCAGGGGCATGCTGCGGAGATGTTCCATGGCTCTTATCCCGATCATCAGGTGACGCGCCACCTGGGTTTTGTAGAAATCCGAAGCCATTCCAGGCAGTTTCAGCTCGCCGTGCAGCGGTTTGTCGCTGACGCAGAGCAAGGTGCCGTAGGGCACGCGGAACCGGAACCCATTGGCGGCGATCGTTGCGCTTTCCATGTCGAGCGCCACCGCCCGGCACTGGCTCAGCCGCTGCACCGGCCCGCGCTGGTCGCGCAATTCCCAGTTTCGGTTGTCCACCGAGGCAACGGTGCCGGTGCGCATCACCCGCTTGAGATCATACCCCGAAAGCTGCGTCTCTTCCTCGACCGCATCCTCCAGCGCCACCTGGATCTCGGCCAGCGCCGGGATCGGCACCCAGACCGGCAGGTCGTCGTCCAGCACCTTGTCCTCGCGCAGGTAGGCGTGGGCCAGCACGAAATCGCCAAGGCTCTGCGAGTTGCGCAGCCCGGCGCAATGGCCGACCATGAGCCACGCATGCGGGCGCAGGACGGCGATATGGTCGGTCGCGGTCTTTGCGTTCGACGGCCCCACCCCGATATTGACCAGCGTGATCCCCGAGCCGTCCCTGCGCTTGAGGTGATAGGTCGGCATCTGCGGCATCTTCGCAGTCAGCGGGATCTCGGTCCCGGCGTCGGTGATCTCGACATTTCCGGTCGACACGAAGGAGATGTAGCCACTGTCGGGGTCGGCGAGTTGCTTGCGGGCATAGGCCTCGAACTCGCTGACGTAGAACTGGTAGTTGGTGAACAGCACGTGGTTCTGGAAATGCGCCGGGTCGGTCGCGGTGTAATGCGCCAGCCGCGCCAGCGAGTAGTCCACCCGCTGCGCGGTAAAGGGGGCCAGCGGTTCGGTGCCGTCGGGCGCAGGGCGCGCCACGCCATTGACGATGTCATCATTGGTGGTGGTCAGATCCGGCACATCGAAGACATCGCGCAGGATGAAGCTGCCCGCGCCTTCCTGCGGCACGGTCAGCTCGGGGTAGTTGGCCACCGCGAAATGCACCGGCATCGGCGTCTCGGACAGGCCCACCTGCACCGGCACGCCGTGGTTCTCGATGAGCAGGCCGATCTGCTGTTTCAGGTACTGCCGAAACAGGTCCGGCCGGGTGATCGAGGTGGCATGGGTGCCGGGGGCCGAGACGTGGCCGAAGCTGAGCCGGCTGTCGACCTTGGCAAAGCTGGAGGTGGTGATCCGAACCTCTGGATAGAAGGCCCGGTAGCGGACGCCGGGGTGGCCCTGAGCCATGGAGGACAGGAACCGCTCCTTGAGGAATTCCGCGGCCTGGGCATAGAGCACGCAGAGCCGCTCGACAGCCGCCTCGGCGGTGTCGAAAAGCTCGGGGCCCGGTGCTTCGGGGGAAACGATCTGCAATTTCGCCTGCATGTCCTGCATCTGCGGCTCCTTCCGCTATTTTGCCGGCCAGCGTGGCAGGAAGAGGTGACGGGTTCAAGACGCGGCGTCGGCTCGCGCCTCCGTGCCGACAAAGCGGAACCTGCGCGCGACACCCCGCGTTCGCAGGCATGACCCCGCACCCGGATCTCCTCTACTACCCTGACAGCCGCCCCGGCATCCTGCGACGGCGCTGCGGTCGCGGATTTTCCTACATCGCGCCCGACGGAACCCGCATCGATGCGGCCGAGGAGCGCGCGCGGATCAAGGCGCTCGCGGTGCCGCCAGCCTATGAGGAGGTGTGGATCTGCCCGCGGCCCAACGGCCACCTGCAGGCCACCGGGCGCGATGCACGAGACCGCAAGCAATATCGCTATCATCCCGATTGGACAGCATTTCGGGCCGAGCGGAAATACGGCCATCTCGCCACCTTCGGCGCGGCGCTTCCTGGCCTGCGCCGCAGCATCCTGCGCCAGCTGCGGGCCCGCGCGCCGGGAGACAAGGCGTTTGCCCTTGCTGCCACGCTCGCCCTGCTCGACCGCGCGGGGCTGCGCGTTGGCAATGCCGACTACGCGGCGGAGAATGGCAGCTACGGCGCGACCACCCTGCGCGGCACGCATCTGCGCCTGGATGGCGGAACATTGCATCTGCGCTTTCCCGGAAAGGGCGGCAAGCGGGTGCACAAGCAGCTGCGCGACCGCACGTTGCAGCGCGCGCTGACCCGATTGGACGACCTGCCCGGAAACGAGCTGATTTCCTGGCTCGACGAGGACGGGGTCCCGCACGCGCTGCGCTCGGACGAAATCAACCGATGGCTCGCCGAGCGGACCGGCGACCCGGCCCTCACCGCCAAGACCTTCCGCACCTGGAACGGCAGCGTCGCGGCGCTGGAAGCGGTGCTGACCAGCGAGACCCGAAGCATCAGGCAGATGGCCGAGGCGGCCGCGGAACGCCTCGCCAACACGCCTGCCGTGGCGCGCAGGTCTTACATCCATCCGCGGGTGATTGCCCTGGCCGAAGACCCGTCCGACCAAGGGTCCGTGCTGGCGCGGGCGCCTGACCGGCCCGGGCTGCGCCGCGCCGAAGCGCAGCTGCTTGCCCTGCTCGAGCTGTGACCCTCAGCCCCGGCGCAGCCCGGTCTCGACCAGCATGCCGCGACGCTTGGCTTCGTAGTAGTATCCCTTGGCATAAAGGCCGATCGCCGCATCCGGATTGCCATCCGACAGCAACCAGGCGCCACGCAGATACTTCACGCCGAATTCGAGATTGGTGTCCGCATCCAGCAGCTCGCGCGGTTGTCCCTGGAAGCCCATGGTGCGCGCCGTCGCCGGAAGGATCTGCAAGAGCCCGTAGTAGGGACCGTTGCGTGCTCCGGGACTATGGGTGCTCTCGCGGATCGCAAGACGGTGGACCAGCCGCCGGGGCACCTCGTAGTAGTCGGACCACTTGTTGATCGAGGCGCGCAGTTCCGGCGTCTCGTTCGGATAGAGCGGCGGGTCGTAGCGCGTCACCTCGACCTCTTCCTGCTTCGCGGCGCAGGCCCCCAGCGAGATCGCCAGCGGCAGGAGCACGACGGACAGGCAGGCCCGCCGGGTTATTTCGGTGTTTCGGGACATTCCGAAGTCCAAATAGCCTCTGATGCGCCCTGATACTCCGGATGGGCCTGCGGGCCTATCCTGCAGATTGGCCGATGAGCGAAACAATGCCGGTGCGCCCGGACTTGCCAAACCGCACGGCGCGCCCCAGTTTGCCGCGCATGACACGCATCCTGCTCACGCTCGGCCATGGCTATGCCGCCGCCGCCCTCGCCCGCCGCCTGCTGCCGCAGGGCTGGCGCATCCTCGGCACCCACCGCGACCCGGCCAAGGCGCCTCTGCTCGCCTCAGAGGGAGTCGAGCCGGTGCTCTGGCAGCGTGCCGCACTGACGGCCGCGCTGGCGCAGGCAAGCCATATTCTCGTCTCCGCCGGCCCGCGCGACGGCGGCGATCCGGCCCTGGCAGAGATCGGCTCCGCCATCGCCGCGCGGGCCGCCGATCTTGACTGGGTCGGCTACCTGTCGACCACCGGGGTCTACGGCGATCACGGCGGTGATTGGGTGGACGAGACGACACCGCTGTCGCCCAGCACGGTGCGTGGCAGGGCCCGGACCGAGGCCGAGGCGGCCTGGCAGGCGATCCCCGGCCTGCCCCTGCACATCTTCCGCCTCGCCGGCATCTACGGCCCCGGCAGGGGTCCGTTCGAGAAGGTCCGCCAGGGCACGGCCAGGCGCATCGTCAAGCCCGGACAGGTGTTCAGCCGCATCCATGTCGCGGACATCGCCCAGGTGCTCGACGCCTCGATCCGCCAGCCCCGCCCCGGTGCGATCTACAACCTCTGCGACGACGATCCCGCTCCGCCCGAGGAGGTGCTCGAACATGCCGCCCGCCTTCTCGGTCTGCCGCCGCCGCCCGAGGAGCGCTTCGACGAGGCCGAGATGTCCGCCATGGCGCGCAGCTTCTACGCCGAGAACAAGCGCGTAAGAAACGACCGGATCAAGGATGAGCTCGGCGTGACGCTGCTCTACCCGGACTACCGCGCCGGCCTCGCGGCGCTGCTGGCCGAGGAAGGCTGACCCGCCGCCCCGTTCTTCTAGGCCCAAATATCCCGGGGGAGTCCGCGCAGCGGACGGGGGCAGCGCCCCCCAACGCCGCCCTCCTCAGCCGCGCCCGCGATAGGGCGGCACGCCCTGGTCGGGGATCCACACGCCCTCGGGCATCGGGCCTGTCTGCCAGAAGACATCGATCGGAATGCCGCCGCGCGGGTACCAGTAGCCGCCGATGCGCAGCCATTGCGGCTCGAGAAACGCCACCAGACGCCGCGCGATGGAGATGGTGCAATCCTCGTGGAAAGCGCCGTGGTTGCGGAACGCGCCGAGGTAGAGCTTCAGCGCCTTGCTCTCGACCAGCCACTGCCCCGGCACGTAGTCGATCACCAGGTGGGCGAAATCGGGCTGGCCGGTCATCGGGCAGAGCGAGGTGAACTCGGGCGCGGTGAAGCGCACGTTGTAGGCGACATCGGCCTGCGGGTTCGGCACGCGCTCGAGCTCGGCCTCTTCCGGTGAGGTCGGCAGCACCGTGGCACCGCCGAGTTGCTTGAGATTGCTGTAGATGCTGTCGGTCATTTCGGGATCTCCGGAAATGGGAAGTCAGACGCCGCGCTTGTTGCCCCAGAGGAGCACATGCAGCTGCGGCAGGATGCGGGGAGCGAACCAGCCGTCGCCCGTGGTCATGTCAACCAGCCAGAGCAACCGGTCGGCCAAGCTCTGCGGGTCGACCGGCACGTCCGGGTCAACCTCAGGGTTTCCCGGCTGCAGATAGAGCGGCAGCTCGGGGTGCCGGGCGTGAGCGCCCTTCGCCCAGGCGTAGTCGCGCCGGTCGAAGATCACGATCTTCATCACCACCTGCCGCGCGCCCTGCCCTGCGGCGACGCAGTCCTCAAAGACGTCCCAATCCACGCTCTCACCGCTCGAAGGCGGCTTGGGGCTGAGCACCAGCGTGTCGAGCTGTCCGAACCACGGGCGGGCAACCGAGCCCTGCGTCTCGCAGGCGAAGCGGTAGCCCTCTGCCCGGCCCATTTCGATCACCGGGCCGAAATCCTGGATCGCCGGGTTGCCGCCGCTGAGCGAGACGGTGATCGGCCGCCCGCCCGAGAGCCGCGTGACCTCCTCCCAGACCTCGTCGTCGCTCATCGGGGTCCAGCTGTGGCGATAGGCGCTGTCCACCGCGTGCAGGCTGTCGCACCAGCTGCAGCG
Organism: Salipiger mangrovisoli; assembly: GCF_015223355.1. GTDB lineage: Bacteria > Pseudomonadota > Alphaproteobacteria > Rhodobacterales > Rhodobacteraceae > Salipiger > Salipiger mangrovisoli. The sequence continues at coordinate 51,276 of NZ_JADFFK010000016.1, read as the reverse complement.
GTAGTCGCAGCCGCCGGCGCGGACAAAGACGGTGGGCTCGCCGATCAGCGCGCCCTCGCCCTGGATCGTCGGGCCGAAGATCTCGGCAATGCGCAGACCCATGTCAGGCCGCCAGCGGCGCGGGCCGGTACTCGGCCCAGGTCTTCGGCGTCTCGCTGACCTTGACCGAGGCGGTCTCGGGCCAGCGCGCGGCGCACCAGTCGTAGAAATGCAGCGCGAGGTTCTCGGCGGTCGAAGCGACGTTCAGCACGTCGTTGAGATGCCGGTGGTCGAAGCATTCGTCGATATAGGCCTTGAGCGGCGCCAGTTCATGGTAATCGCGCACGAAACCGTCCGCGTTGAGCTCGCGCGCCGCCAGTTCGACCACGACGATGTAATTGTGACCGTGCATCCGGGCGCATTGGTGACCTTCGGGCAGATGCGTCAACTGGTGCGATGCAGAGAAGTGGAATTCCTTGCTGATCCGGAACATCACGCCTCCTCCCGGCTGGCCACGGCCCGTTTCCAGAAGTCGGGGTCGGCGTAGACCGTGGGATCCTCGAGGCCCGCGAGATGGAAGGCCTCGCGCCGCTCGACGCAGGTGCCGCAGCAGCCGCAATGTTGCGCGCCGCCCTTGTAGCAGGACCAGGTGTTCTCGAAGGGGGTGCCGTGCTTCGCCCCCTCGACCACGATGTCGGCCTTGGTGCGCTCGACGAAGGGCGTGTAGAGCGCGACCTCTGCATAGCCCTCGAGCGCATGGCGCTGCATCACCTCGAAGGCGCGGGTGAAGCCGGGGCGGCAATCGGGGTAGATGAAATGGTCGCCGCCATGCACGGCGGTGGCCACCGCGTCATCGCCATTGGCCGCCGCGACGCCGAAGGCGATGGCGAGCATGATGGCGTTGCGGTTGGGGACCACGGTGATGCGCATGGTCTCCTCGGCGTAATGCCCGTCGGGCACGTCGATGTCCGAGGTGAGCGCCGAGCCGGTGAGCGCCGCGCCGATGCCGCGCATGTCGATACGCTGGAACGGCACGCCGAGCCGGTCGGCGGCGGCCTTCGCAAAGTCCAGCTCCTTGGCGTGGCGCTGGCCATAGTCGAAGGACACAAGGCGGGTGAGCTCGTGCTCGGCTGCGACCATATGGGCGAGCGAGACGGAATCCAGCCCGCCGGAGCAGATGACAATCGTCTTCATATTTTTGAACCCTTGTTTTGATGACCGGGTAGGCTGCGACCGGTGTGGGGCGCGTCCTAACGGGTCCGGCCCGGTGGGGCAAGGGTTGCTTTGTGGCGGGGAGCGGGTCCGCGCGCGCGGGCCGGGGCGGAAGCGGGGGCGCTGCCCCCGTCCGCTTCGCGGACTCCCCCGGGATATTTGGACCTAGAAGAAGGGCCGGGCCAGCACCCGGCCCCGGTCAGGCGCGCTTGTTGAGGACGTCGACGCCGAGGGTGGTGAGGACCTTTTCCTCGATCTGCTCGGCGTTGAGACCGGCCGTCGCGTACATGTCGGCGGGGCTGGAATGGTCGATGAACGTGTCCGGCAGCACCATCGAGCGGAACTTCAACCCGTGATCGAAGATGCCCTCGTCCGACAGCAGCTGCGCGACATGGCTGCCGAAGCCGCCGACCGCGCCCTCCTCGATGGTGATCAGCGCCTCGTGGTCCTGCGCCAACTGCAGGATGAGGTCGCGGTCGAGCGGCTTGGCGAAACGGGCGTCGGCGACGGTCGGCGAGACGCCGCGCGCCTCGAGCTTCTCGCAGGCCTTGAGCACCTCCGACAGGCGGGTGCCGAAGCTGAGGATCGCGACGCGGCTGCCGGTCCGGATCATCCGGCCCTTGCCGATGGGCAGGATCTGCGGGGTCTCGGGCATCTCGACGCCCACGCCCTCGCCGCGCGGATAGCGGAAGGCGATGGGGCCCTCGTCATGCGCGGCGGCGGTGGCGACCATGTTCACCAGTTCGGCCTCGTCGGCGGCCGCCATGACCACCATGCCCGGCAGGTTTGCCATGAAGGCGACATCATAGGCTCCGGCATGGGTCGCGCCGTCGGCGCCCACCAGACCGGCGCGGTCGATGGCGAAGCGCACCGGCAGGCGCTGGATCGCCACGTCGTGCACCACCTGGTCGTAGCCGCGCTGCAGGAAGGTCGAATACATCGCGCAGAAGGGTTTCATCCCGCCCGCGGCGAGACCGGCTGAGAAGGTCACGCCGTGCTGTTCGGCGATGCCGACGTCGAAGACCCGGTCGGGGAAGCGCTCGGCCATCAGGTCGAGCCCGGTGCCGTCGGGCATGGCGGCGGTCACCGCGCAGATGCGCGGGTCCACCGCGGCGAGCCGGGTAAGCGTCTGCGCAAAGACCTTGGTGTAGGCTGGCGCGTTCGAGGGAGACTTCTTCTGCTCGCCGGTCACAACGTCGAACTTGCCGCGGGCATGGCCGCGGTCGGCGGAATGCTCGGCCGGGGCGTAGCCCTTGCCCTTCTTGGTCAGCGCGTGGATCAGGATCGGCCCGGTGGCGCGCGCCTTCACCGTGCGCAGCACCGGCAGCAGTTGGTGAAGGTCGTGGCCGTCGATCGGGCCGACGTAGGAAAATCCCAGTTCCTCGAAGAGCGTGCCGCCCACGGTCATCGACTTCAGCACATCCTTGGCGCGCTTGGCACCCTCGCGGAAAGGTGGCGGCAGCAGGTTCACCGCGCCCTTGGCCGCGGCCTTGAGATCATGGAAGGGCGCCTCGGCATAGAGCCGGTTGAGATAGGAAGAGAGCGCCCCGGTGGGGGGGGCGATCGACATCTCGTTGTCGTTGAGGATGACGATCAGCCGCTTGCCGAGGTGGCCGGCGTTGTTCATCGCCTCGAAGGCCATGCCCGCCGACATCGAGCCATCGCCGATCACCGCAATGGCATCGCCGAGGCCGGTCTCGCAGCTGCCGCCCAGCTCGCGCGCCATGGCAAAGCCGAGCGCGGCGCTGATCGAGGTCGAGCTGTGGCCCGCGCCGAAGGGATCGTAGGGCGACTCCGAGCGCTTGGCGAAGCCCGACAGCCCGTCCTTCATGCGCAGCGTGCGGATGCGGTCGCGGCGGCCGGTGAGGATCTTGTGCGGGTAGCACTGGTGCGAAACATCCCAGATCAGCTTGTCGCGCGGCGTGTCGAAGACCGCGTGCAGCGCCACGGTCAGCTCGACCACGCCGAGGCCGGCGCCGAGGTGACCGCCCGTTTCGGAAACAGCCGAAATGGTCTCGGCGCGCAACTCATGCGCAAGGCGCACCAGCTCGTCATCCGAGAGCCGCTTGAGATCGGCGGGCGTGGTCACCCGGTCAAGCAGAGGGGTCGCAGGACGGGGGGTCTCGGGGCGGGAGGACATGGGGTGCACCTCTGGCGTCAGTTGCTGCGGGAGATAACGAAGCGGGCTGCGGCCCGCAAGTTTTCCGCCCGGTCTGCATAGGGAGATAGCGCGTCGCAGGCTTCGTCCACCAGCTGGCGCGCGCGCAGCTTCGCCGTATCCAGCCCCAGCAGCGAGACGAAGGTTGCCTTGCCGCGCCCGGCGTCCTTGCCCACCGCCTTGCCCATCATGGCCGCATCGCCCTCGACGTCGAGAATGTCGTCGGCGATCTGGAAGGCGAGACCGAGGCGATCCGCATAGGCGGTGAGTGGCGCGGGATCGACCTCGGCCAGCCGCGCGCCGGCCTCGGCGGACCAGCGGATCAGCGCCCCGGTCTTGCCGGCCTGGAGCGCGGTGATCTGCGCGAGATCAAGCGGCACGTCGGTGGCCTCGGCGGCCATGTCGAGCGCCTGCCCCATGACCATGCCCCGCGCGCCCGCGGCACGGGCAAGCGACAGCGCAAGATCGGCGCGCACCTCGCCCGACGGGTGGCAGCGCGGGTCGCTCACCAACTCGAAGCCGAGCGCCTGAAGCGCGTCGCCCGCAAGGACCGCGGTGGCCTCGTCCCACTTGCGATGCACGGTGGGCAAGCCGCGGCGCAGATCGTCATCGTCCATGCAGGGCAGGTCGTCGTGCACCAGCGAGTAGGCGTGCACCGCCTCGATGGCGCAGGCCGGCCAGATCGCATGACCCTCGGGCACGCCGTGCAGCCGCGCCGACTCCAGCACCAGGTAACCGCGCAGCGCCTTGCCGCCGCGCGTGGCATAGCCCATCGCCTCGACCACCGGCAGCGCCTGGTGCTCGGCGAGCAAAGTTTCGAGATGGGCGGCGACCGCCGCCGCCGCGCCGACCAGGGATTGCGCGAACATGGTGGCTCAGAGTCCCTCGACCGGCTTGGTGCCCGTCGGCTCGCCAGCCGCGTCGAGCGTGATGGCGGCGACCTTTTCCTCGGCGGCTTTAAGCTTGGTTTCGCAGTGTTTCCTCAGCTCGCTGCCGCGCTGGTAGAGTGAGATCGACTCCTCCAGCGGCACCTCGCCGCGCTCGAGCTGGGTCACCACCTGCTCGAGCTCTGCCATTGCCTGTTCAAAGCTCATTTCCGCGACGGGGGTCTCGCTCATCTTCCTGCCTCGATCAATTCTTGTACATGCACTCGGGCCGAGTCCGCGAGCGCGCGGAGATCATAGCCACCTTCGAGAACCGAGACCACCCGCCCCCGCGCCGAGCCCTGTGCAATCCGGCACAACTCGTGCGTAAGCCAGCGGAAATCCTCTTCCACCCAGCGCAGCTCGGCCAGCGGGTCGTCGGCATGGGCGTCGAATCCGGCTGACAGAATGATCAGATCGGGTTGAAACCCCTCCAGTCGCGGAAAGGCATGCCCTTCATAGGCCAGGCGCATCTCGGTCCCGCCGCTGCCGGGCGGGAGCGGCAGGTTGAGCACGTTGTCGTGACCGCCGGTCTCGCTTGCCGCGCCGGTGCCCGGCCAGAGCGGGTATTGCTGAGAGGTGATGACCAGCGCGCGCGGCTCGTCCCAAAGCAGCGCCTGCGTGCCATTGCCGTGATGCACGTCGAAATCGACGATGGCAACGCGGTCGAGCCCGTGGTGATCCAGCGCGTGCTTGGCAGCGATCGCCGCAGTTCCGAAGAGACAGAAGCCCATCGGCGTTTCGGCCTCGGCATGGTGTCCGGGCGGGCGTGTGGCGCAGAAGGCGGTCTTCACCTCGCCCGCCAGCACCGCATCTACCGCCCGCACCGCGCCACCGACCGCGCGGCGCGCCGCCTCGAGCGAGCGCGGCGACAGCCAGGTGTCCTCGTCGAGCGGGTGCAGCCCATCGCGGGGCAACGCCGCGGTCAGCCGGTCGAGGTAGGCCTGCGGATGCACGCGCAGGATATCCCGGTCGTCGCAGCGTGGCGCGGCGATGCGCAGAAGGTCGAGCCCCTGAAGCGCGTGCAGCAGATGGTCGAGCCGGGCCACCTGCTCGGGATGCCCCTCAGGGGTCAGGTGATCAAGACAGTCGGCATGGGTGATCAGCGCGGTTCCCATCGCAGCCCTCCTCGGTTGCGGGTTTGGCGAAGCAGAGCGTGATTCCCGCGGAGGAACAAGGGCGTGCCGCCCTTTCCGGAACGGTACCTGATCAGTCCGGCGCGAGCATGTAGCCCGCCCCGCGCACCGTCTGCAGGTAGCGCGGCTGCTTTGGATCGCTCTCGATCTTCCGGCGCAAGCGAGTGATCTGCACGTCGACCGCGCGTTCCTGCGCCTGCCCCTTGTCGCGCCCGAGTTCCTCGACCAGTCGCGTGCGGCTCAACGCTTCGCCCGGCTTGGCCGAGAAGATGCGCATCAACTGGCTCTCGGTCGCGGTCAGCCGCACGAGGTCGTCGCCGTGCCACATCTCGCCGCGCTCGATATCGTAGCGGATCGGACCGAGCGTCAGCAGCTTGGGATGCATCGTGTCGGCCGCCGGGCTCTCGGGCATCCGCCGCAAGATGGCGTTGATCCGCAGCAGCAGCTCCTTCGGCTCGAAGGGTTTGGGCAGGTAGTCGTCCGCCCCGGCTTCGAAACCGGCGATCCGATCCTCGGTCTCGCCGCGCGCGGTGAGCAGCATGATCGGCGTGCGCCGGGTCTCGCGGATGGCACGGGTGAGGCTGATGCCATCCTCGCCCGGCATCATCACGTCGAGCACGATCAGATCGAAGTCGAGCCCCGCCATGAGCCGCCGCGCATGCGCCGCATCGCGCGCGGCGCTCACCAGGAAACCGTGGCGGATCAAGAACTTCTGCAGCAGGCTCCGGATACGTTCGTCGTCGTCGACAATCAGCAGATGTGCGTCGGGATCGCTCATCCGCGGTTCTCCCGCAATTTCTGGTACTGGCGCTGCATCTCGGGGTCCATCATCGCCTCGAGCACCTGCTTGAAACCCGCCACCGCCTCGGGACCGACCTGCCGGTAGGCGGCGCGCATCCTGGCGCGCTGCGCGTCCGAAAGCTGCTTTTCCAGCGCATCGCCGGAGTCGGTCAGATAGAGGTGCCGTTCGCGCTTGTCGGCGCGGCCAACGCGGCTTTCGACCAGCCCGTCCTCGACCAGGGTGCGCAGCACGCGGTTCAATGACTGCTTGGTCACGCCCAGGATGTTGAGCAGGTTGTTCACCGTGGTGCCCGGTGCACAATGGATGAAATGGATCGCGCGGTGATGCGCCCGGCCGTAGCTGAGCCCCTGCAGAATGCGATCCGGGTCGGCCGTGAAACCGCGATAGGCGAAGAACATCGCCTCGATCCCCTGCCGCAGCTGCTCATCCGTCAGAAAGAGAAGCGACTCTCCGCCCAGTATCTGACTTGCCGACGCGTCTGCCATAAATCCCTCTGCATTCGTTTTCTGCACTTTAAGTCAGCGTTGTTGACATTCCAAGTGCGAACTGTTAGCGAGTCGCAGTTTTTGCGCAACATTATGTCCATTCCGGACCTAACAAGCGCAATTAATGCAAAGCGCCTATGTGAAGGAGATGACCCATGGACGGAGCTTTCGACGATCGCGACGGCAAGATCTGGATGGATGGCCAGATGGTGGAATGGCGCGATGCCAAGGTACACATCCTGACCCACGCGCTGCACTACGCGAGCTCTGTCTTCGAGGGCGAGCGCGCCTATAACGGCAAGATCTTCCTGGGCCACGAGCACTCGAAGCGGCTGCATTTCTCGGCCGGCGAGCTGGACTTCGAGATCCCCTACACCGTCGAGGAAATCGACGCGGCCAAGGATGCCGTGCTGAAGGCGAATGGCTTCACCGATGCCTACGTCCGGGCGGTTGCCTGGCGCGGCGCGGGTCAGGACATGGGTGTTGCCTCGGCACGCAACCCGGTGCACCTGGCGATCGCGGCCTGGTCCTGGGGCAACTACTACGGCGACGCGAAGATGAAGGGTGCCAAGCTCGACATCGCGAAGTGGAAACGCCCGAGCCCCGAGACCATCCCCGTGCACGCCAAGGCGGCCGGTCTTTATATGATCTGCACCACCTCGAAGCACGCGGCCGAGGCCAAGGGCTGCTCGGACGCGCTGTTCATGGACTACCGCGGCTACGTGGCCGAGGCGACCGGCGCCAACATCTTCTTCGTCAAGGATGGCGAGGTGCACACGCCGCTGCCCGACTGCTTCCTCAACGGCCTGACCCGTCAGACGGTGATCAAGCTGCTGAAGGAAAAGGGCGTCACCGTGCACGAGCGCCACATCAAGCCCGAAGAGATGGAAGGCTTCGAGCAATGCTGGCTGACCGGCACCGCCGCCGAAGTGACACCGGTGGGCCAAATCGGCGACTACACCTTCGAAGTGGGCGCGCTGACCCGCGACATCGCCGAGACCTACGAAAAGCTCGTCCGCTCCTGAGCGGCGGGTTCGGGGCATCTGCCCCAGCTCCGGGCTTCGCATCCCGACAACGGCCCGCGCTTTGCGCGGGCCGTTTGCAATTGAGGCCGCACCCCCGGCTTCAGCTCATGGCGCGCAGCATTGCCGTATTCGATTGGATCACCGTGTTGAGCTCGACGATCCGCGCCAGCCGCGCCTCGATCTCATCCTGACCGGCGTCCAGCTGGTCGACGATCCCCGCCAGAGAGTCGCCGGTGCCGCTGAGAGCCGCGCTTTCGATCTTGCACATCATCCGCGTTGAGCTGAGGCCGGTGACATAGCGTTTCATGTCAAGCACCGACCGGCCGAGCCGCGTCGCCTCGATCTCGACGACCTTGAGGGCGTCGATCGCGGCCTTCTGGAAGGCCACCTCCTCGGCAATCAGCGTTTCCTTGTCACGGATCACGTCGTCCTTGGCGGCGGCGTGGCGCACGTCTTCCTGAAAGATCGCAGACATCTCGGCCTGCAGGCTTCCGGCGTAGACGAGGAATTGGCCCTGCTGAATGGTGGTCAGCATGCGCATGTAGGTGCTGTCCTCACCCTCGACGAAGCCGCGCACCCATGCCGCCATCTCATCGAGCATCGACCCGTAGTTCACGGAAATCGCGCTGATCGGCCCCCCGGCATTTTCCAGACGCGAGGCGAGGATGCGCATGTTCATCGGCACCGTGCGGATCGCCTTGATGATCTCCGTCATGCGGTCGGTTTCCTCGCGGATTTGCAGGATGGTCTTGGCCATGGTCATGAAACGCAGTTGCCTTGGCCCAAGCTTGGCGCCCATGCGCTGCGCGCGGGCCTCCAACTCTTGCGCGAGCGCGGCGGTCATGAAGCCCTCATAGGAGAAGAAACCAAGCTCCTCGACCTCTGCCAGCAGCATGTCCTTGCTGCGTACCGGGCTCACGCCCTGCTCGGTCTCTGCCGCGCGCAGACGGGCGTAGATGTCCTTCACCTGCTCGAGCAGGCCGCAGCAGGGCTTCACGCGGACCGAGATATACCCGCCCTCGATCGGCCAGGCGACGGCCAGCACCCAGTAGTAGCGCCCGTCCTTCGCCTTGTTCTTCACATAGGCGGCGACATATTCGCCCGCCTTGAGCTTGTCCCAGTAGAGCTGGAACACACCTTTGGGCATGTCGGGATGGCGCACGAGTTTGTGCGGCGCGCCCTTCAACTCTTCCCAGGTGAAGCCCGAGATCTTCCGGAACACGCTGTTGCCGTGGATGATCACGCCGCGCTCATCCGTGCGCGAGAAGAAGAGGTCCTTCAGCTCGAACGGTACTTCGCCGACGGTGCTGTTGCGGGTCTGCGCGATAAGCTGGGAATCATGCTGGGTCATGGGGGCCACGCGGCTGGGATCGGGATATGCGCGCAGCATGCCCCTTGCGGGGTTTCCGAATGATGAAGAGCCGCGGAAATCCGCGGCTCTTTCGAAGGTCAGCCCGGCACCGGGGATCAGCCCGGGGACATGCCCCGCAGCCGTTCGGACCGGCGGCGCAGCATCTCGACCGCCGCGAGCAGCAGGATCGAGATCGCCACCAGCACCGTCGCCGCGGCGAGGATGGTCGGCGAGAGCTGCTCGCGCAGGCCGGTGAACATCTGCCACGGCAGCGTCTGCAACTCCGCCGAGCCGATGAAGAGCACCACGACCACCTCGTCAAAGGAGGTGATGAAGGCAAAGAGCGCGCCCGAGATCACGCCGGGGAGGATCAGCGGCATCTGCACCTTGAAGAAGGTGGTCACCGGGTTCGCCCCCATGTTCGCCGCCGCCCGCACAAGGCTTCGGTCGAAGCCGACCAGCGTGGCGGTGACGGTGATGATCACGAAGGGAATGCCCAGCACCGCATGCGCCAGCACCACGCCCCAGAGCGTGCCGACGATATTGATCTTCGAGTAAAAGAAGTACATGCCGGTGGCCGAGATGATCAGCGGCACGATCATCGGCGAGATCAGGATCGCCATGATCGCGCGCTTGCCGGGCACATGGCTCTGCGACAGGCCAATCGCGGCCAGGGTGCCAAGGCTCACCGAGATGATCGTCGCCAGGGGCGCGATGATCAGCGAGTTCTTCACCGCCCCGGTCCACTCGGGGTTGGTGAAGAAGTCCTTGTAGTGCTTCAGCGAGTAGCCCGCGGGGTCGAAGCGCAGCATCTCCGGGGTGAAGGTGAAGAAGTCTTGCGCGTTGAACGACAGCGGCATGACCACAAGGATCGGGGTGATGAGGAAGACGAAGATCGCCCCGCAGATCACCCGGAAGGTATAGTGCCAGAGCACCTGTCCCGATGACAGGTAGGGCACCAGCTTCACCCGGTAGCGGCCGTAGCCGATCCAATAGGTGAACCAGCCGAAGAACCAGCCGAAGATCGCGCCGACGATGCCGCCTGAGATGCCGCCTGCGAGGAAGCCGAGCACCAGGAAGACCGCGATGAGACCCCAGCGCAGCGGCTTTTCCAGTTCCTTGGACAGCGCCATGGCGAGGAAGGCAAAGCCGGCCATGACCAGCGCGCCGAGCACGATCCCCAGCAGGACCGAGCCGTTGGCCGCGCCGATGAAGATGCCGGCGAAGCCCCCGGCGGCGGCGACCACCAGCAGGGTCAGCGACAGGGGTTTCTTGATTGCGGGAGTGAGAATGACGTCGCTCATGGCAGTTACCCCAGCTTCACGTTGTCGATGCCGACGATGCGGTCGTAGGCCCAGTAGAGCAGCAGCACCACCGCCAGCAGGATCGAGCCGAGCGCGGCCGCGAGGCCCCAGTTCAGCGAGGTCGAGATGTGATAGGCGATCCGGTTCGAGATGAAGGTGCCGGTGGTGCCGCCGACGATCTCGGGGGTGATGTAGTAGCCGATGGCGAGGATGAAGACGAGGATCGAGCCCGCGCCGATGCCCGGAACCGACTGCGGGAAGTAGACCCGCCAGAAGGTCGTCCAGTCGGTCGCGCCCAGAGATTTCGCCGCCCGCACGTAGGTTTTCGGGATCGTCGACATCACGGAGTACATCGGCAGGATCATGAAGGGCAGCAGGATGTGCGTCATCGCCACGATCGTACCAAACTGGTTGTTGATCATCGTCAGTCGCGCGTCATCCGAGACCAGCCCGATCCAGACCAGCACGTCGTTGATCACGCCCTGTTGCTGCAACATGATCTTCCATGCCGAGGTGCGCACCAGCAGCGAGGTCCAGAACGGCAGCAGCACGAGGATCATCAGCAGGTTGGCGGTACGCGAAGGCAGGTTCGACAGGATGTAGGCCACCGGGTACCCGAGCAGGATGCAGCTGCAGGTGATCACCAGGCTCATGAACAGCGTGCGCTTGAAGAGCATGATGTAGATGCGCTCGTTCTGCGGGCGCGCCTCGACCCCTTCCGGCGTCAGCTTCATGTCCACCGAGTTGAGAAAGTAGCCCGACGTGTACTTGGGCGCATAGAGCTTCAGCGTGCGCCAGATTCCCGGCTCGAGCCAGTCCTTGTCGATCTCGCCGAAGCCGTCCTTGAATGGAAGCGTCTGGAAATCCGGGCTCGCCACCAGCGTGTCGGCGGCCTTCAGCATGTCGGCATGCGGGCCGCTGTAGCCCGAGTAGTCGTTCGCCGCGAGGTCCTGATAGAGCGCGGTGTGCACCGCCGACCAGGGTTCTTCCTTCAGCAAGGACTTGCGGTCGTCATTGTGGGTGAAGGTGGCAAAGGCGGCATATTGCTCTGCGGTGCGCGGCAGCAGCTCGTCCACCCCGTCGCGCAGCTCGAACTTCGGCAGGCGCTCGCCCTTCTCCCAGGCGGCTTCCTTGGCCAGCCAGTCGTCGGAGCCCATCATCTCGGCCCAGGGCTGCGCCTCGTCCCAGTTCTTGTCGAGGTCCTTGAACTGGTCCTGATAGACCTCCCCGAGTTCGTCGAGCCCGCGTCCCGACTTGCGGAACAGCGACGACGCGCCGGTCAGCTCGTAGTTGAGGCGCGATCCGAGGCGGGTATGTTCCTTGCGCTCGGCGGCCACGAAAAGATCGTAATAGGCGTCTTCAAAGACCACCTCGGGCGGCAGGCCGGTGCCGTCCCAGTCGCCGAGTGCCTTGGTGGTCCGCGGCATGGTGTCCGAGACGATCTGGTTCTCCACCGAGCGGAACAACATATCCGCGATCGGAGCGATAAAGGTCACCAGGACGAAGATGAGCAACGGCGCGACCAGGGCCAGAGCGCGAAGCTTCTGCACTCTCAGCGCACGGGACAGGCTCTTTTTCAGCGGCGTGCCGTCGGCGGCCAGCATCGGCCCCTTGGCAGCTTTCTCCGGATCGGTCGTCGAAGCGGTCATCCTACCCCCTGCGGGTCTGTTCTATTGTTTGTGCGGCCATGGGTTCGGCCGGGTGTTGTCTGGAAGGGGCCGCAAGCGGCCCCTCCCCTTCACAAGTCAGCGGATCACTGCGCGAGCCACGCTTGGAACTTGGCGTCGATGTCGTCGCGGTAGTCCGACCAGAAGGCGTATTGGGTCACGAAGACATTGGTCGCATTGGCCGGGTCGGTCGGCATGTGCGGCGCCATGTCGATGCCGAGCTCGGCGTGCTGGCCGACCAGCGGGGCCGAGGAGGCGCGCGCCGGGCCGTAGGAGATGTAGGCGGCCTGGTCAGCAAGACGCTGCGTGTCGGTCGCGAACTTCACGAAGTCGAGCACCCGCGCCAGACGATCCTCGGGCAGGCCCTCGGGGATCACCCAGCCGTCGAAGTCCAGCATCTCGGCGTCCCAGAGCATGCCGATCGGCTGGTTCTGCTCGGCAATGGCCGAGAACAGACGACCGTTGTAGGTCGAGCCCATCACGACCTCACCATCGGCCAGCAGCTGCGGCGTGTCGGCGCCGGCGGTCCACCAGATGGTCTGGTCCTTGATGGTGCCGAGCTTGGCCAGCGCGCGATCCTGGCCTTCGGGGGTGGCCAGCACGTCGTAGATGTCTTCCTTGGCGACACCATCGCAGAGCAGCGCCCATTCCATGTTGGCCGGCGGACGCTTGTTCAGCGAGCGCTTGCCCGGATAGGTCTCGAGATCGAAGATCGCGCAGATGTCGGAGGGCGGCGTGTCGCCGACCATGTCGGTGCGGTAGCCGACGGTGGTCGAGAACACGATCTGCGGGATGAAGCAGTCCGAGATCAGCGAGTCGCCGAAGTCGTCCTCGGCCGACGAGCCGTCTTCGCCCGGTGCGAGCATCTCGTCGACATCGACTTCCATCGCCAGGCCTTCGTCGCACAGGCGGATCGAATCCGCCGCTTCCACGTCGACGAGGTCCCAGGTGATGTTGCCGGCTTCGTTCATCGCGCGCAGCTTGGCCACCGCTTCCGCCGAGCTCTCGTCCCACGAGATGCTGACTTCGGGGTGCATCGCCGCATAGGGCTCTGCATAGGCCTTCAGCTGGCTGTTCTGATAGGCCCCGCCCCAGGAAACGATGGTCATCGAGTTGGCCATATCCTCCGCGGAGACGGCACCTGCGGCAACCGTGAGCGCGGTCGTGGCCAGGAGGGTCTTGGTCCGATTCATTTGTAACTCCCTTAGGTAACCCGTTGTGTATTTGGGATTCCGGAACACGGGCAGACCACCGGAATCTTTCCGGCCCGCACCGCCTGCCCGACGCCGGGAAGGCAACGCGGGCAGATCCTTGTCAGTTGGCGTCGAGCGCCCGGCAATCCTCGGGCAGCCAGCCGATCTCGATCTCCGTGCCCGGCGACAGACGCACCTGGTCCGGCGCGTTGCGGGTCTTGATGACGAACTCGCGGTTTCCGGCCACTTCCAGACGGGTGCGGAAGATGTCGCCCATGTAGATGAACTCGAGCACCTTCGCCTTGAGCGTATGTGCCCCCTGCTGGAGGCGATCCTTGTTGTACTCGACGCGCTCGGGGCGGATCGACACGCGGGTGCGCTCGCCAACCTTGGAAACGTTCACCGGCTTGGCGTCGATCACCTCGCCGCCGTCGAGCTTGACCACGCAGCGGTCGCCGTTGATCTCGGCGACGGTGCCCTCGAGCGTGTTGTTTTCACCGATGAACTGCGCCACGAAGCTGTTCTCGGGCTCCTCGTAAAGGATGTCCGGCGGGGCCAGCTGCTGGATCCGGCCGTCGTTGAACACGGCAACGCGGTCCGACATGGTCAGAGCTTCGGTCTGGTCGTGGGTCACGTAAACCGTGGTGATGCCAAGCTGATGCGCCAGGCTGGTGATCTCGAACTGCATCTTCTCGCGCAGCTGCTTGTCGAGCGCGCCAAGCGGCTCGTCCATCAGCACCAGCTCGGGCTCGAACACCAGCGCCCGCGCCAGCGCGATCCGTTGCTGCTGCCCCCCCGAAAGCTGCGCCGGGCGGCGACCGCCGAAGGCGCCCATCTCGACCATGTCCAGCGCGCGCTTGACCTTGGCCTCGCGGTCCGACTTGCCGATCTTGCGCACCTCGAGCGGGAAGCTGAGGTTCTCAGCCACGGTCATGTGCGGGAAGAGCGCGTAGTTCTGGAACACCATGCCGATGCCGCGCTTGTGCGGCGGGATGTTGTTGATCGGCTTGCCATCGAGCTTGATCTCGCCGTGGGTGGCGGTCTCGAAACCGGCGAGCATCATCAGGCAAGTGGTCTTGCCCGAACCGGACGGCCCCAGCATGGTCAAGAATTCGCCCTTGGGCAGGCTCAGGTTCAGATCTTTGACGACAAGGGTCTCGCCATCATAGCTCTTCTGCACGCGTTCGAAGGCGACAAACGCGTCGCTAGTCCCGGTATCTTGCAAATCCGGCTCCCCATTGTGTGTTCCGCGGATTTTTCTCCGCTGTCTTGAGACAGATAAAAACGCGTCCGGACCCACGTTGCAACCATGTTGCCGCCAACACGAAGAGATTCGCGCCACTGCGAAACCTTCGGGCACAAATACGGCTCTTTGCGGTGAAAAATCGGCGTGACACAGATTTATTCAGGCCGATCTCCCGCGCCTGACGTTGGGTCCGGAGATGGCGTTCCTGATCCGCGATGCCGAATTTCGTCGCAGAATCGTTTCCGCGCGCCCTGCATTCCCGCCAGCGATCGCCCGTTTCCCGAGCATCTGCGAGAAAAAGCGTCAATCGCTACGCAGGGCGACCGAAACAGGTCGTATTCGGGCGCGTTGTGCCTGTGCAAATGCGGTCATCTGGCTGCGAAGGCGACAAGGTGAGGGTCATGATACAGAAGTTTTCCAAGGATCTCCCGTTCTCGGCAGCGGAATATGCGCGCCGCCTGTCTCTCACCCGCAAGGCCATGGAGACCGCCGGTCTCGATGCGCTCTGGATCACCGATCCGTCGAATATGGCCTGGCTCACCGGCTATGACGGCTGGTCGTTCTACGTCCACCAGGGCGTGCTGTTGCGCCATGACGCCGATCCGGTCTGGTGGGGCCGCGCGCAGGACTGCAACGGCGCGCTGCGCACCGTCTGGATGGAGGACGACAACGTCTGGGGCTACGCCGACAATTACGTGCAGTCGGTCGAGCGTCACCCGATGACCGACCTTGCCGTGCGCATGGCCGGCGCCGGGCTGGAAAAGGCGCGCATCGGCGTCGAGATGGACAACTACTATTTCTCCGCCAAGGCGTTCGCGACATTGGCCGAAACCCTTCCGCAGGCGCAGTTCTCCGATGCCACGGCGCTGGTCAACTGGCAGCGCGGCATCAAGTCGCCGGAGGAGATCGCCTTCCTGCGCCGCGCCGCGCGGATCTCGGAGAAAATCGTCGACGGGCTGCTCGAACGGGTCGAGCCCGGCATCCCGAAGAACGAGGTCGTTGCCGAAATCCAGCGCGACGCCATCCGCGGTGCCGACGGCCATTGGGGGGACTATGCCGCCATCGTGCCGCTGCTGCCCTCGGGCTCGGATGCCGCCGCGCCGCATCTCACCTGGGACGGCCAGCCCTTCCGCAGCGGCGAGGCGACCTTCTTCGAGATCGCCGGCTGCTACCGCCGCTACCACGCGCCGTTCTGCCGTTCGATCTTCCTCGGCACCCCGCCCGAATTCATCCGCCGCGCCGAAGCCGCGCTGGTCGAGGGGCTGGAGGCCGGGCTGGAGGCCGCCCGCGCCGGCAACCGCGCCTGCGACATTGCCAATGCGCTGGCCGCGCCGCTGGAGCGCGCCGGGATCGAGCGCGGCGCGCGCTGCGGCTACCCGATTGGCCTCTCCTACCCGCCCGACTGGGGCGAGCGCACCATTTCGCTGCGCTCCGAGGACGAGACCGAGCTGCAACCGGGGATGACCTTCCACTTTATGCCCGGCCTGTGGATGACCGACTGGGGCCTCGAGATCACCGAGTCCATCCTGATCACCGAGAGCGGTCCCGCCGAATGCTTCTGTGACCGTCCCCGCCAGCTTTTCGTGAAACCATGAGCTCCCTTCTTCCCGCTACCGAGGCGCACCTCGGGGACCTGATCGCCTGCCCGACGGTTTCGAGCGAGAGCAATCTCGCGATGATCGCGATGATCGGCGACCAGCTCGAACACCTCGGCGCGAAGGTCGAGATCCTGCGGGACGGCTCCGGGACAAAGGCCAACCTCTTCGCCACGCTCGGCCCCGACGTGCCGGGCGGCGTGGTGCTCTCGGGCCATACCGACGTGGTGCCGGTGACCGACCAGGACTGGAGCAGCGACCCCTTCACCCTGGCGGAGCGGGGCGACCGTCTCTACGGCCGCGGCAGCTGCGACATGAAGGGCTTCATCGCCGCCGCCCTGGCGCTGGCCGGGCCGGTGTCGCAGATGGCCCTGCGCCGGCCACTGCACCTGTGCTTCACCCATGACGAAGAGGTCGGCTGCCTCGGCGCCCGCGCCTTGGTGCCCGAACTGCAACGCCGCGGCTACGCGCCGCGCATGGCGATCATCGGCGAGCCCACCGGCATGCGGCTGATCGAGGGCCACAAGGGCTGCTGCGAGTACACCACGCGCTTCTCCGGGCTCGAGGGTCACGGCTCGGCCCCCGACCGGGGCGTCAACGCCGTGCTCTACGCGCTGCGCTATGCCCAGAGGCTGATGGACCTCGCCGAGGCGCTGAAGACTCGCGCCCCGCGGGACAGCCGCTTCGATCCGCCCTGGACAACGGTGAACATCGGCCGCCTTGCCGGGGGCGCCGCGCATAACGTCATCCCCGGCAAGGCCGAGATCGACTGGGAAATGCGCCCGGTCCAGCCCGGCGACGCCGACTTCGTCAAGGAGGCGCTGGCCCGGTGCGTCGCGCAGGAGTTGCTGCCCGCCATGCGCGCCATCCACCCCTCGGCCGAGATCACCACCGAGGTGATCGGCGAGGTCTCGGGGCTGATCCCGATGGCGGAAAACGCGGCGCGCGACCTGATCTGCCGCCTCACCGGCAGCACGTCCGCCGACGTGGTGCCCTTCGGGACCGAGGCCGGGCTGTTCCAGCAGATGGGCATGTCGGTGGTCGTCTGCGGCCCCGGCGAGATCGCCCAGGCCCATAAACCCGACGAGTTCGTCACCCGTGGCCAGCTCGCGCAATGCCTCGGCATGCTCGAAGGCGTCGCGCGCAGCCTCGCGGCCTGACACCGCCTTGGCCGCGCCCCCTCCCGCCCGCGCGGGCCTGGCTTCTTCTAGGCGGAAATATCCCACGGGGGTGCGGGGGTGTGAAACCCCCGCGGCTCGGCGGGTTCGGGCCGTGCCGCGCGCGCTCAGCCCGCGCGCCAGCCGTCCAACGGCACCGGCACCACCAGCCGCGCCCCCGGCTGCATCCGCCCGGCGATCTCGCGCAGGTCCGACGGCGCGAAGCCGACGCAGCCCGCGGTCGGATAGCCCGGACGCCGCCATTGGTGCAGGAAGATCGCCGAGCCGCGGCCGGGTTCGGCCTCGGGCCAGTTCCAGTCGGTGATCAGCACCAGGTCATAAAGCGGGTCGGCCCGGCGCAGCGTCTCGTGGCTCGGCGCGAAGGGCGCACGCACCAGCTGGTTGTAGGCAGCCGAGGCGCTGTCGTCGCACCAGAGGTCGCGCGGCCGGATCGGCTCGGCCCAGAAGGCGGGCCGCGCCATGCGGTCGGGCCGGTAGAGCATGGCGACCACCCGGTGCACGCCCACCGGAGTCGCGCCATCGCCCTCGCGCTTGCCGGCACGCACGCCACCGCGACCGATGACACAGGGCCATGTCCGCCCCGCGAAGCGCAGGCCGGCGCGGGTCAGCACCAGATCACCCGGCGACACCGCACCGCTCACAGCAGGTGCCCCGACTTCTCGGCCTTGGTGGCGAGGTAGCGCTCGTTGTAGGCGTTCAGCCCCACCTTCAGCGGCACCCGCTCGGCGACGCTGATGCCGCAGCGCTCCATCATTGCCATCTTGTTGGGGTTGTTGGTCAGCAGCCGCACCGCGCCGAAGCCCATCTTGCGCAGGATCTCGGCGCCAAGGCGGAAGTCGCGCTCGTCATCCTCGAAGCCCAGCCGGTGGTTTGCCTCGACCGTATCGAAGCCCTGGTCCTGCAAGGCGTAGGCGCGCATCTTGTTCGCGAGCCCGATGCCCCGCCCCTCCTGGTTGAGGTAGAGCAGAACGCCCGCCCCCTCCTCGCCCATCTGCGCCAGCGCGGCATTGAGCTGCGGGCCGCAATCGCATTTCAAAGACCCCAGGAGATCGCCGGTGAAACAGGCCGAATGCAGCCGCGAGAGCACCGGCTTGGAGCGGTCGGGGCGGCCTATCTCGATGGCGTAATGCTCATCCGAGCCGTCCTCGGGCCGGAAGATGTGCAGCCGGGCGTTCTGCGCCGCGCGCAGCGGCACCTTGGCCGAGACCACGTGGTCGAGCCGCGCCAGCGTCAGCATGTAGGGCCCCGCGGGGTCGGCCTCGACCACCGTCAGCATCTCGCCCCGCGCGAAAGCCTCTGCGTCGTCCAGTGGCAGGATCAGCGCCGCGGGCAGCAGCCGCGCCGACTTCACCAGGGTGATCGCCAGCCGGTGCAGCCCGGTATCGCCGCCGCGGCGCGTCGCCAGCGGACCCTTCATCGGCGCGGCCAGGTCATCCGCCGGATCGGCGATGGATTGCACCCACTGCAGCCCGGCATCGCCGGGCAGGATCACCCGTGCCAGGTCGCCGTCATAGGCCCGCGCCTTCAACGTCTCGGCCCGGCGCGCGGTGATCGCCAGGTCGAGCTCTCCGCCAAGCGCGCGCATCACGGCCAGCCGCGCCGCCGAGACCGTCTCGGCCGCCACCACCAGCGCACCGCCCTGCGCCGCCTTCAGGACCACCGGCACCCCCATGCGCAGGTCGGCACGGGCACGGGCGAGCAGTTCTCCGAGATCGGGCGCGAGGGACATCGGCGTCTTCCTGTCTTGGCCGCGGCAAACCGGGCGGATGGTACACCCGGACCAGCCAGCCCGGAAAGGCGCTGAAACAAAGCAGCTTCGTTCCTGTAACAAAAGCCTGCGCGCAACACGAGAGCGTGAGAACCCTGCAGCAAAACTTGTTTGTCCCCCCCTGCGCTTACATGTGGTCCAGCAAGACACGGACGGCGCTAAGACGGAGAGGCAGATGGCCCAGATCAAGAATATCCTGCTGGTGGACGACGACGACGACCTGCGCGAGGCGCTGGCCGAACAGCTGGTCATGACCGAGGATTTCGAAGTCTTCGAGGCCGAGACCGGCGCTGCAGCCATGGCGCGGGTGAAGGAACAGGTCTACGACCTGCTCATCCTCGACGTCGGTCTGCCCGACACCGACGGCCGCGAGCTTTGCAAGTTGATGCGCAAGCAGGGGGTCAAATCGCCGATCCTCATGCTTACCGGGCATGACACCGACGCCGACACGATTCTCGGCCTCGACGCGGGCGCGAACGACTATGTGACCAAGCCCTTCAAGTTCCCCGTGCTGCTGGCACGGATCCGCGCGCAGCTGCGCCAGCACGAGCAATCCGAGGATGCGGTCTTTACCGTCGGGCCTTACACGTTCAAGCCGTCGATGAAGCTCCTGGTGACCGAGGACGACCGCAAGATCCGCCTGACCGAGAAAGAAACGAACATCCTCAAGTTCCTCTACCGCTCGACCGAAGGCGTGGTCCCGCGCGAGATTCTGCTGCACGAGGTCTGGGGCTACAATGCGGGCGTGACAACCCACACGCTCGAAACCCACATCTACCGCCTGCGCCAGAAAATCGAGCCCGATCCTTCCAACGCCCGCATTTTGGTCACGGAATCCGGGGGTTATCGCCTCGTCGCCTGAAGAATCGGCGGAAATGTCACGTGATAGCGGTTTTTCGCCAATCAAAATCCGCTCGCCCATTGGTTGACACTGTACTTGGTGATACTCTGACCTAGCCTTTTGGATAGGTCTCCTGACCGAGGCACATTTTGAGTTCCCGTGGCATGTGCGGGTCATCACATGCACCTCCCTGTTGGACTGGGCCGGGCTTCGAGCCCGGCCTTTTTTTGACAGGCAGGCTGTCACGTTATGACCGGCAGGCCGCCACGTCACCCAAGCGCAGCGCGTGCAGAAGCCGCCGGAATGCGGGCGAAAGATGCTCGATTGCAAACTGCGTTCCGAACTCCGGCCATCCCAATCCGGGGCTCGGAACGCAAACAACCCGGTCGTCAGTTTCCGTGAGTGGTCGCACGACGGCTTGCTCTTTTGATCAGCGCCGAAAATCGTTAACAAACCGGAAACGAGGGGCGAGATTCTCCGTCCTCGCTGGCGCCCCTCCCCGATGCTTGCTCGTGCTGCAAGAGATGATAGAAGCCCGGCGCTCCGGCCGGAAAGGACCAAGCTTGACCGACACGCCACGACGTCTCGAACATCCCAACATGAATGCGCAGCTGCTGCATTGGTGGATGCGCGACTACGATCATGTCTTCGTAGTGCTCAACCCCTTCTTCCGCGTGCCCGGCTTCACGCCGGAGACCACCGCCTGGGGGCCGCTGCGCAGTGAGGCGACAACGCCGCAGGAACTGGAGGCGTTGCTCGAGAGCCTTGGCGGCCCGCAACCCGATCAGGCCCCGGAAGCGTTCGACGAGATCATCAAGACCACCGGCCAGCCGGTGCGCTGGGACATGATTGCGCAGGCACTTGGTGTCAGCGATTTCCGGCACTTTGCGCGCACGGTCTGGCTCTGGGTGATCGGGGCCGAGCCGCCGGACCTCGATGCCACGCTGGTCTCGAGGATCGCCCGCCATTGCCGCAACGAGGGCCTCTACAAGCCCGAGGAGGACTGGCTGCCGCTGGTGCTCGAACCGATGCTGGTGCCCTATCTGGAAGCGCTCGGCCTCGACGAGGTGACGCTCTGGGACGAGACCCGAACCTCGTCGCTCGACTGCCCGGTCGAAGCCTTCCACCGCGACGAGGCGCCGGTTGCCCTGATGGATGCGCCGATCTCGGCGATCTCGGCACCCGGTCTGCTGCTGAGCTGGTCACAGGACCAGGTGACCGGCCTGCTCGCGCTGACCGAGGAGATGCGCCAGAAAGCCGACCCGGCCCGCTTCCTCGAAGGCTTCTGGGCAGGCGCGGGCACCTCGTCACTGGTGCTGGACCAGCCGCGAACCCCTGCCCTGCTGCACTGATCCGGCCCCCGCTGACAACGCCCGATGCAAAACGCCCCGACCGAAAGGCCGGGGCGTTCGCTTTTTCAGAAGTGGCCGAGGCCGCGGATTACTCCGCGGTCTCTTCCTTCTTGTCCGCTGCCAGCTCTTCGCCGGTTTCCTGGTCGACCATCTTCATGGCGAGGCGCACCTTGCCGCGATCATCGAAGCCAAGCAGCTTCACGTAGACTTCCTGGCCTTCCTTCAGCACATCCGACGGATGGTTCAGGCGGCGGTTCTCGATCTGGCTGACGTGCACGAGGCCGTCGCGCTTGCCGAAGAAGTTCACGAAGGCGCCGAAGTCGACGATCTTCACGACCTTGCCCTTGTAGATCGAGCCCTCTTCCGGCTCCGCCACGATCGAGTAGATCATGTCGTAGGCCTTCTGGATGGCTTCACCGTTGGCCGAGGCGATCTTGATCACGCCATCGTCGTTGATGTCGACCTTGGCGCCCGACACTTCGACGATCTCGCGGATCACCTTGCCGCCCGAGCCGATCACTTCACGGATCTTGTCGGTCGGGATCTGCATGGTCTCGATGCGAGGTGCGTGGACCGAGAACTCACCGGCTTCGGTGAGCGCCTTGGCCATCTCGGCGAGGATGTGCATCCGGCCGTCCTTGGCCTGTGCCAGCGCCTGCTTCATGATCTCGGGGGTGATGCCCGCGACCTTGATGTCCATCTGCAGCGAGGTGATGCCGTTCTCGGTGCCTGCGACCTTGAAGTCCATGTCGCCGAGGTGGTCCTCGTCGCCGAGGATGTCGGTCAGCACCGCATACTCACCGTCGTCTTCCAGCACGAGGCCCATGGCCACACCGGCCACCGGCGCCTTCAGCGGAACACCCGCATCCATCATCGACAGCGAGCCGCCGCAGACGGAGGCCATCGAGGACGAGCCGTTGGATTCGGTGATCTCGGACACCACGCGGATGGTGTAGGGGAAGTCGGTCGGTGCGGGCAGCACGGCCTGCAGCGCGCGCCATGCCAGCTTGCCGTGGCCGATTTCACGGCGACCCGGCGAGCCAACGCGGCCCACTTCACCCACCGAGTACGGCGGGAAGTTGTAGTGCAGCAGGAAGTTCGAGCGGAAGTTGCCGTGCAGAGCGTCGATGATCTGCTCGTCGTCGCCGGTGCCGAGCGTGGTCACGACCAGCGCCTGGGTTTCACCGCGGGTGAACAGCGACGAGCCGTGGGTGCGCGGCAGGACCGAGGTTTCCGACACGATCGGACGAACCTGGTCGAGCGCGCGGCCGTCGATGCGGCGCTTGTTCTTCACCACGTCCGAACGCAGCACGACCGACTCGAGCTTCTTGATCGCCGAACCGAGGTTCGCGTCTTCGAGTTGCTCTTCGCTCAGCTGGGACTTGATCTCTTCCTTCGCGGCCGACACGGCGGCGACGCGCGCCTGCTTGTCGGTGATCGCGTAGGCGGCCTTCATCTTGGCTTCGCCAAGGCCCTTCACCACTTCGAACAGCTCCGAGTAGTCCGGTGCCTGGAAGTCGAAGGGCTCTTTCGCGGCGGATTCCGCCAGGTCGATGATCAGGTCGATGACCGGCTGGATCTGCGCGTGCGCGAAGGTCACGGCGCCCAGCATCTCGTCCTCGGTCAGCTCGTAGGCTTCCGATTCCACCATCATCACGGCGTCCTTGGTGCCGGCGACGACGAGGTCGAGACGCTGATCGGGGTTGTTGCGCAGCCCCTGCATGTCGTCGACGGTCGGGTTCAGCACGTAGTCGCCATCGGTGAAGCCGACGCGGCAGCCGGCGATCGGGCCCATGAAGGGCACGCCCGAGATGGTCAGCGCGGCCGAAGCGGCGATCATCGCCACGACGTCGGGGTCGTTGACCAGGTCGTGCGACAGCACGGTGCACATCACCAGCACTTCATGCTTGAAGCCGGGGACGAAGAGCGGACGGATCGGACGGTCGATCAGGCGTGCGGTCAGCGTCTCTTTCTCGGTCGGACGCGCCTCGCGCTTGAAGAAGCCACCGGGCACCTTGCCCGCGGCGTAGTATTTTTCCTGGTAGTGGACGGTCAGCGGGAAGAAATCCTGACCCGGCTTCGGTTCCTTGGCGAAGGTCACGTTGGCCATGACCGAGGTCTCGCCGAGGGTGGCGATGACGGTGCCGTCTGCCTGACGGGCAACCTTGCCGGTCTCGAGGGTGAGGGTTTCCTCGCCCCACTGCATGGATTTCGTCGTTACGTTGAACATGTAGCGTATCCTGTAAGGGAGCACTCCCGGCCCTCCGGGTCTCCCGTTTGCATGGCGGCCCCATTGCCGCCGCTCCCTATCCTCTTGCATGTGCCCGGGAGCCAGGGGCGTCACGTCTCAGATGGGGCGCGCATACAGGAGAATCCGGCTTTTGGGAAGCGATAAGCGTGGTCCGCCACGGCACAGGCCAGTGCGCGCCGGCGACTGCGCTCCGCACCGAAACGCAAAACGCCCGCTCCAGGGGAGCGGGCGTCGAGAATTCCGTATCCTGAGCGGATCAGCGGCGGATGCCGAGGCGCTGGATGAGGTCGGTGTAACGTGCCTCTTCCTTGCCCTTCAGGTAGTCCAGCAGCTTGCGGCGCTGAGCCACGAGCTTCAGAAGGCCACGACGCGAGTGGTTGTCCTTCTTGTGGGTCTTGAAGTGCTCGGTCAGGGTCGAGATGCGGCTGGTGAGGATGGCAACCTGAACTTCGGGCGAACCGGTGTCGCCTTCCTTGGTTGCGAATTCCTTCATCAGGCGGTTCTTTTCTTCAACGGTGATCGACATCGGGGTCTCCTTAAAGGTTAGAGGGATGGCTCAAGCCGGGATGTCGTCCAGCAGGGCCCTTGGAGAGCACCGGCCCGCATGGCCGGATGCGCGCGTATAGGGCGATTCAGCCCGAAAGGGAAGCCCGAAACGCGGGCGGTCCCGCCGCTGTCTCAGGCCGCGCCCGGCAGCCCGGCCAGCTGCGCATCGATCAGCGCGATCGCGTCGAGACCCGGCGCATCCGCGGTGGGCATCACCGCAAGCACCTCGCCATCGGCGCAGATCTCGGTCAGCCCCGGATCCTCCGCGCTGGCCCTCAGGTCCAGCACCGGCGGCACGCCGCCCGACCAGACCACCACCAGCTGGTCCTGCGCCGGATCGAAATCGGCCACATCCGCCACCTCGCCCCCCGGGTTCCAGTCGCCAAGAAAGAAGCTGTCCTGCCCGTCGCCGCCGCTGGCAAGATCGCCGCGCCCAACCCAGAGCATGTCGTCCCCCGCCCCGCCATTGAGGAAATCTTCGTCGTCCGCATCCGCGCCGGTCCGGTCCATCTCGACCCCTGACAGCACGTCATCCCCCGCCCCGCCGAACAGCGTGTCGGACCCGAGCCCCCCGATCAGCGTGTCGGCGCCCTCGCGCCCGAACAGCGCATCCTGCCCCGTGCCGCCGAGCAACAGATCGTCCCCGAGCCCACCCTGCGCCTCGTCGTCGCCCGATCCGCCGTCCAGGACGCCACCGCCGTCATGGGCGAAGAGCTGGTCGTCGCCGTTTCCGCCGTAGAGCGTGTCCCGGCCCTCGCCACCGTGCAGCGTGTCGTTGCCCGCGCCGCCCAGCACGCTGTCGTCACCACCCCCGCCGAGCAGCTCGTCGTCCCCCGCCCGCCCGTCTAGGACGTCCTCGCCCGCCCCGCCGTCCAGCATGTCGGTGAACGGCGTCCCCAGGAGCGTGTCGCCGAGCGCCGTGCCGGCCTCGATGCGGCCCGCCGTCTCCGCCACCGGAGCCTCTGCCGCCACCCCCTCCGGTTCCGGATCGAAACTCGTCGCAGGACCCTCGAGCGGCGCGTCCTCCGCCACATCCGTCCCCGCATCGGCGTCATCCTCCGCTTCGGGCATGGCAAAGACCGTCAGCGCGCCCAGCAGCGCCATGCCCATCATTCCGGCCAGCATCAGCATCGCAGCTCTCCAGGGTCAGCGAAGGCGCAATCCTGCCGCGCACGCGCCCCGGTAACCAAGGCCAATCCCCGTGCAAGGTTAACCAGCCGCTAGGCCGCACCCTCGCGGCGCCAAAGGCGCGGCTGCGCGCGGTAGGGCACATAGAGCGGGTGGCGCGGGTGACCGCCCTTGGTCAGGCCGAGCACATGCAGCGGTCCGGTCAGCCGCGCCGTGACCTCCGCGCCGCGACCCAGATGCGCGCCATGCAGACCCCAGCCCACCAGCGTCATTGCGGCCTCGCCGTGCCAGCGCAGCAGCAGCGGATCGTTCTCCGGCCCCACCGGTGCCTCGGCGCGGCGCAGGTCCGCGGGTGTGGGCGCGCGGAAGGCAAAGAGATTTGCGATGCGCATACCGCCGAACCCCAGCGCCTGCGCCCGGCGCTGGCACCGCGCGATCGTCGGATCATTGCGGCGCTCGTCGGCGCGCGCCGGGTTGAGCATGATCCAGAGCAGCAGCGGCCCCGGCGCGTCCTGCCAGACCCGTTCGAGCCCGTAGCGGTAGGTCCCGCAGGGCGAATAGAGTGCCCGCGAGCGCATCCCCTCCTGCGCGTGCCGCCGTTCGATCATGGCACCCATCTCGCCGCCGCCGGAGCGGCTTGGCAAGCCCGTTGACACTGCCTCCGCGCGGGAACAGGGTCTGGCCAAGATCGCAAAGCCGAGGACATTCCATGGACATCACCCGTATCGAGGCCGCCGCCGAGCGGCTGCAAGGCCACGCCCGCCGCACGCCGCTGCTTTCCTCGCCTTTCCTCGACGAGATCGCCGGACGCCGCCTTCTGGTGAAGGCCGAATGCCTGCAACACACCGGCAGCTTCAAGTTCCGTGGCGCCTGGTCGGCGCTGTCGGCGCTCGCCCCCGCGGTCCGCGCCAAGGGGATCATCGCCTTCTCATCGGGCAACCACGCGCAGGGCATCGCCGCCGCGGCGCGGGGCTTCGGCGTGCCCGCGGTGATCATCATGCCCGCCGACGCGCCCGCCGCGAAGATCGCCGGCACGAAGGGTCTTGGCGGCGAGGTCGTGCTCTACGACCGCGAGACGGAAGACCGCGACGCGCTCGGCGCCAAGCTTGCTGCCGAACGCGGCCTGACGCTGGTCAAACCCTTCGACGAGCCCGAGGTGATCGCCGGCCAGGGCACCTGTGGTCTGGAGATCGCCGCGCAGGCCGCCGAGGCCGGCGTGACCGAGGCGGACGTGATCGTCTGCTGCGGTGGCGGCGGGCTGACCTCGGGCATCGCGCTGGCACTGGAGGCCAAGGCGCCGGGTCTGCGCGTCCGCCCGGCCGAGCCCGAGGGCTTCGACGACGTGAAACGCTCGCTTGCCACGGGCAGCATCCAGCGCAACGCCGCGCTCGGCGGCAATATCTGCGACGCCATCGTCACGCCGCAGCCGGGCAATATCACCTTCCCGATCATGTCCCGGCTCTGCGGTCCGGGCCTCGCCGTCTCGGAGGAAGAGGCGCTGAAGGCCATCCAGCTCGC
Source organism: Salipiger mangrovisoli (assembly GCF_015223355.1). Classification (GTDB taxonomy): domain Bacteria; phylum Pseudomonadota; class Alphaproteobacteria; order Rhodobacterales; family Rhodobacteraceae; genus Salipiger; species Salipiger mangrovisoli. Next base: position 24,618 of record NZ_JADFFK010000016.1, on the reverse strand, counting down.
CGCGCGCCACCTGAAGATCGTCGCCGAACCCGGCGGCGCGGTGGCACTGGCCGCGGCGCTGTTCCGCAAGGACGAGATCGCGGGCGACGCGGTGATCTGCACCGTCTCGGGCGGCAACGTCGACCCGGCGATCCTCGCCCGCGCCCTGGCGCTCGAAATCTGAGCCCCGGCCAGGACAAAGGCGCGGCCCATCCGGACCGCGCCTGTCTTCTCTTTCAAAATACGCCGGGGAGCGCGAGGGGCTGGCCCCTCGCCCCGCTCCGCTCAGGCGTCGAGGCGCCGCGCCTCGTCGATCAGCATCACCGGGATACCGTCGCGGATCGGAAAGGCCAGGCCCGCGCTCTTGCTGACCAGCTCCTGCCGCTCGGCATCGTATTCCAGCACCGCATGGGTCACCGGGCACACCAATGCCTCGAGCATGTGGCGGTCGAAGGAAATTGTTTCTTCGGTCATTGGATCAGGTCCTCTTCTCCGCCGCGCAGGGCGAACTCGATCAATGTCACCAGCGTCTCGCGGCGCGAGCCCAGGCGCGGCGCTTCCAGCAGCGCCTGTTTTTCCTCGGGCGCGAAATCCAGCAGCATCGAAAGCGAGTTGATCAGCAGCTCGTCCTCGGCGTCCTTCAGCGTGTCCCAGTCGGCGGACAGGCCGCGCGCGTCGAAATAGCGGTCCAGAAGACGCAGGAAGGCGCCCCGGTCGAAGCTCTCGTCGCTGTCGGCATGGGGATCAAGATCGTGCTCGAAGCCGCTCCAGCTCACCTTGCAGCGCCGGTAGGGGGTGAAGCCGTCCACCTCGTCCATCACGCGATAGCGCGACAGGCCCGAGAGGGTGATCATGTAGCGCCCGTCCTCGGTCTCCGAGAACTGGGTGATCCGCCCGGCGCAGCCGATACGCTGAAGCGACGGCCGGGTATCCGAGCCGTTGCCCGCGGGTTGCACCATGCCGATCAGCCGCGCATCGCTTTTCAACGCATCGTCGAGCATCGCCAGATAGCGCGGCTCGAAGATGTGCAGCGGCAGCCGCGAGCGCGGCAGCAGCAGCGCTCCGGGAAGCGGAAACACCGGGATCGTGCCCGGAAGATCGGTTCGTCTCACCATGACCTGCCAGCTAGGGCGCATCGGCGTTCAGGCAAATATCATCGAGCTGAGTCTGCGCCGCCCATTCAGCACCACCGGATCGTTCGGCTTGAGCGCGTCGAAGATGGTGAAGAGCTGGGTCTTGGCCGCGCTGTCGTTCCACTCGCGATCGCGGCGGAAGATGTCGAGCAGTTGGTCCACGGCGGCCTCGGTCTGGCCATTGGCATGCAGCGCCTGCGCCAGGTCGAACCGCGCCTGCAGGTTGGTCGGCTCCGCCTCGACCTTGGCACTCAGCTCGGCCAGCGGGCCGGCGCTGCTGGCCTGCTTCGCGAGTTCGATCTTGGCATGGGCCGCTTCCAGTTCGGGCGCCTTCGAGATCTCGGCCGGGGCGCCGTTCAGCACCGCCTCGGCCTGCTCGATCTCGCCGAGGGCCAGGTAGCAGGACACCAGCCCGGCAAAGCACTTGGCGTTCTTGGGATCTTCTTCGAGCACCGCCGCGAAGACCTGCGCCGCATCGGCGGCGGCGCCCTGCTCGAGCATCTCTTCTGCGGTGGCCACCGCCTCGTCGAGCCCGCCCGAGGCGTCGCCGCCCGAAGCCTGGACAACGCGGTCGATGAACGCCTTCAGCTCGGAGGCAGGCAGCGCCCCCTGGAAACCGTCGATCGGCTGGCCCTTGTAGAAGGCATAGACCGTCGGGATCGACTGGATGCGCAGCTGACCGGCGATCATCTGCGCCTCGTCGACGTTGACCTTGGCCATCTTGACCGCGCCGCGCGCCTCGGTCACCGCCGCCTCAAGGGCCGGTCCGAGCTGCTTGCACGGGCCGCACCAGGGCGCCCAGAAATCGACGATGACCGGCACGTCCTGCGAGGCATCCACCACCTCGGCCATGAAGTCGGCTTCGCTGACGTCCTTGATGAGATCGCCCTTGGGGGCCTCTGTCTTGCCCAGTTCCAGCATGTTGTCCTCCGCTGCGGCGGTTAGCTTGGCGTGTTACATGGCGTATGGCCTGCCGCGATGCAAGGCCACCGCGGCGGCGGGTCTCATCCCCGTCGCGAGAGCTGCGCCCAGATCGGCAGGTGATCCGAGGCGCGCCGCGCCGCACCTCCCTCCTCTACCCCGGCATCATCGAGCGCCAGCGCGCTGCCATAGGCGATCCCGTCAAGCGCCACGAAGGGGCGCGAGGCATGGTAGCTGCGCCCCGGCAGGGTGAGCGTGAAGTCCCGTTCCCAAGGTTCGTAGCCGCGCACATCGGACCATTCGTTGAAATCGCCGAAGATCGCCGCCTCGGCGCGCAGTTCACCCAGTTGTTCGCGGATTTCGGTCATCTGCTTGAGACGGTAGCGGCGGAGCAGCCCGAGATGCGCGCCGACCACGTTGACCCCCTCGACCCGCGCCATGACCGCCCCGCGCGGCTCCAGCCCCGGCAGTTCGAAACGGCGGATTTCGGTCACCGCAAATCCCTTTCGAACGAAGATAGCATTGCCGTGCCATCCGAGGCTGACATCGTTGCGGGCAAGATTGACCACCTCGTAGTCGGTCTCCTGCGCGATCAGGAAGCGCGGAATGGCGGCGGGGCGCGGGCCGAGCCTGAGGTCGGCTTCCTGCAAGACCACGACGTCGGCGCCGATCTGGTTCAGCACGTGCAGGATGCGCGCCGGGTCACGGCGGCGGTCGATGCCCATGGCCTTGCGGATGTTGTAGCTGGCGACCTTCAGCGCCGCCTTCGGCGATGCGGTGGTGGCCGGTTCGGGCGCAGTCGATACAGAGGACATGGCAGGCACCTTCACAGGATCGGGGCCAGCAGCCGCGCAAGGGGCGCGGCGGCGCGGACCCACAATGGATGCGCACTCAGCGGCTTGTCCATCTTGTAAGCCCTGGTGAAATCGGCCTCCAGCATCTTCGCCACCCGCGACGCGAAGCCGCGGTCGAAAATCACTGCCATTGTCTCGAAATTGAGCCGGAAAGAGCGGTTGTCGAGATTGGCCGAGCCCACGGCGGCCAGGTCGTCATCCACCAGCATCACCTTCTGGTGCACGAAGCCGCCTTCGTAGCGCAGCACTTCGACCCCCGCCGCGCGCACTTCGTCGAAAAAGGCATGGGCCGCGAGCCAGGGCAGGTAGTGGTCGATCGTGTCGGGCACCAGGACCTTCACGTCGCAGCCGCGCAGCGCCGCGCTGACAAGCGCCGAAAGCACGTCCTGGTCCGGCACGAAATAGGGTGTAGCGATCCACACCCGCGCGCGCGCTTCTGCCAGCGCCGAGATGAAGAACAGCGCGCCCGTGTCCATGTCGTCAGCGGGCCCCGAGGGCAATACCAGGCCCGAGAGGTTCGCCTCGGCGCTCTCGGGCCGCCAGTTCAGCCCGCTGCCGATGCTCTCGCCCGTTGCCCAGTGCCAGTCCTCGGCGAAGACCAGCTGGAGCTGCGCCACCATCGGGCCACGCAGGTGCAGGTGGGTGTCGCGCCAGGGACCGAAGGTCGGATTCTTGCCAAGGTAGTCGTCCTTGACGTTGTGCCCGCCGATGAAGCCTTCCTCGCCATCGATGATCACCGTCTTGCGGTGGTTGCGGAAATTGATCTGGAAACGCGAGGTCGGGCCGGGCGCATTGGCGGGGTCCACGACCTCGACGCCGGCGTCGCGCAGCGCCTTCAGGTAATGCGCCGGCAGCCCGTAGCTGCCCACACCGTCAAAGATCAACCGGACCAGCACGCCGCGCTCCGCCGCCGCGATCATCCGCGCGGCCATGTCGTTGCCGACGCCGTCCTCGGCGATGGTATAGAATTGCACCAGAAGGTAGTGTTCTGCCCGGTCCATCGCTGCGAAGACCGCATCAAAGGTCGCGCGGCCATCCACCAGCAGCTCGGCTGAATTGCCTCCGACCGCAGGCATCGCCGCCAGGCGCTCGAAGGCGCGGTAGCGCCGGGAACCGGGATCGGCGGGCGGGTAGTCGGCGCAGAAGGCATCCATCTCGCGGCGCACCAGGCGGCTGCTGCGCCGGGTGACCCGGTAGCCCTTCAGCTTGTGCTGGCCCAAAATGAGATAGGCTGGCAGCGCAAACCAGGGGGCCGCCAAAAGGAACACCGTCCAGGCCGCCGCGCCCTGTGGCGTTCGGGCGGTCGAGATGGCGCGCCAGACGGCGAAAGCCACCGTGAGGGACAGGACAACCGCCAGCAGGACGGCGAAGATGGTGGTGTTCGAGCCCATGCACGGCGCTCCAAGGTTGCGGCCGGAAACCATGTCCGGGTCCCGCCTCAACCAGAGCGCATCGCGGATTGTTCCGCAAGCGCCCGGACTTGTGTCACCTCCGGGCGCTGCGATGGCTCAGAGGTCGAAGCTGGCGAAGACCGGCACGTGGTCCGAGGGCTTCTCCCAGCCGCGCGCGTCGCGCAGGATGCGCGAGCCGTGCCCGGCGTTCGAGATGTCGGGCGTTGCCCAGACGTGGTCCAGCCGCCGCCCCTTGTCCGCCGCGTCCCAGTCACGGGCGCGATAGGACCACCACGAGTAGAGCAGCCCCTCGGGGATATCCTGCCGGGTGATGTCGACCCAGCCACCCGCCTCCTGCGCCTGCGCCAGATGCTCGACCTCGATCGGCGTGTGCGAGACGATCTTCAGCAGCTTCTTGTGGCTCCAGACGTCATCCTCGCGCGGGGCGATGTTGAGGTCGCCGACGAGGATCGCCTTCTCGGGCTTCTCGGCGTGGAACCAGTCGCGCATCTCGGTGAGGTAGTCGAGCTTCTGGCCGAACTTCTCGTTGATCTCGCGATCGGGCTCGTCACCGCCGGCCGGCACGTAGAAGTTGTGGATGGTGACGCCGTTCTCGAGCTTGGCCGCGACGTGGCGGGCATGGCCGAGCGTGGCGAAATCCTGGTCTCCGGCGTCCAGCAGCGGCAGCTTCGACAGGATGGCGACACCGTTGTAGCCCTTCTGCCCACGCGCCACGATGTGGTGGTAGCCGAGCGCCGCGAACTGCTCGAGCGGGATCTTGTCGACCGGGCTCTTGGTCTCCTGCAGGCACAGCACGTCCGGCCCCTGCTCGGCGAGCAGCTTGAGGACGATGGGCTCGCGCAGGCGGACCGAGTTGATGTTCCAGGTGGCAAGGGTGAAGGACATGGGGCGGGCTCCTTTTCTGGCGCGGAAAATGTCAGCCCGCCGTCCCGCGCGCAACCCGGAACCCGCGCTCAGAGCACCAGGACGAGGATCAGCACCGACAGGCACAGAAAGCCGATGCCGGTGAGTTCGCGGCGGGTGATGCTTTCCTTGAAGACCAGCACCGAGGCCATGAGCGAGAAGATCAGCTCGACCTGCCCCAGCGCCTGCACGTAGGCGGCGGTTTGCAGGGTGAAGGCGGTGAACCATGACAGGCTTCCGGCCATCGAGGTGAGACCGAGCCAGATCGCGGTGCGCCGCGCCTGCCAGACCGCGCTGATCTGTCCCGGCTCGAAGAGCCGCAGCCAGAGCGCCATGCCGAGCGCCTGCGACAGCACCACGCAGACCAGCGTCACCCCGGCGCGCAGGAACGGCGCATCCGAGGCGATCTCGAGCGAGGCGCCGCGGTAGCCGACACCGGAGATGGCGAAGAAGAACCCCGAGGCAAGGCCGAGCGCCACGGCCCGGCTGCCCATGCGGCGCAGCCAGTTGCCGGACAGTCCCGGAGTGTCCGACAGCAGGAGCACCCCGACGAGGCCCACCAGGATTGCCCCCCAGCCCGCCGCGGAGATGGTCTCGCCCAGAACGGCAAGGCCGACCAGCGCGGTCTGGATCACCTCTGTCTTCTTGAAGGTGATGCCCACCGCGAAATTGCGCTGCCGGAACAATGCCACGACGAAGACCGTGGCAAGGATCTGCCCCAGCGCGCCGAAAAGCGCATAGGCCCAGAAGACCACGCCAAGCTGCGGCCAGTCTTGCCCCGTGGCGATCAGGTAGCCGCCGACCACCAGCACGGCGGCAGGGGCGGCATAGGCAAAGCGCGCGAAGGTCGAGGAGGTTGCCGTCAGCCCGCCCGTGCTCAGGACCTTGTGCAGCATGAAGCGCAAGGTCTGGAAGAAGGCAGCGCAAAGGGTGACGACAATCCACAAATCCATGCCAGTGCCAATGGCACGCGGCTGGAAGATTGACCATAGGTTACAAGACAAAAGCGCAGCGGGCCGGAGGTGTCCCCCGGCCCGCCCAACCCTTTGCCAAATTCGGTCGACCGAATTTGCAAGTCCCTTCGAAGGGACTTGCCCGGCCTCAGAGCGCGCGCTTCAGTGCCTCGGCAAGGTCGGTGCGCTCCCAGGAGAAGCCGCCGTCCGCCTCCGGCGCGCGGCCGAAGTGGCCATAGGCCGCGGTGCGCTGGTAGATCGGCTTGTTCAGCTCGAGATGCGTGCGGATGCCGCGCGGCGTCAGATCCATGGCCTTGGGGATCGCGCGTTCGATCGCCTCGGCATCGGCATCACCGGTGCCATGGGTGTCGACGTAGATCGACAGCGGCTTGGCCACGCCGATGGCATAGGACAGCTGCACGGTGCAGCGCTCTGCCAGCCCCGCCGCGACGACGTTCTTGGCAAGATAGCGCGCGGCATAGGCGGCGGAACGGTCGACCTTGCTGGGGTCCTTGCCCGAGAAGGCACCGCCGCCGTGCGGGGCCGCACCGCCGTAGGTGTCGACGATGATCTTGCGCCCGGTCAGGCCCGCGTCGCCATCCGGCCCGCCGATCACGAAGGTGCCGGTGGGGTTCACCCACCATTCGGTCTCGGGGGAGATCCAGCCTTCGGGCAGGGTCGCGCGGATGTAGGGTTCGACGATGGCGCGGATGTCATCCGAGGTCTGGCCCTCGTCGGTGTGCTGCGTCGACAGCACGATCGAGGTCACCCCGACCGGCTTGCCGCCCTCGTAGCGCACCGAGATCTGCGACTTGGCATCCGGTCCCAGCATCGGCTCGACCCCCGACTTGCGCACCTCGGCGAGCTTCTTGAGCACCGCGTGCGAGTAGAGGATCGGCGCCGGCATCAGCTCGGGCGTCTCGTTGGTCGCGTAGCCGAACATGATACCCTGGTCGCCCGCACCCTCGTCGCGGTTGCCCGCGCCGGTGACGCCCTGAGCGATATGCGCCGACTGTTCGTGCAGCAGGTTGGTGACCTCGCAGGTGGCGTGGTGGAACTTGTCCTGCTCGTAGCCGATGTCCTTGATGCAGGCGCGCGCGATCTCAGGGATGCGCTCCATGTACTCATGCAGCTTGTCCTGGTCGGTCAGCCCGATCTCGCCGCCGATCACCACGCGATTGGTGGTGGCGAAGGTCTCGCAGGCGACCCGTGCCAACGGGTCCTCGGCCAGAAGCGCATCGAGCACGGCGTCGGATATGCGGTCGCACACCTTGTCCGGGTGTCCCTCGGAAACGGATTCCGAGGTGAAGATATAGTTTTGTCGGGACATAATTGCTCCATTGGGTACCAGCTGTCACGCCAGGAAGCCGTTGTGACAGGGATATGAAACTTCTCGCTACGCGCCAAAGATTGCGGCGTCAATCGGTTTTGCGGCGGTGCGGCACGAAGGCCAGCACCATGAGCAGCGCCAGCAGCGCGAGAAGGGGCAGGTCACCGGTGCGGCTGTAGAGGGTCACGCGCAGCGGCGGCGGCAGCTGGGCGTCGATGAACCCGGCCTCGTTCAACGGCAGCGCCTTGAGCACCCGCCCCGCCCCGTCGATCACCGCCGAGACGCCGGTATTGGCCGCGCGCAGCAGCGGCAGTCCCTGCTCGATGGCCCGGATCCGCGCCTGTGCGAGATGCTGGTAGGGGCCCGAGAAGTTGCCGAACCAGGCGTCGTTGGTGATCTGAAGCAGCAGGTCGGGTCGCGCGGCGGCGCGCAGGTCCTGCGGAAAGACCGCCTCGTAGCAGATCAGCGGCAGCGCGAAGCCGATCTCACCGCCCAGATCGACGAGCTGCGCGCCCGGCCCGGCGGAATAGCCGCCCTCGGCCCGCGCGGCGATGCCGCTGACGTTGATGTGGCGGAACAGCTCCTTGAAGGGCATGTACTCGCCGAAGGGAACGAGGTGGTGCTTGTCATAGACCGCTTCAACCTTCGGTCCCTGGGTGACCAGCGCCAGCGAGTTGTAATAGTCGTACCCCTCGCTGCGCTGAATACCGAGCACCACCCGGCCCGGCAGCGCGGCATCGGTGATCACCCGCAATTCGGCCTCGGCGTTCTCGAGCAGACGCGGCACGGCGGTCTCGGGCCAGACGATCAGCTCGGGGCGCGGCAGCCCGTCCTGCGCCGGAGCGGCGGTGAACTCGACCTGGCGATCGAAGAAGAGCGGGACAAAGCCCCGGTCCCATTTCTGCGTCTGCGGCGCGTTGGGCTGCACGAGACGCACCACCGGGCGACCGTCGAGGTCCTGCAGGGGCGGCAGCATCTGCGCCCCGCCCCAGAGCAGCCCGCCCAGAAGCATCATGCCCGCCGCGCCGGAGCGCCAGCCGCCGCGCAGCGCGGAGGCGAGCAGCGCCGCCAGCGCCAATGTGACCAGCGTCAGCCCGTAAGAGCCCGTCCAGCCAACCCATTGAATCGCCTGTGTCGGCTCCCAGAGGTAGCCGACGAGCGCCCAAGGAAAGCCGGTGAAGAGGTAGCCGCGGGCCAGTTCCGCCAGCGCCCAGGCGGCCACCAGCGCGAAGAGCTTCGCGCGCGGGGCCTGCGCCGCGCCCCAGAAGGCCAGCGCCCAGAACAGCGCCAGCCCTGCCGCCATGAGGACCAGCGCGAAGGGCGCCATCCAGGCGGTCACCGCGGCATCAACCTGAAACGGTTCGGTGAGCCAGTTCAGCGCGAGGCCGAAATAGCCGGTGCCCATGCCCCAGCCGACCACCAGCGCGGCGCGCGAGCCGCGCTGGATCGAGAACAGCGCCATCGACAGGACCAGCCCGGCGAGGGCGAGGTACCACAGGTTCCACGGTGCCTGCCCGAGCGCCATGAGCCCGCCGCACAGCAGCGCGGGCAGCACGCGGGCGCGGCCGGTCAGCACGCGACGGACTCGCGACTCGCCGGTCGGTGCGGACACCGCGGCAAGCCCCCCGAGGGGCCCGCCTGCATGTCCTGCGTCGGTTTGCGCCTGCTGGTCAGCCACGCCCGGCCCCGGCCTCGCCGCCGGTCACCTGCGGGACGGCTTCGGGTTTCGCGGGAGGCAGCAGCACGGGCGTCGCAGCGCCGGCGTCGGCCGCCGGTGACGACGGGCGCACGCGCAGCCGCTTGATGCGGCGCGGGTCGGCGTCCACCACCTCGAAGTCGATGCCGTCGGGATGCGGGATCACCTCGCCGCGCGCGGGAACGTGGCCCGCGAGCATGAAGACGAGGCCGCCAAGCGTGTCGATCTCCTCTTCGTCGATCTCGTCGGGATCGGTGAGCGCGATGCCGGTTGCCGCCTCGAACTCCTCGAGCGGGGTCTTGGCGAGCGCCAGCCAGCTGCCCGATTTCTCGCGGAAGAAGTTGCGCCCCTCCTCGGTGTCGTGCTCGTCCTCGATTTCGCCGATGACCTGTTCGATCAGGTCCTCGATGGTCACCAGACCGTCGACACCGCCGTATTCGTCGATCACCAGCGCCATGTGGCGGCGCTCGGTCTGCATCTTGGTGAGCAGCACGCCGATCGGCATCGACGGCGGCACGAAGAGCAGCGGGCGCAGCATCTTGCTGAGGTCGAACTCGGTGCCATTGCCGTTGAACCCGTGCCGCAGCGCGAAGTCCTTGAGGTGCACCATGCCCACCGGCGTGTCGAGCGTGCCGGAATAGACCGGCAGACGGGTCATGCCGCTGTCGCGGAAGACCGTCACAAGCTCGTCCTTGGTGAGTGTGTCGGGCACGGCGACGATTTCCGCCTTGGGAATCGCCACATCCTCGACGCGCATGCGCCGCAGGTTCATCATGCCATGTACGGGTCGCTCGTAAGCGGCCACGAGGTCCTGCCCCGGTTCACCGTCCTCTCCGGTCCCGTTCACACGGCCGGAGAAGATGCGTCTGAAGAAGCCCGGGGGCCGGTCTATCTGCTCGTTTTCCTGCGCGCCATGCGCTGCATTAGACGAGCCGTCGTTGTCTCCCATCGGTCCTTTTGTTCCTGTGTCTCTCAGAGGTCAGACGAATATGGGTCCGCGATACCCATTTTGCCAAGTATTTCCGTTTCTATATTTTCCATGAGCGTCGCATCGCCCTCACGCACGTGATCATAACCCAGAAGATGCAAGGTTCCATGAACAACCAGATGCGTCACGTGGTCGGTGAGCGATTTTCCCCCCTCGCGCGCCTCGCGCGCGCAGGTCTCATAGGCGATTGCCAGATCTCCGAGCTCGGTCGTGAAGGGGCCGTCCTCGGTCTCGGGCGGCTCGGGGATCGCGCCCTCATGCTCGGCGCCACGCTCCTCGGACGGCCAGGAGAGCACGTTGGTCGGAGTGGGCTTTTCCCGGAACTCGGCGTTCAGCTCGGCGATGCGGGCGTCGTCGCAGGCCAGCACGGCGATTTCGAAGGCCGCGGGATCGAGCCCGAGATGCGTGAGCGCGGCCCGCGCCGCGGTCTCGGCGAGGTCTTCAAGCCCGGCCTCCTCCCAACGGTCGTCCTCGATGATCGTGTCGGTCAGCTGAGCCATATGTGCAAGTCGGGGGCGCTGCCCCGGACCCCCGGGATATTTGAACCTAGAAGAACGGGCGGGGACCGTCAGGCCCCGCGCTCCGCGTCCTTCTCGTAGGCCTCGATGATCTTCGCCACAAGGGGGTGGCGCACCACGTCGGCAGAGGTGAAGTAATTGAAGCTGATCTTGTCGATATGGGTCAGCAGGCGCTCGGCGTCCTGCAGGCCCGACTGCACGCCGCGCGGCAGGTCGACCTGGCTGCGGTCGCCGGTGATCACCATGCGGCTGCCCTCGCCGAGACGGGTGAGGAACATCTTCATCTGCATGGAGGTGGCGTTCTGCGCCTCGTCCAGCACCACGAAGGCGTTCGACAGGGTCCGGCCGCGCATGAAGGCGAGCGGCGCGATCTCGATGGTCTTCTCCTCCATCATCTTCGCGAGCTGCTTGCCGGGCAGGAAGTCGTTCAGCGCGTCGTAGAGCGGCTGCATGTAGGGATCGACCTTGTCCTTCATGTCGCCGGGAAGGTAGCCGAGTTTCTCGCCCGCCTCGACCGCGGGACGGCTGAGGATGATCTTGTCGACCTGGCCGGTGATGAAAAGGTTCACCCCCACGGCGACGGCGAGATAGGTCTTGCCGGTGCCGGCCGGGCCGATGCCGAAGGCCAGCTCGTGCTCGAACAGCGAGCGGACATAGGCCTTCTGCGCGTCGGTGCGCGGCTCGATGAGCTTCTTGCGGGTCTTGATCTCGACCTTGCCGCCCGAGAACATCTCGAGCTGGTCGCCCGGCTCCTGCTCCTCGGGGGCGAGGCGGAATTCGCGGTCGATGTCGCCGCGGCCGACCGAGCGACCCTGCTCCAGCCGCTGGTAGAGCGCGTTCAGAACCTCGCGCGCGGCCTCCTGCGCCTCGGCCGGGCCGTGCAGTGCCAATTGGTTGCCGCGGCGCAAGATCTGCACGCCGGTTCGGGCTTCGATGTCGGTGAGGTTGCGGTCGTATTCACCGCACAGATCGATGAGGAGGCGGTTGTCCGGAAATTCCAGGATGGCTTCGGTCAGGATGCCTGTGTTCACGCATGTCTCCTGCGCTTGAGTGCAAGGTTATGGTGCCAAGCCCCGGGGGCTCAGGTCAAGCGGCTTCGGCCCGGCACAGGGAGGAAAGAAGCAAAACGGCCGCGCGGTGGGCACCGCGCGGCCGTTGGCATTGGTATGTGGGATCCCGCCTCAGAGCGGGTCCCCGATCACCGAGGTGGCGCCTTGCTTGAAGTCGCCCGTGGCGACCGTGGGCGGGGCGATGCCGGAGCAGACCGGCTTGCCGTACTTGTCGAGACGGCGCGCGAGGTAGCCCTCGACGCCGTCGTCGGCGATCCAGTTGTCGCAGCCGTCCGGATCGACCCAGACGCCCCAGCGGATCTGCGACAGGTCGTTGCGGTCGATCAGGTTGACGTCCTGGCTCTTGTCCGCGCCGATCGGCATGTCGCAGGCGGCGAGGCCGAGGGCGGCGGCAAGCACCAGCGCGAGTTTGGCAATGTTCATCTGGCTCATCCCCTCAACGCACGCACAGGATTTCGACACGGCGGTTCTGCGCCATGCCCTCGGCGGTGCTGTTGGTCGCCACCGGGTAGTTCTCGCCATACCCGCGCACGTCGATCACCCGCGCGCCGTTGGCATGGGCCACCGCGGCCACGGAATTGGCCCGGTTGAGGCTCAGCCGGTCGTTGTAGGCGTTGCTGGCACGGGCATCGGTGTGGCCGACGATGATGTAGCCGAATGCCTTGGCATCGCGGAAGAACTCGTCGAGCCGGTAGCGGCTCTGCGGGTAGATCTTGTAGCTGTCCGTGGCGAAATACTGGTCCGCCTTGAGCGTGCCGCAGATGTTGATCTCGTGGCAGACCGGACGGCCATCGCGGGTCACGCGCGAGACGGCATAGCCCTCTGCTCCGTCGTCCATGACCCAGATCTCGCATCCGTCCGGCGACAGCGAAATACCGGGAATATATCGCTCGCCACGAATGGTCCGGGTGTTCTGCGTGGAAATGAGCGGCGTGTTCAGTCCGTCCGCGGCGGCCGCCGGTGCGGCGGCGCCGGTCAGGGCAAGCGCGGATACGGCTGCCCCCCACAGAACGCCGCGGAGGGCCTTGGAAAAGCGTGTCGCCACAGCCTGTGTCCCCTTCAATGTTGATACCCATGGCCGTCAGACGCGGAACGCTCCGCTTCTGGCCAAACCCCTTACGCGACGGGAGAGTATCAGCAATTTCTTTCCTGTGAAGGGGAAACCACCATATATTGTGTCGAATTGGCGATCATCGACGCCGCCGACCGTGGATTGTCGCCCGGCGCAGATCAATGCCCGAGGTTTCCCTGCCGGCTGTGACAAAAATGCGGCGTGCGCCGGATCAGACAAGCTCGCCCTTCAGCGAATTCGGGCCGGACTCGACGATGCGCACGCGGCGCAGATCGCCGACCCGCAGGTCGTCGCCGGCGACATGCACCGCGTGCAGGTAGTCCGACTTGCCTCCCATCTGCCCCGGCCGGCGGCCGGGCTTCTCGAACAGGACCCCGACCTCGCGTCCGACCATGGCATCCTGAAGCGCGCGCTGCTGACGGCCGAGCAGCGCCTGCAACCTTTGCAGGCGATCGTCCTTCTCGACTTCGGAGACCTGCGGGCGCTCTGCCGCCGGGGTGCCGGGACGTTCGGAATATTTGAACGAAAAGGCCGAGCCGTATTGCACCGCCTCGACGAGATCGAGCGTGGCCCGGAAATCCGCCTCGGTCTCTTCCGGGAAGCCGACGATGAAGTCGCCCGACAAGTGCAGGTCGGGACGCGCGGCGCGCAGGCGCTCGACGACCTTCAGGTAGCTTTCTGCGGTGTGCTGGCGGTTCATCCGCTTGAGGATCCGGTCCGAGCCTGCCTGGACCGGCAGGTGCAGGTAGGGCATCAGCTTGCCGATCTCGGCGTGGGCCTCGATCAGCGCGTCGTCCATGTCGTTCGGATGCGAGGTGGTGAAGCGGATGCGCTCGAGCCCGTCGATCTTGGCCAACTCGCGTATGATCCCGGCAAGGCCCTTCTCATGACCATGGTAGGCGTTGACGTTCTGCCCCAGGAGGGTGATCTCGCGCACGCCACGCTCAACCAGGTCACGCGCCTCGGAGAGCACCCGTGCGGCCGGGCGCGAGACCTCCGCGCCGCGGGTATAGGGCACCACGCAGAACGCGCAGAACTTGTCGCAGCCCTCCTGCACCGTGAGGAAGGCGGTCGGGCCGCGCTTCGCCTTGGGACGCGATGCCAGCTTCTCGAACTTGTCCTCCTCGGGAAAATCGGTGTCGAGCGCCCGAACCCCGCGCCCTGCCTTCGCCTCGAGCTCGGGCAGGCGGTGGTAGCTCTGCGGGCCGACGACGAGATCGACCAGCGGCTGACGGCGCATGATCTCTGCGCCCTCGGCCTGGGCCACGCAACCCGCAACGCCGATCTTCAGATCGGGCTTCTCCTCCTTGAGGTGACGGAGCCGGCCCAGTTCGGAATAGACCTTCTCGGCGGCCTTCTCGCGGATGTGGCAAGTGTTGAGCAGGATCATGTCCGCGTCGTCGGGGCTCTGCGTCTCGACATAGCCCTGCCCGCCAAGTGCCTCGACCATGCGCTCACTGTCGTAGACGTTCATCTGGCAGCCGTAGGTCTTGATGAAGAGTTTCTTCGGCTGGGCCGTCTTCGACTGGGACATGGGAGACTCCGGTTTCGCGGTTCAGGGCGCTGGCATAGCGCAAGACGGCCCGTGCTTGCAATGCGCGGGGTTTTCCCCGACTGTCCGGGGCAAAACGCCGGGCGAAGAGCGCATGCAGTATAGCGGGTTGAACGAGTTCCTGAAACGGGGTGCGGCAGGTCTTGGGGCGCGCGCGGACGACAGGCCGCTGGCGATGATCTTCTGCGAGGATCAGGCAGAGGTGAGCACCACCGCGCGCCATCACATGCAGCTCGGCTTCGCGCCGGTCTTGCTGTTCATGCCGCGCCACCTGACGCTGGCAGCCGATGTGGCCGAACGCGCGCATCGGATCGACTTCGACCCGCACGCCGAGGACGCGGTGACGCGCACGGTGACCCGCGTGGCGGCGGCGGCGCCCGGCCGCTGGATGTACTACTGCTACAACGCCGAGTTCCTCTTCTACCCGTTCTGCGAGACGCGCAGCATCGGCGAGATGCTGGCCTTCCACGCCGAAGAGCGGCGCGATGCCATGCTGAGCTACGTGGTGGACCTCTATGCCGGCGACCTCGCGGCGGCGCCGAATGCCGTTTCGCTCGACGACGCCTGGCTCGACCGCTCGGGCTATTACGCCCTGGCCCGCCCCGATCCGGCGCGTGCGAACCGCCCCAAGGAGCGGCAGCTCGACTTCTTCGGCGGATTGCGCTGGCGGTTCGAGGAGCACGTGCCGAAAGCCCGCCGCAAGATCGACCGTATCGCGCTCTTCCGTGCCGAGAAGGGGCTGGAGCTGCGAAACGATCACACCTTCAGCGACGAGGAATACAATACCTATGCCTGCCCCTGGCATCACAATGTCACCGCTGCCATCGCCTCTTTCCGCACCGCAAAGGCGCTGAAGCGCAATCCGGGATCGAGCGATCAGATCCGCAGTTTCCGCTGGCACAACTCGGCGCAGTTCGAATGGCACTCACGGCAACTGCTCGACCTGGGGCTGATGGAACCGGGGCAATGGTTCTGACCGCCGCCCCGTCCGGCCCAGGTCGGGCACGCCTCAGTCGAACTCTTCGGTGACGATGCGCGCATCGGCGACCCCGATGTCCCGCAGCGCCTGCGACATGTCGTCGAGCATCGCATCAGGTCCGCAGATGTAGCAAAGGTCCCGCTCGGGCACCACGACCTGCGCCAGAAGCTCGCCGTCGATCCTTTCGCGGTGGCGCGGGCTGTCCTCTTCGTCCGTCACCACGAAGACCGTGCGCAGGCCGGGCATCTGCTCGAAACTCTCGCGCAGAAGAATGTCCGCCTCGGTCTTGTTGGAGAACACCAGCGTATTGCCTTCCAGCGTGCCGCGCTGCGCCAGCTTGTTGCGCAGGATGGCAATGAACGGCGTGACCCCGGCGCCACCCGCAATGAAGACGCCGTCCCCCTTGTCCTCGATGGCCCCCCAGGGCTCCTCGACCAGCACGCTGTCGCCGGGCTGCAGACGGCCGATCCGCGCGGTCACCCCGTCGTGCCCCTCGGCGCTCTCGGGATAGGATTTGATGACGAACTCCAGCCGCGTCTCCTCGGGCAGCGAGGTGAAGGTGAAGGGCCTGCGCTCCTCGCGCCAGCCGTCCCGGTCGAGCGCCATGTCGACGGCCTGCCCCGGCACGAAGTCCAGCCCCTCGGGGCGGTCGAACACCAGGTGGTGCACGTCGTGGGTCAGCGGCTCGATCGATTGCAATGTCAGCTTGCGGCTCATGGGAACCTCCTTTTCCGTTTGCCGGAAAAACGTCCTCATGGCGCAGAGGGTTCCCGGCCCCGCGCCGGCGCCCGCCTGCTTCGTCTTCTTAGAAATATGCCGGAATGAATCGGCCGAAGGGTCACCATTCCCGCGCGATAGGCGCAAGCAGACATGGCGAAGAGGGGCAGCGCCCCTGACGCAGCGGCGTCAGCCGCGGCTCACTTCCTGCGCAGGCGGATCACCACGTCAACCGAGGCAATCTCCGCGCCTTCGGGCGCGTTCGGCAACTTCGAGATCACCAGCTCCTCCGAGGGGGCGTCGGTCAGGTGGCCCTCGTCTTCCCAGAAGAAATGCGGGTGGTCGTGGGTGTTGGTGTCGAAATAGCTGCGGCTGCCGTCGACGGTGACCTCCTGGATCAACCCGACATCGCAGAAGGCGCGCAGCGTGTTGTAAACCGTGGCCAAGGAGACGCTCTCGCCCTCGGCCTGCGCGGCGGCGAACAGGCTCTCGGCGGTGAAGTGACGATGCTTCCCGTCTCCCACCAGCAGCGCCGCCAGCGCAACGCGCTGCCGCGTGGGCCTCAGCCCCGCCTGGTTCAGCCAGTCGCTGCCTCTCTGTACCGCTTCGGTTGTCATCGCTCAGTCCGGTTACCTAGCTTCATGGACTGTATATAATGGTGCACAGCGCCCCTTTTCAAACGGAAATCCACCGCCGGCATGGTCCGCGTCGCAAGGTGACCCGTCGATGCGCAGGCTTGCATGGCGCGGTTTCGCGGTGATAGAGGAGGCGCAACCTGAAACTATGGACAAAGGGGCGTGCCTGCATGGCCGACTATCCCACCAGCTTCGGCAAGGAAGATCTACTGAAATGCGCGCGCGGCGAGCTCTTCGGACCGGGCAATGCGCAGCTTCCTGCGCCGCCCATGCTGATGATGGATCGCATCACCGATATTTCGTCGGACGGTGGCCTGCACGGCAAGGGGCACGTGGTCGCTGAGTTCGACATCACCCCGGACCTGTGGTTCTTCGACTGCCATTTCCCCGGCAACCCGATCATGCCCGGCTGCCTTGGTCTTGACGGCCTGTGGCAGCTCACCGGCTTCAACCTCGGCTGGCGCGGCTGGCTGGGCCGCGGCTACGCGCTCGGCGTGGGCGAGGTGAAGCTGACCGGCATGGTGCGCCCGGACCGCAAAATGCTGACCTACAAGGTCGATTTCACCAAGGCCGTGCAGACCCGCCGGCTGACCATGGGTGTCGCCGACGGCATCGTCGAGGCGGATGGCGAAGTCATCTACCAGGTCAAAGACATGAAAGTCGCTCTTTCCGAGAGCTGAGAGGGAGGTTTCCCATGCGTCGAGTCGTCGTCACGGGACTGGGTATCGTTTCATCCATCGGCACCAATGCCGCAGAAGTCCTTGCCTCGCTGAAGGCAGGCCGCTCCGGCATCACCGCCAACGAGCAGATGAAGGAACACGGCTTCCGCAGCCAGATCGCGGGGGCCGTGGATCTCGACGTGTCCGAACACGTCGACAAGCGCACGCTGCGCTTCATGGGTCCGGGCGCGGCCTACGCGCATATCGCCATGAGCCAGGCGATCGCCGATGCGGGTCTCGAAGAGAGTGACATCGTCAACCCGCGCACCGGCCTCGTCGCCGGTTCGGGTGGCCCGTCGACCTCGGCGCTGCTGACCGCGCATCAGACCGTTCTGAGCACCGGCGCGACCAAGCGCGTGGGCCCCTTCGCGGTGCCCAAAGCGATGTGCTCGACGATCTCGGCGAACCTGTCGACCGCCTTCAAGATCAAGGGCATCAACTACTCGATCACCTCGGCCTGCTCGACCTCGCTTCACTGCATCGGCAACGCCGCAGAGCAGATCATGATGGGCAAGCAGGACGTGATGTTCGCCGGCGGCGGCGAAGAGCTCGACTGGACCCTCTCGTGCCTCTTCGACGCGATGGGCGCGATGAGCTCGAAGTACAACGACACCCCCGAGAAGGCCTCGCGCGCCTTCGATGCGGGCCGTGACGGCTTTGTCATCTCGGCGGGCGGCGGCATCGTCGTGCTTGAGGAACTCGAGCACGCCAAGGCGCGCGGCGCGAAAATCTACGCGGAAGTCACCGGCTACGCCGCCACCTCCGACGGGCATGATATGGTCGCCCCCTCGGGCGAGGGCGGCGAGCGCGCCATGCGCCTCGCGCTGCAGTCCCTACCCGAGCACCGCAAGGTCGGCTACATCAACGCCCACGGCACCTCGACCCCGGTCGGCGATGTCGGCGAGATCGAGGCGGTGCGCCGCGTCTTCGGCCCCGGCAGCACGCCGCTGGTCTCCTCGACCAAGTCGATGACCGGCCACAGCCAGGGTGCCACCGGCGCGCAGGAGGCGATCTACTGCCTGCTGATGCTGCAGAACGACTTCATCGCCCCCTCGATCAACGTCGAGACGCTGGATCCGGCGCTGAAACCCGAAGAGATTGCCACCAGCCTCGTCGAGAACGCGGGGCTCGACACGGTGATGACCAACTCCTTCGGCTTCGGCGGCACCAACGGGTCGATGCTGCTGAGCAAATATCAAGAATAACAAGCGAGAGACGGACATGGGCGAGCTTCTCAAGGGCAAGCGCGGGCTGATCATGGGGGTGGCGAACGACCGCTCCATCGCGTGGGGCATCGCCAAGGCGCTGCACGAGGCGGGGGCGGAGCTTGCCTTCACCTACCAGGGGGATGCCTTCGGCAAGCGGCTCGAGCCGCTGGCGCAGAGCATCGGGTCGGACTTCATGGTCGATGTCGACGTCACCGACGACGCCTCGCTCGACGCCGCCTTCGAGCAGCTTGGCGCACGCTGGCCGACCATTGATTTCGTGGTGCATGCCATCGCGTTTTCCGACAAGTCCGAGCTGACCGGCCGGTTCCTCAACACCAGCCGCTCGAACTTCAAGAACTCGATGGACATCTCCTGCTACTCGTTCATCGAGGTGGCGCGCCGCGCGCACCCGCTGATGGTCGAGAACGGTGGCACGCTGCTGACGCTGACCTACGACGGCTCGGTCAAGGTCGTGCCGAACTACAACGTCATGGGCGTGGCCAAGGCGGCGCTGGAATCGGCGACCCGATATCTTGCCAACGACCTCGGCCCGGACGGCATCCGCGTCAACGCGATCTCGCCCGGCCCGATGAAGACGCTTGCCGGTGCGGCGATCGGCGGCGCACGCAAGACCTACAAGTTCACCGAGCAGAACACCCCGCTGCGCAGCAACGCGACGCTCGAGGCCGTGGGCGGCACCGCCGTCTACCTTGTCTCGGACGCGGGCGCCTGCACCACGGGCGAGATCCTGCACGTGGACGGCGGCTTCCATATCCTTGGCATGCCGCAGGCCGAATTCATCTGAGGGTCCCGCCCCTCGAGAGACGCGAAAGCCCGGCCATTGGCCGGGCTTTCCGCTTTCTGCGGCGGCAAGGCCCTGCCCTACCTCATCGAGCCGGTTTCGACGTAACGCTGGTGCCAGCTCAACGCCTCGTTCAGCAGCGTCGGGGCGTGCTTGCCGAAGGACCCCTGCAGCGCCCGCGCGTAGTAGTCGCGCAGCATCGGCTTGAAGTCGGGGTGGGCGCAGCGGTCAATGATCACCCCGGCACGCTGGCGCGGCGCCAGCCCCCGCAGGTCCGCGAGCCCGTGCTCGGTGACAATGACCTGCACGTCTTGCGAGATGTGGTCCACATGCGCCACCTGCGGCACGATGGCCGAGATCTTGCCACCCTTGGCGGTCGAGGGCGTCATGAAGATCGACAGGTAGGCATTGCGCGCGAAGTCGCCCGAGCCGCCGATGCCGTTCTGGATGCGCGAGCCCATCACATGGGTCGAGTTGACGTTGCCGTAGATGTCCGCCTCGATCAGCCCGTTCATCGCGATACAGCCAAGGCGGCGCACCAGCTCGGGGTGGTTCGAGATTTCCTGCGGGCGCAGGACCAGCTTGTCGCGGTAACGCAGCGCGTCGCGGTTGAAGCGCTCCGCCGCCTCGGGGCTGAGCGAAAAGGCGGTGGCAGAGGCCATGCGCAGCTTGCCCGCGTCGAGCAGATCCAGCATCCCGTCCTGCACCACCTCGGTAAAGGCGGTCATGCCGTGATAAGGCGCATCCATCAGCCCCGAGAGAACCGCGTTGGTCACGTTGCCCACCCCTGACTGCAACGGCAGCAGGTTCTCCGGCAGCCGACCCCGCGCGACCTCATGGCCGAGGAACTCCAGCAGGTGCCCGGCGATGGCCTCAGCCACGGCATCGGGTTTGGCGAAGGGCAGGTTGCGGTCCGGCGCCTCGGTCTCGACCACCGCGACCACCTTGGCGGGGTCGATGCGGAAATGCGTCTGCCCGATGCGGTCGTCGGGACGGACGAGCGGGATTGGCACACGGTTCGGCGGCAGCGCCGTGCCGTAGTAGATGTCATGCATTCCGTCGAGCGCGTGGCTCTGCCAGTGGTTGACCTCGAGGATCACCTTCTCGGCCTGATCGAGCCAGGTCTTGTTGTTGCCGATCGAGGTCGAGGGGATCAGGTCGCCGTCCGGCGTGATGCCCGACACCTCGACCACCGCCATGTCGAGCTTGCCGAGGAAGCCCTCCCAGACCACCGGAGCGACCTGACTGAGGTGCATGTCGACGTAGTTCATCTCGCCTGAGTTGATCTGCTCGCGGGCGATGGGGTCGGAGTTGTAGGGCAGCCGGAACTCGATACCATTTGCCTTGGCCAGCGCGCCGTCAAGCTCGGGACCGGTCGAGGCGCCGGTGAACACCTTCACACGGAACGGATCGCCCGCCGCATGTGCCGCCTCGATCCGCGCCGCGAGCGCCACGGGCACCGATTTCGGATAGCCCGAGCCGGTGAAGCCGCTCATGCCGATGGTCATGCCGTCGTGGATCAGCGCGGCGGCATCCTCGGCGCTCATGGTCCGGGCCTGGAGGGCGGGAAAAGCGATACGCGCGTGGGTGTTCATGCGGAAGTCCTCCTGTGCGGTCCCGAACTGCGTCCGCGGACCCCTGCCCGCGCCACAGCCCTGCCGCGGTCCTTGCCCCCATCTACGCAAGACTCGGCGGCGGTCACCAGATGGAGATCGCCTCCGCAAATCAGCCATGCACTTAATGCATAGATAAGGGCATGAGCTACGCGACGGGCGCATGCCTTGCGCGACGACGCGCCGTGGCGCTTGCCCATTGTGCAGCTTTGAGGAAGGTTGCGTCGCCGCCACCGTCCGGCCCGCGTACCGCTTGACAAGCGCCACCACGACCGCCCCAGATTGTCCGGACTTTTACCGGAGACCCTGATGGACCTGCTCACCCGTTACGCGCGCCTCGGCTTCGGCACCGGGCAGATTGGCTTCGGGCGACGCTGCGGCATCGTCGTCGTCGACTTCCAGCGCAGCCTGACCGACCCGGCCTTTCCGATGGGCGGCGGCCCCCGCATCGACGCCGCGGTCGAGGCGACCGCGCGGCTGCTTGCCCCGGCCCGCGCCGCGGGCCTGCCCGTGGCCAGCTGCGTCACCGGCTACAGCTCGACGCGCGACGCGCTGCGCTGGAAGATCGCCGACGTCGAGAACTGGATCCTCGGCACACCGGGCTGCGAGTTCGATCCCCGCATTATCGACCCCGCCTACGACACGCAGGTCATCAAGCGCGCCCCGTCGATCTTCTTCCAGACCGGCGTCTCGAGCTTCTTCACGCAAGAGGCCGTGGACACGGTGATCGTCACCGGATGCGCCACCTCGGGGTGCATCAGGGCCTCTGTGATCGACGCCTTCTCGCATGGATTCCGGGTCATCCTCCCCGAGGAGTGCTGCGGCGACCACGACCCGCAGACCCATGCCGCCAATCTCGGCGACATGGGTCGGCGCTACGCGGATGTGCTGCCGCTCGGCGAGGTGCTGACGCATCTCGAGAGCCTGCCGCAGGCGGCCTGAACGGCCGCCCTTTCCGGCCTGTTCAGTGTCCGCCGGAGAAAACCAGCGTCTGCACCGGCATGAACAGCATGCGCAGCCGCAGCCCGGCAGCGTGAACCACGCCGATGGTGTCCACCACATGCAGGAAAATGCGCTTGCCGGTGCCCATCTCCTCGTGCTCGAGCCGGTGGTGGTTGTCGGTGTAGAGCATGACCGTGCAGCTGCTTCCGGGCGGCACCTTCGTCGGCTGATCGGTATAGAGCGGC
Source organism: Salipiger mangrovisoli (assembly GCF_015223355.1). Taxonomy (GTDB): domain Bacteria; phylum Pseudomonadota; class Alphaproteobacteria; order Rhodobacterales; family Rhodobacteraceae; genus Salipiger; species Salipiger mangrovisoli. The sequence continues at coordinate 2,377 of NZ_JADFFK010000016.1, read as the reverse complement.
TCGAGGTAGACCAGCACGCTGCCCGGCCGGACGTCGTCCTGCGGGTCGACCAGCCGGTCCGAAGGCCGTAGCTGCCCCGAGGGGATCACATCCTGCACCTCGGTCACCACCATCGGGATGATGTCGAGCGGTTTGCTCATGCAGCCCATCTCGCCAACCATGCCGGGATGGATCACCTGGGCCGCGATCTGGTTGAACCCGGCCTGAAAGCGTTCGGCCCCTGCCCCGGTGGGCACGAAGATGCCCGCGGGCCGGGCGAGCGGGCTGATGAAATCCCCAACCTGCAGGGCCAGCTGCTCGATACGCCCGTCGACCCCGGCAGAGATCAGCGTCTTGTCCATTTCCGCCCTGGCCAATGCCAGCTGGGCCCGCGCGCTTTCGAGCTTGGCCGGCAGCACCGCGTCGATCTGCTGCTGGGCGCTCTCCTTCTGCAGCTCGGCGGCGCGCAGCTGCGCCTCGCGCTGATCGACGATGTTCTCGTAGCGCTCGATCTCGACGAGTCGCACGGCGCTCGACCCTTGGTCACGCAGCTGCTCGTTCCGCTGCAACTCCTCCTGCGCCTGCACCAGCGCCGCGCGGGCCTGCGCGATACCCGCATCGGCCTGCGCCAGATCGGTCTGCGCCAGCTTCGCCGACGCCTCGGTTTCGGCCAGAAGAGCCTGCGCCGCATCCACCTGTGCCTGCTGCGACAGACCGTCGAGCCGCACCAGCGGATCGCCCGCCGACACCTTCTGATTGTTCTTCACGTAGATGTCCGACACCCGCCCGCTGACCTGCGGAAGGATCGTCACGGTGCGGAAGTAGGACGATACCGAAAGACTCGCCGGGTGGTAGTAGAACAGCACGGTGATCAGCGACACGGTCAGGAAGATCCACAGCGTCAGCCCCCAGCGCAGCTCGTACCAGACAGAGAAGAGCGTCAGCTCCCGGCCGAACTGCTTGCCCTGCGCGTAGCGGCGGTAGAGGTAGTCGGGCAGCAGCGTGACCAGCGAGCAGAGAATGGCTTCGAGCATGGTCAGCCCTCCCCGTCGCGGTGGTGGAAAGCCGGACCGGACAGCTCGGCCTCGGGGATGTCCTCCTCGACCGGGCGGCCCGCGAGCCGCGCCAGCGAGCGCGCGATGGACTGCAGCGGCGAAAGCATGTCCGGGAATTGGAAGCCAGCGACCAGCACGGCCGCGACCCAGAACAGGTTGTTGTGGGTGAACAGCGCCAGCAGCGCGAGGATGCCGACAATCTGCAACTGCGGGTGGCTGGACTTATGCGCCATCCGCTCGGGAATGGAGTGCAGCGTCAGGTAGAGGACACCAAGGCCGACGACGAGCACAATCCCGAAGATCGTCATCGCGGTGAACAATACATCGCTTCCGTCGGCTCCGACCACGTATCCTGGAATGTGATCGGGGGCCAAGGGGTGAACTGTCTGACTCTCCACCGGCAACTCCTTTGATTTCAGTAGATTGCCGCAGCGTAAGCGGATTCGCACCGATGCGGTCAGCTTTTTTTCTGACGGGTTGCGTCGGGCCTCGGGCAGCCGCGCAGGCGCGTCCGCTGACAAGGTGGTGAGGGGCTCTGGACCTTCGGCCGTTCGCACTTACCTAGGGAAAGGTCGGGGGTCGTGCAGCGACATGGTCACTCCGACGCTCTCGGGCGACGCGAAGGCCCTTTGTTCCTTGCCGAGTTCCCGGCGCCCCGCGCGCCACCCGTGCAGAGACGGCAGGAAGGGATGTGCATCACACGCCGCGACCGAGGTCACAATCTTGCCCTTGGAAAGGGAGGATACCATGAAACCTGTCATTGCAGCGCTGCTCGCGGCGGGTCTCGCCACCGGCACAGCCCATGCCGAGGCCACGCCCGCACAGGCCGCAGCCATCAATCAGTACGCGCCCGACGTCGACGTCTCGATGATGAGCGACCAGCAGGTCGCCGCCGCCTTCGCCGCCGCGAACGGCAGCGACACTGACGCGGAAAAGCGGGCGCAGATCGCGTTCATCGCCGGCGGCGGCGGCACCGAACCTATGACCTTCTCCGAGGCCCAGATCGCGCTTCTCGAGGACTACGTCCCACCTGACGTGGTTGCGAAAATGTCTGGACAGCAAATCGGCGATGCCCTGGCGATCATCAGCAGAGATGAAAACCATGACCAAAAGGCAGCCCGGATCAAGGCGATGGTCGGCAACTGACAGCCAAGCGCCTTTCGGGCGCCAATCCCGCGCGCCGTGACCACTCGCATGGCGCGCGGCCCTGCGCAAAAGCGGACTGCGCAAACGCGATCACGCCGCACGCCCGCGACCGATCAACCCTTGGTACCCGCGGCCGGAGTTGGCTCCGCAGATTTGCGGTTCTACTCCCGTTACAGGCACTTCCGCGATCGTAAGCA
>NZ_JADFFK010000015.1 GCF_015223355.1 Salipiger mangrovisoli | reverse complement strand
TCTACGGACCGGGCGGACATAGGGAAGGGGCCGCCCATCGGGCGGCCCCTTTTCCTTGCCGCGGCCCCGCATGGCGCGAGAAGCGCGGCGATGGCGGGCTTGGGGCACGCGAAAAGGCCGGTCCCCGGAAACGGACCGGCCTTCGCGCTGCGCGAAGCGCTCGCGGAGCCGCGGGGCGCGGCTCCGACAAGGCAGCTTACTGCAGGGACTTGATCAGGGCGCGGGTCACACCGGCTTTCTTGGCGGCACCGCCATCGGTGTTCTCGAGCGTTCCCGCCACGGCCACCAGCTGCTCTGTGCTCAGTCCGCTGAGATCGGTGCCGGGGAGCACGCTCTCGATCGCGCGGGTGGCGCGCTCTGCGGTGCTGGTTGCGGCCGATGCGGCGCCGGTCAGGGCTGCGGTGGCGATGAGGGCGGATGCGATAAGGGTTTTCATTGGGTATTCCTTCCGTAACTTTTTTGAGCGGCATTCTTCGATGCCATTGGATCTGCGCCTATGCGCTGGGGGCTGGCCCCCGTGGGAGGGGCGGGCCGCTCATGCAGGGCGACCCACCGAAGCTGTGACGCGATACGTCTCGTGGCTTGCTGCGAAGGGGGCACGCCGGCCGGCGTGCCGAGCCGTCACTGCAGCGACTTGATCAGTGCTTCGCCGGTGCCGATCTTCTGAGCCGCACCATCGACGCGGTCCATGGCCTGGTCGATGGAGACGATCTCTGCGGCGGTCAGGCCGGAAAGGTCGGCGTCCGGGATGAGCGCCTTGATCTCTTTCTGTGCGGGAGCTGCGGTCGGCGATGCTGCCGAGGCCACACCGGTCAGAGCGGCGGTTGCGATGAGGGCGGATGCGATAAGGGATTTCATAACGACGTTCCTATTTTGCGTTTGACTGCGGTGGCGTCAGGCGTCGCCGCGTTCCCGTTTCTGTCGGGGACGATGAGTAAATCGTTGTTTGGAGGGCATTTATCAAATCACCGGATCAATCACGCCAGATCGCGAAATCGTGCACTTGAAAGTGAGCCACGGAATACCAATAGGGCGAAAACTTCGCGATTTTCAGAATAAATGAACTGCTTAGTTTAGTTGTGAATGCAAAAGTTCTGTGAACGAGACTTAAAAAACCCCAGGGTTTCCAAAAAGTAGCGATGCTCTGTGCGTTTTTGAACAGCTTGGCGGACCGCTTGGTGTCACGCACTTGAGCCGTTGAAATCACGTCATTTTCTTGCCCAGTGGCAGGGCTTGCTCTTTCCGAGTACCGATGTACCTTCTGCGGCATGCAGCAGCTTGTCACCGCTCCCGAAGACCTCATCGAAGCCGGATTCATCCTGTCCGGGGCTTCCGCCGGGACGCGACTCGCGCCGGGGGCTGCTCCGGAGGTGTTGCGCAGCGAAACCCTGGGTTGGGTTCACCTACGCGCCGCGCACCCCGATGCGCCGGGCTGGATCGTCGACAACCTGTCCTACCTCGACCCGACGATCATCGACGCGCTGGTGGCCGAAGAGACCCGGCCGCGCATCACCCGCATCGGCGACGGGCTCATCGTCATCCTGCGCGGCATCAACACGATGGACGGAGCTGATCCAGAGGACATGGTGTCGATCCGGCTCTGGATCGACCAGAAGCGCATCGTCAGCCTGTCGCGGCGCAAGGTGCGGGCGGTCGCAGACATCGCGCGGGCGCTTGAGCTGGGCAATGGGCCAGAGGATTGCGCCGCCTTCTTGGCCATGCTGGTCGAGCGGCTGACCTTCCGCATCGAGGCATTCTGGAGCGGCATCGAGGACGAGGCGGACCAACTTGAGGAAGACGTGCTGGAAGAGGGCCACGACGCGCTGCGCCAGCAATTGGTCGAGTTGCGCCGCCGGGCGATCATCCTGAGGCGCTACTTGCTGCCGCAGCGCGACGCGCTGCGCATGCTCCAGGGGGGGCATCCCGACTGGCTGGAACAGGACGACCTGCGGCAGCTCGAGGAGGAGCTGGATGCGTTGGAGCGGGTGGTCGAAGATGCCGACGCGATGCGCGAGCGCATGGCGCTTGTGCGCGATGAATTGGCCGGGCAGCTCTCGGACCGGCTGAACCGCAACATGTACATGCTGTCGGTGCTATCGGCGCTGTTCCTGCCGCTCGGATTCCTGACCGGGCTCTTCGGGATCAACGTGGCAGGGATGCCGGGCGCGAGTGAACCGGTGGCTTTCTGGCTGTTCTGCGGCGGGCTCTTGGTGGTCGTCGGCCTGCAGCTCATGATCCTGCGGCGGTTGCGCTGGATCTGAGCGCGGCCGCGCGGCTCGCAGGCCAGCGCGGCGACAGGCCCGGCCCGGTTCGCGCCACGCTCAGGCCAGGTTGAGTTCCTTTGCGATCATCGCGGCATGGGTTCGGTTGCGCGCTTCGAGCTTACGGCTGAGCGTCTTGACGTGCAGCTTGATCGTCACTTCCTGCAGATCGAGGTCCCGCGCGATCTCCTTGTTCGACTTGCCCGCGCAGAGGCCGCGCAGCACCTCGCGTTCGCGCGGGGTCAGCTCGGCGGCCTTGCCGTCGGGCACTTGGGTCATGAAGCTGTAGGGGGCGAAAATCTCGCCTGCGGCCATCACTTGCGCAGCGCTGACGATGGTCTTTGACGGTAGCGTCTTGGGAATGAAGCCGGCCGCCCCGGAGCGGATGGCGGCCTGCGCGATATCAGCGGTCGCGGTGCCCGAGAGCAGGGCCACGGGCACGCCGCCGCTGACCTCGCGCATACGGTCGAGACCGGTGAGCCCGGACATGCCGGGCATGTTGTAGTCGAGCAGGATCAGGTCGAAGGATATGCCGCGTTCGACAAGTGCGATAGCTTCGTCCAGCGTTGCCGCGGTCTCCACGTCATCGATACCTTCCGAGCGAAGGAAGGCGGCAATCGTCTCTCGGACGAGATCATGGTCGTCGGCGACCAGAATACGCATATGTCCTCCTGGTACGACCTATGCAGCAAGCGATTTCTGTCGCAAAAGTATTACCGGATGGTTTCAGTAACTGGCTCGAGAACTCGCAATATGGTAGGACTTTGCGCTTGGGTAACTGAACCGTATGATATTGAGCGGCAATAGAGTTCGCAAGGAGGTAGAGGTTTATGTTCCGTTGGGTCGCATTTTACGTGTTCTGCCTTATCCCCGCTCTCGCGGCCTCGGCCATGCCGCTCGAAAAACCCGAGGGGGCGGTGCTGCTCACCGTCAGCGGCGCGGTGCCGGTCACCAATTCACCGGAAGGTGCGGCGTTCGACCTGCACATGCTTGAGGCTCTTGGAACGACCAGCTTCACCACAAACACGATTTGGACCGAGGGTCCGCAACGGTTCACCGGCGTGTCGCTGCATGACCTGATCACTGCCCTGCAGGTGACCGAAGGCAAATTGCGCGCCGTCGCGATCAATGAGTATTCCGCCGAAATTCCGCTCGATGACGCGGTCTCCGAGGGGCCGATCATCGCCTGGGCCCGCAACGGGTCGCTGATGAGCGTGCGCGACAAGGGGCCGCTCTGGATCGTCTACCCCTATGACGATCACCCGGAGTACCGCAGCGAGATCATCTTTGCGCGCAGCATCTGGCAGCTCAACCGGATCGTCGTCGAGCCGTGAGCAGCACATCGGCAACCGGCGACGGCAGCAGCCTGCCGACTCGCAAACGCTGGGCGGCGCTCAGCGCGCCCTTCATCGTGCTCTGCCTGGCGGCGCTGGTGCTGCTGACGGTGGATGCGGCACGGCAAATCCAGGGCCTTGCGACAGCGAACTCCGACAATGGCCAATGGTCCCTGGCGCAAATGGAAGTGGAATTCGGCCGTCTCCAAAGCGAGCTGGAAAGGCCCGAGGAATACGTCAACACGCAGGAATTGCGGCTGGCCTACGACATCTTTTTCAGCCGGTTTCAAACCATTTCCAGGGGCGAGCTCTACTCGGACATCGTGAACTCTTCGCGGGCGCGCGAGCCGATGGCCGCCATCGGGGCCTTTCTGAGCGACACGGTGACCTATATCGATGGGCCCGACGCGGCGCTCGTCGCGGCGCTGCCTGAACTGCGCGCCAAGATAGAGAACGTGCGGTTGTCGATCCGCGAGGTCTCGCTTTCCGGCGTGCGCGCCTTCTCCGCCGCGTCGGATACGCAGCGGCGCAAGGTGATGAACTCCCTCGTGCGCCTGTCCGGCATGTCGCTGATCCTGGTGCTTGCCCTGGCGCTTGGCGTCGTCGCGCTTTGGCAGCTGATGCATGTGGCGCGGGATCAGGCGCAGCGGCGCGCGCGGGCAAACCACCGCCTCGAAGCGGTTGTGTCCACGGCGCTGGACGGAATCGTGGTGACCGACCGCAATGGGGCAATCCTCCAGTTCAACGGCGCGGCGGCGTGCATTTCCGGATACGACAGCGGGCAGGTGCTCGGGCGCCGCGCCTCTGACCTGCTGTTTCCGCCGCAGGCCGCCGAGGCGGGAGATCCGGGGCTGGCGCTGCACGCTGGACGCGGGCGCGTGCGCTGCGAGGGGACACGGGCCGACGGCAGCCGATACCCGATGGAGCTTTCGGTGACCGAGACCGAGCACGAGGGCGACGTGCTTCGTGCGATCTACTTCCGCGACATCACCCGCGACATCAGCGCCGAGGAAGAGCTTGTCGATGCGCGCGACCGCGCCGTCGAGGGGGAACAGGCGAAGGCGCGGTTCATCGCCATCATGAGCCATGAGATGCGCACGCCGCTCAACGGCATGATCGGCGCCCTGGAGTTGCTGACCGAGACCGACCTGGGGCGCGACCAGCGGGAATACGTGCAGATCCTGCGCCGCTCTGGCGACGTGCTCTTGCAGCACGTGAATGACGTGCTGGACCATTCGCGCCTGGAGACCGGGCGGTTCAGCTTTGCCCGCACGCCCTATTGCCCGCTCGAGCTTGCGCGTGAGGTCGTTGATGTGTTGCGCCCAACCGCCGCGGCGCGGGGCAACATGCTGCAGGTTCGGCTTCCCGAGCAGGGCTGCCCGATGCTGATGGGCGACCGCGCGCGTGTCCGCCAGGTGCTGGTGAACCTCGTGGGCAACGCCATCAAGTTCACCGAAAACGGCGAAATCCAACTGTCGCTGACCGGACTTTCCAAAGACGGCAGGCTTACCTTCGAGGTGCTGGACAATGGCATCGGCATTCCCGAGGACCAGTTGGAGCGCATTTTCGAGGATTTCGTGACGCTCGATTCCTCCTACATGCGCGCGGCCGAGGGCACCGGCCTAGGCCTCGGTATCGTGCGCCGCCTTGTTCAGGCCATGGGGGGCGAGGTCTCGGTCGAGAGCGCGCCGGGACGCGGCACCAGGTTCACGGTCCTGCTGCCGGCGGAACGCGCCCCGCACAAAGCGGCGCAACCGCAGCAGATCGAGGCCATTCCGGAAATGGCCCCCTCGCGCATTCTGGTGGTCGAGGACAACCCGGTGAACCGGCTGGTCGCCACCGCCATGCTGCGCAAGATGGGGCACGCCGTGACCGAGGCGCATGACGGGGCGGAAGGGCTTCGGCTTGCCGCCGGCGACCGTTTCGACATCGTCCTGATGGATATCTCCATGCCGGGGCTCGACGGGGTCGAGACAACGCGGCGGATGCGCAAGGGCAGCGGGCCGAACGTTCAGACGCCAATCGTGGCGCTCACCGCGCATGCGCTGCCCGCCGACATGGCGCGGTTCCTCGATGCGGGCATGTGCGCCACGCTGACCAAGCCGATCACCTGGCGCGCGCTGGCCGAGGTGATCTCGGGGATCGCCCCCGTGGGGGCGACAAGCGATGTTGACGCAGCGACCGGCGCAAGCGCGGATGCAGCCGCCTTGCCCGAGGCGGTGCTGGACGACGTCACGCTTGGCGCCGCGGCCGAGTCGCTGGGACCCCAGCTCTTCGCGTCCCTGTGCGACCGGTTCCTGACGGAGACCGAAGCCGGTCTCGCCGGTCTGGCCGACGAACTGGGCACGGGGATCGAGCCCGCGTGCTACGCCGAGAAGGTGCACCGCATCGCCGGGTCAGCGGCGGTCTTCGGGGCCAGCGCCCTGCATGCGGCGCTCCGGCGCGAGGAAGACAAGGCCCGGAGCGGGGATCCTTTGCCCGCGGACAGCCTCGAACCGGTGCTGCCGATCTGGCGGGCGACGCGCAAGGCGCTCCTGGCGATGGAACTACCGGCCTGACCGGCCGGCCTCCGTATTGGCCAGGTCGCTGAGGATCGGGCAGTCGGGCCGGTCATCGCCGTGGCAGGCATGGACCAGATGCGCAAGCGTGTCGCGCATCTGCTGCAGCTGCCGCAGTTTCTCGTCGATCTGCGCGAGGTGCTCCTCGGCGATGTGTTTTACCTCGGCGCTGGCGCGGCTTTCGTCCTCGTAGAGCGCCAGCAGGGTGCGGCAATCCTCGATTGTGAAGCCCAGCGTCCGGGCGCGGGCAAGGAAGGCCAGCTTGTGCACGTCGGTTTCGGTGAAGGCGCGGTAGCCGTTTGCGCCCCGGTGCGGGGTCACCAGCCCGATGTCCTCGTAGTAGCGGATGGTCTTGGGCGGCAGCCCGGCGCGGTCTGCGACGTCTCCGATATTCATGCTTCTACCTCCGTTTCTGTGGCGCGCATGACGGGCGTTCCGCACGAGAGCCGCTGCGGTGGCATCGCCGAAGGCAGACGCCGCAGGCGCAGCGCGTTGCTCAGGACAAAGACCGAGGAAAGCGCCATGGCCCCGGCCGCCAGCATCGGCGAGAGCAGCGTGCCGAAGGCCGGGTAGAACACTCCCGCGGCGACCGGGATCAGCGCAACGTTGTAGCCGAAGGCCCAGAACAGGTTCTGCCGGATATTGCGCAGCACCGCGCGGCTGAGGTGCACCGCCTCGACCACGCCCTTTGCATCCCCCGAGACCAGCACCACGTCGGCGCTCTCGATGGCGACATCAGTGCCGGTGCCCATGGCAAGACCCACTTCGGCCTCGGCCAGAGCTGGCGCGTCGTTGATGCCATCGCCGACGAAGCCGACAGCACCATGGGCTGCGCGCAGCGCCCGCACGGCGTCGCGCTTGCCCTCGGGCAGGACTTCGGCCTCGACATGGTCGATGCCCAGCTCGGCGGCGATGGCCTGCGCGGTGGCCCGCGTGTCGCCGGTGATCATCGCGGTCTTCAGCCCCATCTCGTGCAGCGTCGCGATGGCCTGCTTCGCGCCCGGCTTGAGCTTGTCGGCCACGGCCAGCGCCCCGGCGATCCGCCCGTCCACGGCGACCAGCACCGGCGTCTGACCGGCAGCTGCGATCTCGTCATGCGCGGCGCGCAGCGGCCCGAGCTCGACGCCCTCGCGCGCCATCAGCCGCGCCGCGCCGACCAGCACGCAATGGCCCTCTACCGTCGCTCTCAGCCCGTGTCCGGCGATCGCCTCGACCGTCTCCGCCTGCACCAGGCCGCCCTCGGCGGCGCGTTCCAGGGCCCGCGCAATGGGGTGTTCAGAGCTTTGTTCGGCGCTGGCCGCGAGGCGCAGCACCTCTCTTTCGTCGAAACCCGGCGCAGTGGAGACGCGGACCAGTTCCGGCCGCCCCTCGGTCAGCGTGCCAGTCTTGTCGAAGCCCACCACCTTGACGCTCTCGAGCCGTTGCAGGGCATCTCCCTTGCGGAACAGAACGCCCAGTTCGGCGGCCCTCCCGGTGCCGACCATGATCGAGGTCGGTGTGGCAAGGCCCATGGCACAGGGGCAGGCGACGATCAGCACCGAGACCCCGGTGACCAGCGCATAGGTGAGCGCGGGGGAAGGGCCGAGGACAAGCCAGGCAAGAAAGGTGAGCGCGGCCACGCCCATGACCGCGGGCACGAACCAGACCACGACCCTGTCGGCCAGCGCCTGGATCGGCAGCTTGGCCCCCTGCGCTTCCTCGACCATCGCGATGATCCGCGCCAGCATGGTGTCCGCACCGACCGCCGTGGCCCGGAAACTGAGCGCTCCGGCACCGTTCACCGTGCCGCCGACCACCGTGGCCCCTTCGGTTTTCTCCACTGGCACCGGCTCGCCCGTGATCATGCTCTTGTCGACATAGGAGCGCCCCGTCAGCACCGCACCGTCGACCGCGATGCGCTCGCCGGGGCGGACGTGCAGCACGTCACCCGTGATCACCTCGGCGATGGGCAGTTCGACGATCTCTGCGCCCCGCTCGACCCGTGCGGTCGCGGGTTTCAGCCCCACCAGCCGCTTGATCGCGGCCCCGGTGCGCCCCTTGGCCCGCGCCTCGAGGAAGCGGCCGAGCAGGATCAGAGTGACGATGACCGCCGCCGCCTCGAAATAGACGGCGCGCGTGCCCTCGGGCAGCAGACCCGGCGCGAACAGCGCGACGGTGGAATAGAGCCAGGCCGCAAGCGTGCCGAGCGCGACCAGAGAGTTCATGTCCGGCGCGCCCTTCAGCAGCAGCGGCAGGCCGATCTGGTAGAAGCGCCGTCCGGGCCAGACCAGCACGGCGCTGACCAGCACGAATTGGATCAGCCATGACGTGGTCTTGCCGATCGTCGAGGCGATGAGGTGATGGAAGCCGGGAATGAAATGTCCGCCCATTTCCAGCACGAAGACAGGCGCGGTCAGCGCCGCGGCGATGATCAGATCGCGCTTCAGCGTCGCCTGTTCGGCCTGCTTGCGCGCCTCGTGCTCGGCGCTGTCGTCGCTGGCGAGGCTGGCCTTGTAGCCCGCCCCCGCAACGGCGCGGATCAGCTTGGGCGCCTCGGCGGCCCCGGCCAGAAGCCGCACTTCCGCGATCTCGCTTGCGAGGTTCACGCTGGCCGAGACCACGCCCGGAATATCGTTCAGCGCCCGCTCGACACGGCCCGCGCAGGAGGCGCAGCTCATGCCCTCGATGTTCAGCCGTATCGTGGCCTCTCGGGCAGGATATCCGGCCTTGTCCAGCGCCGCGCGCAGCGCGGGCAGCCCGGCAGAGCCCTCGACATGCGCCATTCTGGTCGCAAGATTCACCGAGGCTTCGGTCACCCCCTCGACCCCCGCAAGCGCCCTCTGCGCCCGCCCTGCGCAGCCACCGCAGGTCATTTTGGTCACTTCGAAACGCAGGTTCGCATCGGACATGATCCGACTCCTTCCAATTCTGGTCGGTTCCCTACATAGGGGTTCCAGTCACTGGAAGGTCAAGGGGTGTTCGGACGCGGGTACCAACCGCCGAACGGCTTCAGTTCAGCGAGCAGTGCAGGCGGCTGCGGCACTCCTCGCAGAGCAGTGGCAGGCCGACCCGTTCGGCGGCATTGGTGAGCGTCAGGATATGCGCCGGAATTACAAGCATCGTCGCCTCTGCCAGCGCCAGCTCGCGGTCCTGCTCGGTGGCGGTCAGCACGAATCGTGCGATGGCGCGCTCATCGTCCGACAGACCTTGTGCCTCCGGAGGAAGGATCAGCGGGCCGTGCCAGCCGTGCCGCGTGAGCAACTCGGCGAACTCGCCAAGGGCGCGGAGGCAGCCGCGGGCGCGGGTGAAGCCCAGAGCCGCGCGCAGCTCAAGCTGCGCCGTCGCCTCGTCGTTTTCGCGCCAGAGTCGCAGCAGCCGCACCACCCGCGCTTCCGCGGGGCGCAACTCGACCCTGTCGAACCGTTCGTGTCGCATGGAACCTCTCCCAGCCAGTCGCCCCGTGTGGGGCCGTCGATCCGGGCTGTCCCGGAGACGGGACTGGCTGGGTGAGGTAATCCTGATGATTTAAATCAGGTAAGTCAAGCCGCGCCGCCGAGACCGGTTTCGGCCTCGATCTGCTTGCGCGACTTGCGGGCCCGCTCGGTGGCAGATTTCAGCTGGCCGCAGGCGGCCATGATGTCCTCGCCGCGCGGGGTGCGGATCGGCGAGGCGTAGCCGGCCTTGTAGATGATATCGGCGAACTGCTTGATCCGCGGCCAATCCGAGCGCTGATAGGGCGCGCCGGGCCATTCGTTGAACGGGATGAGGTTGATCTTGGCGGGGATGCCCTGGATCAGCTTCACCAGACGGCGCGCGTCGGCATCCGTGTCGTTCACGTCCTTGAGCATCACGTATTCGAAGGTGATGCGCTCGGAGTTCGACAGGCGCGGGTACTCGCGAAGCGCGTTCAGCAGCTCCTCGATGTTCCAGCGCTTGTTGATCGGCACCAGCGTGTTGCGGGTTTCGTCGGTGGTGGCGTGGAAGCTGACCGCCAGCAGGCAGCCGATCTCTTCGGCGCACTTGGCGATCTCCGGCACCACGCCCGAGGTCGACAGGGTGATGCGGCGGCGCGACAGGGCGATGCCCTCGCCGTCCATCGCGATCTTCATCGCATCGCGCACGTTGTCGAAGTTGTAGAGCGGCTCGCCCATGCCCATCAGCACGATGTTCGACAGAAGGCGCGGCCCGCTCTCGCCGGTGCCGGTGCCCGGCTCGGGCCATTCGCCGAGATCGTCGCGCGCCAGCATGACCTGGCCGATGATCTCGCCCGCGGTAAGGTTGCGCACCAGCTTCTGCGTGCCGGTGTGGCAGAAGGAGCAGGTCAGCGTGCAGCCCACCTGGCTGGAGATGCAGAGCGTGCCGCGATCTTCCTCGGGGATGTAGACCACCTCGACTTCATGGCCGCCGGCGATGCGCACCAGGTACTTGCGCGTGCCATCCGCCGAGACCTGCTTCGAGACGATCTCGGGCAGATCGATCGAGAAGGTCGCATCGAGCAGCGCGCGGTAGTCCTTGGCGAGGTTGGTCATGGCGCTGAAGTCGCGCACCCCCCAGTGATAGAGCCATTGCCAGATCTGGCCGACGCGCATCTTCGCCTGCTTCTCGGGCGTGCCGGCCTCGATCAGCGCGGCGCGCAGGGCGTCACGGGTGAGCCCGACCAGGTTCACCTTGCCGCTTTCCGGCAGCTTGCGGGGGATCGTCACCACGTCCTGGGTGATCGGCGCGCTGGCAGTCATCACGTCATCCTCGGAAAAAGAAGGCCTCTCCATACAGGATTCGGCTGCAAAAAGTCAAAGGGAACGCGTGGACGCGTTCCCTTGCTGAAGCTCATCTGTGGATGGCTCCCGGAATTTCAACCGTCCTGCGCGCGGGCGTCGCGGCATTGGGGCACTTTCGGAAGCATCGAAGGACGGCTGACCCGTCCTTCCTCCGTTCCTCGGACCCGTCCGCGGGCGATCAGCCCTTGCAGCGCTTCTCGGCGTCTTCCACCGCGGCGGTGAAGCCGAGCAGCGAGAACGTGTCCTTGGTCATCGTGCCGCGCGCCGACCCGGCGCTCAGCACCGCGTCGGAGCCGCGCTTCATGGCGGCGATGATCTTGGCGTCATCCTGCGGCGTCGCCGGCCAGGCCCATTCGCCCTCGGTATAGAGGTCGAACTTCTCGCCCGAGATGTCCACGCCGACCGTCGAGCCGCCCGCGAAGGGGTAGCCGCCGGTAAAGGCGATCTGGCCCGTGACGCCCGCTTCGGGGCGATAGAAGACCATCAGCAGGATGTCGCCACGTTTGACTGAGACAACGCGTCCATCCTTGGTGTTCACGCTTTCCTTGTAGGTGGTCACCGCCCAGCATTCGCGCGGGCTCTGGCCCTCGAAGACCGACCAGTCGGTGATCGCGTTCACCCGGTTGGTGCTTTCTTGCTGCGCGACACCAACCGTCGCGCTCAGCGCCAGCGTTGCGCTCAGAACCCCACCGAGAATTGACTTCATACCTGCAGCCTCCAGCCGTGCTTGCTTCTTGTTGCCGGTCCGCGCCCGGTGTCTGTGCCGACCCCTGTCGGTCCCTTGACCGGCGCGACCATTCATGCTCGACGGCGGGACAATAGACCGAAACCAGCGGGGCGAGAAAGCCCCGATGGCAGAATATCGCTCGTTTGTGAGGACCGACATGCCCCAAGACACCGTCACCGCCGCCGTGCCCCTGGTCGAGGTCCGCCGCGGCCCGCTCGCCGAGAGCCTGCACCTGGGCCATGCGGTCATCTGCGACGCCTGGGGCGGCATCGTCGAGGCCTGGGGCGATCCGCAGGCGCTGGTCTACCCGCGCTCCTCGTCGAAGATGATCCAGGCCCTGCCTCTGGTCGCCTCGGGGGCCGCCGAGGCCTGGCACCTGACGCCGCCGCAGCTGGCGCTGGCCTGCGCCTCGCACCAGGGCGCGCCGCTGCACGTGGCGGCGGTCGAGGCCTGGTTGACCGATCTTGACCTCTCGGACGACGACCTGCGCTGCGGGCCGCAGCCAAGCCGGGACAAGGTGCTGAAACTGCAGATGATCCGCGACGGCAAGACGCCCTGCCGGGTGCATAACAACTGCTCCGGAAAACACGCGGGGTTCCTGACGCTGAGCCAGTACCTCGGGGCCGGGCCCGACTACGTTCTGCCCGAGCACCCGGTGCAGGTGGCGGTGCGCGAGGCTTTCGAGCAGGTGACCGGCGAGGTCAGCCCCTGCTACGGCATCGATGGCTGCTCGGCCCCCAATCTCGCCACCACCATGCACGGCATGGCGCGCGCCATGGCCTGGTTCGCCAGCGCCCACCAGCGCCACGATTCGCTCAGCCGCGCCGGCGCGCAGCTGGTCGAAGCGATGTATGCCTATCCCGATCTCGTGGCCGGCGAGGGCCGGGCCTGCACGCTGCTTATGCGCGCCGCGCTCGAACCCATCGCGATCAAGACCGGGGCCGAGGGCTATTTCGTGGCCATCCTGCCGCAACGCGGTCTCGGCGTTGCGGTGAAGATCCTCGACGGCGCGACGCGCGCGGCTGAATGCGTCATGGCCTCGCTGCTGGTGCGGCTTGGTGTCGCGGACCCGGCCCATCCCGACGTGCACCGCTTCCTCAATCCCGAGGTCAGCAACTTCGACGGGCTGATCACCGGGGAGATTCGCCCGCTCGACACGCTTTTCGCGGCATGACGAAAGAAGGGGTGCCACGCGCGCCCCTTCTTCTCTTTCCAAATACGCCCGGGTGAATTGGCCGCAGGCCAAGAGGGGCGGAGCCCCTTCCTGTTCCGCAAGCGCCTGTCGTTCAGCCCTTGAACGCGCTCCGCGCGTAGCCTTGCAGGAACAGCAGCGCCGTCAGGTCCCCGAGGTTGACCCGCAGGTCGCATTGCGCCTGAACCGAGGGTTTCGCATGCAGCGCCACGCCGAAGCCGGCGCGGCCCAGCATCCCCAGATCATTTGCCCCGTCGCCCACCGCCAGAACGTCGTCCTCGCCGATGCCGAGCCGCGCGGTGATCTCTTCCAGCGCCGTCACCTTGGCCTCGCGCCCGAGGATCGGCCGGGCGGGCACGCCGGTCAGCGCGCCACCCTCGACCAGCAGCCTGTTGGCGCGGTTCTCGTCGAAGCCGATCATCTCGGCAACGCGCGCGGTGAAGGCGGTGAAGCCGCCCGAGACCAGCGCCGCGTAGGCGCCGTTGGCCTTCATCGTCGCGACCAGCTCGATCCCGCCCGGCATCAGCGTGATGCGGGTCTCGAGCACCTTGGCGATGACGCTTTCCGGCAGACCCTTGAGCAGCGCCACGCGCTCGGTCAGCGCGCCCTCGAAATCGAGCTCGCCGTTCATCGCGCGGGCGGTGATCTCTTTCACATGCGCGCCGACACCAGCCTCCTCGGCCAGCTCGTCGATGCATTCCTGCTGGATCATCGTGCTGTCCATGTCGGCAAGCAGCATCTTCTTGCGGCGTCCTTCGGCGGGCAGCAGGTTGAGATCGGCCTGTGCGGAGAGCGAGGCGCGCACCTCCTCGAAGTTGCCGGGCACCGCCTCGACCGGGAATTCCGCCGCCTCGCCATCCGAGAGCACGGTGACCGGACCGCCGCCCCAGGCATTGCACAGGCTTTCCACCAGCGCGGTGTCCAAGGTGCCGGGGCGGGCGATGAGCGAGACGATCTGCATGAGAGGCACTCCAATGTCTGACGCGGCGGCTTCTGGCACGGCCCGCGCGGCATTTCCAGTCTCCGCGGGACGGCAGGGCAGGGCGCAGTGCACGAAAAGCGCACGATCCGCGCACCGGGGCGTGACTTGCAATCGCGGGGTTGCCCCGACATATCCAAAGGTACTGGAGGACCGCATAATGCTCCGAAACATCATGATCATTCCCGCGCTTGCGCTCGCCGTCACCGCCGCCCCGGCCCTTGCCGGAACGCAGGTGCCGCAGAGCCAGGCGGAAATCTCCCTCTCCTTCGTGCCGCTGGTGAAACAGGCGACCCCCGCCGTGGTCAACATCTACGCCAGCCGGGTGGTCGAGGCGCGCAGCCCCTTCGCCGGGGATCCGCTCTTCGGCAATCTGTTCCAGGACTTCCGCGGCCGTCCACGGGTGCAGAACTCGCTCGGCTCCGGGGTGATCCTCTCGGACGATGGCATCGTGGTGTCGAACTACCACGTGGTCGGACAGGCGACCGACATCCGCGTGGTGCTCAACAACGGTGCCGAATACGATGCCGAGGTTCTGCTGGCCGACGAGGAAGCCGACCTCGCCATCCTCAAGCTCGAGGGGGCCAAGGACATGCCCTTCCTGCCGCTGCGCGACAGCGACACGGTCGAGGTCGGCGAACTGGCGCTGGCCATCGGCAACCCCTTCGGCGTCGGCCAGACGGTCAGCTCGGGCATCGTCTCGGGGCTGGCGCGGTCGGGCACCGCCACCGGCAATGCCCGCGGATATTTCATCCAGACCGACGCGCCGATCAACCCGGGCAACTCCGGCGGCGCGCTGATCGACGTGAAGGGCCAGTTGATCGGGGTCAACACGTCGATCCTCACCCGCTCGGGCGGCTCCAACGGCATCGGCTTCGCCATTCCCTCGGCGCTGGTGCGCCAGTTCGTCGAACAGGCCGAGGCGGGCAAGACCTCCTTCGAGCGGCCCTGGGCCGGGATGACCGGTCAAAGCGTCGATGCCGATCTCTCGGAAAGCCTTGGCATGGGGCTGCCCGGCGGTGTGCTGGTCTCCCAATTGCATGACGCCAGCCCCTTCGCGCAGGCCGGTCTCGATGTCGGCGACGTGGTGCTGGCGGTGGACGGGCAGGGGGTCAACACCCCGGCCGAGATGCTCTACCGCATGTCGGTCACCGGGCTCGGCCATGAGGCGCAGATCAGCTACCTGCACGACGGCGCGCAGCAGCAGGCCAAGGTCGCGATGATCGCCGCCCCCGACGATCCGCCGCAGCAGCGCGTCACGCTGGACGAGCGCGCGGTGCTGCCGGGGCTGACGCTGGCGCGGCTCAACCCCGCGGTGCAGACCGAACTCGGTCTGCCGCTGGCGGGGGGCGAGGGCGTTGTGGTGGTCGATCCTGGCCCCTGGGGGGCACGGATCGGGCTGCAGCGCGGCGACCTCTTGCGCGCGGTGAACGGCCAGGGCATCGAGGTGCCGGGCGATGTGGACGGCCTGCTCAAGAAGGCCGCCCCGCGCATCCAGATCGACGCGCAGCGCGGCAACGGCCGCATCTCCCTGCGCTTCCGCGTGTAACGAGGCTGCGCGATTGGCCGATCTCTTCGACGATCCCACGGGCGCCAGCCCCAAGCCCGAGCGGAGCGGTCCTCGCCCGCTGGCGGACCGGCTGCGCCCGCGGGCGCTCGGCGAGGTGATCGGCCAGCAGCAGGTGCTCGGCCCAGAGGCGCCGCTCGGCGTCATGCTCGCCTCGGGCGCGCTCTCGAGCCTGATCTTCTGGGGGCCGCCCGGCGTCGGCAAGACCACCATCGCGCGGCTGCTGGCGGATGCCACCGATCTGCATTTCGTCCAGATCAGCGCCATCTTCACCGGCGTGCCGGACCTGAGAAAGGTCTTCGAGGCCGCGAAAATCCGCCATCGCAACGGCTCCGGCACGCTGCTCTTCGTCGACGAGATCCACCGTTTCAACAAGGCGCAGCAGGATGGCTTCCTGCCGCACATGGAGGACGGCACCATCCTCCTCGTCGGGGCCACCACCGAGAACCCCAGCTTCGAACTCAACGCGGCGCTGCTGTCGCGGGCGCAGGTGCTGGTGCTGGAACGGCTCGCGCGGGATGATCTCGAGCGCCTGGCGCAGCGCGCCGAACAGGACCTGGGCCGCCCCCTCCCGCTCGACGCGGCGGCCCGCGCGGCGCTCTTGGAAATGGCCGACGGCGACGGGCGGGCGCTGCTGAACCTGATCGAACAGATCATGGCCTGGACCGTCGTGGCCCCGCTCTCCACCGACGCGCTCTCGTCCCGCCTGATGCGCCGCGCCGCGCAATACGACAAGTCAGGCGACGGCCATTACAACCTGATCTCGGCGCTGCACAAATCGGTGCGCGGCTCGGACCCGGACGCCACGCTCTACTGGTTCGCGCGCATGCTCGAAGCCGGCGAGGATCCGCGTTTCCTCGCCCGCCGCATCACCCGCATGTCGGTCGAGGACATCGGCCTTGCAGACCCGCAGGCGCAGGCGATCTGCCTGCAGGCCTGGCAGACCTACGAGCGGCTCGGCTCGCCCGAAGGCGAGCTGGCGCTGGCGCAGGCGCTGGTCTACCTCGCGCTGGCGCCGAAATCGAACGCCACCTACGTCGCCTACAAGGCCGCCCGCGCCGCCGCGAAGAAGACCGGTTCGCTGCCGCCGCCCAAGCACATCCTCAACGCGCCGACCCGGCTGATGAAGGAGCAGGGCTACGGCAGCGGCTACGCCTATGACCACGACGCCGAGGACGGATTCTCCGGCCAGGACTACTTCCCCGAGGAGATCGGCCGGCGCAGCTACTACACCCCTGTGGAACGCGGCTTCGAGCGCGAGCTGAAGAAGCGCCTCGACTATTTCGTCAAGCTGCGCCGCGAGCGGAACGGCTGATCTTCTTTTAGGCGGAAATATCCCGGGGGAGTCGCGGCACGGCCGCGGCGGGGGCAGAGCCCCCACCCGGTGCCGCGTGTGCCGGGGGCGCGCACATGGCGGCCATGCGCCGCGGCACTGGCTCCGAACCCCCGAGAATCTTGACATTCCGCGCCCCCTCGCACATGTCCCGCGGATGATCCTCACGGTTTTACAGGTCGCGCTCGGCGGAGCGCTCGGCGCCAGCGGGCGCTATCTGACCGGCCTCGCCATGGCGCGGCTGCTGGGCAAGGGATTCCCCTGGGGGACGCTGACGGTGAACATCCTTGGCTCCTTTGCCATGGGCGCGCTCGTGGTGATCCTTGCCAATACCGCGGGCAACCGCTTCGCGCCCTTCCTGATGACGGGCGTGCTGGGCGGCTTCACCACCTTCTCGGCCTTCTCGCTGGATTTCGCGACGCTCTACGAGCGCGGCGACATCGCGCAGGCAGGCCTCTATGTGGCGGTCTCGGTGGCCGTCTCGCTGGCGGCGCTCTTTGCGGGGTTGTCCGTCACTCGGAGTTTCTTTGCATGAGCCGCGTTCAGACAGTCACCGTGGGGCCGGGCGACGGCGATCAGCGCCTCGACCGCTGGCTCAAGCGCCATTTCCCGCATGTCCCGCAGGGCCGCATCGAGAAGATGTGCCGCAAGGGCGAGATTCGCGTCGATGGCGGCCGGGCCAAGGCCTCGACCCGGCTCGCCGTGGGCAACCAGGTGCGCATTCCGCCGCTGCCGGAGCCCGAGGAGATGGCCAGGATCGCCGCGGTGCCGAAATCCAAGGTTTCGGATGCCGACACCAAGCTGATCCAGTCCTGCGTGCTGTGGAAGGATGATCACATCATCGCCCTGAACAAGCCGCCGGGCATGCCGACGCAGGGCGGCTCGAAGCAGACGCGCCACGTTGACATGCTCTCGGAGGCGCTGAAGTTCGGCTACGACGAGAAGCCGCGGCTGGTGCACCGGCTCGACAAGGACACCTCGGGCGTGCTGCTGCTGGCGCGCACCCGCGAGATGGCGCAGGGGCTCACCGCCGCGATCCGCCACAAGGAGACGCGGAAGATCTACTGGGCGCTGGTCGCGGGCGTGCCGACGCCCTACCTCGGCGAGATCAAGTACGGGCTGGTCAAGGCCGGCGGCCACGGTGCCTCGGGCGAGGGCGAGAAGATGCGCGCGATCCACCCGCGCGACATCGACAGCACCCCCGGCGCCAAGCGTGCCCACACGCTTTATGCCACGCTCTACCGCGTTGCGGGGCGGGCGAGCTGGGTGGCGATGGAGCCCGTGACGGGCCGCACCCACCAGCTGCGCGCGCATATGGCCGAGATCGGCCACCCGATCATCGGTGACGGCAAATACGGCGGCTCGGGGCAGGAGAACCTCGGCGATGGCTGGGGGGCGCAGCTCGGCGGCATCATTTCGAAGAAGCTGCACCTGCACGCGCGCTCGATGACCTTCCTGCACCCGGCCACCAAGAAGCCGGTCACCGTGACCGCGCCGCTGCCCGAGCACATGGCGCAGAGCTGGGAGACCTTCGGCTGGACCGAGGACCTGGCCGCCGACGACCCCTTCGAAGAGCTGCACTGATCCCATGGACCTCAAGCTGATCATCTTCGACGTCGACGGCACGCTGGTCGACAGCCAGGCGGATATTCTCGCCTCGATGCGCGGTGCCTTTGCCGAGGTCGGCATGGAGGCCCCGAACCGCGAGGAGATCCTCGGCATCGTCGGCCTGTCGCTGCCCCTCGCGATCGCCCGGCTGGCGCCGGAGGCCGATGCCGCGACGCTCGAGGTGATGGTCGAGGGCTACAAGCAGAGCTACATGCGCCTGCGCACCGCCAATGGCACCGAGGCCAGCTCGCCTCTCTACCCGAACGTACGCGAGGTGCTGGACGCGCTGCACGCCCGGCCCGAGTGGCTGCTCGGCATCGCCACCGGCAAGTCTCGCCGGGGGCTCGACCGGCTGGTCGACGGGCACGGCATCCGCAACCTCTTCGTCACCCAGCAATGCGCCGACGATCATCCCTCGAAGCCGCATCCCGCGATGATCGAGGCGGCGCTGGCCGAGGCCGGGGTCGAGCCGCATCAGGCGGTGATGCTGGGCGACACCAGCTTCGACATGGACATGGCGCGCGACGCCGGGGTCCACGGCATCGGCGTCAGCTGGGGCTATCACGACCGCGCGCGGCTCGCCTCCGCGCGCACGATCATCGACGACATCCGCGCGCTTCCGGCGCTGCTGGACCAACTCTGGAGCCAAGCCGCATGAGCGAATGGGCCCCCCGCCGCTTCTACAAGGACGCCACGGTCGAAGAGGCCGAGGGCGGTTTCATCGTGCATCTCGATGGTCGGCCGCTGCGGACGCCGGGCAAGGCCGCGCTGGTGGTGCCGACGCGGGCCATTGCCGAGGCCATGGCCGGAGAATGGCGCGCGCAGGAAGAAAAGATCGACCCGCGCACCATGCCCTTCACCCGCACCGCCAACAGCGCCATCGACAAGGTCGCGCCGCAGCACCCCGAGGTGGCCGACATGCTCGCGGAATATGGCGACAGCGACCTGCTGTGCTACCGCGCCGAGAGCCCTGCCGAACTGGTGGCGCGCCAGGCCGCGCAGTGGGATCCGCTGCTGGAGTGGGCGGCCCGCGAGATGGATGCCCGCCTCGAGCCGCGTGCCGGCATCATGCATGCCCCTCAGCCCGAGGAGGCATTGCGCGTTCTGGCCGAGCGCACACATGGGTTCAGCGCGTTCGAGCTGGCGGCTTTCCACGACCTCGTGGCGCTGACCGGTTCGCTGGTGCTCGGCTTCGCTGCCACCGGAACTCTGTACCCCGCCGAGGACCTCTGGGCGCTGTCGCGGCTCGACGAGACCTTCCAGGCGGAGCTTTGGGGCGAGGATGAGGAGGCGCAGGAGGCGGCTGAAATCAAGCGTCAGGCTTTCCTTCATGCGCATCGGTTTTTCGCCCTCTGCCAAGCTGCCTAATCTCAAGCCTCCGCAGGAATCCTTGCGTAAGATATGGGCATTTGCTTGCCTTTTTCGCGTCGCACCGGCTTGACCTCGCCAAAACTTTCCTCCCAAACTCGCCTCAGCACAGGGAGGGAGCCCCTGGCTGAATAAGGTGATCCAGCAAGGATCAGGAAACCGGCCTATGAGGGGCCGGACAACAGGAAGAGGTTAACATGAAAAAGACCGTAACTCTCGGCGCTCTGACCGTCGCCGCATTCGCGGCCGGCGCAGCCGGCGCCGCGACCCTGGACGACGTGAAAGCGCGCGGGGAGCTGAAGTGCGGTGTGTCGACGGGTCTCGCCGGTTTCTCGGCACCCGATGCAAACAACGTGTGGCAGGGCTTTGACGTGGCGTACTGCCGCGCGCTCGCCGCAGCGGTCCTCGGCGACCCGAACAAGGTCGCCTTCACGCAGACCACCGGCCAGACCCGCTTCACCGCGCTGGCATCCGGCGAGATCGACGTGCTGGCCCGCAACACCACCTGGACCTTCTCGCGCGACGTCGACCTGAAGTTCGAATTCATCGGCGTGAACTACTACGACGGCCAGGGCTTCATCGCTCCGAAGTCGCTGGGCGTGGCCTCGGCCAAGGAACTCGACGGCGCGACCGTCTGCATCCAGACCGGCACCACCACCGAGCTGAACCTCGCGGACTTCTTCCGCGCCAACAACATCAGCTACGAGCCGGTCCCGATCGAGACCAACGCAGAAGCGCAGCAGCAGTACCTTGCCGGTGCCTGTGACGTCTACACCACCGACGCCTCGGGCCTCGCCGCCACCCGCGCCACCTTCGAGAACCCCGCAGATCACGTGATCCTGCCGGAAATCATCTCGAAAGAGCCGCTCGGTCCGCTCGTCCGCCACGGCGACAACGAGTGGGGTGATATCGCCCGCTGGACCCTCAACGCGCTGATCGCGGCGGAAGAATACGGCGTGACCTCGGCCAACATCGCGGAGCTGTCCTCGGCCCCGACCAACAACCCCGAGATCAACCGTCTGCTCGGCACCGAGGGTGAACTGGGCGCGATGCTCGGCCTCGACAACGAGTGGGCCAAGCGCGCCATCATGGCGGGCGGCAACTACGGCGAGATCTTCGAGAAGAACATCGGCGAAGCCACCCCGATCGGCCTGTCGCGCGGCCTGAACGCGCAGTGGACCGAAGGCGGCCTGCTCTACAGCCCGCCCTTCCGCTGATACCGGACTTGGCGAGGGGCGCAGGGACAACCTGCGCCCCTTTCCGCCTTCTAAAGACACATTCGCCTTCATAAAACGAAAGCGCGCTTCCGGCAGGGCAGACGGTGGAGCAACCACCGCAGCATCCTTCGGTGACGGGAGCGTCCGGGGAGAATTAAATGGCGACCATCTCGGATCCGCCGGAGCGTGGCTTCCGGCTCAATCAGCTTATCTTCGACACGCGCTATCGCTCGATGACCATCCAGGTCGTCGCGATGATCTTGATCGGGCTGCTGCTGTCGTGGCTGATTTCCAACACCATTCACAACCTCGAGGCCTTGGGCAAGGACTTTGACTTCGGCTTTCTGTCGCAGCCTGCGGGCTATGACATCAACCAGCAGCTTATCGACTACAACAACCAGATGACCCACGGGCGCGCCGCGTTGGTGGGCATTCTCAACACGCTGCTGGTGGCGGTGCTGGGCTGCGCCCTTGCCACCGTTCTGGGCGTGGTCGCGGGCGTGCTGCGGCTGTCGAACAACTGGATCGTGTCGCGGCTTGCGGCGGTCTACGTCGAGGGCTTCCGCAATGTCCCGCTGCTGCTGTGGATCGTTCTGATCTTCGCACTGATGACGGAATCCATGCCGTCGCCCCGCGATTTCCGCGGCGAGGACGGCTCGTCGATGCTGCTAGGCGAAAGCGTGGCGATCACCAACCGCGGGGTCTATATCCCCAACGTGGTGTTCAGCCGATCGCTCGGTGGCAACGAGGTTGCCGCGCCCGAAGCGCCGGCCGCCGCAGCCGCCACGCCAGGCACCAACATGGCCGGCACCTACGGCGCGAGCCGCATCGCAACGGGGGGCGCCGGCGTGCAGACCGGGCAGGCCAACGCGCCCGATGCCTCGGGCGGGGACGCGGGCGGCGCAGCGGCTGCAGGCGGTGAGGTCATCCCGACCTCCTCGGGCTGGGACTGGCTGCTGATCCTCGCGGTGGTCATCGCGGGCGTCTTCGGGGCCAAGGTTCTCGGCAAGCGCGCCGCGCACATCCAGGAAGCCACGGGCAAGCGCCCGATGACCCTGCCGCTGCAGATCGCCGCCATTCTCGTGCCGCTGATCGTGGTGCTGGTCGCGCTCGGAGCCTCGCTCGACAAGCCCGAGCTGGGCGGCTTCAACTTCGACGGTGGCGTGCACCTGCGCAACTCGCTGATCGCCCTGTGGCTGGCCCTGTCTCTCTACACCGGCGCCTTCATCGCCGAGATCGTGCGCGGCGGCATCCTTGCCATCTCCAAGGGGCAGACCGAGGCCGCTTATGCGCTGGGGCTGCGTCCGGGCACGACGATGAACCTGGTGATCCTGCCGCAGGCGCTGCGGGTGATCATCCCGCCGCTGATTTCGCAGTTCCTCAACCTCACCAAGAACAGCTCGCTGGCGATTGCCGTCGGGTACATGGACGTTCGCTCCACCCTGGGCGGCATCACCATCAACCAGACCGGCCGCGAGCTCGAAGGCATGCTGCTTCTGGGCTTGTTCTACCTGGTGCTGAGCCTGCTGATCTCGGGCGTGATGAACGTCTACAACTCCTCCGTGAAGCTGAAGGAGCGGTGAGATGAGCGATACACATGCACAGACCGTCGCCTTTGTCCGCGACACCATGCTCGACCAGAAGGATCCGCCGCTGAACCAGGTCGGCGCGGTGAAGTGGATCCGCGAGAACCTGTTCTCCGGCTGGCTCAACATCCTGCTTACGCTGGCCTCTCTCTGGGTCGTCTACGCGGTGCTGAGCCACTTGCTGCCCTGGGCGCTGCGCGGCGTCTGGGACGCCTCGAACCTCACGCAATGCCGCGAGATCATTGCCGAGCGCTACGGTGCCGGCACGTCGGCCGCGTGCTGGGCGGTGCTGACGGAACGCTGGCCGCAGCTGATCTTCGGCTTCTACCCCAAGGAGCTGTACTGGCGTCCGATCCTGGCGTTCCTGATCTTCCTCGCCGCCGTCGCCCCTGTGCTGTTCAGCGCGGTGCCGCGCAAGATGCTCTGGGTCTCGGCCCTCGCACCCTTCGTGCTGTTCTGGCTGATCTGGGGCGGATCGCTCTGGGGGCCGATCGCGGCCATCCTCGGCTTCGTCATCGGCTGGGCGATCCTGACCTTCGCAGCGCCGAAGATTGGCACACTGCTCGCGGTGATCCTCGCGATCGTGGTGCCTCTCTTCTACTGGCTGGTGATCTGCGGCCCGCTGTCCGATGCGCTGGCCTCGGTGGTGCCGCTGTCGCTGCGCGCCGTGGCGACGCAGAAGATGGGCGGCTTCCTGCTGGCCACGATCATCGGCGTGTCGGGCATCGTCCTGTCGCTGCCGCTGGGCATCCTGCTGGCGCTCGGGCGGCAGTCGGACATGTTCATCATCAACAAGTTCTCGGTTGCCTTCATCGAGATCATCCGCGGCGTGCCGCTGATCGTCTGGCTGTTCACCGCGTCCTTGCTGCTGAACTACTTCCTGCCTCCGGGCACCAACTTCGACCTGATGCTGCGCGTCATCATCATGGTGACGCTCTTCTCGGCGGCCTATATCGCCGAGGTGGTCCGCGGCGGTCTCGCCGCGCTGCCGAAGGGCCAGTACGAGGCCGCCGACGCGCTGGGTCTCGATTACTGGAAATCGATGCGGCTGGTCATCCTGCCGCAGGCCTTGAAGATTTCGATCCCCGGGATCGTGAACACCTTCATCGGCCTGTTCAAGGATACCACGCTGGTCGTTTTCATCGGCCTTCTCGATCCCATTGGCCTTTCCAGCTCGATCCGGGCGACCACCGATTGGAATGGCGTCTATTGGGAACTCTTCGTCTTTATCGGCCTCTGCTTCTTCGTCTTCTGCTTCAGCATGGGCCGCTATTCGCTCTTCCTCGAGAAAAAGCTCCGTAGAGAGCACCGCTAAGGAGACCTTTTATGTCTGAACTTGCAACACGCGAAGTCGATCGCAGCCAGATGAAGGTCTCCGACGAGGTGGCCATCCAGATCACGAAGATGAACAAGTGGTACGGGACCTTCCACGTGCTGCGCGACATCGACCTGACCGTCTACCGCGGAGAGCGGATCGTGATCGCCGGGCCGTCGGGATCGGGCAAGTCGACGATGATCCGCTGCATCAACCGCCTGGAGGAACACCAGGCGGGCAGCATCGTCGTCGACGGCATCGAACTGAGCTCGGATCTGAAGAATATCGACAAGATCCGCTCCGAGGTCGGAATGTGCTTCCAGCACTTCAACCTCTTCCCGCACCTCACAATTCTCGAGAACTGCACGCTCGCGCCGATCTGGGTCCGCAAGATCCCGAAAAAGCAGGCGGAAGAGACCGCGATGCATTTCCTCGAGAAGGTGAAGATCCCCGAACAGGCGCACAAGTACCCCGGCCAGCTCTCGGGCGGTCAGCAGCAGCGCGTGGCGATTGCCCGCTCGCTGTGCATGAAGCCGCGGATCATGTTGTTCGACGAACCGACCTCGGCGCTCGACCCGGAGATGATCAAGGAAGTGCTCGACACGATGGTCGAACTGGCCGAGGAGGGGATGACCATGCTCTGCGTCACGCACGAAATGGGATTCGCCCGGCAGGTCGCGAATCGGGTCATCTTCATGGATGCCGGGCAGATCGTTGAGCAGAATGAGCCCGAGGAATTCTTCAATAATCCGCGGCACGAGCGGACGAAACTCTTCCTCAGCCAGATTCTCGGCCACTAATCCACAAAGAATCTGATTAATATTTGCGAGTCCCGATAAATTTGGGGCTCGTTTTTTTGTCGCTTGTGTTACAGTCCGTTACGAAGCGCCATGATTTGGCGCGAATTCGGTCACAGATCGAAAAGAATCTGTACCGGTTTCCATGAGGGGTCTTGCGCTTTGTGGTCGCCCGAGTGTCGCCCGAGGTCGGATCGCCATAGGGGAGGATGTGCGATACGACACGGCTGACCCGGACCATGCTACGTCGGGGCCTTCGCAACGTGACCGGCTACAGCGGCGCTCGCGATCCTTTGGGAGGGGGATCGCGGGCGTCACTCATTTCAGCCGCGCGTTTCCTGGGGAAAGGCTGCCCGGCGACCGCTTTCTCGGGATCACATCAAGTCGCGCGGCACGGTGAAGGCGTGGCTGTCCGCGGTGCCTGCCTGCGCGTCTTGCCATCCGTCGATGTCGAAATCGGCGACCAGGGTCGCGCCGGTGGGATAGGCGGCGAACTTGGGATGATCCGGCGCGTGGCGAACGATGCCATTCGCGAATTCCGCGATCCCCGGATTGTGCGCCAGCATCAGCACCGTATCGCCGTCCGCCGCCTGAAGGCTCTTCAGCAGGGTCGAGGGGCCGGCAAGGTAGAGACGATCCTCGAAGCGGACGGGCACATCTGCAAGCGACAACAGATCCAGCGTCTCGCGGGTGCGGGCGGCGGAGGAGCAGAGCACCTGATCCGGCAGGATGCCCTCGGCGCGCAACCATTTGCCAAGTGCGACGGCGCTCTTGCGGCCCCGTTCATTAAGGGGCCGTGCGTGATCCGGCATGCCCACCGACCAGTCGGATTTCGCATGGCGCATGAGAATGAGCCGTTTCATGAGGTGCTCCCTGTCTCCGGCTGCCAGTGTTCCATGAACGAGGCCATGTGGAAAGCGGCCTGCGCCGGTGGTCGCTGCATCCGGGCCGAGGCGGGGCAGGCGCGGCGGACAAGACAGCCCTGGGTGCGGCACTCCGTGCCCGTGTGGCTGCGCAGGTGGGCCTGGCAGGACCCGACATCATAGGGTGCCCCGGAGCCGAGCGCGCCGACCGGACAGGCAGTGCGGCAGGGCTGAGGGCAGGCCGGGCAGGGAGAGGCTCCGCCGGTCGGCAGCGGCAGCCGCTCGGGCAGGGCGATCGCACCGCGATAACTGATCAGCAGCCCCGCGCGCGGATGGACGAGAAGCCCCGGAGGGGAGGCAAAGGCCTCACCGCTCGCCCGTGCCCATGCGAAGAAGGAGGGGTAGGGCGGCCCGTCCGAGGGAAAGATCGCCGTGCCGCCCATGCGCTCCGACAGTCGTCCGATCACCCGCTTCGACCAGCGGTCCATCGGCTCGGGGATGCCGCCTAGGTATTCTGGAGAGGCCGAGAAGATCGGCCAGAAACGCGGCTCGTCCGGGCCGAGCAGCAGCAGGGTTCCGCATCCTTCGGGCGTGCCGTCACCGGGCGCGGGGTGGAAGGCGCCGCGCAGGGCAAGGCCTTCCGTCCGCGCCGCAGCGTCGATCTCGCGAAGGGTCACGTACGCGGGCGCGCCGGCTCCAGGTCAGCGCGGCGGATCAGCGAACCGGCGCCATGCTCGGTGAAGAGCTCGAGCAGGCAGGCGTTGGGCACGCGCCCGTCGAGGATGACCACGGCGCGCACGCCGTCCTCGACCGCCTTCAGCGCGGTCTCGGTCTTGGGGATCATGCCGCCGGCAATGGTGCCGTCCTCGGTCATGGCGCGGACATCCTCGGGGGTCATCTGGGTGACCACCTCGCCGTCTTTGTTCTTCACGCCCGATACGTCGGTCAGCAGCAGCAGGCGATCGGCCTTCAGTGCCCCCGCCAGCGCACCCGCGGCGGTGTCGCCATTGACGTTGAAGGTCTCGAGATAGTCCATGCCGGTGGCAACCGGCGCCACGACGGGGATGATGCCCGCGGCAAAAAGGTCGTGCAGCACCTGCACGTTGCACTCGACCGGACGGCCGACGAAGCCAAGTTCCGGATCATCCGCCTCGCAGACGATGAGATCGTCATCCTTGCCCGACAGGCCCACGGCGCGGCCGCCCTCGTCCATGATCGCCTGCACGATGCGCTTGTTCACGAGGCCGGTCAGCACCATTTCGACCACCTCGACGGTGGCCTGATCGGTGACGCGCTTGCCGCGCTTGAACTCGGACTGGATGTTCAGCTTGGCGAGCATGTCGTTGATCATCGGGCCGCCGCCGTGCACCACCACCGGGTTCACCCCGACCTGTCGCATCAGCACGATGTCCCGCGCGAACTCTGCCATGGCGTCTGTGTCGCCCATCGCGTTGCCGCCGAACTTCACCACCACGATCGCGCCCGTGTAGCGCTGCAGGTAGGGCAGGGCTTCGTTGAGGGTGCGGGCGGTGGCGATCCAGTCTCGGTTCATCGTCTGCTTCTTCATCTAGGGTGCATCCTTGATGCGGGGAACATCTCTGCTTGGCAGAACTAGTCCCAACAACGCGGATTGCGAAGGGGAAATTCAGGAAAGCCCGTTGATGATCGCGCGGAGCGTGGGAATGCCCTCGCCTTTTTCCGAGCTGGTCAGCACGATCTCGGGGTAAGCTGCGGGATGTTTCGAGAGCTTGCCGCGGACCTGATCGAGAATCTTCGCCAGATCGCTGGTCTTCAGCTTGTCGGTCTTGGTCAGCACGGCCTGGAAGGTCACGGCGGACTTGTCGAGCAGGTCCATGATCTCCTCGTCCACGGCCTTCACGCCATGACGCGCGTCGATCAGCACGAAGGCGCGCCGCAGCGAGACCCGGCCCGAGAGGTATTGCTTGAGCAGCCGCTGCCACTTCTCGACCACCGCGACCGGCGCATTGGCAAAACCGTAGCCCGGAAGGTCGACGAGGTAGTGGCTCTCGTTCAGCGTGAAGAAGTTGATCTCCTGCGTCCGGCCCGGCGTGTTCGAGGCGCGGGCAAGGCCCTTGCGGCCGGTCAGCGCGTTGATCAGGCTCGACTTGCCGACGTTGGAGCGCCCGGCGAAGCAGACCTCGGGGCGGTCGTCGGGCGGCAGCCCGTCCATGGCGACCACGCCCTTGAGGAATTGCACGTCGCCGGCAAATGCCTTGCGCGCGGCTTCGCGGGCTGCGTCATCGGGATCTTCGGCGATGGGGAAGGGAAGGGGGGTCGTCACAGCAGGGTCACCTCGTCGTCATGGGCGATCTCGCCGCCTATCGTCACTTCGGCCTGCACCGAGAAATCCGTGTGTCCCCAGTGACGCAGCGCGGCCAGCGTATCCGCATCGCGCGCGCCTGTCTCGGGGTTTGCGGTGGTGGCGGCGCAGCGGCCGGTCCGTTCGCGCACGACGAAGGTCGCGCCGCCGATGCGAATCTCGCGTCCGACCCAGTCCCACTCGGCCCAAGGCTCGATTCCGTCGAGCCAGATATTGCCGCGCCAGCGGTGGATCGACAGCGGCTGGCCGATCTGTGCCTCGACCGCGCGGTGCGAGGCCATGTTGCAGATCGTGATCGAGGGGAAGGGCGCATCGGTCATGCCGCGCGCCTGCGCGCGGACGAGCCGTGCCGACTGCGTCCGGTCCTCGGGCATCAGCGGGCGTACCCAGTCGATGAGAGCATCGCCGTCACGGTCGGGATCGATGGTCAGGTCGGGGCGGTCCGGGTGGTGCAGGGTGATGGTGCCCGCCGCCTCGTCCAGCTTGGCGCGGATCGCCATGAGCTGGGGCGCCTTGGCGCCCCGGCTGAAGTTGCCGCAGCGGACCCATTCGGATCCATCCGCGTCCGAGAGCGCGTGCGCCACCGCCCAGGCCCGGTCGTAGGGCAGGCACTCATGGGCACGCAGGGTCACCCGGTCCAGCGCCTCGCGGCCATGGGCCTTGATCGGGTGGCGCCAGATTTGGGTGACCCGTCCGCTCATTTGCCGCCCGACTTCGCGTCCTTGGGCTTGCGCTTGAAGGTCGACTTGATGTTGCCGAAGACGTCAGGCTTGGCCCCGTGGCTGCGCATGATCAGGTACTGCTGGGTGAAGGTGATCGTGTTGTTGGTGATCCAGTAGAGCACCAGGCCCGAGGCGAAGCCGCCG
This sequence comes from Salipiger mangrovisoli, assembly GCF_015223355.1. GTDB lineage: Bacteria > Pseudomonadota > Alphaproteobacteria > Rhodobacterales > Rhodobacteraceae > Salipiger > Salipiger mangrovisoli. The sequence goes on along the minus strand of NZ_JADFFK010000015.1, from coordinate 116,330 downwards.
AGCATGAACATGAACACCCAGGGCATCCAGGCAAAGATCATCGCCTGCGCAGGGTCGGTCGGCGTCGGGTTCAGCTTCTGCTGCAGGAACATCGAGATGCCCAGCAGGATCGGCAGGATGCCGATGAAGATCAGCGCCAGCGTCGTGCCTGCCTCGGGCGCTGCCCAGGGCAGCAGGCCGAAGAGGTTGTAGAGCGAGGTGGGATCCGGTGCCGAGAGATCCTGGAACGGGCCGAAGAAGGGCGCGTGGCGCAGCTCGAAGGCGACGAAGATCACCTTGTAGAGCGAGAAGAAGATCGGGATCTGCAGCAGGATCGGCAGGCAGCCCGAGGCCGGGTTGACCTTCTCGCGCTTGTAGAGCGCCATCATTTCCTGCTGAAGCTTCTGGCGATCGTCGCCCGCCTTTTTCTTCAGCTCTTCCATCTGCGGCTGCAGTTCCTTCATCTTGGCCATCGAGACGTAGGACTTGTAGGCCAGCGGGAAGAGAATCGCCTTGAGGAAGATGGTCAGGGCGATGATCGACACGCCCATGTTGCCGATCCACTGGTGCAGGTGGTGCAGCAGCCAGAAGATGGGCTTGGTGAGGAAGAAGAACCAGCCCCAGTCAATGCTGTCGACGAAGCGGTCGACGCCCTGCTCCTGGTACTCGTTGATCACTTCCCAGACCTTGGCACCCGAGAACATGCGGGTCGAGACCTCGACGGTTGCGCCGGGGGCGATGGTCTGCGTCGGCAGAACCACCTCGGCCTGGTAGATGTCGGTGCTTTCGTTGTAGCGGATCGCCTGGCGGTAGCTGGTGCCACTGTCCGGGATCAGCACGGTTTCCCAATAGTGCTCGGTGAAGCCGATCCAGCCGTTTTCAGAGACCTGATAGGTTTCGGCGCGGGTCCGGTTCTGCGCGTCGGCGTCGAAATCGCGGATCTTCTTGTATTTGTTCTCGCCGAGCGTGCCGTCGGTCATCGAGATCGCGCCCTCGTGCAGCACGAAGAAGTTCTTGAGATCCGAAGGCTCGCCGTGGCGGGCAAGCATGGCGTAGGGCGCCGCCGAAACCTCGTTGCCCGAGGTGTTCTCGACCGACTGGGTCACACGGAACATGAATTTTTCGTCGACGGTGAAGGTGCGACGGAAGATCAGGCCGGCGGGGCTGTCCCAGCGCAGCGTGACCGGGCTGTCGACCTTCAGCACGTCACCGCTCTCGACCGACCATTCGGTGTTGCGATCCGGAACGTCGGTCGCGGTCAGCCCGTTGCCATGGGCCCAGCCGTAAACGGCGTAATAGGGGTTCGCGCTGCCCACGGGCTCAAGCAGCTGCACCACGGGCGAGCTTTCGTCGTTGGTCTCGTGGTACTGGCTGAGTTTCAGGTCGTCGATCCGGCCGCCGGTGAGGGCGATGGAGCCGATCAGGTTCGGCGCGTCGATGTCGATGCGCGCGGTGTCCAGCGTGGCCGCGGGCGCGGCGGTGGTTCCCGTCGCGGGGGCGGGGGCGTCGGTGCTCGCCGCGGGCGCGGTCACGCCGGGCGCGGTCTCAAGCGTCTGCTCGGTGGTCTGGGCCGTCTCGTCCACCGTGGCTTCGGGTGGCGGGAAGAGTACGAACCAGACGAGGATCACGACGAAGCTCAGCGCCGTGGCGATGAGCAGATTCTTGTTCTGATTGTCCATGCGAAAGACCGCCACCTGTCCTTGGAAAGTCAAAGCCGGGTTCAACAGGGCGGACCCCCAAAGGTCAAGCCGAATCGTGCCCCGCATGGGGGTTTGTCGGCGTTTCGAAGCAGGGAGCGTGGCGTTATTCGGGGGGTGGCGGCATGGGTACAGCGGATGCGGCGGGGCAATCGGCATTTGCACTCCGCCACTTCCGCGCTCGGCGGCGACCTTTCGGGTCTCGCGGCGCGAGGCCGAGTTGGCGAGGCTCCTGCGTGGCGGTGGGGTCAGCGGTTGCCGCGGCCGAGCTTCTGCGCTTCGGCGATGTGCAGCGCGTGTTCGCGGGCCCATTCCGCCAGCTGCGGGGCGGGCATCGGACGCGCGATGCCGAATCCCTGTGCGTGATCGCAGCCGAGCTGGGCAAGCAGCGCGTGTTCGCCACTGCTTTCGACGCCCTCGGCCACGGTTTCCAGCCCCAGCCGGTCAGCAAGCCCCAGCACCGCGGCCAGCATGCGCCGCTGATCCTCGCTGCGATCGATGCGCGTGACGAAGCTCCTGTCGATCTTCAGCCGGTGGACGGTGACCTTGCGCAGCGCGCCGATCGACGTGTGGCCGGTCCCGAAGTCATCAAGGTCGATGCGGCAGCCGAGGCGTGCAAGATCGGAGATGTTGCGCGCGATGATGCCAACGGAGCTTTCGGCGATCACCGTTTCGAGCACTTCGATGCCCAGGCGGCTCGCTGGAAATCCGAAGCGGTCGAGATCCCATTTCAGCCGATCGACCAACCGGGGGTTGCGCAGCTCGACGTCCGAGAGGTTGATGCTGACGCGGGGGATATGCAGCCCCTCGGCATCCCAGTTTCGCAGCGCGGTGAGGCTGTGGTGCAAGACCGCCTCGCTCAGTTGGTCGAGGCGCCCCGAATCGTGCAGCGCGTCGAGGAAGCGGGCGGGCGGCACAATGCCCTGCTGCGGATGCATCCAGCGCACCAGCGCCTCGACGCCGCTGATCTCGCCTGTCGAGGTGCACAGCTGCGGCTGGTACCAGGGCTGGATCTGCCCCTTGGCCAAGGCGGCCTCGACCTCGGACAGGAGGGCGCTGCGGGCGCGCCGCTCGGCGCGCATCCCCTCGCTCCAGGCCCGGATGGCCGAGGGGGCATTGTCCATCGCCTCGCGCAGCGCCGCCTGGGCGCAGTCGAGCATATCGGTGCCATCTGCGCCCGCGCGCAGCCGGGCCGAGCCGCAGAAGCCCACAGCGACGGACAGGTAGTGCACCCCGGTATCTGTGGCGGCGGGCTCTTCCAGCCCGCGCTGAAGCCGGTCGGCAAGGGCAAGCAGCGCTTCGAGGTCGAGCCGCAGGCTGGGCGAGATCAGCGCCATGAAGCGGGAATCGCCAATGCGGAGCGCGCTGTCCTCGGGGCGCAGCAAGTCGCGCAGCCGGTTCAGGAAGAGCAGGCGCAGCGTTTCGGCCACTTCCTCGCCCATGCGGCGCGAGATCGTCTCCAGTCCCTCGGCCTCGAACAGCAGGCAGGCGGTGTGTAGCTGCGCGCTCCGGGCCTGCTCGAAGCTCTGCTCCGCAAGCTCCTGTGCCATGGCCATGCTGACCAGATCGCGGTCGCGGCGATCCTGCCCGCGGAGGGCGGTCGGATGTTCGGTGGTCAGAAAGAGGCCGTAGACAAGCGGGATCAAAAGCGAAAGCGCCAGCAGGATCGGCTCGCCGCCGATCCAGAACCCGGCAAGGGACAGTGCCGGGACAAACGCGAGCATATGCGGTCCAAAGACCCAGCGCCGTAGCTGCGCGCGCGCTTTCGCGACCTTCGGCAGCTGAAACTTATGTGCGAGATCCGGCGGCATGGTCCGCCCCCTGCATCGTCAGAGACAGACCAAGATCTAGCGCAAGAGGGTAAGGCTTCGCTTAACGCAGGTCGGGAATCCCGTCATCGGCATCCGGTGCGCGCTTGGTCATGTCGCGCATCAGCCCGGCGAAGTCGAAGAGCTTGGGATCCATCATGTGCGAGGGGCGGATGTTGGTCAGCGCCTTGAACATCACCTGCCGGCGGCCGGGGGAGTTCTTTTCCCAACCATCGAGGATCTGCTTCACCTGCTGGCGCTGCAGCCCGTCCTGCGAGCCGCAGAGGTCGCAGGGGATGATCGGGTAGTTCATCGAGCGGGCGAATTTCTCGCAATCGGCCTCGGAGACATGCGCCAGCGGGCGGTAGACGAAAAGGTCGCCCTCCTCGTTGACCAACTTCGGCGGCATGGTCGCAAGCCGCCCGCCGTGGAAGAGGTTCATGAAGAAGGTCTCGAGGATGTCGTCGCGGTGGTGGCCCAGCACGACCGCCGAGCAGCCTTCCTCGCGGGCAATGCGATAGAGGTTGCCGCGGCGCAGACGCGAGCAGAGCGCGCAGTAGGTCCGGCCCTGCGGCACCTTGTCCATGACGATCGAATAGGTGTCCTGATACTCGATCCGATGCGGCACACCCATCTTCTCGAGGAACTCGGGCAGCACCGTCGCGGGAAAGCCCGGCTGGCCCTGGTCGAGGTTGCAGGCGAGGATTTCGACAGGCAGCAGCCCGCGCCACTTGAGTTCGTGCAGGACTGCCAGCAGGGTGTAGGAATCCTTGCCGCCCGAGAGACACACCAGCCATTTCGGCAAGGAGCCATCCTCGCGGCGCTCGATCATGCCGTATTGTTCGACCGCCTCGCGGGTGTTCTGCACGATGCGCTTGCGCAGCTTCTTGAACTCGGTGCTCTTCGGGGCACCGTAGAACAGCGGGTGGATGTCGTCGGCGTCGTCGTCGAACATGGGCGGCCTCAATCGGGGACGTTGTCGATGCCGGACCCGCCGAGCGGGTGGCAGCGCAGGATGCGGCGGAGGGTCAGGTAAGAGCCCTTGATGGCGCCGTGCTTCTCGAGCGCCTCGAGCGCATAGGCCGAGCAGCTCGGCTGGAAGCGGCAGCCATGGCCGACCCAGGGCGAGAAAATCAGGCGGTAGGCGCGGACGGGCAGGGCGGCGATATGCGCGAGCGGGCTCACGACTTCGGGGCCCGCGGCTTTCGCGGCGCGTGGATTTGGCGGATCGCCTGCGCAAGGTCGCCCTGCAGCGCGGTGAACTCGCGCGCCGCCGTCGCCTCGGCGCGGCCGATCAGCACGTAATCCCATCCCGGCTTGCCCAACTCGGGCAGGCCAAGGCGTGCGATCTCGCGCAGCCGGCGCTTGGCGCGGTTGCGGGCGACGGCATTGCCGACCTTCTTGGAACAGGTGAAGCCGACGCGGATCAACTCCGAGCCGTCGTCGCGGTAGCGTGCCTGCAGCAGGAAGGACGGCACCGGCTGCCGCCGGGCGCGCGCCGCCGCGAGGAAATCGCTGCGCTTGCGCAGGACCTCGAGTTTCGGGCTGTCCTTTGCCGTCAGGCCATCGCCGTCGGCTTTGCCTGTGTTCATATCGCCAGTGCCTGTGTCCGCACGCGTGCCAAGCGCAAAGGCCGCCTCGGTCTCTACCGAAGCGGCCTTGGCCGGTGTCTTGTGCACACGCTCCGCCATGGGCAGAGCGCGCGACTCAGGCGCTGAGCTTCTTGCGGCCGCGGCCGCGGCGCGCGTTCAGAATCGCGCGGCCGGCTTTGGTCGCCATCCGGGCACGGAAGCCGTGGCGGCGCTTGCGAACGAGGTTCGAAGGCTGAAAGGTGCGTTTCATCGCGCTCTTCTCCGTCTGATCTGGCCTCGGGCGAGGCCGGTCTGTCTACATGGTCTCATTGCTGCCTGCGGCGTCCGCCCGGTGTGCCAGTGGATTGGCAGCAAGAGCTTACATCACAGACGGCCCCGCGGATTCGCCGGGCCGGGTCATTCGAGTGCCGTGCTATAGGCAGGAGTGGCCCCCGTGTCAAACCTCTATCCGGTCACCGCCGCAAGATTTCCGGTAAGGCGCGCTGCATCTCCCGATCACCGTTCCGGGCACAGGTCCGGGCCGTGCTCCGTGATGACTGACGATCAAGGCCGCGTGAAAGGGCTGTGCTCGGACGATTCCCCGCGCCATTCTAGGAACATGACAGATCCGGCACCGAACTCACCCGCGCCCAGAGCGCGATGGCTGCGCCACCTTCCGCTTGCGCTGATTGCGCTTGTGGCGGTGATCGGTGCGGCGACGCTGCGCGATTACATCAGCTTCGACACGCTGCGCGAGAATCGCGCCGCGCTGCTGGAGCTGAGGGACGGCAACTACCTGCTCATGGCGGGGGGATTCGTCGCCGCCTACGTGGCCATCGTCGCCTTCTCGCTGCCGGGGGCGGCGGTTGCCTCGGTCACCGGCGGCTTTCTCTTCGGCCTAGGGCCGGGCACCGCGCTCAACGTGCTCTCGGCCAGCCTTGGCGCGGTGGCGATCTTTCTCGCCGCCCGCGCCGGGCTGGGGCAGGTGCTTGCCGCCCGGTTCGACGCCTCGGAGGGGCGACTCGGCAAGCTGCGCGACGGGCTGCGGCAGAACGAGATCAGCGTGCTTCTGCTGCTGCGTCTGGTGCCCGCGGTGCCTTTCTTCGTGGCAAACCTGCTGCCCGCGCTGGTCGGGGTGAGGCTGTGGAACTTTGCGTGGACCACCGCATTGGGCATCATTCCCGGAGCGCTGGTCTTCACCTCGATCGGGGTGGGCGTCGGGTCGGTCTTCGACCGCGGCGGGACGCCGGACCTGAGCCTGCTCTGGGCACCGCAGGTCATCGGGCCGCTGCTGGGGCTTGCCGCGCTGGCGGCCCTGCCGATCATCCTGCGCGCCTGGCGCGCACGCAAGGGCATCTGAGATCAAGGGTAGGGGTGACATGGAAACGATTCGGACCGACCTTCTGGTCATCGGTGCGGGCTCTGGCGGGCTTTCGGTCGCGGCGGGCGCGGTGCAGATGGGGGCCAGTGTGGTTCTGGTCGAGCGCGGCGAGATGGGCGGGGACTGCCTGAACTACGGCTGCGTGCCGTCCAAGGCGCTGATCGCCGCCGCGGCGCAGGCCCATGTGGCGCAGACCTCGGCGGCATTCGGAGTCGATCTCGACCGGCCGAAGGTCGATTGGCCGCGCGTCCGCGCGCATGTGCAAGAAACCATCGCGCGCATCGCCCCGGTGGATTCGCAGGAGCGCTTCGAGGGGCTCGGCGTGCGCGTCATTCGCGACCACGCCCGCTTTGTGTCGGACCGCGAGGTGGAGGCGGGTCGCTGCAGGATCGCTGCACGCCGCATCGTGCTGGCCACCGGATCAGCCGCGGCGGTGCCGCCGGTGCCGGGCCTGGCCAATGTGTCCTTCATGACCAACGAGACCCTGTGGGATTTACAGGAGCTCCCCTCGCACCTGCTGATCCTTGGCGGCGGGCCGATCGGCATGGAGATGGCGCAGAGCTTCCGTCGTCTCGGTGCGCAGGTCACCGTAGTCGAAGGCGCGAAGGCCCTCGGCCGCGAGGACCCGGAGATGGCGGCCATCGTGCTCGACCGCCTGCGCGGCGAAGGGGTGACGATTCTCGAAGGCGAGACGGTCTCGTCCGCCAGCCAGCAGGGCAGCGCCATCGAACTGCGACTCAGCGGCGGTGGGAGCCTGACCGGATCGCATCTGCTGGTCGCGGCCGGACGGCGGGCGAACACCGAAGGGCTCGGACTGGCAGTGGCGGGCATAGAGACCACCAAGACGGGCCTCCGGGTGGACGCCGGTTTGCGCACGACCAATCGCCGGGTCTACGCCATCGGCGATGCGGCTGGCGGCATGCAGTTCACCCATGTTGCGGGCTACCATGCAGGCATCATCCTCCGCTCGGCGCTCTTCGGCCTGCCGGCAAAGGCCACGACCGACCATATCCCACGCGCCACCTATACCCGACCCGAACTGGCCCATGTCGGTCTGAGCGAGGTCGAGGCACGACAGCGATTCGGCGGAAAGCTCGAGGTCCTGCGCGCGGCACTCTTGCACAATGATCGCGCCATCGCAGAGCGCGAGACGGCGGGATTGGCCAAGGTGATGGTGCACAGGGGACGCCCGGTGGGCGCGACGATCGTCGGCCCACAGGCGGGGGACTTGATATCGACTTGGGCGCTGGCGATCTCGGCAAAAACCAAGATTGGGCAGATCGCGGGCATGGTTGCGCCCTATCCGACGCTGGGGGAGCTTAACAAACGGGTTGCCGGATCCTATTTCACACCCAGATTGTTTGAAAACCGCACGGTCAAGGCTGTTACACGAACAGTTCAACGCCTGCTTCCCTGAAAGCTTAAGACTGCTCTAGATGTTCAACTCGCTCTCAGGCCGCTTTCTGGTTCTCACGACCGTTTTCGTGATGCTGGCCGAAGTGCTGATCTTCGTGCCCTCGGTGGCGCGTTTCCGTGAGGATTTCCTCACCGACCACCTTGAGCGCGCGCAGATCGCGTCGCTTGCGCTGCTTGCCGACGACGTTCTGGCCCCCGAACTGGAGGCCGAGCTCTTGGACAATGCCGGGGTCTACAACGTCGTGCTGCAACGCGACGAGCGGCGCGAACTGGCCCTCTCGTCGCCGATGCCGAGCTCGGTTGATGAAACCTACGACCTGCGCGAGGCCGGGCCGCTGATTCTCATGCGGGATGCATTGCTGCGCCTCGCCGACACCAAGCCGCGGCTGATCCGCGTGCTGGGTTATCCGAAGGATGACGGCGGCGAGCTGATCGAGGTCACCATGGACAGCCTGCCGCTGCGCACGGCGATGATCGACTTCGGGCTCGGCGTGCTGCTGGTCTCGGCGCTGCTGTCGCTGATCACCGCGCTGCTGCTCTTCCTGGCGGTGCGCGTGCTGCTGGTGAAGCCGATCAAGGGCGTGGTTGGCCACATGCAGCGCTACGCCGAGGATCCCGAAGACGCGCGGCGCATCATCACCCCCGTCGCCAGCGTGCGCGAGATCCGCGAGGCCGAGGAGGCACTGAAGTCGCTCGAGACGCAGCTGTCGCAGTCGCTGCGGCAGAAGGAGCGGCTGGCGCAGCTTGGCGGCGCGGTGGCGCGGGTCAGCCACGACCTGCGCAACATCCTCAGCTCGGCGCAGCTCTTCACGGACCGCATCGAGATGTCCGAGGATCCCGCGGTCAAGCGCATGGCTCCGAAGCTGGTCAGCTCCATCACCCGCGCGGTCTCGCTCTGCGAGACGACGCTGGCCTTCGGCAAGGCCGAGGAGCCCGCGCCGATGCTGACTCAGTTCAACCTTGCTGAACTGGTCAACGAGGTGCTCGAGGCCGAGCGGCTGGCGATCGGCGAGCATGAGGTCAGCCTATCCGAAGACATTCCCGCCTCGATGCAGATTCGCGGCGATCCCGAGCAGATCTACCGCGCGATTGCGAATCTTGTGCGCAATGCCCGGCAGGCGATCACCGGCTCGGGCGAGGAGGGGGAAATCGCCGTTTCGGCCCGCGTCGAGGAGGATGCCTGGATCATCAAGGTCACCGACACCGGCCCAGGCCTCCCGCCGAAGGCGCGGGAACACCTGTTCCAGCCATTCCAGGGCGGCGCGCGCAAGGGGGGCGCGGGACTCGGTCTGGCCATTGTCGCCGAGCTGGTGCGGAATCACGGTGGGAAACTTCAACTCCTGCGCTCCGATCAGCACGGGACATGCTTCGAAATTCGCCTTCCCACGGGTGACTTAGGGTAAGATTGGAAATTTCTTCGAAATCGCTCTTGCGCATCCTCCGAACAAACTCTAAACCCCGCCCTCACGGACCGATAGCTCAGCTGGATAGAGTACTTGACTACGAATCAAGGGGTCGGGGGTTCGAATCCTCCTCGGTCCGCCACTCCCCACCGGGGGACGGCAAAAAAGAAGGCCACCGCAACGCGGTGGCCTTCTTTTTTGTCCCTGAGAGGTCCGTGGTTCACGAGGCGTTGGATTGCGTTTCAAGGCTTTGCGCGATCAGTTCCGGAGTTTCCTGCCAGTCGATGAACGCGGGCAGAACAGGTCCCGAGAAGCCCGCCTGTTGCAGTGCTCCGGGCACGTCCTCCAGCATGTGACCTGCGTTGAGCGCGAATTGCGGCAGGCAGATCGCCTGAGTGAGTCCGCGCGCCGACTCGTGCAGGAAGGGCGGCTCCTCGACGTAGCCGGCGCGCGCTTCGGCGAATCCTATCTTGGACTTCAGCGCGGCGGCAAAGTCGCGGGCGCTTTCGGCGCTGGTGCGGGAGACAGCGCTGCCGTGCGCCGCAACCAGCAGCGTCGTTGCATCCGCTTGCCAACCCCGGCCTGCCAGCTCCCGGCGCAAGGCGTGAGCGGCGCTCTGCACCAGCGCAGGCTCTGTGCCGAAGGGCTCGAGCACCCGCAGGCCCAGCGGCGCGGCACGTTCGGCGAGCACCTTCTTGGTGAAATAGCCGCGCGCCATGAAGTAGGGGTAGATCCACGGCGTCCCGAGCTCCGCGACCGCCGCGTCAAAGGCGCCCTCCTTGGCCAATGTCGCCCCGCCGATGCGCCAGCCGGGCAGCAGAGCGCCCACGCGTGCGGCAAGGTCCCTCAGCGCCGCTTCCTGCGGATCGGGATCGGACGGGCTGCCGTGGGCGATGATGAGGGCGGATCGGGTCATGTCTTCAGGTCTCGATGCTCTGTCCTGCGGCGCAACCTAGCGCCGCAGGAGTTTTCGAAAACTCCTGCAAGTTCCTTCGAAGGAACTTGCGCGACGCTCAGTCGCGGAAGGCTTCGGCCAGCGGTTCTGGCAGGTCGAACTCCTGCAGCACGCGGGCGCGGCCCTCGGCAGACATCTTCAGCGCGGTCTTCTCGACGATGCGCTGCAGCCCATCGGCGTCGCGGCCCTCGGCGAAGGGCGAGAAGTACCACTTGAGGAAGGTGAAGCAGATCACGTCCTCCAGCGCCTGCACCTCGGCGTCGCGCTTTATGCCCTCCTTGCGCAGCAGCACGCCGACGCGTTCCTGCGCCTCAGCGTCATACCCCGCCTTCGACATCATCCCGGCCAGGCGCGCGCCGTGGCGGCGGCCCTGCTCCTTGCGCCAGGCGAAATAGCCGGGGCGGTCCATCGGGAAGGAGTCCCGTGGCAGCAGCCAGCGCTCGACATGCTGGCCGCGGGCCGCGATCTGCAAGACCTCCGAAGCCTCGGGAAAGAGCCGCGCCAGTTCCGCGCTCATGCGCGTTCCATAGAGCAGGGCGGCAGGCTGACCCTCTTCCCGGTTCGGGTCCTGCGCATTGGCGGAATCGATCTCGGACAGGACATCTTCAAGCGCGCTCATGGCCGGTCTCCTTCGCGAGTATGGGGCTGGGGCATCTGGAAAATCTCCTGACAGGCTGGTCCGGCCAGCGTGGCATGGGCGGATGCCCGGCGCAATCACCGCGAGGCGACGACGGCCCGAGGCTGGCCTCAATGCGCGCGGATCAGGCAGCGGGCGCGGCGGCAGAGTGACGCGCGGATGCCTTTGGGCTTGAACTTGGGCGCCTTCGTCTATCTCATTGACCGAGATGGAGATTTTGTCTCGGAGTCGAAATGCCGTCAGTCGGAGCGCCTCAGCGGAGCCGAGCCGAGCGCCTGCTTGCCCCCGCCGCGCAGCGCCGCCTGCGCCACGCCGCGCGCCTCTCTGCGCTTGCCGCGGCGCTGTGGTTGCCGCAGGCCGCCGCGCTGGCCTGGGGGATCGCGGGCTGGGCCGAGGCGGCCCCGCTCGCGCGCACGCTCTGGATGGCCCTGATCTTCGCGCTGCTCGGGATGCTGCGGGGGTGGGGCGAGCGACATGCCGCCCGGCTGGCCTATCGTGCCGCCGATGAAACGCTGCATGTCCGGCGGCAGGCGCTGCTCGACCACGGAGCCCTGCGTTTCGGCGGCACCTCCTCGGCGGCGCTCGCGGCGCTGCTGACCGAGAAGCTGGCCACGCTCGGGCCCTGGATCACCCGCTACCGGCCGGCGATGGCGCGGGCCCGGTTGCTGCCGCTGCTCTACATGCTGGCGATCCTCCCGATCTCCTGGGCGGCGGCGCTGGTGCTGCTGGTCGCCGGGCCGCTGATCCCGGTCTTCATGGCGCTGGTCGGGATGGCGGCGCAGGAGGCGAGCCGGAAGCAGATGGTCGAAGTCGGCGCAATGAACACGCTGCTCATCGACCGGATCGCGGCGCTGCCGGACCTGCTGCTGCTGAACGCCGCAGAAGCCTCGCGCGCCGAGTTCGCCACCCGCGCCGAAGCGCTGCGCGAGCGGACGATGGCCGTGCTGCGCGTCGCGTTCCTTTCCTCGACGGTGCTCGAACTTTTCTCGGCGTTGGGCGTGGCCATGGTGGCAGTCTATGTCGGGTTTTCTCTGCTTGGTGAGATCACCCTTGGCACCTGGGGGCTGTTCGGTCCGGGACTGACGCTGTTCCAGGGGCTCTTTCTGCTGCTGCTCGCGCCGGATTTCTTCCAGCCGCTGCGCGACCTTGCGGCGGCCTGGCACGACAAGGCAGCCGCCGAGGCGGTGGCCGAGGAGGTCGCGGCGGCCGAGGTGTCCCTCGGCGCGCCGGTGCTGGGGCAGGGCAGGCGCGTGCCGCCGCTCATGGGACCTGCGTCGATCTTGCTGCAGGGTGTGGCGCTGGAACGCGGCGGGCGGCGGCTGGTGCTTCCCGACGTCGCGGTTGCGCCGGGCGGGTCGCTGGCGCTGCGTGGACCGAGCGGGTCGGGCAAGTCTACCCTTCTCGAGGTGATCGCGGGGCTGCTCGCGCCGGAAACGGGTGAGGTGCTGGTCGCCGGCCAGAGACTTGAGTCCGACACCGCCGACGCCTGGCGGGCGCGCATTGCCTATGTGCCGCAGCAAGTGCATGTGCCCGAAGTGACACTCCGCGAATTTCTCAGCGGAGAGCCCGAGGGTGCGGTGCCCCGCGAGGCGCTGCGCCGGGCGCGGGCGGAGCGCATCGTCGCGGCCCTGCCCGAGGGGCTCGAAACGGTGCTCGGCGAAAGCGGTGCCGGGGTTTCGGGCGGTGAGGCGCGGCGGCTGCTGCTGGTGCGTGCCCTGATCCGCGGGGCCGATGTGATTCTGGCCGACGAGCCGACCGCCGATCTCGACGCGGCCACGGGAGCGGCGCTCGTCGAGGTGCTGGCGGCACTCGCGTCCGAGGGGCGCACGGTGGTCGTCGCCAGCCATGATCCGGCGCTCTGCGCGGCCATGGGGCGGGTCATCGATCTGCAGGCCGACTCATGCTGAGGCTGTGGCAGGCGCTGCGTCTGCTGTGGCGCGCCCATCCCCTCGCCATGTGGCGCGGCGCGCTGCTGGCGGTGCTGGTGCTGCTCATGGGGGCGGCTCTGCTTGGCCTCTCGGGCTGGTTCATCACCGCCACCGGGATGGCAGGGCTGGCCGGCGTCGGTATCGCCTTCGATGTCTTCCGTCCCAGCGCTGGTGTGCGGGGACTGGCGCTGGGACGGGCGGCGGCGCGCTACGGGGAGCGGCTGCTCACCCATGACGCCACCCTTCGCGCCCTTGCCGCGCTGCGCGTGACCCTGCTCGACCGGCTGGCACGCTTCCCGGTGACCGAGTTGAGACGGCTTCGCGGTGCCTCGGCGCTGACGCGCATCACCGCGGATGTCGATGCGCTCGACGGTGTGGTCCTGCGGCTGGCCCTTCCCGTGGCCGCGGCGCTTCTGACTCATCTGGTGGCCTTCTTCGGTCTCTGGGCGCTGACGTCCCACGCCATCGCGATCTCGGTCGCCGCTGGTTACCTGCTGGGCGGCGGAGTCGTGCTGTGGCGGGTGGCGCGGGCGACGCTTGGCCATTCCGCGCGAGCCGAGGACGCGTCGCAGGACCTGCGCCGCCGGGCGATCGGTCTGTTTCGCGGACGGCGCGAGGCGATCCTGCAGGGCACGATGCCGCGCTGGCGTGCCGGGCTCGATGCGGCCGAGGAAGAGGCGCGCACGTCGATGGATCACCTAGACCGCATCGACACCGGAGCCGGACAGGCGCTTTCGGCCGTCGTCACGCTGATTGCCGCAGGTGTTTTCGCGTTGGCCGGCTGGCTGGTGGCACAGACCGAGCTTTCCCCGGCGCTTGCGGCGATCGGCGTCTTCGTCGCGCTGGCCCTCGCCGAAACGCTGTTGCCCTTGCGGCGTGGCATGGCCGAGATCGGCCGGATGCGGGACGCTGCCGAGCGCGTGCTGGCCGATCCGCCCGCGCGCGCGCCGGTCCGTGTTGCCGCCCCTGCCTTCAGTCCGGAGGCGGGTGACCGAATTCTGGAGCTTCGCCACCTGTCTCTGGCCCGTCCCGGCCGCTCGCGCCTTCTGCTGCACGATCTTTCACTCGGCTTGCGACGCGGCGAGACGCTGGCGCTGCGGGGCGCGTCGGGACTGGGCAAATCCACCCTGCTGGACGCGATCGCCGGGCTGGAGCCGGTGACGGCGGGCGAGATCTTGATCATCGGGCAGCCGCTTGCGGCCTGGCCCGAGAGCGGGCTGCGCGACCTGGTGACCCTCGTGCCGCAGCGCTCGGCACTCGTTTCGGGGACGGTGCTGGAGAACCTCGCGCTGGCCCAGCCAGGGCTGACCGACTGCGAGGCAATGGCCGCGCTGGAGGCGGTGCAGCTGGCGCAGGTCGTCCACGCGCGTGGTGGGCTGCGTTCACCTTTGGGTGAGGGTGGGGCGGGGCTTTCGGGCGGTCAGGCCCGACGGCTGGTGCTTGCAAGGGCGTTGCTGCGCCGCCCGAAGCTGCTGCTTCTGGATGAGCCGACAGAGGGGCTCGATGCTACGATGGCGAGGCAAGTTATTGCAGGAGTTAGGGAATTTCTAAAAGATGCCGCCATCGTCACGGCGTCGCACCGGGCGGCGGAACTGGCGACTGCGGATCAGGTGATCGATCTGAAAAGATATATCCCTGAATCATGAAGCGCTTGATGCAGATCAAACCGCTGTCACAATGGCGGGGTGTAGCAGGGCATCTGAAAGGTGTCGCACGGTAATCGGTATCCGCCCACCTCGATTTTAACTTGTGGACCAAGGGGCTCGGCCGCCGCGCGTGAGTGACTGCCTTTGCGCCACATGCACAGAGGAGTACTGACATGGAGCTCGATGTTGTCGAGCTGTCGCGTCTGCAATTTGCAATGACGGCGCTCTATCACTTCCTCTTCGTGCCGCTGACGCTGGGTCTGTCGATCCTCGTGGCGATCATGGAGACGGTCTACGTGATGACGGGGCGGCCAATTTGGCGACAGATGACGAAATTCTGGGGCACGCTGTTCGGGATCAATTTCGTTCTGGGCGTGGCCACGGGAATCACCATGGAATTCCAGTTCGGCATGAACTGGAGCTATTACAGCCACTACGTCGGAGACATCTTCGGCGCGCCGCTGGCGGTCGAGGGGCTGATGGCCTTCTTCCTCGAGGCGACCTTCGTGGGGCTGTTCTTCTTCGGCTGGGACAAGCTGTCGCGCGTCGCGCATTGCATCGTCGCCTGGCTGGTGGCGATCGGCTCGAACTTCTCGGCGCTGTGGATCCTCATCGCCAACGGCTGGATGGTCAATCCGGTCGGCGCCGAGTTCAACCCCGAGACCATGCGCATGGAGATGACAAACTTCTTCGAGGTGGTCTTCAACGAGGTGGCGCAGGCGAAATTCGTGCACACCGTCTCGGCGGGCTACATCACCGCCTCGATCTTCGTGCTCGGCGTCTCGGCCTGGTACATGCTGAAGGGCCGCCACGTGGAACTGGCGCGCCGATCGATCTCGGTCGCCGCCTCCTTCGGCCTCGCCGCCTCGCTCTCGGTGGTCGTGCTGGGGGACGAGTCGGGCTACTCGGCCAGCCACACGCAGAAAATGAAGCTCGCCGCCATCGAGGCGATGTGGGAGACCGAACCCGCGCCCGCGCATTTCACCCTGATCGGCTTCCCCGATCAGGAAGCGCGCGAGACCCATTACGCGGTGCACATCCCCTGGGTCATGGGGCTGATCGGCACCCGCTCGCTGACGCAGGAAATCCCCGGCATCAACGAGCTTGTTGCGGAATCCGAGGCGCGCATCCGCTCTGGCATCATCGCCTATGACGAGCTGATGACCATCCGCGCCGAGCGCGACGCCACCCCCGAGGAGGTCCGCGCGAACTTTGAGGCGCGTTCGGCCGACCTCGGCTACGCGCTGCTGCTGAAGCGATACGTGGACGACCCGCGCGAGGCGACCGAAGAGCAGATCAAGATGGCCGCCGACGACACCGTGCCGGGCGTCGCGCCGCTCTTCTGGTCGTTCCGGATCATGGTGGGCCTTGGGTTTTCGTTCATTGCGCTGACCGGGCTTTTCTTCGTGCTCAGCAATTTCCGGCGCAAGAGCTATCCCCGCTGGGTGCTGCGGCTTGCGGTTCTGTGGATCCCGCTGCCGTGGATTGCCGCCGAGATGGGCTGGATCGTCGCGGAATACGGGCGTCAACCCTGGACGGTGGACGGCATCCTGCCGACCGCGCTCTCGGCCTCGCATCTGAGCGTCGGTGATTTGCTGTTCACCCTCGCGGGCTTCGCGATCTTCTACACCGTGCTCTTCATCGTCGAGATGGGTCTCATGCTGAAATACATCCGCAAGGGTCCGCAGGAGGATGTCGAGGCAACCGAGGAATGGATGCGGCGGCACGAGCACCGGCTGCGCACCCATGACGGCAAGGGTCCCTTTGCCGATGTGCCTGCGGAGTAACCGTTATGATTTTGCATGATCTTATCAGTTTCGAAGTCCTCCGCCTGATCTGGTGGGCGCTGCTCGGTGTGCTGCTGATCGGCTTCGCGCTCACCGACGGTTTCGACATGGGAGTCGGCGCGCTGCTGCCCTTCGTCGGCAAGACCGACGTCGAGCGCCGCGTGGTGATCAACACCATCGGCCCGGTATGGGAAGGCAACCAGGTCTGGTTCATCCTCGGCGGCGGCGCGATCTTCGCCGCCTGGCCACCGCTCTACGCGGTCAGCTTCTCGGGCTTCTATCTGGCGATGTTCGCCATCCTCGCGGCGCTGATCCTGCGCCCGGTGGGCTTCAAGTACCGCTCCAAGCGCGACAGTGCGAAGTGGCGAAGCAGCTGGGACTGGGCGCTCTTCGTCGGTGGCGCGGCCCCGGCGCTGCTCTTCGGCGTGGCGGTGGGCAACGTGCTGCTGGGCGTGCCCTTCCACCTGACCGAGGACCTGATGCCGATGTATGACGGCAGCTTCTACGGCAAGTTCCTCGGGCTGCTGCGCCCCTTCGCGCTGCTCTGCGGGGTGGTGTCGCTGTCGATGCTGATCATGCACGGCGCGGCCTGGCTGTCGCTGAAGACAAAAGGCATGGTCGCCTTTCGCGCGCAGCGCATCGGCACCGTCGCGGGCATGGTCGCGGCAGGCGGTTACGCGCTGGCGGGGCTCTGGCTGGCCTTCGGCATCGACGGCTTCCACATCACCTCGGAGATCGTGACGGACGGCCCGTCGAACCCGCTCTTCAAGGAGGTGGTGCACGAGGGCTCGTGGCTGGTCGCCTACACCCAGCGCCCGTGGATCCTGATCGCGCCGGTGCTCGGCTTCGTGGGCATCTTCATGGCGGTGCGCGGCCTGCGCGAGGGCTTCGAGGTTTCGACCTTCCTGTGGTCGAAACTGGCGATCCTTGGGGTCATCTCTAGCGTCGGGCTGACCATGTTCCCCTTCATCCTGCCCTCGACCGTCGATCCGCGCAGCTCGCTCACCGTCTGGGACAGCTCGTCCTCGCACCTGACCCTGTTCGTGATGCTGGTGGCGACGGTGATCTTCCTGCCGATCATCTTGGCCTACACCGCCTGGGTCTACAAAGTGCTCTGGGGCAAAGTCACCGAAGACGACGTGACCAGCTCGCACAGCGCCTACTGAGAAAAGGAGAGAACTGATGTGGTATTTCGCCTGGCTTCTCGGCCTGCCGCTGGCGGCGCTTTTTGCGGTGATGAACGCGATGTGGCTCGAATTGCGCGAGGATGCGCGCATGGTCGCGGAATCCGAAGACGAGCGCTGATCGCGCCGGTCGATCATGGCACAGGGCGGCCCTTCGGGGCCGCTCTTCTCATGTCGGGGCCCGTGTTGCCGGATGTCACACGCGGGTTACATTTCTCACGTAGCAGGCACGGGTTTCCCAACAGGTTTCGTCTTCAATGCCCTCACTTGGTGAGCAGATTGCCGCCCTTCCCATGAAGTTCGACAAGACCGGGAAGCTCCGGGTGCTCATGGTGACCTCGCGCGATACCGGGCGCTGGGTGATGCCAAAGGGCTGGGAGATGGATGGCAAGAAGCCCTGGGCCGCGGCCGAGATCGAAGCGCTCGAGGAGGCAGGGGCCAAGGGCCATGTCGGAAAGACGGAAATCGGCTTCTACCACTATCCCAAGCGGCTGGATGACGGGACCGAGTTGCGGTGCCGCGTGCGGGTCTATCCGTTGATCGTCGACAAGCTTTCACGCGACTGGAAAGAGCGCAAGCAGCGCAAGCGCAAGTGGTTCTCTCCCAGGGATGCTGCTCGGCGCGTGGACGAACCGGAACTTTCCGACCTGCTGCTCACGCTCTGCGATGCCCCCCACAAGTTGCCGCTGATCTCTGCGCTGCTGAGCTGACCTCCCTGTTTCGTTCGCGAGACGATGCGGCAATCGCGCAACGCCGGAACAGCGTTGCCAAGGCCTGCTGCCCCGCGTGATCCCGGTCCATTCCTCTGCCGACCTGTAGCGTGGCGCGTTGCCGCGTGTTGAACGAGTGAACGAGGTAAGGGGAGGCGGGATGATCAGATGATCTTTCCGATAGGGCTGCGGCATTGCGCTGGTCGCGCTGCTGCCCGGATGCATGCAGGGATACGGTACGGGTCTGGCAGAAGCACTCGCGTCGGAACGCGGGCTTCAGCAGAGCATGGCGCTGCGTGCCGACGACGTGGGGATACTGACTGCCTTGGCGACGCGTCAGGGCGCGATCCTTCCCGGCACGCCCTATGCCGCCATTGCGAGGGCGGTGCTGGAGGGAGACGCGTTCAGAACCGAGTCGGAACTGCGTGTCGCGCGCCTGCGCGGCGAGGCCGAGGAACTCGACTGGCTGCCCGACCTTGCACCGGTGCCCTCTCTGACCGCGCTGCGCAGGATGTCCGAGGACGCACAGGCGCTGCCGGAACGCTTCGACACACCGCGCAAGCAGGCCGAGCGCGATCTTGCGCTTGCGGAGATCGATGGTGCCGCAGTGGCGCTTGCGGAAGGCGCAAACGCGCAGGTCTTCGAGGCGATCAGCGCGCATCTCGTGGCAGAGGAGGCGCGGCTGCGCGCCGGCCGGCAGGCCGCGTTGACCGCGATGGCGCGCGCCCGAACCGAACTGGCGACGATGGGAGACAGCAGGCTCGGCGGCGTCGAGGGGCTCGGGACGCTGCGCGAGCTGGTCTCGCCCGAGCCGCTGACGCAGATGCGGGCGCGTGTCGCGGCGGCCGCGCACGACGCGGCGCGGCTTCGCGCGGCCAACGTGCTGCTCGACGGGATCGACCTGAGCCCCTCGGCCGAGGCGCTGGCGGGATTTGACGGGGCGGGCGGCGAATTGGGAGAGATCACAGCGCCAGTGCCCCTCGCGTGGCCGGAGGAGGTGGGCGAGACCGGGGAGCTGGAAATCGGCACCGTGGCACCGGCCCGCGGACTTCTCGCGGCAGCATACCGCGAGGCGGAAAGCCGGCGCGCCTCGACAATGGCAGAAGCGGCGCGGGCCGCGCGACAGCAGCGCGACGGACACCTCTCTGCGGCGCAGCTTCTGGCGCATCTGCTCCGCGCGCAGGAGGCGCAGGAAGCCGAACTCGCCCAACGCTTTGCCTGTGTCCGGGCCGAGCTTCATCTGGCCTGCCTGCGCGGCACGCTGGTCGCCGGGACTGACCTGTAGACCGGCGTCAGCCCTCGCTGTCCATCCAGATCGTCACCGGCCCGTCGTTGATGAGCGCGACTTTCATGTCGGCGCCGAAGCGGCCGGTGGCGGTGGCGATGCCCTGCGCAGCGATGCGCCCGGCGAAGTACTCGTAGAGCCGTTCGCCCTCCGCCGGGGCGGCGGCGGTGGAAAATCCGGGGCGGTTTCCGCTGCGGGTGTCTGCGGCAAGGGTGAACTGGCTGACCACGAGCGCGGCCCCCGAGGTGTCGAGCACCGAGCGGTTCATCCGTCCTTCGTCGTCACGGAAGATGCGCAATTTGGCGATCTTGGCGGCCAGCTTGTCGGCCTGCGCCTCGGTGTCGCCCTGCATCGCGCAGATCAGGATCAACAGGCCGGGGCCGATCTCGCCCACGACGGCGCCTTCGACCCTCACGCTGGCTTCCGAGACGCGCTGGATCAGTGCTCTCATGCGTCTGTGTCCAGTTCGTGCAGCCATGGCGGGTTGGCACCTGCACGACTGACGGTCACCGCTGCCGCCCGCGCCCCCAGCGCCACCGCCGGGCGCAGCGCCTCCAGGTCGGTCTCGCGCAGCGCGGCGCGCGTCAGCAGCCCGTCGCGCTCGAGTCCGGCCAGCAGACCGGCGTTGAACGTGTCGCCGGCACCCACGGTATCCACCACGTCCGCGCGGGTCGCGGCGACCTCGATCCGGCCGCGGGCGGTGACCGCCAGCACGCCTTCGGCGCCGCGGGTCTCGAGCACCAGCGCCGTGCCGCCGTCGAGCAGCGCCTCGGGCGTCGTGCCGAGCCACGCCATGTCCTCGTCCGAGATCTTCACGATGTCGGCCCGCGCCAGCATCGCGGCGAGCCGGGCGCGGTAGCGCGCCTCGTCCTTGATGAAGCCGGGGCGGATGTTGGGATCGATCATCACCACACGCTCGCCCGCCCGCGCGCAGAGCGCCGCGTAGGTGTCGCCGCAGGGCTCCACGACAAGGCTGATGCCGCCGAAGAAGAGCGCGGTGACGTCATCCCCGAGCGCGGGCAGATCGACCTCGGCCAGCATCCGCCCGGCGGTGTTCTCGTCGTAGAAGGCATAGCGCGCGTGCCCGTCCACCAGCGTGACGAAGGCCAGCGTGGTGGGACGGTCCGAGCGAGGGCAGGTGGCGGAATCGACTTGTGACGCCGCGAGGGCCCCCGAAAGGATCGTGCCGAACAGATCGGTGGAGAGCCCGCCGAAGTAGCCCGCGGGCGCCCCCAGCCGCCCAAGGGCAATGGCGGTGTTGAACACCGCGCCGCCTGCCACCGGGGCAAAGGCGGGCTCGCCGCCGGTGCTGGTCCGGGGCAGCATGTCGATCAGCGATTCACCGCAGCACAGGATCATTTCTCGCTCCCTCGTCTCCTGGGATGTGTTAGCGCTATACCTATCCCGCCGGGACGGCTCCGCTCAATAGCCAATGGGCACCGAGAAGCCGCCACCGCCTTGCGACTGCGACAGCATGTAGCCGATCAGCGCCGCGGCGATGGTGCCGAGGATGATCGCCACGGCGATCTTCCAGGCAGACCATGGCCTTTCGCCCTGCACCCGGCCCGTCGTGCCGTTGACCACGAAGCGGTAGGTCTGGCCGCGGAACTTGTAGGCCGCCAGCCAGACCGGCAGCAGCACGTGTTTGAAGGTGACGTCCGAGACCTGCGTGTCCACCGCGGTGATCCGCTGCTGGTCACCGCCGATATCGAACTTGATGTCGCGGGTGATCTGCCGGTCCATGAGGTGCCGCGCCTCGACGAAGCCTGCATCGAGATCGACCTGATAGCCCTCGGCCCGGAACCCGGCAAGAAACTCGGGGCGGTAAGGTTCGAGGCGGCTGAGATCCCAGGGCTCGAGCGCATCCGTGAAGCGCTTCGGCAGCGACTTCGAGGCCAGCACGAGCACGTCGTCGAAGAACCGCGCGACCCGCCCGCGCACCGGGGTCCAGCGCACCTTGGCAACCTGTACCTGCTGGCGCTTGCCGTCGCGCATGACGGTGTGCGTCTCGTAGTAGACGGTGCCGCGCGCGCCGCTGTATTCGCTGCGGGTCTTGGCGTCGAAGGTCCAGTAAGGCACGTAGATGCCCTGCATCTTGCGGCCCTTGCGGGAATATTCCTTGAGCCCGTTGGGTGCGAACCAGAGCCGTCCGAGCCAGTCGTTCATCGCCTGATGAGCGGTCTTCTCGTCGAGCGCGAAGGGCAGCACCCCCTTGGGCTTGATCTGGCGATTGGTGCCGGTGTCGGCGACCACGGGGGTGGCGCAGAAAGGGCATTCGGTGGCGTGGGAGTCGGGGTCGAACTGTACCTCGGCGCCGCAGTTCGGGCACTTGGTGACCCGCAGGTCCTCCATCTCCTGCAGCGGCAGCAGGTTCTCGATGGCGGCGCGGAAGTCGAGCTCGCGGATGTCGCTTTCCCAGGGTCCGGCGGATTCGATCGGCTGGCTGTGCCCGCAATGATCGCAGACCAGCTCGTTTGCGGCGGGATCGAAGCGGTAGTCGGCACCGCATTGCTCGCAGGGAAAGCGATGGGTTTCGTTCATGCCCGAAGATCCTCCAGATCCGCCTTTTTCCGGCACGGTCACCCTAGGCGGGACGCGCGGGAGAGGAAACCGGTTTTGAGGGGACACCGAGCCTCTGCCTCCTGGTCGCCTGCACTGGGCATCCGAGGCATGCACCGCCGTCGGGCTGCGCGCCCGTCGCAGCGCCCTGCACACGAGAAGTTCACATCCTCCACTTTTGCATTCCGCGCCGTTGCCTCTAGGCTGGCGCCAGAACGGGGATAGTGGGGAAACACATGTCAGGTTGGACGAGGGGCGCGGTCATGGCCGGGCTGGCGCTGGTGGCCGGGGCGGGCGCGGTGCAGGCGGCCGATCTAGCCTGGCGCTTCGAATGGCAGGGCAACGGCGGCTACGCGATGCGCGGGGCCATCGCCATCGATGCCACCCTGGCCGAGCGTGACTACGTCTTTGCAGAGGACGTCGAGTGTTTCGTCGTCGAGGGCTTCCTCGAGGATGCGCCGATCGGCCGCTGGGCGCTGGGCATGAGAACCGAGGATACCAGCTGGTCGCTCACCTTCCGGCCCAAGCAGAACGCCTTCGAGGTATTCGGTCCGCAAAGCCCGATGCCGCAGGCCTGGAACATGAACGGGTTCGGCAACGACTGCGGCCGCGAGGGGTTCGGCTTCAACATCGGCAACGCGGCGCAGGACTTGTGCCTGAATGGCCAACTGGTGACCGCCTCGCAAGTGACGCCCTCGCGACCCTTCCCGGCGACGCGCGACGATGCGGTGAGTTTCCCTGCGGATGCCTGCCTTGCCCCGGCGCTGCTGGGCAAGGCTGAGACCGGGATGCAGCCGGAGGCGGTGATGCCCGCCTCCTACATTCCGGTCACGCGCCCGGCGGAGGCGGCGGCAGAACGGTGAAGAGCTGCGCCAGCTCGGTGACGTCCTCGGCGCGTTTCCAGCCGTCCTGGCCCTGCGTCCAGACATAGCTCTCGCGGGTCAGGGCTCCCTCGGTGACCATCCGGCCCATGCGTGCCTTGGAGAAGGGCCCCTGCGTTTGGCCGTCGATCGCCACGTGCCAGACGTGTTCGACCGGCGGCGGAGGCGGCGGTGCTGCGGCGGCAGTCTGTTGCGGACGCGCGCCCCAGGGCCCGGCCTGCGCGCCGGTCATCGCCCCGCCCATGGCCATTCCCATGCCCGCGCCGAAACCGGTGCCCATGGCCTGCCCGGCGGCAGAGCCCTCGGCCCCCAGCGCCTCGGCGGCCTGGAAGCGGGTGTAGGCATCGAGATCGCCGACCACCCCCATCGAGGTGCGCCTGTCGAGCGCTCGCTCGACCGCGTCGGGCAGCGAGATGTTCTCGATATAGAGCTCGGGCAGGGTCAGACCGTATTCGGCGATGGTGGCCGAGATGCCCTTGGACAGCATCTGGCCCAGTTCCTGCGTATTGGCTGCCATGTCGAGCACCGGGATCCCCGACGAGGCGATCAGCCGCGAGAACTCCTGCACGATGATGTTGCGGATCTGGAAGCTGATCTCGCCCGATGTGAACTCGCCGTCGGTGCCGACGATCTCGACGAGGAACTTTGCCGGGTCCGACACGCGCACCGAGTAGGTGCCATAGGCGCGCAGCCGCACCGGGCCGAACTCGGGGTCGCGGCAGATGATCGGGTTCTTGGTGCCCCATTTGAGCCCGTTGAACCGCGTCGTGTTGACGAAGTAGACCTCGGACTTGAAGGGCGAGCGGAAGCCGTGATCCCAGTGCTGAAGGCTGGTCATGATCGGCATGTTATTGGTCTCGAGCATGTAGAGACCGGGGGTGAAGACATCGGCGATCTGGCCTTCGTGGACGAAGACCGCTGCCTGTCCCTCGCGCACGGTAAGCTTGGCGCCGTATTTGATCTCGTGCCCCTCGCGCTCGAAGCGCCAGACCATCGTGTCGCGGGTGTCATCCGTCCAGTGGATGACGTCGATGAACTGTCCCGAGAGGAAATCCAGAATTCCCATGATCGTCTCCTGTGTTGGTCCGGCCCGGTTCTGGCCTGCCGTCAGCTCGGCCCGAGGCCGCCGGTCAGCTGCGCGGCGAGGCCCTGCACGATGGGCCGCGAGGCGGCCGCGTCCATGCCGGGCTTGAGCTGCGGGTCATAGAGGATCTTCAGCAGCATCTCGTCCATGCTGGTGAGCAAAGCGAACTCGTCATCGTCGTTGAAAATAGACGGCCGGGCTTCGGGGCTGTCGTTGCCGAGACCAAGGCCCTGCGCCACTTCCTCGTGAACGCAGGAGCGGCGCAGCAGGTCCGGGTGTTCCGAGCGGATCACCGCGATCGCCTGCCCGTAGGCATAGCCGCCCGGCTCTTCCGAGAAAGCGATGACGAGGCAGTGAATCTCGCGCGGAAGGTTGTCGAAGACCGCCAGCGCCGTGGGGTTCACGTCAGGCACCAGCTCCTTGATGCGTGGCGCGATGGTGGTCTTGTCGTCCTCGGACATGAACAGCACGTGGAAGTTCGGCCTGCTGTTGGACATCGACACGGGATGTCCGGTTATGCGCGCCAGCCTGTCCACGTAGGCACCGAGCATGTTGCGATCGGTCACCTTTTGATCCTCCGGCACATGCGCGCCGAATTCGACCGAGACCCGCACCGGCTTTTCCCATTTCTTCACACGCCCGAGCTCGCCGCGCGAGGGCTTCAGCCCCTGTCCGCGGGCGTATTCCTCGGCCAGCGCGATGCGCTCGAAATTGCGCACCAGCATGGTGTCGGTGATCGGCGTGTCGGGGCCGCCGCCGTCGGTGCGCAGCAGCCCCTGCGAGAGCAGGTCATTCTGCACGCGCGCGTAGTAGACCTCGAGGTCGTAGCTTGCGAGAGACTGGCGTGGCACCGCGTCCTGGACCGGTTCCGGCGGCCTGAGGCCGGACGGACGGGACTGCGGCGGCACGCCGGTGCTGCGCGGAGCAAGGGTGGAACTATCGCAGGCTGCAAGACCTGCGAAAATCAAGATGACCAGTACGAAACGACCCCAGCTCCGCATATGGTCACGACCTCGAAGGAACCGAGGTGGCCGCGTTGTCGCCGGTGCCGGTCGAGCGCGACTTGGCCGAGGCCAGCGTGTCGCGCAGTTCGGCTTCCATGTGCTTGAGGTCTTCCTCGGCCTTGGCACGCCGCGCCTTGCCCTCGTCGGCGATGCGCAGGCTGTCCTCGATCGTGGCGATCAGGTCGGCATTGGCCTGCTTGACCGACTCGATGTCGAAGACGCCGCGCTCCATCTCGGTGCGGATGGCGGCATTGCTCTCGCGCAGGTTCTTGGCGTTCGAGGTGAGCAATTCGTTGGTCAGGTCGTTGGCGTCACGCACGGCGGCGGCGGCCTCGGACGAGCGCTGGATGGTCACCGCTTGCGCCAGCTGGGTTTCCCAGAGCGGCACGGTGTTGACCAGCGTCGAGTTGATCTTGGTGACGAGGCTCTTGTCGTTCTCCTGCACCAGCCGGATCGAGGGCAGCGACTGCATGGTGACCTGCCGCGTCAGCTTCAGGTCGTGCACCCGGCGTTCCAGATCATCGCGGGCGGCGCGCAGGTCGCGCAGTTCCTGCGCCTTCATCACCTTCTGGTCCTCGGAGGCGGCTTCGACGGCGGCTTCGCGGGCAGGGATGTCGGTGGCGTCCAGGTCCTCGATCTTCTTTTCCCCGGCGGCGATGTAGAGCGCCAGTTCGTCGTAGAAGTTCAGGGTCTTGATGTAGAGCAGGTCGAGCGACTTGATGTCCTTGAGCAGCGTGTGCTCGTGCTTCTGCAGGTTGTCGGTGATCCTGTCGATCTGCGTCTGCACCTCCTCGTAGCGGGCGGTGAACTTGGCCATGGGGGCGGCCTTGCCGATCAGCTTCTCCCACCAGCTGCGCTTGCGGCGCACGTCCAGTTCCGAAACCGAGAACCCGCGGATGGTGGTGACGATGTCGCGCAGGCTGTCGCCGGCCGGACCGACGTCCTTGTTGCGCACGTCGGCAAGCATCGCCTGGCTGATCTCCTGCAGTTCGGCCTGTGCGGCAGATCCGAAGGAGACGATCGACTGGGTGTCCTCCATGTCGATCTCGTCCATGCGCGCGCGGATTTCCTCGGTCACCTCGGGGGAGGCGGCGTCAAAACTCTCCACCACATCCGCGGGCTTGGGGTCGGGCAGGATCACAGCATTCACCTCTTCCACCAGTGCCAGCTCCTGCTGGGCCTTGGTTCTCACATTCTCGGACATCGGACTTCCTCCGTGACTGTCTCTCATTCAGGCTCTGTCAGTCGCACGCCTTCGCGCTGCAACCTGTCGCGCAGCACGTCGATTTCCACCGTCAGGTCGGCATTGTTGTCGAGCAGAAGCTTCTGGTTCTTCTGGCCGAAGCTCTCTTCGAGGTCGGTCAGCAGCATCATGAAATCGGATTTCGCGCCCCGGTCCTGGGTGCGGCTGTAGATGTCGGCGAATTTCACCGCCGCGTCGCGCGCGCCCATCAGGTAGACGCCAAGGTACTTGCGCGCGGCGGTCAGGTCGCGCGGGTCTTCCTCGACGGTGCGGATGAGATCCTTGGCCTTGGCGTGGAAGCGCTGCACCCTTGCCTCGACCTGCCGGTCACCGGCGCGGCGCACGGCATCCTCCATGGCGGTGAGATAGGTCTCGGCCTCGTCCACCACCTTGGCGACGCGGTCCTGCTGGAAGGTGTCGATCCCTTCCATGCCCTTGTGCTTCAGCGGATCGAGTCCGAAGGCGCCGATGTGCAGGGCAAAGGCCGACAGGCCGTAGAGCACCGGGGCCACCAGGCCCGGGTCGGTCTTGAAGGCGGCGAGGCCGACGCCGACACCGGCGCAGACCGCGGCAAAGAACTTGCGCGGGATGGCGGGACGGCGGGCGATCCTGCGTTCGTCGTAGGCGGCCTGAGCGCGCAGGCCGTCGCGCAGCAACCAGGCCCCGAGCAACAGCACGCCCGCGCCAACCAGACCGACCGCCAGACCGGCAGCGCCGGATGTCAGCGAGGTTGCGGCAAGCACGATCGGCGGAACGAAGAGCACGTTCGAGCGTGCGCCCACCGGATCGACGCGCGCGCCGTGGTAGAGCGGACGCTCGTCCTGCGTCTTGACGTCTTTGGAAGACCCGTCAGGGCTGTATTTTCCGCCATAGCGTTGTGCCAAGGTCAGAGCCCTCCCAGCCAGCCGGAAGAAACTCCGAAGAGAAGCACAATCAGCAGCACATAGGCCACCTTGCGCAAGCCCTTGTCGGTCATGATGATCCCCGCAAGCTCTCTCGGTTCCACAAGAACCTAAGCGCTTCGCGGGGTACTTGCTAGGGGGGAGTTCCGGCGCGGAAGGCTCAGGCCACCCGCTTGTCGACCATCCGGTTCCACAGCAGGTCGGCCTCGACGTCATAGGCGTCGCGGCCCTGTTCGGTGCCAGCCTTGCGCAGCCGGTCCTCGAAAGCCTCGCCGAGCATGGTGAGACGGGTCAGATAGCGGCGCCTTGCCTTGAGCCGGTCCTTGCTGCCCCAGGCTCCGATCAGCCGGGCATTTTCCTTGCCCAAAAGTTCGAGGAAACGCGCGACAGGCTTGCGCAGGCGGCGTGCTGCGAGCGGATCTTGCGAGATCGCATGCAACAGCCCCATCACGCCGCTCTGGAGCGCTTCGGCACGGCGGCTGAGCTCGGCATCGCCAAGCGCCGCCACGTCGGCCACCGCGGCGGCGATGGCGGCGTCGATCCGCTCTAGCGTCTCCTGCGTGCGCAGGTGGCGCAGGTCCTCGTCGGGCGCCCCCTCCTTGTCGGTGAGCGGATCTCTGCCGAAGGCGGCGACGCCAAGGCCGAAGCCGAGCAGGCCGAGCGCGAAGGGGATCGCCAGCGAGACGAAATGATGCCCGGCGAGAATCATCACCAGCAGACCGAGCAGACCGGAGCCGATCATCTTGCGCGGCAGGCGCGGTGCCCGGGCGGTGTCGGCGGCGGCGTAGGCGGCGGCGATGGCGTTACCGCGGTGGATCAGCCGGAGCGCGACGGCGAAGATCACCAGCATCAGCACCGCGGTGAAGGCGGTCGCCGGCGGACCCTGGAACAGCAGCAGAAGCAGCGGGAAGGCGGCGAGCAGCAGAATGCCGATGCCGGACTCGAGAGGGCCGGAAGCCGAGGGCTGCCTGCGAGACTTTCGTGTCGTTCCCATGGTCAGTTCCGTCTTGCGTTGGGCCGGGCGGCCGGAGGGGCGGGTGGTGCCGGGTCAGAAGTATCCCAGCAGGAAGATCAATAGCCAGAGCACGGCAAAGGCCAGCTTGGCGCCGAGCGTTCCGCTTGCGCGGGCGCGGGACGTCGCGCTGGCCAGCGCGCGGTAGGTGTCCGACGCCACGACGCGGATGTTCCCCAGAACGAGGACCGAAGTGGCGACAAGGATGGTCAGGGCGAGAAGCGTGCTCATACCCTGATGAATGTCGCTGAAACCGGGCGAAATGAGGGCGTCAACCTGCCCAATCCATGAAAACTTCTTGAGTGTTAACGGCGCATTAGGTCAAAATTGACCCGATTTGGGCGATATCGCCCGCGCGCCGCCCTCTTTGCGGGTGTTACGGGCGTTTCTTGGCGGGGCCGCCGCGCCGCTGGCGGTTCGGCTCAGGCTTGTCGGGCTTCGCGCCTTCAAGGCCAAGCTGGTCACGCACGATCTTGGGGCGCAGTTCCTGTACCTCGCCCTCTTTCAGGTCGCCCAGCTGGAACGGACCGTAGGAGACGCGGATCAGCCGGTTCACCGTCAATCCGATGTCGGCCATGGCGCGGCGAATCTCGCGATTCTTGCCCTCGCGCAGACCGACGGTCAGCCAGGCGTTGGCGCCCTGCTGGCGATCGAGGGTAACCTCCATCGGCTGGAACTTCTGGCCATCCACCATGATGCCCGCGCGCAAGGGTTTCAGCATGTCCTCGGTAGGCGATCCGTTCACCCGCACGCGGTACTTTCGCAGCCAGCCGGTCGAGGGCAGCTCGAGCTTGCGCTTGATGCCGCCGTCGTTGGTCAGCAGCAGCAGCCCCTCGGAGTTGAGGTCGAGCCGGCCAATGCTCATCACCCGCGGCAATTCGGGCGGCAGCTTGTCGAAGATCGTCTCGCGGCCCTTCTCGTCACTGGTGGTGGTCACCAGGCCGACGGGTTTGTGATAGAGCCAGATGCGCGGCGCCTCTGGCGGGGCCAGCGGCACGCCGTCAACAGTAATACGGTCCTTGGCCGTGACGTTGAGCGCGGGGCTCTCGATCACCTTGCCGTTCACCGAGATGCGGCCCTCCTCGATCATCTTTTCCGCTTCGCGTCGGCTCGCGACACCGGCGCGGGCGAGCACCTTGGCAATACGTCCGTCCTCGGTGGCGATCGGAGTTCCCGTCGGGCGCGGTTCGGGCGCGGGTTTCGGTCCGGGCTTGGCGCCGCGGGGGCCGGGTCTGCCGCCCGGCTTGCCACCGGGCTTGAAGCCGCCGCGTGGGGCGCTGGCATAGTCCGCCTCGTCCCGGACGATGCCGCGGCCCTTCGGCTTGCCCGCGGGCTTTCCGAACGACTTGCCCTCGGGTTTACCGGCTGGCTTTCCGAACGACTTGCCCTCGGCTTTGCCGGCTGGTTTGCCGAACGTCTTGCCCTCGGCTTTGCCGGCAGGTTTGCCGAACGTCTTGCCCTCGGGCTTACCGGCTGGTTTGCCGAACGTTTTGCCCTCGGGCTTCGCACCGCGTGCGCCGCCTTCCGCCTTCGGTCCGGACCTGAAGTCGGGCTTCGCGCCGGACTTGAAACCGGCTTTGGGGCCAGCCTTCTGACCCGTGCTGGCACGGGACTTGGGACCGGAGGGTTTGGCGGGGCGCGACGGGGGTTTGCTCATGCCTGTTGCCATACTGCATCGACGGGGCCGGGGGAAGCCGACTCGCCAAGCGCCGCGCTTCGCGCTAAGCCCGCAGGCATGAAATTTCGCTCTCACATGGATCAGGCACTTGCCGAGGCGCGCGCCGCCGCCGCCCGCGGCGAGGTGCCGGTGGGCGCCGTCATCGTCTCGCCTTCGGGCGAGGTGCTGGCCTCGGCCGGTAACCGCACCCGCGAGCTGAACGATCCCACCGCCCATGCCGAGGTTCTGGCCCTGCGCGCCGCCTGCGCCGCGCTCGGCTCTGAACGGCTGCCGGACCATGATCTCTACGTGACGCTGGAGCCATGCCCGATGTGCGCCGCGGCGATTTCCTTTGCCCGCATCCGGCGGCTCTACTACGGGGCGTCGGACCCCAAGTCCGGCGGCGTGGCGCAGGGGGCGCGGGTCTACGCGCATCCGCAGTGCCACCACGTCCCCGAGGTCTACGACGGGCTCGCCGCGCCCGAGTCCGAGGCGCTGCTCAAGGACTTCTTCGCCGCGCGCAGGGAAGTTTGAGATGGCCCGCGTGATCCTTCTCAACAAGCCGTTCAACGTGCTTTCTCAATTCACCGACAAGGGCACCGAGGGCAGCCCGCGCGAGACGCTGTCGACCTACGTGCAGGTGCCGGGCGTCTATCCCGCCGGCCGCCTCGATCGTGACAGCGAGGGGCTGCTGGTGCTCACCGACGACGGCAAGTTGCAGGCGCGCATCTCGAGCCCCAAGTTCAAGCAGCCAAAGACCTACCTCGTGCAGGTCGAGGGCAGTCCGACCGACGCGCAGCTCGCGCAGCTGCGCAAGGGCGTCGAGCTGAAGGACGGCATGACCCGCCCGGCCGAGGCGCGGCTGATCCCCGAGCCCGAGCTCTGGCCGCGCACCCCGCCGGTGCGCTTCCGCAAGTCCGTGCCGGACGCGTGGATCGAGCTGAAGATCACCGAGGGGCGCAACCGGCAGGTGCGGCGGATGACGGCGCACGTGGGGCTGCCCT
The DNA here is from genome assembly GCF_015223355.1 of Salipiger mangrovisoli. Taxonomy (GTDB): domain Bacteria; phylum Pseudomonadota; class Alphaproteobacteria; order Rhodobacterales; family Rhodobacteraceae; genus Salipiger; species Salipiger mangrovisoli. Next base: position 85,597 of record NZ_JADFFK010000015.1, on the reverse strand, counting down.
GCCTGCGGCTGGTCCGCTGGGCGGTAGGGACATGGACGCTCGACGGCATCCCTCCGGGGGAGTGGCGCGAGATCTGAGGGGCTGGCGCGCGCCGCGTGCCGCGCTACTCTGACCCCCATGTGCGGACGTTTTGCGGTCACCCTTCCCGATGATGCCATGGCCAAGATCTTCGAGGCCATGCCCGGCAATGATTTGCCGCATGTCCCGAACTACAACGTCTGCCCGACAAACGACGTGCACGTGGTCCGCTCGGAGGACGGCACGCGGCTGCTGGTCGCGATGCGCTGGGGGTTTATTCCGCAATGGTACAAGGCCCCCAATGACGGCCCGCTGCTGATCAACGCCCGTGCCGAGACGATCGCCGAGAAACCCGCCTTCCGTGCCGCCTGCCGCGCGCGCCGCTGCCTGATCCCGGCGAGCGGCTTCTACGAATGGACCAAGACCGAGGATGGCAAGCGCCTGCCGTGGTACATCGCGCCGGTGGCGGGCGAGGTGCTCGCCTTGGCCGGGGTCTGGCAGGACTGGGAGCGCGATGGGCAAGCCTTCCGAACCTGCGCCATCGTCACCACCGAGGCGAACACCGAAATGGCGGCGGTGCATCACCGGATGCCGGTGATCGTCAGTCAGGAGGATTGGGGGCTCTGGTTGGGCGAGGAGGGTCTCGGCGCGTCAAAGCTCATGCAGCCGGCACCCGAGGGGTCGCTGAAGCTGCACAGGGTGGACCCGAGGGTGAATTCGAACCGGGCCGAGGGGCCCGAACTGATCGAGCCGATCTGAGTCGGGTCAGAAGTTGTTCTCGAGCTCCAGCGGCGCAGGGTTCACGTAGTCGATGAGCCCGGCGGCGGTGCTTTCTGAGTTGTAGGTGTCACCGAAGGCGCTCTGCATTCCTTCCGTCACCTGCAGCGCGTAGCTTTCGCCGGGTTCTAGCACCCCGGAATCCCATGTCGCATCGCTGGCGGTGGCGGACATGGGCACCGCGGAATCGTTCACGAAGGTGACCACATCGCCGACCGAGACGTAGATCTCATCGGGGAAATAGCCGAGACCCATCAGCATCACCACCTGATCGGCAGCGGCGAGCGGCGCGGTGCTGCCGGCCAGACACAGCAGGGAGAGTCCAATCTTGCGCAACATGTCAGGCTCCTCGAGCGGTATGAATACCGGGGCGCGTCCTGCTCCCGTAGCGCCAAGCCGTATCGGCGGACTGGGGCGAAAATGGGGCCTCATGTGGGTAAAAACCGTGGCGCTGCCACGGCTTCAGCCCTCTCCAGCGTGCCGAAGCTCGACCTGCACCACATCGGTGCGCCCGCTCGCGAAGGTCGCCGCGCAGGCGTCGAGATAGAACTGCCAGCTGCGCAGGAAGGTCTCGCCGTAGCCCAGTCCCTCGATGCGGCGGCGCTGGCGCAGCAGCCCCTCGCGCCAAATGCGGCAGGTGCGCGCATAGTCCTGCCCGAAGGCGAAGCTTTCGCGCAGCACCAGTCCGGCCTTGGCTGCCTCGCGTGCCAGCACCGCATTGCAGGGCAACATCCCGCCCGGAAAGGTATGCTGGCGGATAAAGTCGGTGCGCTTGCGGTAGAGCGAGAACTCGGCGTCCTGCACGGTGATCGCCTGCAACACGGCGCGGCCGCCTTCGGCCAGCCGGTCCTTGAGCGCGGCGAAATAGACCGGCCAGTAGCGTTCGCCCACCGCCTCGATCATCTCGATCGAGACGATGTTGGCGAATCGACCTTGCACGGAGCGGTAGTCCTGCAACCGGATATCCGCCCGCCCATCGAGCCGCGCGTCGGCATAGCCCTTCTGGCTGGGCGAGAGGGTGATGCCGGTGACACTGCGGCCCTGTTCCGCCGCGCGTTCGGCGAAGCCGCCCCAGCCGCAGCCGATCTCCAGCACCGAAGGAGCCTCGTTCAGCCGCGACAGGATGCGATCGTACTTGCGGTCCTGCGCGTGGGGCAGGGCGTCGTCACCCTCGCCCTCGGCAAAGAGCGCCGAGGAATAGGTCATCCCCGGATCGAGCCAGAGCTGGTAGAACTCGTTGCCCACGTCGTAATGCGCGCGGATGTTCTTCGACGAGCCCCGGAGGCTGTTGGCGCGGAGCACCCGATCGACCAGCCGGAACTTCAGCCGCGCGAGGGGGCCCGGGGTTACGTAATGTTCGACCGCATCGAGGTTTTCGAGCGCCAGCCGCAACAGCCGCTCGGGGCTTGAACTGTGCCAGAGTCCGGCCACGTAGGTCTCGCCGAGGGCCACTTCGCCGCGCGCCGCCAGCGCCGGAAGCAGGGCCCAGTCGAGCACATGCATGTCCGCCTCGGGTCCGTGGTCGCCGAAGCGGTGGCGCGTGCCCTCGGGGGTGATCAGCGTGAGCTGCCCGTGTTCGATGCGCTCCAGCGTCGACAGGAAGCGGCGTTTCATGAAAGCGGTGACGGGTAGGATCATCGGCTGACCTCTTGATCGGGCGGAGAGGGGAGCGGACGGTATCCGGCTCCCTTGAGTTTCAGACGGAGCGCATTCCAGTAGATGAGCACAATCACGCGCAGCGCGCCACCGGGGCGTTTGAGCGCGGCGCGCAGGAGCCGCAGCGGCGTGGCGCGGGAAAGGTCTCCGCGCATCGTCGCGACAAGCCCCTCCGAACCGTCGACCTGGCGAATCGCGATGGCGGCGCTGACGGGGCTGAGCGAGAAGCGGAAATGGTATGTGCCGCGCACATCCTGGAAGGGCGAGACGTGGAAAACCTTGGTGGCGGTCAACACGTCGCTCGGGGTGATCGGGGGAAAGCCGGGATGACAGCACAGGTAGCTGTGGCGTTGGCCGAAGGTGTTGTTGACCTCCGCGATCACCGCCAGCAGATCGTCTCCGCGCAGCGCCAGCCAGAACGAGACCGGGCTGAACCAGTAGCCCAGAAAGCGCGGCTGGGTCATCAGCGCGACGGTGACATCGGTCAGCCCGGCTCTCGCGAAAATCGACCGCGCCCAGGCCGCGCCGGTGCCCGAGCCCCGCGGCCCGCCGTGGTCCCGGTCATGCAGCGCGAAAATGTTGAAGCGGTTGTGCGAGAACAGGGCGCATGGCGTGACCCGTTCGGGGGCGAGCAGCAGGTAGTCCACGCCATAGGCAAACGCGTGCCGGATGCCGCCGCGCCGCGCATGGGTTACGCGGGCGGGCATATGCAGCATCTCGCCGCCGTCGAGCAGGGCCGCGAGGCTGGCGCTCATGCCGCCACCGCGGTGGGCAGCAACTGCCGGGCGACGCGCACGGCGCTGGCGAAGCCATCCTCGTGGAAACCGTTGCGCAGCCAGGCTCCGGCGTACCAGCTGCGGTTCTGCCCCTGGAGGGCCGCGATCTTGCCTTGGGCGTCGAGTGCGCTCAGATCGAAGACCGGGTGGCGGAACGTATTCCGGTCGTAGATCAGCTCGTCCGGGATATCGCGCTGAGGGTTGAGCGTGACGAACATCGGATCGCTGTCGGGAATGCCCTGCAAGCGGTTCATCCAGTAGGTCACGCCCACCGGCAGATCGGCGGCTGCACCGGGTTCGGTGCGGAAGACCCAGGAACTCCAGCAACGGCGGCGGTCTGGCATGAGCCTCGTGTCACGGTGCAGCACGGCGTGGTTGTCCTGGAACTTCACCGCCCCGAGGGCGCGGCGTTCGGCGGCGCTGGGCGCTGCGAGCAGCGACAGGGCGACGTCGGCGTGGCAGGCAAAGACGACCTGGTCATAGGTCTCGGGCGGTGCGCCGTCGGTCACCACCTGCACATGCCGCGCATCGCGCGTCACCTGCCTTACCGGCGTGCCGGGGCGCAGCGCGACCTGCCGCGTTTCAAGCGCAGACGAGAGCCGGCTCACGTAGCTCTGGCTGCCGCCAGAGACGGTCCACCACTGGTGCTGTCCGCCCGCGGTAAGCAGGGCGTGATTGCGCAGGAAACGCATCAGTGCCCGGGCCGGAAAATCGCCGATGCGCGTCGAGGGGGTGGACCAGATCGCGCCGCAGATCGGGTAGAGATAGCGCTCGCGGAAGGCGGGTCCGAGGCGCATGACATCGAGCAGGTCGGAGATCGAGGCATTTGGCCGCGCCTCGGCCACCGCCTCGGCCTGCTGGTTGAACCGCAGGATGTCGCGGATCATCGCGTAGAAGCCGGGCCGCGCGAGGTTGCTGCGTTGGCCGAAGAGCGCATTGCCGGAGCGTAGCGCGTATTCAAGTTTCCCGCCATCGAGCGAGACACCGAAGCTCATGTCGCTGCGCTGGACCGGCACGTCGAGGTCGCGGAACAGCGCGGTCAGATGCGGGTAGTTGGCATAGTTGAAGACGATGAAGCCGGTATCGACCGGCTGGTCGCCGTAGCGGCCGGCCACGACCGTACGGGCATGACCTCCAAGCTTCGGCGCGGCCTCGTAGAGGGTGACGCGGCAACGCTGCGACAGCAACCAGGCGGTGGCGAGACCCGAGATGCCGCCGCCGATCACCGCGACGCGCTGGGGTACTCCGAAAGACAGGTCTAGGGCCACGCAAACCTCCGCCGGGCAAAACTGAACATAGCATCGATACGCATCGACATTTCAAATGGATCACCAAGCGTTTGCGGCGAGCGAAAAATTCTTCAGGACTGCGGCGGGCGGGGCGTCTGCCGGCTTTGGCCGGGCGCGAAGAAACAGCGGCGTTCCGGCACTGTGCAGAAAATTCCTTCGGCGGGTGATCCTTTTCGTCTTGGCCGCCGTATCTTCTACATGTCTCTTGATGGTCGCCTCACCTCGCCCGAAGCGCGCGACGCCTTCCTGCCGGAAGCGCCGGGCTCCGTTTCGATGGTGATGCACCGCCGCAAGAGCAAGGAGACATGCGTGACGCCTGCCGAGAGAACCGAACAGACGCAATGGCTGCTGGCCGTGCGCGACGCCAGGGACCGCGAGGCCTTTGGGCGGCTGTTCGATTTCTTCGCGCCGCGGCTCAAGGCGATGCTCCTGCGCAGCGGGCTGCGCGATGGCAGTGCCGAGGACGTGGTGCAGGACGTGATGCTCTCGGTCTGGAACAAGGCTGCGCAGTTCGATCCGCACCGGGCCGAGGCCTCGGCCTGGATCTACCGCATTGCGCGCAACCGCCAGATCGACCTCTACCGGCGCAGGCCGCTGCCTGAGCCCGAACTGGTGCAGGAGCCAGAGAGCGCCGAGCCCGATGCCGCGCAGATCCTCGCCATGGCGCAGGAGGCGGCGCAGCTGCGTGCGGCGCTGCGGAACCTGAGCCCAGAGCAGACCGAGGCGCTGCGTCACGCCTATATGGACGAGCTGCCCCACAGCGAGATCAGCCGGATCACCGGCTTGCCGCTGGGGACGATAAAATCCCGTATCCGCCTTGGGCTAGACCGCCTGCGGCGCGACCTGAGCGACCTGAGATCCCGATGAGCAAGATCACCCATCATATCCCCGAGGAGATGCTACGCGCCTATGCCGCCGGCACCTTGCCGCAGCCTTTTGCGGTGGTGATTGCGGCGCATGTGTCGCTTTGCGATGCCTGCCGCGCCTCGGTGGAGACCGAGGCTGCGCTTGGTGGCGCGCTGCTGTCCGAGCTCGCGCCCGCCGGGCTGGACGAGGGCGCGCGCGATCGTCTCTTCGCCGCGCTCGACACCGCAGTTCCGCCGCCGCCGCCGCTGCGCGGCTCGGGCATCTTTCCCGCCCCGGTGATGGAGGCGCTGAAGGGGCAACCGCCGCGCTGGAAGATGCTGGGCGGCGGCATCCGCCAGCAGATCCTCAGCGCCGATGGCGAGGGCTCGCTGCGCCTGCTCTACATCCCGCGCGGCCGCGCCGTGCCCGAGCATAGCCATGGCGGGCTCGAACTGACGCTGGTGTTGCAGGGCAGCTTCTCGGACTGCGAGGGGCGCTTCGCCGCGGGGGATGTCGAGGTGGCCTCGGATGATCTCGACCACCAGCCGATCGCGGGGGACGAGGGTCCCTGCATCTGCCTTGCCGCCACCGACGCGCCACTGCGCTTCCGTGCGATGATCCCGCGGCTCTTGCAGCCCCTGTTCCGCATCTGACCATGACCCACGCTGGCAAGAGGATCTGGATCATCGGCGCGAGTTCGGGCATCGGCGCGGCGCTGGCGCGCGAGTTGGCGGGGCAGGGCGCGCGCCTGGTGCTCTCGGCGCGCGATGCAGAGGCACTGACCCAGCTGGCCGGGGACTGCGGCGGCGCAGAGGTGATCCCGCTCGATCTTGCCGAGCGCGCCACCCTGGATGCGGCCGTGTTGCGCATCGAAGCGGGCGGGCCGCTCGATGCGCTGATCTGTACCGCCGCGCTCTACGATCCCGCGCGCGTGGCGGAGCTCGATCCAGAGAAAACGGCGGCGCTGGTGCAGGTCAATGTGACCGGCACACTGCTGGTGGCACAGAGCGCGCCGCGGCTGTTGCGCGACGGCGGACAACTGGTTCTTTTCGGATCCGTGGCGGGCTATATCGGCCTGCCGAAGGGGCAGGCCTATTCCGCCACCAAGGCCGCGATCATCAACTTGGCCGAGACGCTGCGGGTGGAATACGCGCCGCGCATCGACGTTCGGCTGGTCTGTCCCGGCTTCGTGCGCACCCGGCTGACGGACAAGAACGACTTTTCCATGCCCGCGATCATAGAGCCGGAGGCGGCGGCGCGCGAGATCGCCAAGGGCATGTCGGGGCGCGGCTTCGAGATCCATTTCCCCAAACGCTTCACCTACGCGCTGAAGCTGCTGCGGCTGCTGCCCTACCCCCTCGCGCTGCGCCTTACCGCGCGGCTTGCGGGCTGAGCCCTCCGCCTCCGGACCTGTCGCGGGGGCGGGGGGCTCACGCCTGTTCAGGGTGGCGAGGCGGATCAGCCCGCCTTGGGGACAAGCGCCAGGGTCGCCGCAACACCAGCCCAGGCCGCCACGCCGGTCAGCGCCGCGCCCCAGAGACAATCGGTGATCACCTGTTCCCAGCTCCAGTCGGCAAGCGTTGCGAAATTGGTCATCTCGTAGGTGCCGTAGCACATGAGGCCCAGCAGCGCGCCCATCCAGAGCGCCTGCACCGCTGCACCTTCGCGCAGGGCGGGCAGCGAGACAAAGACCAGCACCCCCACGACGTAGGCCAGATAAAACCCCGCCGCCGGACCAAGCCGCAGCGGCTCGGCCAGAAGGTGCCCGACGTGCCGCTCGAAGACCGGGCGGATGAGGAACCGGAGCCCGAGCATGTCGAGCCCGAGGAAGATCGCCGCGGTGATGGCGTAGAGAAGGAGCGTCTGCATGGGGAGTCCTTTGGTGCCGTGCCTTCGGACTACGCAGCGGCGCGTGGCTTGGATCACCGGAAAAACGTGGCGGCATCCTGCAAAAGGCGCGCGGGAGCGGTTGACCGGACCCAAAGCTTGCAATATCTCTCCGCCCACTACGCGGGCGTTGTGTAGTGGTAAGACCTTAGCCTTCCAAGCTAATGACGCGGGTTCGATTCCCGCCGCCCGCTCCAACATCCCCCTTCATCGCTGAACCCTGCGCCCGCCGCCACGCCTTGGCATGCGGCACGCAGAGCCGTGACACGCCGCGCCTTGACGCAGGCCGCGCGGGCCCGCAATACCGTCCTGCAGACAAAGGAGCGGCCATGGCCCACGGAAACCCGGCTGCCATCGTGCAGGACGATCGCGAGAAATCTCGCAAACTCGGCTCGCTGGCCGCGCTCTGGCCCTTCATGCGGCCCTATCGCGGGCTGATGCTTGCGGCGATCCTCGCGCTGATCGCCACGGCCACTGTCTCTCTGACGCTGCCGCTGGCGGTGCGCCGGGTGGTCGATAATTTCGGCACGCAGGATGGCGCGCTGCTGGACCGCTATTTCATGGCGGCGCTTGGCATCGCGGCGCTGCTGGCGCTTGGCACCGCCGCGCGCTACGCGCTGGTAACCCGGCTGGGCGAACGGGTGGTGGCCGACATCCGCAAGGCTGTCTTCGATCGGGTGATCGGCCTGTCGCCTGCCTTCTACGAAAATGTCATGACCGGCGAGGTGTTGAGCCGGATCACCACCGACACCACGCTGATCCTCTCGGTGATCGGCTCGTCGGTCTCGATCGCACTGCGCAACCTGCTGCTATTCCTCGGCGGGCTCACCCTGATGCTCTTCACCTCGGCCAAGCTGACCGGGATGGTGCTGCTGATCGTGCCGGTGGTGATCGTGCCGATCCTCACGCTGGGCCGCCGGCTGCGCAAGCTCTCGCGCGAGAACCAGGACTGGATCGCCGTCTCGTCGGGCAATGCCGCCGAGGCGCTCTCGGCCGTGCAGACCGTGCAGAGCTACACCCACGAGACGATCAGCCGGGCGACCTTTGCCGAGGTCACCGAGAAAAGCTTCGATGCCGCCCGCCGCCGGGTGAAGACGCGGGCATTGATGACCGCGATCGTGATTTTCCTGGTGTTCACCGGCATCGTCGGCGTGCTCTGGGCCGGGGCGGTGGACGTGCGTGCGGGCGAGATGAGCGCTGGGGCGCTGGTGCAATTCGTCATCTATTCGGTGATGGTGGCCGGCGCCGTGGCGGCGCTCTCGGAGATCTTCGGCGAGCTGCAACGCGCGGCGGGCGCCACCGAGCGGCTGATAGAGCTCCTTAGGGCCGAGGACACGGTGACCGATCCCGCGCAGCCCCTGCCGGTGCCCTCTGCCGTGCGCGGCGAGATCACTTTTGACAAGGTGGACTTCACCTATCCTGCGCGCCCCGGCGTCAAGGCGCTCGACGGCATCGACCTGCACATTGCGCCGGGCGAGACCATCGCGCTTGTCGGCCCCTCGGGGGCGGGCAAGACCACCATCGTGCAACTGATCCAGCGCTTCTACGACCCCGATGCCGGGCGGGTGCTGCTCGATGGGCTGCCGCTGGACCGGATGAGCCGCAATGCCTTCCGTCAGAGCATCGCGCTGGTGCCGCAGGATCCGGTGATCTTTGCCGCCTCGGCGCGCGACAACATCCGCTTTGGCCGTCCGGGTGCTTCGGATGCCGAGGTCGAGGCCGCCGCACGCGCCGCCGCGGCGCATGATTTTCTGAGTGCGCTGCCGGAGGGCTATGACACCTATCTCGGCGAGCGCGGCGTCATGCTTTCGGGCGGGCAGAAGCAGCGTGTGGCCATTGCCCGCGCGATCCTGCGCGACGCGCCTGTGCTGCTGCTCGACGAGGCGACCTCGGCGCTCGATGCGGAAAGCGAGCGGGCGGTGCAGCAGGCGGTGGACACTCTGGCCGAAGGGCGCACAACGATCATCGTCGCGCACCGGCTCGCCACGGTGAAGAAGGCCGACCGCATCGTGGTCATGGATCACGGGCGGATCGTCGCGCAGGGCGGACATGACGCGCTGGTGGCCGAGGGTGGACTCTACGCCCGGCTGGCGCGGCTGCAGTTCACCGACGGGCTCGCGGCGGAATAGCCGCATCCGGGCTTTGCCTCGCCGAGAGCGCATGATAAGTCCGCAGCCCTTGCGGGAGGCCGAGTTGCATCCCACACTCTGAACAGGTGACGCGGCAAGGTTGCTGCGGTGCCTTGCGTGGAGGAGCGCAGCGTTAATGCAATTTGTGACGCAGGCGGATCGCGCGGCGATCGAGGCGGAGAAACCCTGGGCGGAGCGGCAGCTGCCGGAAACCCTTCACGCCTGCCTGGCGCAGACCGCGGCGAAATTTCCGGACCGCCCGGCGATGAGCTTCCAACTGCTGTCGGGGGTCACGTCGCCAGCCGAGACACTCAGCTGGTCGCAGTTGCTGAGCCGCACCAATCAGGCGGCGAACCTCTTCCGAAGCCTTGGTGTGGGCGAAGATGACGTGGTTGCCATGGTGCTTCCCAACTGCACCGAGGCGCTGGTCACCTTCCTGGGCGGGGCCATCGCCGGAACCATCGCACCGATCAACCCGCTGCTCGAACCCGAGCAGATTGCCGCGCTGTTGCGCGAGACGGGCGCGCGGGTGGTGGTCACGCTCAAGTCCTTCCCCAAGACCGACATCGCGCAGAAGCTGGCCGAGGCCTGCCGCCATGCACCGAAGGTGGTCACGGTGCTGGAGGTGGACCTGAACCGCTACCTCACGCCGCCGAAGCGCTGGCTGGTGCCGCTGCTGCGCCCGAAGCTGCCGCGCACTCACCACGCCGACATCAAGTGTTTCAACGCGGAGCTGGAGCGCCAGCCCACCCGCCTGACGTTCACGCCTTCGACCGTGGACCGGCCCGCGGCCTATTTCCACACCGGCGGCACCACCGGGATGCCCAAGGTCGCGCGGCATCGCGTGTCGGGGATGCTCTACAACGGCTGGCTGGGCTCGCGGCTGCTGTTCCGCGAGACCGACAACGTGATGTGCCCGCTGCCGCTGTTCCACGTCTTCGCCACCGAGGTGGTGATCATGTCGGCGATGGCCTCGGGGGCCCATGTGATCCTGCCGACCCCGGCTGGCTATCGCGGCGAGGGGGTGTTCGACAATTTCTGGAAGCTCTGCGAGCGCTGGAAGATCAGCTTCATCATCACCGTGCCCACCGCCGTCTCGGCGCTGATGCAGCGCAAGGTGGACGCCGATATCTCGACGGTACGCTATGCCTTCTCCGGCTCGGCCCCGATGCCCTCCGAGTTGTTCCGCCGCTTCGAGGAGGTGGCCGGCCTGTCGATCTGCGAGGGCTACGGGCTGACCGAGGCAACCTGCCTCGTGTCGGTGAACCCGCCGGACGGGGTGAAGAAGGTCGGATCGGTCGGATTTCCGCTGCCCTACACAGAGGTGAAGATCGTGCGGCAATCGCATGATGGCCCGCATGAATGCCCGGTCGACGAGATCGGAGAGATCTGCGTGTCGAACCCCGGCGTGATCCCCGGCGGCACCTATACCGACGTCGAGCGCAATCGCGATCTCTACTACCACCAGCGTTTCCTGCGGACCGGCGACCTTGGCCGTATCGACGCCGATGGATACCTGTGGATCACCGGCCGCGCCAAGGATGTGATCATCCGCGGCGGCCACAACATCGACCCGGCCGAAATAGAAGACGCGCTGATGACCCATCCGGCAGTGGCGGTTGCGGCGGCCATCGGCCAGCCCGACGCCCACGCGGGCGAGCTGCCCTGTGCCTATGTCGAACTGGTGGCCGGTGCCGAGATATCCGAACAGGACCTGCTGTCGCATGCGCAGGTGCATATCCACGAGCGCGCCGCCTGGCCCAAGTATCTCGAGATTCTGCCGGACCTTCCGAAAACCGGCATCGGCAAGGTGTTCAAGCCCGCGCTGCGCAAAATGGCCATCACGCGCACCTACGATGCTGCGCTTGAAGCCTGCGGGCTCGACACGCGCGTGGCCGAGGTGGTGGATGATCGCCGTCGCGGGCTCGTGGCGCGGCTGGCGCCCCGCGCCGAGGACGATGCCGCCGTCGCGCAATGCCTTGGTGCCTTCACCCGACCGTGGGAATGGTCCGAGGACGCGTGAGCGGTCAGCAGGCTTCGTCCTTGGCGCAGAAGATTTCGTAGAGCAGGCCGATCACCCGCGCCGTGTCCTCTGTGGCAAGGCTGTAGAAGATCGTCTTGCCGTCGCGGCGGGTGTTCACCAGACCTTCCTCGCGCAGACGCGCCAGCATCTGGCTAACCGCCGCCTGCCGCATTCCCAGCAGCCCTTCGAGTTCACCCACGGATTTTTCTCCCGAGCCGAGATGGCACAGGATCATGAGCCGCCCCTCATGGGCGAGCGTCTTGAGGAAGCCGGCGGCGTTGCGCGCATTTTCGGCCATTTCCTCGGGAGGGGGGGGGAGTGTCTGTTCCTTCACCAGTCGATGCCTCTGCAAAATCGTACTCGAAATATAGGGCACCTGCCGCGGAAAGCGAGGTCGCGGCGGCGCTGTCGCATGGCTGGGGACGATATCTTGCGTCTCGATGGCTGCGTGCAGGTAGCCCGAAGCGGGGGGAGGTGGCAAGTCTCTGGCAAACCTTTTCCCGCGGACCGCGCAGGAGTTCAGACTTTGGCAGAGCGCGCGAGCGCCGCGCCGGTCACCATGAGAAGCTGCGGCAGGGCGAGGCTCTCGACGTAAGGCCGGGCCAGGGAGGTCCCCGGCGTGGTTTCGAGCGCGCGCGCCAGCGCCTCGCCGTGGATGGCCAGCGCCGCCAGCGCCGCGTTCTCCGGCGTTCCGGCCAGGAGCGCCTGCAGCAACCGCGCGGCCCATCCGGCCAGCGCGGTCAACGCCTCGCGATCGCGCCCCCACCCGGCATCGCCGAGGTTCAGCGCCGCACCGAGCGCCGGGCGCAGGACCTCCGCGGCCTCGCCTTCAAAGCTCACGCAGAGCACCGCAGCGCGCAGCGCGGGGAGCTCTGCCTTCGATGCGGACAGGCCGTCGCCCGCGGGATGCTGGGCCATCGCGGTTTCGAACTGCGTGAGGACCTGCCTGAGCCGCAGTGCCAGCGCGCAGTCGCGAAGGTCTCCGGCCAGGGCACCCTGGCCGAGGTAACGTGCGTAGTCCGGTGCCTGCATCAATGTTTCGAAGGCGCGCAACAGCGGCGGAACCACGTTGCCAGCCTCGGCGGTCCCCTGCGCCAGCGCGCCGGGGTCGATCTGCAATTCAAGCGAGGCGCGGTGGATCGCCTTGGCGGCGGTCTCGGGAATCAGCCCGGCTTCGCCCTGCACCTTGGCCAGCGTGCCGGCAACGATCATGATCGCCCGGACTTCGGCGCTGTCGGAGAACAGCTTGGCGAGATCCCCGGCGGGGAAGAGGCGGTGCAGGTGGGCGCTGTCGAAGGGCGTGGCGGACATGGGTCAGCTCCGGGCGATACGGTCCAGCAGGGCGGCGAGGCCATCGGGGTCGGACAGGAAGGGTGAATGCGCGCTGCTCATGTCGTAGACCTCGTCGCTTGGCAAGACCGAGGCCATGGCACGTTGGTGATCGGGCGGCACCGCCATGTCCTGCGAGCACAGGATGTAGCTGCGCGGCAGCCGTTCGACGCATCCGCTGAGGGCGACACGTTCCTTCTGCGTCATGATCGGCTGCGGTGTCAGGTGGCGCGCGGCGCGGTCGATAAGCGCCGCGGGGCAGTCGTGGTAGAATTTTTCCCGGATCATCTCGGGATCGAAGTGGAAGGTCGCGCCGCCCTCATCACGCCTGATCGCGGCGTTCAGTGGCTGCTCGGGCCAGTCGCGGCTGAGGCTGGTGACGCTGTCGCCGTCCCCCGGAAGGAAAGCGCAAAGGTAGACCAGCCGCGCGAAGTGCTCCGGGTGCAGGTCGGCGGCCTGCGTCGCGGGGACGCCGGACATGGAGTGGGCGACGACGATGGCGGGCTCGGGCAGGGCGGCGAGGATCGCTTCGACATAGTCGTTCAGGGTGACCTCGGCGCGCGGCGTGGTATCCGCACCGTGGCCGGGAAGGTCGATGGCACGCGCCCGGTGCCCGCGCTCTTCCAGCGCCGGGATGACATCGCGCCAGCACCAGGCACCGTGCGATGCGCCGTGGATCAACAGGAAGTTTGCCATCAGATGTGCCCCTGGGACTTGAGGAAGTCGGTGAGGACCTGTGCGTATTCGGCAGGTCTCTCGATGAACGGAAGATGTCCCGCGCCACGGATCAGCGCGAATTGCGAGCCGGGCACCAGATCCGTGGTCTCGCGCACCAGGTCGGGCGGGGTCGAGCCATCCTCGGAGGCGGCGATGCCAAGCAGCGGCAGGCGCAGGCCCGAGGTCGGGGTCATGAAGTCAGTGCCCGCAACGGCGGCGGCGCAGCCCGCGTAGCCCTTCGTCGGCGTGCGGGTCAGCATGTTGCGCCAGGGCCTGAACTCTTCCGAGGCGCGGAACCTGCGGGTGAACCAGCGCTCCAGCACCGCATCCGCGATGGACTCGACGCCGCCGGTCTCGACCTCGGCGATCCGGGCTTCCCAGATCTGCCTCGTGCCGATCTTGGCGGCGGTGTTCGACAGCACCGCCGCGCGCACGAGGTCGTGGCGCTTGGCCGACAGGCCCTGCGCCACCATGCCGCCGATCGACAGGCCGACGAAGACCGCGTCGTGGAACCCCGTGTGCTCCATCAGCCGCTCGGCGTCGCGCACCAGCGCGCCCATGGAATAGGGCGGCTCCGGGCAGTCAGACAGACCATGCCCGCGCATGTCGTAGCGCAGGATCCGCAGCCCCTCGGGCAGGTGCGGCAGCAGCCCGTCCCAGACCCGCAGATCGGTGCCAAGCGCGTTGGCCAGCACCAGTGGCGCGCCCGCGTCTGGACCATCGATGCGGTAGTGAAGCCGGACGTCGCCGAGATCGGCCATGTGCATGGCAGGGTGCCTCCCTTGAACTTGCGGCGGACCCTAGCGGTCGGGGCAGCGAGAGGGAAGGCGGTCGGGGTCGCACCGTGCAAAGCCCGTCCGCGCGCGGCCCGGCACCGGTGCTGATTGACTCCCGCGCCCCCGGCCTGCTAGCAGGCGCGCCTTGAGAGAACGCGAGCGCACACGGGGGCACTTATGGCACGCAAGAAGGGTCGCGACATTTCCGGCTGGCTGATCGTCGACAAGCCCGCGGGTATCACCTCGACCTCCGTGGTCAACAAGGTCCGCTGGGCGCTGGCGGCGAAGAAGGCGGGCCACGCGGGCACGCTCGACCCCGAGGCGACCGGCGTTCTGGCCGTGGCGCTCGGCGAGGCGACGAAGACCGTGCCCTATATCACCGACGCGATGAAGGCCTACCGCTTCATCGTGCGTCTGGGGCAGGCGACCAACACCGACGATGCCGAGGGCGAGATCCTGCGCGAGAGCGCCGAGCGCCCCTCGGACGCGGAGATCAAGGAAGCGTTGCACCAGTTCGTCGGCGACATCCAGCAGGTGCCGCCGCAGTTCTCGGCGGTGAAGGTGGATGGCGAGCGTGCCTACAAGCGGGCGCGGGACGGCGAGGAGATGGAGCTTTCGGCCCGTCCGCTCTTCGTGGAATCGCTGATCATGCTCGAACGCATAGACGCCGACCATGTCGAGCTGGAGATGGTTTGCGGCAAGGGTGGCTACGTGCGCTCGATCGCCCGTGACCTCGGCGAGGCGCTCGGCTGCTTCGGTCACGTGCTGCGCCTGCGCCGGGTCTGGTCCGGGCCGTTCGAGGCCTCGGACGGGATCAGCATCGAGGAGATCGACGCGCTGGCCAAGTCCCCCGAGCTCGATGCCAAGCTGCTGCCGCTGGAAGTCGGCCTTGCCGATCTGCCCGAATTGCGCTGCACGCCCGAGGGCGCGGCGCGGCTGCGCAACGGCAACCCCGGCATGGTGATTCCCGGCGAGGCAGACTACGGCGACGAGGCCTGGGCGTCGTTCCAGGGCAAGCCGGTGGCCGTGGGCATCTTCAAGGCCGGTGAGCTGCACCCGAACCGAGTGTTCAACCTCGACTGAAGCCTAGCCGAGCATCTTCAGCCAGCGCCGCAGCGCGTCCAGCGACTCGGGCTCGTCGAGGAACGGGACGTGGCCGCGGCCGGGGATCTCGGCGGCGATCATGTCCGGGCGGCGGCGCTGCATCTCGGCAAAGGTCTCGGCGGTCAGCAGCGTCGAGCCGTCTCCGCGCAGGG
Source organism: Salipiger mangrovisoli (assembly GCF_015223355.1). Classification (GTDB taxonomy): domain Bacteria; phylum Pseudomonadota; class Alphaproteobacteria; order Rhodobacterales; family Rhodobacteraceae; genus Salipiger; species Salipiger mangrovisoli. The sequence continues at coordinate 70,118 of NZ_JADFFK010000015.1, read as the reverse complement.
CGCAGAGCGGCAATCCCTTGAAGGCATCGAAGAGCGGCCAGAGATCCGGCGCGGGCTGCGCGCCGGCCTCGAGCACGGCGTCGCGCAGGCGTGGGTCGTACTGGATCTGCAGCCCGTCGGGAGTCTCGCGATAGAACTTCGTCACCTCCTCCATCCAGCGCCCGGGCGGCACGCCCTCGAAGGCGGTCATGCCAAGTGCCATGGCCTCGGCGGCCTCGTCGTAGGTCTTCCACACCGGGTTGCGGCCGATGTAGTCCTTGATGACCGCGATCCCTTCGGTGCCGATCACGGGGCCGATGTCGTTCAGGGCGACGCCGAGCAACCGGTCCTTCACCGTGGCGGCCAGAACCATGGCGATCAGCCCGCCGCGCGAGGTGCCGAGCACCGCCACCTGTTTCAGCCCTAGGTGGTCCATCAGTTCCACCGCGTCCCGGCCCTCTATGGGGATGGTGTAGCTGGCGTGATCGGTCCAGTCGGACTGCCCGCGCCCGCGATAGTCCATGCGGATCAGCCGCACCTTCGCGGGGTCGAGATGGGCCGCGAGATAGTCGAAGTCCCGCCCGTCTCGGGTCAGCCCGGCGAGGCAGAGCAGCGGAATGCCGTGGCCCTCGTCGGTGTAGTGGATCGACAGGCCGTCGGAGGTGGTGAACTCGGGCATCAAAGAAGCTCCGGGATTGTGGTCAGGTCGCTCAGAACGTGCTGCGGGCGGCCGGGCAGACGGTCCATGGGCTCGCCGGCGCGGTTGACCCAGGCGGTGGTGAAGCCATAGGCCGCCGCGCTGCCCGCGTCCCAGCCGTTGGAAGAAACGAAGAGCACCGCGCCCGGTTCCGTGCCAAAGCGTTGGCCGACGAGATCGTAGACGACGCGGGCGGGCTTGAAGACGCCTACGTCCTCCACCGAGAGCACCGCGTCGAGATAGCTCTCGAGACCGGCGCTGGAGACCGCACCGTCCAGCATGTCGGGGCTGCCGTTCGACAGGATGGCGCAGTGCAGCCCCTGCGCCTTCAGCGTGGCGAGGAGCTTCGGCACCTCGGGGTAGGCGGAGAGTTCCCAGTAGAGGCCGAGCAGCGTCTCGCGCAGATCGGTGTCCCGCAGGCCGTGCCTCTCCATCGCCCAGTCGAGCCCGTCCTGCGTCACCTGCCAGAAGCTGCAATGATCGCCGGTCACCGCGCGCAGCCAGCTGTATTCGAGCTGCTTGCGCCGCCAGTCGGCCGAGAGCGCGGGCCAGACCTGCGCCAGCCGGTCCTGCCCTGGCGCCTCGGCGGCGCGGCGAGCGGCGGCGGAAACGTCGAAGAGCGTCCCATAGGCGTCGAAGACGCAGGTGGTGATGCCGGTGGGTGCCGTCGTCGGCGTCATCGTGGTGCCTTTCTCCTCGCGATCCGGCGCAGGGTGGCACGGGCAGGGGCCGGTCGGAAAGCTGAATTTGCCGAGGCTTGGAGCGATGCCGAGGTGCCGCTGATACGGCGTCGGACATCCTCTTTGCAATCTCGGTCCACGATGCTTAGGTTGGGGAGGAGAGCAAACGAGCACCCGCCGCGACAGGTGGCCTCGTCCCATCCACGACTTCCCCCAAAGAACGGAGATTCCCATGACGCAGGTCAAGACCGGCGATACCGTGCGTATTCACTACACCGGCACGCTGAATGACGGCACCACCTTCGATTCCAGCGCAGGCCGCGACCCGCTGGAATTCCAGGTCGGCTCGGGCCAGATCATCCCCGGCCTCGACAAGGCGATCCCCGGCATGACCGTCGGCGACAAGAAGACCGTCGAAGTGCCCGCCGATGAAGCCTACGGACCTGTCCACCCCGAGGCGCGCCAGGCCGTGCCGCGCGCCGAGATCCCCGACAACATCCCGCTCGACCTGGGCACGCCGCTGCAAATGCAGACGCCGACTGGCCAGGTGGTGCAGGTGACCGTGGTCGAGGTGACCGACACCGAAGTGACGCTCGACGCCAACCACCCGCTTGCGGGCAAGGACCTGACCTTTGCCATCGAGCTGGTCGAGATCGCCTGATCAACTGGCGGGTTTCCGGGGCTGCGGCCCTGTTTGAGACGGGAACGGCGCGGGGATAGCCCCGCGCCGTTTTCCTTTTCCCGGGCCGGTCCGGCGGCCGCCCTTACTCCAGGGTCAGGATGGTCTGGCCGGTGGTCTTGCGCGCCTCGAGCGCGCGGTGGGCGTCGGCGACCTCGGCCAGCGGGAAGCGCTGGTCGATGCGGATCTTGACCGCGCCCGAGGAGACCTTGCCGAAGAGCATCGCCGCCATTTCCTGGCAGGCGGCCGGGTCGGCGATATGGGCGAAGAGCGTCGGGCGGGTGACCTTCAGCGAGCCCTTCTGCGCGAGGATGCCGAGGTTGAAGGCATCCACCGGGCCCGAGGCATTGCCGAAGGAGATCATCATCCCGAGCGGCTTTAGGCAGTCGAGCGAGCCGATGAAGGTGGACTTGCCGAGGGAATCCATCACCACGTCGACGCCCTTGCCATCCGTCAGCTCGCGGGTGCGCTTGGTGAAATCCTCGGTGTTGTAGTTGATGCAGGCGTCCGCGCCATGGTCGAGCGCCAGCTGGCACTTCTCGTCAGAGCCGGCGGTGCCGATCAGGCGGATGCCCTCGGACTTGGCCCATTGGCAGGCGATCAGCCCGACGCCCCCCGCCGCGGCGTGGAACAGCACCGTGTCGCCCTTCTTCAGCGGGGTGGTGCGGTGGAAGAGGTACTGCACGGTCAGCCCCTTCAGCATCATCGCCGCGCCCTCCTCGAAGGAGATGTCCTCGGGCAGCTTGCAGACCTGCGCGGCGGGCATCACCCGCGCTTCGGTGTAGGCTCCGGGCGGGGTGGCGGCATAGGCGGCGCGGTCGCCGGGCGCGAGGTGGGTAACGCCTTCGCCGACCGCCTCGATCACGCCGGCGGCCTCCATGCCAAGGGCATGCGGCAGCTGCAGCGGGTAGAGGCCCGAGCGCTGGTAGCAGTCGATGAAGTTGAGGCCGCAGGCCTTGTGGCGGATGCGAATCTCGCCGGGGCCGGGCTCGCCCACCGGCCAGTCGACCAGCTTGAGCGCCTCGGGGCCTCCGTTTTCCTCGATGATGACGGTGCGGGCTGTCTCGGCCATCGGCGTGTCCTCCTGACTGGTGTTTGCGCCAGACCCTGCGACGGAGCGCAGGCGGGGGCAAGGGGGATATGCGGCGCTGCCGGCCGCGCATCGCGCCGAGGTGATGCACCGCGAGGGTGTTTCGTGCTAGGGTGGGGACATACGCGTGGCCGGCCCGTCTGGTCTTCGGCGCGTGCCAGGACCAGACCCGCGATTGGCGCTGCGCGCGACGCCAAGGGAGGAGGCTCATGGCACAGACACCTCATACGATCGGAAACCCGCTGAGCTGGGCTGCGCAGCAGCTCTCGTCCGCGGGATCACACGTCTCGGCCGCAACGCGCGAGCTGGGGACGGATCATGCCCACACGCCGCGGCGGGTGCGGACGATGGCCATGTCGGACATCTCGGACTCGCTGCGCGCTGGCTGGGAGGACTTCAAGGCCTGCCGCAGCGACGTGCTGTTCATCGTGCTTATCTATCCTGTCATGGGTCTTCTGCTGATGGGCATGGCGTTTCATCAGGCGCTGCTGCCGCTGCTCTTCCCCATGGCGGCGGGCTTTGCGATCATCGGGCCGATGGCGGCGGTCGGGCTCTACGAAATGAGCCGCAAGCGCGAGATGGGGCTCGAAGCCACTTGGCGCGACGCCTTCTCGGTGCTGAGCTCGCCGGCCTTCGGGGCAATGCTGGTGATGGGGCTCTACCTCATCGCGCTGTTCTGCGCCTGGATGCTGACGGCGCATTTCATCCACATGGTGACCATGGGGCCGGCGCCGCATCAAAGCATGGCGGCTTTCCTGTCGGACGTGTTCAACACCACCGGCGGCTGGTGGATGATCGTGCTCGGCTGTGGCGTGGGCTTCCTGTTCGCATTGGCTGCGCTGGCGGTCTCGGGGGTCTCGTTCCAGCTGCTGCTGCACCGGCACGTCGGAGCGCCGGTTGCGGTGATGACCTCGATCCACGTGCTCCAGAAGAACCCGCGCGTGGTGCTCTGCTGGGGGGCGGTGATCGCCGTTCTGCTGGTGCTTGGCTCATTGCCGCTGCTGCTGGGGCTGATGGTGGTGCTGCCGCTGCTCGGCCACGCGAGCTGGCATTTCTACCGCCGCGCCGTGGCGTGACGGCACGGCGCGGCAGCGAGAGTTGCCGCGCCGGAAGGGCCGGTCAGGCGACCTTGAGGACGATCTTGCCGATGTGCGTCGAGCCTTCCATGCGCGCATGCGCCTCCGAGGCCTGATCCAGCGGGAAATCGGAATCCATCACCGGGGCGACCCGGCCCGCTTCGAGCAGCGGCCAGACCTGGGTTCGCAGCGCTTCGGCGATGCGCGCCTTGGCCAGATCGCTCTGCGGGCGCAGGGTCGAGCCGGTGATCGTCAGCCGCCGCGCCATGACCTGCGCGAAGTTCAGCTCGGCCTTGGGGCCCTGCAGGAAGGCGATCTGCACCAGCCGTCCCTCGTCGGCCAGCGCCTTGACGCTGCGCGCGATATAGTCGCCGCCAACCATGTCGAGGATCAGGTTCGCGCCGCCGAGCCCGCGCATCACCTCGACGAAATCCTCTTCGCGGTAATTGATCGCGCGCTCGGCCCCGAGGTCCACGCAGGCGGCGCATTTGTCGGCCGAGCCAGCGGTGGCGAAGACCCGCGCGCCGAAGGCGGCAGCGAGTTGGATCGCCGTGGTGCCGATGCCCGAGGAGCCGCCGTGCACGAGGAAGCGCTCCCCGGCCTGAAGCCCGCCGCGCTGGAAAACGTTGCTCCACACGGTAAAGAAGGTCTCGGGCAGGCAGGCGGCCTCGCGCAGCCCCATGCCCGCGGGCACGGGCAGGCAATGGGCGGCGGGGGTTGCGACATAGTCGGCATAGCCGCCGCCGGGCAGCAACGCGCAGACCTCATCGCCGACGGCGGGCCATTGGACGCCGGGGCCGGTGGCGACCACCTCCCCCGAGCATTCGAGTCCGGGCAGGTCCGAGGCACCGGGCGGCGGGGCGTAGCTTCCGGCGCGCTGCAACGCGTCGGGGCGGTTCACGCCCGCATACGCGACACGGATCACCACCTGCCCGTGGCCGGGCTCGGGAACGGGGCGCTCGGTCAGGCGCAGCACCTCGGGGCCGCCGGGCTGCGAGATCTCGACGGCGCGCATGGTTTTGGTCATTGGTCGTCCTGTCTTGCTGTCTTGCGGAAGGGCAGGGGGCTCAGCGCGGCGCGGTCCAGCCGCCCGGCAGGCCATGGCGCGGACTCTTCGGTGCGCGCAGGCGGCCGAGGAGCTTTTCCGGCCCGGCAGCGAGTACCTTGCCCAGAACAGGCGTGCCGCGCACCTTCGCCTTGGTCTTCTCGAAGCGCATCACGTCCTCGATCCGGCGGTCGAGAAATTCCCATGTGGCATGGGTGTCCGGCGATTCGTCACCCAGCCAGTAAAGCACGGTCGACGAATAGACGGCGCTCAGCGTTGCCCGCTTGGTGTACCAGTTGAAGTCCCGCGTGGCGTCGCCAAGCTCGGTCCAGATGCGGTCGGCGGTCCCCCAGATCAGTTTGGCACCGTCGGGTGCATAGATCGGCAGCGCGAAGAGCGTGGTGCCGCGGCGCACGGCTTCGCGATCATCGACTGCTTCTATCCGGGTGCGGACTGCCAGCGCGACACGGTCGCGGAAGCGCAGTTCGGACTGGTCAATTTCCTTGAGGCGCGCGGACATAGCGTCGTCGCCGCGCCGGTGGTAAGCGATCGCCAGGTCCACCGCGCCGCGCGGGTACAGCCCGCGGGCCACGACGGGATCGATCCCAGCATCGCTTGCCGCCGCGCGGAAAGTCGTCTCGGACCAACCGTCGAAGGCGACATGGGGAAGCGCCGCATCCAGCAAGCGCCCGGCAATTTCTTCACTCATGGGGCCTCTCCTTCGACTCAATGGGTAGGAGTCTAGACAAGATTGGCAACCCTTGCTATAGACCGGCTTCCTGCAATTTCCTTGCAACTCAAAACTAGAAAGGTGGTGAAAACCACATGCAGGTTAGTGTTCGCGACAACAACGTCGATCAGGCGCTCCGCGCTCTGAAGAAGAAGCTGCAACGCGAAGGCGTGTTCCGTGAAATGAAGCTTCGGCAGCATTTCGAGAAACCGTCCGAGAAGAAGGCTCGCGAGAAAGCCGAGGCCGTCCGCCGCGCCCGCAAGCTGGCGCGCAAGAAGGCACAGCGCGAAGGTCTCCTCTGAGTTTAGGCTCGTAAGACCGTTCTCGTGAGGTCAGGCAGCTGACCTTCCGACACGAAGAAGTTGACGACCCCCGGGGCTCTGCCTTTCGGGGGTTTGTCGTTTCTGGGGGTAAGGGTTCTGCCGGCAGAACGCGGCCCGCGCCACGGCGACAAAGAAAAACCCCCGGACGCGGGGTCCGGGGGTCTTGCACACCGAGAAGGGGCGGGGGTCAGCCCGGCCCGATCATGAAGCAGGTGACCTGGCGCGCCTGGAGGCGGCGGCAGGCAAGATCGGCGGTCTCGCGCGTCAGCCCCATGAAGTTCGCGTCGAAGCCGCCAGAGCGGTCCACCACCTTGCGCAGCGAGCCGTCCAGCGTGGATGTCTCCATCAGGGCCGTCTGCAGCAGCACTTTTTCCGCGGCATAGCGGCTGGGGTAGCGGCCGACGTTGATGCCCCAGTGACGCCCGCCCGAGGTAGAGACGCGGGTGACCACTTCCTGCGTCGCGGGTTCGGCGGAGGCGACGGCAACTGCCGCGGGCTCGGGCTCGGCGATGACGGGGGCCGTGGTCGGGGCGGGGGCGCTGGCAAGGGCCATCGCCTGCGGCCGACGTACGGGCTTGATCGAGGAATCGGGCGCGATGCCGGTGTCGCCTTCGGCCACCACCATTTCCTCGGCAACCTGCGCGACGGCGACGGCATCGGCGACCTTGCTGACATCGATGGGGGTTGGCGTCTCGGAGACCGCAGGGGCGACGGCGGCGACCTGCACGGTTTCCAGAAGGCTGTTGATGTCGTCCTCTACGCCGGCCACCAGCGGCGCCACGTCCGCGCTGCTCACGCCGGGACGGATCTGCGGTCGCAGACTCTTGTTGACGGCTGCCGCGGCCACGCGGATCGACTTGCCGCGCAGGCCGGAATCCTCTGTGTCGGCCCCCGCGACAAGCATCTCGCTGCCGCCTCCGACGCGGCCCATGTAGGGCGGCTTCGCCGGACGGCGCAGCGCCACATTGGTCGCTGCGCGTTTGAAGCCGAGATCGAGCAGCTCGGCGCTCTTGGCGTTGCGCGCGGCGGTCGAGGTGCCGCCGAAGACGACGGAGATGATCCGCTCGCGACCGCGTTCCGCCGAGGCGACGAGGTTGAAGCCCGCGGCGCGGGTGTAGCCGGTCTTGATCCCGTCGGCGCCCTTGTAGGCGGCGAGGAAGCGGCGGTTGGTATTGGCCACCTGACGCATCCCCGCATCGGTGGTGACGCGCGAGAAGATGTTATAGTAGCCAGGGTAATCATAGAGGATGTGACGGCCCATGATCGCCATGTCGTGGGCGGTCGAGAGGTGGCCGTCGGAGGTCAGACCGTTGGCGTTCTTGAAGGTGGTGCGGGTCATTCCCAGCGCCTTGGCCGTGCGGTTCATGCGGCGGGCGAAGGCCGCTTCCGACCCTTCGATGGCCTCGCCGATGGCAGTGGCCGCGTCATTGGCGGACTTCACTGCGGCGGCGCGCACGAGATAGCGCAGCGCGATCTTCTGGCCGGAGCGCAGACCCAGTTTCGAGGGCGGCTCTGCGGCGGCGTTCTTCGAGATCGTGACCACGGTGTCCATGCTGATCTCGCCATGCTCGACCGCCTCGAAGGCGATGTAGAGCGTCATCATCTTGGTCAGCGAGGCCGGATGGAGACGGGTCTCTGCGTTTTCGGAGAAGAGCACTTCGCCTGATCGAGCATCCATCACGATCGCGGCGTAGGGCGCAGCCCATGCTCCGAGCGGCGCCACGAGGGCGAGCCAGATGAATGTAAAAATATACAGGCCTGCTCGGCCCGGTCGCTGCCTGCGCCGTCCCGTCACGGTTTTCGCCTTCTCTGCCTCTCGCCTCCGGTTTTCCGGTGGCCAACTGTTCTAGTTTGCGGAAACGGTAACACGCGACACTCAAAAAATAAAGTCTGCAATGCCTTGATTTTCTGTTGTTTTCTGGATCGTGATTTCCCACATTTGGTGGCGAACCACCGGAGTCACCACTATAAGCGGGAATGCGGCGCGAATACGGCGCGGTGCCGCGACCTTGGGTCAGCCGATTGACTCCACAAGCTCTGCGAGCGCGCCAAGGTGGGGAATCTCGCGGAAGCGGGGGTGATCCAGCCTTTCGTCGTGCTCGAAACTCCAGGCCAGATCCTGCGGCACAAAGACTCCCCATCCGCCCGCGCGGATGGCCGGGTTGACGTCGGACTTCAGGGAATTGCCCACCATCATCGCGCCCTCGGTCCCGCCGGGCGAGGCGCCGAAGATCCGGGCGTAGGTCTCGGGGCGCTTGTCCGAGACGATCTCGACGGCGTCGAAGAGCTCGCCCAGGCCGGAGGCAGCCAGCTTCCGCTCCTGATGCAGAAGGTCGCCCTTGGTGATCAGCACCAGGTGGTGCGCGCTGGCCAAGGTTTCGACCGCCTCCTGCGCGTGTGGCAGCAACTCCACCGGATGGGCGAGCATCTCCTGCCCGGCAGCGAGGATCTCGCCGATGACCGAGCCCGGCACGCGACCCTCGGTCACCTCGACGGCGGTTTCGACCATGGAAAGCACGAAGCCCTTCACGCCGAAACCGTAGTGACCGATGTTGCGCGTCTCGGCGGCGAGCAGCCGTGCCTCGAGATGCGCGCGCTCGGCGTGATCGGCGAGCAATTCCGCGAATCGCTCCTGCGTGAGCGTGAAGAACCGCTCGTTGTGCCAGAGCGTATCATCGGCATCGAAGCCGATTGTTTGCAGTTTCCGAGCCATATTCACGTCTCTCCCGGCCACGGGTCTTTTCTCCGCGGCTCCTTGGATTTATATAGACCCTTCAAAGCCGGAACCGCAAAGCACTCGTAAAGCACAAGCGTCCCCGAGATGATCCACCCTGTCATGGCCCTCAATCTTCGCATGTCCGACCGCAACGCCCCCCGCGATGGCGAGGGCGATGCTGACGTCGTGCTGCAGACCAAGCCGAAGACCAAACGCCCGCCGCTCTACAAGGTTTTGCTGCTGAACGATGACTACACGCCGATGGAATTCGTCGTGCATGTGCTCGAACGCTTCTTCGGCATGACCCATGCGCAGGCCTTCGAGGTCATGCTCACCGTCCATAAGAAGGGGGTCGCGGTGGTCGGCGTGTTCAGCCACGAGATCGCCGAGACCAAGGTGGGTCAGGTCATGGATTTTGCCCGGCGTCACCAGCATCCGCTGCAATGCACCATGGAAAAGGAGTGATCCGCCCTCTGCGGTGGTTCTGCCATGTCTGATACCCGATTGAGTTTCGCGCTCGAGGGAGGTCTCGACCTGCCCTCCGAAGGGCGCATCCTTCTGCTCGGCGCGCCGGGCGATTTCGACGCCGAGGACCTGCCGCGCGAGCGCTGCACCGTCGTCCAGCGCCTGGCCCCCGACCATGCTGCTTGGGAGCGCCGCGGATGGACCGTCACGCTCGCCCCCGAGGGCGAGTTTGCGGCCGCCATCGTCTTCCTTCCCCGTGCCCGCGATCGGGCCGAGGCCTGGATCGCCGAGGCCAATGCCGCCGCGAAAGGGGGGCTGGTGATCGTTGACGGCCAGAAGACCGACGGCATCGATGCCTGCCTCAAGGCGCTGCGCAAGCGCACCGAGATTCTCGGGCAGGTGTCCAAGGCGCATGGCAAGACCATCTGGTTCGCCGCCACCGATGCCTTTGCCGACTGGGCCCGGGGGCCGGCGCAGCTGCCCGGGGGGCAGTGGACCGCGCCGGGCGTGTTCTCGGCCGACGGACCGGACCCGGCGAGCGAGGCGCTGCTTGCCGCGCTGCCCGAGAAGCTGGGCGCAAATGTCGCCGATCTTGGCGCGGGCTGGGGCGGGCTGGCGAACGGCATCCTGCGCCGCGAGAAGATCGCCGCGCTGCATCTCGTCGAGGCCGACCATGACGCGCTCGACTGTGCGCGCCGCAACGTCGCCGATCCGCGCGCGCAGTTCCACTGGGCTGATGCGCTGAGCTGGAAACCCCCGGCGCTGCTCGATGCGGTGATCATGAATCCGCCTTTCCACACCGGGCGCAAGGCCGAGCCCTCGCTCGGGCAGGCGTTTATCGATGCGGCGGCGCGGTTGTTGAAGCCCTCGGGCCAGCTGTGGCTGGTTGCCAACCGGCACTTGCCCTATGAGGCGCGACTTGCCGAACGCTTCCGCAACTCCGACGAGATCGCGGGAGATTCACGGTTCAAGATCCTTCACGCCACTCGCCCAGGGCGCTGATTGCGGCTAATTTGGCGCAAACATTCAAGGGATTCCCATGAGTTTTTCCATCGAAGGCAAGACTGCCATCGTCACCGGGGCTGCCAATGGCGTTGGCCTGGCGATCGCGCGGCACTTTGCATCGCGCGGCGCCAACGTCATGTTCGCGGATATGGACGAGAACCGGCTGGCCAAGGAATGCGGACCGGTCGAGGAAGAGAGCACCATGCGCTACTTCGCCGGTGACCTGCGCGAGAAGCTGACGCTGGCCAACCTGCTCTCGGCGACGCTCGACGCCTATGACCGCGTCGACATCCTGGTGAACGGTGCGCGGCAGATCCTGCCCACCGACGTGCATGACTGCGAGGATATCTCGCTTGAGACGATGATCGGTCAGAACCTGATGCCGGCCATGCGTCTCAGCCAGATCGTCGCCAAGCGCATGATCAAGCAGGCGGAGGGGCAGGACAGCCGCTGCGTCGGGTCGATCATCAACATCTCGTCGATTGCCGCCAGCCGCACCAATCCGCATCTGCTGGGCTATTCGGTCTCGGTCGCGGCGCTCGACCAGCTGACCCGCTCGCTGGCGGTGTCGCTGGCCGACCAGAAGATCCGGGTGAACTCGGTGGCCTTTGGCTCGCTGATGTCCTCGAGCCTGAAGAACATCCTCAAGGAGCACCCCGGCTACCGCGAGGAGATCGAGAAGCACACGCCTGCCGGGCGCATCGCGGGTCCGGACGAAGTGTGCGAGGCGGTGCAGTTCCTTGCCTCGGACGCCTCGGGTTTCATGACCGGCCAGATCATGACCGTGGACGGCGGCCGCACGCTGATCGACCCGGTCGGCGCGCCGATGCATTGAGCCGGGCAGGAGAGACGAGATGACTGACGTGTTCGATGCGCGCAAGGCGCGCGCCTCGGCCTGGTTCCGCGCGCTTCGGGACGAGATCGTCGCAGCCTTCGAAGGGCTGGAGGGCAGTCACGCGCAAGGGCCGCTGTCCGATGCCGCTCCGGGCCGTTTCGAGGTAACGCCGACCACCCGAACCGCCGATGACGGCAGCGACGCGGGCGGCGGGCTGATGAGCGTGATGCGCGGCGGCCGGGTGTTCGAGAAGGTCGGAGTGAATATCTCGACGGTCTACGGCACGCTTGGCGCAGCGGCGCAGAAATCCATGGCGGCGCGCGGCGTGCCGGGGATCGAGGCGGACCCGCGCTTCTGGGCTTCCGGGATCAGCCTCGTCGCCCACATGCAGAACCCGCATGTGCCGGCGGTGCATATGAATACCCGCATGTTCTGGACGCCGGGGGCCTGGTGGTTCGGCGGTGGATCGGATCTCAATCCCTGCCTCGAGTACGAAGAGGACACGGCGCATTTCCACGCCATCCAGAAAGCCCATCTCGACCCGCATGGCGAGGCGCTCTACCCCGAGCTGAAGGCCTGGGCGGACGAGTATTTCTACATCCCGCACCGCAAGCGCGCGCGCGGCGTCGGCGGCATCTTCATGGACGACCGGAACACCGGCGACTGGGAGGCGGATTTCGCGCTGACCCAGGACATCGGCCGCGCCTTCCTGCCGGCTTACCTGCCGCTGGTCGAAAGGCGCCGGGTCATGGGGTTCGGCGAGACGGAGAAGGACGCGCAGCTTGTCCACCGCGGGCTCTATGCCGAGTACAACCTCGTCTACGACCGCGGCACGAAGTTCGGGCTGGCGACCGGCCATGACCCCGACGCGGTGCTGATGAGCCTGCCGCCGATGGCAAAATGGGTCTGATCCCGCGCTGACCTTCCGATGTGCCCCGCCTCTCCGGCGGGGCGTTGTTTTCCAGGGGGGACGCAAGCGCCCGCCGGTGCATGCAGGCTGGCGCGCCACGCCCAAACGCTGTATCGGGCAGGCCAACCCCTGATAGGAGAGCATGACATGGCCAAGACCTGGACCGCCTTCACCAAGCTGAGCGACAAGACCGCCGCCGAGGCCCTGGGCGAGGCCATCGAAGAGATTGATCCCGAACCCACTGGCGTCGGCGTATTCGAGATCGAGGACGGCTCTGGTACCTGGGAGGTGGGCGGCTATTTCCTCGGCAAGCCCAACGACGTGGAGCTGGCGCTGCTCGCCGCGGCCTTCAATGCCGCTCCCTTCGTGATCTCGGAAGTGCCGGACCAGGATTGGGTGGACAAGGTGCGCCGCGAACTGACCCCGGTCGAAGCCGGGCGCTTTTTCGTCTACGGCTCGCATGATGCCGACAAGATCCCCGAGGGCGCCGAGCCCTTGCTGATCGAGGCTGCCATGGCCTTCGGCACCGGCCACCACGGCACCACGCTGGGCTGCCTGCGCGCCCTCGATCGGCTGTCGAACGAAGGCATGGTCGGTCAGAACGTCGCCGACATCGGCTGCGGCACCGCCGTGCTTGGCATGGCCGCAGCGCGCATCTGGCCGAACCCGGTGATCGTGTCGGACATCGACGAGGTCGCCGTCGAGGTCGCCGAGGCCAACGTCCGCGCCAACAATCTCGAAGGCAAGGTGATCTGCGTCGAGGCGGCCGGCTTCGGTCATCCCGATCTGGCGGCACGCGCTCCCTACGATCTTGTTTTCGCCAACATCCTCAAGCAGCCGCTGATCGATTTGGCCCCTGATATGGCGGCGCATCTTGCCGTTGGGGGGTATGCGATCCTCTCTGGCATCCTGATCCGCCAGGCGGATGAGGTCGTTGCGGCCTATGCAGCGCAGGGTGTTGAGCTGGTGCGCCGTGATGAAATCGGCGAATGGGTCACGCTTACGCTGCGCAAGTCGTCGTGATCGAAACACGGCAGGATTGCCGTTATCTTGCCTAAATTTCGCCTCTCTTTACCTGCAAATACGCCACGTATTTGTATGGTATCGAGAGGGTTCCCGGTATGGAAAGCGCTCTGAAGAGTTTCGAGCGGCGCCAGCGGGCTGTTACGCAAAAGCACCGCAAGCTGGCGCAAGGCTATGTCACGAAGATCAGCCGACACGGGGTGATCGAACATAAGCCGATCCGCAAGCTGAAGACGCCGCGGGTTGGCTCCCTCGTTCCCGTGCTGACCGTGCTCATGGGGATGGCGGCCTTCAAGGGCCTGATGCTGGCCAACCTCGGGGCCGCGAATTACGCCGAACACGTCGAGACGCTGGCCAAGGGCAGCTTTGCCGATCGGCTGGGAGCTTGGGTTCTGGGCGTTGATCCGGTCACGCTCTGGATCGGGATCCACCTACAGGCGTTCCTGGGCTGACTTTCAGGGGCGGCCCGTCGCCGCCGACATCGGATCGTTTGGGTCCAAATAAGAAAGGCCGCTGTCCCGATCAGGACAGCGGCCTTTGTGCATGATCTCGCATGAGATCAGCGACGACGTGCGATCACCGGGATGTCGGCGCGGGTCAGGCCGATATCGTCGAGTTCGCGGTCGGTCAGAGCCATCAGGCTCTTGCGGGTCAGACGGGTGTCGTTCCACTCGGCGAACATGCCGAAGAGAGTTGCGAAGAGGCCGGCCGAACGGGGGGTCTCATCAGCGGCGACGGGCGCGAAGCCGGTGACGAAGACGTTCCCGATGCGACCTGCCAGACCAGCGGCGCCGTCAGCGTCGCGCGAGTAGTCATAAGCAGCCATGGGTCAGTGTCCTTGTACGGAAGTTTTTAAAGTGCCTGAATTCTGAGCGGGAGATAGAGCCGCCGGGCATTTCTAACAACTGGTCAAAAACGCATGGTCGATCTGCAGTTTTCACATAGCATTCGATTTAAGCAAAATGCCTGCAATATCTCCCAAATTTCGGGCGGAATGGGTCGGGGAGGACCCGTCGGATACCCCCTGCGGGCCTCGATCCCGTGGCCTGAGTGACCGCCGGACCGCAGGGAAAAAATGCACGGGGTCGAGGGCTTGGCGGATGTTCGCGTTTCGTGCTAATTCAGAGGCAGGAAAACAAGAACGGGCAGGCAAGAATGAGGGTCATCGGAATCGATCCCGGCCTCAGACACCTCGGCTGGGGTGTGATCGAGGCAGAGGGCAGCCGTTTGCGGCATGTCGCCAACGGCACCTGCGATTCGGGACCCGGTACGCTTGCCGCGCGTCTGCTGACCTTGCACGAGCAGCTGACCGACGTGCTGCACCGCTGGCAGCCCGAGATCGCGGCGGTGGAACAGACCTTCGTCAACCGGGACGGCGCGGGCACGCTGAAGCTCGGGCAGGCTCGGGGCATCGCCATGCTGGTGCCGGCGCAGTTCGGGCTCGAGATCGGCGAATACGCTCCCAACACGGTGAAAAAGACGGTGGTCGGGGTCGGCCACGCGGAAAAGGCGCAGGTGGACCACATGGTGCGGATGCAGCTGCCGGGCGTGGTCATCCACGGCCCCGACGCGGCGGACGCGCTGGCCATCGCCATATGTCACGCGCATCATCAGGGCGCGCAGAGAATGAAGGTGAAGGCATGATCGGACGGATCGCCGGACGGGTGGATTACAAGGGCGACGATCACGCGCTGATCGACGTGCGGGGCGTGGGCTACGTGGTCTACTGCTCGGAGCGGGTGCTGATGTCTCTGGCGCCGGGCGAGGCGGCGGCGCTCTACACCGACCTGCTGGTGCGCGAGGATCTGTTGCAGCTCTACGGCTTCCCTTCGCTGGTGGAAAAGGAATGGTTCCGCCTGCTGATGTCGGTGCAGGGCGTGGGGGCCAAGGCCTCGCTCGCCATCCTCGGAACGCTGGGGCCGGACGGGGTGAGTCGCGCCATTGCGCTCGGTGACTGGAATGCGATCAAGGCCGCCAAGGGCATCGGCCCGAAGACCGCGCAGCGTGTGGTCAACGAGTTGAAGGACAAGGCGCCGATGATCATGGCCATGGGCGCGGGGCGGGTGACCTCGGCCGAGGACGTGGTGATCGAGGACACCCCCGTGGCGTCGCCCGCGCCTGTCGCCCGCAAGGCCCCTGCGCCGAAGCCCAATGCCTCGGCGCAGGCCGAGGCGCTCTCGGCGCTCGGCAACCTCGGGTATGCGCCCGGCGAGGCGGCCTCGGCGGTGGCACAGGCAGCGGGCGAGGACCCCGAGGCCGAGACCCCTGCGCTGATCCGTGCCGCGTTGAAGCTGCTGGCTCCGAAGGGATAATCCATGGTCGGACCCGATCCCACCCTGCGTCCCCAGCCGCTGCCCGAGGACGAGGGCCGCGCGCTGCGCCCGCAGATGCTGGGCGATTTCATCGGCCAGGCCGAGGCGCGCGCCAACCTGCGCGTGTTCATCCAGTCGGCCCGCTCGCGCGGCGAGGCGATGGACCACACGCTGTTCCACGGCCCGCCCGGCCTTGGCAAGACGACATTGGCGCAGATCATGGCGCGCGAGCTGGGGGTCGGCTTCCGAATGACCTCCGGCCCGGTGCTGGCAAAGGCCGGGGATCTGGCGGCGATCCTCACCAACCTCGAGGCGCGCGACGTGCTCTTCATCGACGAGATCCACCGGCTCAACCCGGCGGTCGAGGAGGTGCTCTACCCGGCCATGGAGGATTACGAGCTCGACCTGGTGATCGGCGAGGGCCCCGCCGCGCGCACCGTGCGGATCGAGCTGCAGCCTTTCACGCTGGTCGGCGCGACCACACGGCTCGGCCTGCTGACGACGCCGCTGCGCGATCGCTTCGGTATTCCAACCCGGCTGCAGTTCTACACCGAGGACGAGTTGCACGAGATCGTCAGCCGCAACGCCGTGAAGCTCGGGGTGCGGGCCGAGTCCGAAGGGGCGCGCGAGATCGCCCGCCGGGCACGCGGCACGCCGCGCATCGCCGGGCGGCTGCTTCGTCGGGTGGTGGATTTCGCCGTCGTGGAAGGCGGCGGCGTCGTCACCCGCGATCTTGCCGACGGCGCGCTCACCCGGCTCGGGGTGGACCAGCTGGGTCTCGACGGCGCCGACCGGCGCTACCTGACCTTGATGGCCGAGAACTATTCCGGCGGACCGGTGGGCATCGAGACGCTCTCGGCGGCGCTCTCGGAAAGCCGCGATGCGCTGGAGGAGGTGATCGAACCCTACCTGCTGCAGCAGGGGCTGATCCAGCGCACCCCGCGCGGGCGGATGCTGGCGCAGCGGGCCTGGGACCACCTCGGCCTGCCGATGCCGCGCCCGCAGGGGCCGGGGCAGGGCCTGCTCTTCGACTGACCCGCACCGTCAGCCTTGCAAGGCCGCGCCCGGCGTGGCAGGTGGAGCGCCGCGTGGCGGGCGCTGCGCCCTGCGTATTTGCCAAAGAGAAGAAGGGGCGAGCCATGGACGCTGCCGAGGTCGAAGCGCTGTTTACCCGCGATGACGGGACCTACCTCTGCGCCCGCTGGGGGCGGCCGCTGGTGCCCATCGTCTTCGGTGTGGAAGATGCGACGCTGTCCGTCGTGAAGGGTGCCTTCGAGGCGGTCTGCGCCATGTCCGGGCACAAGATGGCCGAGCATGATCCCGAGCTTGGCGCCAACGTCATGGTTTTCTTCTTCCGCGACTGGGACGAGCTCTTGGAACTGCCCGACCTCGGCCGGATGATCGACGGGCTGCCGGCAATGGTGGCGCGGCTTCAGGCGGAGGGCGCGACCCAGTACCGTGTGTTCCGCTTCGACCGCGACGGCGCGATCAAGGCGGCCTTTGTCTTCCTGCGGATGAACGCGAGCCTGTCGCAGATGCCCGCCGAGGACCTTGCGCTGGCGCAGGTGGCACAGGTGATGCTGACCTGGGGCAATGGCGCCTTTGCGTCCCGCTCGCCGCTGGGGCGGCTCGAGGATGGGCGCGTGGTGCTGCGCCCGGAGATCGGCGCGGTGATCCGCGCGGCCTATGACCGGGTGATGCCGTCCGCCGCGATGGACCCGAGCCACGCGCTGCGGCTGGCGGCGCGCATGGGGCTTTCCTGATCCTGTAATGACCTAGCCCGACACGCGCCGGGCGATCTCGCGCAGGTGGCGCAGGTCGGTGCCGCAACAGCCGCCGAGCACACGCAGTGCGGGGTGGTTGCGCTGCATCTCGGCAAGCTGGGCAGCCAGCTCTTCGGGATCGCCATCGTCGAGCGTGTCGCAGGCGTCGAGCTCGGCGTGGCTCTGGCGCGAGGCATTTGCGACGATGCCGGCGAGATGCGCCTCCCATTCGCCGCCGTCGAAGGCTTCCGCGATGTGGTCCGGGTGGGCGCAGTTGACCAGGATCGCCATCGGGTCCGCTGCCCCGGCGAGGCGCTGCACCGCCTCGGATAGCAGCGTGCCGTCGGCGAGGCGGCCGTCGGTTTCCACGGTGAAGGAGACGAGGGCGGGGATGCCCGCGTGCGCGGCGGCCTTGGCGATGCCGATCGCCTCGCCCGCGGCGCCGAGCGTGTAGGCGCTGACCATGTCCGCCCCGGCCTCTTTCGCCGCGCGCACCTGCGGCGCGTGGTAGGCGGCGGAGGCCTCGGCGGCGGCGTTGCCGGGCTTGTAGCCGTCGCCCTGCGGGCCGATCTGCACGCTGATCCTGGTGTGAACGTCGGGATGCGCCGCCGCCATCTCGCGCAGCAGCGCCACCGCCTCGCGGGTGACCCGACCGAGATCGTCCGGCGCGTAGCCGACGGGGGCGGCGCGGTCGGGGTTGGCCATCCATGTGGGCGTGTCGAGGATGATGCCCGCGCCGGTGTCGCGGCCGATGGCGATCAGCGCCTCGGCATAGCCACGCAGCCGGGCGCGGCCCTCGGTCTCGTCGATCATCGGGAAGGCGGCGAAATGCGGAAGATCGACGCCGTGGTTGAAGATCAGGTCGGTCTCCATCCCGGTCCAGGCGATCCAAGTGCGGTCTGGGGCGAGTGTCATCGCGCAGGTCCTCCCTCACAAGCCCAAGGCGATGGCGGGGAGTTTAGCACGAAAGCGCCGGCGCTGCAGGGCGCATGGCGGGAAGGTGGAAAAAGGCGAAAGGCCGCCCTTAGCGGACGGCCTCTCGCTTGTGGATTGGACGGAAGGTCAGGCCTTGGCGCCGACCATCCCGACGATCTCGTAGGTCCTTTGCAGGATCGGCTCGGCGATGGCGCGGGCGCGGTCCGCGCCGTTGGCGAGGATCGTGTCGATCTGCGCCGGGTCCTGCATCAGCCGGGCCATCTCGGTCGAGATCGGCGCCAGCTTGTCGACGGCGAGATCCACCAGCATCGGCTTGAACTCCGAGAACTGCTTGCCGCCCGCCATGGCGAGCACCTCGTCGACGCTCTGCCCGGCGAGGGCGGCGTAGATATTGACGAGATTGCGCGCCTCGGGACGTCCCTCGAGGCCCTTGGCCTCGGACGGCAGCCCGTCAGGGTCGGTCTTGGCCTTGCGGATCTTCTTGGCGATGGCGTCGGCGTCATCGGTCATGTTGATGCGCGAGGCATCCGAGGGATCGGATTTCGACATCTTCTTCGAGCCGTCGCGCAAGCTCATGACGCGGGTGGCCGCGCCCTCGATCACCGGCTCGGTCATCGGGAAGAACTCGGTGCCGTAGTCATGGTTGAACTTCGCGGCGATGTCGCGGGTCAGCTCGACGTGCTGTTTCTGGTCCTCGCCCACGGGCACGTGGGTGGCGTGGTAGAGCAGGATGTCGGCGGCCATCAGCGCGGGATAGGCGTAGAGCCCAAGCGAGGCCTTCTCGGCGTTCTTGCCGGCCTTGTCCTTGAACTGGGTCATCCGGTTCATCCAGCCGAGCCGGGCGACGCAGTTGAAAATCCAGCCGAGCTGGGCGTGGCCGGCGACCTGGCTCTGGTTGAAGAGGATCGACTTTTCCGGATCGAGGCCGGAGGCTAGATAGCCCGCCGTCAGCTCGCGGGTCTGCCGGCGCAGCGCCTCGGGGTCCTGCCAGACGGTGATCGCATGCATGTCGACGACGCAGTAGATCGTCTCGATCCCGCTGTCCTGCATGTCGACGAAGCGTTTGATCGCGCCAAGATAGTTGCCCAGCGTCAGCCCGCCCGAGGGCTGGATGCCGGAAAACACGCGCGGCGTGAAAGCGGAATTGTTGACGCCGGCCTCGGACATGGGCTTCCTCCGTCTGGAAATTCGGTCTGGGCTGGCTTACCCATGCCCCGACATGCCGTCAAGAAAGAGGCCACCATGGCGCATAACCACAATGTCTCGCCGTTCAATTCCCTGCCGCCGGTGATCGCGGCGCTGGCCGTGGTCATCGTCGGGGTCGAGGCGGCCTTCTCGCTGGGTGCGCGCGGCCTGCTCGGCGGGCCCGGCGCGGTGGGCTGGCGGCTCGATGCGCTGCAACGCTTCGCCTTCTCGGGAGAAATCTGGCACTGGATGCTGTCCACCGGCCAGTTCCAGGCGCAGCACCTTCTGCGCTTCTTCAGCTATCCCTTCGTGCACGCAAGTTTCAGCCATGCGCTGTTTGCCGCGGTGATGCTGCTGGCGCTCGGCAAGATGGTCGGCGAGGCGCTGGGGACCCCGCGCACGCTGGCGATCCTCGCGGCGTCCAGCGTCGGCGGAGCGCTGGCTTATGGCTTCCTGAGCACGCCGATGCCGCTGATCGGGGCCTTCCCGCCGGTCTACGGGCTGATCGGGGGCTTCACCTACCTGCTGTGGCTGCGGCTGGGGCAGATGGGTGCGCAGCAGGCGCGGGCCTTCTCACTGATCGGCATCCTGCTGGGAATCCAGCTGCTTTTTGGCCTGCTCTTCGGCGGCAGCCTTGATTGGGTTGCGGACCTCGGCGGCTTTGCCTCGGGCTTCCTGCTCACGATGGTGCTGGTGCCCGGCGGCTGGGCGCGGCTGCGCGAACGGCTGCGGCAGCGGCGCTGATCCCGGCGGATCAGAACATGTCGGCCGGCAGGATCGGCAGGGCGCGCGAGAACTTTCGCCCCGCCGCCTGCGGATAGGGCAGGACGAACCCCTCGCGATCCTGCGGCGGGTGGGCGGCGTTGGACAGCGCCGCCTGACGCCAGGTCCGGGCGGCGACGGGATCGTGGCCGTTGAGGTGATCGCCGAGCCAGGTCCTTGCCAGACGCCGCTGCAGCTCGTGCACCGCGTCGGGCTTTCGGAAGAGCACCGAGGCCTCGGTGTCCCAGCGCAGGCTGCGCCCGTTGAGGTTGGCCGAGCCGACCAGCCCGACGCGATCATCCACCAGCAGCACCTTCGAGTGCACGTAGATCGGTCCCGAGCCGAGCAGATCGGGGATTTCCTTGGGGGAGTTCTCGTGCTGGCCGGGCGAGACGATGGCCGCGCGGTCGCCGAAAGCGCGCTGCACGCGGGTCACCGCCTCGGTCTGCAAGGCATGGCCATGGCGCGTATCCCAGCCGTCGTTGCCCTCGTAGAGCACCCGGTCCGGGAAGGAGGGCATAAGCAGCACCAGTTGCAGCTCGGCGTTGCGCGCACCGGCCTTGGCCAAAGCCTCGGCCACCGGGCGGTGCCGCAGGAACTGGGTTTCGATGTAGATGTTGCGCTGCGCCTCGCCGATCATGGCGATCACCGCCTTTTCGTGCTCGATGACCGCGGCGCGCGGTGAAAGCCGCGTGAGGCCGGGGCAGGGGGCCGAGAAGGTCCGCACGAGACGCAGGTCCTGCGGGGTCTGCGGCCGCTTGCCGTTGCCGCGGCGCTCGGCCCGGCCGGTAACGCAGGGCGTGTCGCAATCCAGCGCGGAATTCCAGCAATCGTCGAAATGGGCGCGCAGGGCGGCCGAGAAATCCGGGTCGTCTACCTGCATCGAAACGTCGTGCCAGGTTTCGTCGGCGGGGCGGTCATGCTCGGGCGTGTCGAAGCGGCGCTCGTTGATGTCGAGTCCGCCGATGACGCAGGCCTTGCCGTCAGCCACCGCAAATTTCTGGTGAATCGTCACGGGGCGCAGCAGCACCGCGCCCTTCAGCACCGTGCGCTGCACCGGCGTGAGCGAACCCTCTTCCTCGCGCCGCAGCTCGGCGATGTAGCGCGCGATCTTGCCGCGCATCGCCCACCGCCAGAGCCAGCCGGCGTTCTGACCGTGCGGCGCGCAGAGGATCTGCACGTCCCCCGAAAGCCGTTCGGCAAAGCCCGAGGCAGAGCGCCAGGCGTTGCGGTGCAGAGACGAGGTGAAGATCGGGTCAAAGTCCGAGATGATCATCCGCAGGGTCACGCCGCGCCGCGCCACGTCGGCCAGCAGGTCGGCCCAATCCTCCAGACCCTGCTGCCGCAGCTCGGGGCTGCGCAGTTTGGTCTGCGGATCGAGAATGCGGAAGCTCATCACCAGCTCGCTCTGCGCTGCATGGCAGAGCCGTTCGAGGGCGGGGAAACCCTCGGCGGCGGTGATCAGCGATGTCAGCGTCATGTGTCAGCCCTTGCGGCGGAATGCAGATCGGAATTCGGACAGGCGGAATGCCCCCACGGTCTGACCGGCGATGCCGTAAGATAGGATGCCGACACCGATCAGGCCGACGAGCGCGAGGCCCCGCCAGTAGCTTCTTTCCAGCAACGGTCCGAGGGCCAGCATGGTTCCCCAGAGAATCGCACCCATGATCGCCGAGGCGAGGCAGATTCGGAAAATGCGCTGGCGGAAGCGGGTATCGAAGCGGGCGACTTCGCCCAGCTTGCGCCCGCCCCAGGCCAGTTGCGCCACCATCGTCCAGGCGGCGACCGTGGTGGCGATGGCCGGCGCGTACCAGCCCAGCACCGGCGCGAGACCGATGGCCAGCGCCGCGTTCACCGCCATGCACCACAGCGCGTAGTAGAAAGGTGTGCGCGTGTTCTCTCGGGCGAAAAAGAGCGGCTGCAGGACCTTCTGCATCACGAAGGCGGGCAGCCCGAGGCCGTAGAGCGCCACGGCAAAGGCAATCGCCTGCGCATCGGCGACCGAGGTGGCCCCGCGCTGGAACAGTACCGAAACGATCGGGAAAGGGACCACCACCAGCGCAACGGCGGCGGGGATGGTCAAGGCAAGCGACAGCTCTCCCGCGCGGGAGAAGGCATGGCGCGCGCCGACGTTGTCCTTGGCCTTGAGGCGGCGCGAGAGGTCCGGCAGCAGCACGATGGCGACGGCAATGCCGACCACGCCGAGCGGCAGCTGGTAGAGCCGGTCGGCGGCGTAGAGCCAGCCCACGGCCTTCTCGAAGTTCGAGGCGACCTGCTGGCCGACCAGCAGGTTGACCTGCATGACCCCGCCCGCCAGCGCCGCGGGGATGGCGACACGGACCAGCCGCTTCATGTCGGGTGTCCAGACAGGGCGGCCGGGGCGCAGGCGGATCCCGGCGCGCTCGGCGGCGATCCAGACCAGCGCCAGCTGCGCCACACCGGCGAAGGGGATCGCCCAGATGAGCCAATGGATGATCTCGCCTCCGACGACCTTCGCGGTGACCATCGCCGCAATGACGAAGATGTTCAGCAGGATCGGCGCGGCGGCGGCGGCGGCGAAATGGCCGGTGGCGTTGAGCGCGCCGGAGAAGAGCGCGGCAAGCGAGATGAAGAAGATGTAGGGAAAGACGATGCGCCCGTAACCGACCGTCAGGTCGAAGCGGCTGTCGGCGGCGAAGCCCCCGGCGGTGGCCCAGACCAGCGCAGGCATGAAGATCAGCGCCAGCGCCGAGATCACCAGCAGCACGAAGGCCAGCCCGTTCATCGCATCGCTGCCGAACTTCAGCGGATTTTCCTCGCCTTCGTATTTTTTCGAGAAAATCGGCACGAAGGCCGCGTTGAAAGCGCCTTCGGCAAAGAAGCGGCGGAACATGTTGGGCAGGCGAAAGGCGGCCACGAAGGCGTCCATCAGCGGACCCGGCCCGATATAAGCCAGGATGAATATCTCGCGCGCGACGCCGAGGACGCGGCTGGCGAGGGTCCAGAAGCCGACCGTGAGAATGCCCGAGATCAGGCGGATGGGTTTCATGATGGCGGGCCCTTTGACATGTTCGCAGGGGCCAGAGGTAGACTATCCCCGAAGGCCTAGGAAGGGGGGACAACCGATGCACAAATCATGCACACGCGGGGGTTTGCCGGTTGTTGCGTCCGGCGCGGGGATGGTGTTGAAGGGATGCCGATTGCCGGTGCGTCAAAAGTCGCGTTGAATTCTCGCTGTCAGCCCCGCATGGCTTCGGGACCGGCGCGGCATCAGCGCCGGGCCGGCACGTCGAGAGAAGGCCGTCATGTCGTTCATCTATTTCATCAACGGTCTGGTGTGCGTGTTCTTCGCGCTGCTCATGGTCGTGGTGGCGATCCTCTTTCCCGATACCGGCGGGACCTTCGCCATGTCGGCGGCGCTGGTCGGCATGGTCGGCGGCGGGGTGAGCCTGTCGACATGGTCTGATTTCCACGAGCAGAACCGGCTTCTGACTTTCCTGCTGACCTCGTCGGTCTGGGTGACTGCCGCCGTGGCGGGGGCGGTGCCGCTGTGGATGTGGGGGCTGACGCCGGTGGATGCGCTCTTCGAGGCGATGTCGGGCATCACTACCACTGGCTCGACGGTGATGAGCGGGCTCGACCAGACGCCGCGTGGGGTGATACTCTGGCGGGCGCTCTTGCAGGGGGTCGGCGGTGTGGGCTTCATCGTGACCGGCATCGCCATGCTGCCGCTGCTGCAGGTCGGCGGGATGCAGCTTTTCCGCACCGAGAGCTCTGACAAGGGCGAGAAGGAGCTGCGCAATGCCGCCGCCTTCGCCTCGGCGACGCTGCGCATCTATCTCGGCCTTATTGCGCTCTGCGCCTTTGTCTACGTGCTGGGCGGGATGAGCGTCTTTGACGCCATAACCCACGCGATGACCACGCTCTCGACCGGCGGCTATTCGGGCTATGACGCGTCCTTCGGGCATTTCACCAGCCCTTTCCTGCAATGGGCCTGCACGCTCTTCATGCTCTTGGGGGCGCTGCCCTTTGCATGGTACCTGCGGGTCGTGCTGCGCGGCGTGATCCGCAGCGAGCAGGTTGCGGCGATGGTCAAGTCGCTGGTCGCCGTCATCACCGTGTTGACCGTCTGGCTGGTGGTGGATGAGGGGATGCCCCTCTTCGAGGCCGCCACGGCCGTGGCTTTCAACGTGGTTTCCGTGGTGACGACAACCGGCTATGCCACCACCGATTACACGCTCTGGGGGCCCTTCGCCGCGGTGGCCTTCTTCCTGCTGACCGCGGTGGGCGGCTGTACCGGCTCCACCGCGGGTGGGGCGAAGGCGATGCGCTGGCTGCTCTTTGCCCGTGCGCTCAAGGCCAAGATGCAGACGATCCGCGCGCCCCACGCCGTCACCGCGATCCACTACGAGGGCGCGCGGGTGGACGAAGACGTGATGAAGGGCGTGATCAGCTTCATGATGTTCTACGGGCTGACCTTCGGCGCCTTGACCATCACTCTCGATTTCGCCGGGCTCGACCTCGAGACGTCGGCGAGCGGCGCGCTGACCGCCTTGGCGAATGTCGGGCCGGGCGTGGGGCCGATCATCGGCCCGGCGGGGAATTTCGCCACGATGACCGATCCGGTGAAGCTGATCCTCTCTGTCGCCATGTACCTTGGGCGGCTCGAGATGATCACCGTCTACGTTCTGCTGACGCCGCTCTTCTGGCGCGAAGTCGGGGATTTGCGCCGCAGCTGACGTAGCTCGGGCGATGTCGCATCGTGGCCACGCCGGAAGCGCGCCGCGGGGTGACGCAAATATTACCTCACGTTAGGCTTCGGTGGCGGCGTCTGGAGCGCCGCCGATTCGCGTGATGATTGTGCGCGGGCGCGAAGGTTTCTGGAGGAATTTTCGATGCGGATTGCAACTCGCGGCGCGGCTTTTCTGCTTGGAACGATGCTGACCTCGGGCGGGGCTCTGGCGCAGGAGATGGCCGACACGATCTATTCGGGCGGCCCCATCCTCACCATCAACGACGCCGCACCCACGGCCGAGGCGGTGGCGGTGAAGGACGGGACGATCCTCGCCGTCGGGACGATGGCGGAGGTCTCGGCCCTGAGGGGCGAGGCCACCGAGATGTTCGACCTGGGCGGGCGCACCATGCTGCCGGGCTTCGTCGACAGCCACGGCCACGTGGTGATGGGCGGCATCCAGGCGCTGTCGGCCAATATGCTCGCCCCGCCCGATGGCGATGTGACCGATATTGCCAGCCTGCAGCAGGGGCTGCGCGACTGGATCGCGGACAATCAGGCGGTGGTGGACTCCGTCAACCTGATCATCGGTTTCGGCTACGACAACGCGCAGCTGGCCGAACTTCGGCACCCGACCAAGGTTGAGCTCGACGCAGTGTCTTCGGAGGTGCCGATCCTGATCATCCACCAGTCGGGGCATCTTGCGGTGGCCAATTCCAAAGCATTGGAGATCGCTGGAATCACCGACGCCTCCGAGAACCCTCCCGGCGGGGTGATCCGCCGCGGCGACGACGGCTCGCCCAACGGCGTGCTGGAGGAATATGCCTTTTTCGGCACGCTGGTGCCGCTGCTGAGCCAGCTGGGCCCCGAAGGCTTCGAAGCCTTTGCCAAGGCAGGGGCGGAAATGTGGGCGCGTTTCGGCTACACCACCGGGCAGGAGGGGCGCTCGAGCGCGGGCAACGTGGCGGCGCTGAAGGCGGTCGATGCCAAGGGAGAGTTGCCGATCGACGTGGTGGCCTTTCCCGATGTGCTGGAAGCCCGCGACTTCATCGAGGCGAACGTCAGCCAGGAGTATGACGGGCACGTGCGGGTGGGCGGCTGCAAGCTGACCATCGACGGCTCGCCGCAGGGCTTCACCGCGCTGCGCGACCGGCCCTACTACGATCCGGTCGGGGACTACCCGCCGGGCTACAAGGGCTATGCGGCGATCACCATGGAGCAGGTCAACGATGCGGTCGACTGGTGTTTCGGCCATGATTTCCAGATCCTGACCCATTCCAATGGCGAGGGCGCCTCGGACATGCTGATCGCCGCCATCGGCGCGGCGGAGCAGAAATACGGGCCCCCGACCAACCGCCCGGTGCTGGTGCACGGCCAGTTCCTGCGTGAAGACCAGGTGGACAGCATCCAGAAGCTGGGCGTTTTCCCGTCGCTTTTCCCGATGCACACCTACTACTGGGGCGATTGGCACCGCGATCACACCGTGGGGCCGGTGAATGCCGAGAATATCTCACCCACAGGCTGGGTGCGCGAGCGCGGCATGATGTTCGGCTCGCACCATGATGCGCCAGTGGCCTTCCCCGACAGCATGCGGATTCTCTCGGCCACGGTGACCCGGCGCACGCGCTCCGGTGACATCCTCGGCCCCGCGCAGCGGGTGAGCGTGATGGAGGGGCTGAAGGCGCTGACCATCTGGCCGGCCTGGCAGCATTTCGAGGAAGACCGGAAGGGTTCGATCGAAGCGGGCAAGCTGGCGGATTTCGTGATCCTGTCAGAGGATCCGACAACGGTGGACCCCGAGACGCTTGCGCAGATCCAGATACGGGTGACGATCAAGGACGGCGCGGTGGTCTACGAGGCGCCCGAGGGCGAGCGGAAGACCGAGCTGCGCGACCGCCCGTTCCTAGGTGGCCCTGAGGTGAACCACGAGTTGCTGGATTCGATGTACGCGGCGATGAAGGCGGAGTGACGCCCCTTTGCCGGGCTGGTGGCCGGACCGTGATGCAAAGAAAAAGGCGCGGAGGGGGCTCCGCGCCTTTTCTCGCTCCGGATCAGGCCGAGGCGTGTGCCTTGCCCCGGCCACCGCCGCCACCGCCACCGCTGCGGCGGCCACGGCCTCCGCGCGGGCGCCGCGCGCCGCCAGGCTTGCCGGCGCTGCCAGCGGGCTTGCTGCCACCGGGACGGCCTCGGCCACCGCCGGTGCCTCCGGCGCTGCGCTGTCCGCGCGACGGCTCGGCCGGGCGCTCGCCACCGAGCGTGGCGATCTGCTGGCCGATCAGCTTCTCGATGCCGCGCAGGTCGGCCATTTCCTCGATGCCGCAGAAGCTCACGGCGCGACCGTCGCGCCCGGCGCGGGCGGTACGGCCGATGCGGTGGACGTAGTTGTCCGCCACGTTCGGCAGGTCGAAGTTGTAGACGTGGCGCACGTCGGGGATGTCGATGCCGCGCGCGGCGACGTCGGTGGCCACGAGCACGCGCATCTCGCCCTTGCGGAACGAGTCGAGCGCGCGGTTGCGCTGGCCCTGGCTCTTGTTGCCGTGGATCGCGCCGACGGCGAAACCGGCCTGGTCAAGCTTGCGCGAGAGCTTCTCGGCGCCGTGCTTGGTGCGGCAGAAGACCAGCGCCAACTCGTCACGGTGATCGTCGAGCAGGCCGGTAAGTGTTTCGATCCGCTTCGGCGTCTCGACGAAGATCACCGACTGTTCGATCTTGTCGGCGGTCTTGCCCGGAGGGGCGACCTGGATACGCACCGGATCGTTCAGGTAGGCGCGGGCGATCTCGTCCATCTGCTTGGGCATGGTGGCCGAGAAGAGCAGCGTCTGGCGCTTGGACGGCAGGTCGCGGGCGATGCGGCGCAGCGCGTGGATGAAGCCGAGGTCGAGCATCTGGTCGGCCTCGTCGAGCACGAAGTGCGACACCTGGTCGAGCTTCAGCGCGCCGCGGTCCATCAGGTCGATGAGACGGCCGGGGGTGGCGATCAGCAGGTGCGTGCCCTTCTCGAGCTTGCGCGACTGCACGTTGATCGAGTTGCCGCCGACCACCAGGGTCAGACGCAGGTGCGCGCCGGTCAGCACCGACGACAGCGTGTCGTGGATCTGTGCCGCCAGTTCACGGGTCGGGGCGAGGATCAGCGCCTGCGCCGATTTCGGTGCGCAGCGTTGCTGGCTGGCGAGCAGCGCATCGGCGATCGGCAGGCCGAAGGCGAAGGTCTTGCCGGTGCCGGTCTGCGCAAGGCCCATCACGTCGCGGCCGGCGAGGGCCTCGGGGATGGCCTGGGTCTGGATCGGGGTCGGCTGAGTGAGATTCTGCTCGGCAAGGCGAGCCAGAAGGGCGGGGCGGAGCCCCAGCGTGTCGAATGTCATGAAAATCCTTTCGGGGAGGGCCGCGAGGGCCGTCGCCGGATATGCGCCTTCGCGCGGGAGGAGATGTGCAGCGGGCTGCGATTGGACGAACGGGCCGGATTGCCCGAATGCCGTAATCGCAAGAACTCCTTCGCGAGGCCGGACCCATGGGAGGGTGCCAACGGCGGGAAATCTGGCATCGCAGGCGCAGGGCGGGTGGCCCTGGGCTGGTAAGGAACCGGCGATCACGCGGTGTAAATGGGGGAATTCGGCCGGAAAGTCAATGCAGGAGGCATGAAATGGCCTGACATCGGATCATCGCTTGTAATTCCGGCCCAAAAGGCCCATTTAGGGAGGGCTACTGAATTTCGTTTCCTGATTCCTCCACGGCTCAGCATGCGACGTTGAGACGCCAGGTCGCCGCGCTTCGTGGGCGACACAGATAGAGGAATACAACCATGGCAACTGGTACCGTCAAGTGGTTCAACACCACCAAGGGCTTCGGCTTCATCGCACCCGATGGTGGCTCGAAAGACGTTTTCGTGCACATCTCGGCAGTTGAGCGTTCGGGCCTCACCGGCCTCGCAGACAACCAGAAAGTGTCGTTCGACATCGAAGCAGGCCGTGACGGCCGCGAGTCGGCGATCAATCTGGAACTGGTGTAAGCCAATCCTGATGGGACTGCGGTCCTGCCAAGAAACACGGAAGAGCGGGCCCTTGGGTCCGCTCTTTTGTTTTGTCTGCCCTTGAAGGCAACGGGCGCGGGTGATCAGACCCCGGCCCGCTGCGCCCCTGCTGCGATGGCGTCGCGCAGCTTGCGTTCCAGCATCTTCTGCTTCGAGGGGGTGAAGTACTTCAGCCCGAACATGTCCTTCACGTAGAAGGTGTCCACCACCTGCTCGCCGTAGGTCGCGATGACCGCCGAGACGATGTAGACGTGGCTCTCCGACAGGGTGCGCGTCAGATCGTAGAGCAGGCCCGGACGGTCGCGTGTGTCGACCTCGATGATCGTGTAGATGTCCGAGCCCTCGTTGTCGAAGCTGATCGAGGTGGGCACCTTGAAGGCCTGCTCGCGCTTCTTGAGCTTGCCGCGCTGCTCGATCGCCTCGCGCGGGCGCACCTCGCCCATCAGCGTCTTGCGGATCATGTCGCGCAGACGGGGCAGGCGGGCCTCCTCATAAGGCGAGCCGTCGGCGTCCTGGATCCAGAAGGCCGCGGTGGCGTAGCCGTCCTTCGAGGTGAAAGTGCGCGCATCCACCACGTTTGCCCCTACCAGAGAGAGCGCGCCGGCGAGCCGGGCGAAGATGCCGGGGTGGTCCTGCAGGGCAAAGCAGGCGCGGGTGGCGTCGCGGTCCTCGTCGGGGTGGATGTCGATCTTGATCTCGTCATCCTTGATGTCGCGCAGCAGCCGGGCAAAGACCTCATGCGCGGTGACATGCAGACCCTGCCAGTAGGATTCGTAGTGCCGCCCGGTCTCGGTGCGCAGTTCCTTGGCGTCCCAGTCCGACAGCGCCTCGCGCAGGGCGCGCTTTGCCTCGTTGCCACGGTTCTCGCGGTTGAGCGCTTCCATCCCGTCCTCGAGCCCGCGGCGGGTCTGGCGGTAGAGCGCGCGCAGGAGCGCTGCCTTCCAGTTGTTCCAGACGTCCGGGCCGACCCCGCGGATGTCGCAGACGGTCAGCACGGTCAACAGGTCGAGACGCTCTCGGGTCTGCACCGCCTTGGCGAAGTCGCGCACGGTGCGCGGGTCGGCGATGTCGCGTTTCTGCGCCATGTCGGACATCAGCAGGTGGTAGCGTACCAGCCATTCGACCGTGGCGCTCTCCTGCTTGCTGAGGCCGAGGCGCGGCGCCACGCGGCGGGCGATCTGCGCGCCGAGCACCGCGTGGTCCTCGTCGCGTCCTTTGCCGATGTCGTGCAGCAGCAGCGCGATGTAGAGCACCTTGCGGTTCACCCCCTCGCGCAGGATCGACGAGGCGACAGGCAGATCCTCGACCAGGTCGCCATGCTCGATCTGCGACAGGTTGCCGATGCACTGTATGGTGTGCTCGTCCACCGTGTAGCTGTGGTACATGTTGAACTGCATCATCGCCACGATCGGCTCGAACTCGGGGATGAAGGCGGCGAGCACGCCAAGCTCGTTCATCCGCCGCAGCGAGCGTTCGGGATTGCCGTGTTTCAGCAGCAAATCCATGAAGATGCGCTGCGCCTCGCGATCCTGCCGCATGTCCTCGTCGATGAGGTGCAGGTTGGCCTTCACCAGCCGCATGGCGTCGGGATGCAGCAGCAGGCCGGTGCGCAGGCCCTCCTCGAAGAAGCGCAGCAGGTTGATCTTGTCGGACAGGAAGGCGATCGGATCGACGATGGCGAGCCGGTTGTGCACCACCTCGTAGCCATCCTTCACATTGGGTCCGCGCTTGAACATGCGCAGCAGCAGCGGCGCGTCCTTCTGCTGCTCGGATTCCAGCGAGGTGAGGAAGATGCGGGTGAGATCGCCGGTCGAGGTGGCATGGCGGAAATAGTCCTGCATGAACCATTCCACCGCGCGGCGCCCGCCGCGGTCGTTGTAGCCCATGCGTTCCGCCACCTCGACCTGCATGTCGAAGGTCAGCTGCTCGACCGCGCGGCCCGCGGCGAGGTGAAGATGGCAGCGCGTCGCCCAGAGAAATTCCTCGGCGCGGTAGAAGGTGCGGTACTCCTCGGGGCGGAACACGCCGAGGCGTACCAGATCCTCGGTGTCGTCGGTGTGGTGGATGTACTTGGTGATCCAGTAGAGCGATTGCAGGTCGCGCAGCCCGCCCTTGCCCTCCTTCACGTTGGGCTCGACCACGTAGCGCAGCCCGTGCTTGCGGTGCCGCTCGGAGCGTTCCTCGAGCTTGGCGGCGACGAAGGCGCGCTCGGTGCCCTTGAACAGATCGTTCCACAGCCGCGTTTCCAGCTCGTCCGCCAGCGGCTTGTGCCCGGTCAGGAAACGGTGCTCGAGCATCGCGGTGCGGATGGTGAAATCCTCGGCGCCGAGCCGCAGGCAGTCCTTCACCGTGCGCGAGGAATGCCCGACCTTCAGCTTCAGATCCCAAAGCATGTAGAGCATCGACTCGATGACGCTCTCGGCCCAGGCGGTGATCTTGTGCGGGGTCAGGAACAGAAGATCGACGTCGGAGAAGGGCGCCATCTCGCCGCGCCCGTAGCCGCCCACCGCCAGCACCGAGAGCCGTTCGCCCTTTGTCGGGTTGGGGTTGCGGTGCAGGTGCTGGGTGGCGACGTCGAAGCAGATCCGCACCAGCCCGTCGGTGATCCAGGTGTAGGCATGGGTTACCGGAAAGGCATTGTGCGGCCGGTTGGCGAAGGCTGCGGCGATGGTTTCGCGCCCGCGCTTGCTCTCATCGCCGAGGATTTTCACCACGGCGGAGCGGGCCGCGGCTTCGCCGCCCTCGTCCGGCAGGGCAGCGAATACACGGGCACGAATGCCCGCGATGTCGAAGATCTCCGTGGCCGGGGCGATCAGGTCGTCCGGCAGGATGTCGCGTGTATCAGTAGCCGGCGCCGGAGAAACTGGAGGGGGCAGGGTCAAGAATCGTTACCTGGCTGTTCTGGATGGTGGCGACGGCGAGACCGCGTTCGTTGGTGCCGTCCGATTTCAGCCTGAATACACCGCCGGTGCCTTGGAAACCAGCGGCTTGCGTCAGCGCGCGGCCAGTGAGCGCGTCGCTGCGGCCCTGTGCGACCAGGGCCCCGACTGCGGCGACACCGTCAAAGGCAAGCCCGGCGAGCGGATGCGGTTCCGAGCCGTAGGCGCCGCGGTAGCGGGCGTTGAAATTGCGCTGCATGGCCTGGTCGGGCATGGCGAACCACGCGCCCTGCGCGCCGGGGTAGGAGAACAGCTGCGGCGCCACGTCCCAGCGGGTCAGGCCGATGTACTGGGTCACCGCCGGGTTCACGCCGTTTTCGGGCATCAGCTGCAGAAGCAGCGGCATGGCGGCATTTGTGGCATCGGAGGTGATGAAGACCGACTGCGCGCCGCTGCTGCCGACGATGCCGCTCATCGCCTGCGCGGTGCGGGTCACGCCCTCGACGCTCAGCTCGTAAGGCTGCTCGGCGACCACCGATACACCGTTGCGCGCAGCCGCCTGGTTGATCGCGCTGCGGCCGAACTCGCCAGGCACGTCCTGCGAGTAGAGCACGGCGACCGAGTTGACGCCCCGGCGCGCGCCAAAGCCCATGAGCCGATCCGCGGTATTGGTGAACGTCGGCCCGAGGATGAAGAGGTTGCCCCCTGCGATCGTTGCGTTGTTGGAGAAGGCCAGAACGTTCACGCCCTCGTCAGCGACCATCTTCGAGGCTTCGACCGCTTCCTCGCCGCGCAGCGGGCCGAGGATGATGCGTGCCCCTTCGTCGACGGCGCGCTGCGCCTGGCTCGCGGCCTGGGCGGGCTGGCCGCCGGTGTCGTAGACCGCAAGGTCGATCTGGGCATTGCCGAGATCGGCGATGGCAAGCCGCGCAGCGTTCTCGAGGTCGCGTGCGACGGCCGCGGCCGAGGGATCTGACTGCGGCACCAGCAAGGCGACGCGCACCGTCTGGCCGGGGTCGATGCTCGGGCCGCCGCTGCCGGCGGTGCCGAGGTCGGTCATGGTCGAGACGTCGCAGGCGGCAAGCAGGGCGGCCGTGGCGAACATGGCGGCCGGGCGCAGCGCCTTGCGGGCGCGGGCGAAAAGGGCGAACATTGGTGGCTGGCTCCCTCGTTGACGCCCAAGCGGTTCTTCCGCATGAGCATTTGGGAGCAATCATAGTACAGCGGGGGATCGGGTCCAGTGATGAATCCCGAAAGAAGCGGTTTGGTGCCGGGGCTCTACCTGGTGTCCACACCCATCGGAAACGCACGCGACATCACGCTCAGGGCGATCGATGTGCTGCGGGCGGCGGACGTGCTGGCGGCAGAGGACACGCGCAGCCTCAAGCGTCTTATGGAAATCCTCGGCATTCCGCTCGGCGAACGGCCGTGCCTTGCCTACCACGATCACAATGGCGCGAAGATGCGCCCGCGTCTCATGGCGTTGATGGCAGAGGGAAAATCGGTTGCCTATGCCTCGGAGGCGGGCACCCCGATGATCTCGGATCCGGGTTTCGATCTTGCCCGTGCCGCGCGAGCCGAAGGCCATTTGGTGACGGCCGCGCCGGGTGTGGCGGCGGTGATCACCGCGCTGACACTCGCGGGGCTGCCAACCGACCGCTTTTTTTTCGCGGGCTTCCTGCCCAACGCCAAGGGCGCGCGCCGCACCGCATTGGCGGCGCTGAAACACGAGGCGGCGACGCTGGCCTTCTACGAGTCGCCCAAGCGCCTGGGCGCGATGCTCGCAGATGCCGCGGCGGCGCTGGGAGGGGAGCGCCGTGCGGCGGTCTGCCGCGAGCTGACGAAGAAATTCGAGGAAGTGCGCGAGGGCACGCTCGAGGAACTGGCGGAGGCCTATGCAGAAGTGCCGCCGAAGGGCGAGATCGTGGTGCTGATCGGCAAGGGGGATTCGGAAAAAATTAGCGAATCCGAGCTAGAAGAAGAACTGCGTGCGGCCTTGGGCGACATGTCGGTGCGGGACGCCGCGGATCATGTGGCGCAGGCGTACGGGATTGCCCGCCGCCCGGTCTACCAGCTTGCACTGAAGTTGGCGAAGGACCGCGACTGAGTGCTTCGGTAAAGGGGATGGCATGTCGATACAGTCGTCGCAATTGGCCTTTGATTTTGACCGTGCCACGCCGCTACAACTGCCGCCGCGCCGGGCCGAGGCAGAGACGTTGCGGCGGCATTGCCGCGGAGAGATGAGCTACCATGCGGGGCTCGCCGCCGAGGCGCGGGTCGCCTTGGACTACGAACGCCGCGGGTATCCCTTACTGCGTCGGCGCTGGCGCGGCCGCAGCGGCGAGATAGACCTGATCTTCCGCGACGGGGCGGGGTTCCTCTTCGTGGAAGTGAAAGCCAGCCGGAGTTTCGATCAGGCGCTCGCGCAACTGCGCTGGCGGCAGATTGGCCGACTGCAGAAAGCCGCCGAGGAATTCGTCGGAACGCAACCGCTGGGGGCTTTGAGCGAGATGCGTTTCGACGTTGCGCTCATGGACCGGCACGGCATGATCCGGGTGATCGAGCAGGCGATCGGTCCCTAGGCCGCCCGGGCGGCAGTCCCGACAGCGGCGCAAGTCCCTGCCATTGCGCCCTGCGCCGCGCTGCGCCATGTATGGCGAAAGCCATGCGCGGAGACCGAGATGAAGATCGCCTTTCAGATGGACCCGATCGGGTCCGTGAACATCAATGCCGACAGCACCTTCCGGCTTGCCGAGGAGGCGCAGGCGCGGGGGCATGAGTTGTTCTACTACGGCCCGGACGATCTTGCCTTCGAAGAGGGGCGGATCACCGCGCGAGGGCACTGGATGACCGTGCAGCGCGATGCAGAGCATCCTGCCGTTCTGGGTCCGCGCGAGGTGATTGACCTGGCCGAGATCGACGTGGTCTGGCTGCGCCAGGACCCGCCCTTCGACATGCATTACATCACCACGACCCATTTGCTCGACCGGTTGGCACCGGGCACGCTGGTGGTGAACGATCCCTTCTGGGTGCGTAATTCGCCCGAGAAGCTGCTGGTGCTGAATTTCCCCGAGCTGACGCCGCCTACGACCATCGCGCGCGACCTCGAAACCATCAGGGCCTTCAAGGCCAAGCATGGCGACGTCATCCTCAAGCCGCTCTATGGCAACGGCGGGGCAGGGGTGTTCCGGCTTGACCAGAATGACCGCAACCTGAGCTCGCTGCACGAGCTCTTCACCGGATTCTCGCGCGAACCGCTGATCGTGCAGAAGTACCTGCCCGCGGTGAGCAAGGGCGACAAGCGGGTGATCCTCGTCGATGGCGAGCCGGTGGGCGCGATCAACCGGGTGCCGGCGGCCGGCGAGGTGCGCTCGAACATGCACGTCGGGGGCCGCCCGGAGAAGGTCGAGCTGACCGAGCGCGACCGCGAGATTTGCGCCACCATCGGCCCGGTGCTGAAGGAGAAGGGCCAGGTCTTTGTCGGCATCGACGTGATCGGCGACTGGTTGACCGAAATCAACGTGACCTCGCCGACCGGTATCCAGGAATTGGAGCGGTTCGACGGCGTCAACGTCGCCGAGAAAATTTGGCAGGCGATCGAGGCCAAGCTGGCCTGAGGCCGGTTTCGGAGCAGCCGGGGCGGGGGCGGCGGGGATGGGCTGGCGGCTTTCGGCGCTGACGCTTGGGCTTCGTCTCATCGCAAAGCCCCGGCTCGCCCGCACCGCCGGCCCCGAGGCGGCGGCGCACGATCTTGACCGGCATGCGCCGATCCTGATGCGCCAGCCCGCCCACCTGCTGCATCTGCGCCGGCCCGGTGGATTGCACTGGATCAGCGCCGGGCATTGCGCGCCGCGCCGGGTGATCCTCTATTTCCACGGCGGCGGCTACATCTCCGGCAGCCCGCGCACCCATCAGGGGGTGATGGCGCGGCTTTCGCAGCTTTCTGGGATCGAGGTCTGCGCGCCGGAGTACCCTTTGGTGCAGGAAGCCCCCTTCCCGGCGCAGTTCGATGCCGCCTGCGCCGCCTGGGAGCGGCTGGACGGTTTGGGCTACACGCCGGATCAGGTGGTGCTGGCCGGGGATTCCGCCGGGGGCGGGCTTGCGCTTGCCTTGCTTGGCGACCTTTGCGTGCGGGGCCACCCGCCCGCCGGGGCGCTGGCCTTCTCGCCCTGGACCGACCTGGCAATGACCGGCGCGAGCCTGTCCCAAAATGCGCGATCCGATCCCTTTCTGCCGGTGGCGCGCATGCGCGATCTGGTCGATGTCGTCGGCGGTGCGCAGATGCGCGCGGACCCACGGCTGTCGCCGCTCTATGCCACGTTCCCGGCCTGTCCGCCGGTCCGTCTCACGTGGTCGCGAAGCGAGATTCTCGCCGACGATGGCCTGCGCATGGCGGCGCGGCTCCGCGCCGAGGGCGCGCGGGTCGAGGTCGAGACTCATGCGACCGCACCGCACGCCTGGCCGGTCTTCGACGGTTGGATACCCGAGGCCCGAGCCACGCTGCGCCGGGCGGCGGCCTTTGTTCAGGACCTGCTGCGCGACACCAGCCGGTAGCTCAGCGCCTCGGCCACCTGCGGACGGCGCAGCGCCTCTTCGCCCGCAAGATCGGCCAAGGTGCGCGCGACGCGCAGCACCCGGTGGTAGCCGCGCATCGACAGGCCGAAACGCTCGGCGGCGCGCAGCAGCAGCGCGCGGCCCTCGGCGTCGGGGGTGGCGATCTCATCGAGCAGCCGCCCGTCGACGTCGGCATTGGTGCGGATGCGGGGATGGCCGGCATAGCGGGCAGCCTGGCGGTCACGAGCCGAAGCGACTCGCGCGGCGGCGGCGGCGCTGTTCTCGCCGGACGGCGGCAGGGCCATCTCCTCGAGCGAGACCGGCGGCACCTCGAGGCGCAGGTCGAAGCGATCCATGAGCGGGCCGGAGATGCGCCCGAGGTAGTCTTCGGCGCAGAGCGGCGCGCGCGAGCAGGCGCGTGCCGGATCGCCAGCCATGCCGCACTTGCAGGGGTTGGCCGCGGCTATCAGCAGGAATCGGCAGGGATAGGTGACATGGGCGTTGGCGCGGCTCACGGTGATCTCGCCGGTCTCCAGCGGCTGGCGCAGGCTGTCGAGCACGTTGCGGGGAAACTCCGGAAGCTCGTCCATGAAGAGAACGCCATTGTGCGCGAGGCTGATCTGCCCCGGCCGCGCGCCGCGTCCGCCGCCGGTGAGCGCTGCCATCGACGCGGTGTGATGCGGTTGCTGAAAGGGCCGCGCCATGGACAGCCGCCCCTCGGCGAGATCGCCGGCGAGCGAGCGCACCATCGCGGTCTCCAGCGCCTCGGCGGCGCTCAGCGGGGGCATCAGCCCCGCGAGTCGGCGGGCAAGCATGGATTTTCCGGTGCCCGGCGGTCCGGTGAACAGCAGGTGGTGGCGCCCGGCCGCGGCAATCTCCAATGCGCGCTTGGCGCGTTCCTGGCCTGTGACGTCGCGCAGATCCGGGCCGTCGAGCCGGGCTTCCGCCGACCCGGGGCTCGAGGGGGTGATCGGACCTGCGCCGGTGAAATGGCGGATCGCCTCGGTCAGGTCACGCGCCGCGAGCACGCGGCAGGCCTCGACCCAGGCGGCCTCGGGGCCGCAGGCGGCGGGGCAGAGCAGGCTGCGGGCCTCGGCCGCGGCGGTGAGCGCGGCGGGCAGCGCTCCGGGCACGGCGACCAGCGCGCCGTCGAGCGTCAGTTCGCCCAGGGCGACGACGCCGGCAACCTCGTCGGCGGGGATCACCTCGAGCGCCGCCAGCAGGCCGAGCGCGATCGGCAGATCGAAGTGCGAGCCTTCCTTCGGCAGGTCGGCAGGCGAGAGGTTCACCGTGATCCGTTTCGACGGAAGCGCGATGGCAAGAGCCTGAAGCGCTGCGCGGATGCGCTCGCGCGCCTCCGACACGGCCTTGTCTGGCAGGCCGACGACGGCGAAGCCGGGCACGCCGGGTGTCACGGCGCATTGCACCTCGACGAGGCGTGCCTCGATCCCGTCGAAGGCGACGGTATAGGCGCAGGCCGCCATTGCCGGTCTCATCCCCTGATCTGGCATACCCCTCTGCGCGGGGCTCGAGCGAGGATGGGCCGTCGCATCTTGAGAATTGGTTAACCGGACCGGGCTCGCGCGGTTTCGGGTGCCAAGCGGTGATCCGCCGGAAACCGAAAGCTCACCCGTGCGGCGGGGTGGAAAAATTCTCCGGGGGTCTACCTTGTACAGCGAGCAGGTGAGGCAGACCCCGCCTCGGGTGGGCATCCGAGGGAAACGCAAGCTTGCTCAAAGAGTTGATGTGGCGTGCTCCGCGATCGTGCGGGGACGTCGATGCAGTTTTGGCGGGCTGACACCTGCCGAAGTCTCCGCCGCACCGCCGTTGCGCGAGGCGCGAATTTGCGCTCGTTGAAATTTCTCGGAAACCAAATCGGCCTGTTCGTCGTTACTATACCAAAGAGTAACGAGGCCGGCGCGCTCGGCCCAGTCAACGGGGGCCTCGCATGGCTTTGGATTCGACCTTCAACGATCAGACCCTCTCGCGCCGTGCCATGAAGGCCGAGTTGCTCGACGCGGAAACCGAGCTGCGATTGGCCTACGCCTGGCGCGACCAGCGCGATGAGCAGGCCCTTCACCGTCTCATCACCGCATACATGCGCCTCGCGATCTCGATGGCCGCGAAGTTCAAGCGTTACGGCGCGCCAATGAACGATCTGGTTCAGGAGGCGGGGCTTGGCCTGATGAAGGCGGCTGACAAGTTCGATCCCGACCGCGGCGTGCGCTTTTCGACTTACGCGGTGTGGTGGATCAAGGCCTCGATCCAGGACTATGTGATGCGCAACTGGTCGATGGTGCGCACCGGCTCCACCTCTTCCCAGAAATCCCTGTTCTTCAACATGCGCCGTGTTCAGGCCCGGCTCGAGCGCGAGGCCGCGTCGCGGGGCGAGGTGATGAACCGCAACACGCTGCGCGAGATGATTGCCACAGAGATCGGTGTGCCGCTGCATGATGTCGAGATGATGGAAGGCCGTCTGTCGGGCTCGGACTACTCGCTCAACGCGACGCAAAGCACCGATGAGGATGGCCGCGAGTGGATCGACACGCTCGAGGACGAAGGCGAGCAAAGTTCGAGCCTCGTGGAAGGCAAGCTCGACAACGCCCAACTGCGGCAGTGGCTGGTCACCGCCATGACCTCGCTGAATGATCGCGAAAGGTTCATCGTCCGCGAGCGCAAGCTGCGCGACGAGACGCGTACGCTGGAAAGCCTTGGACAGGAACTGGGTTTGTCCAAGGAGCGTGTGCGCCAGCTCGAAGCGGCGGCCTTCGCCAAGATGCGCAAGTCGCTTGAAGCGCAGTCCACCGAGGTGCAACACTTCCTCGCATGATGCGAGCCCTTGCCCTGACACTGATCTCTCTGGCTGCGCCCGTCGCGGCACAGCAAAATCCTGTCTCTCCGCAGGATGGCACATCCGCCCTCATGGGGGCGGATGTGGTGTTTCTTGGGGAAACCCACGACAATCCGGCGCATCACGCGCGGCAGGCCGAGCTGGTGGCGCAGATCAAGCCGGTGGCGCTGGTCTTCGAGATGCTCTCGCCCGAACAGGCGGCGGTCGTCACGCCGGAGATGGTGGCCGATGAAACGGCGCTGGAAGCGGCGCTTGGCTGGAACGGCAGCGGCTGGCCGGAGTTCTCGATGTACTTCCCGATCTTCGCGGCCGCCCCGGAGGCAAAAGTCTACGGCGCGGAAGTGCCGCGCGAGCAGACCAAGGCGCTCGGAGAGGGCGATCTGAAGAGCGATTTGACAAGAGTTTTCGGCCCCGGCGCCGGTTTCTACGGGCTCGACGAGCCGCTCGATCCGGCCGAGGACGCGGCACGCCAGCAGCTGCAGATGGCGGCGCATTGTGACGCGCTGCCGCTCGAGATGCTGCCGGTGATGGTCAGCATTCAACGCCTGCGCGACGCGCGACTGGCCGAGACCGCACTCGAAGCCTACGCCAATCTGGGCGGTCCGGTGGTGGTGATCACCGGCAATGGCCACGCGCGCAAGGACTGGGGTGCCCCGGCGCTGCTGACCCGTGCAGCGGGCGAGGTTTCGGTGGCGGCGCTCGGGCAGGGCGAAACCGGACAGGGCGCACCCGAGGGGGGCTTCGATCTGGTCGAGGAGAGCGCCCCGGCCGAGCGCGACGATCCCTGCGAGGACTTCCGGATGCCGCAGAGCAACTGACGCAGGGCCGATGCGCGTCCGAGCGTTGAGTTTTGGCAGCCCGGCCACTAACACTTGGACCCGAAGAGCGGGGCCGCAGGCGCCGCGAAGGTAGGGGCGCGGCATCATGCTTTCCGGCAAGCGGATACTTCTGATCATCGGCGGCGGCATTGCGGCCTACAAGTCGCTGGAACTCATCCGGCGTCTGCGCGAGCGCGGTGCCGCGGTGACCCCGGTGATGACCCGCGCGGCGGAGGAGTTCGTCACACCGCTCTCTGTCTCGGCGCTGGCCGGCGAGGAGGTCCACCGTGACCTTTTCGATCTGACCAAGGAGGCCGAGATGGGGCACATCCAGCTCAGTCGGGTCGCCGATCTGGTGGTGGTCTCGCCGGCGACGGCGGATCTGATGGCGAAGATGGCACAGGGGTTTGCGGGGGACCTCGCCTCGACGCTCCTCTTGGCCACCGACACGCCGGTGCTGATCGCCCCAGCGATGAACGTGCGCATGTGGCAGCATCCCGCCACGCAGCGGAATCTCGGGACGCTGCACGGCGACGGCGTGCGCGTGGTCGGTCCCAACGACGGCGATATGGCCTGTGGCGAGTTCGGGCCGGGTCGGCTGGCGGAGCCGCTGGAGATTCTCGCCGCCATCGAGGCCGCGCTGGCGGAGGGGCCGCTCAAGGGGCGCCGGGTGCTTGTGACCTCGGGCCCGACGCACGAGCCGATCGATCCGGTGCGCTACATCGCCAACCGGTCCTCGGGGGCGCAGGGCACGGCGATCGCCGAGGCGCTGCGCGATCTCGGGGCCGAGGTGGTGTTCGTCACCGGCCCCGCCGATGCGCCGCGCCCCACCGGTGTCGAGGTGATCGAGGTCGAGACCGCGCGCGAGATGCGCGCCGCGGTGCTGGCCGCGCTGCCTGTCGCGGCGGCGGTCTTTGCCGCTGCCGTGGCCGACTGGCGCTTGGCGTCGGAAAATGGCTCGAAGATCAAGAAGCAGGCAGGCAAGCTGCCGGTGCTGGAATTTGCCGAGAACCCCGACATCCTTGCCGAGGTCGCGCAGATGACCGAGGGGCGTCCGGGACTGGTGGTGGGCTTCGCCGCCGAGACCGACGACGTGGTGGCCAATGCCACCGCCAAGCGGGCGCGCAAAGGCTGCGACTGGATCGTCGCCAATGACGTCTCGCCCGCGACCGGCATCATGGGCGGCAGCGAGAACGCGGTGGTGCTGATCTCCGGCGAGGGCAACGAGGACTGGCCGCGCATGGGCAAGCGGGCGGTTGCGGCGCGGCTGGCGGCGCGGATCGCGGCGGCGCTCGGGGACTGATCCGCGCGGCGCGGGTTTGCGAGCGGCGGATTTGCGTATTTTTGGAACAATGAAGGTGCGACCCCGAGAGCGGGCTGCACGGGAACAAGGAAAGGACGAGCCGTGGTTGCTGTGGCGATAATGTGGGACGAGGGCGCGGACCGGGACCTGGGGCTGCCGCACTATGCGAGCGCCGGGGCGGCGGGGGCCGACCTGCGGGCGAACTTCCCCGACCGCGGTTCGGTCGTGCTGGCACCGGGCGCGCGGGCGCTCATTCCGACCGGGCTGCGCATGGCGATCCCCGAGGGATACGAGGTGCAGATCCGTCCGCGCTCGGGGTTGGCGCTGAAGCACGGCATCACCCTGCCCAACACGCCGGGGACCATCGACAGCGACTACCGCGGCCCGCTTGGGGTGATCGTGATGAACGCCGGGCAGGAGAGCTTCACCGTCGCGCATGGCGAGCGCATCGCGCAGATGATCGTCGCGCCCGTGGTGCAGAGCGCCTTCGAGCTGGTGGAGAGCCTTCCCGAGACGCTGCGCGGCGAAGGCGGTTTCGGTTCCACGGGCACGCGCTGATGCTGCTGGTGCTGGGTCTCGGCGCGGCGATCTGGGGGCTGGGGCATCTGCTCGGAGCCTCGAAGGTGGCGCGGCTCTACATGCTGGGGCTTCTCTACGTGATCGTGCTGATGATCCAGGTGGCCCTTCCGGAGGGCCACGGATTGCGCGAGCTGACCGGCGGAAGCCCGGCGCTCTGGCTGATCCTGGGCGGCTTCGTCGGGCTGGGTTTGGCCTATGCGCTGGTGCTGCGTCGGGTGAAGGCGCGGGCGCAGGCGGGCGAGGCGGCGCGGGGCGCCGAGCTGCCCGCGAGGCCCGACCGCATGTCGGACAGCGAGCTCGAGCGCTACGCCCGCCACATCGTCCTGCGCGAGCTGGGCGGGCCGGGGCAGAAGAAGCTGCGCAATGCGAAGGTGCTGGTGATCGGCGCGGGGGGGCTTGGCGCGCCGGCGCTGCAATATCTCGCGGCGGCGGGTGTGGGCACCATCGGGGTGATCGACGACGACGTGGTGGAGAACGCCAACCTGCAGCGTCAGGTGATCCACACAGACGCGCGCATCGGCATGCCCAAGGTCTTCTCGGCGCAGGCCGCCATGGAGGCGCAGAACCCCTATGTCACGGTGAAGCCCTACCACCGCCGCATGGCGCCGGAGATCGCCGAGGCGCTGGTCGCCGAGTACGACCTGATCCTCGACGGCACCGACGACACCGACACCCGCTACCTCGTCAACCGCGTCGCGGTAGCGCAGGGCAAGCCGCTGGTCTCGGGCGCGCTCAGCCAGTGGGAAGGGCAGCTTTCCGTCTTCGACCCCGCCCGCGGCGCGCCCTGCTACCAATGCGTCTTTCCGGTCGCAGCGGCGCCGGGGCTCGCGCCCTCCTGCGCGCAGGCCGGGGTGTTGGGACCCTTGCCGGGCGTCGTTGGCGCGATGATGGCGGTCGAGGCGATCAAGGTCATTGCCGGGGCGGGACAACCGCTCGTCGGCGAGATGCTGATCTACGACGCGCTCTGGGGCGAGACCCGCAAGATCACCCTCAAGCGGCGCGCCGACTGCCCGACCTGCGGCACCGCCGCCTGACCCGGCGGCGCGGGCGACGGCGCCATCTTGCCAAGCGAGGGTCGCTCGCCATACTGGCGCCACACCAAATTCCCTGAGAGGTTTTCCCGATGTTCAAGACCCCAGTCCTTGCGGCTGCCGCCCCGGCGGCCGCGGCCCTGCTGCTCGCCGCCACGCCGCTCCTGGCGCAGGATCTGCCCGACCTGCAGGGGCGCGAGGTGGTGGTCGTCACCGAGAATGCCTATCCGCCGCTGCAATTCGTCGACCCGGCCAGCGGCACGGCCATCGGCTGGGAATATGACGCCATGGCCGAGATCGCGAAGCGCCTGAACATGGCTGTCTCCTACGAGACCATCTCCTGGGACGCGATGATCCCGGCGGTCAGCGAGGGGCAGTTCGACATCGGCATGACCGGCATCACCATCCGCGAGGACCGCGCCGAGATAGTCGATTTCTCCGAGCCCTACATGCGCTCGGAAATGGTCATGCTGGTGCGCGGCGACGAGGAGCGCTTCGACGATGCCGCGTCCTTCGCCGCCAATGAGGACCTGCTGATGGGCGCCCAGCCCGGCACCACGCCTTTCTACGTCGGCGTCTACGACGTGCTCGACGGCAATGAGCAGACCCCGCGCATCACCCTTTTCGAGACCTTCGGCGCCAGCGTGCAGGCGTTGCGCTCGGGCGATGTGGACCTTGTGCTGACCGACGGCACCGCGGGCGAGGGCTACGTGGCCTCCTCGGAAGGCGCGCTGAAGATCGTCGGCGAGAAGCTGGGTTCGGAAGACTTCGGCTTCATCTTCCCCAAGGGCTCGGATCTGGTGGCGCCGATCAACGCGGCCATCGAGGCCATGTCCGCCGACGGCACGCTTGAGGCGCTGAACAAGACATGGTTCCTCGACTACAAGATGGGCGAATGAGCTCCGCACGCCGCGCATGAAACCGCAGCCCAAGAAAGATTTCCCCTGGTGGCTGGTCGCCACCGGGGCGCTCGGCCTCTTGGCCTACGGCGCGGTGCTGACCGACGAGGTGCAGTCGCAGGTCCTGCGCACGCTGCTGAAGGGGGTGCAGATCACCGTCTTCGTCACGCTGGTGGGCTTCGCGCTGGCGTCGCTGATCGGCATGGGCGTGGCGCTGATGTCGCTGTCGCGCAGTCTGGTGCTGCGGCAGATCGCGCGCTTCTACACCGAGATCCTGCGCGGCATTCCGATCCTCGTGCTGCTGCTCTATGTCGCCTTCGTGCTGGCACCGGGTCTGGTGGCGGGCTGGAACTGGCTCGCCGGACATCTTGGGGTCGAGCCGATGCGGGTGCGGGACTTCTCGCTGCTCTGGCGCGCGATCCTGGCGCTCACCTTTGGCTATTCGGCCTTCATCGCCGAGGTCTTCCGTGCCGGGATCCTGTCGGTCGACGAGGGACAGATCGAGGCCGCCGAGGCGCTTGGACTGAGCCGCGTCCAGGTGTTCCGGCTGGTCGTGCTGCCGCAGGCGATCCGCACCATCCTGCCGCCGCTCGGCAATGATTTTGTCGCCATGGTCAAGGACAGCTCGCTGGTGTCGGTGCTGGGGGTGCTCGACGTGACGCAGCTTGGCAAGGTCACCGCGGCGGGCAATTTCCGCTACTTCGAGACGTACAACGTGGTGGCGCTGATCTACCTGACGATGACCATCACCCTGTCGCTGCTCCTGCGGCGGCTCGAGGCGCGGCTGCGCGACAGGCCCTGAGGGCGGCGCGCGTGGTGGCGGCGGGAGCCTCCGGCGGGGATATTTTTGCCTAGAAGAAGCGCCGGGCGCGGCGCGTCCGGGGCTGGCGTCAGAAGAAGGCAGTCGGGCGGGATTGCGGGATTGCGGGGGCCGCGGGGGCGACCTAGGTTGCCTGCAAAAGGAGACCGCCCATGACC
This sequence comes from Salipiger mangrovisoli, assembly GCF_015223355.1. Taxonomy (GTDB): domain Bacteria; phylum Pseudomonadota; class Alphaproteobacteria; order Rhodobacterales; family Rhodobacteraceae; genus Salipiger; species Salipiger mangrovisoli. The sequence continues at coordinate 25,277 of NZ_JADFFK010000015.1, read as the reverse complement.
AACCCGCTGCTCGCCGATTGGGACACCCCCTTCGGCCTCGCCCCGTTCGACCGCATTTCCGACGATGACTTCGCCCCGGCCTTCGAGCAGGCGCTGGCGGCGCACCTGGCAGAAATCGGAGCGATCGCCGACAATCCCGAGGCGCCGAGCTTCTGCAACACGATCGAGGCGATGGAGGGCGCGGGCGGGGCGCTGGACAAGGTGCTGTCGGTGTTCTTCTCGATTGCCGGCGCGGACAGCAACGAGGCGCGACAGGCGCTTCAGCGCGAATTCTCGCCAAGGCTCGCTGCGCACAGTTCGGCGATCTACTCGAACGAGCGGCTCTTCGGCCGGGTGCAGGACCTTTGGCAGCGGCGCGAGACACTGGCGCTCTCGGAGGAAGAGGCCCGCGTGCTCATGTTGACCCACCGCGGCTTCGTCCGCGCAGGGGCCGCGCTGACGGGTGAGGAGGCCGAACGCATGAAGGAGGTGAAGTCGCGCCTTGCGGTGCTCGGCACGCAGTTCACCCAGAACCTGCTGAAGGACGAGGCCGATTGGTTCATGCCGCTTGCGGAGGCGGACCTCGAGGGGTTGCCGGAGTTCGTCGTGGACGCGGCGCGCTCCTCGGGCGAAGCGCTGGGGCAGGCGGGGCCGGTGGTCACCCTGTCGCGCTCGCTGATCGTGCCCTTCCTGCAGTTCTCGCGCCGGCGCGACCTGCGGCAAAGGGCCTGGCAGGCGTGGACCGCGCGTGGCGAGAATGGCGGCGAGACCGACAACCGCGGCATCGCGGGCGAGATCCTCGGCCTGCGCGAGGAGCGCGCGGCGCTGCTCGGCTACCCGGACTTCGCGACCTACAAGCTCGAGACCGAGATGGCGGGCAGTCCCGATCGGGTGCGCGAGCTGCTCATGCAGGTCTGGACCCCCGCGCGCGCCGCGGCCTTGGCCGACCAGGCGCAGATGGAGCAGATGTTGCGCGAGGACGGGATCAACGATGATTTCCGCGCCTGGGACTGGCGCTACTACGCCGAGAAACGGCGCCGCGCACAACACGACCTCGATGAGGCCGAACTGAAACCCTACCTGCAGCTCGAGCGGATGATCGAGGCGGCCTTCACCTGTTCCAATCGCCTGTTCGGACTGGAATTCCGCGAGTTGGATGCGCCGCTTTACCATCCCGACTGCCGGGCCTGGGAGGTGACGCGGGGCGGCCGGCACGTGGCGGTCTTCATCGGCGACTATTTCGCGCGCGCCTCGAAGCGCTCGGGAGCCTGGTGCTCGGCGATGCAGAGCCAGGCCAAGCGACCGGTCCGGAAGGCTCCGATCGTCATCAACGTCTGCAACTTCGCCAAGCCGCCCAAGGGCAAACCGGCGCTGCTGTCCTACGACGATGCGCGCACGCTGTTCCACGAGTTCGGCCATGCGCTGCACCAGATGCTCTCGGATGTCGAGTTCGGATCGGTTTCGGGCACCTCTGTGGCGCGCGACTTCGTGGAACTGCCAAGCCAGCTCTACGAGCATTGGCTGGAGGTGCCCGAGGTGCTGGCCGAGTTCGCCACCCACGCCGAGACCGGCGAGGCGATGCCTGAGGACCTGCTCGGCAAGGTGCTGGCGGCTGCGAGTTTCGACATGGGGTTCCAGACGGTGGAATACGTCGCCTCGGCCCTGGTCGACCTCGAGTTCCACAGCGGCGTGTCGAGCGACGATCCCATGGCGAAACAGGCCGAGGTGCTGGAGGATATCGGGATGCCGTCGGCGATCGCCATGCGCCATGCGACGCCGCACTTTGCCCATGTGTTCGCAGGCGACGGCTATTCCTCGGGCTATTACAGCTACATGTGGTCCGAGGTGATGGATGCCGACGCCTTCGCCGCCTTCGAGGAAGCCGGTGGCGCCTTTGACCCGGCGGTGGCCTCGAAGCTCGAGCAGTTCATCCTGTCGAAGGGCGGCTCGGTCGAGGCCGAGGCGCTCTACACCGCCTTCCGCGGCCGCATGCCGGGCGTCGAGGCGCTGCTCCGCGGCCGCGGCCTGGCGGCCTGAGGGGCGTTCAGAAAGTCTCGCGGGTGAGGGCGAAGCCTTCGTCCGCGAGCAGGTTCAGAATGCCGGTCGCGCCGCTCAGATGGGCGGCGCCGAAGGCCGCGACCACCGGACCTTCGGTCTCGGCCGAGGCCGCAAGCAGAACCGGGATCCAGCTGCGGTTGCGCGCGGTCAGCAGCTGGGACTCGGTCGCCTCCATCATCGCATCGACCTCTTGCGGGGCCTCGGGCAGGGCGCGGCGGGCGATCAGCCGCGAGATCACCCAGGTGTCGGCATGGGCCTCGTCGAAATAGGCGTCGAAAAGCGTGGCAAACTGGTCCTCGGCGGTTTGCGTGTCGAGCGCCCCGGTGCGCAGCATCTCGAGCTGATCCTCGATCGGCTCGGCGTTGAACAGGCGGAACACGGTGTCGAAGGGCTCGAGCGCGCGGGTCGGCACGCCGGCGGCGCGGGCTGCCTCCTGCAGCTTCATGTCGAGCCCGGTCTTGCCTTGAAGCTGGGTCATTGCGCAGGGCGGGGTGGCCAGCATCATCGACAGGTACCAGGGTTGGAACTTGGCAGCCATGAAGGCCGGGATGCCGCGGTCCTTGGCGGCGGTCGCCAGCGCCTGCCAAGCCTCCTCGGGCAGCATCTCGGGTAGGGTCGGACCACTGAGGGTCAGCATCGTCGGGTCGGCGGCCAGTGCCTTCTGAAGGTCCGCCTCCTCGGTGCGGGTCATCTCCAGCATCAACAGTCCGGCGTTCTCGACCAGCGGCGTCAGCCGGGCCACCGGCCCATCGAGCCTGGCGTCGCCGAGGTGCATGGTGCCGATCAGATGGATCACCTTCCCGCCGCGCTCGGCGCGCCAGTGGTTGCCTACGGGATAGGGGATCGCGGCCAGCATCCGGTCGCGCTCGACCTGTTCCTCGGGGGTGAGCGACAGGCGCAGGTCGCTGCCCTCGCAGGCGGCGTGCAGCGCAGCGGGCAGGAGCAGGAGAAGCGAGACGAGGAACGGGCGGAACATGCAGGCAACCAGCTGGAGAGGGAAATTCGGCGCAGGCTAGGCCAGCCGCTTGCCAGCGGCAAGAAGCGGCGCAATGGTGGCGGCCATGTTGCGGGAAAGTGAACTCTATGCGCCGGTGAAGGCGCTTTTGCAGGCGCAGGGCTACGAGGTGAAGGGCGAGGTGGGCGCGGCCGATCTCGTGGCGGTGCGCGGCGCGGAAGAGCCAGTGATCGTCGAGCTGAAGCTGAAAATCTCGCTGGCCCTGTTTCATCAGGCGCTGGCGCGGCTGCGGCTCTCGGATCTTGTCTATATCGCGGTGCCGAAGCCCGGCGGGCGCAGCGCGCGGCGCGCGCTGAAGGACAATCTCGCCATGTGCCGGCGGCTGGGACTGGGGTTCATCACGGTCAAGGACGGGCGCGCCGAAGTGCATTGCGATCCTGGCCCCTATGCACCGCGCAAGGCCAAGGCAGGGCAAGCGAAGCTCCTGCGCGAGTTCCGGCGGATCACCGGCGATCCCAACGAGGGTGGTGCGACCCGGCACGGCCTTGTCACCGGTTACCGGCAGGATGCGCTGCGCTGCGCCGCCTACCTTGTGGATGCGGGGGAGAGCCGCGGACGTGAGGTTGCCGCGGCGACCGGGGTAAAGGTCGCGACACGGCTGATGGCGGACAACCACTACGGCTGGTTCACCCGCGTGCGGACGGGTGTCTACGCGCTGACCGCGGCCGGGCACGAAGGGCTGACGCATTGGGCCGGCAGCTGGGAGGACGAACCGGCCGAGTGAGGGGGGGCGTCAGACCGTGCCCGTTCCGTGCTCGATCTCGATGGCGGCGCGTCGGGCGCGCTTGGCCAGCACCCGTTCGCGGTAGAGCGTGTAGAGCCCCGAGGCGATGATGATGCCGCAGCCGACGAAGGTCCAGAAGTCGGGCAGGTCGGCGAAAACGAGGAAGCCGTAGAGCGTGCTCCAGATGATCATCGTGTATTGAACCGGTGCCATGACCACCGCCTGGCCCAGGTCCAGACCGCGGATGATCAGCAACTCGCCCAGCCCGGCGGTGGCGGCGATCATCAGGCAGAGCAGCAGGACCCAGCCGCTTTGCGGCGTCTGCCAGACCACCGCCAGCGGCACGGAGCAGAGCAGGAAAGACGTCAGCGAGGTGTAGGTGACCGTGGTGGCGATGCTGTCCGCACCGCTGAGATAGCGCGACAGAAGCTGCCGTGCGGCAAAGCAGACCGCCGAGATGAAGGCAAAGCCGATGGCCGGGTGAAAGATGCCCATGCCGGGGCGGATCACCACAAGCATGCCGACGAAGCCGGTGATCACCGCGGCCCAGCGGCGCGGCCCGACCGGCTCCTTGAGCAGCAACGCGCCGAAGATCGTCACCAGGAAGGGTGCGGTGAAGGTCACCGCCGTGGCGTCGGCCAGTCCGACGTGGCGCAGCGCCATAATGAAACAGGCAGCCGAGCCGAGCGCAATCATCCCGCGCAGCACCTGAAGCCTCGGATGCGGGGTGCGAAGAATGTGGCTACCGCGCAGCGCCAGCAGCGTCACCACGCCGATGAACAGCCCCGACTGGCGGAACCAGACGACCTGCATGAGCGGCAGGTGCTCGGCCAAAAGCTTCGCCAGCATGTCCGTCACGCCGAAGAAGCAGAAGCCGAGTGTCATGAACAGGAAACCGCGGGCGTTGTCGTGCGGTGGACCCTTCAGAGGGGAGGGCGCCGAGATCGGCGCGTAGGGGATGGCCATGCGAACTCTCGATGGGGGAGGTCTCGAATCTGTGATCTCAGCCAAGTCATCACATTCGGCGGAGAGATGCCACGCCCGAGGGGAGGATCTTGAAGCGCGGAGTGCGGCTGCACATTTGCCGGGCATGGGTTCGCCCACTCCGCCGGGGTGTCATGAAATTTTCTCGGAGGGGAGTGTTGACTCAAATCGTGCGGCTGCCTAGCTATGCTGCCGTTAGCACTCCACAAGGGTGAGTGCTAACGGCCCTCGATCCCGGTTCCGTCCGGGTCGCAGCGGGGGCCTACAGGGATAACCTTTGAGCTATGGAGACTCGAAGATGGCATTCAAACCGCTTCACGACCGCGTGCTGGTTCGCCGCGTTGAGAGCGACGAAAAGACCAAGGGCGGTCTGATCATCCCCGACAGCGCAAAAGAGAAGCCCGCCGAGGGCCTGATCGTTGCCTGCGGCGAAGGCGCCCGCAAGGACTCCGGTGAGCTGATCGCAATGGCTGTCAAAGCCGGCGACCGCGTGCTGTTCGGCAAATGGTCCGGCACCGAAGTCACGATCGAAGGCGAAGAGCTGCTGATCATGAAGGAATCGGACATCCTCGGCATCACCGAGGCGGCCTGATCCTTTGATCGCCCTGGGGCCTCGCGCCCCGCTACGCCAGACATTCAATCAAATTTCAGGAGTACTTGCAGATGGCTGCCAAGGACGTGAAATTCAACAGCGACGCCCGTGCACGCATGCTCAAGGGCGTCAACATCCTCGCCGACGCGGTGAAGGTGACCCTCGGCCCGAAAGGCCGCAACGTCGTGCTCGACAAGTCGTTCGGCGCACCGCGCATCACCAAGGACGGTGTCTCTGTCGCCAAGGAAATCGAACTGGAAGACAAGTTCGAGAACATGGGCGCGCAGATGGTGAAGGAAGTTGCTTCCCGCACCAACGACGAGGCCGGTGACGGCACCACCACCGCGACCGTTCTCGCACAGGCGATCGTCAAAGAGGGCATGAAGGCCGTTGCGGCCGGCATGAACCCGATGGACCTGAAGCGCGGCATTGACCTGGCAACCGCCAAGGTCGTCGAAGCGATCAAGGCAGCGGCCCGCCCGGTCAACGACTCGAACGAAGTTGCTCAGGTCGGCACCATCTCGGCGAACGGCGAAGCCGAAATCGGCCGTCAGATTGCTGACGCGATGCAGAAGGTCGGCAACGAGGGTGTCATCACCGTCGAAGAGAACAAGGGCCTCGAGACCGAGACCACCGTCGTTGAAGGCATGCAGTTCGACCGCGGCTACCTGTCGCCCTACTTCGTGACCAACGCCGACAAGATGATCGCAGAGCTCGACGACTGCCTCGTCCTGCTGCACGAGAAGAAACTCTCGTCGCTGCAGCCGCTGGTGCCGCTGCTCGAGCAGGTCATCCAGTCGCAGAAGCCGCTGCTGATCATCGCGGAAGACGTCGAAGGCGAAGCGCTGGCGACCCTCGTGGTCAACAAGCTGCGCGGCGGCCTGAAGATTGCAGCCGTCAAGGCACCGGGCTTCGGCGATCGCCGCAAGGCCATGCTGCAGGACATCGCGATCCTGACCGGCGGCCAGGTGATCTCGGAAGATCTGGGCATGAAGCTCGAGAATGTCACCATGGACATGCTCGGCACCGCCAAGACCATCAACATCTCCAAGGACGAGACCACCATCGTCGACGGTCACGGCGACAAGGCCGAGATCGAAGCACGCGTGGCCCAGATCCGCACGCAGATCGAGGAAACCACCTCGGACTACGACCGTGAGAAGCTGCAGGAACGTGTTGCCAAGCTGGCAGGCGGCGTGGCCGTCATCCGCGTCGGCGGCATGACCGAGGTTGAAGTGAAAGAGCGCAAGGACCGTGTGGACGATGCTCTGAACGCAACCCGCGCAGCCGTGCAGGAAGGCATCGTCGTCGGCGGCGGCACCGCTCTGGTGCAGGGTGCCAAGACCCTCGAGGGTCTGACCGGCATGAACTCCGACCAGAACGCCGGTATCGCCATCGTGCGCAAGGCCCTGGAAGCTCCGCTGCGCCAGATCGCCGAGAACGCCGGCGTCGACGGCTCGGTCGTTGCAGGCAAGGTGCGTGAATCGGACGACCTGAAGTTCGGCTACAACGCGCAGACCGACGAATATGGCGACATGTTCAAGTTCGGCGTGATCGACCCCGCGAAGGTCGTGCGTACCGCACTGGAAGACGCAGCTTCGGTTGCTGGCCTGCTGATCACCACCGAAGCAATGGTGGCCGACAAGCCGCAAAAAGACGCGCCCGCTATGCCCGACATGGGCGGCATGGGCGGCATGGGCGGCATGATGTAATCTGCCGGTCCATACGGACGTCTGCCTTCGGGCAGCAGGCGGGGGGCTTCGGCCCCCCGTTTTGCGTTCGGGTCCGGGGCGCTTCCCGACGCCGGAGGGGTGCCGCACCCTGAAGTGAAGGGTCACGAAGCCCGTGAACCGGTTGGCACATTTCTGACTTGGGCGTTTTCCTTCCCGATCCGGCGCGCTACGCTCCGCTGCGAGAACCGCGCAAGGAGAGCCGCGATGAAACTGCTGCAGGCCGGGCCGTCGCCCTTTGTTCGCAAGGTGCTCGTCACCCTGCATGAAACCGGCCAGGATGGCGACGTCGAGAAGGTCGAGGTCGTCGCTTCGCCGATGGCCCCGGATCCCGCGCTGATCGCCGCCAACCCGGTCGGCAAGATCCCGGCGCTGGTGCGTGCCGACGGGCCCACGCTCTACGACAGCCGGGTGATCTGCCGCTTCCTCGATGCCCGTGCAGGCGCCGGGCTCTACCCCGAGAGCCGGATCTGGGACACGCTCACGCTTGAAGCGACCGGCGACGGCATCATGGATGCTGCCGTGCTGATCATCTACGAGGAACGCTTCCGCCCGCGCGAGCAGGTCTCGATGGACTGGATCGAGGGGCAATGGGGAAAGGTCAGCCGGGCACTCGACGCGCTCAACACGCGATGGATGAGCCACCTCGCCGGGCGCATGGACATGGGCCACATCTCTGTCGCCTGCGCGCTGGGATATCTCGACTTCCGCCACGATGCCCGCAAGTGGCGGGTCGGCCGCGAGGCGCTGGCGGGCTGGTACGATAGCTTTGCCAAGCGCGAGTCCATGGTGGCCACCGACCCGACGTCCTGAGCGGCTTTGCCCCGCCTGCGGCCCAAAACCCTTGCACGCAGGGCCGCTTCGGCTTAGCTGCGAGGACCCAAGATTTCAAAGCCCGGAAGGACTTTCCCATGCGGATGCGCGACACATTCATCAAGCCGATGCACCCCGAGGGGCGCAAGTTCGTCGGTATCTTCGCTGCGATCACCGTGGTGCTGTTCCTGATCTGGGATCCGCTTGGCTGGATCGGCGTCGGCCTGACCGTGTGGTGCTACTACTTCTTCCGCGACCCCGAACGCGTGGTGCCGCAGCGCCCCGGCCTGCTGGTCTCGCCCGCCGACGGCGTGGTCTCGCTGATCGAGCCGGCGGTGCCGCCGGCCGAACTGGGCATGCCGGGCGTGCCGATGACCCGCGTCTCGGTCTTCATGTCGGTGTTCAACTGCCACGTGAACCGCACCCCGGTGACCGGCGAGATCGTCTCGGTCGCCTATCGCCCCGGCAAATTCTTCAACGCCTCGCTCGACAAGGCCTCGGTGGACAACGAGCGCAACGCGCTGCGCATTCGTCTCGAGGATGGGCGCGAGATCGCCGTGGTGCAGATTGCCGGTCTTGTGGCGCGCCGCATCATGTGGTGGGTCAAGGAAGGCGACCGGCTGAACCGCGGCGACCGTTTCGGCCTGATCCGTTTCGGCTCGCGCCTCGATGTCTACCTGCCCGAAGGCGTGGAGCCGCTGGTCGCGATTGGCCAGACCATGGTCGCGGGCGAGAGCATCATCGCCGATCTGACCGCAGACAGGGGGACCCCGCCGAATGAATGACGAGCAGCCGATCGAGGACAGCAAGGCCCGCGCTTCCGACAAGGTGACGCTGATCCAGCTTCTGCCCAACGTGCTGACCGTGGTGGCGATCTGCGCAGGTCTGACGGCGATCCGCTTCGGTCTTCAGGGGTCCTATGAACTGGCGGTGCAGCTGATCCTGCTGGCGGCGGTGCTCGACGGGCTCGACGGCCGCCTTGCGCGCGCGCTGAAATCGGAAAGCGGCATGGGCGCGGAACTCGACAGCCTCGCGGATTTTCTCAACTTCGGCGTCGCGCCGGGGCTGCTGATCTACAACTGGGCGCTCGAGGACAGCCGCAACTTCGGCTGGATCGCGGTGCTGGTCTTCGCGGTCTGCGCGGTGGTGCGCCTTGCCCGCTTCAACGTGATGCGCAAGTCCGAGGACAAGGCGCATGACAACGCCTATTTCACCGGCGTGCCCTCGCCGGCCGGCGCGCTGCTGGCAATGATGCCGATGTATCTCAGCTTCGGGCTGGGGGCAGGGCCGCTGTTCCCCGATCTCGTGCTGGCCGCCTGGCTGGTGCTGGCGGGGCTGGCAATGATCAGCCGCATCCCCACCTGGTCGTTCAAGACGACGCGCATCTCGCGGCAGAACGTGAAATACGTGCTGGTCGGGGTCGCCTTTGTCGGGGCGGCCGTGCTGACCTACGCGTGGATCAGCCTGGCGTTGGTCTGTGTCGCCTATGTGGCGGCGGTGATCATCATGCTGCCGCGCAAGCGGCGCACGAGCTGAGGAGCGCGGCGATGTCGGACGAAGAGTGGGTCTACGACGAGGTCAGCGGCGAATGGAAACCGGCCTCGGAGGTTGCTGCCGAGAGCGCGGTCGAGGTGCGCGACGCGGCGGGCAACCTGCTGGCGGATGGCGATCAGGTCGTGCTGGTCAAGGACCTCAAGGTGAAGGGCGCGGGCCAGACGCTGAAGCAGGGCACGGTGATCCGCGCGATCCGGCTGACCGCCAATCCCGAAGAGATCGACTGCCGGCACGAGACGATCAAGGGCTTGGTGTTGCGCACCGAATTCGTCAAGAAGCGCTGAGGCTCCTGCGGGCCCGACAAGAGGAACCGGCAAAAGAAAAGCGCTCCTCGAGGGGAGCGCTTTGTCATTTCCCGGAGGGGCTGCCTCAGAACTTCATCGACACGCCGACGTTGAGGGCGTTGGTCTTGATGTCCGTTTCCAGCGTGCCGCCCTCGTCGAGATCCGCCTCGTTCCACGAATAGGTGAACTGGTATTCGCCGTAGACCGACCAGGTGTCGTTGATCGGGTAGCTCACGCCCGCCAGCAGGCGCGCGGCGGGGCCGGTATACTGGTACTCGAACGTGTCATCGCTGCCGCCGGTGGTGGCCACTTCGACGTGCGGCACGGCGATGCCGAGACCCGCGCCGACGAAAGGCGTCAGCTTGCCCCAGTGCTCGGGCCAGCGTTGCATGGCGTTCACCGTCAGGATGTTGATGCCATCGGTGAATTCCAGCGTCTCGAAGCCGGCGTCGTCGCGGTCGTCTTCGTTGGCATAGACCTTGGCATGGGTGAATTCGAGCGCCCAGCCGAAGGTGTCGCTCTGCCACCAGGTTCCGCGGATACCCCAGTAGGGCGGCATTTCGAAGGATTTCCCTTCCCAGCCGATCAGCTCGTCGAAGCTGTCACCGCTGCCCGGATACTCACCGGTGATGCGGCTGTGCGGCGACGTCTGCCAGCCGGTGTAGACGGATGCTTCGAAATCCTGCGCGAAAGCGGGGGCGGCAAGCCCGGTGACGATCAGCGTGGATGGCAGAATCAGGGCTCTCATGGCCGTGGCTCCCTCGGGTAAACTTCGTTCAACGTTTTGCGTCTTAACTGCCTAATATCTTCCGTCGTGACCGCGTTTCAACCGCGACACATCGGCACTCCCGTCAATGTGGCTGTTATGTTTGCTTTACGGACGTAGGGTGGATCGGTAATACAACTGACGGAAATGCCGCGCTCTTGCGCGGCTTTATCTGCGTGTCGGCCGGCCGCGAACCCGGCCAATGAGGAATGGAGAAGACCCCGTGTCACAAGCAGAAGATCACGAAGGCACCCGAAGAGATTTTCTCTTCTACGCCACCGGCGGTGCCGGCGTAGTCGCCACTGGCGCGGCCGTCTGGCCGCTGGTCAACCAGATGAACCCGTCGGCCGACGTCCGGGCCCTGAGCACCATTCGAGTTGACGTGTCCGGAGTGGAGACCGGCACCCAGCTCACGGTGAAATGGCTGGGCAAGCCGGTGTTCATCCGGCGGCGGACCGAAGCGGAAATCGAGGAAGCCCGCACGGTCACCATGGACCAGCTCGTCGATACCCAGGCCCGGAACGAGAACGTTCCCGCGGGCTCCGACGCCACCGACCAGAACCGCACCCTCGACGAGGCCGGTGAATGGCTGGTGATGATGGGCGTCTGTACGCATCTGGGCTGCGTGCCTCTGGGCAATGCCGGGGATTTCACTGCGGGTGGCGTCGGGGGCTGGTTCTGCCCCTGTCACGGGTCGCACTACGATACGGCGGGACGCATTCGCAAGGGTCCGGCGCCGCAGAACCTTCACGTTCCCGTGGCTTCCTTCGTGGAAGAGACCACGGTCCTGCTGGGCTAAGGGGAGGCGTCCATGGCTGGTATTCCGCACGACCATTACGAACCGAAGACCGGGGTCGAGACCTGGGTGCACAAGCGCCTGCCGATCGTCGGACTTCTCTATGACACGATCATGATCCCCACGCCCAAGAACCTGAACTGGATGTGGATCTGGGGCATCGTCCTGACCTTCTGCCTCGCGTTGCAGATCATCACCGGCATCGTGCTGGTGATGCATTACACGCCGCATGTCGACATGGCCTTCGCCTCGGTCGAGCACATCATGCGCGACGTGAACGGCGGCTTCATGCTGCGTTACCTGCACGCCAACGGCGCCTCGCTGTTCTTCGTGGCAGTCTACGCGCACATCTTCCGCGGCCTCTACTACGGCTCGTACAAGGCCCCGCGCGAGATCACCTGGATCATCGGCATGCTGATCTACCTCGCGATGATGGGCACCGCCTTCATGGGCTACGTGCTTCCCTGGGGGCAGATGTCCTTCTGGGGTGCGACGGTGATCACCGGCCTGTTCGGCGCGATCCCGTTCATCGGCGAGCCGATCCAGACCTGGCTGCTGGGCGGACCGGCGGTGGACAACGCCACGCTGAACCGCTTCTTCTCGCTGCACTACCTGCTGCCCTTCGTGATCGCGGCCCTCGTTGCCGTGCACATCTGGGCCTTCCACACCACGGGCAACAACAACCCGACCGGTGTCGAAGTGCGTCGCACCTCGAAGGCGGATGCCGAGAAGGACACCGTGCCGTTCTGGCCCTACTACGTGATCAAGGACCTCTTCGCCCTGGCGGTGATCCTTGCCGTGTTCTTCGCCATCGTCGGCTTCATGCCGAACTACCTTGGCCACCCCGACAACTACGTCGAGGCGAACCCGCTGGCGACGCCGGCGCACATCGTGCCCGAATGGTACTTCCTGCCGTTCTACGCCATCCTGCGCGCCTTCACCTCGGAAGTCTGGGTCGTGCAGATCGCCTCGTTCCTCACGGGCGGCATCGTCGACGCGAAGTTCTTCGGCGTGCTCGCGATGTTCGGCGCGATCATCGCGATGGCGCTGGCACCCTGGCTCGACACCTCCTCGGTGCGCTCGGGCAAGTACCGTCCGCAGTTCAAGTGGTGGTTCTGGCTGCTGGTGATCGACTTCATCGCGCTGATGTGGCTCGGTGCCATGCCGGCCGAAGAGCCCTACGCCAGCTTCTCGCTGATCGGCGCGGCCTACTGGTTCGGCTATTTCTTCGTGATCCTGCCGCTGCTTGGCGTGATCGAGAAGCCGCTGCCGGTGCCCGCGACCATCGAGGAAGACTTCGACGCGCATTACGGCACGTCCTCGGACAAGGGCGCGACCGCGTCGCACCCGGCCGAGTAAGAGAAAGGACACAAGAGTCATGTTCAAGAAACTTGCCCTTTCCGCCGTCGCGGCTCTGGGTCTCTTCTCCGGCAGCGCCTTCGCCGCCGGCGAGGGGGGCCATGTGGAGGATTTCGACTTCTCCTTTGAAGGTCCCTTCGGTGCCTATGACCAGGCGCAGCTGCAACGCGGCCTGCAGATCTTCACCGAGGTCTGCTCGGCCTGCCACGGTCTGAAGTTCGTGCCGCTGCGCACGCTCAGCGACGAAGGTGGCCCCGGCATCCCCGAGGACCAGGTGCGCGCCTACGCGGCTCAGAACTTCGAGGTCTTCGACGCCGAGCTGGATGACACCCGTCCGGCGACCCCGACCGACCACTTCCCGGCCAACACCGGCGTCGGCGCACCCGACCTGTCGCTGATGGCAAAGGCACGTGCGGGCTTCCACGGCCCCTACGGCACCGGCCTGTCGCAGCTGTTCAACGGCATGGGCGGCGCCGAGTACATCGCCTCGGTCCTTACCGGCTACACCGGCGAGACCAAGGTCGAAGCAGGCACCACCTTCTACGAGAACCACGCCTTCTCGACCGGCTGGATCGCCATGGCCCCGCCGCTCTCGGGCGAGGACGTGGAATTCGCCGACGGTCACTCGAACGAGCTGCATCACGAGGCGCAGGATATCGCGGCCTTCCTGATGTGGACCGCAGAGCCGAAGATGATGGCGCGCAAGCACGCGGGCTTCGTCGGGGTGCTGTTCCTGACGCTGCTGTCGGTGCTGCTCTATCTGACCAACAAGCGGATCTGGCGCCCGATCAAGTACAAGCCCGAGTGATCGGCGCTTGAAATGCAAAGAAGGCCCCGCTGATTGGCGGGGCCTTTTGCTTTGAGGGCTTCAGGGGCGTTCCTGGCCCAGATAGGCCCGCAGCGCCGCCGGTGGGGAATCGAACAGATTTTCTGTCGCCACCGGCGGTTGCGCCTGCCCCTCGGCGACCAGCACGGTCTGCTGGGCGAAGCGGCGGGCGTCCTGCGGATCGTGGCTGACCAGCAATACCAGCGCGCCCAGCTCCGCGGCGACTTCGGTCACGAGGTCGAGCATCTGCATCTTCAGCGCCGGCCCCAGCGCGGCGAAGGGCTCGTCCAGCGCGAGGATCGGACGGGCCTGGAGCAGAACCCGTGCGAGCGCGGCGCGGCTCTGTTGACCGCCAGACAGCGCGCCCGGCTTGCGCGCCGACATGCCGCCGAGGCCGACGCGCGCCAGCGCCTCCTCGACCTTGCGGGCTTCTTCCGCCGTCAGGCGCCCGCCGCCGGGGCGCAGCGCGAGCCCGAGGTTGCGGGCAAGGTCGAGGTGCGGGAAGAGGTTGTTCTCCTGAAAGAGCATGGCCACCGGACGCTGGTTCGGCGGGCTGGCGGTGATGTCGCGGCCCTGCCAGAGGATGCGCCCCGTGGCAGGGGTCAGGAAGCCCGCGACGAGGTCGAGCAGGGTCGACTTGCCCGCGCCCGAGGGGCCGATGACCGCGACCCGCTGTCCGGGAGGCAGCGCGAGGTCGGCCGCGAGCCTGTAGTCCCCCACGCCGTAGGTCAGCTTTTCAAGTGTCAGCATGGGCTCGGCCTCCGCGGTCGCAGAGCCAGAAGGCCCCGAAGCTGAAGATGAGCAGCAGCAGCGCGGCCCCCGCCGCTGCCTCCATCTGGTAGGACCCCATGAGCCGGTAGACCTGCAGCGGCAGGGTCGCGCGCTCGGGATCGGCGAAAAGCGCGATGACCCCGAGATCGCCGATCGACAGCGCCGCCGTCAGCCCGGCGGCAAAGCCGAGCGGGCGCCGCAGCCGGGGCAGCAACACCAGCCGTACCCAGGCCGCCGGCGTCAGCCCCAGGGCCAGGGACAGGCGCCGGAACTCGCTCCGCACCGCCTCGGCCTCGGGGCGCAGGATGCGCAGGGCGAAGGGCAGGGCGACCAGCGCATTGACCAGCGTGGTCACCGGCAGCGCCAGAGCAAGCGGGTTGGCGTAGGGACGCACGATGAGAAACAGCCCCGTGCCCAGGACCAGCGGCGAGACGGCGATGCCCGCCAGCCCCACCCATTCGCCCCAGCGGCTCGAGAGCGGCAGCGCCCAGGCAAGGCACAGAATCGTCGAGGCCAGCGCCACGGTCAGCGAGTTCCAAGCCGCCTCCCAGCTGCCCGCGCCGAGGTGGGCAAGGCCGGGCAGGCCACGAGCGACGACCATGGCGAGCGGGGTCAGCAGGAAGAGTGCGGCAAGGGCGATCCACGCGCCATCCATCACCCGCGGCAGGCCCGCGCGTCCGTCCCAGCGGGTCACCACTCGGTCGAGCCCCGCGCCGAATCCGTCGCCGGTGCCAAGCCGCAGTGCCAGCAGTCCCGCGGCGAGGGCAAGGCCGAGCTGAATCATCGAAAGCAGCGCCGCGCGGCCAAGGTCGAAGTCGAAACGCACCGCTTGGTAGATCGCCAGTTCCACCGTCGTGGCGCGCGGCCCGCCGCCCAGCGTCAGCGCCACGGCAAAGCTCGACAGGCAGATGACGAAGATCACCGCGAAGGCCCCCGGCGCGATACGCAGCAGCATCGGTCGCTCCAGCGTGCGCCGCATGGCCCGTGGCGACAGGCCCAGCGACGCGGCGAGGCGGAAACGCTCGGCGGGGATCGCCAGCCAGCCCTGAAGCAGCAACCGGGTCGCCAAGGGCAGGTTGAAGAAGACATGCGCCAGGACCACGCCGTGCAGCCCGTAGATGCTGAACCCCGGCAGTCCGAGGGCCCGCAGTCCGCCGTTGACCATGCCGTTCTGACCGAAGACCGCGATGAGACCCAGCACCGCCACGATGGTCGGCAGGATGAAGGGCGCGCCCAGCAGCGAGATCAGCAGCCCTCGCCCCGGAAAGCGCCGGCGCGCCAGCGCACGGGCGACGGGGATCGCCAGAAGCACCGAGAAGAAGGCCGAGAGCAGCGATTGCACCAGTGTGAAGCGCAGCGCCTGCCAGTCGCCGGGGCCGAGCGTTCCCCAGCCGCCGGCGCGGGCCAGCACGGCGGCGACCGGGCCGAGCACCAGCCCGGCCACGGCCAGCGCGGCGATTACTGCGAGAGGCCGCGGCGCCATGCTTCGATGGCCTCGTCGCGCAGCGCGGCGGCTTCATCCTCGGAATAGAAGAGCACCTTGGTCGGAAGCTGCAGCTCCTTGAAGCCCTCGGGCCACCGGTCATGCGGCAGCGCGGCCGGGAAGGACCAGTTGCCGGTGGCGATCATCTTCTGGAACTCAGGTGTCAGCAGGAAATCCATGAACTGCTGGGCGAGCTCCGGCTGATCACTCGTGGCGACCTTTGCCGCGAGTTCGACCATGAAGTAGTTGCCTTCGGGGAAGATCAGCGCCTTCTTGGCGTGATCGTCTTCGGCGATGATGTGGTAGGCGGGAGAGGTGGTGTAGCTCAGCACCATGTCGGCCTCGCCGTCGGTGAAGAGCCCGTAACTTTCCGACCAGCCCTTGGTGACGGTGAGGATCTTCGGCGCCAGCTTGCGCCAGGCGTCCTCGGCCTTGTCGCCGTAGACTGCCTCGACCCAGAGCGCCATGGCGAGCCCCGAAATCGAGCTGCGCGGGTCTTGGATGACGATCTTCAGGTCATCCGGCGCGTCCAGCAGCGCCGCGAAGCTTTGCGGTGGCTCCGCCAGGCGGGCGCTGTCATAGATGAAGGCCGTCTCGCCGTAATTGTAGGGAAGGAAGGTGTCGTCGGTCCAGTCGATCGGCAGCGTCAGCGGCGAGAGATCAACCCCATGCGGTGCGAAGAGACCGCTCTCTCGCGCCTTTTTCGTCACGTCGGTGTTGAGGCCGAAGACCACGTCCGCCTCGGTCTTCCCGCCCTCGAGCAGCAGGCGCGGCAGCAGGTCGCCGGGCTTGAACTGCAGATCGCAACCGCAGCGGGCCTCGAACATCTCCTCGATCTTCGGGCCGGGACCCCATTCCGAGACGACGTAGTCGCCCGCGTAGACAGTGAGGACAGTCTCCTGCGCCAGCGCCGTGCTGGCAAAGAGACATCCCGCTGCAAAACTGATGGCCTTCATGGCATCCTCCGAATTTGCGGCGAGAGGACGGAACGGTCCGGGCAGCGCGCCGAGGGCCGTGACCTTCCCTCCGCCGGTGTTAACCGGGTCAGGTTCAACGGGTTCGCACAGTCGCATCTCAGCCGGCGCTTGCGTGGCGCGGCACCCCGAGGTAGCGCAAGACCTAGCCGGGGTGGTGCGGACTGGCAAGGTGATTTGCCCGTGCCGCAATTGCGTCGCCGGGCCTCCGGTCCCCGACAATTCCCTTGAGGCATTGGCCGCGCTGCCCTAACAGACTGGCCTGAATGGCGGGTCCGCGCGGCGGGCCCGGACTCAGATGCACCCGGACGGCACGACACAGGAGACCCGACCATGAGCCTCAACACCTTCGGCCATCTCTTCCGCGTGACCACCTGGGGCGAGAGTCACGGTCCGGCGCTTGGCGCTACGGTCGACGGCTGCCCGCCCGGCGTTCCGATCGACGAGGCGGCGCTGCAGCGCTGGCTGGACCTGCGCAAGCCGGGGCAGAACAAATACACCACGCAGCGGCGCGAGCCCGACGCGGTGAAGATCCTCTCGGGGGTGTTCGAAGGGCAGACCACCGGCACGCCGGTGCAGCTGATGATCGAGAACACCGACCAGCGCTCGAAGGACTATTCCGAGATCGCGGCGAAGTTCCGGCCGGGCCATGCCGACATCACCTACTTCCAGAAGTACGGCATCCGCGACTACCGCGGCGGCGGGCGCTCCTCGGCGCGCGAGACGGCGGCACGGGTGGCGGCGGGTGGCTTGGCGCGCGCGGCGCTGGCGGAACTGGCACCGGGGCTGCACATCACCGGCTACATGGTGCAGATGGGGCCGCAGGGCATCGATCGGTCCCGTTTCGACTGGGACGAGATCGCGCGCAACCCCTTCTGGTGTCCGGATGCCGAGGCGGCCGAGGGCTGGGCGGACTACCTTGACGGGCTGCGCAAGTCCGGCGACAGCGTCGGCGCGGTGATCGAGGTGACCGCCCGCGGCGTACCGGCGGGGCTGGGCGCCCCGATCTACGGCAAGCTCGACACTGATCTTGCGGCCGCGATGATGTCGATCAACGCTGTGAAGGCGGTCGAGATCGGCGAGGGTATGGCGGCGGCGACGCTGACCGGAAGCGAGAACGCCGACGAGATCACCATGGGGCCGGATGGCCCGGTCTACAGCTCGAACCACGCGGGTGGCATTCTTGGCGGGATATCCACCGGGCAGGACGTGGTGGTGCGCTTCGCGGTAAAGCCGACTTCGTCGATCCTCACCCCGCGCAGGACGCTGACCGTGAGCGGCGAGGAGACCGAAATCGTCACCAAGGGCCGGCACGATCCCTGCGTTGGCATCCGGGCGGTGCCAGTGGGCGAGGCGATGATGGCCTGCGTGATCCTCGACCACCTGCTGTTGCACCGCGGGCAGGTCGGGGCGAACCGCGGCCACATCGGCTGAGGCGCGGCGCGCTGCGTTCCGCGGGTAGCAGGTCGGGGCCGCGGTTCTGAGCGGAGCGCAGCGCGCGGCGGTCTCGGTGTGCCTGCCGGTCCTGCAGCGCCGAGCGCCTGGGAGCGCAGCCTCCGGCGGTGTCCTTCTCAGAACTCCTCCCAGCTCACATCGTCTCCGACCGCGGCGCGGGGGGCCTGGGCCGGGGCTGGCGGCACCGAGGGCGGAGCCGGCTCGAAGGCCTCGATCGGTACGGCCAGCGGCGTGACCTCGGACGGGTCGGTGTCGCCGGTCCCGGTGAACCGGTTGAGCTGCGACAGCAGGCGGTCCGCCTCGCTGTTGAGCTGATCGCTGGCAGTGCTCGTCTCGCCGACCATGGCGGCGTTCTGCTGGGTGACCTTGTCGAGTTCGGCAACCCCGACGTTGATCTCTTGCAGGCCGGCGGCCTGTTCCCTGGCCGCGGTGGTGATTTCGGCCACGAGGTCGGACACCTCGCTGACGTTGCGCACGATGTCGGAGAGCGCCGTGCCGGTCTCTTCGACCAGCTGGCCGCCATCCTTGACCTGCTGCGAGCTGTTGGAAACCAGCGCCTTGATCTCCCTCGCGGACTCCGAGGCGCGCTGCGCCAGCGAACGCACTTCCGAGGCGACAACCGAGAAGCCCTTGCCGGATTCCCCGGCGCGCGCCGCCTCGACCCCGGCATTGAGCGCAAGAAGGTTGGTCTGGAACGCGATGTCGTCGATCACGCCGATGATCTGGGTGATCTGGTCGGAGGAGGCGGCGATCGAGCCCATGGCGGCCAGCGCCTTCTCCATGACGGCCCCTCCCTCTTCGGCGCGGCGCCGCCCCTCTCCGACGCGGCGGTCGGCATCTTCGGCGCGCTCGGCCGCGGCACGCACGCTGGAGGAGAGCTGTTCCAGCGCCGCGGCGGATTGCTCGAGCGTGGCGGCCTGCACCTCGGAGCGGCGCGACATGTCGCGGGACATCGACGAGAGCTCCTTGGAATTGCGCTGCACCGTGTCGGCCGAGGCGCGCAGCGAACTGACCAGCGTGCCGATGCCTTCCGACAGCGCGTTGAAGTTCTCGCACAGCTGCACCGCGCCGTCGTCGAGACTGCGCCACTCCTCCGCATCCAGCCGATTCCCGCTGTCCCCGCGCGCCAGGCTGCCCATCGCCGCCCCGAGAGACTGGAAGAGGTTCAGTCGCCGGTCGTTCGCCTGCCGCTCCTGCGCGCGTGTGTCATCGGCCTGCAGCAGCCGGTCGCGCAGCTCTTCGAGGTTGCGGGCGATAGAGCCGGCCTCGTCACCGCGGGCCTGCCCCTCGATCTCGGTGGCGTAGTCGCCCTGGGCGATCCGTTGGACCGCGCTGGCGGCGGTCTGGAAGGGCCGGGCGAGGAGCTTGCCGAACCCAAGGACACAGACCAGCGACAGGCCCACCGCCACGGCATTGGCGGTGACAAGCATGAGAAACCCGGTGTCCACCGCCTCGGTGGCCTGCGCCTCTGCGCGCGCCGCTGCGAGGTGAAGCTCATTGCGCATGTCGGTGACGTCCGTCCGGGCCTTGTCGATCGTCGGCAACAGAACGTTGCTGATGTGGTTGTCGCGTTCGAAGATGGTGAAGCCGGGGATCGTCAGCGTATCGATCTCTGGCACGAGGCTCTTCGCCAGCGCCGCCACCGTCTGCAGGCGGGTCAGGAATTCCGGGCGCCGCGCATCTGCGGATGCAGGGGTCATGAAGGCATCGGCGTTTTCATCCACCAGCGTCTGCACGGCCAGAAGGTTGGTGCGCAGCTCGTCGAGTGGCGCCATGCCGCCGTGCTCATAGTGCAGGATCGCGAGACCCGAGTGATCGATCCGCGCCTGGACGGTATTCAGAACCGTGGTCTGTCGCCGCAGGTCGTTGCCGAAATCCAGGCTGTTCGACATGCGCATCTGGATGAAGCCCGACGCCACCGCCAGGGCGAGCGTCAGCAGCATGAAGACCGATCCGAGGATCAGCAATTGTACGCGGATAGAGAACCTGCTCATGACCCATTCCTGCTCGAGACATGGCGCGGCGTGCGCCGGACATGTCCTCGCTAGCAGCGGGGGGTAAACAAACCCTTCGCGACCCTTCGGATTGACACGATTTCGCGCGGGTCGGCGCGAAATTCGGTGCCGGGAATGCGCACCTCCCGCCGGATAGGGCGGGAGGCGGCTGAGCTTCATGGCGCCCGGAAACGGCCAGGCGTCGGGGGTCACATGTTGCCGCCGAGCAGGGCGGCATTGCCTCCGGAGGCGGTGGTGTCGATGCAGACATGGCGTTCGGCGCGGGCATGGCCCTTGTCCGGCGCCCCGGTGACCAGCGACAGGATCGGACCCTCGCGGCCCGCCAGCGCCTGGCGGTAGGCGGCGGCCTGTTCCGCATCGCCCCACCAGAGCGCGGCCGAGATACCGGTCAGCTTCGCCAGGCCCTGAGGGGCCAGCCTGCCATGCGTGGTGACCGCGACACCGCCGAGGGCGCGGATCGCCTCGGCCTGCGCCTCGGCGGCCTCCTGGCCCGGCCCCATGCAGAGCACCGGCTCGCGCGCCAGCGTCATGTACTGGTTCGCCTCGCCGGTCGGACCGGGCAGATCCTTGCGCTCGGGCTGCGGAGCGCAGCCGGCGGAGCGCAGCGCCTGCTCGATGCGGGCCGGGACCTCGTCGGTGCTCCAGGCGGTGCCGGCCTGCGGCGCGGGATGGGCACGGAAGCGATCGACATAGAGCGGGCCACCCGCCTTGGGCCCAGTGCCCGACAGGCCTTCGCCGCCAAAGGGCTGGCTGCCGACGATGGCACCGATCTGGTTGCGGTTGACGTAGATGTTGCCGGCGTGGACGCGCTCGGTGACATGCTGCACCCGGTCGTCGATGCGGGTCTGCAGCCCGAAGGTCAGCCCGTAGCCGCGGCCGTTGATCGCGTCGATCACCTTGTCGAGTTCGGAGGACTTGAAGGTGGCGATGTGCAGCACCGGCCCGAAGATCTCACGCTCAAGATCGTCGATGCCGGCGACCTTGATCAGCGTCGGCGCGATGAAGTGACCCTCGGCGGGAACCGCGATCTCGTGCAGCAACCGGCCGTCGGCGCGGGCTCTCTCGATGTGTGCGGCGATGCCGTCCTTGGCCTCGGCATCGATCACCGGGCCGAGGTCGGTCGAGAGCTGCCAGGGGGTGCCCGGCTTCAGCACGTCCATCGCGCCTTTCAGCATCTCGGTGAAATGCGGGGCGATGTCCTCCTGCACGTAGAGGCAGCGCAGCGCCGAGCAGCGTTGGCCAGCAGACTGGAAGGCCGACTCGACGATGGCGCGCACGGCCTGCTCGGGCAGGGCGGTGCTGTCGACGATCATCGCGTTGAGGCCGCCGGTCTCGGCGATGAACGGCGTGCCGGGGGCGAGGTGCTTGGCGATGGACCTGTGGATGATCTGCGCGGTCTCGGTCGAGCCGGTGAAGGCGACGCCCTTCACGGCGGGGTTCGAGGTCAGCGCGGCGCCGACGTCACCGGCACCGGGCAGAAGTTGCAGGACCGCGGCGGGCACACCGGCCTCGTGCAGCAATTGCACCGCGCGGTAGGCGATCAGCGAGGTCTGCTCGGCGGGCTTGGCGAGCACGGCGTTGCCGGCTGCCAGCGCGGCGGAGAGCTGGCCGGTGAAGATCGCCAGCGGGAAGTTCCACGGGCTGATGCAGGCGAAGACACCCTGCGGTGCGGCGCCTTCGGTGCGGGCGGCGTAGTAGCGCAGGAAGTCCACCGCCTCGCGCAGTTCCGCCACCGCGTCGAGCTGGGTCTTGCCAGCCTCGCGGGCGAGCAGGGCGAAGACCTCGCCGAAGTTTTCCTCGTAGAGGTCGGCGGCCTTGTTCAGGATCGCGGCGCGCTCCCGCGGCGTGGCGCTCCACGGCTGGGCGGCGGAAGCAGCGGCGGCAACGGTCTCGGCGCTGGACCAGGTGATCTCGCCGGTCTTGGCGAGGGTGGCGGGGTTCAGCACGTCCTCGGTTGCGCCCGCAGAGGCCGCGACGGCGAGCAGCGGGCCCGCCGCCCAGGTCGTGGTCTCGAAAGGTGTGCGGGCGGCCTCGACGCGGGCAATGGTCGGACGGTCCGTCAGATCGAAGCCTTCGGAGTTGGCGCGTTCGGGCGCGAAGAGATTCGGCCCGCGGGTGAGCCCGCGCGCGTCCTGCGCGGCGAAAGGATCGGCGGCGACCACCTCGGGCGGCACGCTTTCATCGACGATCTGGTTGACGAAGGAGCTGTTGGCACCGTTCTCGAGCAGGCGGCGGACGAGATAGGCCAGGAGGTCCCGGTGCGCGCCGACCGGCGCATAGATCCGGCAGCGGGTCTTTTCCTGCTCGTGAACGATCTCGTGCAGACGCTCGCCCATGCCGTGCAGGCGCTGGAATTCGAAGCTGTCGCGGTCGTTGCCAGCCATCTCGAGGATCGCGGCAACCGTTTGCGCGTTATGCCCGGCGAACTGCGGGTAGATGCGGTCGGTCATGCCGAGCAGCTTGCGCGCGTTCGCGATGTAGGAAATGTCGGTGTTGTGCTTGGCGGTGAACACCGGGAAATCGGTCAGGCCCATGACCTGCGCGCGCTTGATCTCGCTGTCCCAGTAGGCGCCCTTCACCAGTCGCACCATGATCTTGCGGTCGAGCCGCTGCGCCGTGCCGTAGAGCCAGTCGAGCGTCTGGCTGGCGCGCTTGCCGTAGGCCTGCACGACCACGCCGAAGCCGTCCCAGCCGGCGAGCGACGGAGCGGCCAGCGCGGCCTCGATCACGTCAAGCGAGATGGCGAGTCGGTCCGCCTCCTCGGCGTCGATGTTGAGACCGATCTTCGCCTTGGCGGCCATCTCGCAGAGCTCGACGAGACGCGGCACGAGCACGCGCATGACGTCGTCATGCTGGCCTTCTTCGTAGCGGGCATAGAGCGCCGAGAGCTTCACCGAAATGCCGGGGTTGTCGCGCAGGTCGTCGGTCTTGGCCGCCTTGCCGATCGCCTTGATCGCGTCGGCATAGGCCTTGAAGTAGCGCAGGGCGTCGGGCTCGGTGCGGGCGGCCTCGCCCAGCATGTCGTAGCTGTAGGTGTAGCCCTTGGCCTCCTGCTGCGCGCCGCGCTTCATCGCGGCCTCGATGGTCTCGCCCAGCACGAACTGCGCGCCCATTTCCTTCATGGCGCGGCCCACGGCCTTGCGGATCACCGGCTCGCCGAGGCGGCGCACGGCGGCGCGCAGGTGCCCGACGGGGCCCGGACGCTGGTTGGGATCGAGAACCTTGCCGGTGAGCAGCAGGGCCCAGGTCGAGGCGTTGACCAGCGGCGAGGTCGAGCGCCCCATGTGCTTGCCCCAGTCCGAAGGAGCGATCTTGTCCTCGATCAGCGCATCGATGGTCTCTGCATCCGGCACCCGCAGCAGCGCCTCGGCCAGGCACATCAGCGCGATGCCCTCGTCGGTCGAGAGGCCGTATTCGGCTAGGAAGACCTCCATCAGGCCCGGCTTGGCGCTGGAGCGGATGGCGCGGACGAGATCGGCGCCCTTGGCGTTGATCCGCGCGCGCTCGGCGTCGCTCAGGGCGGCGAGGTCGCGCAGACGGTCAACGGTCTGCGCCTCGTCGGCATAGGTTGCGGCATCCATCGCGGCGCGCAGGTCGGAAAGGGTGTCGTAGGGCATGGTGATCTCCGGACGTTTGCCCTATGATACCGCATGTCCGAAAGTCGATTTTCCCGAAGATGGTATTTCTGAAAGGCAGGTTCACCGAAGATGATGGAAGTCACGATGCAAAACGTCACGGACGAGTTCGACCGTTTCGACCGGGCGATTCTGACCACGCTGGCGGAAGAGGGGCGGCTCTCGATCACCGAGTTGGCGAAACGCATCGGCCTGTCGAAAAGCCCGACCCAGGCGCGGCTCCGGCGGCTCGAGGACCTCGGCGTGATCCGCGGATACCGGGCCATCCTCGACCCGATCCAGCTCGGGCTTGATCACGTCGCCTTCGTCGAGGTGCGCATGTCGGACACGCGGGAAACTTCGCTCGAAGCCTTCAACAAGGCGGTTACGGCGATCCCCGAGATTGAGCAAGTGCATTTGATCGCGGGCAGTTTCGACTATCTTCTGAAGGTAAGGACCTCGGACATGCGCAGCTACCGGCGGGTTCTGGCCGAAAAGCTGTCGACCCTCCCGCATGTCTCGACCACTTCGACCTATGTCGCCATGCAGGCGGTGAAAGAAGACGGGCTGGCGGAGATCGCCGACTGACGCGCGCCGCTCCGTCTCGGTCCCGGACGCGCCGGGTGAAAAGGAGTGTTGGCATGGTAGTCCGTTGGATTTTTGCAGGTATTGTCGCAATTTGCGGCCCGGCGATGGCCGAGGATGCCGCCGATCTCTTCCCGGTGCATGTGGCGGTCGACTGCGCGGGCGACGCCTTGGCGCTGACGTTGCAGGGCGAGGTGGCCACGCTTTACTACAGCGGGGCAGAGATGCCGATGGCACGGGCGCGGGCGGCCTCCGGGGTGAAGTTCGACTCCGTCGATGATCCCGAAACCTACGTCTGGACAAAGGGCGATGACGCGCAGGTGCGGCTTGCGGGACAGGATCTTGCCAGTTGCCGGGTCGAGCAGGTCTCGCGCGTGACCGAGGGCGTCTGGCGGCTTGCGAGCCTTGACGGCGCGCCGGTCGGGGACACGGCTGCCGAACTGTCCTTCGAAGCGGATGGGCAGCTCTCGGGGCGGGCCGGTTGCGGCGTGCTCGGCGGCAGCTGGAGCGCGGCAGGG
This sequence comes from Salipiger mangrovisoli, assembly GCF_015223355.1. Classification (GTDB taxonomy): domain Bacteria; phylum Pseudomonadota; class Alphaproteobacteria; order Rhodobacterales; family Rhodobacteraceae; genus Salipiger; species Salipiger mangrovisoli. Next base: position 382 of record NZ_JADFFK010000015.1, on the reverse strand, counting down.
GCCGGGTCGCTGACGGTCGAGGCCGAGATCGCACGCGGCGAGGCCTGTTCGCCCGAGGAAGCTGCGCAGGACGAGACCCTGCTGGCAGCGTTGCGCGCGTTGACCGGACTTGGATTTTCTCCGGAGGGCGATTTGCAGCTGCGCGCGGGTGACGCCACGCGGCTGACGGTGACGCGCTGACTGCAAGCACTGGCCAAGCGCCGCCAGATGCGGCACAGAGGGCGCGGGCCCGCGTGGTGGAATGGTAGACACAGGGGACTTAAAATCCCTAGCCGCATGGCGTGCCGGTTCGAGTCCGGCCGCGGGTACCAATGATCACTTCCAAAGCATTGTTTTGCGTCGGCTTTTGTCCATGGGCAGCCGAGGCGTAGTACATGTTGGA
>NZ_JADFFK010000014.1 GCF_015223355.1 Salipiger mangrovisoli | reverse complement strand
CCGAAGATCGACGATGACCGCCAGCCTCGCGATCAGCGACGCTCGCGGCTTCCTACACCACGCCGCGGGGCACTATCCGAACATGATCTCGCGCGGGTGGATCAGCATCGTGCGGGCGTTGAGTGCGCCTTCGGGAAACTCTGCGGCGCAGGCCAGAAGGACCATGTCCACGCCGTCTTCCTCCTCCAGTTTCTCGATCGCCTGCTGCACGAGTCCGGTGGCGAACTGCAGGTCGTAGAACCGGTGCTCCCAGCCATCGCCCATGTGGTTGCCCTTGGCGCCGGGAACGTGGACATGCGCCCCGAGGTTGGGGGTGGACTTGTCGACCTCATGCGGGTCGAGCTCGGCCAGCGACAGCCCGTCGTAGATGTGGCGCAGGGTGATCGTGACATCCGCCCCGAGCGATTTGAGGAACAGCCCGTGGTAATGCAGATACTCGTCTCGGGGGCCGTGGCCCGTGGTGATGATGCCGATATGGCGCTTCGCTTTGGACATTTGGAAACTCGTTCTTGGTCTTGGTAAGGGGGTTCAGCCGGCGAGGTTGACGGTCATCGGCTCCGCGGGCGGAAGGTTGTCTGGGTTGGCAAAACGGGCGGGATCGGTGTGCGGATCCGGCGCGGCACCCAGTACGATTCCGGCGGTTCGCGCGGCGCCCTCGGGGCTCATCATCACGCCGTGTCCGCCGTATCCGGTGTTGAGAATGACCCGCGGCGTCTCGGGCAGGGCACCGATCAGCGGCAAGCCGTCGCCGGTGACCAGCAAGCTGCCCGACCGGATGTGCCCGCCGTGGATCTCATGGCTGCGGCGGCCCCAGAACGGGACCAGCGGTGCCACGGTCGCGATGGCCTGTGCAAGATAGTCCGGATCGACCGGCGGATCGTCGGTGAAACTGTCCAGAAACAGCGTCGAGCGGAACGAGGCGGTCATCCGCGCGCCGCCATGATCCGGGCGCCAGAAAGAGCCGAGATCGGAATCGATGGTGGCCGGATGCTCCGGGTCTACGCCGTCGAGCGTGACATATTGGATTGCCGAACGTGACAGCCGCAATGGCAGAGATTGGTTCAGTCCGACCAGCAGCCCGGGGAGCCGCGCGGCGGTGGCAAGCACGATCTGGCCTGTGTGAATCTCGCCGAGGGTGGTGCGCAGGGTGACGGATTCCTTGCCGGGGCGGGTCACGAGCAGATCGCAGCCGAGCAGAATATCCGCCTCCATGGTCGCAAGGTAGCCTTTGATGATGCGGTCGATCTCGACGACGCCGTCATCCGCGCGAAACGCGCCGCCCGCGACATCTTCCGAAAGGCTTGGGACCTTCGCGCGCAGTGCGGTCGGCTCCAGAAAGGTGACGTCGTCGAGCCCGGCTGTCTGCTGCCGCAGAACCCGGTCCCGCAAGAGCGCAGCGCCGGTCGCGCTGCGGCTCGCGTAAAGATAGCCGATCGGCCGGTACCCCGCGTCCTGCCCGGTGTGTCCGGCGAAGTCGCGGTAGAAATCGATCGAGGGCCGCGCCAGCGCGATGGAACCGGGGTGCTCCCATTGCGCCCGCACGCCTTCGCCCGAACGTCGCGAGGCGAGCATCGCCAACGCCGGGAGGCGCTCGATCAACAGCGGGCGCACGCCGCGCTGCGACAGCGCCCATGCGGTGGCGAGCCCGGCGATCCCGCCGCCCACAATGGTCACATCGGGACGGGCAGGAAGGTCGGCCAGTGAGGTCAGGAAACGTGCGGGCATCGGGAGGGCCTTACATGTCGCCGGCTTCTTTGGACGGCGTCGCGCAGACCGCGACGACGAGCCCGGCCTCGCCGATGATGTGGCGGTAGCGGTAGGTCTTCGGCAGGTACATCGCGTCGCCCTGCTTGAAGTGATGGGTCTCGCCGGTGGCCTCGACGATCTGTTCGGACCAGCCATGCAGGCAGTAGAGGATCACCTCATGCTCGCCATCGCCTTCGACCAAGACGTCGAAATGCGGCATGTAGGTTGTGATGTGGAACGACATGGGCGAGCCATGCAGCTTCTTGGTGATCAGCCGGTGGCTGAATTCCTTGCCCTCGTGAACCCAGGTGAAGGCAACGTCTTCCTGGCGGGACCACTGGATTTTTTCTTCGGTCATCGGGTCTTTCCTTGTTGAAGATAGGTGTCAGGTACGGCGGCTGTCGAACCGGTCGCGCAGCGACGACCACGGCAGCCAGAGATGCGGCCCGAGGCCCGACAGACGGGCCATCGGGATCGGGCGAGGCGGGGTGATCGGCAGCGGCAACGCCTCGGTGCCCGAGGCACCGGCCAGCCAGCGCCCGAGATCGCGCCCCAGGGCGGTGGTCAGGGCAACGCCGCGCCCGTTGCAGCCGATCACGCCGATGAGGCCGGGTGCGAGCTCGGTGATCCGGGGCAGCGCATCCAGCGTCGCAGCGATGGTGCCGGTCCAGACGTGCTCGGCCCGAAGCGGTGGGCAGTCGGGGATAAAGGCCCTGAGCCGCGCCAGAAAACCCCGGCGGGCGAGGCTGTCACGCCCCGGAAGCGGCGCGACCATGCCACCGGTGATCAGCCGGTCATCTTCGGTCCAGCGCAGCGCAAAGGTGTGGCGCCTTGTGTCGGCGACCGGCGCGCAGGCAGGAAGAATGCGCTGGCGCAGCTCGGTTGGCAGGGGCTGGGTTGCTACCTGGTAGACCTTCACCGGAACGATGGTGTCGCGCATCCGAGGCTTCAGCCCGCCGATCATCGCGTTGGTGGCCAGCAGCACACGCGGGGCCGTGACACTGCCACCCGCGGTCGTGGCGCGCCATTGCTCGCCGTGGCGTTCAAGGCGCAGCGCCGGGCTGTCGCAGTGCAGGGCGACGCCGGTGGAGAGACAGGCCCGCGCCAGCCCTCGCGCATAGGACAGAGGATTGATCTGCCCGCCGCTCGCCACGCGCAGGCCACCGTGCAGGGCCGGCAGGCCCGTCAGTGCCAGCATCTCGCTCCGATCGAGAAACTCGACCGCGACACCCGCCGCCCTGAGGGCGGGCAGACGACCCTTCAGCATCGCCTCGGCCTGCGCGCTGTGACCGGGCTGCAGCCAGCCGTTGCGGGCCGTGGCCACGTCCATGCCGAAGCGATCGATCAGCCCGAAAACCGCGTCTCCCGACCCGGCAGCCAACCTGAGCAGGCGTTCGGAATGAGGCTGGCCGAGCGCCGCTTCGACCTCGGCCGGACCCAGCGCGGACTTCAGGCTGGGGACCACGAACCCGGTGTTGCGCCCCGAAGCGCCGAAGCCCGGTCCCTGCGCTTCGATCAGCGTGACGGAGAGCCCGGCTTCGGCGGCGTGCAGCGCAGAAGACAGCCCAAGGAAGCCGCCGCCGATGACAAGAAGATCGGCGTTCCGCTCACCCTGCAGGGGCGACACCTTGGGCGCGGGCGCCGCCAGACCCGTCCAGAGCGAACCGTTGTCCTCGCTCACAGCGCGCGTCCCGTCGTCCAGCCGTCGAGGATTGCCGCCTCGGCGTCGCGCGGGGCATAGGCGTCGCCGATCACCGTGACCGGGCAGGGCAGGTGTTGCAGATCGGACGAGAGGCGCGTGTCCGGCAGGCCTGGCAACGCGGCAATGACCGTGTCCGCCGCGATCCGCTCGGTCACCGTGCGGGTGAAGATATTCTCCAATTCGACGCGCCCGTCGGTCATGCGCCGCGGTTTCAGCATCGGCGCAAGCCTGACACCGGCAGAAAGCACCTCGCGTGTCAGATAGGTGAGGTTCTGGATCTCGAGATGCTGGCCGACGTGCAGCGCGGCGGAGGCGAGCGTCACCTCATGACCCGAGTGCGCCAGCGACAAGGCGGTGACCATAGCGGGCGCCCGGTGCATCCCGTCGAGGATCAGCACCCGGTGACCGATCTTGTCGGACCCTTCGGACCAGGACCGCACCGCCTCGTCGAGCGAGAGTACCCTGTCCGGCGCCGCCCCCGGCAATTCGAGCGGACGGTTCTGCGCGCCGGTTGCAAGCACCACCGCAGAGGGCGCGAGGGCGGTAATCAAGGCGGCATCGGCACGGCTGTTCAGGCGGATGTCGACGCCGAGCCGTTCGAGCTCTGCCGTTTTGAAGGCGATGAGCCGGCTCCACTCGCTGCGGCCAGTCGGCCGCCTCGCAAGATCGAGGCGACCGCCGAGACGCGCCGTGGCCTCGATCAGGATCACCTCGTGACCGCGCAGGGCAGCCTGCAGGGCCGCCTCCATGCCGCCGGGACCGGCGCCGACCACCACCACGGGGCCGGTCCGAGGCCGCGCGGCGGTGACCGGTTCCACCTCGCGGCCCGTGCTTGGCGTGGCGATGCAGCTGATGTGCCGCCCGCGGTAGAGCCGCCCGAAGCAGGCCTGCTCACAGGCGATGCAGGGGGTGATGCGCTCTGGCTGGCCGGCTCGGGCCTTGGCAGGTAGATGCGGGTCGGCGATGAGCGCGCGGGCCATGCCTGCCATGTCGGCATCGCCCTGCGCAAGCATCTCCTCGGCGAATTCGGCGGTATGGATGCGCGTGCCGTGGATGATCGGGATATCGACGCGGTCCTTGATCTGCCGCGCCAAAGAGCGGAACGGCCCCGGCGGCAGGCCCATGGGGGGTTCATGCAGCATGTTCGACACCAGATTGCCGTCGGTCCCGGCGCTGACATCGACGAAATCCAGCGCCCCGGCCTCGACCAGCCAGGGCACGACCTCGGCCATGTCTGCGGCGGTCAGTCCGCCGGGCACCAGTTCGTCGCCCGACACCCGCACGCCAAGCGGCACTTCCGGACCGATCCGGTGACGCACTGCCGCAAGAATTTCACGGGCGAAACGGCTGCGGCTCCACAGATCGCCGCCGTAGGCGTCGGTGCGATGGTTCGACAGCGGCGACAGGAACTGCTGCACCAAGAGGCCGTGCCCGCAATGCACCTCGATCCCGTCGAGACCGGCCCGCAGGCAGCGCTCTGCCGCATCGGCATGCGCGGTCACGACCGTGGCGATCTCCTCCACCGTCATCTCATGCGCGACTTCGCCGTATTTCTCTTCGTAATCGGCGCTGGCCGACCAGAGGGCCACGGGGCGGGCCGACGTCGCAAACCCCATATGTGACAGGTAGCCGAAGACCTTCGTGCCATGCGCCTGCACGCGGCGCGCCAGTTCGCTCAGTCCTGGGATGATCCGGTCGTCGTAATTGCACAGAAGCCCGGTGATCCCGGGCGACGAGGGGTGCACCTGCTGCGAGCCGAGCATGATCAACCCGACTTCGCCTTTGGCGCGCTCTTCGTAGTAGGCGATCATCCGGTCGTTGGGCGTCCCGTCGGTGGGCATGCCGGTGCCATGTCCGGTCAGGCAGACACGGTTGCGCAGCGTGACGTTGCCCAGAGTGATCGGGGCGGTGAGATTGGGGAACTGCGTCATGTCAGGCCGTGGCAAGGATTGGAGCGTCGCGGAAAGCAGTCATCTCATCCGGCGCGACGTGGGCCGCGCGCCCGGGCGTGAAGGGCGCCAGCAATTCAGCGGTTCCGGTCAGAATATCCTCTGCCACCAGCGCGCCGACGGCGGGGCTGATCTGGAACCCGTGGTTGGAAAACCCGCATGCCAGATAGAGCCCCTCTGCCGCCCGTCCTATGAACGGCAGGCCGTCGATGCTCTGCGCTTCCGTGCCGGCCCATTGATGCGCCAGCTTGTGGCGTCCCAGCCTCGGCAGGATTGCCGCGGCACCCGCCCATTGCGCCGCGGCATGGGCATCGAGCGGCAAGGTCTGCAGTCCGCGCCCGGTGGGCCGCGCGAACCAGCGTCCGCCAATCATGAAAGCGCCGGAGCGCAGTTGTTTCAGCGACAGATTGCGTCCGACAGCGGTGACCGTCGGGGCCAGAATACCGGGCACGGCGAGGTCCGATACCAGCATCTGCAGCCCGCGTGCCCGGATCGGCAGCGCGAGGCCCAGCGGGGCGATAAGCTCCGCGGTCCAGGCACCGGTCGCCACCACGGTCTGCGGGGCCCGCAGCGCCTGTCCACCCGCAAGAGCGCCTGCAACCTTGCCATGTTCCATGAGAAGGTTTGCGGGCGCGCCAAAGTGGCATGCCACACCAAGTTCTGCGCAGGCGCGGGCCAGCGCCTGAGCCGTGCGCCCCGGATGAGCCTGACCGTCGCCGGGGCTGAAGGCGCCGAGCAGAGCGGAACCGGTCACCTCGGGCGCAATGTCCCGGATCTGGGCCGCATCGACCCGCTCGGTGGCGATGCCGCCCGCCGCGTCCGCCGCCAGCCGGGTCTCGATCGCCGGGATCTCGGCTTCGGTCTCGGCAAGGTGCAGGTGCCCCCCCTGCGACAGCTCGAGGTCGGCGCTCAGCGCGTCCTGCAGCCCCGGCCAGAGATCGGCGGCAATCCGGCTCAGGGGCTGTTCATGCGCACTCCGGCCCTGCGCCCGGAGCCCTCCCGCACTGGCCCAGCTGGCAGAAGGCGCGCATGCAGCGCCGCGGGGGTCAACCAGCGCGACGCGGGCGCCTGAACGGGCAAGGTTCCACGCGGTAAAGCCGCCGATCACGCCAGCGCCCATGACGATGCAGTCGAAGGTGCTCATGCGAGTTCTTCCTGTTTGCCAGCGGCGGCGACCTGATCCCGGACGATGGCATCAGCGGCTCTGAGACTGAGAGCGAGAATGGTCAGCGCCGGGTTCACCGGCGGCAGCGATACGAAACTCGAGCCGCCGACGACGGTCAGGCCCGGTGTGTCATGCACGCGGCCAAATCCATCGGTGACAGAGGTCTCCGGATCGTGGCCCATGCGCGTGCCGCCGGTATCATGGGTCGAGATCGGTCCGGTCAGCGCCGGGCGGCGCCAAATCCGGGCGGCCCCCATCTTGCGGGCGATCTCTTCGGCGCGGTCCTGCAGCCATGGGATCATCGCCTTCTCGTTGTCGCCGATGTCGAAGGTGATGCGCACCACCGGACGTCCCAACGCATCGGTCTGCTCGGGATCGAGGTCCAGCCGGTTGTTGGTCGAGGGCAGGATCTCGGGATCGATGAACAGCATCATCGTGGCGTTGTAGGACGCCACGAAGAACTCCTTCCACGCCGCGCCGTAGCGGGGAACGTCGGGCGGAAGAACGCCCGAGGCCTCGATCGGCAGATACTGGTTGAAGGCGGCGACACGACCGCCTCGGATGAAGCCGAGCCCAGTATGATCGAAATGGTCGCAGGACAGGTCGGCGATGGCCGTGGCCTGGGCGGTCGGCCCGATGAAACGGTTGAGCTTGCGGTCGTCGAAGACGGCATAGACCGAGGGCTGCTGTCGGGTCATGTAGTTGCGCCCGACCTGATCGTGGTTGTTGCCCAACCCTTGCGGGTGCGCTTCATCGCGCGAGAGCAGCAGCAACCGGGTGTTCTCGAATGCGTAGGTTGCCAGAACCACCTGACGGCCACGCTGCACGTGGCTCTGGCCATCGGACGTCAGGTAGCGCGCGCCCACTGCGCGCCCGTCCTCGGTGACGATTTCGGTCACGCGCGCGCCGGTCAAAATGGTGAGCAGCCCGCTGTCCAATGCCTCGGGGAGCACCGTGTTCTGCGCCGACGCCTTGGCATCCACGTGGCAGCCAAAGCGTGAGCAGAAGCTGCAATAGGTGCAGGCGTGCCGACCCTTGTGCGGCGCGGTGAGGATCGCGGCAGGCAGGTTGAACGGATGGTATCCGAGGCTTTCTGCGGCGGTGGCAAAGGTCTGACCCAGACCGGAGCGGCGCAGGGCTGGCATCGGGTAGGGGCGCTTGCGAGGGGCCTCGAAGGGATTGCCCCGCGTACGCCCGTTTTCGCGCGGACCGCCGGCATGGCCGGAGACGCCCAGCAGGTCCTCTGCCATGTCGTAATAGGGTTCGAGGTCGGCGTAAGACATCGGCCAGTCGGCCAAGGTGCTGTCCGCCGGGATCGAGGTCTCGCCATACTTGGCGACGGTCTTCGAGCGGACCTCGAAATCATCCTCGTAGAAGCGCATGGCGACCGCGCCCCAGGCCACCGAATTGCCCCCCAGCTCGGTTTCGAGCCCTTGGCTCATCGACGCGCGGCGCGCGGGCGCGCCGGGGCGGAGCCGCCAGGTCGGCACCTCGCTGTTGAATTTCTTTGCGCCGCCGAGGTTGCGGAAGGCGGTGGCCGAGAGCTCGTCCATCGCATGCTCCCGACCGGTGCGGCTGTCGCCAGCTTCGAGGATCACCACGCGTTTGCCCTGGGCGGTCAGGCGATGGGCCATGAAGCCACCGACGAAACCGCCGCCGATGATGACCACATCCGCCTCGGGCAGCGGCTCGGACGCGGCGGTGGTGGCGGGAGCGCTCTCGAGCCGGGCATCCTGGCCGAGGCTATCCAAGGATTGCGGAGCGCGGGCGACCTTGTGGCTGACCTCCTGCTCCTCGGCGCGATAGCCCGGCTGCGCGCCGGGAAAGCCGATCAGTTCCCAGCCCTTGAAGGCATGGTTTCCGCCATGGCGCGGGTCGCAGAAGAGACCCTCGCGCAGATGCCGCCAGATGAGGTCGAAAGCCGAATAGTCAGAGGGGCGTGGCAGGGTGTCGAGGCCCGAGTCATTGGCCTCGAAAAGCGCCAGGATGCCGTCCTGCCGCTCGGTCGGTACGGCGGCGAATTCGCCACCGGCGGCAAGATCCAGCGCCGCGATCACTCCGGTGTAAAGCGGAAGATGTTCGGCATAGGGCCCGCTCAGCGCGCCCAAAACATAGTCCAACGCGCCGATCTCCGAGGCCGAAGGGCTGCCATCCGCGCCAGCGGGAAAGATCCGGTCAAAGAGCGCGGTAAGTGTGGCGGTCTGGGCGGGCGAGAGGGGCGTGGTCATCAGTGGCTCCGCAGGATGCGTTGCAGGAAGGCTTGGGTACGGGGGTGCTGCGGGTTGCGCAGCACCTGGGCGGGCGCTCCGGTCTCGACGATCTTTCCGGCATCGAAAAAGGCGACGCGACTGGCGGTCTGTGCGGCGAAATCCATCTCGTGCGTGACAACGAGCATGGTCATCCCTTCCTCGGCAAGGCTGCGCATGACCGCGATCACCTCGCCGACAAGTTCAGGGTCGAGCGCCGATGTAGGCTCGTCAAACAGCATGAGGCGAGGTTTCATGCACAGTGCGCGGGCGATGGCGACACGCTGCTGCTGGCCGCCCGAGAGTTCAGCCGGAAAGGCCCCTTCACGACCCGACAGGCCGACACGGTTCAGCAGATCCCGTGCGCGCTCGGTGGCCTCGGCGCGGCTGAGGCCGCGCACTGCCATTGGCGCTTCGATCAGATTCTGCAGCACGGTGAAGTGCGGGAAGAGGTTGAAATGCTGGAAAACCATGCCGATCTCGGCGCGCTGGCGGCGGATGTCGCGTTCCGGCAGGACGCGATCCCTGCGGGCACCCTCGCCAAAGCCGATCCGCACGCCGTCGACCCGCACCTCGCCGCTGTCAGGCGGATCGAGATAGTTGATGCAGCGCAGCAGGGTCGACTTGCCCGAGCCCGAGGCCCCGATCACGGCCACGACCTCGCCGCGGTCCATGGTCAGCGAGACGCCGTCGAGCGCGGTGAAATCGCCGTATGTCTTGCGGAGATTGCTTGCGGAGACAAAAGGAGAGGGCATGTCAGCGGGCCAATCTGTAGCGCAGCCGGAGATGCCGTTCGACCCACGCCTGGAAGGCGACGAGCACACCACTGAGCGCGAGGTACAGGACCCCGGCCAGCAGCACGAAGACATAGGGCTGGTAAGTGATCGAAGAGGCGCGGGTGGCCTCGGCGGTAAGGTCTGCGACGGACACCATGGAGGCCAGCGAGGTGCCTTTCACCATGATGATGGCGCGGGTCATGTAGGGCGGCACGATCAGAGGCAGCGCCTGTGGCAGCAACACGCGGCGCAATGCGTGGCCAAACGGCAGCCCGAGCGCGCGGCAGGCGGCGAACTGACCGCGATCGAGCGCCGAAAAACCGCCGCGGATGTCTTCGGACATATAGGCGGCCCCCATGGCAACGAGGCCGATGGTCGCCGCGGTCATCGGCTTCATCCGCAGGCCGAGCTGCGGGCCGCCGTAGAACACGAAGTACAGGACGATGAGCGCCGGCAGCAGACGCACGGCGTTCACCAGCACGGCAAGGGCGCGCGCAAGCGGACGCGGGCCAAGGTCACGTCCGAGTGCAATCGCGGTGGCGATCGGCGTGGCCAGCACGAGCGTGATGACCGACAACTGCACGGTGATCCAGAACCCGGACAGAAGGTCCGGCAGGTAGGGGGCGATAAGCGCGTAATCCATGATCTACCGTCCCGCCCGGCGCCGGTTCGACCAGCGCTCGCCAAACATCTGCAGAAGCAGAAGCACCCCGTCGAGCAGGGCGTAGATCGCGGCGGCGACGATCAGCACCTCCAGCGGCCGGTAGGTGACGACGAAGATCTTCTTCGCCGCATTGGACAGCTCAGGCACTGCCACCGCGGCGGCCAGCGCGGTGCCCTTGAGGATTTCGGTGGCATGCGAGATGTAGGGCGGCAGCGCCGCGGGGATGGTCTGGGGCAGGATGATCCGCATCAGGGTGCGGTGCGCCGGAATGCCGAGTGCGGCGGCCGCTTGTGCCTGCCCCGGCGGGACCGAACGCAGGCCGGAGGCGAAAATCTCGCCGAAATAGAACGACATGTAGGTGGTCATCGCGAGGATTGCCGCCGGCAGCGGCTGAAGTGTCAGCCCCATGATGGGCAGGCCGAAGAAGGCGAAGAACAGCAGCAGCAGCGGCGGGATGCCGCGGAAAACCCAGCTCAGCGCCAGAACCAGCGCGCGCAGCCATGGCTGCGGCGCCAGCCTGAGAAACGCGACCAGCAAGCCCCCCGGTGTCGCGAGGATCAGGACAGCCAGCGTCAGCTGGATGGTGACGCCCGCACCCTTCATGAGTGCGGGCCAGACCTCGGGGATCGTGCTGAAATCGAGTGTCACGTGACGTGCCTCAGTAGCCGATCTTGCCCAGCAGATCGACTTCTGCGGTGGAGGTCGCGTATTTGCCGATCAGACCCGACAGCGAGCCGTCTGCGCGGTAGTTGCCCAGAAGCGTGTTCACCGCGACCAGCAGATCGGGCTCGCTGGCGTTGACGCAGAGGCTCTGCGGGAAGACCTCGAGCGCCGGACCGACCATCATCAGGTCGTCCTTGTTCGGCGCGTTGTCGAGTACCGAGAGCGCGTTGGACAGGTTCATCACCACAACGTTCGCCTGACCGTTCTGCAGACCCAGAAGCGATTCCTGCAGGCCGGGGAAGTCGGTTGTTTCGGCGTCGGGCAGCGCCTTCTTCGCGCCTTCGAAGTAGATCTCGCCGCGCACGCCGCCGATCACCGCGTCCCCGATCTCGTCGAAGCTCGAGAGCCCTCCGTCCTTGAGGGCGATGCCGACGGTGGCGTTGAGGCCGGTCGGCGAGGTCATCAGGAACTGGTCCGATCCAAGACGCTCGGGGTTCCAGGACGCGCCGTCGCAGGCGATATCGAAACGTTTCGCCGCCAGCCCCGGCAGGATACCCGCCCATTCGAGCTGCACGAACTCGATGTCCAGCCCGAGGTCCTCGGCGAGCTTTTCGAAGAGCTCCACGTAGGATCCGGTAAGCTCCGAGGTCGCCGGATCGACGAAGGTGCGGGGCGGAGAGGTGCCGGTGGTGCCGACCGTCAGGACACCCTCTTTCAGCAGGTTCCGGAGCGGCCATGGAGAGGGGTAGTTCTTGACGGGCTGCGCGTCGCCGATCGCCGCCTCGAAGGCGGCTGCCGCGTCACTTGCCGCATCTTGCGCAAACGCCGAGTGAGTCATCGCGGCGCACAGCAGGGCAGGGGCCATCAGCCCCGTCCGAAGGATCGTGGTCATTGGGAGTCTCCGTGTCGGGATATGGGTGGCTCCGGGCTGTGGTCCCGGATGTCCGGTTTGGGGCGATATGCCCGTATCGGGTCAGGCTGGTTCCGGAAAAAGCCGCGCCAGACCCAGATGCTTTTCGTACCAGCTCCATTCCTCTTCGAGGAACGTGCGGAAGGCATCGCCGGGCAGCCAAGCGTCGGCTTGTCCGTTCCGGCTGAGGTAGTCGCGCCATGCCTGCGTGTCGCGCAGCGCGGCAAAGTGGTCGTGCCAGCGCTGCTGCGCCTCGGCCGAGAGACCTCCGGGCGCCATGAGCCCGCGCCAGAGCTGGAAAGTCACCGGCAGGCCCAGCTCGGCGAGCGTCGGCACGTCGGGGAAGCTGGGTTGGCGCTGCATGTCGAGCGCCGCGACGACAGCCATCGTACCCGCCTCCACATGCGGCAGGATTTCCGCGGCGACACCGCAGCCCCAGTCGATCCGGCCTTCGATCAGCGCGTTCCAGACCGCGGGCTCGCTTTCGGTCACGATGAATTCCACATCCGCCTTCGCGCCTTCGGCGATGGCCAGCGAGAGCAAGTGGTTGATGCCCCCTAGGAAGTAGCCGCCTGTTCGGGTCGTGGCCTGCGGCAGTGTTTCGAGGAATGCACCGGGCTCGGCGAGTGGACTGTCCGTCCGCGCAACCACGAAGAAGCGGTCTGCCACAAGGCGGGCGATCGGCGTCAGGTCACGATGGGTCAGAGACATTCCGCGCAGCAGTGGCGCCTGCAGGAAGACCGGAGTGCAGGTCGAGACGAGGTGTTCGTCGCCATGGCAGCTGTCCATGACGTGCATCGAGTCCACTCCTGGATCGTCGCCCTTGGGCAGCAACGCGAGCGCGGCCATCTCGGGAAATCGCTCGGCCTGCGCGCTGCGCAGGGCGTCGGCCATGACCGGGGGAGCACTGCCCGGCGGGCCATGAACGATGAGGGTGTTTGCGCTGAAACGAGTCATGATGTTTCCTTGGAAACGTCTTTGCTATGCCATCTAGTGTTACCCGTGATATTTCAGTTAGCAATCGTAAATTCGTTTATATTTTCGTGATTTTTCGCGCAATCGCAGCGCAAACTGCTCATAGAAATATCACAAAAAAAACCAGGCGTGGCAGGTGCCCAGAAACGCAGACGGCCCGCACATCGGTGCGGGCCGTCGCCGTTCGTCTTACGTATTCTGCGGCCTCCTCAGAGGCTGATGGTTCCGGCCTGGCGGGACATTGCGAGAGATTGGAACAGGCCCTGGCGCGTCAGGTCATTGTGGCGGACCATCAGGTCGCGCGCGGCTTTTCTGTCGCGGCGCGCGAGCGCATCGACAATCTCCAAGTGATCGATGTTGGTCTCGGAGTTCACGTCTCTCATCTGAGCGCCGATATAGAAAAAGCGTTCCAGTTCGTCGATCTGACGGGCCAGGATGTTTACCAGTCGCGAATTGCCCGAAGCGGCGGCGATGGCTATGTGAAACCGACGGTTCGCGGCGATGAAGTTCGCGATCGTCTGAGTTTCTTCCTTCTCGTAGGCGACCACGGCCAGCTCTCTGAGCTCAACGAGCATGTCATCCGTAATCTGTTCGCAGGCCAGCTCGGCGGCACCTGCCTCGAGAATCGTGCGCAGATCGAACAGTTCATTCATGTCGCCGAAGGTGATGGGCGAAATCTGGTAGCCACGGCGCGGAAAGGTGCGGACCAATCCCTCTTGCCGCAGTTGCGCCAAGGCTTCGCGTACCGGGGTTTTGGACACCTCGAACTGCTGCGCGAGCTCGGCTTCGGAGATCTCGAGGCCGGGCGCCAGTTTGCAGGTCAGGATTTCGTCCCGCAGACGCAGATAGACTGTCCGTGTCAGGGACATCTGCTTGCGCTTACCATCTTTGGATGGTGTGTTCTCCGCGGCTCTCGCCAAAATGCTGTCCATTACCCCTCCCATTTGGCGGAACCCGGTCTCAAGGTCACGATAAGATATCGCGTAAGATATTACAAGGGACGGTGCTGGGTCGGATGGCTGGAGCGGGTTTCGTGGTTCCGCAAGTGTCCGCCCGGCATCAGGTTCGGCGTTGGCGCACAAAAATTTCAAAGCCTGCGCGAGCAGATCAGGGCTTTGGCCCAGTCCCTTCGCTTTGCACGGCGGTCAGGCATTTCGGCTGCGCAGAATTGTTCGATGGCTTCCGCCACAGCCTTCCTGTCCGTGTCGCGGGACCTCCGAGCCCCCTGAGGATCGACGTCATGGTTGGCGCTTGGGACGAGGCTGATGCCCGCATCGTCCTTTTAACGGGCGTGCACGTCATCCCAGGTGGCGAGGGTCTCGCGTGAATGAATGTCGCGACGTCGCAGCCCATTCCAGACGAGATTATCGACCGGATGGCGCGCGTGGTCGGGCGCAACGGACAGGCTTTTGGGGAGGCGGGCGGCTTGCTGGCCGGCTGCCCACGGCTAAGGCTTGGCAACAGCCGAACCGCAGTCGTGTGCTAGAAGTCTTGGACATGATCGTCGCCGCTACAAGCGATGCCACCGCATCGAGATCATGTTGGGCAGGCTCAAGGACCGGCGCCGCGTCGCAACCCGCCAGGATCGAAGTCCGAAAGTCTTCCTCTCGGCCATTGCCCTCGCCGCAACCGTCATCTTCTGGCTGTGAAAATCGATGAGCCTGGAGCGTGAAGCACGTGTTTCTGCCCTTTCTGGAATTGATCAGAACACCAGTCGATGGACGTGTTCAAAGCAGGGCAATGCCAGCCGCCTCGAAGGTGCTTCTCAATCGGTCCCGAGGCAGCTGGTTGGTGACCACGTGGGAAACCCGGTCTAGGCCGCAGACCAGATAGGTTGACGTCCGCTCAAGCTTTGACGCATCGCAGACCAGGACAACCTTGCGCGCGACCGACACCATGGCCCGTGCCACCTGCGCCTCGTCTTCGGAGAAGTCGTAGCACCCATCATTGTCGACACCGTGGATTGTCAGAACGGTGATGTCGGGCCGGTAGCGAAGGAGTTCGCTGCAGGTCTGGGGGCCGACCGTCTGAGCATTTTCGGGCCGGTAGGTGCCGCCGACAAGCTGGGCGCGCGATCCATTGTCCGCGCGCGCCACAGCGTCGGCGATCCGCGTCGAATTGGTAACCACGGTTAGGTTCGGGATGCCCGTCAGCGCCTGGGCACAGGCCAAAGTCGTGGATCCGGTGTCCATCATGATGCACTGACCGGGCGTGACAATCCGGGCGAACTTTTTCGCGATCTCGCGCTTCGCGCCGACATTGGCTGCGAGTCGGTCTTCAAACGAGTCTTCGCCGCGCCACTCTACACGCACCGCACCGCCATGCACCTTGCGGACGGCACCGCTTTCGGCCAGCGCACCCAGATCGCGCCGCACGGTTTCGAGCGAAGCCGAGAAGCGGTCCGCCAACTCCTCCACAGAGGCGCGACCAGCCTGCTCGATCATGTCCAGCATTTTCGCGCGCCGCAACTCCGGCTTGGTCGGGCGAGATGGAAATGGCTCGGGCATGGCGTTCCTCCGTGCGGTTGTCCCAACCTATCGCAGGGGGCGCGGCGGGTCCATGCAATAATGACTGATCGGGCATTTATCGATGCGCTATCGGGATGGAATTCGCGAAGTTCGTGCCCGTTAGGAGCGTTATGTCGAGAATCATTTGCCCGAACGGTCAAAATGAGCCATGACAGTCAGCACATTGACGGAGGGTCCTTCATGTCAGATCACGGTCGAAGCCCCGGGGGCGCGCCCTTTGATGTCGCGATCATCGGCGCCGGGGTCGTCGGGTGCGCCATTGCGCGGCGGTTGACGCTGGATGGCGCGCGCGTTGTGGTGCTCGAGAAGGCGCGCGACGTGTTGGACGGCGCGTCGAAAGGGAACAGCGCGATCCTCCACACCGGGTTCGATGCGCCGCCGGGCTCGCTCGAACAGGCTTGCGTGGCGTCCGGATATGCCGAGTACCTGAACATTGCGCCCGCGCTGAACCTACCGATCCTTAAAAGCGGCGCCATGGTGTTGGCGTGGACGACCGAGCAGTTGGCGGCCCTGCCGGGGCTGATCGGGAAGGCACATCGCAACGGGGTTCCTGACGTCGCGCCCCTTGAACGGGACGAGATCCTGCGACGGGAGCCGAACCTTTCGCGCGATGTGCTGGGGGGCTTCGAGGTGCCGGGGGAATATCTCATCGACCCATGGACCACGGCGCATGCCTATATTCTCCAGGCGCTGGCGAACGGGGCGAGCCTGCGGCGCGGTGCCGAAGTCCTGGGCGGGCACCGAGGGAAGGAAATCTGGACGCTGAACACAAGCACGGGTGACGTGCACGCCCATTATGTGATCAATTGCGCGGGTCTTTACGGCGACGTGGTTGACCGGCGCCTGCTGGGCCGATCGACCTTCAAGATACGGCCGCGCAAGGGGCAGTTCGTTGTCTTCGACAAGCCCGCCTCGGCATTGGCCTCCGCCATCCTGTTGCCTGTTCCGTCAAAGACGACCAAAGGGATCGTGGTCTGCCGGACAATCTTCGGAAATCTGCTCGTGGGGCCAACTGCCGAAGACCAGGACGACAGAGAGGATGCATCCACGGACCGCGCGACGCTGGAAGCGCTGCGTGGGCAGGGCATCAAGATGCTGCCGGGACTGGCCGACTGCGAGATAACGGCAACTTATGCGGGCCTGCGCCCCGCCTGCGAATTCCCGGAGTACCAGGTGATGCAGGAGGACGGCTACGTGACCGTCGGTGCGATCCGCTCCACCGGCCTGAGTGCCGCGCTTGGCATTGCTCGTCACGTGGCTGAAATGATCGGGCCGCTCGGCACGCCACTGACCGAGCCTGTCATCCCACTGGTGGATCGGCTTTCCGAACATCACCCGAGAGACTGGCAATGTGATGGGCATGACGGGATCGTCTGCCATTGCGAGCTGGTGACTCGGCGCGAGATCGAACGTGTGCTGACCGGTCCGATGCCTCCGGCAAGTCTACAGGGGCTGAAGCGGCGGACTCGGGTGACGATGGGCCGATGTCAGGGCTTCTACTGCCTGCCGGAACTGGCCCGAATAACAACCGGACGCCTCGAGGTGCCGATGGATGTGCCCACGGGAATGTCGGAAGGAAAAGACCATGACTGAGCGGGCAATCGCTACGGAACAGTGCTGCATTGCGATTGTGGGTGGCGGGTCAGCCGGTCTTGCGCTTGCGGCGGAGGCTCGGCGGCTAGGCGCGAAAAACGTCGTCGTCCTGGAGCGCGAGCAATCGGCAGGCGGTGTCCCACGTCACTGCGGGCACTATCCTTTCGGTCTGCGCGAATACGGGCGCTTGATGAAGGGGCCAGACTACGCGCGGCGCAACGTCGCCGCTGCCTGTGCTGTCGGCGTCGATCTGCGCACGGGTGCCACCGTCAGCCGCCTGTTGCCGGGAGGTGGGCTGGAGGTGGTGCAGGATGGGTATGCCTACACGGTCCGGGCCGAGCGCGTGGTGCTCTGCACCGGGGTGCGTGAGGCTTCGCGGGCGCAGCGCATGATTTCCGGCGACAGACCTTCGGGGATAGTCACCACGGGCGCGTTGCAGGGAATGGTCTATCTCGCGGGACAAGCTCCCTTTCGACGCCCGATAATTCTCGGCTCCGAACTTGTCAGCTACTCGGCGATCCAGACCTGCGCGCACCTCGGCATCCGACCCGTCGCGATGGTCGAAGAAGAACCGAATACGCTCGCCCCCGGCCAACTGCAGCTCTACCTCCGGCTTCGGGGCGTGCCTCTCCATACCGGGGTTTCGGACCTCGCAATCAGGGGTAAGGGCCGGGTAGAGGCGGTCAGCTTCACCGACATGACGGGCCAGCGGCTGGCCATCGAGACGGACGGCGTCATCATCTCTGGCCGGTTCCTCCCGGAAAGCGCTTTGCTGCGGGCGTCACATCTCGAGGTCGATCCGTTGAGTGGAGGGCCGGTAACCGATCAGCACGGCCGCTGTTCCGACCCGGCCTTTTTCGCCGCCGGGAATCTGCTCCGCCCCGCCGAAACCTCGGGGTTCTGTTGGCGCGAGGGGCGGCGGGCGGCGGCGCATGTGGTGGCCGATCTGGCGCGGCCAAGGGACATGGACCGGCACACGGTCGCGATCCGCGCGGAAGACCCGGCCATCGGTTTCGTCTCGCCGCAGCGGGTGGTCATCGGCCGTGAATCGTCCGCCAGCGGCCCGTTGCATGTCGGCCTCGCGCTTCCGCTAAACGGCGTTTTGCAGGCGACCAGCGCCGGACGCGTGCTGTGGTCGGGTGCTGGCAAGGCGCGGCCGGTGCGCCGCGTGCATCTTCCGTTGGACAAGATACTCGCCGCACGACCCGAGGCGGACATCGTGGTTTCTCGTGTGGAGGTGCGCTGATGCGGGTGGTGGCACTCGACCAAGGGACCACGAGCACGCGGGCCATTGCCTTGAACGATCAGGGCCACTGTGTGGTCCTCCACGCGGTCGCACATGCGCAGCGCCTTTTGCACGGTGGCTGTGTTGAGCAGGACCCGGCGGAACTGCTGGCCAACCTGCGGAGCTGCGCGGACGCGGCCGGGCCCGCAGAGGCGATCGGGATCGACAACCAGGGCGAAAGTTGCCTGGCCTGGGATGCGCTGACCGGAGAAGCCCTGACGCCGGTGATCACCTGGCAGGATAGCCGGACCCTGGCGGATCTTGATAGGCTGCGCCGGCACGGATGCGCTGGGGATGTGCAGGCGCGGGCGGGCCTGCCACTCGAACCCTACTTCAGCGCGGCGAAGCTCGGCTGGATCGTTCGCAACCATCCCGCCGCGCAGGACGCATTGCGGCGGGGTCGCTTGCGGCTTGGCACCACGGACGCCTTCTTCCTGCAGCACCTGACGGGTCGATGTGTCACCGACGTCTCGACGGCCAGCCGCACGTCCTTGATGAACCTGCGCACGCTGCACTGGGATGAAACGCTCTGCGAGATCTTCGGAGTGCCGATCCAGTGCCTGCCGGAGATCGTGTCGACCACCGGTGACTTCGGCGCGATGAATACCGCGCACGGCCCGGTCCCGGTCACGGCAAGCGTGGTCGATCAACAGGCGGCCCTCTTCGGGTTCGGTTGCCGGAACCGGGGAGAGGCAAAGATCACTTTCGGCACCGGAGCCTTTGCCTTGATGACCACAGGGGCGGAGATTGTCGACCGCCCGGACCTCGGGCTCCTACCCACCGTCGCGTGGCGCAGGCAAGACGCTCCGCCGGTCTACGCCGTGGATGGCGGCGTGTTCACCGCATCGGCGGCCATAGACTGGGCGCGGTCGCTGCGGCTCTTCGATGACTATGCGGAACTGAACGAGCCCGCGGCGCCCCCGGCGGTGTCGCGCGGCCTTGTTTTCGTGCCGGCGCTGACTGGGCTTGGCTGCCCACATTGGGAGCCGCGTGCACGCGGGCTCTGGACTGGGCTCTCGCTGGAGCATACGCGGCAGGACATGATGCAATCGATGCTGGAAGGCATCGCATTCCGAGCGTCGGAAGTTATCGCGGCGATGGACCTGTGCATTCCCGTCAGTGGAGACCTGTTCATCGACGGGGGCATGAGCCGCAACCGGTATTTCACGCAATTTCTTTCCGATGTCACGGGCCGCGTCGTGCGCCCTGCGCAGATGCCGGAGCTGACCGGCCTTGGCACCCTCTTGTTGGCCTCGGAAGCAGAGGGGGGTGGCATGGAGTATCGGCCCACCTTCGGGTGTTTCGAGCCAAGACGGCTTGCGAAGGACTATCTGGACAGGTTCGCAGCCGCGGTGGCCGTGAGCCGCTCTGCTGAGCTTGCGGCGCCCTGACAGGCATGCCGGAGCAGCGTCAGGGGTAAAAATGCATACGCATGCAAACTCTTCTTGCAGATTCGAGCATGTGGAACTACCGCTATTGCAGACGTATTCAATTTGCCCGTAGGAGGTAGCATGCCCCGTCTCCCCCTTCCCGAAGGTCTCACCTTCGTCAAGTCTCCGGCCCGCGATGCCTGGGCCGACAATGCGCCTATCGAGGCGCTGGTCTCCGAAATCCTCACGCGCGTGAAGGCAGAAGGCGATGCTGCCGTGCGCGAGTATTCTGCACGCTTCGACAATGCGGATCTGGAGCGGTTCGAGGTGACGCCGGCAGAGCGTGAGGCCGCCGTGACCCGGATGGATCCGCAGACCCGTGCCGACACCGAATTCGCAATCGCCAACGTGCGCGCCTTCGCTGAGGCGCAGCTCGGCTCGCTCTCCGAAATCGAGGTTGAGGTGCGGCCAGGCGTTCATTTGGGCCATCGCAACATCCCGCTGGAGCGGGTCGGCTGCTACGTGCCCGGCGGGCGCTACCCGCTGCTCTCGGCGCCGATCATGAGCATCGTTCCGGCCAAGGTTGCCGGTTGCGAAGAGGTCATCGCCTGCCTGCCGCCGAACGCCCACGAGGCGATGATCGCCGGCTGTCACCTTTCCGGCGCTGACCGGATCTTTCGCATCGGCGGCGCGCAGGCGATCGCCGCCATGGCGCTGGGAACGGAAAGCGTACCGGCGGTGGACAAGATCGTCGGCCCGGGCAATGCCTTCGTCAACGAGGCCAAGCGGCAGGTCTTCGGCCCGGTCGGGATCGATCAGCTGGCGGGGCCGTCAGAAATCTTCGTGCTGGCGGATCACACCGGCGACGCAGAGATGCTGGCGACAGATCTCTTGGCGCAGGCGGAGCATGACACGCGCACGCGCGTCGGCCTGATCACCACCGATGCCGCGCTGGCCAAGGCGGTGCTGAAGGAGGTGGATGTCCAGCTCGAGACCCTTTCAACAGCGGAGACAGCTGGACAGGCCTGGCGCGACTACGGCGAGATCGTGGTCTGCCGCGACGAGGCGACGATGATCGCCTATTCGGATATCGTGGCGGCGGAGCATCTGCAGGTCCATACCAAGGACGCGCACGGACTGTCGAAGAAGCTGCGCCACTACGGCTCACTCTTCATCGGTACGAACTCTTCCGTGGTCTATTCCGACAAGTGCTCCGGCACCAATCACACGCTGCCGACCATGGGCGCGGGGCGCTATACCGGCGGTCTTTGGGTCGGAACCTACATCAAGACCGTGACGCATCAGTGGCTGACCGAAGAAGGCGTGCGCCAGGTGGCCCCTCCCGCGGCACGGCAAGCTGCGTCTGAGACGCTGGAAGGCCACTACCGCGCAGCGCAACTGCGGCTGGACCGGATGCAGGTGAAAGCCTGAAGATCTACGATAAACGGTGGCAAAAGGAACTCCGGGCGCTCGAGGCGCCCGGAGTTTTCCGTCAGGCGTTTGCCGGGTCGGGCGCGAGCGCGGGGCGCGCGGTGCTGTCGCTGGCCTGTTCGAAGGCGTGTCCGATACGACAGAGCAGCGCCTCGGCGTTCCGCGCGCCGATCAACTGCATCCCGAGCGGTAGCCCGTTGCCCGCGAAGCCGCAGGGGACGGAAATGGCCGGATGCCCCGTCATGTTGAACGGCAGGGTGCGCATCGCGGTCCAAAACGGCCCGTCCTCGAAATCGGAAAACTTCGGCGCAGGTGCGAGCGTTGTCGGGGCCAGAAGTGCGCTGTATTCCGCCAGGTTCTCATCCACCTCGGCGCGGAAGCTGCGCGCGAGCTGCATTGCCGCCGTAACGTGCTCCGGTGTCAGGATCGCGCCCGTGAAAAGGTTGCGCCGGGCGTCAACGCCGTACTCCTCCCAAGACGTGGCGAGCCGGCCCTTGTGAATTTCCCAGGCCTCGGCCTGAATGATGACGCAACCTGCCGCCTCGAGCGGGGCGTAAGGAGAGAGCGTCACCAAATCGATGCGAGCGCCAAGTCGCGTCAGCAGCGCCGCCGCGTCGTCCATGGCGCGCAGCAGGTCCGGGTGGCAATCCTTGTCCGTGGCGAACCAGTCCCGGGCGTAACCGATCCTCAGCCCGGCGATGCCCTGTCCCAGGTCGCGCGTCGCCGCGCTCTCCGGTGCCAGTGCCTCCATGACGAAGGCAGCATCCTCTACGCAGGCGGCGAGCGGGCCGATGACGTCGAGGCTCGGCGAAAGCGGGAAGCAGCCATCCTCGGGCACCAACCCATGCGTGGGTTTCAGTCCGACGATACCGCAATAGGCTGCCGGTGCGCGGATCGAGCCGCCTGTATCGGTGCCGAGGGCGGCACGGAACAGACCGCCCGCCACGGCCGCCGCCGAACCGGAAGAAGAACCGCCGGTGATGTGTTCGACATTCCACGGATTGCGGGCGGGTGGGTTGGGCTGATCCCAGGCGGGGCCGGTCAGCGCGTACTCATAGGTGGCAAGTTTCGCGCGCGGAGTCAGTCCCGCCGCGCGCAGGCGGGTGACGGCGGTCGCCTCTACTCCCGTGCCGCGATGGGCATGAGAGCCGCAACGTGTGGGCATGCCGTCGACGTCGAAAATGTCCTTTATGCCGATAGGGCATCGCGCGTCGGTGGCGCCCATGTGGACGATCGACCGCAAGTCGGGATCCCGGCGCGCGATTCGGGCGCAGGTGGCGGCGTCGATGTCCTGGGGCTGCGCAGCGCCGCTGTCGATCAGGGAGAGCTGGGCGCGTAGCGGCAGGTCGATCAGTTCAGTCACCGGCCCTCTCCTTCGTCTGAGACGCGAGCTGGAGCATTTTACGAGCCCCGTCGAAGGCGGCTCGAAGCTCCTGCGGGGGAAGGGTGATTCCGGCGTCGCGCAGGGCTGCGTCGAGTTTCTCTGGCGTCAGGTCGGACATCTCCATCGCACCCATCTGTTGATTCTGCATGCGTATTCATAGCCCGCTGCGTGCAGCACGTACACGCAAAACCCGGCCTCCGGTGCCACTTGGCACAATTTTGAATAAGTATTCATTTTTTCATTGAAGACGGGCTGATCCTGCGTCACCCTGTTTTTGGGTATGTATGCAAAAGCGGCTTGAGCCGCAGGAGGAACAGGACAAATGGCAAGCCAGGATGAGACGATGACGGTCGCGAAGACCGCGAAGCCCGCAGGCGCGAAGCGCGATGATGCTCCCCACAACGGCCAGGTGATGAGTGTCGAGCGGGCGGATTTCACCGAGCTGGTGCCCGAGGGCCGTGCTCCGGTTCAGGGTATGGACGGCTTCGATCCATGCTACAGCGATATCGTGGATTACATCGTGCGTTGCACCCACAAGATCTGGGATGAGCGCGACGTGGGCCTGATCTACACGCACTACACGCACAACATCGTTCTCTACACACCGTTGGCGACCATCTTCAACCGCGAGGATGTGGTGCGTGACACGATCCAGCGACTGGCCTCTCTGCCGGAACGGCACGGCATGGCGACGCACGTCGTATGGGGCGGTGACGACAAGGACGGGTACTACACTTCGCACCTCGTGACCGGCTCTGGCCGCTATACGCAGAACGGCCACTACGGCCCGGCCAGTGGCAAGCCCTTCGTCAGCCGCACCGTGGCGGACTGCATGATCCACCGCAACAAGATCTACCGCGAGTGGGTGGTCTCGGATCAGATGTCGATCATCCAGCAGCTGGGGCTCGACGTGGATGCCTATGCCACGCAGTTCGCCGAGGCGCGCCTGGCGCGCGGGCTGAAGGCGCTGGACATCGGCGAAACCGGCTTAATGCTGGGCCAGTACCCGCCCGCCGAAAAGGCGGACCTGTCGATCGCCAGCACCGACCTGGAGCGTCACACGCTGACCTGGCTGCATGACACCTTCAATCGCAAGATGTTCGGCCGTATTCGTGAGGACTATGCCCCGACCGTCATGTGGCACGGGCCGCTGATGAAGGAGCTCTACGGTCAGGCCTCTGTCATGCATCAGGTGCTTGGCCTCGTGGCGGCCATCCCCGATGCGGTCTTCGCGCCGCAACACATCTGCTCCACCCCCTGTAACGAGGGCGGCACCAAGGTCGCCGTGCGCTGGGTCATGGAAGGCCATCACCTCGGTTTCGGCATGTTCGACAGCCTCGGTGCGCCGACAGGCAAGCGGGTGCAGCTCATGGGCATGAGCCACTACCATTACAAGGACGGCAAGATCGTCGACGAATGGACCGTATACGATGAGCTGTCGCTGCTGGTGCAGATCAAGCTGGCACAGTTGGCGGACAAACCCTCCGCCGCCGAAGCGCTCGACGCCTGAGCGATTTCCCGAAGGCCGGCCAGCGCGCCGGCCTTCGCCTTTTGCGGATGACAGGCCCGCCGGGTGCCGATACTGACGGAATGCACATTCGGAGGCGAGCGTGAACACCAGACCGGTCACATCAATCGACGTCGCCAAGCGCGCGGGCGTCAGCCAATCGGCGGTGTCGCGCTTTTATACGCCCGGTGGTTCGGTCTCAAACAAGATGGCGGAGAAGATCCGCAAGGCCGCCGAGGAACTTGGCTATCATCCCAACGTGCTCGCCCGCGCCATGATCACGGGGCGCAGTCGGATCATCGGCCTGATGGTCTACTACTTCGAGAACCAGTTCTACCCGGAGTCGGTCGAGAAGCTTTCCATCGCCTTGCAGAGGGAAGGCTATCACGTCCTTCTCTTCATGGCGCAGAACACCATCGGCGACGTGGAGCCGATCATTCAGGAATTCCTTGGCTACAGAGTGGACGGAATCATCATGGTCTCCGTCTCGCTCTCCTCGACGCTGGCCGACCGCTGCCGCGACAACAACATTCCAGTCGTGCTGTTCAACCGCGACCAGCCGGGCGACAGCCTGCGCGCGGTGACGAGCGACAATTATCAGGGCGGGCGCATGGCGGCCGAGATCCTGCTCAGGGGCGGGGCGGAGCGCATCGGCCATATGTCGGGCTATCGCAATACCTCGACGCAGACCGACCGCGAGAAGGGCTTCCGCGACACCCTGGCGGAGGCCGGGCGCAAGGTGCATGCCCTGGATGATGGCAATTTCCACTACATTGATGCGGTGGCGGCGGCGCGGCGGATGTTTTCCGCTGCCGAGCCGCCCGATGCGCTCTTCGTCAGTGACGATCACATGGCGATGGCGGCGCTGGACGTGATCCGTTTCGAGTTCGGTCTGCGCGTGCCGGAGGACGTGGCCGTTGTGGGGTTCGACGACATTCCCCAGGCTTCGATGCCGTCCTTCAACCTCACCACGATCCGCCAGCCGCTGGACGAGATGGTCGGCGTGACGGTGGCCGATATGGTCGAGGCGATCGAGGGCGGGACCGAGATCCGCAAGCGTCGGCTGATGCCGGAGGCGGTGATACGGGGTACGACGCGGGGCTGAGGCTCGCCCGCGTCGCTCCATATTTTACGCGCTCAGGTCCGGGCCTTCTCGAAAGCGGACCATGCCGCTTCGAAGGCAGCAAAGTCGAATCCTTCGGCGCGAGCCGGGCCGAGCACGACCTTTTCCGTCTCCAGCAGTTTCGCGATGCGACGCTCAAGCACCGGGATTACTTCGACCGGGATCACCAGCGCGCCGTGCCTGTCGGCATGCACCAGATCGCCTGGCGCGACGGTCAGGCCAAAAATCGTTACCGGTGTATCAATCTCTTTCACGTGCACGAAGCCATGGCTCGGTCCGATGGAGCCGGCCACCACCGGGAAGCCCGTCGGCAGGTCTCCGAGGTCGCGCATCACCCCGTTGGTGAGTGCCCCGGACATGCCGAAGCCTTTGTGCACCGTGGTGTTGATCTCGCCCCAATAGGCGCCGATGGCATGCGGGAAGTCCACATCTTCCACCACGGCAATGGAGGGGGCAGGGGCCTCGGCCATATATTTGTAATAGGCCATGCGGCGCGCCTTGATGATCTCGGGCGCTTCCTCCGGCGGAGCGACGGCGGCGATCTTCGCGGTGCGGGCATACCCAACCATGGCAGGTGCGTCTGGGGCAGAACAGAGCATCGTGCCACGCGTGAAGGCATCGAAGCCGCGTTTCCCCTGGGCAACCTCGATGGCGTTGCAGACGGTAGGCGTGTCCACGCGGCGCAAAACCGCAAGCAATTCAGGTGTCATGTATCCTCCAGCCAGCGGGACATGGCCGCTGTCGTTTCTTGTGGGTTCTCGAGCGTCGTCAAGTGACCGCAATCCGCAAGGATCTCGAGCTTTGCCTGCGGCATCAGACTCTTCATGAGCGTATGGCGCTCAGGCGGGCAAAGGCGATCCTGCACACCACACAGGATCAGGGTCGGGCCACCGAAGCGGCGCAGCACGTCCGTCTGGTCGGGCCGGTCTCTGAGCGCCAGCGATTGGCGCACGAAGACCTCCGGCCCCAGAGCCAGAGCCATGTCGAGACAAAGCGCATTGATCTTGTGGTCGGGGTCAGGCGTTGCGAGGTAGTTCGGGATCATCTGTTCGGACATAACCGCAGAGAGTCCGCCCGCCCGCACGGCGTCGATCTGCGGCTGGCGCTTCGCCTGTATTTCGGGCCGCTCGGCCAGCGGGTTGGTGTCTAGCAGAGCCAGCGCCGCCACGCGCCCCGGCGCCTGCCGCAGGACCTCCATGGCGAGGATGCCGCCCATGGAGAGCCCCGCCAGCGCAAAGCGCTCCGGGGCCAGGCGCAGCACGTCCTGCGCCAGTGCCTTCATGCTGTCATGTGCCGTCAACGCGGCACAGGCGGTGAAGCGCTCGGCGGAAAACGCCGCGATCTGCGGCGCGAATATGCGGGCATCGCACATCATGCCGGGCAGGAAAACAAGTGGGGTCACGGGCTCCTCCCGATGGCGGGGCAGCCCGAGAGCTGCCCCTGCTGTTTCACGCCTCGGTCCAGGTGGCCCCGGCGGGATCGTCGGTTTCGCTGACGCGGTAGAGGCTGGCCTCGCCGGTCATCGAGGGTGCCAGCGTGTAGGCTTCTCCCGGCTTCAGCAGGCAGGTGTCGCCCGCGTTCAGCACGGTCTCGGAAGTACTGACCTTGAGCGCCCAAGTGCCGCGCATCGGCATCAGGACAACGTGCTTCTCCGGGGTGATGACGTCTTCGCCAAGCGAGTTGCGCGAAAGGAAGTCGACCTCGAAGCCGGGCTTGTCCTTCAGCAGCGCGTCGGTGCCGATGACCTTCGCGGGCTTCTTGCCGGAGAGCGCCATCAGGTCCTGGTAGCGCGCTACGTAACGCGGCACGACGGCCTCGACCGGCACTTCCGGGTAGGCCGCCATCTGCTCCTCAGTCAGCACCGGCATCGGCTTGACGTTGTGCGGCAGGGTTTGGCCCTTTTTTGAATCGTAGAGCACGCCATTGTTGCCGAGAACGAGGCCATGCGCCGCGGCCTCTTGGATCACCTGGGGTGCCCAGGTCACGCCTCCGCCCGCGTCGTCGCCACCTAGGATCGCCATGATCATCCCGTAATCGGTGCCGACATTCTCGAAACCACGGAAGATGCCGGTCGGGATGTTGAAGATATCGCCTTCCTCGGCGATGAACTCGCCCGCGTCGCCGTTGCGGCCCCAGAAAAACCGCCAGCGGCCCTTGAGGACGAAGAAAACCTCTGCCGTGGTGTGGCTATGAAGGGAGTTGCGGCATTTCGGCGGCTGGCCCGCCGCGCCGATGTTGAATCCGGGCGTGTCGCGAATGTGGACGTGCTGGTCGGGGCTCTCGGAGACGCCACCGCCAATGATGGTGAAGTTTTCTTTCTGGTTCGAGCCGGGGGTGTGGGCGTCGATGAAGGCAGTCTTGCAGGGGCGCAACTCGCCGTATCGGACGATGCGCTCGGTCAGGGTGGTCATTTTGTTAGTCCATGGAATAAGTTCGCGAAAATAAAGCGGCGCGGTCAGACTGACCGGTCAGGCGCCATCGGGCGGCGGCCGCCTGCTGAGCCTGCGCGCCCGCAGTGCTGCGCGATGCGCGTGATACCGGCGGGTCGCCTCGCGGGCATCGAGCTTCAGGAACAGGCGAAGCGGCATTCAGGCCTCTCCGGTCTGCATGAGGATCTGCTTCCAGATCGCGATCTCGTCGTAAAGCGCCCATTCGCGCCGAAGCCCCCAGGGGCCGAACTCGGCGTGGCACATGCCCATAACGTGGACCTTCGCGCCCGTCGGGCGGCCGAACGTGCCCCAGCCGTCATGCACCCCGTCGAGCGACCAGCGGATCGCGGCGCGCGGCGGCATGTGATTGCCTTCGTCCATACCGATTTTGTGGTGGATCGTGAAGGTAGCCGAGGGGAAGGATGAGCGCAGCCCGAGCCAAAAGGCAGAGACCTCCTCGCGGCTGACCACGCTGCGCGCACCGGGGTAGTGGCCCATCACCGCGCGGTCGTAATCTTCGAGGATGTGGTTGAAATCGGCGCCCATGATGCGCTGGAGGCTGTCGGCGTAGCGCTGACCCCAAGCATTGCCGTTGCCGGTGCTCTTGTAGGGGCCCGGCACGTCCATGGCCGGGGTGAAGGCGGGCCGTGCCTTTTCCGGACCGCCTTCGGCCCGGATCAAGTCCTGCGCGAAGGTGCGCGGCTCCATCCCAAGCTGCGCCACGATGCCGCCATAGTCCCGCACCAGCCATTCGTCGTCGATGGCATTCTCTCGCGCCGCGCAATCGGCGATCACGTTGACCTTGAACGCCTTTCCTGTTGCCGGGCCGAAAAGCCCATCGCGCAGGTGGGTCGAGGTGGTGCACAGACGGTGCGACGAGAGGAAATGACCGGATTCGTCTTGCGACCAGATCACGTCCTCGGTGTAAATCTGCCGGTCGGGGAACTCGTGGCAGGTCGCCATGGTTGCGGCGATCACCGGCTGGTTGCCGACGCTCACTCCCATCGGCGTGCGCACCGGGATCTCGGGCGCGTAGTATTGGTTCAGCGTCTCGATGCCGCGATCTTCCCAGATCTCCTTGGTGATCCGAATGATGTAATCTGGGAAATCGCTGAATTTCGGATCGAAACCCTTCATGAGGTGAATCCTTTCGGTTTGCGGGCGGAGGCGCGGATTTTCAGCGCCCCGGTAATCTTGATCTGCTTCGGCTCCGGATTGCCCTCGATCCGGTCCAGCAGCGTGTCGACCGTCGCCGTCACCATGCGGGTCACCGGCTGGCGGATCGTGGTGAGCTGGTAGGTGGGCCAGGCGGCCAGCGGCACGTCGTCGTAGCCCAGCACCGAGACATCCTCGGGGATCGACAGGCCCAACTCGAAGCGGAGCACGTCCATCACGGCGGTGGCCATATAGTCGTTGCCGACAAAGACGGAATCGGGCCGCTCCGCACCTGAGAACATAGCGCGCGCCACCTCGGCGGCGTGCTCGCGCTGGTACATCCCGTCCTCCATCGCGAAGACCTCGCGACCAAGATCCCTCAGCCCATCCAGGAAGCCAAGCGTCCGGTCGCGGCCCGTGGTTGCCCCCTGCCAGCCCGCGATATGTGCAATGCGCTCGTGCCCGCCCGCGACAAGGAAATTGGCCGCCATCCGGCCCCCGGCGACATTGTCGGTGGTCACGGAGCTCAGGCGGGGATCGTCCTGGCCACGATTGAACATCACCACTGGAATGCCGGCGGCGGCGCAGCGCTCCGTCAGGCTGTTGGACATGGCGACCGAGGCGGTGATAATCCCGTCGACCTGATAATCGAGCAGCTTCTGCACCACCGGTTCGATCCCCTCGGTCGAGTTGGCGGCGAAGAAGACCAGAACCTGGTAATCCCGTTCCTGCAACTCGCGCCCGAGCAGTTCGAGCGCCAGCGGGTAGAACTGGTTCTTCAGGTCGGCGATGATCAACCCGATGATCCGCGACCGGCCCGAGACCATCGCCCGCGCCAGCACGTTCGGCCTATAACCGAGCTCTTCGGCGGCCTTCTGAACCTTGGCGGCTGTGGCCTTGCTGACTGAGGCGCCGGGCGTGAAGTAGCGGCTGACGGCGGACTGGCTGACGCCCGCGCGCTCCGCGACTTGGAGGGAGGTGACCTTCTCGTTCATCCCGCGGTCCACCCACCGTCGATCAGCAGCGATGTGCCGGTGACCATGGCCGACGCCCCTGACGCGAGATAGAGCACCGCCCCCATGATGTCCTCGACCTCGCCCGGGCGCGGCAGCTTGATCTTTTCCATGATCCAGGCAGCGCGCTCCGGGTTGTCGAATGTCGGCTGACTGAGCGGGGTGCGGATGAAGGTTGGAGCCACCGTGTTGATCCGAACGTTCGACTTGCCCCATTCGATCGCCATGGCCTTCACCATGCCTTCGAGCCCGTGCTTGGAGGCGCAGTAGACCGCGCGGTCAAGTCCTCCGACATGGCCCATCTGGCTGGAGATGTGGATGATCGAGCCGGGCTTCTCAGCCGCAATCATCGCCTTCGCTGCCCAGGCTGAGAGAAAATATGCCGAGCGCAGATTGACGCTCATCACCGCGTCGTAGTCCTCGGGCGTGGTGTCCAGAGCGGGGGTGTGGCGGGCGAGACCTGCGGAATTCACCACGATGTCGAAGGCTCCGTCCATCAGCACCGGTTCCAGCGCCCCGAGGTCGTTCTGATCGAGCACCAGCGCTTTCGCGGCATAGCCGGTGCGGGTCATGGCGTCGACGGTCTCCGCAAGCCGGTCGGCACCACGCGCAGCGCAGGTGACATGGGCGCCTGCAGCAGCCAGCGAAACCGCGCAGCCTTGGCCAATCCCGGACGATGCGCCGGTCACGAGCGCGCGTTTGCCTTTTAGGTCGAGAGATGGCGGAGTAGGAAGGGCGATCATCGGCGTATCCACTTGAATCTTTGCCTCGCGTCGTGGTCGTTGCGGAGCGCTTTCCTCGCGGAGCATGTGATCCGCAGAAAAGTTGCATGCGATTGCAAAATCAATCTGACGCAATTTCACAGGGATGAAAAGAGATATTTCGCAACGGCCCTATGTGAATCATGACGGGTTGCATGCGTATCCAAAGTAGCAGGCCGATCCGTGACTCCTTCCAGCGGATGATGGTGGGCACCTGCGCGGTGCGCCGGAACTGACACCGGCGGGAACATCCCGTGTGCGCAATGTAGCCTGCGCCTGCGAACGCCTGTCGTCATGGCGTCTCGAACAGCGTCAACGAGGCTTCCTGATGCCGCGCCTTGCGCCCGAACATGCGCGCCAGACCGCAACGCCTGATGACCCAGCGTGCCGCAGTCAGTCCGGGGGCCGCGACGACTGCCCCCAGTCGCACCGCGCTTCCGGCCCCCGCGCCACCCGTGGAGCGGAGCCTCGCTCATTTGGGCAAGGCCTGCGCGGGCATCGAGATCCATCGCCAGCGTACCGGGGGTGCATTTCAAGTGGCTGCGGTGCGTGGCGGAGCGATTTCAACCCGCACATATCGTCCGGAAACGGCCCCGTCACCGGCCGCGAGCTGGCGGTCTGGAA
Organism: Salipiger mangrovisoli; assembly: GCF_015223355.1. GTDB lineage: Bacteria > Pseudomonadota > Alphaproteobacteria > Rhodobacterales > Rhodobacteraceae > Salipiger > Salipiger mangrovisoli. Next base: position 134,844 of record NZ_JADFFK010000014.1, on the reverse strand, counting down.
CAGCAGGTCGCCCAGCCCGAACATCCGTCTGGCGACGGTCGGCGCTGGGGGCCAAATCAGGTGCAGCAGCGGGGCGAGTGACAGAAAGCGGGCGGAATGTCCGACGCTTCCGTCACCATGCAAGTCGAACCCTGTGATGGGCTGCTCCACCATTGCGAACCTCTGCCTCCTTGGCGCGGGGCAGGGCATCGCGCTCATCGCGTGACGCGATCTTCTCGAGATCGCACGCCACCTCCGCGTCCCCGCCATGGAGACCTTTCGCAGCGCACTCTCACTGCTGCCTTGAGGGGAGGGCGCAGGACGGGTACCTGTAAGCCACCGCGCATCGGAGGCAGGATCATGACAGAGCAGGGCGCAACGACCGGGACATGGACTCGCAAAATCTCGCGTGAAAACCTGAGCGAGACGGCCTACCAGTCGATCCGCACCGCGCTCATGCATGCCCGATTGTTGCCTGGTACGAAGCTGCGCCTGCGGCAGCTGGCCGAGGAGTTCGGGATCAGCGCGACACCCATGCGCGAAGCCCTCATCCGGCTCGTGCAGGAAAAGGCGCTGCATCTCGATGCGCGTGGCACCGCCGTCGTCCCCGAGCTGACGCTCGACGAGTTGCACGAAATCCGCGGCATCCGTCTGATGCTTGAGGGCGATTGTGCCGCGCGCGCGGCGGTCCGGGCCGGAGTGCGCGGCGCGACGGAACTGAAGGAGATCCACGACGGCATCCCCGCCGCTCTGGCGGCGGACAATTTCGCGGAAGCCGTCAACCTCAACACTGCGTTCCACCTGTCTCTGTGTCGGCTCGCGGAACTTCCAATCACCTATGACATCATCGAAGGACTCTGGGTGCGCTGCGGGCCGATCCTGTCGCATCTTTATGATGACGGTTTGCCTCCGCATGACGGCGAACATCCGCATCTGTCGATCATCCAGGCCATCCGTCACGGGGACGCAGAACGCGCAAGGGCGCACCTGCAGGCAGACATCCTCAGAATGGGCGCGGGACTGGACCGTTTCGCGACCCGTCCGTCGTGACATTTTTCTGGCTTGCTTGTTATAACAAATAACATATAAAGATTGGCGGCCAGCCAAGGAGTCGCCCATGATCTTCGACAGCATTCTTGACGGACAGGACATTGCCTCCGCCGATCGGCTCTGTAACGTCAGTCCCTCCGACCTCTCGGATGTCATCGGCGAGTTTGCCCGAGCGGATCGTGCGACCACCGATGCGGCCATCGAGGCAGCCGCCCTTGCCTTCCCGGCCTGGAGCGCCACCACGCCTCAGCAGCGACACGATATCCTTGCCCGCGCCTCGCAGCTTGTGCTGGAGCGCGCCAGCGAATTGGGCCACGCGCTCTCGCGCGAGGAAGGCAAGACACTTGCCGAAGGCATCGGCGAGGCGACGCGCGCGGGTCATGTGTTGGGCTTCTTCGCCGGCGAATGCCTGCGCGCGGGCGGCGAGCACTTGCCCTCGACCCGGCCCGGTGTCGGCGTCACGGTCACGCGCGAGCCGCTTGGAGTCGTCGGCCTCATAACACCCTGGAATTTCCCGATCGCCATTCCGGCATGGAAGATCGCTCCCGCACTCGCCTGGGGCAATTGCGTGGTGTTGAAACCAGCAGAGAGTGCGCCGCATTCGGCCTGGCTGCTGGTGAAAATCCTGCACGAGGCGGGTCTCCCCAACGGCGTGCTGAACCTCGTTCTGGGCAAGGGTTCGGTTGTCGGCGAGGCGCTTGCAGCGCACCCGAAGGTGTCAGCGATCTCCTTCACCGGCTCGGTGGCCACCGGACGACGGATCGCGCAGAACTGCGTGGCCAATTTTCCGTTGAAGAAGGTGCAGCTGGAAATGGGCGGAAAGAATCCGCTGGTGGTGCTCGACGATGCCGATCCCGACATCGCGGTGGAGGCGGCACTCAGCGGTGCCTTCTATTCGACAGGCCAGCGCTGTACCGCCTCCTCGCGGCTGCTCGTGCAGAAGGGCATCTACGATGCTTTCGTCACCCGACTCACCGAGCGCATGACTGCGTTGACGGTCGGCCACGCACTGGACAGGGCGACCCAGATCGGCCCGGTGGTGGACCGCAACCAGCTGGAGATCGACCTGTCTTACATCGCGCGCGGCACTGACGAAGGCGCGAAGCTCGTGGCGGGTGGTGAGACCGTGAGCCGTGACACCGAGGGCTTTTTCCTGCGCCCCGCGCTGTTCACCGAGGCCACGAACGATATGGCAATCGCCCGTGAGGAGATCTTTGGCCCGGTGGCCTGCGTCATCGCGGTGGACGGGTTCGAAGACGCGGTCGCGGTGGCCAATGACACAGAGTTCGGTCTCTCCTCGGGAATCTGCACCACCAGCCTGAAATACGCCGAGGCGTTCCGCCGGATGTCCGCCGCGGGCATGGTCATGGTGAACCTGCCAACCGCTGGCGTCGACTACCACGCGCCTTTCGGCGGGCGGAAAGGATCGAGCTACGGCTCCCGTGAGCAGGGCACCTATGCGCGCGAGTTCTACACTGCCGTGAAAACCAGCTACACGCTCGCCTGAGGGGACCACATGCACACAACAGCGATTACTGGGCGGACTGGCCTCTATGTCATCATTGCCGACCCCATCCACCACGTGAAGACGCCGCAGGTCGTCAACAGGACCTTTGTCGAGCGCCGTATCGACGGGGTGCTCGTGCCGCTGCATGTGCCTCCCGGCAGACTGGCGCAGGCCATGGATGGGCTGCGCGCCATAGAAAATCTCAAGGGCTTCGTCGTGACGGTGCCGCACAAGACCGCTGCGGTCACGCTCTGCGATCGGTTGACGCCGGATGCCGAGCTGATTGGCGCGGTGAACTGCATCCGGCGTGAAACGGATGGGCAGCTCGTCGGGGCGATGCTCGACGGAATCGGCTTCGTCGAAGGGTTTCTTGGCGCGGGTCATGTGCTGAAGGAGAAGGAGGTCTGCCTGCTCGGCGCTGGGGGAGCCGCGAAGGCCATTGCCTTCGCCGTGGCCGCGCAGGGTCCTGCGCGGCTCAGCATCTTCAACCGATCGGCGACCAATGCCGAAGACCTGGCCCGCCGCGTGAGGGCGCGATTTCCAACGCTGGACATCCGTACCGGGACGCCGGACGTGGCGGAGGGCGAGGTGCTGATCAATGCCACGGCGCTCGGTATGCACGCAGGCGATCCGTTGCCGCTGCCTGTAGAGCGCCTGCGCCCGGAGATGACGATAGCCGAGATCATCATGGATCCGGCGGAAACTGCCCTGATGGCCGCGGCCCGGCAGGCGGGGGCGCGCGTGCATCCCGGTTTGCCGATGCTGGAAGCGCAGGCCGTGCTGATGGCACGGCACATGGGCGCACCGGGTGTTTGACGGGGATCGGGAGGAGACCATGACCAGCACCAAGATTCCGCAGGACGGTGACAGGTTCGACTACATCATCGTCGGAGGCGGCACGGCTGGCTGCGTGCTGGCCAACCGGCTCTCGGCCAACCCACGGACCCGCGTCCTGTTGATCGAAGCGGGCGGTGAGGCGCGCAGCCCCTGGGTCACCATCCCTGCAGGCTTCTACAAGCTGCTGACCAACCCGCGCTACAACTGGTCGCTCAGGAGTGTGGCCGAACCCGCCACCGGCAACCGCGTGATCGCCATGCCGCGGGGCAAAGGTCTCGGTGGCTCTAGTCTCATCAATGGCATGATCTACGTGCGCGGCCAACGGCAGGACTATGACCTCTGGGCGCAGCGGGGCTGCCCCGGCTGGTCCTTTGACGACGTCCTGCCGGTGTTCCGAGCGATCGAGGATTGGCAAGGGCCGGATCCTCACGGTCTGCGCGGCAGGGGCGGGCCGCTCCCCATTTCCCCGGTGCACGAAACCCCGGCCATTGCCCGCGCCTTCTTCGACGCCGCCGCCGCTGCGGATGTGCCCTTCAACCACGATTACAACGGCGAGACGCAGGACGGCGTCGGCATCTACCAGGTCAACCAGCGCAGTTCCCGGCGGGTGAGCGCGGCCAAGGCCTACCTCTCCCCGGTGCGCAGCCGGTCGAACCTCGCTGTGGTGCCCCGCGCTCGGGTGACCGGCATCGAGACGAGGGAGGGACGGGCGATCGGCGTCCGCGCTGCCACGAAAGCGGGCGCGCGCCTCTGGCATGCCCGGTGCGAGATCGTGCTGGCGGCGGGTGCCGTGCATTCGCCGCAGATCCTCGAACTCTCCGGCATCGGCAACCCTGGGGTGCTCCGGGATGCAGGCATCGAGACCAGGCACGCGCTTCCCGGCGTGGGCGAGAATTACCTCGATCACTACTGCACCCGGATGAACTGGGAGGTTTCGCAGAAGGTTACGCTGAACGAGCTGACGCGAGGCTGGCGGCTGGTGCGCGAGGTGCTGCGCTACGGGCTGGCGGGCAAGGGAGTGCTGAGCTATGGCACCGGCCTTGCCAACGGCTTCGTGCGGACGCGCGAGGGGCTCGACGGCCCGGACGTGCAGTTCTTCTTCATGCATGCCTCTTACGCCAATGCTGCAACACGCAAGCTCGACGCCCATCCCGGCATGACACTTGGCGTCACCGGACTGCGCCCGCAGTCGCGCGGCAGCATCCACATCCGCAGCGCCGATCCTGCGGAGGCACCGGAGATCCGGCCGAACTTCCTTGCCGCCCAAGACGATGTCCGCACCATTCGCGAAGGCATGAAGATCGGGCGCCGCATCCTCGAACAGGCGCCGATGGATGCCTTCCGGGTCCGCGAGCAGACTCCAGGGCCGGCCTGCGAGAGCGATGCTGACTGGGATGCGTTCGTCCGCGCCAACGGCCAGTCGATTTACCACATGGCGGGTACGTGCCGTATGGGCAGCGACTCCGCCGCCGTGGTCGACCCGCGTCTGCGGCTGCGCGGCCTTGCCGGCCTGCGCGTGGTCGACGCCTCCATCATGCCCGAGATGGTCAGTGCCAATACTCAGGCAGCGGTCTTCATGATCGCCGAGAAGGGCGCGCAGATGATCCTCGAAGATGCCCGTTAACACGCAGGGATAGACCAAATCATGACGACTGCCCTAGACGATCTCACCGCCTATTGGATGCCGTTCACCGCCAACGACCGCTTCAAGGCCGCGCCGCGCATGTTCACCTCCGCCAAGGGCATGTTCTATACCACCGACGAAGGGCGAGAGCTGCTCGACGGCACGGCCGGCCTGTGGTGCTGCAACATCGGTCATGGACGCCGCAGGGTGGCGGACGCGGTGCATGCGCAGATGATGACGCTGGACTATGCCTCCTCCTTCCAGACCGGGCACCCGGCGGCCTTCCGTCTGGCGAACCGGCTGGCTGACATGGCGCCGGAGGGCCTCGATCACGTCTTCTTCAGCGGTTCCGGCTCGGAGGCGGTGGATACCGCGTTGAAAATGGCCATCGCCTGGCACAAGAAGACCGGCCAGGGCAGCCGCACCCGGCTGATCGGCCGCGAGCGCGGGTTCCATGGCGTTGGGTTCGGCGGGGTTTCCGTGGGAGGCATCGTCAACAACCGGCGGAACTACGGCCCGTTGCTGCCCGGGACCGATCATATCTGTCACACGCACCTCGTGCAGAATGCTTTCAGCAGGGGCCAGCCGGAGCACGGTGCGGAACTGGCCGATGATCTCGAACGGCTGGTGGCTCTCCATGGCGCGGAGACCATCGCGGCCGTGATCGTCGAGCCGGTGGCGGGTGCGACTGGCGTGCTTGTGCCGCCGAAGGGCTACCTGGAACGTCTTCGCGCAATCTGCGACGCGCATGGCATCCTCCTGATCTTCGACGAAGTGGTGACTGGCTTCGGGCGTCTCGGCACGAATTTCGCCGCGCAATGGTTCGGCGTCACGCCGGACATCATGTGCGTGGCCAAGGGCATCACCGGCGGGCTTTTTCCGATGGGGGCGACGCTGGTCTCCGACAAGGTCCGGCAGGCCTTCAGGGGCGACGCCGTTCACGGCATCGACCTGTTCCACGGCTACACCTACTCCGGCCATCCTACGGGTGTCGCCGCGGCAGAAGCGGTGCTTGACATCATGGATCAGGAAGGCCTCGTCGCGCGCGCCGCCGCCATGGCACCGCTCTGGGAAGACGCGCTGCACGCGCTCCGCGACTGCCCGAACGTCGTCGACATCCGCAACATCGGTCTCACCGGTGCGGTGGAGCTGGCGCCGCGCGAAGGAAAGCCGGGGGAGCGTGGTTTCGACGCGCACCTGCATGCTTTCGCCAACGGGGCGCTGATCCGCGCGGTGGGCGATATCATGGTCATGTCGCCGCCGCTGATCATCTCCGAGGAGCAGGTGGCGCAGCTCATGAGCACCCTGCGCGCCGCCATCGAGGCCGTGGCCTGAAAAGTGCCCCTGGCCGTAGGGGAACGGGCAGGGGTAGACCTGCTTCGCAGGGCGAAGAAGAGGCGTGACCCCTGACGCCGCGGCAGACAGAGGCCATCCGCGCCCCTTCAGCCAGCGCACCAAGTTTGGCGTCTCGCTTCGGACAGAAGGCGTTGTGCAGGAAGAGCGAGATCACCCGGGCGAGGCGTCATTCATGATGGCGCGCTCGGGGCACGGGTCCACCATCGCCACTTTGAGGTTGGCGATATCCTGCCCCAATCGCGCTGGCCCTTGGAGGTCACTTCTGGGACGCATATCGGACGCGCGTATTGCGGCGTGCGGCCCTCGTCCGCGATGCGCCCGCGGAAGGCGGGAAGTCGTTAGTGGTCGGCGGGCGCATTGCATGGGATTTCGCCGTCGAAACCGGCGCAGCGGTCTTTCACATAGGTCGCATGGCTGATCTTCGCGGTTTCGCCGTCTTGAAATCGCGCCCTGGCGGCGTCAGCCGCGGCCAGGGCGCATTCTGGTCTCACTCCGCCGCGGTGGGCAGCATGGCGCCGGTGCCGTAAGGCACGTTCACGCCGCCGTAGCGCCGAACGCGCAGGTTGCACTGCTCGGCGTGACCGACAAAACCCTCCAGCATGCACAGCCGGGATCCGTAGGCACCAATCATCGCCGCCGCCTCGTCGGTCATGACCTTCTGATAGCTGTGCGTCTTCAGGTACTTGCCAACCCAGAGCCCGCCGGTATAGCGGCCCGCCTTCTTCGTCGGCAGAGTGTGGTTGGTGCCGATCACCTTGTCGCCATTGGCCACGTTGGTGCGCGGGCCGAGGAAGAGCGCTCCGTAGCTGTGCATGTTCTCAAGAAACCAGTCGTCGCGATCCGTCATGACCTGCACGTGTTCGGACGCGATGTCATTGGCGACCTCGAGCATCTCATCGTAGGTGTCGCAGACGATGACCTCGCCGTAATCCTCCCAAGAAACCCTCGCCGTCCCGGCGGTCGGCAGGATCGTCAGGATGCGCTCGACTTCGGAGAGCGTCTCCTCCGCGAGCTTCTTCGTAGTGGTCAGCAGCACGGCGGGCGAGTTGTAGCCGTGTTCCGCTTGGCCCAGCAAATCGGTGGCGCACATCTCGGCGTCCACGGTCTCGTCCGCGATCACCATGGTCTCTGTCGGACCGGCGAAGAGGTCGATGCCGACACGGCCATAAAGCTGGCGCTTAGCCTCCGCGACGAAAGCATTGCCCGGGCCGACCAGCATGTCGACCGGCGCGATGGTCTCGGTACCGATGGCCATGGCGCCAATGGCCTGGATGCCGCCGATCACGTAGATCTCATGCGCACCCCCAAGGTGCATCGCGGCGATGACGGCGGCGTTGGGCTTGCCTTGGAACGGTGGGGTACAGGCGATTATGCGCGGCACACCGGCGACGGATGCGGTGGCGACGGACATATGTGCCGACGCCACCATCGGGAACTTGCCTGCGGGCACGTAGCAGCCCACGGACTGCACGGGGATGTTCTTGTGACCGAGGATAACGCCGGGAAGGGTCTCGACCTCGATATCGAGCATGGAGTCGCGCTGCGCCTGGGCGAAGGCGCGCACCTGCTGCTGCGCGAACTTGATGTCGGCCAAATCGGACGGGGAGACCTCGGCGATCAATGCGTCGATCTGTTCCTGGCTGAGGCGGAAGCTCTCCGGCGAGTACTTGTCGAACTTCTCGGAGAGTTCGCGGACGGCGGCGTCGCCGCGCAGCTCGATTGCGGCAAGGGTGGTCTCGACGGTGGCACGTACCTTCGCGTCGTCCTCGGCGCGCTCGGTCTCCGGCTTGCCGCGCTTGAGATAGGTAATGGTCATGTCAGGTCCTTGATTGGCAAAGGGGCAGGGAGGCCACACCGCTTCGGGCGGTATGGCTTCGGAAAGTCAGAAATGCCCGCGTGCGGGCGTCTTCGTTTGTTCAGGCGATCATCGTGTGCAGGTGGATCTGCTTCCAGATCGCCACTTCGTCCCAGAGGCTCCACTCGCGGCGCAGGCCCCAAGGCCCGAATTCCGCGTGGGTGAAGCCCATGATGTGCACCGGAGCGCCGGTGGGTTTGCCGAAGACGCCGAAACCGGAATGCGTGCCAGTCAGGCTCCAGCGTACGGCGGCGCGGTCCGGTTGCCCCGCGTCGGCGCGGCCGATCTGGTGCTCGATCTTGAACTCCGCATCCGGGAAAGCGGTGCGCAACTGCATCCACTGGGCTTCAGCGAAGGGAATGCCCCAATCGCTCTTGTTCCCCGCATGATAGACATGCACGGCGCGGTCGTAATCCGACTGGATCACGGCAAAGTCCGTATCCATGATCCGGGTGAGGATCGTCGCCAGCCGGTGTCCCACCTCATGATCGTTGCCACGGCCAAGGTAGGGACCGGGTCGGTCCTGGTCGGGCGTGAAGGGGCGCTTGGCCGTCTCGGGGCCACCCTCATTCTCGATGGCGATCCGCGCCCAGTTTTCAGGGGTATGGCCCATCTGCTGCACCAAGGAGGAGTAGTCGCAGCACAACCATTCGTCGGTGATCACGTCGTCTTTGGCATAGCAATCCGCGATGCAGCGCATGTAGATTTTCTTGCCGGTCGGCGCGCCGAATGGGCCCCAGCCCGCGTGAGTGCCGATGATCATCGAGCGATGCGAAGAGAGGTAACCCTCTTCTTCGGTGCCCGACCAGATCACGTCGTCTCCAAGGATCTCGCGGTCCGGGAAGGTTGCCATGGAGGCCAGCGTGTATTTGATCACCAACTCGTTGCCGATGGAGAGCCCGGTGGTGTTGCGGACGATGATGTCCGTCCCATAGCACTCGTGCAGAGAGGAGATCTGGCGACCTTCCCATATTTCATAGGTCACGCCCTGGATGTAGTCGGGCAAGTTGGCGAAGCGGGAAGTCATATCCGGTCCTTGATCGTGGTTTCGTAGGAAAGGGATGCCGCACCCGGAAGCGGGACGCGGGGCGAGCAGCTCAGGCCAGACGCTGACCCGATGCCGTATCAAAGAGGTGACAGATCTCGGCGGGCACGGACGCGCAGATGGTCTCGCCGATCTCGGCGCGAAAATCCTTCGGTGCACGCACCGAGATCAGCGAGCCGCCGAGCCGCCAGGAGATCATCGAGGCCTCGCCCAGCAATTCGATCGAGTAGATCGGCGCGGCGATCTGTCCGCCGGTCGCGGCAATCACCGAGTCCTCGGCGCGGAACCCGAGCGTCACATCGGCCGTCACGTCGCGGCGCAGGCCTTCGACACGGATACCCTCGGAGGTAAAGACGCCATCCGCAAGACGGCCCTCCACGAGGTTCATCGCCGGGGAGCCGATGAAACTGGCCACGAAGGTATTCGCCGGGTTGTCGTAGATCTCGGTCGGCGTGCCGACCTGCTGGATGCGTCCCTTGTTCATCACCACCACGCGATCGGCCAAGGTCATCGCCTCGATCTGGTCGTGGGTCACGTAGACGGTCGTCGTTTTCAGCTTGGATTGCAGGTTCTTGATCTGCGCCCGGGTAGAGACGCGGAGCTTGGCATCGAGGTTCGACAGCGGCTCGTCCATGAGAAAGACCGTTGGCTTGCGCACGATGGCCCGGCCGAGCGCGACCCGCTGGCGCTGACCGCCTGAAAGCTCGGCGGGGCGGCGGTCCATGAAGTCCTTGAGTTCCACCATCTCAATGGCCCGCATGACCATCTCGTGATGTTGCTCCTTCGGCACCTTCCGGACTCTGAGCGGGAAGCGGATGTTCTCGTAGACAGTCAGGTTCGGGTAGAGACCATAGGATTGGAACACCATGGAGATGTCGCGATCCTTCGGCTCGAGCTTGTTGACCATCCGGTCGCCGAGCCAGATCTCGCCCTCGGTCACGTCCTCCAGGCCGGCAATCATCCGCATGGTCGTGGACTTGCCGCAGCCCGACGGCCCCAACAGCACGAGAAACTCCTGGTCGGCGATATCCAGGTCGAAGTCGTCCACACCGACGTAGGCGCCCCAGCGCTTGTGGACGTTTTTGAGTTGCAGTCTGGCCATGGGGCCTCCTTATCCTTTGACAGCGCCGGCGGTCAGACCGCTGACGATCTGGCGCTGGAAGAAGAGAATGAGCACGAAAAGCGGGACGATCGCCGACACCACGGCGGCCACCGCGTACATCACCTTGCCGTCTTCCTGCGTCGATCCAAGGAAGCCGTTGAGCTTCGGGATCATGGTCAGGTTGTCCTGGCTGAGCAGCATCGATGTCACGGTGAAGTCGTTGTAAGCGAGCAGGAAGCTGAAGAGCCCCGTGGTGATCACGCCGGGCCACATCACCGGGATGATGGCGAGGCGGAAGGCCTGGAAGCGGGTACAGCCGTCCACCATCGCCGCTTCATCAAGATCCTTGGGGATCGACAGGAAGAATGAATGCAGCATCCAGAGCGTGAAGGGTTGGTTGATCGCCACGAGCACGATGATGGTCGTCGGCAGGTAACCCCAGATATTCATCTGGAAGAAGGGCAGCAGGTAGCCGGAGACCAGCGTCACATGCGGCATGGCGCGGAACACCAGTGCCGCCATCAGTAGCCAGAAGGTGTACTTGTAGCCTGAGCGGGCAAGCGCGTAGCCGCCGAGCGTGCCGAGCGTCAGCGAGATCGTCACCACGAAGAATGTGACAATGCCGGTGTTGATGACTGCCTTCCAGAACTCCTGTTCGATCCAGGCACCCTCGTAGCCATCCAGCGTGAACGGGCTGCCGTGCTGCTTTAGAGTAACCGGGCCGGTCAGCGCATTCATCCAATCAGCGCGGGAGAAGAAATCCCCCTCGACCTTGAACGAACCCCACATGGTCCACAGGAAGGGGAAAGCGGCCACGATCAGCCAGAACAGCACGAAGGCGGTGGAGAGCGCCACCAGTGACGGTGGCTTGCGCAATGCGGGAGATGACATGGGCGCCTCCTTTAGGACTTGCGGTTGAATTCACGCCAGTTGCGGCGCAGCACCGGCAGCAGCAGAATGACAACGCCGAGGATCGTCAGCATTGAGGTCGCTGCGGCGGAGCCGAAGAGCGGCGATTCAGCGGCACGCAGATCGTTGTAGATCAGGTAGCTGAGCGTCGTCGCACTCGCCGCGGCCGAGAAACCGATGATCGGCTCGAAGACGCGGAAATTGTCCATCAGCTGCATCAGTGCGATGAAGGTCGCCAGCGGCATGAGGTAGGGGATGGTCACGAAGCGGATGCGCTCCCAGCGGCTGGCACCGTCGACCATCGCGCTTTCCATCGTGTCCTTCGGCACGGTCTGCAAACCGGCGTAGAAGACGACGAAGGCGAAGGGCGCGTTGTGCCAAACACCATATGTAAACAGCGTGATCCATGTCAGCGTCGGCGAGGCTTTCAGCGACAGGCCCGGATCGTCGAAAAGCGCCTGCAACGCCGCGCCGATGATCCCGCGACTGTCGATCATCCAGAATAGCACCAGCGAGCCTACCAGCGGCGTGACCAGCATGGGCAGCAGCGAAAAGAAGATCACCGGCCCCTTGAAGAGCTTTGGGATCGAGTCGACCACGATGGCGATGAAGAAACCCGTGACGATCACCAGCGGCGTCACGATGAACGTATAGGCCAGCGTGAAAACCAACGCCTTGTAGAATGGCAGGTTCATGATCCGGTTGCGGATCTCGTTGAAGTCTTTCGAGGTGGCCACAATTTCGGAAATCTCGCCGAAGGCCAGATGGCTGGCATTCGTGTAAGTGCCAAGGCCGTTGTAGCGCCCGGCGGGCTGCTCGGCGCGCTGCTTTGCCATGGCTTCGGCGTCGATGCTGACCTGGGAGTTGCAGCCGAAGGGGCCGCAGGTCTCGGCCGTCTTGAGGATCTGTTCATGTTCGACGAACAGCGACTGGTAGCCGACAGAAAGAATGGGCAGCGCGATGAACAGGGTCATCGCCAGCAGGGATGGCCAGATAAAGGCCATGAATGTCTTGTGTTTCATGACAACTCGCTCGCTGTGTCGCCGGGTGCGTCCCCGGGCACAGGTTTCCTGGGTCCGCAAGGGGCGCAGGGCTCCTTGCGGAAGGGGTTTCGGGCAGAGGGTCGGATCAGTTCAGGAAACCGGCTTCGGTCGCCGCCGCGGTATAGGCGGCATTGACATCCACCAGCGCCTGCTGCGCGCTTTCCTTGCCCTGGAGAAACTCGTTGAGGTTGTCACCCAGCGCCGTGTGCAGCAGGCCCATGTAGGGCAGCATCGGGTAGGGGCGCGCGCCGGCCTTGAGGTTTTCCAGAACGCCCGAGGAGGCCTTCGTCGGCGTATAGCCATCGATCAGCCAGACCGCCGCGTCTTGGTTCTCTGCAAGCATGTCGCCGGAGATGCCGTTCATCATCGCGCGGAAGGAGGCTTCCGCATCCTCGTCCGAGATGTTTTTCGCGATGGTGAACCCATCCCACCACAGCGCGACCGCTGGGATGCCGTGATCGCCAAGGCTCGGCGCGGCAGCGAAGGACGTATGCGCGGCGATATCCGGCGAGGGGCTGTCCTCGGCGATGTAAGAGCCCGCGATAGAGCCCCAGCCGATCGAAAGAGCAACTTCACCCGCTTCCCAGACCGGCTTTTGCGCATTGGAATCGTAGGTTGCCCAATCCGCGCTCATATAGTCCGTCATGGTCTTCATGTTCTCGAGCGCTTCAATGGCGGCGTCCTGGTCCATCGCCAGTTTCGCGCTGCCCGGTTCGAAGAAGTCCTTGCCGGTGCCAAGGTAGGTGTTGATGAATTCCGCCGCGACGTTCCAGCCCGGCTTGAGGTTCGACGAGACCGGATGCGCCAACACACCTGCCTCTTGGAGCTTCGACGCGGCGGCGAAGAACTCGGCGTAGTTGGTCGGCGGCTCGATGCCGTTCTCGGAAAGGATGTCGTCACGGTAGAACAACTGCTGCGAGTTGGCCATGAAGGCGATCGCCATGATCTTGCCGTCCACGACGATCTTCTGGCTGTCGGTCAGCTGCTGGCCATACTTGGCGATGAGGTCGTCAAGCGGGCGGATCAGGTCGTCGTTCAACAGCGGCACCACGGAGTTCGAGGCCACCATGGCCACCGTGTACTTCGCCGGATTGGTCGAGAGCGCCGGCACTTGGATGTTCTTGTGCTCCTGCGTCTGGTTGCGGGTCACTTGGACGGTGTCGGAGGCGCATTTCTCGGCCCAGTCCGCGACCACCCGCGCGGCGGTGAAGTCGTTGGAGAGGATGCGCACCGAGCCGCTCTCGATGCCGCAGTCGGCGGAGGCGAGCCCGGCCGAGGCAATTAGCGCCGACACGGCAACCGAGGTCTTGATGAAGAAGGTCATGTGAAACTCCCGTCAGGTGGTTGCGCTCTTTCGCGCCTCCAGGGGCGGCTTGGCGCTTTTCGATAGGCATGTGTTCCGCCGGCTGGCGTTACGTAACCATGACGGTAGTCATGAATGAATACGTGTGCAATCTTTTTGTGTGCACCTGTCCTTCGCGACGCGCGATCCTGTACGCGCAGAGCCGACAGGAGAGGTCAGTCACCGAGCGGGGCGGACCCAAGAATTGCGCCAATGGCGATCTTCGGCACCAAGGACGCATCCACTGGGGTGGCCAGAGCGAGCGACACCACATCCTCGTCCTGAGGGTCAAAACTATTCTATATATGACAGTATATTGTGGAACTTCCCGCCAGAATTGGGGCGGTTCGGCTCCTGCTGGGTGGCCACTGTTGAGCGCGGCTGATCGCTTCTTGATGGCATGAAAACTCCGGTAGGGGCTCACCCTTGCGCCAGAAGCCCCCTCCGAGGTGCCAATCACTTCGCGCGAAAGATCGATGCAAGGCGGGCTCGGATGTCTGCATTGGACCCCGTCGCGCGAATCGAGCCGCAAAAATGGCATGCGTATGCAACCATCTCGGTTTCTATGCAGATGACGTCAATCTGCGTCCAAACACGGACGCCGATGGGAGCGCGCCCCTGCGGGTGGATATTGTCGGGCGGCGGTCGATGGCGCAGCCGACATCGCGGCGCGACCGCGCGTCGAGTACAAGCGCGGCATGGAGAAAGCCTCCGGCGATGGTGGTGTAGGTCAGGTCGGCCATCCAGAGCTGGTCCGGGTCCTGAACTTCGAATTCGCGACCATGCCCCGATGCCGGAACTCGGCATCCACCCGGCGGTCGCCATAGAAGCCGGACGTCGCGACGTCCATCGGTTGGCATCCCCGCCGGATCGAGAGTCCCCAAGGCAGGCAGCCCCGGATTTAGGCCCGTTTCTCGGCAAGCGTCCGGAGCGTTGAGTCTCCTTCAGAACCGCGATCTTCAGCGCCTGGTGCCCGGCAAGCCCCTCGAGCGCAACGATGCGGGCTTTCATACTCGGCCATCAAATCGACTGCCGCCACTCCCGCGTCTAGGTCGCCGGCTTCCGTCTTTTCGATCCAGGCACCGATCAGGTTGCGACGTCAGCCCGTCATCGTGAAACAGCCGGAAAATGCCAGCCTTGGCGCGCAGCGCACTAACCTGCAGGCTTTCGCTAACCTGCGGCGGCAGGTGTCAGAAGAAGCCTCGTCAGATTGTTCTCGCACTGAAGTTTGTTGCTCTGAGCATCGACAAAATCTCTCGTAGGCCGAAAGCGCGCAAGATCAAGGCAAAATCCCGCTGTCAACCGCACTTTCGCCGATTTTTGTCACGGCCAGACCATAAATTCCTCACTTTTTATGTGCTACCCCACCGGCGAGCGAAGACCACCCCTAGAACCCTCATGACTAAGGATTGTAGTGGCAATGGTCATAAAAATAGAGGCGGGGGCTTCCTCCGCCGAAATACAGCGCGCAGTGGACTCCGCTTCCGAAGGGACGGTGATACGTCTTGCTGCCGGCGAATACAGGTTCACGTCCACGGTGAAGATCACCACCGATGGCGTGACGATCGAGGGCGATGCCGCGGGCGGCACCGTCATCACTCTGGACGACTCGATGGCAGGAGACCCCGCGTTTCAGGTCGGCGAGAACCTCTTCGAAGAGGAGCTTGGCACCGAGCTTGCGGTGTCCGCCGCGAGCAAGGGTGCGGACAGTCTGACGTTGGCCAAGGCAAATCATGGCCTTCAGGTCGGGGACGTGATCTGGATCACCATGCCCAACGATGACGCGCTGTACGACGACATCGGGGACACCGCGTGGCAGAAGGACAGCAAGGACCTGCGCACGCAGATGGTGACGGTCACCTCTGTCGACGGAAGGAAGATCGGCTTCGACAACGAGCTTGATTTCGACTTCGACAGATCTGCGACCGTGCAGCGCGTGCATACCGTCGACGATGTTACGATCCAGAACCTGTTTCTGGAGGGGGACTACGGCAGCTCCGACCCCACCGATTTCTCGAATACGATTTCGGCCGAAGACGATGGAATGATGATCCTCGTCAACACCTCGTCGGGGTTCTCGCTCAGCAATGTGTCCATGCACGAGGCCGGCTCCAGTGGCCTGGTCATCGCCAAATCCGTCGACGCCGACATCGATGGTCTTACCGTCGAGGGCTCCCACAACAAGGGCTCGGACGGGAACGGCTACGGGGTGTGGATCCGGGATGTCTACGACAGCAGTTTCAGCGACCTGACAATCATGGACACGCGCCACGCGGTGCTGTTCGCGTCCTACACGTCGGCGTCGGGAAATGATGTTCACGTCACCTACACCAATCGCGACATCAATTTCCACGGCGGTCTCGACACGGGCAATACAGTCACCGTTAACAATTCCATCCGGGACACCGAGGCCGAGCAGCGGTCCCTGGGCCTGACCTATTTCGTCAACGACGGCGGGAAGAGCTACGGCGCGCCCACGGATCGGGATGCGAACACGGTGCTGTTTACCAACGTTCAGGGTACTGTGCGGGCCGAAGAGATCGAGCTGAGCGACGCCGGCGGGGTCGCTTACACGTATGGCAGCGCCGACACGGTCACCGGCGGCGCCGGCGACGATTGGATCGACATGGGGACCGGCGCGGATGTCATCTACGCCTCTGGCGGAAACGACACGCTGATCGGAGACTCGGGCACCGATACCGTCATTCTTGACGGCAGCATCGACGACATTTCCGTCTCTTCTAAGGGCGCGAGGGTGCTCATCACGCATTCGGACGGATCGATGCTTCTGGATGGCGTGGAGGTGCTTCAGCTTGGCGGGAAGAGCTACTCGCTTGCCGACAAGCTCGACTGGCTGATCGGAAACGGCGGGTGGTCGGAAGACCGTGCCGATGATCACGCTTCTGTCGATGATGAAGTGCCCGAAGAGGGCTCCGAAAGTCTACCTGCGGACGAGGATGCGGCGGAAGGCGAGGGTCAATCGCCGTCGGACGGCTCCGGCGACACTGACAGCGACAAAGAGGCCGTAGACGAGCCGGTCGGTGCGCCCGATGAGGGGGCAGTTGCGGTCTTCACCGGAACCTCGAGCCGCGACACCTTGGTGCTGTCCGGTGCTGCGACCGAGGTCGATGCACAGAGCGGTTCCGACACGGTCACTGGCGGAGCGGGGGATGACTATGTCGTCCTGGGGTCCGGGCATGATCGTTTCGAGGCAGCGGCCGGCAACGATAGCGTTTTCGGCGGCTATGGAAACGACACGGTGTCCGTCGGGCCGGACCTGGGGCCGATCTCGGTCTCCGAGACCTCGGCAGGAATTCTGCTTGAGTATGATACCGGGTCTCTGCTGATAGATGACCGCGTGGAATTCATCGAGTTGGGTGGGAAGGAGTACCGAGTGTCCAATGATCTCGACTCTCTGATCACCGCGAGTGGCTCCGAGACCGGCGCCTCGTCCGAAAGCGGTGCACAGCTTTCAGGCCCATCAACCGATGGCGATGGCGAGGCGATCGAAAGTTCGCCGACCAAAGGGGCGGAGAGACCCGAGGCTCCGACCGAGGTTCCGACAAGTGACCTCACGGGCACGGGCAAGGCCGAGCGGCTGGTTGCCAACGGCGACCAGACGGTCGTGTTCGCGCTTGGCGGCGACGACACGGTGTCTGCATCCAATGTTTCGACATGGATCGACCTTGGTGCCGGCGATGATCGCGGGCTGGGGCGCAATGGCGCCGACACCCTCCTTGGTGGGGAGGGCGCCGACAACCTGCGTGGCAATAACGGTGACGATTACCTTCTTGGCGGATCTGGCAACGACACCATCTATGGCAACGCTGGTAACGATACGGTTGTAGGGGGCGATGGCGACGACAAGCTCAACGGCGGCTCTGGAGACAATACGCTTGAAGGCGGAGGTGGTTCCGACAAATTTGTCATTATTGAGGGCAAAAACGTCATCACCGACTTCGACGCTGGTGAGGGCGATGCTTTCTACTTTGAAAATCAATCGGATAGCCAGATCCTGGAGAGTCTCTATCGCTGGTTCGAAACCGGTGAAAGCGCCACTGGTTTCCGGTTCTCCGTTTCGGATGGTGGTCTGACGGTCACTGCCGAAGCTGGGAGCCTCTTCCTGGAGGATGTAACCGTCGACTACGTCGCAGACTGGTACGAACTCGGCTGACGGGAAGGCGAGCAGCGCGCTGCGCTGCTCGCCAACCAGCGGCACCCATGCAGAACGCGCCCGACATGAGCGTTTGAGCCGACCTTGGTGAGAGGTTCGGGGCAAACGCGGACGGTGAGCGGTCCGGCGCTTCCGGAGGCGCTGGTGGCGTACGCCCCTTGCAGCCCGGCGCCCACAGGTCTCGATTGTCGGACCCGTCCCCGCCACGCCTCATCGCTCTGACGCCGGCGTGAGCAGAGTGCCTATTTCTTACATAAATGCAGGGGATGCCCGCCATATCTCCGCCTTGATCGGAGGTGTCTTGCGGGCTTCCCGTACACCTATAAGTGGAATTTTTCGCGATAAATCATCAAATTAGGGAGAGTATGCTGCGGTATGTGCAACCGGTGGTAGAAATGTGAAAAATCTTCAAAATTTAACCTAAGTTTAACAATGGCGTGGGGAAAGATCACGATTCTGTTCCTTGATTTCTGCAGGTGCGAAATCACATCGTCCCCCTGCGATATACGACATGCTCTTGGTGACTTCTAAGCTGCTGCCATCTTCAGGGGTCATACTTTTATGAACGAATACAATACGATCCATAATGTGCTCATTATGGACACAAACCCGGTGTTGGTTGCCGGGATCTCGATGCTGCTCCAGGAAGACGGAAGTGTGGCTGCCAAGGCGCTGACTGTGTCCACAGGTCAGTCCATGCTCGGTGACCTGCTTGCCGCAAACATCGATCCCGAAACCGATCTGATCATCATCGATCCATGCCAGTTCGGTGACCAGCTGGAAGCTGCGATGGACATCATCGGCGCCGGGCTCTCGAAGAAGCCCAGGTACATTGCCTATTGCGGCGTGATGAAAGCAGGTGATCAGGAGACCGTGCGGGCGCTGCTGACGCTCGGTTTCAGCGGGGTGGTGTCAAAGCAGGTCGACCTGCAGGTGGTCAGGATCGCGGTGGCCTCGGTGCGCCATGGGCTGGTTCATGTCGAACAGGCCTTTGCAGAGGCAATGTTTCAAGCCGGTCCGGATGTCGACGCTGATCCGATCCTCATCGACCGGGTCCGGAAGGCCCCGATGGAGGCGGAACTGACGGAACGAGAAGCTTTTGTCCTGCGCGCCGTCGCGTTCGGCAAAAGTATGAAAGAGATTGGTCACGAGTTGGACCTCTCCTCCAAGACGGTGGAGACCTACAAGGCCAGGGGCGCTTCGAAACTGGGCCTGCGGACGCGCAAGGATATCGTCGGACATGCGCTCCGTTCGGGATGGGTGACACAGCAGTAGGGCCACCAGCCGAAAATATTGATCTGAAGAAAGACGCCAGAGGCGTCTTTTTTTGTGCCTGCGTCGGCGTGAAATGTCACTAAACACGCCAGATGTAGGAAAGTTCCCGCCTAAGGATTTTCCTGACATGATTTCGCCACGACGTCAGGAAAATGGAGCTTTTGTGGGAAAAGTTACCACAAAAAATAAGCGCAATCCTGACACAAAGAGGGTTTCTCCCGACTGTTTTGCAGCTGCAGCAAGAATACCTTGATCCTGCAACGTGAAGGCGCGTGGCGAAAAGCCGCTGATCCGTGTGAGGCGCTAATGCGTGATGGAACAGTTTCCGGAGGGGGCGAATATCTCGTCGCTTCAGGTTTGATCAAACCCTGAAAGGAATGCCGAATGGCAAACATCGCAGTAATCGGAATTGGGTATGTCGGGGCAGTTTCGGCCGCCTGTCTGGCACGCGACGGCCACAATGTCGTCGCCGTAGATGTCGACCCGGGGAAGGTCGACGCCATCAATGCCGGCATGTCGCCGATCGTTGAAGAGGGCCTCCCGGAACTGATCGCAGAGGTCGTGGCCGCCGGAAAACTCATCGCGACAACGTCAATCGCCGAGGCTGTTACGAAAACTGAAGCATGTTTCGTATGTGTCGGAACCCCTTCGGCTCCCGACGGTTCGGTCGGTCTGGACTACGTGGCAGCCGCCTGCACCCAGCTCGGCGAAGCGATCAAGGCTCAGGATACCTGGTATTCGGTCATCATGCGCTCGACCATCGTGCCGGGCTCCATGGAAGGCACCTGTATTCCGACCCTCGAGGCAGCATCTGGAATGAAGGCTGGCGTAGATTTCGGCGTCGGTTACTACCCGGAATTCCTGCGTGAGTCGACCGCAATCGAAGATCACAAGGAACCGGGACTGATCGTCTTCGGGTCTTTGGACAAGGTGACGGGTGCATTCCTGACCGCATTGAACAAGGATATCAAAGGGTCGATCAATTCGGTCGATCTGCGTACCGCGGAAATGGTGAAATACACCTCCAATTCCTGGCGCGCTGTGAAAGTGTCCTACGCAAACGAAATCGGCAACATCGCCAAGGCGAATGATATTGACGGGCAGTTGGTGATGAAAATCCTCTGCTCCGACAATAAAGCCGCGATGAGCCCGTATTTCATGCGTCCCGGCTTCGCTTTCGGCGGTTCCTGCCTGCCGAAAGATGTCCGTGCCCTGCGTGCCCTGGGCGACGCGAAGGGTCTTGATACGCCGATCCTCGATGCGGTTCTGATCGCCAACGAGGCGCAGATCAAACGCGCCGAGCAGATGATCGAGAAGAGCGGTGCCAAGAAGGTCGGCATGGTGGGCATCAGCTTCAAGCCGGGTACCGACGACCTGCGCGAAAGCCCGCTGGCGACTCTGGCATCGAAGCTTCTGGGAGATGGCAAGGAGATCGCGGTCTACGATCCGTTCGTCAACGAGGCTTATCAGAACAATCACTCCGCAGCCGGCCGTGGCAATGACTACGGCCTCGACCTGAAGGACAAGATGGTCGGCAGCATCGAGGACCTGATCGCCAACAGCGACATCATCCTTGTCGGCAACAAATATGCCGAAACCGTCGCTCCGCTGGAGACGGCCATGGCAACCCGTCCGATGGTCGATCTCACCCGGATTTCGGCGAAGGCCCGGTCCAACGGCACCTACGAGGGGATCTGCTGGTAAGATGGCCCGGATCGCTGCGCATATTATCTACCTCGCGGTTCTGGTTTGGCTGAGCGTGTTTGTGCTCGGTGCCGATATCAGTTCTGTCTCCAAGGGCCTCGTGGTGGTCGGTCTGATCGGCATCTGGCGCTACAGCTGGGCGGCGGTGAATTTCACGCGCGCAGCGATCTATCTCAACTACGTCTTCCCGCGCCTCCGGGCGCGGGCGGAAAGAGCCTATGGCGCGCTGCCCGCACCGGCGCATGCCTATTTCCTGGTGACGTCCTTCAAGATCGAGCCGGATGTTACCACGCGCGTCTATCGCTCGATCTTTCGTGCCGCGGCTGCGTCTCGAGGCGGGGCAACGATCGTGGTCTCGGTCGTCGATCTGGCCGACGAGACGCTGATCCGGAAGATCTGGGACCTGATGCCCCGGGACGTGGACCTGTCGCGGGTTCAGCTTCACCTCGACCGGATACCGGGGACCGGCAAGCGTGATGCCCTTGCGCGCTCCTATCGACTTATCTCGCGGATGAGCCCGACCCGGCATGACATCGTGGTGGTGGCCGATGGCGACACCTGTGTCCCGGTCGATATCGTCGAGACCTCGGCCCCGTTCTTCACCGATCCGCGCGTGGGTGCCCTGACGACCGACGAGATCGCGGAAACTCCCGAACCCGGCCTGTTCCGCGATTGGTACAATCTCCGCTTCTCGCAACGGCAGATGATGATGTCTTCGCAGGGCCTGTCGGGGCGGGTGCTGACTTTGACCGGACGCATGTCGGTATTCCGCGCCGATCTCCTGACCGACCCGGGCTTCATTGCCCAGGTGCAATCGGACAGTATCGAACATTGGCGCCTCGGCACCGTTAAGTTCTTGACCGGTGACGACAAATCCACCTGGTTCTGGTTGCTCGCCAACGGGTACCTGATGCGCTACCTGCCGGATGTCGCTTCGGTTTCGATGGAAAGCCAGCCCAAGCCCGGCTTCATGGACAGCGCGATAACGCTGATGGTGCGCTGGTTCGGCAACATGCTGCGGACCAACGGCCGGGCCCTGGCCCTGAGCACCTCGACCATCGGATACTACACCAAATGGGCGCTTCTGGATCAGCGCCTGGGTATCTGGACGACCATCGCGGGCCCCCTGTCCGTGATCTGGGGGACGCTCTTCGTCGATGTGATGGTCCTGCCAGCCTATGTCGCGTGGGTCCTGTTCACCCGCTACGTGTTCTGCTGGATCCTCTCTTTGGTCCGCGAACCCGGGTTTCCGATCACCTACCCGTTCCTGCTCTGGTTCAGCCAGGTCTTCGGAGCAACCGTCAAGAGCTACATCCTCTTCCGGCTCGACCGCCAGAAATGGACCCGTCAGCCAGGGGGGAGCGCCAGCAAGGCGGCCCGTCCTCCACTCGGACAGCGCGTCCGGGCCTACTCCTCGACCTTCGTTCACTCTCTGGCACTGGGCTGGCTCGCCCTGGCCACCCTGTTCCTCTCCGGCGTCCTGCGCTGAACCCTTCCCAGACCCGCAAGTCCTCAAATTGCCGTAGCCCGCAAAGGGAGAACCCACCATGTCCATTACACACGCAGATACCAGCCAGATCGACGGGGGCAGCGGCCGCCTGCACCATGTGCCGGCGACAAGTCTACCCAGCGATCATCCGATGATGGAGCTTCCCTTCGCGGCAGAGATCGACGGTCGGCAGTACCAAGGGGCGGGCGTTTCTCTGGCCGGCGTCAAGCTGACCGGCCTGGCCGATCCGAACCTCGTCGGGCATGACCGCCTGCTGCGTCTTTCGTTCCCCTTCGAGGCCTTCCAACTGGCCATCGCGGTCGAGGGGCGCATCACCGACATCAATCCCGGAAACGGCGAGATCGAGGTCACCTTCATCGATCCGACCGGCCCGCATCTGCCGCAGCTCCGGCATGTGCTGAATTCCTACATCGCAGGAGACGTGGTCTCGATGGGGCGCGTCCTGGGTGTCGCTCTTCAGCCGAACAAGCCGTCGAAAGGTGGCAAGCAGGCGACCAATGGCGGCGGCGGCGCGCTCCGGACCATAGGCAACGGCCTTCTGGTCGCAACCGCGACGATTGCCCTGATCGGTGGCGCTGCATGGCTGGTCCATGACCGCTTCTTCGTCGACCACGTCGTTGCCCCGGCACGGGTTGAAACGGCGGGTCGCGCCCTGACGGCGATCGATGCCGGCCAGATCGACTATCTCGATACCGAAGCGTCGATGGGGGAGGTCGCCTTCTCGATCCGCGCAACCTCCGGCGAGACGCTGTCGGTGGCGATGCCCTGCGACGACTGCACGGCCATCTCGGCGGGTCCGGAACTGGGCGCGACGGTTCAGGCCGGCCAGCCCGTGCTGAAGATTTCCCAGGCCGATGCCCCGCTGATCCTCAAAGTGCGGGTGGAGCCGGAGCAGCTGTACTCACTGGCCGAGGCGCGCGGCATCGAGGCCCGCTTCGCCGATGGCACGTCGATCACGACCCATGCGGACGAGGCCTCTCTGTCGTCGGCGGCAGCAGATACCTCGGGCCGCCCCCTGTTCATCGATCTTGTTCCCGAAGCCAGCATCGACGCCGGTCGCGCCGGACAACTGGCCCGCCTGACGATCGAACGCGACTACCCCTTCGCCAATGGTCTCGACGGGATCCGTGGCGCAATCGCAACCAAATTTGCAAGCGTGGAGTAACAAATGACCCATCGTATCATTCCGACGATCCTTTGCGGGGGCATGGGCTCGCGCCTTTGGCCGATGTCGCGTGTCGATCAGCCCAAGCAATTCCAGTCCGTCAGCGGAGCCGGCTCCAACACATTCTTCCAGGAGACCATGCTGCGCCATCACGTTGATGGGTTCGGTAATCCGATCGTCGTCACGAACGCCAAGCAGACAGCCATCGTGGCCCGCCAGATGCGCAGCATCGGCATGGACGCGACCATCGTCGGCGAGCCGATCGGCCGGAACACGGGCCCGGCGGTACTGGCCGCAGCGCTCTTCGCCCTGCGCAACGATCCGGATGCCCTGCTGCTGGTTCTGCCGTCCGATCACATCATCACCGGCGACATCAACCGCATCATCATGTCGATGGCAGATGCTGCCGACAACGGCCGCATCATCACCTTCGGTGTCGAGCCCAGCTATCCGGAAACGGGCTACGGCTACATCACCGATGGCGGTGCCTTCGGAAACTACGCCGGGCTGCACCACGTCTCGAAGTTCATCGAGAAGCCGCCTCTGGAAGACGCAACCGCGCTGCTGGATGCAGGCGGGTCCTACTGGGCTTCGGGCATCTCCATGCTGCGCGCCGATCTTCTGGTCAGCGAATTTGCCCGCTACGATCAGGGCACGCTTGCGGCCGTCTCCGAAGCGGTGGCCAAGGCGCATTTCGATGAGCTTGGTGCGTCGATCCTCGAGGAGCTGGCCTTTGTCCGGTCGTCGAATGAACCGACGGAACGCCTGATCTTTGAACGCTCCGACCGCATTTCGCTGGCACCGCTGCCGGGGATCAAGTGGGATGACGTGGGTGCGTGGAACTCCGTTCACTCGATTTCCGAGAAGGCCGGCAACGGCAATGTCACCCAGGGCGATGTCATCACCCACGAGACGTCCAATTCGCTGATCCGCTCCGAGGACCGCCTGGTCGCCGTGATCGGCCTTGATGATGTGATCGTTGTCGACACGGCGGACGCGCTGCTCCTGGCAAGCCGCAACCATAGCCAGGACGTCAAGAAGATCGTCGAGCAGCTCAAGGAACGCAAGCGGGTCGAGGTTGCCAGCCACCGCCGCCGCGACATGCCGTGGGGCCAGATCGAGCGCCTGCGCGACTCCGGCAGCTGCGAAATGGACATGCTGAGTGTCGAGAAGGGCGGCAGGCTTATGGTCAACGGAACCGGCCACGGGATCTCGGTCCTGACAGCCGTTTCGGGGAATGCCGAGTGCGAGCTGCCCACTGGCATCAAGCGCCTGAAAGCCGGTGTCTCCGTCGTCATCGATCCGGACTACTCGATGCCGCTGGTCAACGACGGCGAAGAGCCCTTCGTCCTGCTGCACGTCACCGTTCCCGAGCTGAAAGCGCTTGGCGAGCAGGTTGTCGACCTCGCGAAAACCGAGGCTGAGATCGAGGAACTTGGCCAGATCGAGGCGAAGCTTGACGACATGGCGGCCAGCAACGCTGCCAACGGAACGCTCGGCGCGGCCTGATCGCCAGAGAGGTAGAAGTGATGCAGCAGCGTTTGTCCCCCATGCCGCCGTCCGTGATCGGCTCGGCCCGCGCCCGTCAAGGCACATGTGGGGTTCTCATGGGCTTGATGATCGGAACCGCGGTGGTCTTCGGCGGCACAGCTGCCCTGGCCGCCGAGCGATTGGGGCCGATCGTGACCACGCCCAAATCGAGCCTTCACATGGAGGCTCGCAAACCGGCGGCTGCGTCGCTTGGCGCTCTGTCGAGCGATCGTCTCACGGGCCTCGTGCTCTCGGGTGTTCCCTCGGGCGATTTGGCGGCTCTGGCTCAGTCTTCCGACGCAGACAGCCTTCGGGAAGCTGCACGCCTCCTGTGGGCGGAGCTCGGCCTCGAAGGGGACGGCGGTGATACGACAGAGCACGCGCCGTCGCAAAGCGGGGCATTCCCGACCGTGTCGGGGGTGCCGGAGCTTTCGACGGGTTCAGCGGCCCTGGCCCTGACCCGCTTCACGTCGCTGTCGGGTCCGGTCGCGACCGGCGCAATCGAGTCCGCTTCGGACGGTGATGACGCGACCTACCTCGAAAAGGGTGCCGCGACGATCGACGGCCTGATTGAGGCTCGGACACCGGGGATCATGCGTGCGGAAGGGGGCGTTATCCTGACGCGGCCGCTGGTCATCTGGCCGGGTGCGAGCCTGCGGCTCAGCGAAGGCGAGACTCTCTATCTGTCGCGTGAAGACGGCGCATACCTGCTCGCGTTTGGTGAAATGTCGGTCGATGGCGCAACGATCGCGTCGACCACATCGCACAACCCTCGCGTCTCGCAGTTCGCACCGTTTGTCGCGGTGGCGGGGCAGGGGGTCTTCCGGTCGAACCACGCCCGCTTCGTTGGTCTCGGCGCCGTTGCGGACCGGGATGCCGGACAGGCCGACAGCATGTCCGGGCTCTCGATTTCCGCTGGTCTGCTGTACCAGCCGGAGCAGGCTTCCCGCATTCTCAACAGCCGGTTCGACGACGTCCATCTTGTCGCGGTCACCGGTGTTCAGGACACCGTTGTGAGCGGCAACGATTTTGCAGGGAACTACGCTGGCGGCCTGAAGGTCGAAGGCAGCCCGCGCGCGCTTGTCTCCGGCAACCGCATGACGACGCCCGGCCTCTACGCGGCGATGCACCTGCGCAACCTCTCGGGTGCGCGCATCGAAAGCAACACAATCTCCTCGGCCAAGGGCAAAGGCATTCTGATCGACGGTTTCAGCCGCGCGCTGACAATCGACGGAAACGTCGTGGCCAGCGCCGCAGGAACCGGGATCGAACTGCGCGGGACAACCTGCAGCGAGCTGCTCTCGAACCTCGTCCTGTCATCCGGCGGCAATGGCATCGAGCTGAGCCGGACCGGCGATATCAAAGCACGTGGGAACGTTGCGCTGTTCAACGGCGCTGCGGGCGTCGCGATGTCGGACCAATTGCCGGGAAGCAAGCTGGCCCTCGCGGGCAACCTGATCGGGCGCAATCGCGAAGGCGTGCGTGGCGCGGGGCTGTCCGACCTCACGCTGGAAGGCAACCGCCTGCCGAACCAGATGCCCCGTCTTCTGGGGGGGGAGCTTGGCCTGAACCAGACCGCATGGCTGGCGGCGCGCAAGGAAAATCAATCTTTCAACTTCTCCAACGGCACACGGCAGGCCGCATCCACCGCGTGTGAAGGGATCTGACAATGGTCTTCGCTTCCGAAACCTTCCTCTTCCTCTTTCTGCCGCTCTTCCTGGTGGCCTATTACCTGACCCCGTCCAAAGGTCGTAACCTTACAATCCTTCTGGGCAGCTACGCCTTCTATGGCTGGTGGCGGATCGACTTCCTGTTCCTGCTCATCGCGACCACGGTCTTCACCTGGATCTGCGGGCGCATGGTCGACAAGCGCCGGGACGAGGGGCGGGCAAAGCCGTGGCTGGTGCTGGGTCTCGTCGGCAACCTGGGTGTGCTGGGGATCTTCAAGTATCTCGGCTTCTTCATGGACAGCCTGACCGGGGCCTTCGGTACGACGCCGGATCAGATCGGCTTTCACTGGCAGATCATCCTGCCGATCGGCGTCAGCTTCTACGTCTTCCAGTCGATTTCCTACCTCGTCGATGTCTGGCGCAAGGACGCGCCGGCGGACACCGGCCTGATCGACTTCGCGGCCTTCATCGCGCTGTTCCCGCAGCTGATCGCCGGGCCCATCCTGCGCTTCAAGGATCTCGCCGACCAGTTTCGCGACCGCCGCCATACGTCCGAGATGTTCACCGACGGCATGGCGCGTTTCGTGATCGGCCTGTCCAAGAAGGTCCTGCTGGCCGATGCCGTGGCACCGCTGGCGGACCTGGCCTTCAACAATCCTGACCCGGCTTCCCCGCTCGCCTGGCTCGGCGCCGTGGCCTACATGCTGCAGCTTTACTTCGACTTCTCGGGCTACTCCGACATGGCGATCGGCCTCGGCATGATGATGGGCTTTCGCTTCACCGAGAACTTCGCGACGCCCTACATCTCGCGGTCGATCACCGAGTTCTGGCGCCGTTGGCACATCTCGCTGTCGGTCTGGCTGCGCGACTACCTCTACATCCCGCTCGGCGGCAACCGTCACGGCACTGCACGGACCTACTTCAACCTGTGGATCGTGATGGTGCTGGGTGGCATGTGGCACGGCGCAAACTGGACCTTCCTGGTCTGGGGTGTCTGGCACGGAACCTGGCTGGCCCTGGAGCGCGCCCGCTTCGTGCCGCGCGGAGACGGCCCGCTGTCCCTGGCGCGAACCCTGCTGGTGGTGCTGATCGGCTGGGTGTTCTTCCGGGCGGCGGACATGGGACAGGCCCTGGATATGCTCGCGGGGATGGTTGGACTGCACGGCATGGTGATGCCCTTCGACATCGCGGTGCAAATCCGGACCGAACAGCTGATCTTCCTGTGCATCGCGCTGCTGATCGCCGCCTTCGAGCCGAGGCTGAACCTCTGGGTGCGGTCCGTATGGGCCAGCGCGCCGGGTGGCACGATGGGCGGCAGCACCCCCGAGGTGGCCGGATCGGGAGGCGCGGCCAGCGTCGCTTCGACCAATACCCTGGGTGCGGTTCTGTCCAGCTTCGTGATCGCAGTCTTGCTGGTCGCCTGCGTTCTCCGCATCGCCGAAGCCTCTTCCACCCCCTTCCTCTACTTCCAGTTCTGAGGCGAGACCTATGATCGTAACGATAGCACGCATGGCCATACCCGCAGCTCTCGTCGCCTACTCGGCGTGGAGTGCCTCGGAAGCGCTGCCGAACGTCGGTGCGCGGATTGAGCAGGCGCATTGGACCGCCAGATCCTGGTTCGACGGAGAGGCAACCGCCACCATCGACTCGACGTGGAGCGATGCGCTGCCGCACCGGGACTTTGCCTCCGGGATCGTCGGCGCCGGGCGCTGGCTGGCGCTGGGGGAAGGCAAGGAAGGTGTGGTGCCCGGCCGCGACGGCTGGCTGTTCACCGCCGAAGAAGCCCGCTCGATGTCGGAGCCGCTCTCGGCGAGCCTCGCCCGCATCGCAATCCTGGAAGAGACACTGAACGAGATGGGCGTCGCTCTCACGATCGTTCCGCTTGCAGGCAAGGCCGACATCTACCGCGACGAAACCCGCAATCCGTCGATGGCCAACGACCTGGAAGCCCGGTACGACGAGGTGCTGGCCTCGCTGCGTGAGATGGGCATCGACACGGTCGACAGCCGGACCGCGCTGATGACCGAAGCCGAGGTTTCGCAGGTCTTCTACGCGTCCGACACGCACTGGACACGCGACGGCGCAGCAGCGGTGGCGCGGGCGATCGCTGCCGACCTTCCGAGCGGCGACACCGTGTTCGAGCCTGTCGAAACCGAGACGGTCGCGTTCCATGGTGATCTGACCAAGTTCATCACCACCGAGGATTACGCCACCGCAATCGGTCTCGAGGAAGAGTCGGCGCGCCTGTTCAAGGCCGAGGCCGCCGCAGCGGATAATGGAGCGGATATCTTCGGCTCCGGTGACGATCTCTTCGCAGCCGCTGCCCTGCCAACTGTGCTGGTCGGGACGTCCTATTCGGCAAACCCGGACTGGTCGTTCCAGGAAAGCCTCAAGATCGCGATGCAGAGCGACATCGTGAATTATGCCGAAGAGGGGCGCGGCCCCGTGAAGCCCTTCCTCAAGATGCTCGCCGACCCTGCGTTCCGCGATACGCCTCCGCAGCGAGTCATCTGGGAAATTCCCGTCCGCTACCTGTCCGACCCCAGCATCTGGGAGCCGGAAGAGGCCCAGAAGGATCAGGCGATCCTCGCGGGTGGCATGCTGACCGACGAGTTGGCGCGCATCGAAGCGGACGCGCCGACGAGCCTGCAGACCGCAGAGACCCTGCAGGCTGCCTCGACCGACGCCGCGGGCCAGACCGGCCAACTGGCCTCGCTCGATCTGAACAACAAAGGAGAAACCCATGTCGACTGAGACAATCCTGAACCATCGGACCGTCGCGACATGGTCCTCCTTTCCCGAACACACCCGGTCTACTTTTCGGAATAATCCGAACGGTCTTCGCTCAAGGTCGGGTGTGGTGCTTCTCCTCGTTGGTTTGGGCTTCGGCCTCATGGTCAGCCCGGCCAGCGGGGAGAGCATTTCATCGCCATTCGGCATCAATGCGACACGGGAGCTGCCAAGCGCCCGGTTGCGGCAGACCCGCCGCGACATGCTTGATGACCGGCATGTCAGCTATGGTCGGCTTCGGAACCTCGCGGATGCGGGCGACGGGCTGGCGGCATGGGCCATCGGTCAGAAGCTCGAGGCCATGGACCGTCCCGAGCTGGCGTCCGACATCGCGCATTACTACGCCACCGCCGTGATCAGCGGGCGCCTCTTCGCAACGCCCAGGCTCGTCGATGCGCTCGATGCCGGGCTCGAGTCCGGTGCGTTCGAGAACCAGCCGGCCCGCTTGCGCAGCATTGGAAATGCGCTCGAGTTTGCCGCCCGCAACGGCGAAGCCAAAGCGGCGGCACGGCTCGCCCGCGCCTGGCAGGACGGCGACGTCTTCGGAACGACCGATGCCGAGAAGAGCGAGCGCTATGCCCGCATGGCGGCAGCCGACGGGCAGAATGATGCCATCGAGCTGATCGTCCGCCAGAAAATCGCGGCGCGCGACATCGAAGGCACCAAGGAAGCCATCAACCTTGCCGGTTCGGTGAACGATCTGGGAATGGTTGCGCTCGGACAAAACCTGCTGCGCGAAATGCAATCTGATCAGGCAGGGGAAATCGAATGACCCTCACTCACCGTTCCAACTTGACCGTTTTCGCCATGGTCGCGCTCGGGCTATGCGGCACCGCTTCGGCGGCCGCGGCGCAAGAGTCCAGCTTTGGCTGCGCCGGCCTGGAACAATCCAGCCTGGTGCGTGCCGAAGAGGGCAAGGATGGCGTGTTCTACCGCGTCGCGACCGATCTCACGATGGGGCAGATCATCAACCACCGCGCAGCCGAGGCGGTCGCCCGCATCGCCCGCGCCTTGGAGGAGCAGGGCACGACCCTGATCTTCGCGCCGGTGCCGACGAAAGGGCAGGCCATGCCCGAAGATCTTCCGTCGAAGTTTGTCACCACCGGGTACGACGTCGACAAGGCCCGTGCCGAATATGCGGTGTCGATCGAGAACCTGCGTGCGAGCGGTGTCGTCACGGCCGACATCCTGACGCGGATGCTGGATACATTCGATCCGGCGGAGGTCGCCAAGTACGGGACGGAAAACACACCGTTGTTCTTCCGGTCCGACTACCACTGGACCTCCGAAGGCGCGCGGCGTGCGGCGCGGGCCGTGGCCGATCAGATCGTCGAACACCCGGGCTACGGTGATCTTACCCCGAGCAGCTATCAGACGCGTCAGGTCGGCGAGCTCGAAGGCTTTTCCAACATGCGCCGCGCGATGCAGCGCCAATGCCGCGATCCTTTGCCTGAAGTGGAAACCTTGGGCTTTGAGACCAACGCGGACACGACCCCCGCGCAGGACGACACCGGCCCGCTGGACATCTTCGCGGATGCCGAAGAGCAGAGCCAGGTCGTTCTGCTCGGGACGTCCTTCTCGGACAACCCGACCAACAACTTCGCAGGCTGGATCTCCCAGTACTCGGGTCTCGAGGTGCTGAACTATGCCGTGACCGGTGGTGGCCAGTACGGGGCGTTGATCTCCTATCTGACCTCGCAGGACTATCTGGAACAGCGGCCCCGCTTCATCGTCTGGGAAAACCCGATCTACACCGATCTGCTGCAGTTCGGCACGGGCCCGATCGAAGAGCTGACGGCGGCTGCCTCTGCGGCCTGTTCCGATCCCCTCAATGTCACCGCCACCTCGGAAACGCTCGAAGCGGAGCTCGGTGGCGCGACCTTCGACACCGATGATGCGATCCTGGCCCGCTTCGGGTCCGAGGGGCCGCGGAACGCGGAATTCACCCTCGTGACCACGGATGGCGTGTCGCGCCGCTACTTCTCGAACCGTGATGACCGCCTGCGGGCGACCGGAAACTTCTGGCTAGGGCTCGGGCCCTACGTCGATCTGCCGATCGAGAGCATCAAGGTTGCTTTCGACCGACCCATCCCCAACGGCGCAAGCCTGAGCCTCTGCCCCAACTTTGGAGAATGAAGATGAGCGACTTCACCTCGACCAAAATCCGCACTGTTGTTTCCGCGATTGCCATGATCGTCTTCGGTCAGGCCGCTGCGGCTCAGGACTCCCAGCTGTATGACGATGCCGCAAATCCCGACGCGGGCTACCTGCGCGTCATCGCCGTGCGGGATGCGTCGGCCATCATCGCGGGCGAGAATTTCTCTGACCTGGGGGAGGGTGTTTCTCCCTACGTGACCATCGAGGAGCCCGGCACGGTCGATGTCTCTGCCGCCGGCGTCGTCGGCACCGCCGACATTGCCAAGGGCAGCTGGAACAGCTGGTTGGTCACCGCAGACGGCAAGGGCGTTCTGGTGACCGATCCGCTGGGTCACAGCCCCGCCCAGGCAGACCTGACGTTCTACAACATCTCTGACAAGCCGGCCGTCGACCTTTACGTCCCCGCCGCCAAGCGCGTTGCGCTGGAAGGGGTCGGCGAAGGGAGCGGCGACTGGGTTGCCCTCAAGGCGCCGCTGTCTCTCGATTTCGAGGCGCGCACCGGGGACGAGACGCTGGCGGCTGTGTCCTCCGTGGCGCTGGCACGCCGCGAAGGCACCACCCTGGTGTTCAGCGGGACCAATGGAAACTACGAGCTTGTGGCGCTGAAAGCGTCGCAGGTCAATTGAGCCAGGGATAGAGCGAATGATGAACGTTACTCCGATGCGCATCAGGCCGCTTCTGCAGAGCGCGCGGTCTGCCTTGCTGGCTGGCACATTCCTGGCTGTCGCCGCCCCGGCGATGGCCGCGGGGCCGGTGAAGGTCGATTTCGAGCCGCCGCAGATCGACGCGCAGCCAGTCTGTGAAATCCGGGCGCCCGACAGCGTGATCACGACCCGTTGGGACGGTTGGGATGGTCAATCCCTTTCCGGCATGGACTCGACGCTTGTCCGCCGCGACATGCGCCGTCTCATGGCGATCGACCCCGTGAAATGGCTGCCGGTGGGTGAAAAGGTCGTCGCGCTGCTGCCGACGATCGACGCGACCTACGACGGCGACAAGCAGTTGATGGAAACCATCGAGATGCGGCTCGAGGCGGGCCAGGCGGCGGACGTGCGCGCCGAGGGGCTGATCGATAAGGCTCTTGCCTCGACGGCTGCCGAACAGCCGCAGAACCAACGCCGTCTCGGCGAATGGCTGATGCAGGGCAAGGGTGTTGCGCCCGACCGGGACCGTGGTCTGCAGCTGATTGTTGCGGCCGCCCGTGGGGGAGATGCCAACAGCCTGCTGAGCATCGCCAGCTTCCAGCAGCGCGGCATCGATGTGCCGAACTGGAACGTCGAGCCGAAGATGACGGTCATGATGGGCTTTGCCTCGCAGGTCGGTCGGTTGGACGAGACCATTTGCGATCGTGTCGTGAACATCGCGCGCGCCTACCGGAACGGCGACATCGTGCAGACGGACAACGAGCTGTCCGAACGGTGGTTCCGCTTTGCCGCGGACCTCGGCAGCCCCGACGCCGCGTGGAGCGTTGCGGACATGCACCTGCGTTCGGAAGAGATCTCGAAGGACAACGCGGTGATGCTGCACTACCTTGGCATTGCCGCGACGGGCGGTGATCCGAGCGTGCTCATTCAACTTGGCCGCCTGTATGAAGATGGCGCGTTGCTGGAGCGCGATCTGGGGCAGGCCGAGGAGCTTTACCAGCGCGCAGCCGCGTCGGGCGATCGTGCCGGCATGGGCCGCCTGACGCTGTTTCTCGACAGGCTGCGCGAGGGCAATCCGGCGCGCACCGAGGACTATGACAAGGCACTCTCCGCGCTTCTCGAAAGCGACAATGCGCCGGGCTGGGCCTATCCCAAAGCCGCGGACCGCGTTCTGGCACGCGAAGGCCGCTGGGCCGGTGAACAGACCGCCATGGACTATTATGCAAAGGGTGTCGCCCTCGGTGATCCGGAAGCGATCCGGCAACGGGCCTTGCTCAACATCGGCCTCGGGGACGCCGAGTCCTTCTATGCGGGCATCGACGACCTGATCTTCTCCGTCGAACAGATTGGTCGATCGGGTCCCGTAAACGACCTGGTTCAGGCAAACCTGTGCAAGGCACCCGATGCGCCGCTTGTCGATCGGGTCGGCTATTGGCAGTCGCTGGCCGGGGCCGAAACCGAAGCGCCGGACCCGTCGCTCGGGGAAACGCTCGCCCAGGTCAAGGACGGCGTTGCCCCCACCTTGCCGTTCCACATGATGAGCACGGTCCTCGACCATGCGCAGGCCGTTCTGCCGGTGGATGCCGCCGCCAGCGACCTGATCGCCTTGGCGTCAAACGAGGCGATATCTGCCGAAGAGCAATCCTACTGGTCCTTGATCGCCGCCCGTGCCGAAGCCGTCTCGCCCACGGATGGCAAAGGGTGGGTCGATGCGCTCGGGGACAATCTGGCGCTGCGCTTCGTGGACCGGTTCCCGCAGAGCAAGGACGCCGAAGCGATCGCACTGCAACTGGCCGACCAAGGATATGGCCGCGCAATGACCTTGCTGACGACGATTGATCCCGGGACTTACCCGGACCCCGCAACGATCGCGAGAACCTTCGCCCCGGTGATCGACGCACGCGGCGATTTCGAAGCAAGCCTTCTTGCTCTGCGCTACTCGGAGGGCCTCTCGGACGACCAGAAGGCCAGCCTGATCCGTCATGCGCGCGCGGCAACCACCTGCACCTTCAGCGAAGGCCTGCAGATGGCCGAAGTGCTCGCGGAACACGGCTCGCCGGATCAGTTCGCGCAATGGGTGCGGATCTCGAAAGAGCTGGTCAAAACCGAAAGCGCGTGGTCGCACACGAACCTCGGGGATCTCATCATGGCGCATGCCGACATGCTTGGTGACGATGCCGCCGGGGATGCCCGCAACCTTTGGCTGGCCGGGTACGAAAAAGGCGACCGTCCCGCCGTGTTCCGCCTGATGACCGAGGTCGAACAGCCCGAAACGCCGGACTACGATCCTGCAAAGGCCGCGGAATACTACGTGGCTCTGACGGAACGTTCTGCCCCTGATCAGCTGCCTTCGGTGCTCGACAAACTCGCGAATGCGCAGGCCGACATTCGGCAGGACGTCGAGACGCGGGTCGATACCGGCGCTCTGTGGCTCGCGGCTGCAAAAGCCGGCTCCTCGGAAGCCATGCTGCACCATGCGCGCCAGCTGCGTGCTTCGGCGAGCAATCAGGCAGATATCAGCGAAAGCGGCGAATGGCTGCGCCGCGCCGCGGACGCCGGCAGCGCCGCCGCGATGGTCGAGCTTGCCCGTAGCCTCGCTTTCGGCATCGGAGCCGATGCCGATCCCGAGGCGGCGCGCGACTGGCTTCAGAAGGCGGCCGCCCTAGGTAACGAGGACGCCGTTTCACTGATGAACTCGATGCAGATCGCGGAGGTCGCTACACAATGAAGGCAACTTCACTCACAACACTGGCGGTTCTGGCTGCACTCCTGCCAATGAGCCCCTCATTCGCGCAGGAGGACGAAAAGGCCCCCGGGATCGATCCGGTTCAACTGTCCGATACCGACGCGTCGGTATCGGAGACGGAGGAGGAGGCGACCGCAGACGCTGGCGATGACTCCGATTGCATGGAGCCGGTCGACCCCGTCGTGTCGCTGAGTTACGGCAGCCGATACACCGAAGACAGCGAAACCCGGTCGGATTTCGACGAGGACGCCAATGCTGCCGTGAACGCGGCGCTCGCACCGGTCGATGATTTCATTTCGGACCTGACGCGCGAAAGCAATCGCGCTCTGACCCGATCGGGGGATCGCGGCGTTGCGGCGGCGGAATGCCTCTACGAACGCCTCGCACCCTGGGCCGAAGCCGACGCCTTGTCGGAATTGACCACGATGAACGCGAACATCTCGGCTCCGAGCCGCTTTGGCGGGATTGCCTTTGCCTACAGCAATGCGCTGGCGGTGGCGGAGCCGAGTGAGGAGCAGCAGACGGTCATCGAAGGCTGGCTCGAGGACCGTGCGAAGGCGACCATGGCCTATTTCGATGAGGAGGCACCCCCGCGCGCGTCGCGGAACAATTTGCGGCAATGGGCGGCGATGGGCGTGACCCGGATCGGCCTCACGACGGGAGACGAGGAACTCGTCGAGTGGGGACGCGAGACCGTTGAATATACCGCCTGCATGGTAGAGGAGGACGGCGCATTGCCCCTGGAAATGGAGCGTGGCGATCTTGCGCTGCACTACCAGATGCACGCCGTTCAGGCGCTGGCGGTCACCGCGGCCCTGCTTGCAGAGGATGATCCCGAGATCTTTGACGCCTGCGATGGCGCGATCAAAAGGGCGGTCGATTACACGCTGGACGGTTTTGACAATCCGGAACGGATCGAAGCAAGGACCGGCCGCGAGCAGAAGATCGACGAGACGCCGGAGAACTTCGAAATGGCTTGGGCCGTCGCCTATCTCCGCTACCAAGACGATCCGGCACTCGAGAAGCGGATCGCCGACATCGACAATCTGTCGAATTCCAAACTCGGCGGGGATCAGCGTCTGATCTGGTAATGCGCGCGCTGCCTGGAGCGCGATTGCTATTCCCTGCGACGGTAAGGGTGTCGGCCGGTTTCCTGCATCATCTTTTCGCGGAAGACCTCGGCCGTGCCCCTCCAGCCGGGGCACTTCCGAGGCGTGTTGTTCGCCTGGTTGCAGAGTTGCTTCAGCTCGAGCCCCGTCTTGGCGGCTTTCGAGCGCCGCAGCACGCACGCCATCTTCCGGACAGGGACCTTTGCCAACTTCGAGCGTTCGGCCCGGACACGTCCCTTGACGCTCAGTTGGGTGTAGACCGCTCCCATGGCGGACACTCTGCGCTAGAAAACTATCCGTTCTCTAAGGGGGAGTCGCACTTGATGCGAGCGCACACCGGTCACATACCAGCGCACGGATAATGCACATTATGTAATTACAATGACTGGCTACCCACCGATCGGCGCGTCTTTGCTGCTTACCGTATGCGCGAAAGTGCACCTGTCCGATCCCAGGTTGAACGAAGTGAAATCGCGCCGACGGAACCTTGGTGACCGAAGGCACGTCGGTCTAGCCCCTTCCGCACTTGCCCGGTTTCCACGATCTTTCTTCGCATCACGTCGCCCCCGCCCGGATGAGGACGGAGATTGCGGTTTCGAAATGATCGGTCATGGCGGCCGCGCTGCCTCGATGGCGAGGAACGCGTTGCCCCAAGGCAGCGTGGATTGCGCGGTGGAACTCGATGTTTTCGCTGCAATAAGCATCGAGATCGAGCCGCCCGCCGCTACCTCGCAGCCCTGCATGGCGCGCCCGATCCCTGCGATGCTGTTGTCGGGCACTGCGGCGGCAGGCGAGCGACGCGCAGAGCGCCTCGATCTCGGCCACCACCTCGAAACGCTCCATAAGCTCCTCGGCACTGAGATCGGTGACGAAGGTGCCTTGCGTCTGATCTCCGCGAGAGGCGGAACCACCTAAATCTCATATTCCGACGCCATCCTCGGTCGGTGCACCAATCCTTGGAGGTCGCCGGCAAGGCTCTCCATCGTCTTGGCCTCGCCATGGACAAGGAACGTCTGATGCGGCGACCCCAGCTTGGCGTGCCAGGCTTTAAGCTGTGCGCGCCCGGCATGGGCGGAGAAGCCGTTGATCGTGTGAATCCGGGCCCGCACCGGGACCTCGTCGCCAAAGAGCTTCACCGCCTTCGCGCCGTCGATAATGATGCGGGCCAGCGTGCCCTCGGCGGCGAAACCGACGAAGATGATGCTGGCCCCGGCATTGCCGAGATTGTGGCGCAGGTGGTGGCGAACCCGCCCGCCAGTGCACATGCCCGACCCCGCCATGATCAGCGCACCCGACCGGACCGTGTTGAGCGCCATCGAGTCGCGCGCCTCCTGGGTGAATTCAAGGCCGGGCAGCCAGAAGGGATCTCGGCCACTGTGGACCATCCGCGCTGGTGCCGGGCCCATGGCCTCGGGGTGGCGCCCGAAGATCCGGGTCGCGGATATCGCCATCGGAGAGTCGAGATAAAGGGACAGCCCGGGCTCGATCCGCCCCTCTTCGAAACCCGCGCGCAGGTACCAGAGCAACTCCTGCGCCCGCTCGAGTGCGAAGGTCGGAATTACCACGTTGCCACCGCGGGTTCGGGCGTCTCGGATCGCCTCGTAGAACTCGTCGATCGACTCGTCCAGCGACCGGTGATCGCGGTCGCCATAGGTTGTCTCCATCACCACGGCGTCCACTCCGGTCGGCGGCGCGGGATCATTCAGAAGCGGCCGTCCGCCGGGGCCGATGTCGCCGGAGAACAGCAGGCGCCGATGGCGCTCCCCTTCTGACAATTCCAGGAGAATAGAGGCCGAGCCGAGGATGTGCCCCGCTTCGAGAAAGGTCACGGTGATCCCCGGAAAAAGATCGAGCGGCTTGCCGTACTGCGCGGCGCGGCCAAAGAGCGCCACCGCGTCCAGCGCA
The DNA here is from genome assembly GCF_015223355.1 of Salipiger mangrovisoli. Taxonomy (GTDB): domain Bacteria; phylum Pseudomonadota; class Alphaproteobacteria; order Rhodobacterales; family Rhodobacteraceae; genus Salipiger; species Salipiger mangrovisoli. The sequence goes on along the minus strand of NZ_JADFFK010000014.1, from coordinate 96,816 downwards.
TCGAGGCGGTCGTAGAGCGCGTCGATGCGCTGGCCGTGGCGCCGGTAGCGGCGCGCCTCCTCTTCATGGAGATGGGCCGAGTCCATCATCACCAGCCGGGCCAGATCGCGGGTTGCGCCAGTGGCGATGATCGGCCCGGAAAACCCGCGTTTCACCAGCAGCGGAATGCGCCCGCAATGATCGAGATGCGCGTGGGTCAGCAGAAGCATGTCGATCTTGGCCGGATCGAAGCCGAAATCGGCGGCGTTCTCGTCGTGCAACTCGTGTGCGCCCTGAAACATGCCGCAATCGATGAGGATGCGCTTTCCGGCAACCGAGACGAGATGGCACGATCCGGTGACCTGCCGCGCCGCACCATGAAACGAGAGCTTCATTGCCATTCCTCCTGAGCTTCATGCGGCGAAAATGCCGCGGCCCCTGCGGCGCAGGCCCCTCGATATGGGTGTCCTTCACCTTGTCGATCCCAAGCGCCTTCATCATCAGTTGCTCATAGAACGGCTGGGACTTTCCAACGCGGATCTCGTGCAAAACGTACATCTAGAAGACGATCTTGGCGGAATGCACCCATTTGCCTGAAGAGGCCCAGTCCACACCGCGCGGCGGGATCTGCGGCTGCGCGACGACGCGCGCATGGGTGATCCATTTCATGGGGTGGTTGCGCATCTCGCCTTCGAGCAGACCCCTGGTATCACTCACCCCGTCGAGCCCGAGATGGCCGATACAGGGCTCGGAGGTCACGAAGGTCATCGGCACCCGGTCACGCGCTTTCGCCCGCCGAGGCGCGGTGTCGACGATGAAGGTGAACTCACAGGCCCCGCACGCGCCGCCGAAAAACCCCATGATGCTTTCCGCAAGATGCATACGCGCGGCACCCTCCGGATAGAGCCGGATATCGCGCCGCTCCCGCGGCCCTGCAAGGTCCACTTCGATGTCCGACGGGTTGCGCCAGCCCAAGGCGACCCAAGGGTTTGAGGGCAGGACGCTGTAGCTGGACCCCGTGCTGACGACACCGATCTGGTGATCCGGACCCAGACGCTCCCGGAGTTCGTGGGCCATGAGGGCACCTGCGAAACCGGCGCCGAGAACGACGACATGTGTCATGTCGACCCCTTCCCTATCGCGCGCGCAGGCAAGCTGGCGACCCGCCCGGTCAGAATGCCATCATGAGCCCTTGCGCGGAATGACGCGGATCAATGCCTGTGGGAACTCCACGATGTTCAGGCCAAGACGCCTGGTGGCGGCCGTCAACGGAAAGAGGTGGCCGTCCTCGATGGCGGATGCGTCGGATCGTCGCCTCAACGCTTCCTCGAAGGCTCCACTCACGTTGCGGGACGCCTCCCTGCAAACCTTCGAGTGGGGCGGCGCGACGATCCGACATCACAATGATGCCGGATGCTGGGGCGACATGCATTGTCGCCGGTCAATCGTGGACACTGCGGGGCAGCCGTGCTGCGGGACCGACGCCAGCATAGGTCAGAACTCCGGCGGCAGATCGGCCGGAAATTCCAACGGCATCTCTGGGGTTTCGCTGGGCGCTGCGGGCGGTGCCTCCCTTGGGCGCTCCGGGGCCTCTTGCGGAAGCGCTGGCGTTTCTTCGGGCACGGACGGCGGTGCGACCGGCGTGGGCCCTGGCGGGTCGGCGAGCCGCAGGCGGCGCTCTCTGCTTTGCGCGCCGTTCGTGGTGCGGCAACGCGGGAACAATGTGGCGACGAGGTAAGCGCGGTGCGATTGCGGGGACGCGGACGAGACCGCCGCGAGAAGCAAAAAGCCGCTCCTACGATCGGTTGCGCCGGATGAGTTTCTCGGCAGATCTCCTTCTTCAGGCATGGATTTGCCTCCCAGAAAAGGCCACGGTGTGACCACCCTAGACCATCGATCAGGCTCGCGAAGCGCGGTCAGCGAGTCCTTCATGCAATCCTTGCGCAGCTCAGATGCGCAATACGCCACGACGTCGGATTTGCGTCCTTGCCTCGCATCAAGACATCCGACAAGTGATTGCTCAAAATAGGAAATCACCCTCCGAGAGCATGGTTGCATCAACGTTCAGCAGCAGGATGCTCATCTCGGCGGGCTGGTCTCCGGCAAGGACACCGTCGGTGTCAACGTAGAGCATCGTGTCCGCACCCTGTTGTTCGGCCCAGACGCAGTAGGTGGCTGGTCCTGCCGCAAAGGCGACGATGCTGCCGATCGCGCTGACATCCACAAGATCGGTGCCAGGCTTGAAGTCGGCAATCGTCTCCTGGCCACCGCCAGCGTGATCGTCTCCGCCACCGTCCCCCTCGTGTGCTTCGTCTTCGTCGCTGCCGCGGGCCGGAGCCTCGTTGGCGGCGCGGAACACGAAGGTGTCTTCGCCGTGCCCGCCAATCAGCGTGTCCGCGGCAATACCACCCGCCAGAACATCGTCACCATTCCCGCCTTCGAGCAGGTCAGGAGAGGGGCCGCCTTCCAGGGTATCCTCACCTTTGCCGCCGCGCAGCGTGTCAGGGCCACCCTGCCCATAGAGCGCGTCCGATCCATTGCCGCCCTCGACCTCATCCGGGCCGCCCCCGGCGTGGATCACATCCGCCCCATTGAGCCCGAGAATATACTGAGGCCCGCCGCCGGTCTGAATGTCGTCGGGTCCGTTGGTGCCCAGAACGGCGAGGGGTTCGTCCGCGTGAGACTCCTCTCCGAGCGCCACGATGTCGCGCACCGCCGCTCGCCCCGGCGCAGATACCGCGTGTTGAGAAATGCCGGTCATGCCTCACTCCAAGAGTCATAGTTGCCGTCCAGCGCCCAATCGAGCCGGACACGGGCATCCCCTGCTCTGCCGGAGATGCCCAAATGCGCGGGGCCTCAGAGAACCAAGGCAGCGTCCTCGACTGGAATATCGGCGAAGTCGATCTCCTCAGCCGACCTTGCATGGATGAACTCGATCACCGCCCGTGTGTCGTCGGCAGCCTGCGCGAAGTCGTTGACCCCCGAAAGCAGAGCAGGGACCGCGTCGAAGGTATCCTCCTCGGGCGTAGCGCCAGGGACGATCACCAGCATCTCGTCCTGCCACGGCTGCTCATCAAAGACCGCGTCATACACATTGCCGTAGGCGAACTTAGGATCGTCTCCCTCGATCACGATCCAGCGCAGCCACACGTTCTCGTAGGTGGCTTGACGGTCATAGTCGTAAAGCTCGCCCGCGGGATCGCTGAAGTCGAAATAGTCGACCTCCCCGGTTGCGCTGTCGGCCACATTCACGCCCAGCGTGGTGTTCTCGTAGAGCAGCGCGTCGAGCGTGATCTTGCCTTCCTTGCTCCATGCGGCGCCAAGCAGCGCCGACGGATCCCAATCGGGATCGGTCATGTTGCCGCCCAGGAGATCGAGGAAGGGTTGCTCCCACGTGTCGGTCACATCGGGCCAGGCCCCCGCAGAGCCGCCTGACGTCGTCATAAGGTGCTGGTAAAGCGCGAGGTTCTCGAGCGGCGAGTCGATTGTCGCAAAGGTTGCACCACCATCGGTGCTGTACATGATCCGGCCCGCGGTGTCGGTGGTGATCTCGTCAGCGGTCTCGACCTTGCCGAGCGCCTCCTCCAGCGCATGGGCCATGACCGAGGCAGGCGCGCGCGCGACGTTGGCGCGGTCGAGTTCCACTTCCTGCACGAACGGCAGCATCAGAGCCGGAAGCTCGTAATCGCCCTCGGCGTCCTCCTCGAAGTAGATCGGGAACGGGTCGTCCGGATTTGCCGGGTCGACGCCCACCAGCACCGGCTGCGCCTCTGTGTTGAAGGTGTCGAGCACAGCTTCGCCATTGCCGCCACCGTCGCTCGGGTCGAGGTCGCGGAGCAGCACATATTGGTCGCCGTAAAGGTCGCCCTTCATGGTCCCCGCTCCCTGGGGCTTGCCGCTCCCATTGCCCTGCCCGCCGCCGCCGTGACCGCCGTCTCCATTGCCGTTCCCGTTGCCCCCGCCATTGCCCGAGCCGGAGCCGCGCCCGACCGCCGCTATCAGTTCTGCGGAGACGGAGGCGAGGATGGGATCATTGATGAAATCACGCATATGGAGATCCTCCCGAAAATCGATCTTCGGAAGCCTCTCACCATGGCATCGAATGCATCATTGACGCCGGTCAACTACCAAGGTGCACGCGGTGCCAAGCGGTCGGGTATGTTGCGAAGATATGCGATAGATCAGTCGTTTAGCTTGGTTCATTTCGGCAATTGACGCTCATCAATGTTCCGCTTTGACGGCCCCTGGGGCGGGCTGCTTCCGGATGGCAATAGGTCGAACAAGAGCGCGGTGATCCGATGAATGCAGCGAAGGATTGCTGCCCCCGGGCTTGCCGATTGCGGCAGGTCAGCTGCGACCGTGGGTAGAAGATGCAATGCGCCGCAGCAGGATGACGAAGTTCTACGACAGGCCTTGGGCAATGGCGTGAACCGCCCGCCAATCACAGGCGCACGCTCTCGGCAACTCGGACCCCGGTCACCGACCAACTCATGATTTCAGGACCGCGATTTCCTGATTGCTGTCGAAGTAAGTGACTTTGCCCGCGGCGTTTTTGCGGTGCGGACGCGGGCCGGTAATGCGCGCGCGAGCCGTGGCTCCTTGTTCGCCCCTCACTTCCGTCGCGGGTTTCCGCGCCGCGACTCCGGTCGGCCTTGCGGTCATCGCCACTCCAGCCCCCACCGTGCCCGATATCCCATACGATTGCGCCAAAGCGGGCACCCGGCACGCGGCGACCCTGTTTTCGGGCTTTCGGCCATGGTGTCGATGGGAAATATGCTCGATCTGGGCTTCAGCGATGTGCTGCGGCACCTCGCAGATGACCGAAGGGCCGAGACGGTCTTGCTCTACACGGAGACGGGCCGCCGCCCGCCGGGCTTCCTCGCCGCGCAAAACAGGATCACTGCGCAGAAACCTGTGGTGGTGCCGAAGGCGGGCCAGCATGAGAGCGGACGAAAGGCGGCGCACAGCAATACTGCCGCTCAGATGGGCAGCCAAGCGGTGTTAGGGGCCGCGATAGAGCAAACGGGCCCGCAACGGGTCAACAGCCTCGGGGACCTTCATGCAGCCGCTCAGGTCTTTGCCGGGAGGCAACGCAGCCACGGACCGCGTCTCGCGCTGATCACCCAGGGTGGTGGCGCTGGTATTCTCGCCGTCGCCATTGCCGTTGATCGTGACCTGCGTACGGCGATCGCGCCGCTGCCCACAGACAGGTAACGTGGCGCGCATCTCGCGATGCGCCTGCTGCGTTGAAGGCAATTGCGCAACGACAATGCGGGGGGCTGCCAAAGGGCGCAGACAAGGGGGCAGCGGTCCGGAGCCCCTCAGATGATCTCGAAATCCATACAGAACCGAATGCTCGCGGATGCTTTGCATCGTTTGGGTCGGCTCGACGAACTGCGCAGGCTTGGCTTCGGGATCAGCCAGCCAATGACTTGGGAGCCGCCGCTGGATCTCATCGAGACCGCCACGGAATTGCTCGCCTATGTGGTGCTGCCAGGGGTCGATCCTGCCTCTGTGGAGGTCGAGGTCACCGGCGGGACGCTGATCCTGCGCGGTCTCAGGCCACGTCCCGCTGAGCTGCGTCACGCCTCCATCCTCCGCCTCGAACTGCCATGGGGAAAGTTCGAGCGCCGGGTGCTAATCCCCGACGTGCCCTACAAGATATCGCGCGAAACCGCGCCGGGCTGCCTGATCCTTCGGCTCACCAAGCTTCCGGAGGGATCGCAATGAGCGAGAAAGCCGCCAAGCCGCCGGAGGGTTTCGAGATACCGCAGGACGCGCTGATCCTCCTGCCCGTCCGCAATTTCGTGGCTTTCCCCGGCACCGTCTTCCCGCTCGCCGTGCGGCGGCGCTCGACGCTTGCCGGGATCGAGCGTGCGGTGCGGGATGATTTGCCGGTCGGCATCATCCTGCAGCGCAACCCCGAAGACGACATGCCGGACGCCGCGGGGCTGCATGGCATGGGCTGCCGCGCCGAGATCCTGCGCTACGTCACGGGCTCCGATGCAGGAAATCACTTGATTTGCCAGGGCACCGGGCGCTTCCACCTGCGCGAACTGGTTCCGGAGGCCCCTTTCCTGCTTGGCCGGATCGAGCCCGTCGATGAGGTTCCGGACACCCGTCCCGAAACCGAAGCGCGGTTCTTGCATCTGCGAAATCTCGCGGTCGGGCTGTTGCATATGCTGCCGGAAGCGCCCGAGGGACTGGCCGAAAGCGTCGCCGAGATCGACGATCCAGGTTATCTGGCCGACCTCGCCGCGGGCTACACCGACATGTCGGTCGAGGAGCGGCAGGACCTCCTCGAAACGGTCGACATCGCCGCCCGCATCGAAGCCATGACCCAGAAGTTGAGCCGCCGCGTAGAAGTGCTGCGGATCACCCGCGAGATCAGCGAACAGGCCCGAGAGGAACTCGAAGGACGTCATCGCGAGGTGATCCTGCGCGAGCAGCTGGCCGCGATCCGCCGCGAGCTTGGCGAGACCGGTAGGAACGGTGGCGAAGACCTCGCCGAGCTGTCCCGCGCCATCATGGCGGCGGGCATGTCCGAAGAGGCCGAGAGACAGGCGCTCGCCGAGCTAGGACGCTACGAGGGCATGGCGCAGGGCAGCGCTGAAGCTGCGACGCTGCGCAGTTGGCTGGACTCGATCATCGGCCTGCCGTGGCGGCTTCCCGAAGAGGCTCGCATCGATCTGGCGGAGGCCCGGCAGATACTGGATTCCGATCACTATGGGCTCGAGAAGATCAAGGCACGCATCATCGAGTATCTGGCGGTGCGCCGCCTCGCGCCCTCGGGCAAGGCACCGATCCTGTGCTTCGTCGGTCCGCCGGGGGTGGGCAAAACCTCGCTGGGACAGAGCATCGCGCGGGCGCTGCACCGACCTTTTGCCCGCCTCAGTCTCGGCGGGGTACACGACGAGGCCGAGATCCGTGGCCATCGCCGTACTTACGTCGGGGCGATGCCCGGCATGGTGATCCAGCAGATCCGCCGCGCCGGGGCGCGCAACTGTGTCCTGATGCTCGACGAGATCGACAAGCTGGGCCGTGGTTTGGGCGGAGACCCGTCGGCGGCGCTGCTGGAGGTTCTGGACCCGGCGCAGAATTCAGCCTTCCACGACAATTACCTCGGCATGGATTTCGACCTGTCGCACGTGGTCTTTCTGTGCACTGCCAACACGCTTGAAACTATTCCGGCACCACTGCACGACCGGATGGAGATCATCGCCCTGCCTGGATACCTTGAAGAGGAAAAGCTGCAGATTGCCAAACGCTACCTCGTGCCGGCCCAGCTTGCTGCCACGGGGCTCACGGCCGAGCAGGTCCAGATCGAGGACGCAGCGTTACAGTGCGTCATCCGCGCCTATACTCGCGAAGCGGGCGTCAGAGGGCTCGAACGGCAGATCGGCGCGCTGCTGCGCCACGCGGCGGTGATCTTTGCAGGCGGCGAGGCAAGGCCGCAGACGATAGCCGCAAGCAGCCTTGTGAGCATCCTCGGCACACCTCGCTTCGAGAACGAGGTGGCCATGCGCACCAGCCTGCCCGGAGTCGCAACCGGCCTCGCCTGGACACAGGTGGGCGGAGACATCCTGTTCATCGAAGCGAGCCGGGTGCCGGGCAAGGGGCGCCTCATCCTCACCGGGCAGCTTGGCGAGGTGATGCGGGAGAGCGCGCAGGCGGCGGTGACGCTGGTCAAGGCGCGCGCCACCGATCTCGGGATTCCGCCGGAGCTGTTCGAGACCTCCGACATTCACGTCCATGTTCCGGCTGGAGCGACCCCGAAGGACGGGCCGAGCGCGGGCACCGCGATTTTCGCGGCGTTGGTGTCACTCTTGTTGGATCGGAAGCTGCGCAGCGATACGGCGATGACAGGGGAAATCTCGTTGCGAGGGCTGGTGCTGCCAGTAGGCGGGATCCGTGAAAAGGTCGTCGCGGCGGCGAGCGCGGGGATCACCCGTGTCCTTCTGCCCGCGCGTAACCGCCCCGACTTCGAGGACATTCCCGAGATGGCGCGCCGCCAGTTGACTTTCGTCTGGCTCGACACCGTGGACGACGTGCTCGCCGAAGCGCTCGACCCTGAACACGACAAAGCGAACTCGGTTGCGTGAGCGGCTCAAGGTCTGGGTGTCTCGTCCAACATGGGTTGGTTGATAGCCGTCAATGCAAACGGGGCAACGAGATCCGAGAATTGAGAGTGTTCGCGGAGCGGCCTTCCGTGAGGTCTCTTCGGCTCACAGCCGTGGCCACGAACAAAGTCGCCGGCCGGTCCTTCTGTTCCTTGGTTCGGTCGGCGGCGTTTCAGCGATATTTTGGAGACGACCATGTCAAAGAAATCCGACATCCCCGTGTCCCGAGAGTCCACGCAGCCACGTGCTCCCAAGCCCAACTCACCGCCCGCGCCCTGGTCCGCCTTCGGCAATCTGCGCGAGGAAATGGAGCGTCTTTTCGATGCTTTCGAACCCTCACAGTGGTTCGACAAGGGGCTCGGCCGTTCAGGGGCCCTTGCTCGGGACGTCGTGTTGAGCCCTGCCGTCGATCTCTCCGAGACCGAGAAGGGTTATGCGATGACCGCCGAACTGCCCGGGCTGACGTCCGATCAAGTCGCGGTCAAGATCAGCAATGGTTCCCTGACAATCAGCGGAGAGAAATCCGTCGAGGAAGAAAAGGAGGACGAAACCTACCATCTGCGGGAACGCCATTGGGGCAGCTTCCAGCGCAGTATCCGCCTGCCGGACGACGTGGACCGGGACAAGATCAGCGCAGAGTTCGCCAAGGGCGTTTTGACGGTGACCCTGCCGAAATCGGCCGAGGCCCTGGCCTCGGAACGCAAGATCGCAGTCAAACCCGTCTGAAGGCGATTGCGGGCTTCGGTCGGGATCCCGGCCCGGAGCTCCAGCGTTTTCGCACACAACGGGCACACGCCAGGGGCCTCGGCGCAGCCAAACTTCAGGACGCGAACAAATCTACATAATTCTCCAGATGATTTTACACCCGGTTTTGGGGAATCATCATCTTCTGCAATGCGTTTGCGAGTGGGGAGAGCCATGCAGACCACCAAAACAGAAGCCCATTCGGATGGCACCCGCTGCCTTCATTGCGCGGTACGGGCCTCGGGATTTTGCAGCTGTCTCGACCCACGGTCCCGGAGCGAGATTTCCGAAAAGAGCACACTTTCGATATATTCGAAGGATACAGAGATCGTCACGCAGGGCGAGAGTTTCGGCAAGGTCGGGATCATCGCCAACGGAACCGTCAAGCTCAGCACTGTCACCGTCGATGGCGACGAACATGTGCTGCAGGTCTTGCGCAGCGGTCAATTGATCTGCCTTCCGGAAAACGCAAAGAGCCAGTTTTCTTGGACCACGGTGAGCGAGGTGCGGGTCTGCTGGATGCCGCATCGCGCCTGGGACGGTTTTCTTCAGGAAAGCCCGCAGCACGTCCAGTCCTACATGACGGCGATGTACTCCCAGTTCGAGCAGATGCAGCTTTGGGTGACCCACATGCGCGGGCGCCACACTCTGCAACGCGCGGCGTTCTGGATTCTCGAAGAACTCTCCTTCACGCATAGGGGCGACGAGAATACCCTGCACATCTGCCTGAGCCGGCGTGACCTCGCCTCGCTGCTCGACATGACTGTCGAGACGCTCTGTCGCTCGCTGCGGCTGCTGCATGATAAGAAAGCAATTCTGCTTCTGACCCCCGACTTGCTCGAGGTGACGGATCTGGCGAAACTGCGGCTCATCGCCCGGTGCCTCGACGGGTACGTTGAAGACACCTCCGCGAGTTTCGCGTCGGAACGGATGGCGCGCAACTGGGGTGGCGTCAGCCTTTCGACGCGGCAGAACATCGATGACACCTGTGCACCTTCGCAAGACCTCATCCGGGGTTCAGAACAGACCACCTGAGAGCGGCACTGGAAGCGATGGAACCAATGACCCTTGCCCCCGGCCTCCCGCCTGAGCCGCATTGACTGCGGACAATGACCGCCTGACGCCCTTTTGGCAGCCTTCCTCGGGACTGATCCAAAAGAGGAGAGTGGCAGGATGCCTGCGTCCAACAGAAAGCGTATGGCGAAGATCGGCGCCGTTGCCTCGCTTGTATTGGTCTGCGCAATCGCCGACGGCACGCCCCCTGCGGCGGCGCAGAGCGGCGAAGATGCTGTCCTGATATTTGTGCAGGCGCACGACCGCGACAAGGATCGTGATCGCGACAGGGACGAAAGCGGCGATCAAGACAGAGATCAAGATCGCGATCAGCACCAGCTACGCGACAGAGACTGGACGACCGCCGACAAAGACCTCCTGCGCGAAAAACTTCGGGACGGAAGCTGTCAGGAGGTGATGGACGAGGTCGAAGAGATCATGGAGGCGATGCGCCCCTGCCTCGGCGACGACCGGCTGAACGAGCGGTCCTGCGCCGAACGGCTGCAACTGGGCGATATGGCCTTCAGACGCATGCGCGAGGTTTGCCGAGAGCCGTGATCGGCAGCGCCGGTTCAAAGGCCTTTCGAGCCGGCGTCCGGCCAGCCGCTGCACCTCTTGCCGCTCCCAGCACGAGAGTACCTCCTATGACTGACACTTCTGCGCCCGTCCTCTTGCAACCGCCCCGGGAAGCGCTGCCCGCCACGCTGCCCGCCTGCGTTCCGGCCGATTTGCCTCGACCCCGTGCGCACGACGGCTTTCACGACAGTCTCGACCGGGCAATGGCATCGACACGCGCCCGGCTGACCATGGGCGTCTCGCCCTATGCCGCCGCCTCTGCGTGGCAGGCATGGGCGACAGCCCTGCTCAAGGCACCGGGGCGGCAGACAGACCTTGCCGAACGCTTCTGGCAGAACCAGTTTCAGGCGCTTGCCGGGCTCTGGGACGCGAAGCACGGTTTCTCCCCCTCCGCCGACGATCACCGCTTCGATGGCACCGGTTGGAATACCCCGCTTTCTCGCGTCCTGATCCAGAGCTTTCTAGCCGCAGAGGATTGGTGGGAGGCGGCCACAAGCCCGCAGCGCGGCATGAACCCGCGCGACAGTGCGCGGGTTTCCTTCATGGCGCGGCAGGCGCTTGACGCGCTGTCCCCCTCGAACGTCGCGTTGTTCAATCCCGATGTGATCGACCGCGTGACCCGCAGTGGCGGGCGCTGCCTGCTGAACGGAGCGGCGCTGATGGCAGAAGACTGGCTGCGCGATGGCATCCTGCACGCAGAGCAATCCGAAACCTTCGTGCCGGGACAGGAGGTCGCCTGCACGCCGGGCAGCGTGATCTATCGCAACCATCTCTTCGAGCTGATCCAATATGCGCCGACGTGCAGCACCGTACGGGCCGAGCCTATCCTGATCGTTCCCGCATGGATCATGAAATACTACATTCTGGACCTGAGCCCCGAAAACTCACTGATCCGCTATCTCGTGGCGCAGGGGTTCACCGTATTCTGCATCTCTTGGCTCAACCCGGGCGCCGAAGACCGCGATCTGTCGCTCGACGAATACCGCCGCGACGGGGTACTCGTGGCGCTCGACGCCATCTCGCGGGTCTGCCCCGGCGCTCGCGTCCATGCCTGCGGCTACTGTCTCGGTGGCACGATCCTTGCCATTGCGGCTGCCACGATGGCGCGTGAGGGCGACGACCGGCTCGCATCGATCACCCTGCTCGCCGCACAGACCGATTTTTCAGAGGCAGGCGAGTTGATGCTCTTCGTCGATGAGGCGCAGATCGCCTATCTCGAGGACCTGATGTGGGCGCAGGGCTATCTCGATCAGCGCCAGATGGCGGGCACCTTCCGGGTGCTGCGCGACCGGGACCTGATTTGGTCGCGATTGGTCCGACGCTACCTGATGGGCGAGGAAGACCAGGACTTCGACATCGGTGCCTGGAGCAAGGACGCAACGCGGATGCCCTACCGAATGCATTCCGAATACCTGCGTGGGTTGTTTTTGGGAAACCGGCTGACCGCCGGGCGCTTTGCCGTCGAGGGCCGGGTGATCGCGCTGAAGGACATCTCGGCGCCGCTCTTCGTGCTCGCCACCGAAAAGGACCACATTGCGCCGTGGCGCTCGGTCTACAAGACCGCGCTCTTTACCGATTCCGCGCTGACCTTCGCGTTGGTCTGTGGCGGCCACAATGGCGGCATCCTAAGCCCGCCGAGCCAGCCCGGACGCGGCTTCCGCCTAGGTTCCCGGCCCGCCGGAGCGCGCTACGTCGGGCCCGACGACTGGAATGCCCGCCATCTCAAGCAGGAGGGGTCGTGGTGGCCGCATTGGGTGGGCTGGCTCCGCGCGCAGGGAACCCAAGTAGAGGCTGCGCCACCTCAGATGGGTGTGCCCGGCACGGAACTAGCGTCCCTTTGCCCGGCGCCCGGACGCTATGTCCTGCAGCGGTGACCAAAGGCAAGGCGACCTACAGCCCGGCGCGAACCAGCCGCGATACACCTCTTTCGGGATTTGTCAGGTGACTTGCGGCACGGGGCCGGTGCCCGTCACAGAAAGGACCCTGCGCCTTACTCCGTTCTACGCCCTGCGGCTGTTCGAGCCTGCGGGTCTGACCACCCCTGCGCCAAGGGTGCTGGTTGTGCCGCCGCTCTCGGGTCATCTGCCGGTGCTTCTGCGCGACGTCGTACTTGGCTTGCTGGCGCACGGCATGCGCGTCGCGGTGCTGGACTGGGCGAACGTTCGCCACGTGGATGTCGCATGCGGCCGTTTCGGCTTCGATGCCAACATTGGCGCAATCGCCCAGGCCATCCTGCAGATTGGTCCGGGCGCGAATGTCCTCGCGCTCTGTCAGGGCGGCGTTCCGGCCCTTGCCGCCACCGCCGACCTCGCCGCCCGCCTCCCCGGATCTGAGCCCGCCGGGCTCGTGTTGCTCGCCGCACCGGTCGATCCGCTGGCCAACCCGACGCCGCTGGTGACTCTCATCCGCAACAAGCCCCCTTCGTGGTATCGCATCGTCCCACTGTCACGGCTACAGGCAGGGCACGAGGGCCAGCGACGTTGGGTCTATGCGGCCGAGACACAGCTCGAGGCACTGACACAATATCTCAAGAGATCGCTTGAGGCCGACATCGAAACCGAACTGGTCCGCAAGATGCGCGAGGATGACGGTGCTGATCCGCTGCGGTTTCCTTTCCGCGACCTCTATTGCGCGGTGATGGATCTTGATGCCCGTCTCTTCACCGAGAATATCGGTCACGTCTTCCTGTCGCGGGATATCGCCCAGGGCACGCTCACGTTCTGCGGGCGGCCCGTCGAGCCCGCGGCGCTGCGGCACACGCTGCTCATCACGGTGGAAGGTGCCGAGGACGAGATCGCGGCGCCGGGCCAGACAAGCGCCGCCCATGCTCTCTGCCCAGGTCTGCCATCCGAGCAACATCACACGATCATCCTGCCCGGCTGCGGCCATTTTGGCCTGTTCCACGGTCGGCTCTGGCACGAGACCCTCTGCCCCACCCTCTGCGAAATGATACGTTCGCGCTCAGGCCAGCGGGCAGGTACCGGGCACTAGAACCGGCCGGTCTCAGGTGAACAGGAACGCCTCCGCGCCGAGGGCGAGCCTCAGCGGGTCGAAATGCAGGTAGTCCGTCCGCAGCGGCTCGCCGCCATCGGGCCGCCCGATCAGTTCGATCCTGTCACCGGGGGCGAGATCGAGGGCAAATAGCGTATGCTGCGCCGCGCCGGCCGGGGTGACGATGGCATCGCCGAAATCGCCATCCCACAGCCAGCTGTCCACCTCCGCGCCGTTGAGCCACACGCTCATCCGACTGACACCGTCGCTTTCGTCGAAATAGCCGATGGTCAGATCGTAGAGTCCCGCCGCGCCGTCGAAATCGTAGAGCGCGCGCTGATCGGGCCCGCCGCCGGCCTGCAGATATGCGTCGCCGGAGGCATGTGGGTTCGTGAAGATCTGAAAATCCTTGGTGATCTCCAGCGTTTCGGCCTCGACGTTGAAAGGCGCGGTGGCGGCGGGCGCAGGCCGGATGTCGATGTAGTCGGTGCGCAGCGGCTCTCCGCCATCCGCTGTGCCCGCCAGTGTCAGCATGTCGCCCGTTTCGAGCGTGACAAAGGGGATCACCCGCTTTGACGCGGCGGCCCCGGTGACGGTATTCCCCGCGGGATCGGCATCCCAGACCCATGCGTCGAGCGTCTCGCCATTCACCTCAAAGCGCAGGCTGCTCGCCCCGTCCGCCTCGTCGAAATATCCGACGATGATGGTGTAGACACCGGCCGCGCCCGAGAAACCGCCCGACGCCACCGCCTCACCGCGGCCCGCGACCTGCAGGAAAGCGTCCTCCGAGGCCCAGGGATTGCGCTGCACCCTGAAGCCGCTGTCGATGTCGATAGCCTCTGCCTCCGTGCGCCCAAGGCCGATCTGGGCGGGCGGACGTGTGAGATCGCTGTACTCGACGACATAGCCGAATGCCTGGTTCGGGTTCGGCGGGACGCCGCTGTCGGCCCATGTGCCGGTGGCGTAGAGAGAGTGTGCCGTCAGGTAGTCCTCGCCCGGCGGCTCGGACCACGCGTTGTTCGGCTCGTATCCGCCCCAGTCGGCATAGCCCAAAGCCCCGGAAGAGCGTGTCCAGAAGACGTCCCCGGCTTCGGGTCCGGTCGCCCATTCCCAGACGCCCTCGGCGCGTTCGTCGGTGCCACCGGCCCAGACGTTCGGCGGGGTCATCGCGAGGATGAAGTCATTCTCCTCGGCCGAAGTGATCGTGGCGAGATAGCCGGGCAGACCGAGATGGCTGCGGCTCTCCGCCTCGGCTTTCGCCTCGGCCCGTGTCAGCGGCCCTTCGACATATTGGTACCAGTGCCCATTGCCGCCTTCGGCTTCGGACCATTGCACGATCTCGCCAAGCTCCTGTTCCTCGAAGGTGGAGATGAACACGTCCCAGCCGCCATTCGTGTCGTCCGCCACGAGGTTGGAAGCGGCGCTGGTAAAGACGATCCCCGAGCCGTCCGGCAGAAACTCATGCCAGAAGCTGATGCCGTCTCCGATCTCGCCCGCGACATTCGTCGAGACCGCCGTCACCGTCCCGGTGATCAGGTCCTTGACGAAGATATCCCATTCGCCGTTGCTGTCGCGCACCGAGAGGCTGGTGGTGTCGTTGAAAAAGGCGATCTTCGTGCCATCGGGCGAGAACACGCCGCCGTAGCTGTCACCGATCCATTGGTTGCCGGAATTGTCGGTGGTGACCATCTCGACCGCGCCGGTGATCAGGTCCTTGATGAAAAGGTCCTGCGAGCCGTTACCATCATGCGCCACGAGATTGGTCGCCCGGCTTGCGAAGAGGAGCTTCGTGCCATCTGCCGAGAAGGCACCGCCGGAGCTTTCGCCGTTGCCCTCTGTGCCGTCCGAAGCCACTGAAACGCGCGTCACCGTGCCGGTGGCGAAGTCCTTGATGAAGACATCTCCCACGCCGTTGCCATCGTCTTCGATAAGATTGTCACCGCGACTAAAGAAGGCGACGGTCGCTCCATCGGGAGAGAAGGAAGAGTCAGCGCTGGAGCCATTGGCCCCCTCTCCCTCGGCACTGCTCGAGATCAGGGACACCGCGCCGCTGGCGATATCCTTGAGAAAGACCCCGTATCCCGTGAAGTCGACGCCCGGCACAAGATTTTTTGCGTCGCTGAGAAAGGCGACCTGCGTTCCGTCCGGCGAAAGCTGCGCGCCAAAACCGGTACCCTGCGCGACCATGCCCTGAGCATCTGACGAAACGAGCATGTCCTCTCCGGTCAGGAGGTCCTTGAAGGCCACCGCCTCTTCCGCGAAGAACGTACTGCCCGGCGGGTAGAGGTATGTGACGCCGAAAGCGACCCGTGTGCCATCGGCGGAAATCGCCGGGTTCCAGCCGCCTTCTTCCGTGGCGGCGACGCTGGGATCGACGGTGAGCCGTTCCACGACACCGGTCGTCAGGTTCTTGAGGTAGACGTCGCCATATGTGTTGACGTCTTCGGGCACCAGCTTCGACGAGCTCTGGAAGACGAGCCATGTGCCGTCCGCGCTCAGATGCCCTTGGCTGCTTGCCTTATCGCCCTGCACCCCGTCGCTGTCTGTGGAAACCAGATCGACCGATACCACCTTGAGTTGCGTCGCCATGACCCTTCCCTCCAATGATCTGTTCAAAATCGCCTAAATCCACGTGGCCTTCCGGGCCCTTCGGTGATCGGGCAACCTGCCGCCCGGTTCAGAGCCCGAAGGGGTAGGTCTCATCCTCCCCCGCGACCACGCGCGTCGGCACGGGGGTGACGGCGCGGGTCTCGTCAAACCAGACCAAAGCGTCATATTGGTCAGGCAGCGTGGCGTGGGAGTAATGGCTCCAGCGCTCGGTTTCGGGGCGATAGATGACGCCGATATAGCGCTCGAGCCGGGGGTCGCGGAGCGCGCGGCGCAGCGCCGGGTCCATGTCCTGCCCCATGTCGAGCAGGAACCGCTTTTCCCCGACGCCATGGCAGAGCGCCTCGTAGCTGTCGGGCCGCGAGGGGCGCACGGTCTTCACTTCCATCGGTGCATCCCATTCCGAAGCGGCGGCCACCGTCCCGCTATGGGTCCCGAAGCCGATGAGCACCGCTTGTCTGCCGAACTCCTCGCGACAAAGCTGCCCGATGTTCAATTCGCCTCGCGCGCTGCCCATGTCGGTGAAGCGCGCATCGCCGATGTGGGAATTATGCGCCCAGACGACGGCCTTGGCGTCGGGGCCGCCGCGGTCCAGCACATGCTTGAGCGTCTCGAACATATGGCCGTCGCGCAGGTTCCAGGATTCATGCGAGCCGTAGTACATCACCCGGTAGTAGCGCTCTGCATTGGCGACGAGCCGCGCGTTCTGCACCGCGTCGAAAAACTCGTCCCCATCGCGGGCGGCGTAGAGCAGCTCGCTCTGCAGCAGATCGAGCAGTGTGCGCATCACCGGCGCCTCGCAGAGAGCATAGCCGCGACTGAGCGAGGCACGGCCATAGGCGGCCAGCTCCTGCGACCAAGGGTCGATACAGCCATAGCGCTGCCGGGCCTCCCGCGCCGCCGCCGGATCGACCCGGTCGAGATACTCCAGCACCGCAGCGATCGAGGCTGTCATGCTGTAAAGGTCGAGCCCGTGGAATCGCACCTGTTCGTCAGGTTCCACCTTGGCATTGTGGTCGCGCAGGCTGGCGACGAAATCGTCGAACTCGCGATTGCGCCACATCCACGTCGGAAAGCGCGAGAACGGCAGCCGCCGCGGCGAAGCGCCGGGCCTGCTGCGGATGTAGCGGTCGATCATCGCCGCATCGGGCCAATCGGCCTCGGCGGCCACAAGGGTAAAACCGTGCCGCTCGACGAGGCGCATGGTGATCGCCGCGCGCGCCCGGTAGAATTCCGAGGTTCCATGCGAAGCCTCTCCCAGCAGGACAATCCGTGCGCTGCCGTAGTCATCGAAGGCGGCACCGAAGGACGGCTGCTCGGGCCTGGGCAAGGGGATCACGGCGCTGCGCAGGGCGGTGACGATCTCGGCAGGCCCCTGAAGATGCCGTTCGGGCTCTGCCCGCACCGTGTCGGGAAGGACCTGCAGGTAGTGCTCGAACCAGTTGCAGGCGAGTTCGGTCGCCATCTCAAGCGCACCCGGCTCCTCGAAAAGATGGCTCGCGCCGGGCACGACCTTCAGCATTTTCTCGCTTTCGAGGGCGAAGAGCGCCTGCCGGTTCAGGGTCAGAACGTGTTCGTCATGGCCTCCGACGATCAGCAGCGTCGGCGCAGTCACCTGCGCCAAATGCGCTCCGGCAAGGTCGGGCCTGCCCCCGCGCGAGACGACCGCGCCGACGTGTCCGCCAAGTTCCGCCGTGGCGACGAGCGCAGCCCCTGCCCCCGTGCTCGCCCCGAAGAGACCGATCGGAAGATCGGCGACATCGGGCTCGCCCGCCACGTAGCCCACCGTTTCTACGATCCGTTCGGCCAGAAGCGGAATGTCAAAGACGTTGCGCCGGTCCTGCGCCTCCTGAGGGGTCAGCAGGTCAAAGAGCAGCGTGGCAAAGCCCCGCTCGTTCAGCACATCGGCCACGGCACGGTTGCGCGGGCTGAGCCGGCTTGAGCCGCTGCCATGGGCGAAGATGATCAGCCCGCGCGGATCCGCGGGCACCACCAGCTCACCGGCGAGAGCCAGCGGCGGCACCGCGACGCTGCGGCGCGATGGCGCGCGATGCGGCTGCGCGTCCTCTGCCCATGCCTGACGCAGAAGGCCGACGGTCTCTTCGTCGCTGAGCTGGTGGAAATCATCATAAAAACCGCCGACGCCGAAAAAGCGCTGCGCGGGGTTCAGGCAAACGACCGTGTCGGCCAGCACGGAAAACTCCTGCGCCACCGCGGCTGGTGCCACGGGCACCGCAACGCAGATGTTGCGCGCGCCTTGGCGGCGCAGGCCGATGATCGCCGCCTTCATGGTGGCGCCGGTGGCCAGCCCGTCGTCGACGATCACCGCCGTCCGGTCCGCCGCCGAAATCTGTGGCCGGCCGCCGAGGTAGCGCGCGCGGCGCCGCTCGAGTTCCACGAGTTCCCGCGCCCGCGCCTTTTCCAGGTAGTCGGCATCATTGCCCGAGCTGCGCATGACCTCTTCGTTGATCACCATCTGCGGCGCCACGCCGTCGACGATGGCTCCCAGCGCGACCTCGGGTGCGCCCGGCGCACCGATCTTGCGCACGAAGATCAGATCGAGCGGCGCCTTCAACGCCCGCGCGACCTCCAGCGCGACAGGCACACCGCCGCGCGGCAAGGCGTAGACAATCGGCTGCTGCAATGCCATCGACGCAAGACGGGCGCCGAGCTTGCGCCCGGCGTCTGCGCGATCGACGAAACGCTCCCTCTGCTGAACCATCGCAGGATCCTCCCGACCGAAGCTGACGTCCCGGACGGGCCCGCATATCGAGAAACGCGCCGCAGAGGGACTGGCAGGGGAGTCTCGCATGGAACCTGCGCCGCCATCTTGACGGTCATCATCGTCGCCGAAAGACCCTGAAGCGAAGCGGACCGATGTGTCACAAGCGCCTGTTTGCGTGCGCGCATTCCCGGTCTTCGCGCTATGACACGGTGCGATGCAGCGGCGCTGCCAGCACGGGGTGCCTCGCCTCGTCCACGCATGCTTTTGAAAGAAAATCGATCGCTCGCGACTGCGGTATCGAACCCCGCCCCTGGTTTGCAGGCCTCAGAGGGTTGCGCGTGCGAGCCTTAAGATGACCGTTCTCGGACCCCCGTCGCGCTCGATGGTCTGAAGGTCCAAATGGAACCTGCTGCGGCTGCCGTCCGGGGCGAGAACCGTGAGATCGTCGACGCTTGCGGCGGTCTCCATCCGATGCCGTACAAACTCCGAGCCATATCTTCTTGGCGGCAACGTGCGGCTGATGAACGACCCGATCTGGTCCGCGCCTTTGATCTCGCCGTAGGCCGAGGCGGTCGACCAGACCGCTTCCGGGTGGAAAAGCTGCGCGGCCGCCGCCCCGTCCCGGCGGTCGACACAGTCAAGGAACCGCATCAGAAGCGCTCGTCGCGAGTGTCGCGCGGCATAGTGGGTGTGAAGCAAAAGATGCGCCGCCGGGGAATTCGGTGACTGAAGCTCCGATGCATAGAGCGCCTGGACATCCCCGTTCTCGTAGGACCTGCGGCGCGGTGCGTTCGCATCGATGGCATAGATGGCCGCAGCGCGTTTGCGGAGTATTTGCGGGTCCATCGACTTTGGCTCACCGCCGCCGCCGAGGCAGCCCCCGACGCAGGCCATGACCTCGACGGCGACGTAATCGCGCCGCCAGCCCTCTCCCTCGAGCATGCGTTGAGCCGTGGCGATGCCGTTGCACACCGCGACCGTGCCGACACCGGGTATGGTCGCGGTCTTGATGCCCCGCCCGACCCCGCGCAGCGCCTCCCACTCCAAGGGAAGGTCATGGTCCGCGCCCTTGAGATGCGCGACGGTGCGCACCATGGCTTCCATGACGCCCCCGGAGGCGCCGAAGGTCTGCGCCGCGCCGGTGCTCTCTCCCAGCGGGCTGTCGAACTGCCCGTCGTCGGGGAGCGCGGCGAAGGGAATACCCCGCGAGCGGATCATCCGGGCCAGTTCCCGTGTCGTGAGCACGTGGTCCACGTCGCCCGACTGGCCGGGGCGGCGGGCCTCGTCCTTCTTGGCGGTGCAGGGCATCACGCTGACGACATAAGGTTCCGCCCGACCCGCGGCGAAATCGGCACCGAGGGACCGCACGAAGCCGCTGCGCTTGGCAATCACGCCGTGCATCTGCTGCGGCGATTTGGTCGTGCTCAGATGGGGCAGGAGATCGGGACGGTTGAGCTCGACCCAATTGACCCAGCCGGGGCAGCAGGAGGTGAACAGCGGCAGCCCCGTCCCGGCCTCCAGTCGCGACAGAAGCTCGGAGCCTTCCTCCATGATCGTCAGGTCGGCGGCGAAGTTGGTGTCGAAGACGTAGTCGAACCCGAGCTGCCGCAACGCGTTGATCAGGCGTCCGGTGCTCACTGTGCCCGGCGTCAGGCCGAACTCCTCGCTGATGGCGACCCGCGTCGCCGGGGCGACCTGCACCACGGAGACGCGGCGATGCGCGTCGAGCGTCTGCAGCACCTCGTGCCAGTGCGGGGTCTCGATCAGCGCAGCGACCGGGCAGACAAGCGTGCACTGGCCGCAGGAGATGCACTTCGTCTCTCCAAGGGGCGCGTCGAAGACGGTGACGGGCCGGCGGTCGAACCCCCGACCGGCAAAGCCGATGATGAACTGCTCCTGCACGGACTCGCCGCAGACATCCGCACAGAGCCCGCATTCGATGCATTTCGACAGGTCTCGCCAGATGCTCGGCGACGTATGGTCATCCAAAAGCACATCGGCCGTGCCAACCGGACCGGCGGGAAGCTTCGGCCAGAGATCCTCCCACTGGTTTTCCCGCACGAGGGTCTGGAGCTGGCAGGCGCCATCGAGTTCGCAGCGCATGCAATCGTTCGGATGGCGCGCGAGCAGCCATTGCGCGTCCGCCCGCCGAAAGGCCTGCAGGGCGTCGGTGTCGGTTTCGATCCGGGTGCCGTCCCTGGCTTGGGTGCGGCAGGCCGGTTGCGGGTCGTGCGCGCCCGAGACCTCGACAAGGCACATGCGGCAGGCGGCATGGGCGGGCAGGCCGGGGTGATGACACAGCGTCGGGATGTGCACCCCCGCCGCCCGCGCCGCGTCGAGCAGGGTCGCGCCCTCCTCGACCGTGACGCGCCGTCCGTTCACCCGAACCGTGATCATCCGCCCACGCCTCCCCCCTCTCCCGACGCTGAGATCATCCCTGCCCCGAGGCGCCTGCCGCCTGCAGGTAGGGAACCGCCAGGGCCAGCGTGGCGATCTGCGGGTAGTCGGCCTCGGGGATGTCGATCCCGAGCCGGTCGTGCAGCGCCGCCACCAGGTTCAGCACGTCCATCGAGTCGAGCCCGAGATCGCGCTGGATGTGATCGCCCTCGCCCAGGCTTTCCGGGTCGATGTCGGGCGCCACGCCGACCAGCGCGTCGATGAAGGTGCGGCGCATGTCTGTCTCTGTCATAGGTCCTCCGGCGTTGCGATCTGCTGTGCGAAGGCGGCAAGAAAGCGCGCCGCCAGCCGACCGTCGCTGACCCGGTGATCGGCCGAGACGGTCACCGTCACGACCTGGCGCGGAACGATCGCTCCGGCCACCACCCAGGGCCGGAGCTGCGGCGCACCGATACCGACCAGCGCCACTTGCGGTGGAAAGATGACCCCGGCCATCGCCTCCGCCCCGGTCTCGCCGAGGCTCGAGACGGTGATCGTGCCCTCGCTCATCTCCGAGCCGCGCAGCCGCCCGGCGCGGGCGCGCATCACGAGGTCCCGCATCCCGGCCATCGTGCCGGCAAGGTCCATCCTGTCCGCGCCGATCAGCGCCGGGGCAACCAGCCCGCCACCGCGCAGCGCGACCGCCACGCCGACGTTCACCCCGGAGGCCGGGAGAAAGGCATCGTCGCGATAGTGACCGTTCATCACCGGAACCGCCTGAGCGGCAAGCACCACCGCGCGGACAAAGAGCGCTCCGAGCAGAAGCCGCCCGTCCGGTGGCCGCCCCGCGTTGCGGGCATCGAGCCAGTCCCGCGCGGGCTGCACGTCCATGGTGGACGAGAGGTAGAAATGCGGAATCTCGCGTTTGGCACGGGTCATCGCCGCGGCGATTGCCCGGCGCATCTCGGTCTGGGCGGCGACCCGCGGTCCCGGTTTCGCCGCGACAGGGCCGGGCGGGGCGATCGGAGCGGGCGGGGCGACATCCGCGAGAAGGATTGCACCCCCCCGGTCCGCTGCCGGTCAGCCCAGAGAGTTCGATGCCAAGCTCGCGGGCCCGCACCCGCGCCGCCGGCGAAGCCGCAGGGCTGCCCGATCCCTGCGGCGGCGGGGAGGACACGGGCTGCGCAACCGGGCGGTGTGGCTGCGGCGGCTCGGGGGCGCTTGCGGCGGGAGGCTCTTCGCCCGGCGCGAGGATCAGCGCGAGCGGCGCGCCGACCGGCACCTCTGTTCCGATCTCGGCGCGCAGCTCTTCGACGATGCCCGCCTCGAAGCACTCGATCTCGATCGCGCCCTTCTGGGTTTCGACCACCGCCACGACGTCGCCGCGGGACACGTTGTCGCCCGGCTTCACCAGCCATTCGGCCAATGTGCCGGCCTCCATGTCGGAGCCGAGTGACGGCATGGTGAAGAGACCCATCAGCCGCCCCCCGCCATCAGCCACCCCCCAGCAGCGCGCGGACTGCCGCGACGATCGCAGACACCTGCGGGATCGCCGCCTGCTCAAGGTGACGGGCATAGGGGATCGGCACCTCTGCCGAGCAGACGCGGCGGACCGGCGCGTCGAGCGTCCAGAACGCCTGCTCCATGATCCGCGCCGAGACTTCCGCCGCCAGCCCGCCGCTGCGCCAGCCCTCGTCGACCACCAGCGCCCGGCGGGTCCTGGCAACCGAGGCGATGATCGTCGCCTCATCGAGCGGCCGCAGGCTGCGCAGGTCGATGACCTCGGCGGAGATCCCCTCCCCCGCCAGCGCCTCGGCGGCCTCCAGCACCTTGAACAGCGAGCCACCGTAGGTGATCAGGCTGAGATCCGTCCCGGCGCGGCGGATGGCGGCCGAGGCGATCTCCACCGCGCCCGCGGCGCTGTCGATCTTGCCGCTGCGGTTGTAGAGCATGACGTTCTCGAAGATCAGCACCGGGTCCGGATCCTGCAAAGCGGTCCAGAGCATCCCGCGCGCGTCCTCCAGCGTTGCCGGTGCGAGCACCTTCAGCCCCGGGATATGCGCGTACCAACCCTCGAGGCTGTGCGAATGCTGCGCCGCCAGTTGCTTGCCCGCGCCGGTGGCCATGCGGATCACCAACGGCACGCCGAACTGCCCGCCCGACATGTGGCGCAGCGTGGCCGCCGAGTTGAGGATCTGGTCGAGCGCCAGCAGCGAGAAGTTCACCGTCATCAGCTCGACGATGGGCCGCATGCCAGCGGCGGCGGCTCCGATCCCCGCGCCGGTGAAGCCGCTCTCGCTCAAAGGGGTGTCGCGGATGCGGTCCTCGCCGAACTCCTCCAGCAGCCCCTTGGAAACGGCATAGCAGCCGCCGTAGGCCCCCACATCCTCGCCCATCAGGAAGACCCGTTCGTCTCGCTCAAGAGCGTCGCGCAGAGCGAGCCGGAGCGCCTCTCGGTAGGTGGTCTCGACCAGTTCTCCGGATGGCGCGGGGGCGGGCGGCGGCGCGGCGGGCGGACCCAGCACATGGGCGGTCAGACTCTCGACCGGCTCCCAGTGTCCCGCCTCGGCATAGGCCACGGCATCCGCGATCTCGGCATCGACCTGCTGCTCGATCTCGGCCACCTCCGCCTCGTGAATCAGCCCGTTCTCCAGCAGCCAGCCGCGAAACTTCACGATCGGACCCTGCTGGCGCCAGCGCTCCACCTCCGCCTTGTCGCGGTAAAGCTGGGGGTCGAACATGGAATGCGCCCGGAAGCGGTAGGTCAGGCATTCGAGAAACTGCGGGGCGCCGGTCTCGCGGACCTTCGCAATGGCGCTGCGTGCCGCGACCTCGACCGCGACCACATCCATGCCGTCGACCTGCCGCGCCTCGATGCCGTAACACGCCGGCTTGCGCGAAATGTCGGTCAGCGCCTCGGTCCGGGCCAGCGCGGAGCCCATGGCGTAGCCGTTGTTCTCGCAGACGAAGAGCACCGGCAGCCGCCACAGCGCCGCGAGGTTCATCGCCTCGTGGAACTCGCCCTCGGCCACCGCGCCTTCGCCGAAGAAGCAGGCGGTGACGCAACCGCTGTCCTGCATCCGGTCGGCCAGCGCCAGCCCGGTGGCGAGCGGCAGCCCGCCGCCGACGATGGCATTGCCGCCGTAGAATTTCCGCGCCGCGTCGAAGAGATGCATCGAGCCGCCCCGCCCACCCGAGCAGCCCTCGGCCTTGCCGTACATCTCGGCCATGACGGCGGTCATCGGCACGCCGCGCACCAGCGCGTGACCATGCTCGCGGTAGGTCGCCACGATCCGGTCGCGCGGCTCCAGCGCCGGGATGACACCGGCGGCAACGGCCTCCTCGCCATCATAGAGATGCAGGAACCCGCGTATCTTCTCCTGCGTGTAGAGCTCGGCGCAGGTGTCCTCGAACCTGCGGATCCGGATCATCTGCCGCAGCAGCGAGAGCACATGCGCCCGGTCGAGCCTGGGTTTTGTCGCGCTGGTGTCCGAGGGGCTCATGACTCGTCCGTCTCCAGCGTGGAAATATCGCCCTCGGGCAGGCCCAGCTCGCGCGCCTTGAGCAGCCGGCGCATGATCTTCCCCGAGCGCGTCTTGGGCAGGGTCGTACGGAAGATCACCTCGCGCGGGGCCACCGCCGGCCCGAGCCGCGGCCGGGCATGCCCGCGCAGCGCGCGTTCCAGGTCCTCCGAAGCCGAGTAGCCGGGGTTGAGCGTCACATAGGCCTTCACCACCTCGCCCGCCGTCTCGTCGGGAACGCCGATAACGCCGGCCTCGGCGACGGCGGGGTGTTCGATCAGTGCGCTTTCCACCTCGAAGGGCCCGATCAGATGCCCGGAGCTCTTGATCAGGTCGTCGGCACGGCCGACGAACCAGAAATACCCGTCGGCATCGCGCATCGCGAGATCGCCGCTGAGGTACCAGCCGTCCGCGAAGCACTTGTCATAGCGCGCCTGCTCGCCGAGGTAGGCGCGCATCATCGACGGCCAGCCGGGACGCAGCGCCAGCTCGCCGACCTCGCCGTCGCCGAGCTCGTGCAGCCTGTCACCGTCGCGCTGCACGATGCCCGCCGCGATGCCCGGCAACGGCGTGCCCATGGAGCCGGGCCGCACCGTCATCCCCGGCCGGTTGGCGATCATGATGCCGCCGGTCTCGGTCTGCCACCAGTTGTCGTGGAAGGGCTGACCGAAGACAGCCTCGGACCAGATCACCGCCTCGGGGTTCAGCGGCTCACCGACGCTGGCCAGAAAGCGCAGCGAAGAAAAGTCGTAGGGTGCCGCCACCTGCTGGCCGGAGCGCATCATCATGCGGATCGCGGTGGGGGCGGTGTACCAGACCTCGACCTTCTCGCGCTGCACGGTTTCATACCAGCGCTGCAGGTCGAACTCTGCCTCGTCGACGATCATCATCGCCCGGTTCACCAAGGGTGCGATGATGCCGTAGGAGGTGCCGGTGACCCAGCCGGGATCCGCCGTGCACCAGTAGATCGTGCCGGGCTTCAGATCGAGCGCAACGCACCCAGAGAAGGCGTGGTAGAGCACCGCGCCGTGAACGTGGACCGCGCCCTTGGGGCGGCCCGTGGTGCCCGAGGTGAAGTGGATCAGCGCCGGGTCTTCGGGCCCCGTCGGAACCGGCTCGAACGCGGGCATCGCCGCCGCCAGTGCGGGGCCGAGCGCAACACAGCCATCGGGCGCCTCGTCGCCGAGGATCAACACCAGCCGCAGCGAGGCCATCTGGTCCCGCCAGGGCGCGATCTTGCGCCGGTAGAGCGCCAAGGTCGTCACCAGCACCGTTGCGCCACCGATCTCCATGCGTGTGCGGATCGGCTCGGGACCGAAGGCTGAAAACAGTGGCGTGAACACCAGCCCCGCCTTCAGCGTGCCGAGCGCGGTGACGTAGAGCTCCGGCACCCGGCCCATCAAGGCGTAGACGCTGTCGCCGCGGTCCAGCCCATGCGCGCGCAGGACGTTCGCGAACCGCGCCGTCTGCTCCGCAAGTTCGGCAAAGGAGAGCGCGCGTCGCGCACCCTCTGCTCCGAACCAGAGCAGGGCGGTGTCCGCGCCGTGCCCATGACGGACGTGGCGATCCACCGCCTCGTAGGCGATGTTCACACTGCCACCCGGTGCATCGATCAGCCCGGGCACCTCGGACCAGGGCGCATTTGCATCCTGCGCCGGACCCGACCGGACTTCGAGTTTTTCGCCCTGAGACATGGCCTCCTCCCGAAGCCGTCCTCTCCTCGACACCCTAGGTCTACCCGCTTTTGCCGGAGCGCCGGTTGACGTGCATCAATGCGCGCGGCTCCGGACGGAGATGCGCGGCTCCGGCGACACCGAGCCGCGCGCCGAGGACATCGTGCCGCAGGCGGACCCATGGCGCCAAAGTCTGCTGTCAAACGCCGCCCTCCCATGCTTTCTTCGGCGTCGAGACGCACGCAGCCTCGGGACGCCATGCTGGAAAAATCCGGAATCTTCGGTATCGACCGTGTGAAGACCGCGACGCTCGGGCTGGCGCTGGCGGGCCTCGTGGCGGGGGTCTTGCTGCACCTCTTCGGCCAGCCCGCGCTGGCGCGCAGCGCCTGGATTGCCGGCACCCTGCCCGCCCTTGGCGCGCTGCTGCTCGAGATCGTCGGGAGTGTCCGCCGCGGCGAGGTCGGGCTCGACGTGCTGGCCGCGCTTTCCATGTCCTCGGCGCTGCTCTTCGGCGAAAGCCTCGCCGCCTGCATCGTCGCACTGATGTATTCCGGCGGCACCATGCTCGAGGTCCTCGCCGAGGGCCGGGCGCGGCGGGAGATGCACGACCTGCTCTCGCGCGTGCCGCGCTTCGCGCTGCGCCATCGTGACGGCCAGATCGACCGCGTGCCGCTCGACGCGGTTGCCCCCGGCGACCGGCTGCTCATTCCTCAGGGCGACGTGGTGCCCGTCGACGGCACCATCCAGTCCGAGGGTGCCTTTCTCGACACCTCGGCGCTGACGGGAGAGTCGCTGCCGCAGCGCATGGCCGTAGGCGGCGAGGCCCTGAGCGGGGCGACCAACGCGGGCGAGCCCTTTGACATCATTGCCACGCGCCGCGCCGAGGAAAGCACCTATGCAGGCATCGTACGATTGGTCGAGGCGGCGCAACGCTCGAAGGCCCCGATGGCGCGGCTGGCGGACCGTTGGTCGCTAGGGTTCATGTTGGTGGCGGTCACTATCGCCGTCGTGGCCTGGTGGGCCACGTCGGACCCGGTGCGCGCGGTGGCCGTGCTGGTGATCGCCACCCCCTGCCCGCTCATCCTCGCGGTGCCGGTGGCGCTGGTGGCGGGCTTGTCACGGGCGGCGCACTTCGGAGTGCTCGTCAAGGGCGCAAAAGCGCTCGAGGCGATGGCCCGCATGCATACGCTCGTGCTCGACAAGACCGGCACGCTCACCGACGGGCGGCCGCGGATCACCGGGATCGAGAGCGCCGGAGCGCTGACCGAGGACGCGCTGCTGCGACTGGCGGCCTCGCTCGACCAGGTCTCCAAGCATCCCGTCGCCCAGGCCATCGTCGCCGCCGCCAAGGCCCGGGCGCTGGCGCTTGCGACCCCGGCGGAGGTGCACGAGTCGCCGGGCGAAGGCGCAGAAGGCATCGTCGAGGGGCGCCGGGTCCGCGTCGGGGGTTTCAGCTACGTCCATGCCGCACTGACGGCGCCCGGCACCCGTCCGGAGGCGCCGGGTGCCGGGGCGGTGATCGTGGCGGTGGATGGGTCCCCGGCGGGCCACCTGGTGATGGCCGACCCGCTGCGGGACGGGGTCTGCGCCACGCTGCAGGGGTTGCGCCGGGAAGGGATCGCCCGGATCGTGCTTGCAACGGGGGACCGCCCGGAGGTGGCCGCGCGCGTGACCGCGGGGCTCGGGATCGACGCGGTTCGGGCGGAGCTCAGCCCCGACGAAAAGGTCGCGCTGGTTCTGGCCGAACGCGAGGGCGGCCCCACCATGATGGTCGGCGACGGCGTCAACGATGCCCCTGCCCTCGCCGCCGCGGATATCGGCATCGCCATGGGCGCCCGAGGCGCCGCTGCCTCGGCAGAGGCGGCCGATGTGGTCCTTTTGGTGGACAGGATCGATCCGTTGGTTGCAGGCCTCACCGTCGCGCGCGAGGCGCGGATGATCGCGCTGCAGAGTGTCGTGGCGGGCATCGGGCTGTCGGTGATCGGCATGATCGCCGCGGCGCTTGGATACCTCGAGCCGGTCGAGGGCGCGCTGCTGCAGGAGGTGATTGACGTGGCGGTCATCCTGAATGCGCTTCGCGCGCTGCGCATTGCGCCGCCGCAAGAGGTGCGGGATGCCTCGTGACAGGGGCTCTGTTCGTTCACAGTAGACGGCGCAGGCTTCGTCGTGGCCAAGCACGACAGATCCCCCGTATTTCGGGAGAAAAGCACGATCCAATCGTATGTGCAGCCAAGCCGGTGCGATCGCCCGGAGTCAGGCCGCGTCGGGCAGGTTGAAGCGACGATGAGCGAAGCTGCACAAGGTCCTTGCTGCATCCCTCTTGCAGTAAAGCACATTCGCCTGAAGCAGCTGCGACCGGTGCCCGGTCTAAAGCACCTCTGCGAATTCCGCGGTGATCCCCTGCCGATGTCCGGACGGGTTCAGAGCATGGATGCCGCAACCCTCGGACACATTCCGCAGTGGAACATCCAGATCCGGAACCATGTCCAGCGAAGCGCCGGTTTTTCAGCGAGCAGAATGCGGAAGTTCTTTTCTTAATCGAGCAAAGCCAATGCTTTCTGCGCTCAAAAGGTCAGGCGCTCGCGGCTGTGCGGGTCTTTCTGCGACCGACAACAAGCAGGGTTCGACGACGCCGATCAATGCGCGCCGGCCGGAGCTCCTGAAGATTGCCTGACCGCAATGGAGGAAGCGAACATGAAAGTCAGTGAAGCCATGCGTATCTCGGCGGAATGGGTCAGCGCGGACACGCCCGTCTCGGAGATCGCCTCTCAGATGGCAAAGGACAATCTCGGAGCGCTCCCAGTCGGTCGCGACGGTCGTCTTGTCGGAATGATCACAGATCGTGATCTTGCGCTGCGGGTGGTGGCAAAGAAGCTCGATCCTGAAACAACGCTAGCCATTGAGGTCATGTCGCCGGGCATTGTCTTTTGCAGAACCGAGGAATCCGTTGAGGATGCAATCCATCTGATGGAGCAGAAGCAGATCCGCAGGTTGCCCGTTCTCGACGAAAAGAAGCGCCTGGTCGGGATGCTCAGCCTCGGCGACATCGCTCACGCAACCAGCCTGCAACTCGCTGGTGAACTGGCGCGGGCGGTTTCGGCCCATCACCAATGAGGGAGCATCAGATGAAACAACCAAAGCTCTGGTACGTCGTTCTGAATGGGCACGAAGCCCGGATCATGCACGATCTTCTCGATTCCTCGCATCCCGTTCATGCGGAAAGCGTAGTTCACGGGCCCGAACGCAGCGCGGAGGACATCTGGCGGGATCGGCCGACCCGCAGCTTCGCTTCGGCAAGGACCGGGCGCCGCTCGGCGGTTGCGCCCTCCACGGATGCGCGGCTTGAGGACAGCCGCGGGTTCCTCCGTCAAGTGTTCGAGCATCTCGAACACAATCGGCAGGCTGGAGCCTTCGACGGGCTCGTCCTGGTCGGGAGCCCGCACATGGTTGGCCTCTGGCGCGAGATGGTGCCCAAGTCGTTGGAAGCCTGCCTGCGCCGCGAGATCGTCCGGAACCTGCTGAGCACGCCTCCGGCGCATCTGGCGGATGCCCTTCGCGATACCTTGAAGCTCGACTAGCGACGTGGTCGACGCGGGCGAATGCTCGTATCGGGGAGTGAAATTCACTTCGGAAATCGATGAGTTGGATTGGTCGCATGCCGGAGCTCGACAGCCCCCGCCAACCGGCCACGAACTTGGAACGTCGGCCTTCGATCCATTTCAAAGAATGGGTCGCACCTTTCAAACCTCGGATTAAATGCCTGATCGTCCAGTACAAAGACCGCCACGGTTTTCGTCTGTTTGGGGAGGAGCAAAATTTTTAAATTCTGCATATTTTGTGGTCACTTCAGCGAAATTCTCAATGGTTGCTCTGGTCGATCAAAAATCCTCCTAGGGTTGAATATTTTATTCCGTACGCAGAGCATGTTGCCCATAGACCCAAAGCTTTGATATTTTCTCGATCAAAGAGGGAGCGCACATGGGATTAGTCACAATTCTTATTGTTGATGACGAGCGAGGCGTTCGTGATGCAATGCGAGCGGCCTTCGAGACCCAAGGCTGGAATGTCTGCGAGTGCCACGATCGGCAGTGCATGTTCGAAACCCTCAATTCTCGCAGCATTGATCTCATCACTCTCGACATAGTTCTTGGCAATGAAGATGGCCTCGAGCTGGCCAAGGAATTGCGAAAGACGTGGAATATTCCCATACTGATGATTTCAGGAAAGGCGACTCCCGAGGACAGGGTTATTGGCCTTGAGTATGGCGCGGATGACTATATCACAAAACCATTCCATATTAAGGAGGTTATTCTCCGTGTCAGGAAAACATTGGACATCTACCAGCGCGAAATATCCACGCAGTCGAACATCGTTTTCGACCATTCGCAGTTTGACGCGCAGCGAGGAGTTCTGACACATCTTGACGGCAGCCTTGTCGACCTCACTTGGTTTGAACAAAGACTCCTCGCCCTCTTCTTGCAGCATCCGGGCCGAATCCTGACGCGCGATGAGCTTTCGCAAGCCCTCAGAGGGCGGGATTGGTCTCCTGAAGATCGAACGCTCGACGGCCACGTGGCCCGGCTCAGGCGCAAGATCGAGTCGAAGGTCTCTGGGCCAGAAATGCTGATCAGATCGGTGCGCGGGATTGGATACGTTTTCACCGGTCAAGTCAGAACCACGAGAGAGCAGACAGCGCCGCCTGCCCCCGACCGCAATGACGACAGTCAATGACGCTGAAGACGGGGCAGCGCAAACTTGCTCCGGGACTGTCGGTCTTTCGGTGCTGACGATGCGATAGGCGCATTCGATCACCGGAAATTCTGGATCAAGATGATCGCGCTTTCCCTGAAATTAATTGTATCAGTCATCTGATATCATCATGGGAGCATGATTATGGCCATAAAAACAATTTGCCTCATCGTTTTCGACCAGGATGAAGCTAAGTGGAGCTTGCCTCAAGCCTTTCAACTCGCAACTTCCTATGACGCCCACGTGACAGTTCTGCACCCCTACAATCCGATGATATTCGCGGATGGCATCGGTGCCGAACCGATGATTTACGCAAGTATGCAGGAATGGGAGGAGCAAGATTCAGAAAAGATTCGGGCCGCCTTTGAAAAGGAGAACAGATCCTCCGGCGTCCTCGCCGAGTACCGGGCGCAAACCACGCTCTACGGGGCCGAGGATTTCATATTTGCGGGAGCGCGTGGGGCCGATCTAGTGCTGGCCGGCACCAACGGTGCACTCAGCCGCTCGCCCGATGATCGAAACCTGATGGAACGGGTCACGCGCAATCTTGGGCGTCCGGTGCTGGTCCTGACACCCGAGGCGGCGCTGGCCGGACCGGTCGCGCGGCTGACCATCGGCTGGAGTGACACCCGCGAGGCGACACGGGCGGCGCATGATGCGCTGTCGCTCGCCGCGGACGGGGCGGAGATTGAACTTGTCACCGTGGTGTCGCGCGCGGGGCGCGTGGTACCCGGCATCGACTCCAAGGCGGATTTCGCAACGTCTCTTGATCGCCTCGGCTTCCGTGTGACGGTGACCGAGCGCAGTGCACCGCTGGAGCAACGCGCCGAGATGCTGATCGCAGCGGCGCAGGAATTTGGCGCCGAAATGCTCGTCACGGGCGCCTTCGGCCATTCTCAGCTTTATGATTTCGTGATCGGCGCTGTCACCCGGGACCTTCTGGAATTTGCCCCCATGCCCGTGCTCCTATCGAAATAGCTTGTTTCTCCCACGGTCCGGACGCGACGGCTGCAGCATCACGGCTGCCGCGACGAGCCCTCCCGCGAGGAGCACCATTCCAAGCCTCAGCCCCGCCCTGCTGGCCAGATGTGGCAACGCCAGCGTGGCAAGCGGCAACACACCTTCTGGCAGGGGGACCGGAGGCGGAGGGCGACGGCGCAGTGCCTTGGCAATCAATGCGACCGCACTCCCAAGGAGCAGCATGGCCACCGACAGGGCGAAGAATGCCCCGCTCGGACCAAGAGCTGGTCGCAGCGCACCCAAGAGGCCCAGAACCAGGCATGTCCAAGCGCTCAACAGCAGGACGCACAGCACCGCCAGAACGACCACGTCTCGCAGCCCAGAGGCCACGGACGAGGCAATCCTCTCGCGCAGGGCGATCATATGAGGGTCATTCGCGGCGGTGAAGGAGCAGTCCCAGCACCAAGCCGAAACCGATCACGCCCAGCAATCCTCCGATCCAGCTGCCGGGGTGCGCGCGCAGGCTGCGTTCGACCCGTTTCTCGGTATCCGACATCCGGGTCTCGATTTCGCGCAACATGCGCCGCCCTTCGACGAGCAAGTCGTCGGCCGTCATTCCGACCCTCATCTCGGCCTCGCCCATGCGAGCCGCGCCGAATTCCCGCAGGCGTGCACCGAGCAGGTGGGCCGCCTCACGCAATTCGCGCAGTTCGACCGCCTCGTCCCCCTCGCGGGTTTCCGGGTCTCTTGTTCGAGCGTTATCAGGCATTGTCGTGCTCCTTTCCCGACAGAATTCGTGTCAAGTTGCAGAGGCCCCTTGGGGGGCCCCTCCTGCGGCCCGCGACGGGCGGTGTCTGCGCTGTGACCTTCCGTGATTGGCCCTTGTGAGCAGAGAAACCGGAGGTGCCCGGTGCGATCGTCCGCGTGAATGTGCAAGCTGCGGGGGTCCTGGCCGATGTCGCACGCCGTCCAGGTTCCCGTTGCAACATGAGCCCGACCGAACGGACCGATGTTTGCGCCAGACTATCATCACGCTCCGGATTGAGCATTGATTGCCGACAACCGTCTGCCCCCACGGGTTCCTTTCGGTGATGGCAGTCCCGCATCCTATCCCTGCCGGAATGAATGTGCCGCGCGCCCCGATCGGAGAGAAGCGTGCCCGAGGCAGAAGCGCAGGCGGGCCAATGGCCCCAGCACCCGGGCACCGGTCTAATCCCAGAGTTTTCGTAGCGGGCCGCGCATGGCATTCCCAACATGGGCGATTTCACCCATCGAGACTTTTCTGCGCAGCAGGTCGAAGACCGCTGTCACTGCGCGTTCCGGATCCTCCAGAGGGTCCCTGCTGAAGGCGCGGGCAACTCGGTCAAGGAAGTCCGCCTTGCTGCGTGGATGGACCGGCGTCTTTGAAGGGTCCCAGTTGGTGTAGTAAATGCCGCGGATGATCAGCGGCAGCTGCGCCCCGAGATCCGCCGCCTCATCCACGCCGAGATAGTCCCGGAGCGCATGCAAAGTCTCGGTCAACAGGAGGTAGGCGCGGCCCTCTTCTGTCCACTCGAGATCTTCGCAAAGGAGGTTGAGCCATTCCGCAACCACCTGCGGTGCCGTGTCGACGGCCGAATGCCCAGTAGCGCGCATGGAACACCTCCCTTGGCTCTGGTTCGCTTCCTAGCTTTTCATTGGAGAACAAGACCGCATTGACGCCGGTCAAAGGAGCGCCCTTGAAGCAGTTTGCATGGCTGGATGTGTCGCTCGCGAAGACGGCGGTCTGCATGCTCACCGAGCATGGCAAGATCGTCAGGGAGGTGAATGTGGCCAGCGAACCAAGGCGCTGATCGCGGTGCTTCGCGAACCGGAAGGAACGACCGAGGCGGTCGGGCTCGAAGCAGGACCGTTGTCGCAATGGCTGCACCGGGCGATGACCGATGCCGGTTTGCCTGCCGTCCTGATGGAAAGCAGACAGGTGACGCGCGCCTTGAAAGGGATGCCGAGCAAGACTGATCGCCGCGATGCCGAAGGGATCGCGCGGCTCCTGCACGTCGGCTGGTTCCGCCCGGTCAAGAGCAAGTCCGCTTCCGCCAAGCAGGTCTGCGCGGTTTGCCTGCGTCTGATGGTCCTGCCCGGAGTGGGTGCAGGCGTGGCACTCGCCTACCGCTCAACCAGTGCGGCGAGCGCGATGTCTCGGGCGGCATAACGAAGGCTGGCGACTGACCCTGCGCAGAGCCCTCTGCCAGGCCGCGACGGTCATGCTGAACCGTGGGCGCGGCACTGCACTTCCGGCCTGAGCATTTCATGTTGCCAAACGCCGCAGACGCAATCGCGCGATGGTGGCCCTGGCTCGGCGCATGGCTGTCGTGCTGCACCGCATGTGGGACGATGGCAAGAGCTTCAGGATGGTCGTCGCCACCGTACGATCCGACCCGCCTCGCCGACGCCATCGCGGGGTCCCGAGGTCCCGAAGGGTCTCGGGTCCGGTGAGGTCGGGCTCTGGACCGTCGCCAGCCAAGCCGAGCACGCCTACGAGATGGACACGCCGGACCTGCATCGAACCAGCATCTTGTCGGCGGTCTTTCAGGCTGATCCCGGACCGAAGCACGTTCCCGAAAGGCCTTGGTCCGGAGC
This sequence comes from Salipiger mangrovisoli, assembly GCF_015223355.1. Classification (GTDB taxonomy): domain Bacteria; phylum Pseudomonadota; class Alphaproteobacteria; order Rhodobacterales; family Rhodobacteraceae; genus Salipiger; species Salipiger mangrovisoli. The sequence goes on along the minus strand of NZ_JADFFK010000014.1, from coordinate 62,123 downwards.
CGCGAGGTAGCACTCGGTGCGACTGCGCCAAAACAACGCGCAAGCGGGATCAAGTCTCGCGGTCGAAATTCCTGACGGACGGAGACCTGGCACCGAAGATCTGAGCCCTCTGTATCTCGGCTTTGCTATGTTGCCCCGTCAACTTCCTTGGCCGAGGATGGTGACGGACCGGTACGTGGCGGCCGGTCCGCGGATGCCGTGCTGGGCCACCGGGCGCGTTCACAACGGGGGACTTCGCTCGGAGGCAAGAAACGACTGTGCACCCGGCACTTGCAGTTCTCAGGCAGCAACCGAAGCGGATCAGGATCACGTTAGGATCCCCATGTGATCCACGACAGAGGTGACGCCGGGCACCGCCCAGGCTGCACGCCGCGCAGCATCACGTTCGGCAAAGTTCCTGACCTTGCCTTCGAGCGTGACCTGGCGATCGGAGACGTGAACTTTTATGCGCTTTGCCTCGAGTTCGGCGTCACGCCTCAGCGCGCTCTCTATCCTCTGCCGCACATCCGAAGCGCTGACCGCAGGGACAATCTCGATGAGGTTCGAGACGGACTTTACCCCGCTCATCACCTGAATGGCCCTTTCTGCCGCGTTCTTCTCGTGTTGCCAGTGAACCTTGCCCGTGAGAGTCACCACACCGCTCTCCACCTTGATCATGATGGTGTCCTTCGGCACCGAGCTGCTCCATCTCAGCAAGTTGACGGCGCGTTGCGCGATCTCGTCGTCGGCGGTGAGGTGAGCCCCGATGGGGCGGACTTCTATTTCCTCCGCAATGGCGCGCACGCCTTTTACCCGTTTGACGATGCGCTCGGCGGTGCGTTTTTCCATGAGCGTACGGACGTGGCCTGTCAGGGTTACTGTGCCGTCTTCCACAGCGACTCCGATGTTGGCGGCGTCGAGGCTGGGATCAAATTCCAGGGCATCCACGACGTCCTGTCTGAGGTCAGTGTCAATCATCGCTTGTCCTCCGGATTTGGCTTGTGGACATCAGCGTCGCAAGCGGCCTCAGTATCCCGGAATACCGATCCTCTGGCATTGACCACCCGCAATATCGAAGCTCGATCAAAGCGCCCTATTGCGCTGCGTCCGGCCAGTTTCGACCTTTCTGGCAAAGCGCGACTGCCCCCAGGTCGGTACAGGTCTTCGCACATTGCCGATGGTCAATGTCGCCGGCATCTCAGGGGTTACTCTCGGGTGCACGCTTCTCTGTTCCGGACCGGCGCTGACCTGTCTGCCCGGCAACAGGAAGCCCGTGGCGATATTTACGGCGAAGGACATCGCATGTCGTTGGAACAAGGGAAGACACCCCGCGACAATGTGGAGTTTCCCAAAGGCGCGGTGACCATGGTTTTCGATGGCAATGGCGGCGCGCGCATGGTCGATGCCGACAGTTTCGCGGGATTTCGCGCGGCACACGGCTCTCCCGCCTTTGCCTGGCAACATCTGATGCGCGGCCACCCGGATGCGGCTGGCCATCTCGCGGCCATCGGTCTGGACGAATTCGTTACAGATGCGCTGACCGCCGAGGAAACCCGTCCCCGGTGCACTGTCCACGAAGACGGGGTGCTGCTCAACCTGAGGGGCGTGAACCCGCACCCTGCGGCAGAGCCAGGAGATATGATTTCCATACGGCTTTGGGTCGAAGCCCACCGCATTGTCGGTGTGTCGGTGCGTGCGCTTGACGCGCTCGAGGGGATGGTAAGCGCAATGTTGCGTGGGCACGGCCCTCGCTCGCCCGGTGACTTTGTCGCCAAGCTGGCGCTACGATTGGCGGACCGCGCGGAGCCGGAGGTGGCGGAGCTCACCGAGCGCATCGACAGTCTGGAAGAGCGGCTTCTCGGCGAGGATGACGGAGAAGCCCGAGCCGAGCTCGCCAGCGTCCGTCGAGCTGCAATTCTGCTCAGGCGTTATCTGGTACCGCAAAAGGATGCTCTGCTCGCCCTCGAAATCGAGGAGCTCTCATGGCTCGGAGAACGCGATCGCGCACATCTACGCGAGGCGGCAGACCGTGTTGTCAGATTGGGTGAGGAACTCGATGCCATTCGGGATCGCGCGCAGCTTGTTCACGAGCAGTTGCTCGACCAGCGAGCGGAAAGCCTGAACCGCCGAATGCTGCTCCTCACCGTAGTGGCCGCCATCTTCCTGCCGCTAAGCCTTTTGACGGGCCTCTTGGGCATCAACGTCGGAGGTATCCCCGGGGCCCAAAGTTCTTGGGGCTTTCTTGTGGTGTGTCTTGTTATAATTGCCTTAGGCAGCGCGGTCTTCCTGTATTTCAGGAAGACCGGAATGTTCAGGTGACCTCGCTGCCGACAAGGCCAAAGCCTTAATCATTCGACGCCAACGCGGGCAATCGTATTAGCCGAAACGCCGGACAGACCGGACATGGGGATCGCGGACTGGGCAGAAATCTCTTGCCCGGTCAGCGATGACAGCGACGCGCGCAGGTCCGCGGTTGCGTGAAGTTCGACGACGACATCCACGTATCGCGCAAGGCTGGAAAACTCCCGCGCGAATGTGGCCTTTGAAGCGGCAAAGGGAAAGGCGTCGCCCCGGACCCCTGCTTCCTCGAGCCATTTGGATACACGCCTCGCGAGAATGCTTGCGGTCACCCTGGCGCTCTTGGCCGCCGGATCAGGATCAAGTGGACCGAAGGAACCCGGACCACTGTTGGGTACATAGACCACGGACACCACGGTTAGTTGCGCATCGAACCAGAGCGCAGCGTCGATCGCAGCCTGCAGCTGCTCCCGCCCGTGATTGGAGCCGTCGAAATAGGTCAGCACCGTCTGGACTTTCATTCTACTGATCCTTCATCCTTTTCACGCCCTTCCAGCCGCTGATGCTCAGGGAGTAAGGAAGCGCGAGTGTAGGCGCCTTCAATCTTCTCCAGATCAAAGGCGTCTTTGGACATTCGCCGTTTCTGCCGAGCAGACATTGACGCGCATCAATCTCGGAATGCCGCGCCCTGCGCGCGAGCAGGTTGTCGCTACCTGCGGCAGGGCGACCGGCGGAAAGACTCCTGCGATCAAGGGTCGCGATCTGAAGATGTCGACACGCGATGGAGAGCCACGGGCGGGTGCGGACTTCAGACTCATTTCTCGCGGTCTGGAAGACCGCTTGGACGGGCCAAGGAGCCGTGGGCGGACAAAGCGACATTGCCGTCGACACCAGGACGATCCGTATCGTTCCTGCGGGCCAGATTTCGATGCCCGCAAAGCTCTCTTCGACGACTTGGGGAATGATCAACGCGGGTGCGTGCACAGGTGGGCAGAGATGACCTTGCCAATAGCGAGGTCAGGCTTGAGGCCCGAAGTTACAAACCATTCCCGATCGGGCCGAAGGTGGTGCGTCGGTCAGCGCGACTCCCTCCAGTGCCGAAGCGCATGCGCTTGTGTGGCGGCCCTGCACGCTGACCTTCGCAATGCCCTGCCACGAACGATGCCGAACCTTGGCAGAGCAAAAGCTGCTCCGAGGGCGGCAGGGAATGAGATCACCTCAATTCTCCTGCGAGCCTCGTGACAGCTCCCACCGATGCGTTTTGGCGCTTCGCGAATTCATCCCCAAACTCGCCTTCTGAAATGCGAGAATGGCTTCCGCCAATGTGCCGTCACGCACCGATTATCGGAGCCTCTCAGGCCTTCGAGACAGGACCATTGACCGTCGTCAATCAGGCGGGCTGTTCTGGCGACAAACCGCCGTCACTGCACCGGCCAAGCGGATCCTGGGTTCGACGAGCGCCGTGAAGACAGCGGGAGCCAGCGATTTGCTCGAGACTGTGAGTCCGCGGCGAGCCGCCCAATCCGGATGCCGCGACCTCGGCTGAAAGCGCGCCGAACCAGACCCAGTGTTTGGTTTGACGACCTGTCAGCGCCCGGCACGTATCTCTGATTTCCCTTCGACGGGTCAGGCCTGCCGCAAGGCCGCATGGATCGCGGCAGCGAGCTCTGCGCGGGTGTAGGGTTTAGGCAAGATTGCAGGCGTGATGTCCGTTTGCGATGCGGCGTCACCTTCTGCCTCGGACAGATACCCAGATGTCAGAACGACCGGCACAGCTGGTCGCTCCTTCCGCACCCATCGGCCCAGGTCGAAGCCGTTCAGATCTCCCGGCATGACGACGTCACTGAACACCGCCGCAATGTCTTCCGATGCCTGCAGGCAGGCGATCGCTTCGGCAGCGTTGGCCGCCAAAAGCGTCCGGTAGCCGAGCGAAGCCAAACTTTCTTTGGTGGCCAGGCGCAGAGCCTCATCGTCTTCGACCACGAGGATTATCTCGCCCTCGCCCCGTTGCGCGACGCGATTTTCGGCATTTTGCGGAAGCGGCTGATCGACATCGGTGGCGCGGGGCAGAAAGACCCGGACCGTGGTCCCCAGCTCGGGCTGGCTCTGGATGCTCAGGAACCCACCGAGTTGACGCGCAAAGGCCTGAACGCTGAAAAGACCAAGCCCCGTTCCCAACCCATCCGACTTGGTCGAGAAAAACGGAGAACGCGCTTGGGACAGGACGTCCTTTGCCATCCCGTGTCCATTGTCACTGACCGAGACACAGACGTAGTCTCCGGGTGAGATGTCTCCGATCTCTTTGGCCCGTTCGGCCTCCAGCGTTGCGTTGTGTGCCCTGACGGTGATCGTTCCGCCCTTTGGCATCGCGTCACGGGCGTTCAGCACGAGATTGAAGAGCAAATTGCTGACGTCGGCGGGATCGGAAAGGATCGGCCAGAGGTCTGGCTCCAATACCACCTTCAGCGCGATTTGCTCCCCCAAGGCGCGGTCAAGCAGGTTGCAGGCTTGCTCGATCTGACCATCGACATGGATCACCCGTGGCTCCAACGCGGACTTTCCGTTCAACGAAAGGAGCCGGCGATTGAACCCTGCACCGAGTTCTGCCGCGCTCACTGCGTTCTGCAGAAGTGCCTTCGTCGCCTCGTCCGCAACACGCAGGTCGGCCAATTCGATATTCGCGAGGATGACCGTCAGAACATTGTTGAAGTCATGCGCAACGGCACCGGCCAGTCGTCCGATGGTATCAAGCCGCCGCGCGTGCGCCAATTCCTCGGCGGCATCGTGCCATTCGGTGATATCGCTTGCCGCTCCGAACCACTCGATGATCTCCCCGGTCTCATTTAGGATGGGAACGGCCCTGGAATGGGTCCAGCCGAAGCTGCCATCTGGCTTTCTGACCCGGTGTTCGAATTCGAACACCTCCTTCTTGTTCACGGCCTTGTCGATGCTGGCCTTGAGCAATGGCTGGTCGGTCGGCTCGATGTATTCTGCGAGCCACGTGTTGCTCGGTTCATCCATGTCCCGGATAACACCGTTGCCGTCGACCTCACGCATTTCGGACCAGTCCGGGCTCATACGATAGACCGCATAGGACGTGGCATTTACCAGCGCCCGGAATTTCTCGTCTGCCCGCCGCAGGGCAAGTTCGGCACGGCGCAGGCGGCTCACGTCGATGAAGGAGACAACCACGCCCTCGATCTTGTCATCGAGCGTCCGATAAGGGCGCAACCGGATGAGAACCCGCTCTTCCGTGCCCTTCGAAACTTCCCGCTCGATCAGCTCGAGGTCGCCGAGCACGGAGCGCGCGTCCTCGGCCAGGCTTGCGTAGTCGAGTTTGTGGGTGAAGTCGGTGATGTACCGTCCGGTGTCGGAAGCCGTGATATTCAGGTAGCGACCCACCTCGGGGGTAAGAAGCCTGATCCGCAACTGCGCGTCGAGAAAGAGCGTGCCACCCTCGGTGGCGGCAATAAGGTTCTTGAGATCAGAGTTGGTCTCGGACAGGGTCTCGACCTTCGCCCCCAGTTCCTTGTTGAGCGCGCGCAGCTCTTCGTTCATCGAAACAAGCTCTTCGCGCGACGTCTCCAGTTCTTCCGACGTCGAGCGATACTCCTCGTTGATCGACTGAAGTTCCTCGTTTGCGGCGAGCAGTTCCTCGTTGGTCGCCTCGTAGTCAGCCCTGCTCGACCGCAGTTGTTCCTGTGCGACCTCCAGCTCCTCGTAGAGCCGGGTCATAATCTGGTCCGTCGGTTCATCCGTGCTCGCGAGATGAACCGCACCCTCGAGCGGGGTGAGCGAGGCGCCTTCGTTGAAGATGACAAGCGCCTCGCTGACCTTGTGATCTCGCTGTACCGGTCGAACGTTCAGCACGACGCGGTGAGACCCGTTTTCGAAGGGCACGGCAATCGGCAGACTGATGCTCGGCGTATTGTTCTCGAAAGCCTGATGCAGCGCCCGGCGCAGGTCCAGGCGCAACTCGGGAAGGATTGTCTGCATCAGGCTGGTGGTGGGTATCCCGCCCGGATGGTGCAGGTATCTTCCTGCCGTGTCAGAGAGGTGCAGAATGCGATAGTCGGCATCCACCACAAGACTCGGCGGCGCCAGAGTTTCAAGGACCTGCCGGTGTTGCGCGGCTTCGCCTTGCCCAGCGTTCGAATTGGAAGTCCCAGCGTCACGCCTCGGAAATCCGACAAAATGCTGCGGTGCCGCCTGAGGAAGCGGGATCTGCTCGGCCGCACGCGAGACTGCCTGATAAAGGCGTGCCTTCTGGTCGACGACCCGGAAGAGTTCCGGCTCGCTTTCGATGGTTTCTGCCGAGCCGAGGAAGAGGTAGCCTTCGGGCTTCAGAGCAAAGTGCAGCGTCGCCATCACACGCCGCTGCGCCACGCGCTTCAGATAGATCAGCATGTTCCGGCAACTCACGAGGTCGATGCGGGAAAACGGCGGGTCCTTCAGCATATTGTGCTCGGCGAAGATCACCAAGTCCCGGACGGCCTTGCGGATCCGGTAGGTGTTGCCTTCGCGGGAAAAGAAGCGCTGAAGACGCTCCGAAGAGACATCGGCTTCGATTGTGGTTGGATACACGCCCTCGCGTGCCGTGACGATGGCCGCGGAATCCAGATCAGTCGCGAAAATCTGGATTTCGGGTCGCACGCCGGATTCCTGCACCTGCTCGAGGAGCAAGATGGCCAGCGAATATGCCTCCTCGCCGGTGGCGCAACCGGCCACCCAGATACGGATCGGACCCGCTTCCGGAGGCCGCTGCGTCAAGTCCCGAAGGACGCGCTCCGACAGGAGCCGGAACGCGGCGTCGTCGCGGAAGAACATGGTCACCGAGATCAGGAAGTCTCCAAGCAGCGCCTGAGCTTCCTGCGGCGTCGCCTCGAGGAACTCCAGATAGGCCTTGGCGTCTTCGATCCGATTGATCTCCATTCTGCGCGAGATCCGCCGCAGGATCGTCGCAGGCTTGTAGTCGAGGAAATCTTGCCCAGTGCGGGCCCGGAGCAGCACGAGGATACGGCGGAGCGTTTCCTCTTCGGTATCCGCCATTTCGCGCGGACCAAGCCTATTCCTCGACTCGATCAACTCTGCAAGTTTCCGGGCAAGCCCCGCCACCGGAAGCACGACATCCGCACACCCGGTGGCTATCGCGGCCTTGGGCATCGAGTCGTGCTGCGCCTCCTTCGGGTCCTGGACCATCACGACCCCGCCGGCTTCCTTGATCGCCCTCACGCCCATTGCGCCATCGGCGCCGCCGCCAGACAGGATCAGGGCAAACCCGTCGCGGTGCTGGTCCGCCAGCGAGCGGAAAAATGCGTCGATCGGCGCGCGTTGCCCGCGCGGTGCCCCGAAAGGCCGGCTTTCGACGGTGTCATCCGTCGCCACGATCTCTCGATCCGGAGGAATGACGTAGACTCGGTTCCTCACGAGTTGGTGGCGTCCGGACACCGCCACCACTTCCATGTCCGTGTGGTGCGACAGGATCGTGGAGAGTTCACTGGGCTGGGTCGGATCGAGATGCGAAATGATCACGAAGGCCACCCCCAGATCAGGCGGCAGGGCATCGAACAGATCGCTCAGCGCGGTGAGGCCCCCTGCCGAGCTACCAATGGCCACTGTCACGATCCGCATGTGGGTCGTCCGGTCTGCGCGGGCTTCAACCTTGGAAGCCGAGGAGGCCGCTTCGCGACCCGCTTTCCGGCGCTGATCATTTTTCTTCATTTTCGAAGCTTCTGTTTTATCGCCGCGCCAATACCAACGGTGTTTGCTCATGATAGCGGCGCAGCGGGACACGCAAAAGCCGTTCCGAAAGCAACCGATTGTATCTACGTTCTTGTGCGATTTGTGCCGCCGCGCAGAATATCCCGCAAGAGCTTGTTGTCCGCCACGGCGCTGCCGCGCGACTGAAACCGGCGCGCAAGATTTGTAAACGCACGCTCTGTGCGCGTTTCTTGAAGCGCCCCCCTATTTTCCTGCGCCGGTAGGGACGCCGACCGATTTTCTCCATCATCGTTTCGCGGGGAACCTCGCCCGCTGTTCTCCAGCCGGGCCGTTTGCGAGGCGTGTTGTCGCGCTGGTCGCAGAGCCGCTTCACCCCGAGTTCGGTCACGACCGGTTTCATGCGCCATGCCTTTCTTCGCCGAGACGATCAACTGGTTGACGATCTGCTTGGGGGTCCGGCCATTCTTGATCCGCTCGACACCTTGATTTCGAAGCTGCCAATGCGGGATCAGCGCGCTGTCGGTTGCGAGCGCGGCGCAGTCCGCCCCGAGGCCGGCGGAGTTGACCGCGCCCGCGAGGCGACCATGATACGTCGGCAGGCACCGCGAAGCCGATCCCAGAGGCGGCTCCCGTGATCGACACGGTATGGCCGATCATACCCTCTTCTCCCCGGCCCGTTTGGGCAGCGCCCCGAAGCGACATGCACTGGCTGTCAACGAACCCGGCACGATAGACCGCCGTCGACGGGCAGAAGCACCCCGTTTATGTACTTGGCGCCGTCCGATGCGAGGAAGACCGAGGCATTTGCGATGTCCCAAGCGTCCCCCATCTTGCCCGTGGGGCTCATTGCGTCACGCTCCGCGATCTGCTTGTCGATCGACCCGTGGTGGCCCTGCATCTCCTTGTTGGCATGGATCAGCGGGGTGTTGATCAGGCCGGGAAGGATCGCGTTGCAGCGCAGCCCTTCCGCCGCATGACGCAGCGCGATGGCGCGGGTCAGGTGGTTCACCGCCGCCTTGGAGGCGAAGTAGCTGGACATATCGTACTCCGAGATGCGTATCCCCGCGAGCGAGGAGATATTGGTGATCACCCCCTGCCCGCGCGACACCATGTGCGGAATGACATGACGGCAGGCGAGGAAGACGCTCTTAACGTTTACGTCCATGGCCTTGTCCCAGGCGTCGAGGTCCAGATCCGTGGTGCCGCCGAACTGCGCCAGCCCTGCATTGTTGTGCAGGATGTCGATTGCCCCGAACGCCCGGAGGGTCGCGGCAACCGCTGCGGCAACCTGGGCGTCGTCCGTGACGTCGCCCTCGAGCGCGATCGCCCGGCCGCCTTCCGCCTCGATGATCTGAGCGGTTTCCTCGGCAGCGGCGCGCCGCAGGTCGACGCAAGCCACCTGGGCTCCGGCCCTTGCATAGGCGACGGCCGCGGCCTTGCCGTTGCTCCAGCCTTCACCGGCCGATCCTGCGCCGAAAACGAGCGCGACGCGGCCTTCAAAATTGATGTTCATGGTCACTTTCCGTGGTCTCCACCTTCGTCGTCCGTCCAGCGGTCGAAGAGCATGAGCAATTCGAAGGTCACGCAGACGGGTCCACCGCCATGGACCAGGCTCCCGCGCCAGACGTCCTGCTCGGGGTCCACGCAGATCACAGGCAGCGCAGGACAGCGCCCCTCCGCGATCTGCGCCCCCGGCGCCAGCAGCACCTCCGAGATCGGCGACGGCATCGCAGGTGCGTCCGAGAAGTCCGCGCCGATCAGGCTGCCCAGTCCGATCAGCCTGGCATCGCGGGCACCCAGCTCGCCTGCCACCGCCTCGAGCGCGGTGCAGAGGTCCTCATGCGGACGCACCGTCACCAGCGCCGCCGTGGTCGCGCAAGTCAACTCGGCGCCGTCGCGCGCGTGGAACAACGGAAAATTGGTCTCGGGGTCGGTCGCGACTTCCAGCAGCGCGCCGCGCAACACATGTCCGGTCGCCGAAGCATTCTCCGCGACCAGGCATTTATCGCAGAGAAGATGCCCCATCCGCGGGGTCCCGTCCGGCTCGGTCCAGAGCGCGTGGCAATGCGCGAACCACTGCCCGTCGCGGCGGCCGACGGTCACCGTGGCGCACTCCAGGACCGCCGGCGGGGAAACATATGTGTCGCTGTACCAAGCGGCATGGCGTTCATCGCGTGCCCCGGCCGGAATGACGTAGACCACCTCCTGCAGCCGCAGTCCGCTCAGGTCGATGACCGCCGTCTCGGCCGCGTGGTCGGCGGCGAGGCGATCCATCTCAGAGGTGAGCGCCGCGAGCAGATCGAGATCCGACGTCAGCAAGAACTGCGCCGGAACCGCGTCACAGGCGCGCGCCGTGCTGCGGTCCGCTGCCTCAGGTCCCGGATGGCGCAGGCGAGTTCGGCTGTCGCTGCCGGGGATGGCTGTGCGTGTCGTCATGGCTCAGCCCTTTCCATGGGCGGCACCGGGCAACAGACTGCGGGCCTGCAATTCGTCCCGGATCAGCTTCTTGGTGACCTTCCCGTAGGCGGTCTTCGGCATCTCATCGAGGAAGACGTAGTATTGCGGGATCTTGTAGCGCGAGACACGCCCTTCGAGGTGCCCGTTCAGATCGGCATCCGTCAGCCTGAACCCCGGTTGCGCCACGCAGGTACAAAGCCCGACCTCGCCCCAGGTCTCATCCGGCACGCCGATGATCGCGACCTCGTCCACGCCGGGGAAGGTCAGCAACACCTCCTCGACTTCCCGCGGATAGACGTTCGAGCCGCCGGAGATGTACATGTCAGACGCCCGCCCGGTGATGTAGAGATACCGCTGCGCGTCCAGATGCCCGAGGTCCCCCGTGCGGAACCAACCCTTGAGGAAGGCTTTGCGGTTGGCCTCCGGGTCGTTGAAATAGCCGGCGAAGACGGCGGGCCCGACGACGCAGATCTCGCCGGTCTGCTCCGGCCCGAGGATGTCTCCCGCATCGTTCTGGATGGTGATCTCGATGCCGGTGCGTTCGACCCCGCAGGTGCCGGGACGGGCATCCGCCTCGTCGGCCTCGTGGTGATCGTCGGGACGCAGCACCGTGATGGCCCCGGTGACCTCGCCGAGGCCGTAGTATTGCACCAGGACGTTGCCGAGGGTCTTGAGCGCGCGCTTCTGATCCTCGCGATACATCGGTGCACCGGCATAGACCACGTAGCGCAGGCTCGCATGGTCGCGGAGGTGCACGTCGGGATGCTCGACCAGCATCTTCACGATGGTCGGCACGGTGAACATGTTCGACACGCGCCAGGTCTCGATGAGCTCCCACGCCACCGCCGGATCGAACCGGCCGCGCGGGAGGATCACGCTCTTTGCCCCGGCGGCGATCTGGGTCATCTGGTGCATGCCCGCGCCGTGGCTGATCGGCGCGACCACGAGGCTGGCGTCCCCCCTCCCGGTGCCGGGCATCAGGTCATTGAGGTGGTTGAGCGTGGTGAAGGTCAGCTGGCCCTGGGTCAGCACCACCGCCTTGGGCCGGCCGGTCGAGCCCGAGGTGAAGAAGAGCCAGGCCGGATCGTCGCGCGACACCTCTGCGTTGGGCACGTGCTGACCCATGTAGGTGTCGATCAGCGCCTCGTAACTCTGCCCGGCCGGGCTTTCGCCGATCGTGATGACGCCGTCGATCATCTCACGGCAGGCGGCGATGTGGTCGCCGAAACCTGCCTCGGCGATCATCAGCCGGGCGCCGGACTTCGAGCACTGGAAGGCCACCTCATCGGGGCTTTGCCGGAAGTTGGCGGGCGTCCAGACCGCGCCGATCCGGAACACCGCCATCATGATTTCCATCATCTGGTTGTTGTTCGCGGATTGCACCAGCACCCGGTCGCCCTTGACAATGCCGAAGTCCCGCACCATGGCGTGTGCCAGCGCGCTCACCCTTGCGTCGAACGCGCGCCAGGACCACGTCCCGCCCTCGAAGACGATGGCAATCTCATCGGACATCTGCTGGGCATTCCGGGTCAGGAAGTGCGCCATGTTGGGCACGCGCGTGCTGGTGGGCCAGTCCATGGTCATGTCGTTCACTTCACGCGCTCCAGGATCGAGGAATAGTTGGTCACGGCGGCCCCGCCCATGTTGAAGACACCGGCCACCGTGGCACCGGGCAACTGCATGTCCCCGGCCTCGCCGGCGAGTTGCATCGCGGCCATGACGTGCATCGAGACGCCGGTCGCGCCCAGCGGATGACCCCGTGACTTCAGCCCGCCCGACAGGTTCACCGGAAGGCGGCCGCCGCGCTGGGTGAGGCCCTCGCGGATCACGTCGCCGCCGCGTCCGCGCTCGGCGAGCCCCATCGCCTCGTATTCGATCAACTCGGCGATGGTAAAACAGTCATGGGTTTCCACGAGGTCGAGGTCGTCGAGCGTCATGCCCGCCTGTGCCAGAGACGACGCCCATGCGCGGGCGGCCCCGGCGAACTCGGTCATGTCCCGACCCGACAGCGCCATGACGTCCTGCGCCTGGCTGTGCGCGCGGAAGGCGATCGCGCGATTGAGCTTGTTCGCCGTCGCCGCATCGGCAATCACCAGCGCCGCGGCACCGTCCGAGATGGGGGAGCAGTCGGTGCGGCGCAGCGGACCGGCCACGATCGGGTTCTTGTCGCTGACGTCATTGCAAAAGGCGACGCCCAGATCCTTGCGGAAATGCGCGTAGGGGTTGTGCATGCCGTTGGCGTGGTTCTTGGCGGCGATCATCGCGAGCTCTTCGGAGCGGTCTCCGTAGCGCTGGAAGTATGTCTCGGCGATATGGCCGAACACCCCGGCGAACCCCGGTGTGAAATGACCTTCCTCGGGCATGTAGCTGCCCTTGATCATCAGCGCGGCGGCCTCCTGCGGCGCGACCGTGGTCATCTTCTCGGCGCCGATGACCAGCGCCACACGGCCCCGCCCCGCGTTCACGAAATCAAGCGCCGCATACAGCGCCGCAGAGCCGGTCGCGCAGGCGCTCTCGAAGCGCGCGGAGGGTGTCAGCGCGAGGCCCGGCATGGCCATGCCCACGAGGCCGGCCTCGAAGGACTGCGCGAGAAAGCCGTTATTGTAGACGCCGAGGAAGACACCATCGACATCGGCTTCGGCGAGTCCGGCATGTGCCAGCGCCCCGGGGGCGACCTCTGCGATGAGCGTTTGCAGGTCAGCCGCTTCTGACTGGCCGAATTTGCCATGGGCCCAGCCCACGATACGGGCATCGTTTGCCATAGTTCTCCTCCATTGATCTCTGGTCTGTGTCGCAGCGGCGCCGCCGCCCGGACGATCAGGTCTTCCGCTGGGCCGCGAGCCTGCGGGTCACCGCGGCGGATTCGCGCTTCAGCATCGCAACGATCTCGGGTTGCCGGTCTTCGCCCATGCGGGAATCGAGCGCCGCGATCGACAGCGAGCCGACCACGACACCGGCGGGATCGAAGACCGCCACGCCGATCGCCCAGGAACTGGCCATGCGCACGCCGGGGTTCAGCGACCATCCACGCGCCCGCGCGCGGGCGAGTTCCTCGCCCAGCCATGCCTGCGTGAAGTTCGGGTAGCTCCGCTCCACCTCCGGACGGGTGTCGGCCAGTATCTCGGCCGCCTCGGCCTCCGGCAGGCTGGCGAGTATCGCCATCGAGCCCGCGCCGAGTCCGAGCGGATGCCGGTCGCCCGCCTGCAGGATGAGGTTGCGGATCGGAAAGGCCCCCTCCTCGCGATGCAGGCAGACCGAGTAGGACCCGCGCCGCAGCGACACGAAGCTGCTGTCCTCGCTCTCGCGCGACAGGGCGATCAGGCTGTCCTGCGCCGCCCCCACCAGATCGAAGCGCCGGGCGGCCATGACCCCAAGCACCTGCGCCTCGGGCCCGAGCGCGTAGCCGCTGCCGGCTTCCTGCTCGACGAGACCCGCGCGCATCAACGCCAGCATCAGGCGGCGCACGGTGGGGCGACTCAGCCCGGTTGCGGCAACCAGCTCGGTCATCGAGACCTGCGCGCCCCCGCCGGAGGCGACAAGCGACAGAAGCCCGAGGGCCCTGTCCACGCTCTGTGCGCCACCCGAATCTCCGACCGCGCTATTTTCTGTATCCATATTGTGGACCTCCCATATTGCTGAATGATGGCCGCCGAAAGCTCCTATTTCAAGAGAGAAATGAAGAACGAATGCTTTTCTCCAGATTTCCTGTTTACGAGCGCATCAGGTTTGGCTTACGTTTTTTGGAGTTCAATATCCATATTATGGACGTTCGCTCTAGAGGAGATCGCGAACGATCTAGGGAGGAAGACAGATGACAGACAGACTTCTTGTTGCCATGGCAGCCGCGGTCGGCACCCTCATGGCCCCCGGCGCCCAAGCAGAGACGCTCGACATGCAGAGCGTCTACCCGTCGTCGCTGCCGGTCATCGGCACCGCCGCGCTGCGCCTGGTGGACCAGGTGGAGACGCTCACCGGCGGCAGCCTTGAGCTTACCTTCCACGAACCCAATGCGATCGTCAGCGGCGGCGAGATGTGGGACGCAATCTCCACCGGCGCGGTCGACGCGGGGTGGTACACGCCGGGATTTGCCGAGGCGATCATCCCCGCCGCGACCATCTTCACCGCCGTTCCCTTCGGGCCGGATGTGCGTGAGTACAGCGCCTGGTGGTACCACGGCGGCGGCCAGGAGATCTGGACCGAGATCACCGCGCCCTACGAGATCCACACGGAACTCTGCGGTGTCCTCGCCCCCGAGGCGTCCGGCTGGTTCGCCAAGCCGATCGAGTCGCCTGAGGATCTTGCCGGCCTGAAGATGCGGGCGTTCGGTCTGGTCGCGCAGGTGATGAGCAAGCTCGGCGTGCAGGCGCAGTCGCTGCCGCCCTCGGACACCATGACCGGTCTTCGCCTCGGCACGATCGACGCCGCGGAGATGGCCTTCCCCGCCATCGACAATGCGCTCGGGATGGCGGAATACGCGAAGCACTATTACTTCCCCGGCTGGCATCAGCAGAATTCGCTGCTGACCTTCATCGTCAACCAACACGTCTGGGATGACTTGGACGAGCAGCAGCGCGCGGCTATCCAGAATGCCTGCGCGGCCAATGTGACCTACATGCTCGCCGAGGGTGAGGCGATCCAGGTCGCGGCGCTCGAGGACCTGGCAGATCAGGGCGTCGAATTCCACACCTGGAATGACGAGATGATGGACTCCTTCCAAGCAGCCTGGGGCGAGGTGGTCAAGGAGCAGGTCGCCGCGGACAAGGACTTCGCGCGCGCCTGGGAAAGCCTCTCGGAGTTCCGCCAGAACTTCAAGCTCTGGTCCGATCGCGCCTACATCCGCTGACGCTTCGTCCTCCCCATACACCACACAATGCGGTGCGGCGGCCCTTTGGAGAGCAAGGGGTGCGCTGCGCGGCAGAACGGATCCCGCTATGCTAACTCTCTTGAGACTGGCAGATCTGCTGTCCGTCCCGTGCCGGATCGTGGCACGTGGATGCGGCTGGCTGCTGCTGCTGCTGATAGTCGTCATTCTTTATGACGTCTTCGGGCGGCGCTTCTTCGATACCGGCTCGTTCAAGCTCCAGGAACTGGAGTGGCACATCCATGGCGCCATCGCCGTCCTCTGCTTCGGCTGGGCCTACATTTGCAATGCCCACGTCCAGATCGACCTGTTCGCGTCGAAGATGACCTCGGCAACACGGTTGAAAATCGAACTCGCCTGCATCGTCTTCCTGCTCATCCCCTTCATGCTCTTCCTGATCTGGTTCGGAACCGATTTCGCGCATCGCGCTTACATTCGCGGCGAAGGCAGCCCCGGCGGCATGGGACTTCCCAACCGCTGGATCATCAAGGCCGCGATTCCGATCGGCGCGGCGCTGACAATTCTCGGCTCGGTTACCGTCGCGCTGCGCTGCATCGTCGCCCTGCGTCGCCCCGACCTGATCAAGACACCCTGGCTCGAAACGCTATGACTGACTTCCTCGCTGAAATCCTACCTCTGGGTATGTTTGTTGTGCTCGTGCTGGGCATGTTTTCCGGTGCGCCGGTGGCCGTCGTCCTGATGGGCGTCAGCCTGATTTTCGGGCTCCTCGCCATTGCCCTCGGAGAGATGCGCCTCGTCCACCTCTCGCTGATCCCCAGCCGGGTCTACTCGGGCACGATGGAAAACGCCGTCTTGATCGCGGCACCAATGTTCATCCTGATGGGGGTCCTGCTCGAGAAGACGCGGGTCGCCGAGGACCTGCTGATCACGCTCCAGCGCCTGCTGCGCCGCGTGCCCGGTGGGCTTGCGTTGGCGGTGACGCTGATGGGAACGATCCTCGCGGCGGCCACGGGCATCATCGGCGCCTCGATCGTGATGCTGACCTCCATGGCGCTGCCGACCATGATCCAGCGCGGATACGACAAGGGCCTCGCGGCGGGCACCATCGCCTCGGCAGGGACGCTTGGCATCCTGATCCCGCCGTCGATCATGCTCGTCTTCATGGGCAACCTGCTGTCGATTTCCCTCGCAAGGCTCTTCGTCGCGGCGCTCGTCCCGGGGCTGATGCTTTCGGCGCTCTACATCCTCTACATCGTCGTGCGGACAACGCTGCAACCCTCTCTGGCGCCAAGGCAACCCGCCGAGCCACCGGCCGCGGAAAGCCCGGGCCTCTTCCGCGAGACGATGGTCTCGGTGCTGGCGCCGCTGGTCCTGATCCTGTCGGTGCTCGGAACCATTCTCGGGGGGATCGCCACGCCGACCGAGGCCTCCGGGATCGGGGTTGCCGCCGCCCTGCTGCTTGGCCTGCTGCGCGGACGCCTGACGATGCCCGTGTTGAACAGCGCATTGAGCAGCTCCGTCCTGTCGCTGGCGATGCTTTTCTTCATCTTCGTTGGCGCGACGTCGTTTTCCTACGTCTTCCGGAAGGTCGGCGGCGAGGAATTCATCCTCGAACTGGCGCACGCCCTGCCGATGGGGAACTGGGGCCTGCTGATTTCGATGATGGTGATGATCTTCGCGATGGGCTTCTTCTTCGACTGGATCGAGATCACGCTGATCATGCTGCCGATCTTCGCTCCGATCGTGAAAACGCTCGATCTTGGTGGACACCTTCCGCAGGAAGAGATGATCTATTGGGTGGCGATCATGGTCACCATCAATCTACAGACCTCCTTCCTCACGCCCCCCTTCGGCTTCGCGCTCTTCTACCTCAAGGGCGCATCGGGCGGTCTGCTTGCCATGCGGGACATCTATCGTGGCGTGGTGCCCTTTGTACTGCTCCAGATTTTCGCGCTAGGCTTGGTGATGACCTTCCCGGAGCTGGCCATGTGGCTCCCGAACAACCTGCTGGAATGAGGACAGGCCGGTGAGCTGGCCTCAGGTCGCCAAGGGTGAGCAGCCTACCGACGCAAGGCGCTCACCCCACTCGACTACCGCAAAGAAACGGCTTTAGTGAGCGCAAGAGTTTCTTACCCAGCCTAGGGCGCGAGGCGGGATCTTCCCGGCAATGGTCATCTTCACCGAGAAGATCGCGACACTGCTTCGCGCTCACACGGCAAGCGCGAGAACGGCGAGGGAATAGGCGCTGCCTTCGACAACGCCGCCGCTTGCCCCGCCTGTCACGAGTGACGGTGTTTCTTCAATTTTGGGCTCGGACGCTGCCAGGTTGGTGCCTTCCATTGGCGCGCAGGGCTGGGCGAACGACAGCTGACCAGGCACGAGCATTCCCTTCATTCAGGGAGGTCCAACAACAATTGGGCCGAGATCGGTGCACCAGCGGTCCGGATCGCTTCAAAGGGACTGTATCTGGCAGAGCTCCGCTTTCATGATCTGAAAATTGGTGGAGGTACCGGCTACCTACCGCCCCACTCTGACTCTTCGTGAAATAAATTGCAGCAAAGAAGAAAAATTTCACGGAGCGTTGACCGACGCCGAGAGCCCTGACTATCGTCACCTTGCGCAAGAAATTGCGGGTCGTGAAATTACTTGCGGGGAGGCAAGTGCTCACGCACCGAAACCCCTGGCGTCTGCCAGGGTCATTTGGGAGGACAACATGAGACAATCCGCTATTGCCGTGGCTCTGGCCCCGGCACTCACTGCGCTATCGCTTGCAACCGCAAGCCCGGCGACGGCTCAGGAGGGTCTGCACTGCGCTCCGGGCGAGACCTATATCATGAACGTCATGGTGTCCGGCCACCCCTATTGGGTGCCGGTCTACCAGGGCTTCAAGCAGGCGGCCGACGCCTTCGGCTGCGAAACGGTATTCTCTGGCACACCCGACTACGACATCACCAAGCAGATCGCTTCTTTCGAGCAGGACATGGTGAAGCAGCCCTCGGGCATCCTGGTGCATCCGATGCAATCGGATCCGTTCATCGAG
Source organism: Salipiger mangrovisoli (assembly GCF_015223355.1). Taxonomy (GTDB): domain Bacteria; phylum Pseudomonadota; class Alphaproteobacteria; order Rhodobacterales; family Rhodobacteraceae; genus Salipiger; species Salipiger mangrovisoli. Next base: position 43,806 of record NZ_JADFFK010000014.1, on the reverse strand, counting down.
CCGATCAACCGCGCCATCTCGGATGGCACGCAGGTGGTGACCTTTGCGGCGGATTCCCCGAAATCCAACCGCAGCGCCTATATCACCTCCGACAACCTGGCCGAGGCGAAATTCGCCGCCGAGGAGATCGTCAAGCAGATCGGCGAGACGGGCCAATACGCGGTTCTGGAGAATCCGGGTCAGTCCAACCATGACCTCCGCGTGACTGCCCTGATCGACTACATGCAGCAGCACTATCCGGGCATGGAACTTGTCGGTCGTCAGGCCACCAATCAGGACAGCACAGCCGCCTATCGTGCGACCGCGTCGATCCTGCAGGCCAATCCCGAGCTGGGCGCGATCTGGATCCCCGAGGCGGGGTCCGCGGAGGGCGCCGTTGCGGCGATCCTCGAGGCCAAGTCGGACGTGCTGGTCATGCATGCGGATATCACTCCGGCCACGCTCGAGCACATCAAGGCCGGCAATATCCACATGGCGCTGAACCCCAACCAGGGCATGCAGGGCTTCATGGGGTTCATGGCCACCTTCATGGCGGCGCATTCCGAAGTCTTCGATCCGTTCAACGACTACCGGACCTCGGGTTACAACCCGGTGCAGATCCCCTTCATCGACAACGGATTTGCCGTGATCACGAAGGAAAATGCCGACAGCTTCGATCTGAACACCTACATGCAGGGCCGCGACCCGGCATGACCCATGCGGCGGGCCGTTCGGGCCCGCCTCACCGCCCCTATCCGAGGCCCTCTGATGCACGACGACGTGATCCTTAAAATCTCCAATGTCAGCAAGTCCTTCGGCCCGGTGCGCGCGCTGAGGGGCGTCAATTTCGAGCTGCGCCGCGGCGAGGTCCATGCACTCGCCGGAGAGAACGGCGCGGGGAAATCCACGCTGATGAACATCATCGACGGAATCCTCCAGCCCGACGGCGGCGAGATCCTCTGGGAGGGTGAGCCGGTCCGCATCTCATCACCAAGCGCCGCGCAGCAGCTGGGGATTGGGCTGGTGCATCAGGAAATCGCGCTCTGTCCCGATATTTCGGTGGCCGAGAACATGTTCATGGCGGTCACCAACCGGAGCCGCCGCCTTCTCATGGATGTGGGCGCGCTCAAGCAGAAAGCCCGCGCCGTGCTGGGGCAGCTGTGCGATATCGATCCGGGCGCGATCGTTCGGGACCTGCCGATCTCGCACCAGCAACTGGTCGAGATCGCCAAGGCGCTGACGCTCGACTGCAAGGTCCTGATCCTCGACGAGCCGACCGCCGCGCTGACAGAACGCGAGGCGCAGACCCTTTTCGGGATCATGCGCAGACTGTCTGCGCAGGGCATCTCGATCATCTACATCTCGCACCGGATGGTCGAGATCTTCGACAATTGCGACCGCGTCTCCGTGTTTCGGGACGGTCAGTACATCACCACCGCAGAGATTTCCGAGATCACACCCTCGGGCGTCGTCAACGCGATGGTCGGCAGGGAGATCGGCACGCTTTATCCGCCCAAGCAGGCGGCAGAGACGCGAACTGACGAGGTGATCTTCGAGGTCAGGGATTTGACCGAGAAAACACGGTTCAAGGACGTGTCCTTCGCGCTGCGCAGCGGAGAAATCCTCGGCATCGCGGGTCTGATCGGCTCGGGGCGGAGCGAAATCGTCAAGGGCATCTGCCGCCTTGAAGGCGACGTCTCGGGCACCGTTCTGCTAGACGGCGAGCCGCTGAAACTGCGCCACTACGGCGACAGCATCGCGGCTGGCCTCGTCTATCTGTCCGAAGACCGAAAGGGCGATGGCCTGTTCCTGGAACGCTCCATCGCGGAGAATGTCTCGGCATTGGATCTTGGGCGTGTCTCCACCCCGTCGGGATTGATCGAGACCGAAAGGGAAATGGAATTGGCCCGAAGTCTGGGAGCGAAACTCAACCTCAAGTTCGGGCGGCTCTCGGACCCGGTCTCTTCCCTGTCGGGAGGCAACCAGCAGAAGGTGGCGATCGCGAAGATGCTCTCGGTCAATCCCCGGCTGATCTTCCTCGATGAGCCGACCCGCGGCGTGGATGTCGGTGCCAAGTCCGAGATTCACCGGATCCTGCGGGAACTTGCCTGCGAGGGCGTCGGAACCGTGGTGATCTCCTCCGAGCTGCCCGAGCTGATCGGGCTCTGCGACCGCGTGCTGGTGGTGCGCGAGGGTTGCATCGCTGGCGAAGTAGCCGGTGACGCGATGACCGAAGAAAACATCATGCGCCTGGCCTCGGGCCTCGAGACCGCCCCGCAACCGACACTGAATGCCTGAGGAAGACCGATCGTGGAAAACTCAATCGAACTGACCGCAGCCGCCAAGCAGGGAGCCAACCCGGTGAAGAAGTTTCTCAGGATGCGCGAAACCGGGCTGATCCTGATCATCCTGGCGCTCTTCGTCGCCATGTCCTTCGCATCGCCCTACTTCCTGACTTGGGTGAACATGCGCGCGATGGTCATGGCCTTTGCGGTCGAAGGCATCGTGGTGGTCGGCATGACGATCCTGCTGATCTCGGGCGGCATCGACCTCTCGGTCGGGTCGGTCACCGCGCTTGCGATGGTCATCGCCGGATCGCTCTTCCTTGCGGGAGTCGACCCCTGGCTGGCCTCGCTGGTGGCCATCGCCGCCTGCACCGGGATCGGGGCCTTCATGGGCTTCTTCGTGACCCGGATCGGGCTGCACCATTTCATCGTCTCGCTGGCGGTGATGGTGATCGCGCGCGGGGCCTGCCTTCTCTTCACCGGCGGTCGTCCGCTGGGACTGTTCTCGCTGCCGCCGGAGTTCAAATTCATCGGTCAGGGCTCGATCGGGCCGGTGCCACTGGTGATCATCGTCTTCCTGGTGGTGGTCCTGTGCTTCGACTTCATGCTCCGGCGCAGCACCGCGTTCCGCAAGGTGTTCTACACCGGCAGCAACGAGAAGGCCGCGGCCTATTCCGGGATCCGGACCAAGCGGGTGATCTTCCTCACCACGACGCTCTGCTCGACGCTTTGCGGCATCGCCGGGATCATCTACATGGCCCGCTTCGGCTCGGCCCAACCCACTTTCGGCCTGGGCATGGAACTCAACGTGATCGCCGCCGCGGTGATCGGCGGGGCCAGCCTCAACGGGGGCTCCGGTACGATCTTCGGCGCGATCCTCGGCGCGGCGCTGCTCTCGGTGGTGTCGAGCTCTCTCGCGCTGCTCGACGTCTCGGTCTACTGGCAGGACATCATCCGCGGGTCGATCCTGCTCACAGCTGTTTCCATCGACCACTACCTGAACAAGAAGCGCGACGCGGGGGGCAAGGCATGACCGAACCCTCTCCCGACTTCGAACTGATCCGCCAGATTCACACCGTGCTCGTGCTGCACTTCGTGGAGGGGCTGAAGCAGTCCGAGATCGCCGCGAAGCTCAACCTGTCGACTTCGAAGGTGAACCGGCTGATCGCGCAGGGCCGCAGGCTCGGCATGGTGCAGATAGACATCAAGAGCCCGTTCCAGCGCCTTGCGGACATCGAACAGAATTTGGTGGCGTCGACCGCGCTCGACGCGGCACGGGTGACCCCCACGGTCTCGGGCAACGCCGACACCACGCTTCACCAGGTTGGCCGCGCCGCAGCCAACCTCCTGCTCGAGACCCTGCGCGACGGCGATGTCATCGCGATCACGGGCGGCAAGGCGGTCAGCGCGGTCGTCGAGAACCTGTCGCCCGAGCAGCCGCTCAACGTCACCGTCGTGCCGCTCACCGGCGGGGTGCAGGGCAAGTTCTACACGGATGTGAACCATCTCGTGACGCGCATGGCCGAACGGCTCGGCGGCAAGCCGATCCTGATCCACGCGCCGCTCTTTGCCGAGAACCGGGCGCAGCGGGACATGCTGACCGGCATGGCGCCGATCAAGCAGGTCTTCGACCTTGCGCGCACCGCCAATGTCGCGCTCACCGGCATCGGCTCGGTCGAGCCGCGCGGATCGAGCTACTACGACCTCAATCCGGTGCCCGAGGCTGATCGCAAGATGCTCGTGGGCATGGGGATCGCCGCCGAGTTCATGGCGCATCTGATCGGCATCAACGGGCAGGTGGCGGACTACGAGCGCAACCAGCGCCTCGTGGCCCTGCATCCGCATGACACGGCGACCTGCCGCACCGTGATCGGCGTCGCTTCCGGCGTGCAGAAGGCGCGCCCGATCCAGGCGGTGCTGAACGGTAAGCTTCTGAATTCACTTGTAGTTGACGAGGAGACTGCTGCCGCGGTCCTCGCGCAGATGAAAGGGTCTGAACATGCCGCATGAGATGCTGACGCGCCAAATCGGAAGATCGGGGATCGAGGCTTCGGTGATCGGGCTCGGGACATGGGCGATCGGCGGCTGGATGTGGGGCGGCACCGAAGAGGCCGCCTCGATCGCAGCCATCCAGGCCTCTGTCGACGAGGGTGTGACCCTGATCGACACGGCGCCCGCCTATGGCCAGGGTCTGGCCGAGGAGATTGTCGGCAAGGCCCTTGTCGGCCGGCGCGACAAGGTGGTGCTGGCGACCAAATGCGGGCTGGTGTGGCACACGACGAAGGGCAATCACTTCTTCGACTACGACGGCCAGCCGGTGCATCGCTACCTTGGCAAGGACGCGATCATTCACGAAGTGGAACAGAGCCTGAAGCGGCTCAGGACCGACCGCATCGACCATTACATCACCCATTGGCAGGATCCGACCACTCCGATCGACGAGACGATGGAAGCGCTCGAGTCCCTGAAGGCGCAGGGCAAGATCCGCTCCATCGGTGCCAGCAACACCACCCCGGCGGACGTCACGGCCTATCTCGCCGCGGGCCAGCTCGACGCGGTGCAGGAAGAGTACAGCATGCTCAAGCGCGATCTCGAGCAATCGCTGCTGCCGCTCTGCCGCGAGAACGGGGTCTCGGTGCTGAGCTACTCGTCGCTCGCGCTCGGGCTGCTCAGTGGCAAGGTCGGGCCGGACCGGGTCTTTTCCGGAGACGACCAGCGCCGGGACAATCCGCGGTTCTCGCAGGGCAACCGGCGCAAGATCGCGGATTTCATGGAGAAGATCGCGCCCATCGCCGAGGTGCATGGCGCGACCCTGGCGCAAGCTGTGATCGCTTGGACCGTGCAACAGCCCGGCATCACCTTCTCGCTTTGCGGCGCGCGCACCGCGGAACAGGCCCGCGAGAATGCGGCCGCGGGCCGCATTCGCCTGCAGCCGGAGGAGCTTACGGCGATTTCCACCGCCGCGGCGCGCCACCTCATCGACCTCGACGGCTGACCGCCCGAAACCCGCCGAACCATCCAGCGCCGGAGAGCTTCTCCGGCGAACGGAGGAGGATTGCCTTTGGAACGACACGACAGCTTCGACAAGATCCGCGAGAACGCCCGCTTCGACGTGTTGGTCGTCGGCGGCGGGATCAATGGGCTTGGTGTCTATCGCGAACTCGCGCTGCAGGGCCTGCGGGTATTGCTGGTGGAGCGGAACGACTTCTGCTCGGGGTGCAGCGCTGCGCCTTCGCGGATGATCCACGGCGGCCTGCGTTATCTCGAGAACGGCGAATTCGGGCTGGTGAAGGAGTCGCTCGCCGAGCGCGACGCCCTGCTGCGCAACGCGCCCCATCTTGTGCGCCCGCTGCCCACCACGATCCCCATCAGCTCGGTCTTTTCCGGAATGCTCAATGCGGCGGCGGGGTTCCTTGGTCAGTCCGGAAAGCCCGCGCGGCGCGGCGCGCTTCCGGTGAAGATCGGGCTGACGCTCTATGATCTGGTCACCCGCAGGCGACGCGCCCTGCCCCCGCACCAGTTCCGCAATGGCAGGACCACGCATGAAAAATGGCCGGCCCTGTCACCCGAGGTGCGGTGTTCGGCCTCCTATCACGACGCCTGGATTTCCTATCCCGAGCGACTTGGCCTGGAGCTCGTGCTCGACACCGCGCGGATGGCACCGGAGTCACATGCCCTGAACTATGCCGTGATCACCCGCGACGGCGACCAATTCACGCTCACCGATCGCGAAAACGGGGACACCCTTCCCATCGCCGCGCGGTTGGTGGTCAATGCCGCCGGGGCATGGCTCGACGAGGTGCGGCGCGATCTCGGCGACGCTGCGCAGAACGGCACGCCGATGGTGTCGGGGACGAAGGGATCGCATCTCATCGTCGACAATCCCGCGCTGCATGCGGCGCTCGGCGGCCACATGATCTTCTTCGAGAACTCTGACGGACGGGTCTGCATCATGTTTCCCTACCTGGGCAAGGTGCTTGCCGGCTCCACCGACATCCGCGTCGAGACGCCGACCCGAACCGCCTGCACCGAGCTCGAGCGCCGGTATATCCTGGAGGCCGTGGGGCGGGTCTTTCCCGATCTCCCGCTCGCGGAGCAGGACATCGTCTTCAGCTACAGCGGCATTCGTCCCCTGCCCCAAAGCAACCAAGCCTTCACCGGGCGCATCTCGCGCGGGCATTTCACTCACCGGATCGACGGCGCGGTGCCGCAAATCTGCATGGTCGGCGGCAAGTGGACGACCTTCCGGGCCTTTGCCGAGCAAACCACCGACGCCGTGCTGGCCGAGCTTGTGCGCGCGCGCGTGGCGCACACCGCGAAGCTGCCGATCGGTGGCGGGCGGAATTTTCCAGGCAGCGCCGCGCTCCGGCTGGAGCTGAGACGAGACTTCGGTGTTTCGGAAGAGCGCGCCGCGCGCATGGCCGAGACCTACGGAACCCGCGCACAGGATGTCCTGGCGTTCTGCGCCGGCCGTGCCGACGACCGGCCGCTGACAAGCGGGTGTACCCTGACGGCCGCCGAGATTGCCTGGATGACCGCGCACGAACGTGCCCTGCACCTGTCGGACGTCGTGCTTCGGCGGAGCGATCTGGCGATCACCGGACAGATCAGCACCGAGCTGATCAACGGCATCGCCGACGCGATGGGCCGGGCGCTCGACTGGTCGGCACAGCAACGCGCCGCAGAGATCGCGGCGCTCGGGGAAGAGCTTCATCGCTACCACGGGGTCTCCCCGCAGGTGCTGGACCAAAGATCAACACAAAGGAGAACCGAATGCGCGTTAGCAGCAAGGCCCGCATGAATCGATTGTTCACGAATGGCGGGTGCCTCGACGTGGCGATAGATCACGGCGTGTGCAACGAGCCGAGTTTCATGGTCGGCCTCGAGGACATGGCCGCGGTGATGGACACGCTGATCCGCGCGCGGCCCGACGCGATCCAATGCGCCTATGGCCAGGCGGATCTGCTGCAGAGCCGTCCGGAGAAGGACAAGCCTGCGCTGGTCATGCGGATCGACATGGGCAACCCGTACAACGACCAGCGGCACAGGGTGATGTGGTCGATGCTGCAGAATGCCGACGAGCCGATCATCGGTGCGTTGGAGATGGATGCCGCAGCCGTGGTGGTCAATCTGTTCATGCTGCCCGATGAGCCCGAGCTGTTCCGCCAATGCGTGGAGAATATCTCGCGCGTGCGCGCCGCCTGCCACAAGTACGGCATGCCGCTGATGATCGAACCATTGGTGATGCTCCCCAATGACATACGCGGCGGCTACCAGGTGGATGGCGATGCGGAAAAGATCGTGACGCTTGTCCGGCTTGCCTCGGAAATGGGGGCCGACATCATCAAGGCGGACCCGACTGCAAGTCCCGAGGATTTCCACCGGGTGGTCGAGGCCGCGCGGGTGCCGGTGCTCGTGCGCGGCGGCGGCAGGGAGGACCTGCGCCAGGTGCTGGAGAAATCCGCCGCGCTCATGGCGCAGGGCGCCAAGGGCATGGTCTATGGCCGCAACATCTACCAGCATGACAATCCGAAGGCCGTGGTCGCGGCGCTGATGGCGATGATTCATCAGGGTGCGGGCGGCGAAGAAGCGTGGGACATTTACAACCGTGGCTGACAACAGGACATATCTGCTGGGACTCGACGCCGGCAACACCGTGATCAAGGCCGTGCTCTTCGACCTAGAGGGCCGGCAGATCGCGATGCATGCGCTGGACGGGCGGTCCTCGACGCCGCAGCCTGGCCATGTCGAACGCGACCTCAATGAACTCTGGGCGAATGCCTGTGTGGCGATCCGCACCTGCATCGAGAGCGCTGGCATAGATCCGTCGCAGATCGCGGCAATCGGCTGCGCGGGCCATGGCAACGGGCTCTATCTTCTGGACGGCTCGGGCGCGCCGCTCATCGGGATCCAGTCTCTGGACACCCGTGGGCAGCGCGTGGCGGCGCAGCTCGGCGACGCGTCGGGCGATGCCCTGCATGCGATCTGCCTGCAGAAACCATGGTCCGCGCAGACCCCCACTCTCCTGGCCTGGGTCAAGCAGAACCTGCCCGAACTTTACGCCAAGGCCGGAACGCTGCTCTTGTGCAAGGACTTCATCAACTTCCGGCTGACGGGCGAGCTGACCAGCGACAGCTCGGACATGTCGGGCTGCGGGCTGCTGCGGATGCCGGACTGCACCTATGACGACACGCTTCTGGACCTCTACGGACTCTCGGACGCGCGGCGGCTGCTGCCGCGCCTCGTCGATCCCAGCGCGATCGCGGGCCGCGTGAGCGCCGAGGCTGCCGAGCGGACGGGCCTAGCCGAGGGCACACCCGTCGTCGGCGGGTTCTTCGACGTTGTCTCCAGCGCCATGGGGTCCGGGGTGGTCGCCCCCGGCGAGGCCTCGATCATTATCGGGACCTGGAGCATCAATCAGGTGTTCTCTTCGGCCCCGGTGGTGAACGACAGCGTCTTCATGGCTGCCGGCTTCGGCCCCAAGCGCTTCGTGAACATCGACTCCAGCGCCACCTCCGCCGCCAACCTCGAATGGTACGTGCGGGAATTCGTTGAACGGGGCGGGCATCACCCCGATCCGTTCGGCCACTGCAATGCCAAGGTCGCCGAGGTGGTGCCGGCCGAGGATGATCCGCTGTTTCACCCCTTCCTCTACGGATCGGGCGAGGGCGCGGAGTTCCGCGCCGGCTTCTACGGGATCGCCGGATGGCACACGGAAGGGCATCTGCTGCGCGCGCTGATGGAGGGTGTCATGTTCGAGCATCGGCGTCACATCGAGACCCTGAAAAGCGCAGGCGTGTGTTTTGATCACGCGGCGCTTTCCGGTGGCGGCTCGCGCAGCCCGGTCTGGCCGCAGATGTTCGCGGACGGCATCCAGGTCCCGGTGCGCGTCGCCGAAGCTCAAGAGACCGGTGCGCTTGGTGCCGCGATCGGGGCGGGCCTCGGGGCGGGGCTTTTCGAGACCTACGAAAGCGGCATCGCGGCCATGACCCGGGTCAGTGCAAGCTACGAGCCGGACCCCGCCATGGCGGCGCATTACGATGCCCGCTACCGCCGCTACCTCGACCTGCGCGATGCCATGCGTCCGTTCTGGGCCCGCGGCCGAGGGAGTGGAGGCTGACATCATGACAAGGCCACAGCCTCTCGAAGGCGAATACGACTACATCATCGTCGGGGCAGGAACCGCGGGCTGTGTTCTTGCCAACCGGCTGAGCGCGAACCCGAAGTGCCGTGTGCTCCTGCTCGAGGCGGGCGGGTCGGACAATTATCACTGGGTGCACATTCCCGTCGGGTATCTCTATTGCATCGGCAATCCACGCACCGACTGGATGATGACCACCGCCGCCGAGCCCGGGCTCAACGGTCGCCGCCTCGCCTACCCGCGCGGCAAGCTTCTGGGCGGATGCAGTTCGGTCAACGGCATGATCTACATGCGCGGCCACGCCGCCGACTACGATCGCTGGCGTCAGCTCGGCAATCCTGGCTGGGCATGGGATGACGTGCTGCCCTATTTCATCAAGTCCCAGGACCACCACGCCGGGGCGAGCCCCCTGCACGGGGCGGGCGGGGAATGGAAGGTGTCGCGGCAGAAGCTGGAGTGGGAAATCCTGCGCGCCGTGCAGGAAGGCGCGAAGGAATTCGGCATCGAGCCCCGCGCCGACTTCAACGATGGCAGCAACGAAGGCTCGGGCTTCTTCGAGGTGAACCAGCGCAATGGCGTGCGCTGGAACACCGCCAAGGGGTTCCTTCGGCCCGCGATGAGCCGTCCGAACCTTCGCGTGATGACCCATGCGGAAACGCAGCAGGTGGTGATCGAGGGACGGCAGGTGACCGGCGTCCGTTTCCGCCACAAGGGGCGCGTGCATGAAGCATGCGCGAAGGCCGAAGTCCTCTTGGCGGCGGGGGCGATCAATTCACCCAAGCTGTTGGAGCTTTCGGGCATAGGCGATCCGGGTCTCCTGGGGGATCACGGGATCGAGGTGCGCCATGCGCAGCCAGGGGTCGGCGCGAACCTGCAGGACCATTTGCAGATCCGCACCGTCTTCCGCGTCAGCAACACGGTGACGCTGAACGAGGTGGCGAATTCTCTGCGCGGCAAGCTGCGCATCGCTGCCGAATACGCGCTCAGGCGCAGCGGGCCGATGTCCATGGCGCCAAGCCAGTTCGGCATGTTCACCCGCTCCGACCACTCGCTCGACATGCCCGACCTCGAATATCACGTCCAACCTCTCTCCACCGACAAGCTGGGCGACCCGCTGCACGACTTCCCGGCCATCACCGTCTCGGTCTGCAACCTGCGACCCGAGAGCGTCGGCTCGAGCCATATCACCAGCGCCGAAACTGATCGGCAGCCGGACATTCGCCTCAACTATCTCAGTGCTGAAGCGGACCGGCGCATCGCGTTGGCATCCATCCGTCAGGCGCGGAAGATCATGACGGCTCGTGCCCTGGCCCCCTATGCACCGCAGGAGATTCTGCCTGGTCCGGCCGTCGTGAGCGATCCCGACCTGCTAGAGGCGGCGGGCAATATCGCGACAACCATCTTCCACCCGGTCGGCACCTGCCGGATGGGCAGCGACGCGGCGGCGGTGGTCGACCCCTCGCTGCGCGTCAGGGGTGTGAATGGCCTGCGGGTGGTCGATGCCTCGATCATGCCGCGGATCGTGTCCGGCAACACGGCCTCCCCGACCGTGATGATCGCCGAGAAAGCAGCTGATATGATCCTGCGTTCTTAAGTCATGTTGAAAAAGGACGCACCCAAAGTCGGATCAAGGCGATGTAGACAAAGTCGAGGAAGCCTTCTGCTGTCTTGTCTTGTCTTGTCTTGTCTTGTCTTGTCTTGTCGTGGCGGGTGGCGACGCGGCGTGCGTTCTTCAACTTGTTGACGCAGCGTTCCACGAGGTTCCGCAGACAATGCAATGGCCGTTCGACGGCGACACGCTTCTTGCGTGACGTACGCCTTGGGATGACGGGAAGGACACCGCGCTTGTCCATGGTTTCACGAATGCTGCCAGCATCATGGCCACGGTCAGGCAGCATGACACTTGGTGCGGGCGGGTTACCGGCCATGACCGGACCGACACCGGGAGTGTCGTAGGTTTGCCTCGCAGTGATGTCGCTCCTCACAGGCAACCCTGCGGCGCTGGCAAGCAGGTGGATCTTGGCCGTGAAGCTACCCCTTGAGCGGCAAATTCTCTGTCGCGGAGCCCCCTTCAGCACCCGCCGCCTGATGATGGGCGCGGATGACGGTGCTATCGATGATTTGCGGGGCGTCCGGTACGGCCCCGCTATCATTCAACCCGTCCATGATATCTTCTCAAAGCCTTGCTGATCCGCCCCGCGTTTGCCGGAGGCTCCAACTCTTGAGTAGGTTGGAGCATCATGAGCAAGACCCCGAACAAGTTTTCCCCAGACGAGGGCGAGCGTGCCGGGCGGGTGGTTCTCGATGGCGCGGGTCCGCTCGGTTCTCGATGGCGGGAGGTCACGTCTATCGCGGCGAGGATCGGCTGTTTCGCGGACACGCTGAACGACTGGGTCAAGAAGGCAGAGGTCGACAGTGGCCGCCGCGCAGGCATTCCCAGCGACATGGCCGAGAGGATGAAGTCGCTCGAGCGGGAGAACCGGGTTCCGGCGCCCAACATGCTGTGGGGTCGTCCATGCAGGCGCCATTGGTCCGAGCCAATGGACGACGATTTCACCTAAGGCGCGACCTGGAAGGGGTTCGTCCATGTCGCTTTCGTCATCGATGCCTATGCACGCAAGATCGTCGGCTGGCGCGCCAGCACGTCACGGCAGACAGGTTTCGTCTTGGATGCACTGGAGCAGGCGGTCCATGACTGAAGGCCGACAAAGGCCATGGGGCTGGTGCATCACAGCGACCGCGGCTTGAGCCGACCCCATCGTCAACCGACTGGTATGTGTTTTCTCAGCAGGCGCCACTCATGCCAGACGAGAAAGATCACGATGAGGTCGAACGCCGTCAGCAGGATCAGCCCGAACGCGTGCGTGTAGCTGTAGCGGTAGAGTTGATAGACAATAAATGCGCCAAGAGCGATCAGCGACAGGGGATAGGCAATCAGCTTCTCGCGCAACAGTCCGGCCACCAGGACGACTTTGATCAGGCCGTGGCTGATCAGGTAGAAGGCGTAGAAGGACTCCGTAGCACCGTTAAGGTTCTGCGTGGCGTTCAAGAGGTGCGTTGCGATAAAGTCCCGCGGATCTTCTGTCAGTTCCTCCCGCGTCAGCAGATTGACCCAGCCGAGTATCGCAGGTGCGGAAACGAAGTAGAACACGAGCCCGCCAGCAATCTCTATCAGAGCGTGCAATCCCTTGAGGATCACGCTCACCCGGAACACCTGATGGATGCGATGTTCGGCGACTTGCATGCCGCGATGAACCTCATTCCAAGAAAGGAAGGCAGGGGACGCTGCAATTGTCCACTGGATCAACTTCTCTCTTCTCGATCCCACAATGCACGCAATCACGCAAGCCGGGGTACCGTCCGGGAACGATGCAGCCGGGGTCCTGCCCCCGAGACCTGATACAAGTGAGTGCGAAATTTCAAGCATGACCCTGGCGGCAGGGGAGCGCTCGGATGCCGAAGGACAAATGCACCGACGAGCAGATCGCGTTTCCGCTCAGGCAGGCGAAAGTCGGCACGGCGATTGGTGAGAAAAACAGGAAGGTGGGCGCGGCAGAAGCGAGGTTATATCGTTGGAAGAAACTCACCGCCTGCATGGGGTGGCTGAGATCCGGCGCCTGAGTCCGCTCGAGGAGGAGCACGGGGGAATAGGGCAGCTTGGGTCGCCTATTGGCGCTCCCTGCACAGCCGTCGGTCGGACCAGGCGCGGAGCATGACCGGGTCCAGCCCTTCCACGACATTCGTGCTATGCGCAGCGACAGCTCTCCTGCAACTGCGAAATTCCGCGGAAAGGTTCGCAAAAGCGGACGCTCACGAAGCTGTTGCGGCGCTCGCCGATGCCAGAGGTCGTTCGACCGGCGGTAAGCGCGGGTATCGACTTTGTTCCCCTTGGCTCGCAACCCGAAAGCTGCGGGTCGTGCACCATGCGCTGACCGACTCCACCGAACCCTCCACGGATGGAACTCGAAGACCATCCGCTGCCGGGCATGGCCGCCGTCACACCCGGAATTCCCTTCGATCTTTGCCCGTCGCGCGGATTGATCTGAATCAATGCCCGAATGAATTCGCGGGCTCACCGTATAGCCGCAGGGCGGCCTCGATTGTCGAGGGACCACCACGAAGGGAGGCTCGCCATGACCACGAGACGCAGCTTTCTGGCAGGCTCTGCGGTCGCGGCGCTCGGAGCGGCAGTCCCTCCTCGCGCCTATGCAGAGTTCAGCCCTGCGGGCCCTGCAGTGGACGTCGTTCAATCCACCTATGATCTGGTCAGTCCGGATTTGCGCTTGCTGGCCGATGTCAGCCCGTTCGACATCACTGCCGAAACACTGCCGCAACTGCGCGCGGCGGTGGATGCCAATGGTGCCGCGAGAGCCATGCCGGACAAGGCCGAGATCGTGGATGTGCCCGGCAGCCCCGCGAGCTTTCGACTGTTTCGGCCCGAATTGACCCCGGAGGGCCCGGTGCCCTGCATTCTCTTCATTCACGGCGGCGGCATGATACTCAACCAGGCGCAAAGCTTCGACGCGCTGTGCCATGACTTCGCGCAGCGGACCGGCGCGCTTGTGGCCAATGCAGAATACCGCCTGGCCCCGGAAGCTCCATTCCCCGGCCCGGTGGAGGATTGCTACGCCGTTTTGAGCTACCTCCATGATAATGCGGCCTCGCTCGGCATCGACCCGTTACGCATTTCGGTGATGGGCCAGTCTGCCGGCGGGGGCCTGGCTGCTGCATTGGCGATCCTCGCCCGTGACCGCGGTGACGTGCCTGTGAGGGCGCAGTTCCTCATTTACCCGATGCTCGACTACCGCACGGGAACGACGGCCGCACCGGTCAATAACCTGACCACTGGAGAATTTGTCTGGACCCGAGCCAACACGCGATTTGGCTGGGACGCGCTGCGTGGCGACTACCAATTGGACGACGGTCGCATCGGCCAGTTCTCGCCTTCCCATGTTCCTTCGACGGCTGGTCTTCCTGCAGCCTTCGTGGCCGTCGGTGATCTGGATCTCTTTCTTGAAGAAGATACCGCATATGTCCTGCGCATGGTCCGTGAACGTGTGCCCTGCGAACTGCACATCTACGCAGGTGCGCCGCATGGGTTCGACATGGTGCCCGGCGCCGCATCCGCCAAGGCTCACGATGCCAACCTGAATGCGGCGTTCTCGCGCCTTCTATGAATTGATTTCTTGGGGAGGCTAGGCAGAGCCCGGCTCGTAACTCGGGCGTTCGTGCCTCCCCAGTTGAAACCTGGTGTGTCGGCACACTGGTGGCCCGACGCCGCGGCGCCGCATGACCGGTCCGAGCCCTTTTGCGACATTTGCGGTTCCGCGGGGAAAGGTCCTTCGGGCGCGCAGCTTTAAGCACTAGAGCTCGCTTCGCCAAATTAGATTGCTCGCAAATTGCACCAGAGATTGCGTTGGTGCAGCCAGGGGGCTGGGCAAGTCACGACGCGAGCAGCCTCTTCGTCATTGCATTTCAGGCGAACCCGACACCACGCGCAGGCGCAGTCTTGCAGCGAAATTCCCATTGTTTGAAAGGGTGTTGCATTTTGCAGGACGTGTGGAAAGGTTACGACAATTCAACTTCAAGCTTATCAGCCGAAGATTTTTCAACGATTGGGTTGATCTCGGTCGCGTCCGTCATCTTGCTCGCAGCCCCACTCCTTGCTCAGGAAGCCGAATACCCAAATCAAACCTGCAGACTCTCGTTATGAATGAGGGACCGGCAGGGGGCAGGTCACGACGCACATTTGCCGACGGCGCACGGTTTCGATGAGTTCTTCGGAATTCTCTATCACCTGAACGCCGGGGAAGACACGGAACACCACGACTACCCCAAGGACCCCCCCATTCTCGGCGACGCCCAGCAGCGTGGGATCATTCATTCCTCGGCCGGGGAAGACGGCTCACAGCGGATCGAGGACCTCGGCGGCTTCGGCGCTGAACGGCAAAAAACCTCGACGGGAAATCCTCGAAGAATCGAAGCGCTTCATCACCGACGCGATACAGGCGGACGAGCCGTTTTTCCTCTGGCACAATAGGACGCGGATGCACCTGAGCACCCACCTTTCCGAGAAATACGCGGGCAAGAGCGGATACGGCCTCTATGCCGACGGCATGATGGAGATGGACGACATCGTGGGCGAGCTGCTCGGCCTGATCGGCGAGCTGGGCGTGGCCGACAATACGATGGTGATGTTCGCGACCGACAACGGCGCCTACTCCGTCGCATGGCCGGATGGTGGCAACCACCCGTTCCGAGGCGAAAAGGGCGTGGGGGGGGCCACGAGTGTCCGTCGGCACGGCGACCGGGGACCTGCACCTTGAGCGTCTCTTGTCTGCGGCACAGCGTCGAGTGGTCCGGAACGGGCCGGTGCAGGCCGGCCAAGCGCAGGAGGCTTGCGACCATCCCCACGGTCCATTGTGGCTCCGTCAGCTCCCGGTCATATCCGTTCGCTCATGTCGCTCACCTGTCAGGACGGATTCACCAGATGATCCCCGCTCTGGGTTTGCGCGACAGGGCTGCTCTGGCGACTCTTTTCTTCCGCGACTTCGCGAAGATGCACCCCAAGGAGCAAGAGCGCGGGCCAGAACATGTAGGCTTCGATCTCGAGGTTCTCGCCGAAGGACAGCAGCACGAGCGTCATCAGGATGCCGAGCGGCAGCCGTCCGCGCGGATGGCGGGCGGCATCGACCAGCACCACAACGAGATGCGCCACGAGCGGCACGAACAGCGCTCCGCACCCGACCAGCCCCTTCACGAAGAGCAAGCCGTACCAGGTGTGATGGCTTCCAATGGGCATGTATTCGACGAGGTGCGGACCTGGCTGCACGGTCCCGTGGCCAAACCATGGCGCCTCTTCCCGCCACCGCTCGAAGGCGATGCGCTGCAGGGTCTCGCGCACCCGCGTGCTGTCGGCGCGAGCACCCTTGAACGCCGCGACACCGGCCTCGGCGCTCGCGAGGAGCCATGTGCCCAGCACCGCAAGAGATGCAGTGACGCCAGCGAGTGCCAGCCAGGCAGAACTGCGCAGCACCAGGGGCAGCATGCGGGGGCCGATCGTACAGGCCACCAATCCGACGAGGCCCATCCGCGATTTCGAGGCAAGGATCATCAGCAGCCCGGCCCCGATCCCCGCCGCCATCCAGCCACGGTGCCTTTCCTCGAGCGCGAAGAGCACCATGACCACGCCGAGCAATGCTGCGAAGGGCGACCAGGGCAGATAGAACTGCCAGCGCGGAGTCCAGGTGGCGGGATCGTAGGTGAAGAAATAGACTGAGAAATACTCGGGGCCCGGACCCCCGATAGCTTTCAGCGGCGAGGTGAAGATGCGCTCCGGCAAGCCTAGGTAAGGCGCGGCCAGAAGCAACGGCGCGAGCACCAGGGTCCAGAAGCCGATGGCACACTGACCGCGGATCAGGACTTCGCGGCGGATCGGGAGAACGGCACCCGCAAAGATGAAGAGCGCGACCAGCGCCCAGCCCTTCGCCCAGCCGATCGAGGACTTGATGGTCTGCTTGGCGCCCAGCCCCCAGCCCAGATGCCCGCCCCAAAGCGCGATCAGCATGACCAGCATGCCGGCGAACCAGAGCCAGACCACGGCGGGGACCGGACCGGTCGCGCGCAGATCGGCGCGGATTGCCGGTCCCAGGTAGAGTGCCAACACCGCCATGCCCGCGAAGGTCCAGCCAAGCATCGGGCCGACCACATAGAGCGCGCCCATCCCGTAAAACACCCAAGTCATCACCATCGCGCGCCATGCCAGCGCCTCGGGTGGGGTCATGGCATCGGGTCGGCCGCGCCCGGTCATGGCGCGCCCATGGGGCGGGCGAGGATGCGCCCGATCAGCGGACGGCGGATCCAGGCGAGAAGCAGGCCGAAGACAAGCATCATGGTTGCCGCACCCCCGGCCGCGAGCGCCAGCTTGCGGTTGGGCGAGGTCGGCCGGTCCGGCAACGAGGGGTTCTCCAAGAGCTGCACCAGCGGGTAGGAGGCGTAGATGTCAGCCTTGCTGGACTGGCTGCGCGCGATGGCCGAAGCGAAGACCGCTTCCGCAACCGAAAAGTCGCGCTGCATGTCCTCGAGCCGCGCCGCGAAGGGAGCCAGTTCGTCCAGACGTGCGGTTTCAGCGTCGAGGCGGCGTGCCACCGAGTCGTGCTCGGAGCTCAGACCTCGGCGTGCGGCTTCTTCGCGGACGAGCTCCGCAAGCAGATCGGCCCGCACACCGGGCTGGGCGAGGTCGAGCCCCGCCACCGCATCGGCCGAGAGGCCGGTCAGGGCCATGGCGCGCGCGCGGGCCATGGAACGTGCTGCCTCGAGCGCCGCGCGCGCCGCGGTGACCTCGGGGTGGCGCGCTCCATAGCGCGAGCCCGCCTGGGCCAATGCCGCGGTGTGCAGCGCAATTTCCTCTAGCAAAGCCGTGTAGTCGGCATCGGCGTAGAGCTTGATGCTGACAGCAGCCTGTCCCGGCGAGATGCCCAGGCTGCGCGACAGCGCGGCAACTGCCTCGGTTTTCTGTGCAAGTTCAGAGGCGAGCCCAGCCAGTTCCGCGCGCAGTTCGTCCGCCGCGGCGACGAGCCGGTCGTACTGGGCCGACGAGACCAGGCCGGTTTCCCTTTGGAGCGCGGCGATGGTCTCGCGCGTGTCGGCGACCGAGCCGCGATAGTCCTCGATGGCGGACAGCGCCCCGGCTTCGCGCACCGACAGCTCGTCATGGCGCAGCGCGTCAACCTCGGTGAAGAAGGCTTGGCGCAGCGCCTCTGTGCGGTCACGGGCGGCTTCGGGTGTGGGACCTTTCATCTGCACCCGAATGAGCCCGGTCTGGTCCACGAGTTGGACCTTGGGCCGCCCGATGTCCCGAAGCTCTTCTCCCAGCGCGGTGGCGGCGGCATCGACAATGCGGTCGGCGCCTAGCAGGCGCTTGTAGGTCTCGGTCGGGCTGATCGCGTTCGAGGAGAAGGCAGAGTTGGCGAAAGACGAGGCCTGCCCGATATCGGCGAGGTTGAGCGAGGCCGCCGCGCCGGAGCCGGGCAGGATCAACGACATCTCGGAGCTGAAGCTGAGCGGCGCCTTCCTGAGGTACGTGGTGATTGGCGCCCAGATCGCAACTGCGCCCAGTGACACGAGGATCAGGTAGCGCGGTAGGCGGACAAGGTCGCTCGGCCGCCCGCCGCCAAATATCCTTCCCAGCGAAAGCTCGCGCGGGGGCGTACGCAGCAGACCGGGTATCGGAGCGTATCGGCGGACAGAAGGACCGCGGGCAGTGATGTCGGACATGAAAGCTCTCCTTCGTCCGACAGTCTATCCCGGCGTCGCCCCCGGGGTCCCCTGCGCCGCCGGATAGCGAGGCGGCGTGAGGGCGATGCAGGCTGGCTGATAGCATCGCCGCGCTATCCGAAGGGATCGCGCTCAGGCGAGACCGACCTCGCGCGCAATCAGCGCGGCCTGCGTGCGGTTCGACGCGCCGATCTTGCGATAGAGCGTCTTCACGTGCAACTTGATGGTTGGTTCTTGTAGGTCAAGGTCGCGGGCAATCTCCTTGTTCGACTTGCCCTCGGTCAGCCCCTTGGCGACCTGCTTCTCGCGGCGTGACAGCTGTTGGGCCACCGGATGGATCTCGCGCGTTTCGGGCCCGCTCATGAAATCGATGGGCGCGTAGACTTCGCCCATCGCCATGAACCGCACCGCATTCACCAGCCTCCGCGCGGTCACCGTCTTCGGGATGAACCCGCAGGCACCCATGGCCAGCGCCTTCTCCGCGACCTCGCGGCGGGCCTCGCCTGAGATCAGCGCCACCCGAGGCTGCTCCGGGCGGGCGAGCAGACGCTCCAGCCCGGACAGGCCGCCCATCTGGGGCATGTTGAAATCCAGCACCACCAGATCGAACGGGCCGTCCTTTTCGATCATTCGTTCCGCCTCGCCGAAGCTCGCGGCAGTGACGACGGAAATGTCGCTCGCGCTTTCGAAAAACATGACGAGCGTATCTCTCAGAAGGTCATGATCGTCGGCAATCAACAGGCGCATGATGTTCTCCTAACCTCGGCGGTGGTTTCCCCTCGCGCAACAAGATAGCGCGCAAGCTCGCCAAAGTTGTGAAAAACCGAGTCTGCCAATCCGCCAGAACAGGCGACCTATCCGGTGGGACAGATTTTCCATACCCGCAGCCGGACGCCCACCTGTCAGGCTCGATCGGTTCTCCTGACGCTCCGTTGAAGCGCGCCGCTGAGTAGTGAACCTATGGGTTAAATTCACACGAACCCAGGGAGGATCACATGAAGCACGCGGCCGATACCGAATTCAGCGGGCAGAATACGCAGCATATCCAAAGGTCTGATGCAGACCTGCCAAGGCGCGAGGTGATTGGCCTGCCGCTCGTCGATGCAACCGCACGGGCAACGATCGAAAGCGTTCTGGCTCCGGGACGCAGGACCGTCGCCTTTCTCAACGCACATTGCGCGAACGTCATGGCGCGCGATCCCTCCTATGCCGACGCCCTGCGCCGCGCGGACATGATCCTGCCGGATGGCATCGGCGTCGAGCTGGCGGCACGGATGACAGGCCAGCGGCTTGCGGCGAACCTCAACGGCACCGATTTCGTTCCGGCGCTGCTGCGCGAGGCACGCCAGCGCGGGCTTTCGGTTTTCCTCTTCGGAGGCACCCCTGGCACGGCCGACCGTGCGGCGGATCGGCTCTGCCGCGACATGCCCGGCCTGCGGGTGGTGGGCACGAGAGACGGCTACGCAGGCGCCGCCGACGAGGCGGCCGCGATCGACGCCATCAACGCGTCCGGCGCCGACATACTCATCGTCGCCATGGGCGTGCCGCTTCAGGATGTCTGGCTTGCCCGGAACGCGGAGCGGCTGGCGCCGCGTGTGCGGCTCGGCGTTGGCGCTCTGTTCGACTTCCTTGCCGGAAACGTCCGGCGCGCCCCGCACGCGGTCCGCAAGGCGCGCTGCGAATGGGTCTGGCGACTGGCGATCGAGCCCCGCCGCATGGCCCGCCGTTACCTCGTCGGCAACGCCACCTTCATGGCGCGCGCCGCGCTGCACGCGCTGCGCTCGGTCGACCCGATCGGCCTGCGCAAGCGCCTGCTCGACCTGACGCTCGCAGGACTTGCGGCAGTGGCTCTCTCGCCGCTGCTGTTGCTGGTCATACTGGCGATCCGCCTCGACAGCCCCGGCCCCGCATTCTACCGGCAGACCCGCGTCGGCAAGGACGGCACGCCCTTTCCGGTGCTGAAGTTCCGCTCCATGTACACCGATGCCGAGGAGCGCCGCGCCGCGCTTCTGGCGCAATCGGACCGTGCAGGCATCTGCTTCAAGTCCCGGAACGACCCCCGTGTGACCCGCATCGGGCGCTTCCTGCGACGCAGCTCGCTCGACGAGTTGCCGCAGATCTTCAACGTCCTGCGTGGCGAGATGTCCCTCGTCGGCCCCCGCCCCGCCCTTCCGCAGGAGGTCGCCGCCTACCCCGCGCAGGCGCTCGGACGGCTCCGGGTGAAGCCCGGCATAACCGGGCTCTGGCAGGTCTCCGGCCGGGCAGACATTTCCTTCGACAAGATGATCGACATGGATCTGGCCTACGGCGCAAGCCGCTCGACCCTGCTTGACCTGATGATCATCTTCTTGACCTTCCGCACTGTGCTGTCCGGCCGCGGGGCCTACTGATCCGCAAGGATCTTGCCCCGCCGGGTCCCGACGGACACCGGTGCGAAGAGAGGCCCGGCGCAGTCCCCCCGCGCCGGGCCTCGCCTTGTCCGCCCTTTCGTAGAGCGTCAGCGCAGGAAGGACACGACGCCGATGATGCCCAGCAGCCGCGCCACTTCGGTGATGTTCGTGACCGTGCTGTCGTAGCAGGCGATGGAGTCGCCGGGCAGCAGGTAGGGATCGTAATCATCGCGGTCCGCCCGCCGCAGAAGGTCCTCGATGTTGCGCTCGATCACCGCCGAGACGCCCGTCACCGGGTTGCGGCTGAACAAGACCGCCGAGCGGTCCGCGCTCGTCGCCCGCGGGCCGCCGACGCAGTTGGTGTCGACCACGGCCTGAAGATAGCGCGTGCCCCAGGGCACCTCGCGGACCTCGCGCCCGACGGCGGATTCGGCATTGCCGCTTGCCGGCTGCGTCAGGTTCGACAAGAAGAGCGATACGCCCGGCGGGCTGATCGGCGACGGCCGCATCAGGTCCTCCTGGAAGCACTGGCGGCTCGGCACGCGGATCTCGTCACCGCCGACCAGCATGACGTCCACCACGTTCTCGCCCTCGAAGACGCCGCGCATGTCGAGCTTGTAGAGCTGCCCGGCCCGGCGCAATTCCACCGCCGAGATGTCGGCATCGGGGCGCACGCCACCCGCCGCCCGCAGCGCCGCGGACAGGTTGCGCGCCTCGGTCGACGCGCCCATGGCGTTGATCCGCACGCCGTCGCGCTGATCTGCCCCGAGGGCTCCGATCTCGACCTGGTGCGGCTCGAACACCGCGCCAGAGACCCCGACGCTGACGGGCGCAAGATCGAGAACCCGCACCGAGATGCGCGGCCTGTCGTCATAGAATTCCTCGGCGCGCAGCGCTGCGGCGAGTCGGTCCTCGATCTCGTCGACGGTGCGGCCCTGTGCCGGGATCACATCGAGGAACGGCAGGCGGATGGTTCCGTCGCGCGACACCTCGTAGGAGCCGTTGAAGGTCTCATCCTGCTCGACCCGGATGTCGAGAAGATCGCCCCGCGTGAGCCGCTCGCCGCGCAGCGAGGCCGCGGCGAGCCCGCTGCCCTTGCCGTCGCCGCCCCCGAGCGGGGCCCGGCAGGCCTGAGCGTTGATCATCGCCGAGCGCAGGAACTGGGCGTTGCCGCGGCTGACCTCGGGTTCACGCCACTGTGCCTGGTAGTCGAGCCCCCTTTCCACGGGGGCAAGATTGTCAGGCCGGTCGTAGCTGGCACAGCCCGTGGCCGCCATCAGCGCGAAAATAGAGGCTGCCTTGAGACTGGGCTGGAACACGCGAACTCTCCGTCTGAACTGGGGACCGGTCAGGCCCTGATCCAGTGTTAGGCAATCTGATCGGAGGGATCCACGTTCCCGCCAGGGTTGACGCAATATCCCTTCGGATTGCTCTATGTCCGTGGGCAGCGTGCAACTGTCCGCCCGCGCAGGCGACGTGACGGCAGGGCATGCGGCAAGGTCGGGGAACCAAAAACCAGAGGTTCCACCGATGCCCTTGCCCTCCATCCTCCTCGCGCTGACCGAAGTTCCGCTTGTGCGGAACCTGCTGGCATACGGCGCCTCGGAAGTGGCGGCGAAGGCGTCTCGCCTGCTGGTCGTCATAGCCGTGTCCCGAAGCATGGAGGCCGAAGCCATCGGCCTCGCCGCGGCCGCGCTCGCGGCGGCGGACATCCTGAAGGCGCTGACCGAGAATGGCGTCGGCCAGCGCATCATCGCCGCCCCCGACCACCGGCTCGAGGCCACTTGCGTCACTGCGCGCCGGATCTTCACGCTCTGGTGCGCCGGGCTCTTCGGACTGCAGGTGCTGGTCGCGGTTCTGCTCGTTGCCTTCGGCGGCAGCGCTCTCATCGGCGGCCTGGTCGCGCTGCTGGCGCTAGAGTACCTCTTCATGCCCGCCGGGCTGGTGCAGGCGGCGCTGGCGATGCGCGAGGGCAAGATGCGACAGACCGCCGCCATCGCCGGCGGCCAGGTCGTGGGCGCGAACATCATGGCCGCGCTCCTCGCGTTGCTCTGGCCCGGCGCGCTGGCGCTGGTGCTGCCCCGCGTTTTTGCGGCCCCAATCTGGCTTGTCTGCATGCGCCGCCTTCGGCCCTGGACACCGGCGCGAGGCACCCTGGGCACGCCGCTGTCTGATTTCAGCCGCTTCGGCGCCACGGTCCTGGGAATCGAGATCGTCAAGGCTCTGCGCCTGCAGGCCGACAAGCTGCTCATCGGGCTGCTGATGGGACCCGAGATGCTCGGTCTCTACTTCCTCGCCTTCAACGCAGGGCTCGGGCTTGCCGCGTCCTTTTCGGTGGCGATCTCGCTGGTGATCTTTCCGCATCTCTGCCGCGCCCCGGACCGGACCGAGGCGCTGCGACAAGGCCTCCTGCTGAGCCTTGCCGTGGTCGCCCCCGCCGTGGCGCTGCAAGCCGCGCTCGCCCCGGTCTACGTGCCGCTGCTCTTCGGCTCCGGCTGGGAGGGCATCTCCGAGGTCGTGAGCATCCTGTGTCTCGCGGCCATCCCGATGAGCCTTTGGTCGGGCGCCGCCGGCTGGCTGCGCGCAGAGGGGCGCACCGGCGAAGAGCTTCGCGCGACCATGCTGCTCACCGGCGCAATGCTTCTGAACACCGTCTTGATCTCCCCCTTCGGCCTCACCGCACTGGCCTGGGGCTATCTCGCCACCGCCTGCGTCACCATGGGCGCAGCCTCTCTTCCCGCCCTCGCCGCCGGCTTCGGCCCGCGCCCCCAAAGGAGCTGACCCATGCCCCGCTTCTCGATCATCGTGCCGTGCTACCAGGCCGCCGCGACCATCGCCGACACGCTCGCCAGCCTGAGCGCACAGACGGTAACCGACTGGGAGGCGCTCTGTGTCGACGACGGCTCGACAGATGCCACATACGCCCTGCTGCGCACCGCCGCCGCAACCGACCCCCGCATCCGCGTGCTGGAGAACCCGGGCAAGGGCCCGTCGGATGCCCGCAACCACGGCGCCGCGCAAGCAACCGGGGAAATCCTGGCCTTCTGCGACGCCGACGACCTGTGGGCGCCGAACAAGCTTGCCGCGCTGGAGACAGCCTTTGCCGACCCGGCCTGCGACGGTGCGTTCGGGCGGGTCTCCTTCTTCGAGCGCCGTGCCGAGGATGCGCGCTCGGTCTCGAGCGTGCCCGCCGGCCCGCTGAGCATCCCGGCGCTGCTGGGCGAGAACCCGGTCTGCACCATGTCCAACATCGCGCTTCGCGCACCGGTCTTTGCCCGCAGCGGAGGGCTGCGCCGCGACATGGTGCACAACGAGGACCTTGACTGGCTGATCCGCCTCGTCGGTCTGGGAGCGCGCATCCATCCCGTGGATCAGACGCTGGTGCACTACCGCGTTTCGACCTCCGGCCTCTCGGCCGACCTCGAGGCGATGCACGCGGGCCGTGCCATGGCGCTGGAGAGCGCAGCGCGCTTCGGCTTCCATGCCGACGCAGATGCCGAAGCGGTGTACCTGCGCTATCTGGCGCGCCGCGCGCTGCGCGTCGGTCTCGGAGGCACAACCGCGCTGGATCTCGCGCTGCGGGGGCTCGCGCTTGCCCCGGTGCGTTTCCTGAGACCGATCCATCGCGGCTGGGGCACGCTCGCCGGAGCCCTGATCGCACCCGCCCTGCCCGCGCCGATGCGCCGCGCCCTGTTCTCCCGCTGACCATATCGAAGGAGCCGCACCGATGACCCACGTTCTGCCCCGGACTTCCGCCCCCACCGCCTCGGTTGTCGTGCCGGCGTTCAATGCCGCGGCCACGCTGGAGCACACGCTCACCAGCCTGCGCCTTCAGACCTATCAGGACCTCGAGATCATCGTGGTGGACGACGGCTCGACCGACGACACGCCGCAGATCGCCCAGGCGATCGCGCGTCAGGACCCGCGCCTGCGCGTCGTGCGTCAGGCAAACCGCGGCCTCGCCGGCGCGCGCAACAGCGGCATCGCGGCCGCCCGCGCCGGATACATCGGCTTCTGCGACGCCGACGACCAGTGGGCTCCCGGCAAGCTCGCAGCGCATATCGCGCATCTTGATGCGAACCCGCTGGTCGGCCTCTCGTTCAGTGGCTCGCAGCTGATGGACGAAAACGGTGCGCTCATGCGACGTGCCCAGAAACCTCGGCTCACGGGGATCGGCGCAGCGCACATCTTCAAGCGCAATCCGGTGGGCAACGGCTCGGTGCCCGTCCTGCGCCGTGCCGCGCTCGAGTCCATCGCCTGGCGCCCGTCCTGTGAGCGCGAACGCGACTGGGTCTTCGACGAAACCTTCCGGCAGTCCGAAGACATCGAATGTTGGCTCCGCCTGGCGCTGAGCACCGACTGGGAAATCGAGGGCATCCGCGGCCTTCTGACACGCTACCGGATCACCTCGGGCGGTCTGAGCGCCGCGACCGACCGCCAGTTTGCCGCCTGGGAGCGGATGGTCGAGAAGCTGACACCGCTCGATCCGCAGTTCTTTGACCGCTATGCGCCTACAGCACGGGCCTACCAGCTGCGCTACCTCGCGCGGCGTGCGGTCAGCGATGGTCGCGGTGTTGAGGCGCGCAGGCTGCTCCGCCGTGCCTTTGCAAGTTCGCCCTGGCCATTGATCGAGGAACCGATCCGCTCGGGTGTCACCCTCGCCGCGGCGACTTTGGTCGATCGCCCCCTGGGGCGTGCCCTGCACCGAGTGGCCACGCGGCCCGCGTCGGCCTGACACCTTCGGCAGTCGGCACCACCGCGAAACATTCTAAGGAGCCAGAACAATGACCTTTCTCAAAGACCCTGCCCTGTGCGCATCCAGAGATCTGACGCGCGTGGTACACCTTGTGGACGACACCACGCCCGGCGGCGTCATGCGGTATCTCGATTTCCTTCGAGCCGACGCTACGCTCGCCAAAGCGGCGGAACATATCCTGCGCCCGGTCAGCCGCGGCGAGGTCGGTCGGCTGTCGCTGGATTGCGAGGTCATCGTCTCGCACCTTTCGGTCAACTGGCGAGCTTTGCCCAGCCTCATTGCGCTGCGCGCCCGCAACACCGCGGCGCGACTGATCCATGTCGAACACAGCTACACCGCTGGCTTCACCGCGTTGAATGTGCCCAGCCGGACGCGGTTCTTCACGCTTCTGCGAAGCGCCTACGCTCTTTTCGATACAGTGGTGGCGGTCAGTGCCGCGCAGGGCGAATGGCTTCGCACACGTGCCCTCGTGCCATGGGACCGGCTCGAGATCATACGCCCCGCTGTCGATCTCTCGGACTTTGCCTCTCTGCCCGCACCCCGCGCGCAGCCGCGAGTGATCGGTGCATTCGGACGCCTCGACCGCCAGAAGGGCTTCGACACGCTGATCTTGGCGTTTCGCAGAATCCCTGGGAATGACAGGGTCCTGCGCCTCCATGGCGCGGGCGCCGATCTTGCCATGTTGAAATCTCTGGCGGCCGGAGACGCGCGTATCCAATTCCATGGCCATGTCGCGGATCCGTCACGCGCCATGTCCGAGGTCGACATTGTGGCGATGCCGTCCCGCTGGGAAGCCTATGGCATCGCCGCGCTCGAAGCGCGTGTTGCAGGACGCCCTCTGGTCGCCACGAGCGTCGATGGATTGCGCGACCACGCTGGCCCCGGGGTCACGTTGGTTCGGCCGGGCGCCGTGGACGAACTTGCAGAAGCGCTGCTCGTCACGACGAGCAGCGGCCAAACCTCTGCCGAGCGCGACGCTCTCGCCACCCTTTCAGAAACCGCAACGCGCGATGGTTGGAGCCGTTTGACCCTACGGGACAAACACTCGAACAATGCTCGGCATGCTAAAATTGAGATACCTTCGTTAAACCGGGCATCCGCCTAGGCTTGCCGCAAAAGATGACGAGAGCGGACAACGTTGCTGGTCAGCGAAAAAACCACGGCGCAGAGTTCAGGGCGAAGATGGCTTCGGGACGACCTAAGACGCCATCGGCCGGGGTGCCATTGCTGAAACTGTCATCGACCCGGCAATGTCTACATTGATCGGCCAAGGCGTTGACAGCTGCCTAGAGTGCGCGGGGGATGGTTGTTTTCCAGCGGGATGCGGATTTTCTGGGTCTGCCGCCGACATTCGATATTGCCCAGTGTTTGTGGATGCTCGAGGCGACGGGCAAGTGCTCCATTTGCTTGCCCGCCAGCTAAGGTCGGACATCTTCTGCGATTTATGAGAACAGAAGGCGCAGCCAGCGACCAACCAGACAAACGAACTGCTCTCACGTCGAAGGACGCAACCAATCGATGCCCGGCGCCGCTCGCAGACGATGCCGCCCATTGGTCCCACCACAGCGATGGCAATGGGAGCGCGCGCACCGACTATGCGGATAGAGTTCGTTTTGAATGATCACCCCTTTCTCTTGCGTTTCAGAAAGATACGCATTTTCGCAAATTAATTCCTGCTGCGCCCCTTTCTTGCTCCATAATCGCATAGGCGCCAATGCGTTACCGGGATGGCTTTCCGCGCGGTTTCAAGACCTGGCTCTCTGGACAATTATTGGGCACAACAGCGGGACTAGCCCGAGATGTCATTGAAAGATGGCACATAGCCCATGGCGCTCGCGGCGCAGCGCTCCATGACAATGCGGCGCGCGGTGGATCTCGGCGAACTGGTCGGCGGCGCCTTGGACACCGCGGGCACAGGACTCTCGGCGGTGGCGTTCAAGTGAACCCCTGCCCCGGGAAACATGCAACGTTAAAATGCCAACGTTCCGGCGTGGACTTTGCGGCCGAGAGCGCTACCTCGGTTGCACAAACCAAGCGCCAAGCTACGCATGCGCAGCCAGGGAGGGAAGCCATGGTTTCGTTCGAACTCAACGGAAAAGACGTGTCCGTAGACGTGCCCGAGGAGACGCCGCTCCTCTGGGTGCTGCGCGACGAGCTGCAGATGACGGGCACCAAGTTCGGCTGCGGCATCGCGCAATGCGGCGCCTGCACGGTCATGCTGAACGGCATGACCCGGCGATCCTGCGTCACCCCGGTCTCGATGGTCGACGGCAGTTCCGTCACCACGATCGAGGGCATCGACGGCCCCGAGGCCGAGGCGGTTCAGGCTGCCTGGGAAGGGCTCGACGTGCCGCAGTGCGGCTGGTGCCAGTCGGGACAGGTGATGAGCGCCACCGCTTTGCTGATGGAAATCCCCAAGCCCAGCGACGAGGACATCGACAACGCCATGGCCGGCAACATCTGCCGCTGCGCCACCTACGTCCGGATCCGCAAGGCGATCCACGACGCCGCAGACAAGCTGGAGGGCTGATGCGATGACACAGGTGCTTTCCCGCCGCAATTTCCTGGCCTCCTCCGCGGGTCTGGTGATCAGCATGACCCTGCCCCTCGCGGCCCGTGCCCAGTCCGGGGCCGCCGCAGCCTTCCAGTCCGGGGCGACCGACGAGGCGAGCTTCGCCCCCAATGCCTTCGTCCGCGTGGCCCCCGACGACACCGTGACGGTGATCATCAAGCACATCGAGTTCGGTCAGGGCCCGTTCACCGGCCTTGCCACGCTCGTCGCCGAGGAGATGGACGCCGACTGGAGCCAGATGCGCGCCGAGAACGCCCCGGCCAACGACGAGCTCTACAAGAACCTCGCCTTCGGCATGCAGGGCACCGGCGGGTCGACCGCCATGGCCAATTCCTACATGCAGATGCGCAAGGCCGGCGCCGCCGCCCGCGCCATGCTGGTCGCCGCCGCCGCCGAGGACTGGGGCGTGCCCGAAAGTGAAATCACCATTTCCAAGGGGCAGATAAGCCACGGCTCGGGCAAGAGCTCGGGCTTCGGCGCGCTGGCCGAGAAGGCAGCAGGGCTGACCCCACCGGAGGATCCGCCGGTGAAATCGGCCGACCAGTTTGTCCTGATCGGCACCGACTTGCCCAAGCTCGACACCAGGGCGAAGTCCACGGGAACGGCGATCTTCACGATGGATGTCTACCGCGAGGGCATGGTGACCGTGGTCGTGGCGCACCCGCCGAAGTTCGGAGCGACCGTCGCGTCCTACGACGACAGCGCAGCGCTCGAGGTGCCCGGCGTGCAGGCGGTCCGGCAGATCCCGCAGGGGGTCGCGGTCTATGCCACCTCGACACATGCCGCGCTGAGGGGCCGCGAGGCGCTGAGCGTCGAGTGGGACGACAGCGCTGCCGAGACGCGCAGTTCCGCCGCGATCTTCGAGGCCTTCTCGAAGGCCGCATCCGAGGGCGGCAAGGACGCCGAGATGCTCGGCGACGGGGCGGCGGGCATCGATGGGGCGGCGCAGGTCATCGAGGCCGAATTCCGCTTTCCCTATCTCGCCCACGCGCCGATGGAGCCGCTCGATGGGGTCATCGAGGTCCGCGAGGAAGGTGCCGAGGTCTGGATGGGCTCGCAGTTCCCCGCGCTCGACAAGCCGACCATCGTGCAGACGCTTGGCCTCTCGCCCGAGAGCGCGCAGCTCAACGTGATGCTGGCGGGCGGCAGCTTCGGCCGTCGCGCGCAGGACACCGCGCATTTTGCGGGCGAACTGGCCGAGGTGGCCAAGGCCGCCGGGGGGCCGGGCAGCTTCAAGCTGGTCTGGACCCGCGAGGACGATCTGCACGGCGGCTACTACCGCCCGCTCACCGTCCATAAGATGCGCGCCGGTCTCGACGGCGACGGCAAGCTGACCGGCTGGGAAGACGTGGTGGTCAACCAGTCGATCATGGCCGGCGGGCCGATGGCGCAGATGATGCAGGATGGGATGGACCCGACCTCCTACGAGGGCTCGACCAAGATGCCCTATGACCTCGGCAATGTTCGCGTCGGCTGGGCGCAGCAGGAAAGCCCCGTTTCGGTGCTCTGGTGGCGTTCGGTGGGCCACACCCACACCGGCTATGCGACCGAGGTGTTCCTCGACATGGTGCTCGAGGCGCAGGGCAAGGATCCGGTGCAGGGGCGGCTCGATCTCATCCGCGAGGATGCGGCGCGCGACCGCGGCGTGCTCGAGAAGGTCGCCGAGATGGCCGGCTGGGACGGCACCAAGGTCAAGGGCGACAAGGCCTATGGCGTTGCTGTGCACGAAAGCTTCGAGACCTACGTGGCGCAGATCGCCGAGGTCTCGGACGCGGGTGGATACCCGAGGGTTCACCGGGTCTGGTGCGCGGTGGATTGCGGTGTCGCGGTGAACCCCAACGTGATCCGCGCGCAGATGGAGGGCGGCATCGGCTATGGCCTCGGCAGCGTGCTCTTCGACGAGATCACGCTGGCGGACGGCGGTGCGGTACTGCAGTCGAACTTCGACAACTACCGCATGCTGCGCATCCACGAGATGCCCGAGGTGACGGTCGAGATCATCGCCTCTGATGCTGATCCCACGGGTGTCGGCGAGCCCGGAGTGCCTCCCATCGGTCCCGCCGTCTCCAATGCCTGGCGGGCGCTGACCGGCAAATCGGTCACCGAACTGCCCTTCCTCAAGACCATGGAGGCCTGAGCCATGCGCAAGACGATCCTGACGGCGGCGCTGCTCTGCGCCGCGCCCGCCTTCTTCGCCCTGCCGACCCTCGCCGAGACCGTCAATGGGCTGCGGACCGTCGACGAATTCGACGGGATCGAGGACCAGACCGAACGCTCGGTGGCGCTGTTCTCCGAGATGATGGCGGTCATCGAACACCCCCGCTGCCTGAACTGCCATCCGGTGGGGGACACGCCCCGACAGGGCATGGACATGCATCCGCACGTGCCGCCGGTGGTGCGCGGCGACGCCGATTTCGGCGCCCCGGGGATGCGCTGCAACACCTGCCACGGCGAAGAGAACTTCGCCTTCAGCACCGGCGAGGGGTCGATCCCCGGACACTCGCCCTGGCAGCTTGCCCCGATCGAGATGGGCTGGGTGGGCAAGAGCGCGTCCGAGATCTGCGCTCAGCTCAAGGACCCCGCGCGCAATGGCGGCAAGGACATGGACGCGCTGCACGAGCACAATGCGACGGACGGGCTGGTGGGCTGGGGCTGGGAGCCGGGCAAGGGCCGCGAGCCCGCCCCCGGCACGCAGGAAATCTTCGGACAGCTGACAAAAGCGTGGATCGAGACCGGCTCGGCCTGCCCCGAGGGGTGAGCCCCCTTTCACGCTTCTGATCGGGACGCGCGCCGGTCGGCGCGCGTCCTTTATTCCGGCAGAGACAGAACAACTGTCTTGGACGATGCTCCGCAGCCGGGCCAGACGAAGCACTACCAGCCCGCCAAAATCGAAGGGTCGGCATTCCGTGCGGCACGCCAGCAACCGCCGGGCCGTTGATCTGGCATGTCCCGCACAGAAACTCACTCCGCCTGCATCGCGCGGGTGCTCTCGGACCGGATCACCTCGGGTGCGAGCCCGCCCGACACGCGCATCCGACAGGACCATATCGCCGCCGAAATTTGGGCTAACCATAGGTGATCGTCCGAGAAGCCTTACGCACTCTGAAACCACAGGGGCACGCCGGGTGGTTGCTCCGCCGGCGCGACCGCTTGACCGTGACAATCACGTGCCAAGCGCCACACCCCTCCGAATTGCAGCAGCGGAGTGCGGTTTTCCTACACACCCGGCAATGATCACACCTTGCAAAACTAGAGCGAAAGCCAGCGCAATCTGCCTGAAGTTGAAATCTCCCCTTGCCGAGACCGGGCCCTATCGCCGACGTTGAGAGAAAACAGAGCACTGCAACAGGCTGGACATCGAGCGGCGACATCACTGCGCTGGAGGAAGACATGTCAGCCGAATGGACCAACATTCAGATCATGGAGTGCGAAGACGTGATCGGCCGCGCCGTCACCGTGTTCAGGCAATCTGACGGAACCCGCCAACGCTATGTGCTCGGCAATGGGCGCAAAGTCGAGGCGAACGCCGACGGCACGTTCCTCATCCCAGAGTCCGCCACGGAATTGCGCGTCATGGGACTTTGGCAAGCTCTGCAGCGCGGACCTTGACCCAAGCTAGGCAGCCGTCTTTTCCGAGCCCGCGCTGCAAGGCCGCGCATAACCTGCTCAAAACCGCCCTCCGCAAAGCGCGCCACACCATTGTGGGCCGCGCACACAGACTTCGTGCCGCTCCATCGCGACCCGATATTCTCGAGCCATTGGCAGAACTTCTCACCCGCGCCGTCCTCGGCATTCATCGCCGCCTCTAGCGTGGGATGCAGGACGAGCCGCGGCACGTACCCGCGCAGAGCCGCTGGCACAGGAAGAACATTCAGAGTGTCGTCAATGTGGAGCGATCCACTGGCCGGATGAAATGCCAGAAGCGAACCCGCGTGTACCTTCTCATTTTCAGAGAAATACTGGATGCCCGCCGGCAGGGAAAATTGAAGGTCTCGAGAATACCTCTCTGCAACCGCAACGCTTTCCACGCGCTCGGTTTCCCAAGGCACCGAGGTACAGACACGATGGTGTCGCTCGGAGCCATAGAACTTCGCAGCCGGAAAATCCCGCACCATGGCGGCGCAGTGCAGCGTGTGGAACGGATGAAGGTTGAGAACCGCCTCCACCAGACTGCCGTCCTGAGTGAGCCGCATGACGAGCTCGCGGATTTCGCCATTGAGCGTGTAGCTGTCGAGGAATACGAAACGCCCGCTCCGCAGCCGAACGATTGAGACCTGCGTCCCGATGTTGACGAGCCCGGCTACTTTCATGGTGCAGCGGATATTCCAGAAACCGCTCCCGAGGTTGACCAACCTGCGTGTCAACGCTCTCCCCCCTGTGATCTGGCGCGACTTTCCATCGCGAGTTTTCCTTGTACCTAGGCCAGTCACGTCGATTGACCAGTCCGGAAGCGAAAGCTCGGAACGCGGCCCGGCCGGATTCGAGGCTGCCACAGGCCGAGCGCCAGAGCACATGAGCAGCGCCCCGGCAATTTCCCGAGATCGGCTCGCCCTCGCGCCATTGAGTTGCATACGCCCCCCAGAGGCGATCACCGCAATTGGTGCCGAAGGT
The DNA here is from genome assembly GCF_015223355.1 of Salipiger mangrovisoli. Lineage (GTDB taxonomy): Bacteria > Pseudomonadota > Alphaproteobacteria > Rhodobacterales > Rhodobacteraceae > Salipiger > Salipiger mangrovisoli. The sequence goes on along the minus strand of NZ_JADFFK010000014.1, from coordinate 10,796 downwards.
CCATGATACTAGAAACGCGCGTTTTATCCGGGGCAGTTGGCCGCTGTGATCGATGAGGTCGCAGCGCCCTTGGGCGGAGAGCACAGGATCGCATCCGCCCTAGATTGCTACGCCGAAGACCGCAAAAACTTCGGTAATCGGAGGATGTCGCTCGGGAAACTTTCAAGAACGGCGGTCTCGCCGACTTGGTCTTACTGAGGCCGAGGACCGAATAGCCCGAAATCCCACACGCCGGTTCTTCCGCTGCCGGCGTGTGGGATCGTCCTTCAAGCAACGAGCTTTGAGGTCACTTCAACCAAACGCCGGGCCTGATGGGCGACCGATGCCTTGCCGGCGTCATCAAACTGACCGGCTTGCGCAGAGTAGCCGTAGGGATTTCCTCCCGATGCGTAGATGGCATCGCTGGTGTAGCCCGGCGGCACGATGATGGCGCCCCAGTGCATCGCGGAAGTGTAGAGACCCAAGGTGGTGGCCTCCTGACCACCATGTGGGTTCTGGGCGCTGGTGGTTGCTGTGATCGTCTTGCCTGCGAGTTTTCCCTCGGACCAGACGCCACCGAGCGTATCGATGAAGGCGCGAAGTTGAGAGGCAGACTGGCCATAACGCGTCGGGGCACTGATGAAGTAGCCATCAGCCCAGACCATGTCGTCAGGGGTGACGACGGGAATGTCCGCCATTTTCCGAGCTTGCTCTTTCCACGCCTCCTGCCCGTTCACGACAGAGTCTGGCGCCGTCTCAGCGACACGAAGAAGCTTAACATCCGCTCCAGCGTCCTTGGCGGCATCAGCGGCCGTAAGAGCGACTTGATGGTTGGTGCCGTAGGTCGAGTAGAAGATCACTGCGATCTTGGGTTGTGCCATGGTTCTTCCTCCTGATGCTGGTCTGTGACCGTGCGCACAGAAGGTAGGGCGCTTTCGCGGCTTGTCGTCGTTGCTCGTGACCTCAGAGGTAGGCGCGGTTCCCACATTGAAGGGATGGCTGAAGGCAGCCCTAAACTGCCCTTGGCCTCGAGTTGCCCATGCGGCAAGGCGGACTTTCGCTCCGAGAGCATTGGCTGGCAGTGGTGCGGACAGAGCCGACGGTTGCTTCGGTCGCGAGTAGGCTCCGTCCAGCCGAACAACAAGATACCCACGGCCAAGGCTGACCGAGGGCATCATTGGCACATGCGACGATCAGTGCGGTGCGGGAGCAATAGCCTTGAGCATATTGTCGACGTTGATGTCGAAGCTCACCATCCGTAGCGGGTATTCCTGCAGCGATTGCTCGAGGCCTCCCACGATCTGCGCAGCGGGGGCAAACATCCAGGAGCGATCCTCGAGCCATGTCTTTTAGCCACGGGATTCCGTGAAGCGCTCGAAAGGATCGAGCTTGAGGTTGATCAGCTGCGGAAGGACAAAGTCCTCGCGCACGCCATTGAACCAGCGGTCCTGCTTTTTGAACAGGAGCTTGTAGCCCCCATAGCGGGCACCGTTCAGCGTCGCTTCGGTGAAGCGGAAGAATTCCTTCCGCTGGGTCGGACCTTCACCCTTGATCAGTGCGGTCTGGTCATAGCCGTCGAGATGAATTTTCTCGAAGCTCCTTTCCCCGGCGGTTTAGCTGGTCAGCAGCTGCTCCTTCAGATCGGGTTGACCCAGCTGCGTCATGATCATCGGGATCCAGTCCTCCATGGTCATGAACTCGCCGGTGGTGATGCCTGCCGGGATGACCCCGGGCCACTTGACCATGACCGGAACCTTGAAGGCACCCTTGTAGCCCCCCACGCCCTTCTCGCCTCGGAACGGGTGGCTGCCACCATCCGGCCATGCGACGGAGTAGGCGCCGTTGCCGGTCGCGAACATCAGCATCGTATTATAGGCCACGCCCAGCTCGTCGAGAAGGCCGAGCATCTCGCCCACAGAGCGCGACTTTGCTCAAGAATCTGGCGACGGGTCAGCTCGATCTTGCCTTCCTCTCGACCGACACGGCACACCCCGACCTGAAGCTGGCTCCACTGGGGCAGTTCCCCATGATTTGGGTCGGCGCCCCCTCTCGAGGTCTCCGCAGTCTACCGCCGGGAAACCCTGTCCGGCGCAGCACAGGACGCCCTGACATTCGCGTGTCGCGCCATGCCTCCGCGATAGCTGACTCCGGGATCCCGCAACTTGCAGATGCACTCAAGACGCACTTCAGGTTGCGCTTCTTTCGCCAATCAGCAGCGCACGAAAACCGCAGTCCCCTCACCGGTCAGGAGGATTCTGCCAAGATTTTCAAGATACCAACGGGGGCTGGGCAAGTTGGCCGGAGATCAGCCGAGACCGCAGCTAGAGCTCGCTTACTGCGCTCTTCCGACCTTGGACCTTCTGACTCCGTTGCGCGCCTCCATGCATGTCCGGCTCGGGAAAGTGCCCCGTAGCGACAGGCGAGCTGGCCAAGGGCAGCCGAGGGCCGGGAGCGTCGCGGCACGGCAGCGGGGCTGCGCCATGCAGCGCATGGCACAGCGTTCGCCGCCGCGCTATGGGTCTGGCATGACACGCAAAGAAACCCAGTCCGCGCGCATTGCGCGGGTGCTCGCGGATCGGATCATCTCCGGGGCCATTCCGCCCGGCGCCCGGCTTCGGCAGGACCATATCGCCGTCGAATTTCAGGCCAGCCATGTGCCCGTCCGAGAGGCCTTCCGTTCGCTGGAGGCGCAGGGACTTGCTGAGAGCGAACTGCGCCGGGGATACCGCGTAACAGATTTCGATGTTGCCGAGCTGAGAGAGGTCGCGGAGATGCGGGCCAGTCTCGAAGTGTTGGCGCTGCGCAATGCCGCGCCCAAAATGACCCGCGCGATCCTGGCCGAGGCTGATGCGGTCACACGGCAGGGCGACCGCGCCTGCAATGTCCGAGACTGGGAGGCCGCGAACCGGCATTTCCACAGGCTCATCCTGTCGCCCTGTCAGATGCCCCGTCTTCTGCGCAGCATCGATGATCTACATGCTGCCAGCGCACGCTTCCTCTTCGCCGCCTGGCGACGGGACTGGGAGGCGCGCACCGATCATGACCATCGGGCCATCCTCGAGGCGTTGCGGAAGGGGCAGGTCGACTTGGCCTGCACCGTCCTGGCACGGCACGTCGGCTGGATCGGCAAGCGCAAGCCGGCAAGAAAAAATGCAACTCTCACAGATACCTACGATATTTTGGGATAATTATCTATAATCTGAGTTGTTTCGAAACCGCTCTCTGCTCGAGTTTGATGTTCATCATCCAACCACCCGAGGAGAGCCTTTCGATGACACCCCTGACACCCACGCACGCGCATGGCCTGCCGCTATGGCGCAGCCTCGTGCTTGCCCTTGCCGGTGCCGCGCTGATCACGATCGGGGCCAAGGTCCAGATCCCCTTCTGGCCGGTTCCGATGACCCTGCATACGCTGGCGATCTTCCTCGTCGCGGCGGGACTGGGGCCGCGGCTCGGCCTTGCTGCCATGATGACCTATCTCGGCGCGGGCGCGCTCGGGCTGCCGGTCTTTTCGGGCACACCGGAACGCGGCATCGGTCTCGCCTACATGGCGGGCCCAACCGGCGGCTACCTCGCCGGATACCTGCTCGCGACGCCGCTCATCGGTACACTTGCACAGGGCCGTGGCTGGCTCGGCATGGCCTCGGCGATGATCGCGGGCCTTGCCCTGGTCTATGCGGTCGGCCTCGCCTGGCTCGCACTCTTTGTCTCGGCCCCGAAGCTTCTCGGAACCGGCCTCACGCCATTTGTTCTTGCTGATTTGCTGAAAGTCGCGCTGGCCGCGACACTCGTCTCAGCGGCGGACCGCCTGAAAGGGCGCTTCGCATGATCCGCACGGACTGGACGATGGAAGAGGCGCGTGCGATCCATGCCCTCCCTTTCCCCGAGATCATCGCTCAGGCGCAGGCCGCGCACCGTGCCCATTTCGACCCCACCGAGATCGAGACCGCCAGCCTGCTGTCGATCAAGACCGGCGGCTGCCCGGAGGATTGCGGCTATTGCTCGCAGTCGGCGCACTACGACACAGGCGTGAAGGCAAGCAAACTGATGGGCACAGAGGCGGTCCTTGCCGCCGCGAAGCGGGCCAAGGAGGCCGGGGCGCAGCGCTTCTGCATGGGGGCAGCATGGCGCGGCCCCAAGGACCGCGACATGGATCATCTTTGCGAGATGGTTCAGGGAGTGGCCGAGCTCGGCCTCGAGACCTGCATGACGCTGGGTATGCTGAGCCCGGAGCAGGTAACGCGGTTGAAGGAAGCCGGACTCGATTTCTACAACCACAACATCGACACCTCTCCCGCCTATTACTCGCAGATCGCCACGACCAGGACGATGGAGGACCGACTGGAGACTCTCGCCCGTGTCCGCAAGGGCGGGATCCGGGTCTGCTGCGGTGGGATCCTCGGGATGGGCGAGGCCGAAGAGGATCGGATCGCCATGCTGGTTACGCTTGCCACTCTGCCCGAACACCCCCAGAGCGTGCCGGTGAACCTATGGAATGCCGTCGACGGCGTGCCGGTCCAAGAGCGCGCCAAGAAGGTCGATCCCTTCGCCTTGGTCCGCGCGGTGGCGCTTGCACGGATACTCATGCCCCGCTCAGTTGTGCGGCTCTCGGCCGGGCGCACCGGGATGAGCGACGAATTGCAGGCGCTGTGCCTCTTGGCGGGCGCAAACTCGATCTTCGTGGGGGAGCAGTTGCTGACTACCGGAAATCCGTCCGCGAGCGAAGACGCCGCGCTGCTCGCGCGTCTCGGCATGCGCATTGCCAAGATCACGCCGAAAAGTTCGCCCAAGAGATCTGCTGAGACCGCACTCTCGCCGCAGCCCGTATGAAACGAACCTGGCGGGCCCTCGACGCCCGCCAACACAAACTCGCGCGTCAGCTCGCCTGGCAGCTCCCACAAGTGCACAGCCCATTGTGCACTGAAGGAGTCCAGCTCGCGTCGAAGCGCGGCGACCCAAAACACTTGGACCACCTGGTTCCGTCATGCAGGTAAATACCTGTACTTGACATGCAGGCATTTACCTGCATGATGAGGTGAGTGTGATGGAGAGGCCAGTGGAAGACGACAAGGTGTTCAAGGCGCTTGGTGACCCGAGCCGTCGGAGGTTGCTCGACCGCCTCTATGGGAAGAACGGCCAATCCTTGGGCGAGCTTTGCGAAGACTTGGACATGGCGCGTCAATCGGTGGCCCAACATCTGGGACTGCTCGAGGAGGCGAACCTGATCAGCACGGTCCGGCGCGGACGCGAGAAGCTCCACTTCATCAACCCGGTTCCTTTGCACGACGTCTACGAGCGGTGGGTCCGGAAGTTCGAACAGGATCGGCTCACGCTCCTGTACGACCTGAAGCAAGAACTCGAAAACCCGAGAGGAACAGACATGACCGATAAGTCAGCAAGCTTCGTCTACGTGACCTATATCCGCACCACGCCGGACAAGATCTACGAGGCGATCACGACTCCCGATATCGCCCGCCGCTATTGGGGCCACGAAAACGTGTCGGAATGGACGCCGGGCGCAAGGTGGGAACACATCCGCACGAACGAGGACCGCCCTGTCGAGATCGTCGGCAAGGTTGTCGAGACCGCCCCGCCGCACCGGTTGGTTATCACTTGGTCAGCCGCCTCCAAGGACGGCGATCCCGACGAGGAAAGCCGTGTAACCTTTGAAATTGAAGAGGCCGACGGCGGGATGGTCAAGCTCACCGTCACCCACGACCAACTGCAGCCCGGCAGTGGCATGGAAAAGGGCATCGGCAAGGGCTGGCCCCTCGTCCTGTCGAGCATGAAGTCCTTCCTTGAGACCGGCCAAGGCCTCGACCTTTGAAACACACGCGCCAAACGAAACCGGAGAGCCCATGACTCCGAACCATGCAGGAGGATGCACCGGCGGCGCTGTCCGCTACGAAACGAAAGGCGATCCGGTGGCCGAACTGCATTGTCAGTGCAAGCAGTGCCAGACACGGTCCGGCACCGGCGCTGTTCCTACGGGGTTTTTGCGGACCCAGACCCGGTGACGGTGGAGGGCACACCTTGGATATGGTCCGCGGTCGGCGACTTCGGCAATGAAAAGCGTCGCGCCTTCTGCCCCGAATGCGGCGCGCCAACATATGTCACATCTCCGGGCAACCCCGCCGCCACCATCCGGTCGTGAGCCAGCCTCATTGAGGTGGTTCAGCCACCATGCGTTAAATCTCGCAACACGGTACCTGGCATGGGTGCTCTCTCTCGAAGGACCTGGTGCGCTGCCGTCATGGGCTGCTCGAACGCCTTCCGAAATCTCGCTGGGCGGGTGGACATGGGGATGTCCTCTGGCTGAACCGCGTCAGGCTGGTTCAGGTCCCGCGTACATCGGAAAATCGCCCCTCACCGGCTGCCGCTGGGGTTGACCCGCAGTCACGCGGATAGAACCGCTCCCGCGCGGAACCGTCCTCGGACGCCGGTTGTTCGGAAAGTCTACCTTCCTTGCTTCAGCAGACCCCGATATGGCCATTGATCCCCAAGACGACGACGCCGGCACCGGTGTTCTGGCCGGCAGCCTTTCCGCCCCGGCAGCGCCACTCACTCCGCAGTATCCGACCACGACCGTGATCGTCGCCGGGTACCTGCTGGCCTCGTTTCTGGCGGTGATCGCGGGCTACGCGGTGATGCTCGACTGACACGACGGCCGCGAGGCGATTGCAGGTGCGGGGCCGCCGTCCGGCCCTTCGACGGACTTCCGGCGGGCGTCGCGATCGAATGCCCGTTTGCGTGTTGGCACCGGTCGCGGGATAAGGGCATCGTCAGGTGCCCCTCCGGGGGAGAATCGGGAAGCCGGTGCAAATCCGGCGCGGGCCCGCCGCTGTATCGGTGATCGTTTGGCACAGGCCACTGGGCAGGTCCCGGGAAGGCGCCAGCACGAGGTGATCCGGAGCCAGAAGACCGGCCTGGCGTCATTGCGCCCCGGGGTGGAGCCCGCGGCGCCTTGAACGATGCGAGGCTCGAGATGACCCCCTACACTTCTGCCAAGGCCGCGGTTCCGCAGCCTGCCCGCCGCTTCGACGCAGGCGAACGTCAGGCACTCTACGATATCATCAACGCCCGCCGGGATGTCCGGAACGAGTTCCGGCCCGACCCGATCGATCCCGCCGCCCTCCGGCGCATTCTCGCGGCCGCGCATGCGGCGCCCTCCGTCGGGTTCATGCAACCGTGGGATTTCCACCTGATCCGCGATCCGGGCCGCCGCGCCGCCGTCCATGCGGCCTTTCTCAGCGCCAATGCCGAGGCCGCGGAAATGTTCGAGGAAGATCGAAAGGCGCTCTACAGGTCCCTGAAACTCGAGGGGATCCTGACCGCTCCGCTGAACATCTGCGTGACCTGCGACCGCAACCGGGGCGGGAAGGTCGTTCTCGGCCGGACCCACGACAGCAACATGGATCTCTATTCGACGGTCTGCGCGGTTCAGAACCTCTGGCTGGCCGCCCGCGCGGAAGGTGTCGGGATCGGCTGGGTCTCGATCTTTCGGCCTGATGACCTGCGCAGGCTGCTTGGCATCCCGGACCACGTTGAAATCGTTGCCTATCTCTGCGCGGGCTACGTCGATGAGCTCTACTTGAAGCCGGAGCTCGAGGCCCGTGGCTGGCGCCGGAGGCTGGCGCTTGAAAGCGTGATCCACGACCACGGCTAGCCCTTGGCAACTAGCCAGAGACGGCCCGTCCCGGCGCCTAGTCCGGGATCGGCTCCGGCAGCGTGAACAGGCCGACGAAACGCGCTGCCAGCTTGGGGTCGCCGTGGATCACGACGCCTACCGCATCGGGCGGCGCGCCGCCGTAGAACACGGCGGCCAGCGCGGCTCCGCTGCCCGCTTCGAAGCGCAGGTCCGGATCCTCGGTCTCGCCGCGCGCGACGGGCAGCACCCCATCCCCGAGCCGCGCGGTGAAGCGCGCGGAGCCGATCGCGAACACCGCGGTTGCCGCAAGTCCCCCTGCGGCCCCGGCGTCGAACATGGTGCGCAGCGAGAGCATGAAGGAAACCGGTGACAGCGGAAGGGTCGGATCATGCAGCGGCGAGGCGGCGGCCCAGCGGCCGAGTTCCTGGAGGATCGGCTCGGCCGCGTACCCCCAGCGCGTCAACCCGTAGAGTTGCGCTGGCGCGGGCTCGGGGGCCGTCTCGCGCCGCAGCACGCCGCTGGCCTCGAGCCCCGCGAGCCGCTCGGTCAGCACCTTGGCGCTGATCCCCGGCAGGCTTGCGCGCAGGTCCGAGAAGCGGCGCGGCCCGAACATGAGCTCGCGCACGATGAGCAGCGCCCAGCGTTCGCCCAGGATCTCGAGCCCGAAGGCGGTGCCGCAGGCATCGGCGTACCAGCGACCGTGGGGGCTTTTCCGCTCATCAGTTTCTTTTTGTAACTTCATGGTTGCTATTTGTAACTCATCACCCCTAGCCTGTCCACATCAGACTCAGCTCAGGAGGAAGCCAGATGTCACAGATGATCTTCATCAACCTGCCGGTTGCCGACCTTGACCGCGCCAAGCGGTTTTACGAGGCGATCGGGTTCCGCAACGAACCGCGATTCACCAACGACAAGGCCGCGGCGATGACCCTGTCCGAGACGATCCACGTGATGCTGCTCACCCACGAGTTCTGGGCAACCTTCACCGACAGGCGGCGCGTCGATGCCCGGACCGAGGCGCAGGTGCTGCTCTGCATCAGCCGCGACAGTGCCGCGGCGGTCGATGCCATCACCGAGGCCGCGGGCGAGGCGGGCGGCACGCTCGACCCCACGCCGAAGCAGGATCACGGCTTTATGTACGGGCGCAGCTTCGCCGACCCCGACGGGCACATCTGGGAGCCGATGTGGATGAGCGCCGAAGCCGCGGCTGAGGGCCCGGCCGCCATGTCCGAGGCGGACTGACCGCCGGGGCGCAGGGCGGGCCATCCGGCCCTGCCCGTGCCACCGCACGACCCACCTTGACCGAAAGGAACGCAAAGATGCCCAACCATCATGGCGATTTCATCTGGTACGAGCTGATGAGCCGCGAGCCGGACGCGTCGCAGGCCTTCTACGCAGGGCTGCTCGGCTGGTCCTTCGAGCCCGCGGGGTCCGGCGGCGGGATGGATTACCGTATCTTCTCCAGGGTCGGGCCGCAGGCCGGCGGGCTGTTCGGACTGCCCGCCGAGGCCTGCGAGGCCGGGGCGCAGACCATGTGGGCCGGCTATATCGGGGTCGACGACGTCGATGCATCGACGCGGGACATGGTTCGGCACGGCGGCCGCGTGATCATGGAGCCGGTGACCATGGAGGGGGTCGGACGCATGGCGCTGCTGCACGACCCGCAGGGCGCGCCGATCTACCTCATGCACGGTGCCTCGGACGAGGCAAGCCAGGCCTTCGCGCAGGATGCCCCGCGCGAGGGCCATTGCGCCTGGAACGAGCTGCGCACCACGGACCCCGGCGCGGCGCTCGAGGTCTACGCGGACTGCTTCGGCTGGGAGAAGGCCGACAGTATGGACATGGGCCCGGCCGGCTCCTACGACATGCTCCGCAACCCGCCCCACGCCTCGTTCCTCGGCGCGATGATGTCCTCCGGCGACATGCCGTCGCAGTGGCTGTTCTATTTCCGCGTCGCCGACATCGACAAGGCAGCTGCATACATCGTGGCGAATGGCGGCGAGATGCTGATGGGTCCTCAGGTCATCCCGGGCGGCGAGTTCATCCTCAACGCCCGCGACCCGCAGGGCGCGGTGCTCGCTCTCATCGGCAAAAGAACCTCGTAGGCTGTCGCTAAAGGGCGGAGACCCGGCGCACGGGCCGCCAGAAAGAGCGCGCATGCCCGGCGGTAGGGTGACAGGAAGGCGAACAGCTGCGCGATGGTTGCGACCATGCGCGAACATCCCGCGTCGGCCCCCTTGCCGACTGAGGGCATTACCCGAGCGGCCCAAACCCGACGGCCGCTTCGCAGAGCGGCAAGGCTACCGCAGCACGACGTCCCATTGGACCCTGAAAGCATGCTCGGCGCCTTTCCAAGACCTATCCTGTGCCCCATTGAGCTGACGGCCTCGGCTTTGCAGACGCGGCGAACGATCGGTTGAGGCAAGGTGCGCCGCAACGGATGGCGAAACGGCGAACGTCCCAAATGCTCCCTCAGTGCCGAACGCTTGGGTCCTCCATGAGCAACTGCTCTCTGCTCCGCCCTAAGTCGGCGCCGAGCCCATCTGGGCGTCGCTCAGCCGAGGTGAGACAAGACGTTGAGGAGCTTTCCGGTGGGATCGAACAGATAAAAGCGACGGACGCCCCATGGCTCATCAGTCAGTTCGTATTCGATTGTATGACCAAGGGCCTTGGCACGCCGATAGACGGCATCTACGTCCTCAACTTCGATCGAGAGATCTGGAACCGCGGTTCCCGAGCCACCTGCCGTGGCGATGCTGAGTTGCGTCAAGGAAAGTTCGTCTGACGCCATGGTCACGATCCAGCCGTGATCCATCACAGCCCGCAGCCCGAACAATTCCGAATAGAACGTGCTGACCTCCTCGAGTGAAGAGGCTGCGATATTCGATACGATGCGTTTGACGGTCATTTCCGCGAGTCTCCACCTCCCGGGAAGTCTATCGCGTGATCCAAACCATGTCTCCTGCGTCCACCCCGCCGATGTTGGCCTTCATCTGAATGCCGCAAACATGACAAACGGCCGCCTTGCGCGGCGGCAGGGTAGCAACACATGATCAGGCCGATCGCCCCTGAGGGCCGTGGGCGCCGAGGGTCGATAGTGCCCCCGCGCGTGGTGTAGGAGCGTCGACCTTCGGAGAGGTCCGGGTCTGATCAGGATGCCACGGCGGGC
>NZ_JADFFK010000013.1 GCF_015223355.1 Salipiger mangrovisoli | reverse complement strand
CCTGATCCGGCACAGGGGCGCGCGGCGCCCTCATGATGTGCGACAAACCTGTTATACAGGATGGCACTTGTCAAGGAGCCCTCGGCCCCGCGCGCGAATTCCGCGCAGGTTTCTTGCGAGATCCATGACACACGGCGTGCCATCAAATCCGGAGCCCCGCCGTGACCCATTCCCGCGCCTGCAACAGCCCCCCGCGAAGAGAGGGCCCGCGCACCACGCGCGTCGATCCTTCAGGCTCTTTGCCACCTGATGCAGCAAACCGCCGGAGCGGAGGAAATCGGCATGGGGGAGACCGCGCAGCGCGCCGGGCGTCAGCGCCGGACGATCTTCCGCCATTTTGCCACCAAGGACGCGCCGCGCGCTGCCCTGCACGCGCGCACCCGGCGCGAGATGCGGGCGGCAACCGTTTCGGGGCGGCGCATCCTCTTCGCGCAGGCGCTGGCTCCGGCCATCGGCGGCCTGCCCGGATCGGATCTCGAGATGATCGGGATCGAGGTGCCACCCTTGCACCGGCAGAGCCGCCCGCGAATCTGACCGCCGCGCCACGGTAAGAGCCCGATTTCGCCCGCATCGGTGCCGCGACGGAGCGCCATGGCATCAGCCTGTTCGGCATGGCGGCCCGACGCGGCGCCGCGAAAGATCCCTGCACGATCCAATGCTCCGGCTGCGCACCCCGCTGCGCGGCCAGCACCCCGTCTGCGGCGAAAGCCCGCGAGGATTAATGCTTTACTGAGATGTCACGGAACGCTGTGATGAAGTCTTGCACAGAGTTTTTCGAGGCCATCCATGTTCCAGAATATCTTGAAGACGCTCGGCATCGGGCAAATACCGGCAATTTTCCCGATAAATATCGGGCTCGGCAGCCGCGGCGACGACAGCCTTTCGGGCAGCTCCCGCAGCGACCTGATCCTCGCCCTGAACGGCGACGACACGATTTCCGCCTCGCTCGGGGATGACACCGTCCACGGCGGCAGCGGCTTCGACACGGTGATCTTCGAGGGCTCCATCCGCGACGTCGAGCTCGACTTCTCCGGCCTCGCCAAGGGCAAGGCTTTCCACGGTCTGAAGGCCTCGACCGCCATCGTCACCCAGTTCGACGCCACTGGCGCCGCCGCCGGCGTCACCCGAACGCATGGCGTCGAGGCGCTGACCTTCGCGGCGGACGGCTACACGCTTTATCTCGACGGCCGGAACAATGCCGTGCTCGCTGGCGATGACGTGGTCACCACGGACGAGAACACTGCCCTCCAGCTGACCGCCGAGGCCCTGCTGGCCAATGACACCGATTTCGACGGCGACGGCGTGGCCATCGTCTCGGTCGATGCCACGTCCGCGCTCGGCGCCGCGGTGAGCTTCGCAGACGGTCAGATCACCTACACTCCGGCAGCCGCCTTCGACGCGCTGGCCGAGGGCGAGACACTGGAGGACAGCTTCACCTACACGGTCGACGACGGTTTTGGCGGCAGCGATACCGCCACGGTCACCGTCACCGTCACCGGGGCCAACGACGCGCCGGTGATCAGCGCCTCCGATGCGGCGGTCGCCGTGGCGGAAAATACCCGCGACGTGGCCGCCGGCATCAGCGCCAGCGACGTCGACGGCGGCGCGCAGCTGGCCTTCAGCCTCGAGGGTCCGGATGCGGCGCTCTTCGTGATCGATGCCGAAACCGGCGCGATCCACTTTGCCGCCGATCCCGATTTCGAGGCCCCCGCCGATGCGAACGGCGACAACACCTACGCGCTGACCGTCGTGGTCACCGACGAGTTCGGCGCGCAGGACAGCACGCAAATCTCCGTGGCCGTCGGCGATGTCTGGGATCCGATCGCCCTGACCCAGAGCTTCGAGACCGAGGCCGGCGGCGCGCGCTACAGCTTCGCCGGTGCCGATGGCAGCCTCGTCGCGCTCGGCGCCGAGGTCGAGCTGCCGAACGTCACGGGCGCCGCAACCGTCGACAGCACCGACGCCTCGGCCGGGCTGCTTGGCTTCGACCTCAGCTGGGTGAACACCCGCAACGACACCGGCATCGCGGATGGCGACTTCATCGGCGTCACCAGCTACACCAACGACGTCGGTACCTTCAGCGACGGCGCACAGGGCTACGAGCTGCAAGACGCCGACGGGCTGCTGCGGCTCACCTTCGACACCGTGGACCTGTCGGCCCGGCAGGCGGCGACCGTGGTGCGCGTCTCGCTCGACGCCTTCATCACCGAGACCGGCTGGGAAAGCGACGACCTCGTCCGCATCTACATCGAGACCAACCTCGGCACTGTGACGCTGCTCGACAGCAGCGGATCGGACATCGACGATCTCGGCATCGAGGGCAGCTGGCACTCGCTGGGCGCGACGCTCTCGCAAGAGGTGACCGAGGCCACGCTGGTCGTCGAGCTCGACAGCAATGCCGCCGCCGAGAATCTCTACATCGACAATGTCGCCGTGAGCGAGCTGTTCCAGCTCACCCAGAGCTTCGAAACCGAGGCCACGGGCGGCAAATACGGTTTCGCCGGTGCCGCCGATGGCCCCGTCGCGCCGGGCGGCGAGGTCGACGTGCCGAACATCGCCGGGCTCGCCTCGGTCGACAGCACCGAGGCCTCGGCGGGGCAGCTCGGCTATGACCTCAGCTGGGTGAACACCCGCGGCGACGTCGGGCTTTCCGACGCCGATTTCATCGGCGTGCAAAGCTATACCGGCACGGTCGGCAGCTTCACCGACGGCGCGCAGGGTTACGAGCTTTCCGACTCCGACGGCCTGCTGCGCATGAGCTTCGACCAGATCGACCTGTCGGACGTGGGCGCGGTGACCGTGTCGCTCGATGCCTTCCTGCAGCAGACCGGCTGGGAAGCCGACGATCTTGTGAACATCTACGTCGAGACCGACCTCGGCATCGTCTCGCTGCTGGATACCACGGGCAGCGATATCGACGATCTGGGCATCGAAGGCAGCTGGCAGAGGCTCTCTGCCACGCTTGGCGCAGATGTCTCCTCGGCGCGGCTGGTGGTCGATTTCGACAGCAATTCCGCGGAAGAGGCGCTGTTCATCGACGCCGTCAAGATGACCGCCGACCCGGCAGCGGCAGACGGTGAGGGCGGCGGCGAGACCGAGATCACCCTGATCTCCGCCGTGCAGGGCGCGGGGGCCGCCTCGGGCAAGCTCGGCGAGATGGTCAGCCTCTCGGCGCTGGTGACGCTGGTCACCTCGGATGGCTTCTATCTTCAGGAAGAGGAGGCCGACAGCGACGGCAACGCGCTGACCTCCGAGGGCATCTTCGTCTACACCGGCGGCGGCTACGCCGTCACCCTCGGCGATCTCGTCGAGGTCACCGGGTCGGTCACCGAGTTTTTGGGCCTGACCGAGATCACCTCGGTCTCCTCGGTCGAGATCCTCGGCTCCGGCTACGCGCTTCCCGCCGCGACCGTGCTCGCCCTCTCGCCCGACGAAACCCCCAACTACGAGGCGCTGGAAGGCATGCGCCTTTCGGTGACCACAGGCACCTCCGAGGCGCTGACGGTGATCGAGAACTTCAACCTCGACCGTTACGGCCAGATCACCGTCTCCGCTGGCACCCAGACCCAGCCGACGCAGCTCTACGACGCGCAGACGGAGGCCGCCGAGATCGCCGCGCTCGCCGCCGCCAATGCCAATGCCCGGCTGCTGCTCGACGACGGCGTCTCGACGCAGAACCCCGACAGCTACGGCAACCTGCCCGGCGGCACCGGGGACGATGGCAACGGCGTGCTGGACCGCGGCGACGACTTCTCCGACGCGGGGACCACGGTGCGGCTCGGCGCCGAGGTCGATGGCCCGGTCGAGGGCGTGCTGACCTATGCCTTCGGCGAGTGGACGCTGAACGTCGCCGAGACGCTGACGCTGGTGGAAGCGACCAACAGCGGCGCGCGCAGTGCCAGCCCCGAAGAGGTGGGAGGGTCGCTTCAGGTCGCCTCCTACAACGTGCTGAACTTCTTCACCACGCTCACGGGCGGCACCGGACCGGACGGCACGCTCGAGCCGCGCGGTGCCGATGACGACGCCGAGTTCGCGCGGCAGGCGTCGAAACTCGTGCAGGGTATCATCGGCACCGGCGCCGAGGTGCTGGCGCTCCAGGAGATCGAGAACAATGGCACCACGGCGATCGGCACGCTGGTCGATCTGCTGAACGACGAGGGAACCGGTGCCAGCTACGCCTATGTCGATCCCACCGGCACGGGGGATTTCATCGGATCCGACGCGATCACCACCGGCATCATCTACGACGCCGCCGAGGTCACGGTGCTCTACAGCGACGCCCTCGTCTACGATGAAGCCTCCTCTGCGGCGACCTACGCCATCGCCTCGGAGCTCGCCGGGTCCATCGGCAGAAGCTTCGATGACCTCCAGCGCAACCGTCCCTCGGTCGCGGCCACCTTCCGGGACAACGACAGCGGCGAGACCTTCACCATCGTCTCCTCGCACTTCAAGTCCAAGGGCGACAGCGGGCTCCAGAGTCTCGCCGACGCCGCCGAGAGCTGGCTCTCGGCCAATGCGGGCGCGGCCAACCACGCCGCCGTTTCGGATCTTCTGAGCCAGCTCTACGCCGACGCCAACTTCGATCAGGGCGACGGCCAGGGCTTCTGGAACGGCGTGCGGCTCGATGCGGCCATGGAACTCGCCGACTGGATCTCGACGGAATACGGCGGCGGCGGCGCCAGCAACTACCTGCTGCTCGGCGACATGAACTCCTACGCCGAGGAAGACGCGGTCCAGTATCTCGACGACGACGCCGGGCTCACCGACCTGATCGACACGTTCATCGGTCAGGACACGGCCTATTCCTACGTGTTCGACGGAATGCAGGGCACGCTGGACCAGGGACTTGCCGACAGCGCGTTGGCGGCGCGGGTCACCGGGGTCACGGAATGGCACATCAACGCCGACGAGCCGGACCTGATCAACTACGACACCACGTTCAAGGACCCCGCGTTCTACAACGACGGGGTCTATGCCTCCTCGGACCACGATCCGCTGATCGTCGGGCTGGACTTCACCGGGGCAGACGAGTTCCTGCTCACCGCCTGACCCTCCGGCGAATGCGAAAGGGGGGCGCGGCCGCAGGGCCGCGCCCCTTGATCATGCCGGCTCGGCGACCCCTTCCGGCACTGCCGCGCCGGTCATGTAGGCCACCGCGTCCGACATGGTGTGCCCCTTCGGATCGATCACGCAGAGCCGCTTGCCGAGACGGTGGATGTGCACCCGGTCGGCGACCTCGAAGACATGCGGCATGTTGTGCGAGATCAGGATGATCGGGATGCCCCGTGCCCGCACCTCTTGGATCAGGTCGAGCACCCGGCGGCTTTCCTTGACCCCGAGCGCCGCGGTGGGCTCGTCGAGGATCACCACCCGCGAGCCGAAGGCCGCCGCCCGCGCCACCGCCACGCCCTGCCGCTGGCCGCCGGAGAGCGTCTCGACCGGCTGGTTGATGTTCTGGATCGTCATCAGTCCCAGCTCGGAGAGCTTCTGGCGTGAAAAGTCCTCCATCCGCTTGCGGTCGAGCTTGCGGAAGAGCGATCCCATGATCCCCTCCATGCGCAGCTCGCGTCCCATGAACATGTTGTCGGCGATCGACAGCGCCGGGGACATGGCGAGGGTCTGGTAGACCGTCTCGATCCCCTCGGCGCGGGCATCGTTGGGCGAGGCAAAGGAGACCGGCCTGCCCTCGAGCAGGATCTCCCCCGCGTTGGGCTGGATGGCGCCCGAGAGCGCCTTGATCAGGGTGGATTTCCCGGCACCGTTGTCGCCGATCACCGCGAGGATTTCGCCCGGCATCAGGTCGAATTCGCAATGGTCGAGGGCGGTCACCTTGCCGTAGCGCTTGACGAGGCCACGGGCTTCAAGAACCGGCTGTGTCATGCCGTCACCTTTCTGATCCACTGGTCCACGGTCACGGCGGCGATGATCAGCACACCGATGAGAAGATAGGTCCATTGCGGGTCGGCCCCGGCCATGCGCAGCCCCAGCTCGAACACGCCGACGATCAGTGCCCCGAAGAAGGCCCCGAGGATCGAGCCGCGCCCGCCGAAGAGCGAGATGCCCCCGATCACCACGGCGGTGATCGCCTGGATGTTGCCGATGACACCGGTGGTCGCCGAGGGCGAGACCGAGCCGAAGCGGCCGATCATCACCCAGCCCGCGAGGCCGCAGATGAAGCCCACCACCATGTAGACCGACATGATGGTCCTGTGGCGGTCGACACCGGCCAGCTGCGCCGCCTCGGGATCGTCGCCCACGGCGTAGACATGGCGGCCCCAGGCGGTCGAGCGCAGCACGTAGGCCAGCACCAGCACCACGACCAGCATGAGCACCACGCCCAGGGTGAAGACCGCACCGCCAAGGTTGAACTTGGTGCCGAGGAACTGCAGGAACGGCGCCTGCGCCTCGATGTCCTGGGCGCGGATCGTCTCGTTGGCCGAATAGAGGTAGTTCACCGCAAGCACGATCTGCCACATGCCCAGCGTCACGATGAAGGGCGGCAGCTTCACCTTGCTGACCAGCCAGCCGTTGACCGCGCCGATGGCGGTGCCGAAGGCAAGGCCGATCGGCACGGCAAGCACCGCTGGCACCCCGTAGCGGAAGGTGAACTGCCCCATGATCACCGAGCAGAGCACCGCGACGGCGCCGACCGACAGGTCGATGCCCGCGGTCAGGATGATCAGCGCCTGCGCCGCCGCCAGCACGCCGACGATCTGCACCTGCTGCAGGATCAACGTCAGCGCGAAGGGCGAGAAGAACTTCGACCCGAGGATCAGCCCGAAGACCACGCAGGCCGCCAGCAGCACGATCAGCGGCACGATCGCCGGAGTGCTGTGCAAAAGCTCGTGGAACCGCCCCAAGAGCCCCTTATCGGTGTCCTCGAACTCGGCGAACTTCTCTTCGCCGCGTGTCCTGACGACATCCTCGTACCTGTCCGCCTCAGCCATCTCGCGCCCTCCTCTCGCGTGCGCGGGCAGCGACCCCTCACCGGCCGTGACCCGCAGGTTGCGGTACTCTGGAATGGGTCCGTCCCGTCAGGCGGGACGGACCGCGGCTGCCGGGCTCAGCCCCAGCAGAGGTTCTTGCCTTCCTCGACCGAGATCGACTCCACGCCCTCGACCGGCTGGTCGGTCACCAGCTTCACGCCGGTGTCGAAGAAGTTCTTGCCCTCGGTCGCCTCGGGCTTGGAGCCGTCCTTGGCAAAGGCGGCGATCGCCTCGATGCCCTTGGACGCCATGAGCAGCGGGTACTGCTGCGAGGTCGCGCCGATCACCCCGTCGGCGATGTTCTGCACGCCGGGGCAGCCACCGTCGACCGAGACGATGAGCACGTCATTCTCGCGCCCGATGGCCTTCAGCGCCTCATAGGCACCGGCGGCGGCGGGCTCGTTGATCGTGTAGACCACATTGATCATTGGATCGGTGGCGAGCAGGTTCTCCATCGCCTTGCGGCCGCCCTCCTCGTTGCCCTGGGTCACGTCATGGCCGACGATGCGGCTGTCGCTCTCGTCGCCCCATTTGTTCGGGTCTGCCAGATCGATGCCGAAGCCCTGCATGAAGCCCTGGTCGCGCAGCACGCCGACAGTGGGCTGGCTGACGTCGAGATCGAGGAAGGCCACACGCGCGTCCGCCGCGGCATCTCCGAGCTTGGCCTTGGCCCATTGCCCGATCAGGTCACCCGCAAGGAAGTTGTCGGTGGCAAAGGTCATGTCGGCGGCGTCGATCGGATCGAGCGGCGTGTCGAGCGCGATCACCAGGATCCCCGCGTCGCGTGCCTGCTGCACCGAGGGCACGATCGCCGAGGTGCTCGACGCGGTGATCAGGATGCCGTCCGCCCCGTTGGCGATGCAGGTCTCGATCGCGGCCACCTGGCTCTCGTTGTCGCCATCGACCTTGCCGGCGTAAGAGTTGAGCGTCATGCCCAGTTCCTCGGCCTTTGCCGCTGCACCCTCGCGCATCTTCACGAAGAACGGGTTGGTGTCCGTCTTGGTGATCAGGCAGGCACTGCCGCCGTCCTGCGCCTGAGCGCCGAGGGTCGATGCAAGCAGCGCAAACGCGCTGACGGAAATCAGCTTCTTCATGGGGTCTCCTCCTCCCTAACGTGTCACGGGCCAGCGCGGCGGCCGTGCCCTGGAACCCTCCGTCCTCCAACGGATTGCCCACTTTGATACTGGCGATTCTGACCTTGCGTCAATAAATAAATAAAATTGATTTATTAACCGCAGCGAGTAGTCTGGGCATCGTCGGCACGGGGGAGACGGCATGGACGTTCGGGAGGTCGGACAGGAGATCAGGAAACTCAGCGACGGCGCCAACCAGCTTGGCGTGCGGGCGCACAACGAGCGTCTGATCCTGTCGATGATCCAGCGCCACGGCGCGCTTCCCGGCAGCGACATCGCCAAGCATTCCGGGCTTTCGGCGCAGACGGTCTCGAACATCCTGCGCAAACTCGAATCCGAGGAGTTCCTGCTGCGCCGCGAACCGCAGCGCGGCCGGGTCGGCAAACCCTCGGTGCCGATGACGCTGAACCCCGACGCGGCCCTCTCTTTCGGGTTGAAGATCGGCCGCCGCTCGGCCGATCTGGTGGTGATGAACCTGCTCGGCGAGGTCTTGGGCGGATCGCAGGCCACATATCCCTACCCGATGCCCGCCGAGATCTTCGCCTATCTCGAGGCGGGCATGGACAAGCTGGCGCGCGGGCTCTCTGCCTACCAGCGCGAGCGGCTCTGCGGCATCGGCATCGCCGCCCCTTCCGAGATCTGGAGCTGGACCGAGGTGCTCGGCGCGCCCATCGACTTCAGCATCTGGTCGAAGATCGACGTCACCGCCGAGGTCGCGAAGATCAGCGACCTGCCGCTCTTCACCGAGAACGACGGCACCGCCGCCTGCCGCGCCGAGCATGTCTTCGGCCGCGGCCGAGAGTTCACCGATTACGCCTACTTCTTCATCGGATCCTTCATCGGCGGCGGCTTGGTGCTGAATTCAAGCGTCACGGTGGGCGCCAACAACAACGCCGGGGCCTTCGGCTCGCTGCGCGTTCCCGCCCCCGGCGGCGGCGAGCTGCCGCTGATCGACGCCGCCTCGCTGCACCCTCTCGAGGCCGCCATTGCCGCGGACGGGCTCGACACCACGGCGCTCTGGACCCAGCCGCAGGACTGGCGCGCCTTCGAGCGGCAGATCGACCCCTGGGTCGCGCGCACCGGCGACGCGCTGGCCCATGCGATCCGCTCGATCGGCTCGGTGATGGATTTCGAGGTGGCGCTGATCGACGGCGCGATGCCCGCCGAGGTGCGCGCGCGCGTGGTCGCGCGCACCCGCGAAGCACTGACCCGGCTCGACACCCGCGGCATGCTGCCGCCGCGCCCGGAAGAGGCTCGCGTCGGTGCCAACGCCCGCGCGCTCGGTGCGGGATGCGCGCCGATCTACGCGCAGTATTTCTTCCAGTAACCGCGCCGCCCGCCGGATGCCGCGCCCTTCGGGGCAGAAATCTGCCAGCGCCGGGGCGAAGTTTCGCGATGAATTTTCAGTCACCTGCGGCTTCGGCGCTTGCCCAAGGCATCTTGCTTGCCCATGGTTCGGACACTCAGGGACAGGCCCGGCCTGCCCCTGGTGCGAAAGTATTTTCGGGAGGACCATCATGATCAGAACTTTCGGGCTCGGCGCGTTGATCGCCGGCAGCCTCGCCGTCACCGCGCCCGCCGCGATGGCAACGGAATTCGTCAACGTGCTGACCGGCGGCACCTCGGGCGTCTACTACCCGCTCGGCGTTGCGCTGGCCGACATCTATGCCAAGAACATCCCCGACTCGCGCACCCAGGTGCAGTCCACCAAGGCCTCGGTCGAGAACCTGAACCTGCTGCAGCAGGGCCGCGGCGAGATCGGCTTCGCGCTCGGCGACTCCGTCAAGGACGCCTATGAGGGCAACGCCGACGTCGGCTTCGACAAGCCGCTCGACAAGCTGCGCGCCATCGCCGCGATCTATCCCAACTACATCCAGATCGCTGCCTCGGCCGATGCCGGCGTGAGCACCGCGACCGAACTGGCCGGGAAATCCGTGTCGGTCGGCGCCGCCAAGTCCGGCACCGAGGTCAACGCCCGCAAGATCCTCGGCGCGCTCGGCATGAGCTACGACGACCTGGGCAAGGTCGAATACCTGCCCTTCGCCGAATCCGTGGAACTGATGAAGAACCGCCAGCTCGACGCCACGCTGCAAAGCTCGGGCCTCGGTTCGGCGGCGCTGAAGGACCTGTCCTCGACGCAGGACGTGACCTACGTGTCGATCCCCGCGGAAGTGGCCGACACGCTCGGCGCGCCCTACGCGGCAGGCGTGATCCCCGCCGGCACCTACCCGGGCCAGGACGCCGACATCCCGACGCTGGCAATCACCAACATCCTCGTCACCAGCACCGACGTGTCGGACGAGCTGGCCTACGAGATGACCAAGCTGCTGTTCGAACACCTCGACCAGATGAAGGCCGCCCATGCGGCCGCCGGTGCCATCGACATCAAGGACGCGGTCAAGAACTCGCCGATCCCGCTGCATCCGGGTGCCGAGAAGTACTACAAGGAACAGGGTCTGCTCTGAGCGGACCCACGCGGCGGCCCGGCTCCGGCCGGGCGGCCTGCACGACGGGAGGATAACATGACCGGACACAACGCGGCCGACCACGGCCGGGCCGAGCAACTGGCCGAACTTCACGACCCGCTGGCCTCGAGCTTCCCGCCGGGCCTGACCGGGCGCTTCCTCTTCTGGCTGGCGGTCGCCTTCTCGCTCTACCAGATTTCCATCGCCGCCCATGTCATCGACCTGCCGAGCCAGGTGATGCGCGCGGTGCACGTCGGCTTCCTGATGGCGCTCGGCTTTCCGCTGCTCGCGCTGGGTCGCGGCTTCGCCGCGCCGCTGCGCACGCTGTGCTGGCTGTTTGCCGCCGCCGGGGTCGCGGTCGCGGCCTACCAATGGATCGAATACACGCCGCTGCTGATGCGCGCGGGCGATCCGACGCTGACCGACCTCGTCTTCGGCTGCATCGCCGTGGCCACCGTGTTCATCGCCGCCTGGATGCTGATGGGCCCGGCCCTGCCGATCATCTGCGGCCTGTTCCTGTGCTATGCGCTCTTCGGCCAGCACCTGCCCGCGCCCTTCGATCACCGCGGCTACGCCTTCGAGCAGGTGGTCGAGCAGATCGCCTATGGCACCGAGGGCATCTACGGCATCCCGACCTATGTCTCGGCGACCTACATCTTCCTCTTCATCCTCTTCGGCTCGTTCCTCGAGAAGGCAGGGATGATCAAGCTCTTCACCGACGTCTCGCTGGGCCTCGTCGGGCACCGCATGGGCGGCGCCGCCAAGGTCTCGGTGCTGTCCTCGGGCCTGATGGGCACCATCTCCGGCTCGGGCGTCGCCAACGTGGTGACCACCGGCCAGTTCACCATTCCGCTGATGAAGCGCTTCGGCTACCGCCCGGCCTTCGCCGGCGGCGTCGAGGCAACCTCGTCCATGGGCGGGCAGATCATGCCGCCGGTCATGGGTGCCGTCGCCTTCATCATGGCCGAGACGCTGGGCGTGCAATACATCGAGGTGGTCAAGGCCGCCCTCGTGCCCGCCATCCTCTACTTCGCCGGGGCGTTCTGGATGGTCCACCTCGAGGCGGGCAAGCGCGACCTGCGCGGCCTCTCCGCCGCAGAGATGCCCTCGGCCCGCAAGGCGCTGAAGGAAGGCTGGTACCTGATCCTGCCGCTCGCCGTGCTGGTCTGGCTGCTGTTCTCGGGCTACACGCCGCTCTTTGCCGGGACCATCGGGCTTGCCCTCACGGGCATGCTGATCCTTGGCGCCGCGATCGCCATGGGCATGTCCTCGACCGGCGTGCGGGTGATCTTCTGGATCGTGCTCGGGCTCGCGGCCTCGGCCTTCTTCAAGTTCGGGATCAACGCGCTCTTGCTGGTGCTGGCGCTGCTCATCGTCGCCTGCGCCGCCTTCAAGGGCGGCCGCGAGACGCTGGCGGTCTGCCGCGACAGCCTCGCCGACGGCGCCAAGACCGCGCTGCCGGTCGGCATCGCCTGCGCCCTCGTCGGCGTGATCATCGGCGTGATGACCCTGACCGGCGCGGCCAACACCTTCGGCCAGTTCATCGTCTCGGTCGGGCAGAACAGCCTGTTCCTCAGCCTCGTGCTGACGATGATCACCTGCATCATCCTCGGCATGGGCATCCCGACGATCCCCAACTACATCATCACCTCGTCGATCGCCGGCCCGGCGCTGCTCGACCTCGGCGTGCCGCTCATCGTCAGCCACATGTTCGTCTTCTACTTCGGCATCCTCGCGGATCTGACGCCGCCGGTCGCGCTGGCCTGCTTCGCCGCCGCGCCGATCGCCAAGGAAAGCGGGCTGAAGATCAGCTTCGAGGCCATCAAGGTCGCCGCCGCGGGCTTCGTCGTGCCCTTCATGGCGGTCTACACCCCGGCGCTGATGCTGCAGGACGGCGGCGCGCTGGCGGGGGCCATCGGCTACTGGCCCGCGGTCGCCTACATCGTGGTCAAGGCACTGATCGCCCTCGCGCTCTGGGGCGCCAGCGTCATCGGCTGGCTCGGTCGCCCGCTGGCGGTCTGGGAACGGCTGGTCGCCGTCGCCGCCTCCTTCACGCTGGTCGCCGCGCTGCCGGTGACCGACGAGATCGGCTTTGCGCTGGCGGTGGTCTTCGGACTGCTGGTCTGGCGGCGCAAGGCCCCGGTGGGCGCATGACCGGCTGCCTGATGGCGGGGGCGATGATGCTCGCCCTCGCCGACGGTGCCAGCTTCACGCTGGAATGGACGCACTCGGTCGAGCGCCAGGAATGGCGCGAAAGCTGGGAGGTCACTCAGGATCACCGCCTGCACCTGACCGGGGCGGCGGTGAAGGGCTCGGGCGCCGGCATGGAGCCCGGCCCCGGCGGCCACTTTGAAGACGGCTGGTGGGTCTGGACCCCGGACCTGCCGCCGGTGCCTTCGCTCACCCTCGCCGCCTCGGGTGAAACCCCCTCGGCCTGGACGCTCTGCGGCGCGGACTGCACCGAGCTCGGTGCCACCTCGGGCCAGCCGGTGCAGGTGGCGCCCTGCCCCGACGCGGGCTGATGGCCCGCAGGCGCGCCCTCCTGCGCCGCCTCCGCCCCGCATGGCGGCAGCGGCTCCTGCTGGTCACGCTCGGCGCGCTGCTCTGCGCCGCGCTCGCCTGGCAGGTGGTGATGGGACAGATCCGCCAGGGGCTCGAGCAGAGCCTGCTGGTCAGCCACCGCGCCCTGCAGACCGAGATCGACCGCTTCCGTTACCTGCCGCGCGTCGCCGGAGAGGATGCCCGCATCCATGCGGCGCTGAACGCGCCCGCCGACGCAGACGACATCGATGCCGCCAACCGCTATCTCCAGAAGATTGCCGCGCAGACCGGCTCGGGGCGGCTTTACCTGCTGAACCCGGCGGGGGTCACCATCGCCGCCTCGAACTGGGCCGAGCCCGACAGCTACGTCGGCCATGACTACAGCTTCCGCCCCTATTTCACCGATGCCCGCGCCAGCGGCAGCGGCGCGGTCTATGCCATCGGCGTGACCACCGGCGAGCCCGGTTACTTCATCTCCGCCCGGGTGGACGACCCCGATCTCGGCGTGCATGGCGTCATGGTGGTGAAGATCGACCTGCGGCCGCTCGAACAGGCTTGGGCCGAGACCGGGCAGCATCTCGCGGTCACCGACCGCGACGAGGTGGTCTTCCTGTCCTCGGTGCCGGCCTGGCGCTACCGCCCGCTCACGCCGTTGCCCGCGGCCACGCTCGAGCGGCTCGACACCTCGCGGCTTTACGCCCGCAGCGATCTCGACGGCGCGGCGCCGCTGCTGCCGAAGGGCGCGACGCTGCGGATCGACGGCAAGGGCCGCGCCACCACGCTGCGCGGAACGCCCTTCGAAAACGGCTGGCGCCTGCTCGCCGCCACGCCGCTCTGGCCCGCCCGCGCGGCGGCGCTCGGCACCGCGGCGCTGGTCCTGCTCGCCGGGCTGCTCGGGCTGGGGCTTGCCGACATGCGGCGGCACCGCCAGCGCCTCATCGCCCTGCGCCTGCGCCAGACCGAGGTGATGGAGCGCAAGGTCCGCCAGCGCACCGCCGAGCTGGCCCGCGAGGTCGAGGCCCGCGCCCGCGTCGAATCCGACCTGCGCGCCACGCAGGCCACCCTGGTGCAATCCGAGAAGATGGCCGCGCTCGGCCGCATGTCCGCGGCCATCGTGCACGAGGTGAGCCAGCCGCTCGCCGCGATGGAAGCCACGCTGACCGCCGCCGAATTCGGCCTGTCGCACGCGCCCGAGAAGACCGCGGCGCGCCTGCAATCGGCGCGCGGGTTGATCCGCCGGATGCAGCGGATGACCCAGCACCTCAAGAATTTCTCGCGCCGCGAGGTGGCACCGCTGTCGCCGGTCTCCGCGGTGGATGTCGCCCGATCGGCGCTCGCGCTGGCCAAGCCGCGGGCCGATGCCGCCGGTGTGGCGTTGCACTGCGCCGCGCCCGCCGATGCGCCCATGGTTCACGCCGGTCACGCCCGGCTCGAGCAGGTTCTGGTCAACCTGCTCCACAACGCCATCGAGGCGGTCGACCCCGGTCAGGGCGAGGTCACGCTGTCCATCGAGCGCAGCGCGGCAGAGGTCACCCTGCGGGTCACCGACAATGGCCCCGGCATCTCTCCCGAGGTGCTGCCGCGCGTCGCCGAACCCTTCTTTTCCACCAAGATCGGCGGCGAGGGACTGGGCCTCGGGCTTGCGATCTGCTTCGAGGTGGTCCAGCAATTCGGCGGGCGGCTCGACATTCGCTCGAACCCCGGTGCGGGGGCCGATATCGCGGTGACCCTTCCGCTGCTCACACAGCACGACCAACGAGAGGCCGCAGAATGAGCCCGCTGATCCATGTGGTCGAGGATGACCGCGACCACCGCCTCGCCCTCTGCGACCTGATCGAAGCGGCGGGCTATCGCGCCGAAGCCTTCGCGGACGGGAGGGCCGCGCTGGCCGCCGGTACGCGCCCCGATCTCATCCTGACCGACCTCAGGATGCCCGGCATGGACGGGCAGCAGCTGCTCGAAGCCGCGCGCCAGCGCGATCCCGATTGCCCGGTGGTGCTGATCTCGGGTCACGGTGACCTGGCGCAGGCGGTGCAGGCGATGCGCGCCGGGGCCGAGGACTTCCTCGAAAAGCCCTATGACGGGATGCACCTGCTGACGGTGATCGAGCGCGCCCTGCGCACCCGTGCCGCGCGCGCCGAGATCGGCCGCCTCCAGGACCGCATCATCCGTCGCGACGAGGGCGGTCTGCTCGGCCAGTCCGCCGCCATGTCGGCGCTGCGCGCGCGCATCGCCGCGATCGGCCCCACCGATCTCGACGTTGTGATCACCGGCGAGACCGGCACCGGCAAGGAACTCGTCGCCCGTGCCCTGCACGCGGCCAGCCCGCGCGCCGCCGCGCCCTTCGTGGCGGTGAATTGCGCGGCCCTGCCCGAAAGCCTTTTCGAGATAGAGGTCTTCGGCCATGTGGCCGGGGCCTTTCCCGGTGCGCAGGACAAGCCCGGCAAGCTCGAGGCAGCCTCGGGCGGCACGTTGATGCTCGACGAGACCGAGGCCATGCCCGCCGCGATCCAGCCCAAGCTGCTGCGCGCGCTGCAGGAGCGCGCCGTCGAGCGGTTGGGCGAGAACCGCCTGCGTCCCCTCGATCTGCGCATCATCGCGACCTCGAAGACCGACCTGCGCCAGCTCACCCTCGACGGCAGCTTCCGCGCCGATCTGTTCTACCGCCTCGCCGGGGCCGAACTCGCGGTCGAGCCGCTGCGCGGGCTCGGCGAGGACATCGCGCTCTTGTTCAGCCATTACGCCAGCCTTGCCGCGGCGCGCTACGGCCGCGATCTGCCCGCCATCGACTACGCGCTGAAACAGCGGCTGCTGCGCCGCCCCTGGCCCGGCAACGTGCGCGAGCTGAAGGCGCTGGCCGAACGCTTCGCGCTTGGCCTCGACATCGCCGAGGACGCCGCCGCGCCCCTTGGCGAGCCGGAAAGCCTTGCCGCCCGCGTTGCCGCCTTCGAGGCGCGCGAGATCCGCCTCGCGCTCGAACGCTGCCGCGGCAACACCGAGCGCACCGCCAAGGCACTGGGAATGGCGCGGCGGACGCTCAACGACAAGATCAGCCGCTACGGCATCCGGGTCTGATCCCGCAGCGCCACAGGCGCGCCCATGCATCTGCCCTCTTGCCAAATCGCGGCGCTGTGATCATGCCATGCGGATGCAAAAGCCCGACGCCCCCACCACCGCCCCCACCGCCGCGCCGCAGGCCGACCGCCCGCTTCTGGGCGCGCTGCTCATGCTCGGCTTCTGCGCCACCGCACCGCTGATCGACGTCGGCTCGAAACTCGCCACGCGCAGCCTGCCGGTCGCCGAGATCACCGTGGCGCGCTTCGTCGTGCAGGGGGTGCTGATGGTGGCGCTGGCGATGATCCTGCGCATCCGCCTGCGGCTCACCCCGCGCGAGCTGGTGCTCACCATCGCGCGCGCGGCGCTGTCGCTGATCGCCACGATCGGCTTCGTCGGGGCGATGGTCCGCATGCCGATCGCCGATGCGCTGGCAATCGCCCAGATCGAACCCTTCGTGCTGATGTTCCTCGGCTGGGCGCTGCTCGGCGAAAGCGTCGGCCCGCGCCGGATCCTCGCCTCCATCGTCGGCTTCGGCGGCGCGCTCCTCGTGGTCCAGCCCGGACTGGCCAGCCACGGCGTCGCCGCGATCCTGCCGCTGATCACCGCCTTTGCCTTCGCCGGCTACATGCTGGTGACGCGCCAGCTCCGCAGCCTCGCGCCGGTGGCACAGCAGGCGACCACGGCCATCGCCGCGGTGATCCTCGGGCTGCCCTTCCTGTGGATCCTCCCGGACAGCCTCGGCGGCGGCGCGGTCTGGCCACATGGCGCGGCCTGGGCCTATCTCGGCGGCATGGGCGTCGCGGCAACGCTCTCGCACATCTTCCTGACCTACGCGCTGCGCCTTGCTCCCTCGGCACTGATCGCCCCGCTCGGCTATGTCGAGCTGGCCTCGGCGACGCTGCTCGGCTGGCTGGTCTTCGGCGATTTCCCCGCGCCGATGGTCTGGGCCGGGATCGCGCTCATCGTCGGATCGGGGCTTTATCTCATCCACCGAGAGCAGCTGGCGCACCGCCGCCCGAAGCTGCCGGTCACCCCCGCCGCCGCGACCACGCCCGCCGCCACCGCGCCGCAGGCGGCGCGCCCGCGCAAGGCAGGCTGACCTCGGTCGCCCCCTTCGCGGAGGGGGCGACCCCCGCCTCAGACCATGCCGCGCCGGGGCAGGAAGGCCGCCAGCAGGCCAAGCGCCGGCAGCACCGCGCAGACCTGGAAGACAAGGCTGATCCCGACGCTGTCGGCGAGCAGCCCCAGCGCCGCCGCGGCGATCCCGGCCACCCCGAAGGCGGCGCCGAAGAACAGCCCGGCGACGGTGCCAATCCGGCCCGGCACCAGCTCCTGTGCGAAGACGATGATCGCCGGAAGCGCCGAGGCCAGCACCACGCCGATCAGCACCGACAGCACCCCGGTCCAGAACAGCGAGGCATAGGGCAGCAGCAGGGTCAGCGGCAGCACCCCCAGGATCGACACCCAGATCACGCTGCGCCGCCCGATGCGGTCGCCCACCGGCCCGCCGATCACCGTGCCGAAGGCCACCGCGACGAGGAACAGGAACAGCATCTTCTGCGCCCCCGCCGGCGTCAGCCCGAAGCGCTCGATCAGGAAGAAGGTGTAGTAGCTGATCATCGAGGCCATGTAGACCTGCTTGGAAAAGAGCAGCGCCAGCAGCACCACGATCGCAAGCTGCACCCGCCGTCTCGGCAGCCCGTGCCCCTCGGGTGCCGGGCGCCGCGCGGCCGCCTTGCGCTCCCTGGCGTGCCAGCGGCTGACCCCGATCAGGATCGCCATGCCGACCAGCGCCAGCGCGGCGAAGATCCCCACCGAACCGCGACCCAGCGGCACGATGATCAGCGCCGCCAGCAGCGGGCCGATCGCGGTGCCGAAATTGCCGCCGACCTGGAAGGCCGACTGCGCCAGCCCGAACCGCCCCCCCGAGGCCGCCCGCGCCACGCGCGAGGCCTCGGGGTGGAAGATCGACGAGCCGATGCCGATCAGCCCGGCGCCGCCGATCAGCAGCGCGTAGCTCGGGGCGACCGACAGCAGCAGCAGGCCGACCATCGTCACCCCCATCCCGATCGGCAGCGCCCAGGGAAAGGGATGCCGGTCGGTGGCCATGCCGACCAGCGGCTGCAGCAGCGAGGCGGTGACCTGGAACACCAGCGTCAACAGGCCGATATGCCAGAAATCCAGCGAGAACTCGGTTTTCAGCAAGGGGTAGATCGCCGCCAGCACGGATTGCATCAGGTCGTTCGTCAGATGGCACAGGCTGATCGCGGCCAGGATGACGTAAGTGGTCCGGGCCTCGGTGCGCGGCGCGGCATGGATCGGGGAGATGGTCATGGACAGGTCCTTTCATCCCTCGTTTACCCGATTGCCCGGCGCGGTCTTTCGTGGTTCAGACATTTATCTTCGCGATCGGGCCACAGCGCTCACCCGCACGGAGGCGGCCATGTCCCCTGACGACCACACGAGCCTCTTCGAACGTCTTGCCCGGGCCGAGTCGCTGCGCGCGCCGGTCAGCGGCATCGCGTCGGACTACCCCGGTGCCACGCGGATTCCGCGCCACAGCCACGGCCGGCACCAGCTCATGCATGCGATCTCGGGCACGCTGCACGTGCTCACCGACCGCGGCAGCTGGCTCGTCCCGCCCGACAGCGCGCTGTGGATGCCGGCGACGCTCGAGCACGAGGTCACCACCTTCGGCACGGTCCGCCTCCGGTCGGTCTACCTCGACCCCGGCGTCACCGACATTTCGCTGGACCGCCCCGAGGTGCTGCGCGTCAGCCCGCTGGTGCAGGCGCTGATCGTCGAGATCGTGGCGCTCGAGACCATCGAGGAGCCCTCCGCGCGCAGCGCCTTGCTGCTGCATCTGCTGCTGGTCGAGATCGCCCGCATGGAGCGCCAGCCGCTCGCGCTTCCCCTGCCCCGGCATCCGCGCCTGCGCAGGCTCTGCCGCGCCTTTCTCGAAACCCCCACCGCACATCTGTCTCTCGACGATTGGGCGTGCGAGGCAGCCATGAGCCGGAGGGGCCTGACCCGGCATTTCCGCGAGGAAACCGGGCTCTCGCCGGGGCGCTGGCGTCAGCACGCCTGCGTGCTCCACGCGCTCCCGAAACTGCTTGCCGGGGCTTCGGTGACCACCGTCGCGCTCGATCTCGGCTATGACAGCGCCGCCGCCTTCACCACGATGTTCCGCCGCATCCTCGGAGAACCACCGAGGCGCTTCCGCGCCGCGTGAGGCGGGAGGCAAGGACCACCCGACGTCCCATGCAGGAAACGCAAGGCAGCTTTGCGTAGCGGAAGCTTGTGCTGCGCCGCAGCATCACCTATCTAGGGATCACGGCACGGCGACGTGCCAAGGAATTTGCCGGGCTCTCCCCTCCTCCCTGAGCCCCGCATTTAAGCGGCGACCCCTCTCCTCCTCCCTGGGGTCGCCGCGCTCCTCCCCCCCCAATCTCCCATCGTCCGTACCGTTGTAGACGCGCCCCGCCACCGTTTGCGCCTTGCCGCCCGCTGGCCGAAGAAATCCGCGCACGCCGCTCAATCGCGGTGCGGCCAGCTCTTCGGGCCTGCCGTCATCCACGGGTAGGCCGCCTCGGCGAATCGCCGCCCCGCCTCGGTCGCATCCGGGCTGCGTTTCGCCACCGCGGCAGTCAGCCCCTCCAACAGCCCCAGGATCGCCGTCGACGACGGCAACTGCCCGCCCTGCGCAGGCGGCACGAACAGGCTGGTGCGGGCAATCGCCGCCAGTGGCGAGGCCAGCGTGTCGGTCACCGCCAGCACCGGGATCCCCGCCTCGGCCGCGAAATTCGCGATGCGCAGCGTGTCGGTGTAGTAATGCGGAAAGGCGATGGCGATCACCAGGTCCTCGGGCCCGAAGTCGAAGATCTCGCGGATCGCGCCGATCGAGCCGCCGCCGTTGCTGGCGGTGGTGGCGCGGCAGCCGATCATCGACAGGTCGATGGCAAAAATCCCCGCCAGATGCGCGGCCAGATCGAAGCCTGCGACGTGAATCCGCCGCGCCGATGTAACAAGGGTTACCGCCCGCTCCAGATCCTCCTGGGTCAGCGCCGCCGAGGTCCGGCGCAGGCTCTCGGCATCTGCGGCCAGCGACATGTGCATCGCACCCAGCGGCCCCTCATGCTCCTGCAACTCCTGCTCGAAGCGGTCATAGGGCTCGAACAGCAGCTCGAAGCCGCGGATCAGCTCGGCCTTGAATTCGGCGTAGCCCTCAAAACCAAGCGCGGTGGCGAAGCGGTTCGCCGTCGCCACCGACACGCCGACCTGCGCCACGGCGTCATGGATGTTCAGCCGCGCCACCCGCAGCGGCGCGCGGCGCACCAGCTCGGCGAACTGGCGCTGCGCCGCGGTCAGCTCGGGATAGGCCTCTTGGATGCGCCGCGCGACCGAGGTCTGGGCCGGAAGCCCGTATTGCGCCTGACTCTTGCTCATTTTCTCAGCACCCCCGACCGTCCTGCCGACCCCGGTGTAACAAATAGCACATTCTTCTTGGACCGATGTAAATTTTATCGCACTCATCGCGGCAGATGTAGCCTCAGTTACGGGACACCAGCAGATCATGACAACTTTCTCCGACGTCTCTCGCCGTTCTTTCCTCGCCGGTGGTACCGCACTGCTCGGCACCGCCGCCCTGCCGCGTCTCGGCGCCGCGCAGGACCTCGTGCCGCTGACCACCGCGCTCGGCTGGATCCCCAACGCCGAATACGCCGGCCTGTGGATGGCGCTGGAGAATGGCTATTTCGCCGAAGAGGGCATCGAGGGCCGCTACACCCCAGGCGGTCCCAACGCGCCCGGCGTGCTGGTGCAGCTGGCCGCGGACCAATGCGATTTCGCCGGCGGCGACTGGATCCCCTTCCTCGAGGCGCGCGCCCGCGGCAACGACTTCATCGTGCTCGGCTGCAACTACCCCACCAGCCCCTCGGCGATCATGTCGATGTCCGGAAACCCGGTGCTGAAACCCGAGGACATCATCGGCAAGCGCATCCTGTCGCAGATGCCCGCCGACGCCAACACGCTGAACTTCGTGCTGGAAAAGGCCGGGCTGGAGCAGAACCAGTTCGAGCTGGTGCCCACCGGCTTCTCGCCCGAGCCGCTGCTGGCGGGAGACGGCGATGCCTACATGGCCTATGCCACCAACCAGCCGATCACATTCGAGCACATGGGCCTGACCGAGGGCGCGGATTTCCACGTCACCCTGTTCAGCGATCTCGGCTACACCGTGCCCGGTGCGCCGCTCGTCGCCCGCCGGTCCTTCGTCGAGGAGAACCGCGACCTGGTGGTGCGCTACCTGCGCGCGCTGACCCGCGGCTGGGTGCAGAACGGCAAGGATCCGGCCGAGGGCGCCAAGCTCGCGGTCGAGAAATACGGCGCCGATTTCGGCCTCGATCTTGCCCAGCAGACCCGCCAGAGCGAGCTTGGCCAGCCGCTGGTCACCGCCCCCGGCGGCCCCGGCCCGTTCTGGTTCGACGTCGCGCTGGTGGAAAGCTCGGTCGCGCCGGTCGCCGCCGCTGCGGGCATCGAGGCCCCGGTGGTCGCCTCCGAACTTGTCGATCTCGGCCCGCTGGAAGAAGCGCTCGCCTCGCTCTGACGGGGCGCGCCCCCTCTGACGCACATCGGCCATGGGAGCGCATCGCCCCCATGGCCTCTCGTCCCTGCCGCCCCGGAGTCCGCATGCCCCAGGCCATACCCGATGCCATCCGCCTCGACGGCGTGTCGAAATCCTTCCGCCTCGATGACGGCAAGACCGTCACAGCGCTGGAAGGCATCGACCTCGGCCTGCGCGAAGGTGAATTCGTCGCCGTGCTCGGCCCCTCGGGCTGCGGCAAGAGCACGGTGCTGCGGCTGATCGCCGGGCTCGAGACCGCCAGCACCGGCGCGGTGCGCATCGAGGGCCGCGCCCCCTCCGAACTGGCCGCCGCACACCGGCTTGGCGTCGCCTTCCAGGACCACGCCTTGCTGCCCTGGCTCTCGGTCGCGCAGAACATCGCCCTGCCCTACCGCGTCGCCGGGTCCAAGGTCGACCACGCCCGCGTCGATGCGCTGATCGAGCTGGTCGGGCTCACCGGCTTCCGCGACGCGCGGCCGAGCCAGCTTTCGGGCGGCATGCGCCAGCGCGCCTCGATCGCCCGCGCCCTCGTGCTCGATCCGGACGTGCTGCTGCTCGACGAGCCCTTCGGCGCGCTCGACGCGGTCACCCGGCGGCACATGAACGTCGAGCTTCAGCGGATCTGGGGCACCCGCACCCTGACCACCCTGCTGGTCACCCATTCCGTCGACGAGGCGATCTTCCTCGCCGACCGCATCATCGTCATGACCGGCCGCCCCGGCCGCATCCTGCGCGAGGTCACCGTGCCCTTCCCGCGCCCGCGCGATCCGTCGGTGCTGCGCACGCCGGAGTTCCACGCGCTGGTCGACGAGCTGACGCTGGCGCTCGACCCCGAAGAGGCCGCGCTGTGACACCCCGCGCGCGCCTGCACCGCTACGGCCCGCCCCTGTTGGGCATTTTTCTCTTCTGCCTAGCGTGGCAGTTGATCGGCACCTACCGCCTCGCCGGGCTCACCTGGCCGCCGCTCACGGCGGTGCTGGCCTATCTCGCCGATCCCGCGCACCACCAGCTTCTCGGGCGGGCGGCGCGCACCACCTTCGCCGCCGTGACCCTGGGCTACCTCACCGGCACCGGCATCGGCCTCGCGCTGGCGCTGCTCACCCGGCTCTTCCGGCCTGCACGGGCCGGGATCGACCGCCTCGTGGCGCTGGTACACGCCACGCCCGCCATCGCCCTTGCCCCGGTCTTCATGATCCTGATGAGCCGCGAGACCATCCCGGTCGCCATCTCGGCGCTGGCGGTCACCTACCTGATCTACGTCGCCGCCACCTCGGGGCTCGAGGCCACCAAGGCCGCGCACGCCGATCTCTTCCGCACCCTTGGCGCGCGCCCCCTGACCGCCTTCTGGCGGCTCGAACTGCCCTCGGCCCTGCCCGCGCTCGCCTCGGGGCTGAAGCTGGCGGTGCCGGTCTCCTTCATGGGGGCCATCGTCGGCGAATGGTTCGGCGCGTCGCGCGGGCTCGGCCTGCTGATGATCTCGGCGATGCAGAACTTCCAGATCCCGCTGCTCTGGGCCGCCGTGCTGCTGACCACGCTGACCTCGCTGATCCTCTACGGGCTGCTCGGGCTCTTCGAGGCGGCCGTGCACCGGAGGTTCCGATGACCCGGCTCTCGCAATTCCTCGCCCGCAACTGGGCGGTGCTCCTGCTGCTCGCGCTCTGGCAGGGCTGGGTCAGCCTCGCCGATCTCAATTCCATCGTGCTGCCCGCCCCCTGGCCGGTGCTGCGCGACGTGCTGTCCCATCCCGCGCTCTATCTTGCCAATGCCGCGCAGACGCTGGCCACCGCCACGGCGGGCGTCGCAATCGGCCTCGGGTTCGGCGCGCTGGTCGCCGTGGCGGCCTGGGCCTCGCGGCTGCTGGCGGGAATGCTGACGCCGCTCGGGCTGATCTTCTCCTCGGTGCCGGTGGTCGCGCTGATCCCGATCCTGGCGCGACTTCTGGGCTACGACATCTCGACCGTCGTCGCCATCGTCGCCGTCTCGGCCTTCTTCCCGACCTTCGTCTTCGTCGGCGCGGGGCTGAAGGACCTGCCGCGCGGTGCCGATGACCTCTTCAGCGTGCTCGGCGCCAGCCGCGCAGCGCGGCTGCGCCACCTCGTGCTGCCCGCCGCGGTCCCGAACCTGATGATCGCGCTGCGCATCACCGTCCCCGAGGGCGTGCTCGCCGCCATCCTCGCCGAGTTCCTCATGGGCCGCAGCGGCCTTGGCTTCATGTTCCGCGAGGCGGCGAGCCGCTTCGCCATGGAACGCGCGCTCGGCACCTCGCTGGTGGTGACCGTCGCCGCCGTTCTCTGCTTTTCCCTTGCGCACCGGGCCGAACGCGTCATCAGGACGCGCTGGTCGTAAGCGCCGTACAACCCGGAGTGATCCATGATCAACGTACACCAACCCCCCGATCCCTGGCAGCGCACCACCACCGAGCACGGCTTTGCCGCCGATGACGTGATCTCGGCCCTTCAGAAAAGCCTGCGCCGCGGCATGCTGGAAAACGCCATCCTGCTCGGCTGGGAGATGTTCCTCACCAGCCCAGAGATGGAAGAGATGATGTGGTCCCGCCTCTGTGTCATCGCGGTCGAGGATGTCGGCACCGGCAACCCGCAGCTGCCCGTGCTGGTCGAGACGCTCTACCAGCAGCACAAGCGCTACCCCCGCCCCACCGGCGACCGCTTCCTCTTTGCCGCCCATGCCATCCGCATGATCTCGGGCAGCGAGAAAGAACGCACCTCGGACGACTTGGTGAACTGGGCGCGCCGCTCGGTGGAACTGGGCGAGCGCCTGCCCGAGATCCCCGACGTGGCGCTCGACATGCACACGCTGAAGGGCCAGCAGATGGGCCGGGACTACCGCTTCTTCATGGAAGAGGCGTCGAAGGTGATCCCCGAGAAGGCCGACAAGGACCAGACCTGGAAGACCTGGATCCTCGCCGCGCTGGATGCGGGGAAGCTCAAGTGACCCCGACGCATAAGGTCTATATCGCCGGGCCCGACGTTTTCTTCCGCAATGCGTCAGAGGTGATGCAGACCAAGGGCGAAATGGCGCAGGCCTACGGCTTTCATCCCTCGACGCTGGCCGAGGACGGCGACGCGCTCGGCGGCGACACCCCCTTCGCCTTCGGCCTGTCGATCGGGCTGGCGAACGAGAGGATGATGGACGAAAGCGATTTCATCATCGCCAATCTGACGCCCTTCCGGGGCATCTCGGCGGATGTCGGCACCGCCTTCGAGGTCGGCTACATGCGCGCGCAGGGCAAGCCCTGCTTTGCCTATTCCAATACTGCGCGCGACTATTACAGCCGGCTGACCGAGGACTACTATTCGGGCGGCCCCTTCGAGGCAGACGGCGAGGTCACCCGCGCCACCGACGGGCTGATGATCGAGAACCACGGCATGCGCGACAACCTGATGCTCGACACCGCTGTCGATCAGTCAGGGGGGGCTTTTGTCGCCGAGGACGCCGCGGGCGAAGACCGGCTGGGCGATCTCGCGGCCTTTCGCGCGGTGCTGATCCGGGCGCGGGCCTATTTCGACGCAAAGGCCTGAGCCCCACCGCACGACCTCACGTCTCGGGGCCTGCCACGCGGGCCCCGTTTCCAAGCCGCAGGCCGGTGCGCCCCCGGCGCCGCGGCAAGCGCGGGGCGGGCTCCGCTCAGTTCCGACTCAGCAGGCGCAGCAGGATGTGGCGGTCGTGATCCTGCCCCCCGAAGAACACCGCGAGAATGCGCAGCTCCTCGCCCAGATCGTCCACCTCGAAATAGAAAATCGCGCGATCCTTGGTGACATGGCGCGTCGCCGCCCCCAGCTCGGGCCGCAGCGTGCCCTGATGCGGCGCGCGGCCAAGCCCCTCCATCGCGTCCAGAATCGCCCGGATGCGCCGCGCCGCCATGTCATGGGCGGTCTCGGCCGTTTCCCCCAGCGACTCGGCGCTCTCGGCGACGAAATCGAAGATCAGCTCCAGATCCTGCTCGACCGCCGCCGCGCGCAGTACCTTATAGGCCACGCAGGCCCCGCTTGCGGGCGATCATTGCCTCGGCCGCGTCGCGGCCCTCGGTCAACGTCACAAAGGTGCCCCCCCGCCGCTCGTCGAGCAGCCGCCGCAGCGCCTCGGCCTGATCGCTTTCCTGACGCATCAGTTCCAGCCCATGCTGCAAGGCCGCGCTCACCGAGGGGAATCGCCCGTCGCGGACCAGGCTGCGCACGTAGGCGTCCTGCGCTTCGGTCAGGGAAATGGAGGATTTGACGCTCATATCGGCCCCGCTTGTACTACTGGGTAGTATATATGCCCTGCGGCTTGCCGGTCAATGCTGTGGCACTTCGGCCCTCATCCCACTGATGCATGTGGAAAACTTCTTGCGCGACTCGCAGCCCTCCGGCAATAGTCACGAAAAAGAGCCGGAACACGCCAAAAACCGTGAACACGACACGACGAACAGGCAGCCCGGCAAAACAAGGTTCAGGTCGCAAGGCCAGAGGCAAGACAGAGCAGGATACCGGCGTATGCAGGATATCACCGAAGACGAAGACCTGAACACGGTCATTCGCGATCATTCCGAACGGCTGACCGCGCAGCTTCATGCGCAGGCGGAAAGCCTTTTTCCGCCCGACGCGTCCAAGGAGATGCGCAAATTCACCTCGGGCGAGGCCGCGGCCCTGCTTGGCGTCAATGATTCCTACCTGCGCAAGCTGCACCTCGACGGCAAGGGCCCCTCGCCCGAGCTGAGCCCCGGCAACCGCCGGCACTATTCGGTGCACGACATGCAGGAGCTGCGCATCCTGCTGGAAAAGACCGCGCGCAAGCCCGGTGACTACCTGCCCGGCCGCCGTCTCGCCCCCGAGGGCAGCGCAGAGAAATACCTCGATCACCTGCAGGTCATCGGCGTGATGAACTTCAAGGGCGGCTCCGGCAAGACCACCAGCTCGGCCCATCTCGCGCAGCGCCTCGCCCTGCTGGGCTACCGGGTGCTGGCCATCGACCTCGACCCCCAGGCCTCGTTCACCGCGCTGCACGGCGTGCAGCCCGAGTTCGACCTGCTGGACGGCGGCACGCTCTACGACGCGATCCGCTACGAAGAC
Organism: Salipiger mangrovisoli; assembly: GCF_015223355.1. Lineage (GTDB taxonomy): Bacteria > Pseudomonadota > Alphaproteobacteria > Rhodobacterales > Rhodobacteraceae > Salipiger > Salipiger mangrovisoli. The sequence continues at coordinate 173,311 of NZ_JADFFK010000013.1, read as the reverse complement.
CCGGTGCCGATCACCGATGTCATCCGGCCCACCTACATCCCCGGCCTCGACCTCATCCCCGGCAACCTCGAGCTGATGGAATTCGAGCACGAGACCCCCCGCGCGCTGGCGCAGGGCAACGCCGGGCTGTTCTTCTTCCGCGTCAAGGACGCGCTGGCGCAGGTCGACGACCGCTACGACGTGGTGGTCATCGACTGCCCGCCGCAGCTCGGCTTCCTGACCATGTCGGCACTTTCGGCCGCCACAGGCGTGCTGGTCACCATCCACCCAGAGATGCTCGACGTCATGTCCATGTCGCAGTTCCTGCGGATGACCGCCGACCTCATGGACGTGATCGCCGAAAGCGGCGCCAACATGAAACACGACTGGATGCGCTACCTGCTCACCCGCTACGAGCCCACCGACGCGCCGCAGAACCGCATCGTCGCCTTCCTGCGCACGATGTACGGCGACAAGGTGCTGAACGCGCCGATGCTGAAATCCACCGCGATTTCCGACGCCGGGCTGACCAAGCAGACGCTCTACGAGGTGGACCGCGGCGCCTTCACCCGCGCCACCTACGACCGCGCGCTCGAAAGCCTCAACGCGGTGAACGACGAGATCGCCGCCCTGATCCAGAAGACATGGGGACGCACATGAGCGACACCCGCAAGAAACGCATGTCCATGCTCGACAGCCTTGCCTCCGCCGGTGTGCAGGGCGCGTCGCCGATGATGACCACGAACCGCGCGCTGCGCTCGGCGCGCGATGCGGTCGATACGCACCGTATCTGGGAGCTCGATCCGTCGCAGATCGACGACACGCGCACCCGCGACCGTCTCGATCCCAATGACGTCATCGACCTGCGCGACGCGATCGAGGCCAATGGCCAGACCGTGCCGATCCTGGTGCGCCGCAACCCCGAACAGGACGGGCGCTACCTGCTCGTCTACGGCCGCCGCCGGCTCGAGGCGATCCGCAGTTCCGACAAGGTCGAGAAGGTCCGCGCCCTGGTCGCCACGCTCGACGAGCGCGACGCGGTCACCGCCCAGATCTCCGAGAACATGGCGCGCCGCGACCTGTCTTTCATAGAAAAAGCGCTTTTTGCCAAAGAGTTGGTGGATTCCGGCTTCGGCAACCAAAGCCAGGTCGCCGAGGTTCTGACGGTCACCAAGTCGTCGATTTCCATGGCGCTTTCGGTGGCCGAGACGATTGGCCGCGATCTGGCGCAGGCGATCGGCGCGGCGCATGGCATCGGCCGTCCGCGCTGGGAAGCGCTGGCCCGCGCGATCGAAGAGACCGGCGCCGACCGCGAAGAACTGGCGCAGCTCGCCGACGACATCCATACCGCGGCGGAAGTCGCGCTGGTGAGCGGCGAGACCGTCCCCGACGATGTCTCGCTTGCCGCCTTCGAGGCGGTCGCCGGCCATCTCGCCCCCTCCCCTGCCCGCGCCCCGGCGCGCAAGGCAGAGACCGCACAAAAACCGCGGCGGCAGTCGCTTCTGGTCGGAGGCCGCAGGGCTGGCACGCTCAAGCGTACCCCCAAGGGCCTCAGCATCGATCTCGACGACCCCAGGTTCGCCGATTGGATCGAGTCGGAGGCACAAGCCGTCATCGAAGAGCTTCACGCCCGCTGGAAACGCGGCGCGGAAGACTGAGCAGTCAACGATAACAAAGAGATAGGAGGCACGAGCCCGACAAAGAAAGAGCCCCGCAAAGCTTTCGCTCCACGAGACCCTGACTTGTTCTTAGCACCCTCAAGGTAGTGTCCGGAGCCAACATCCGCAAGTCGAAATAGATTTGCGGCACGGGTATTTCTTGTCTTCGTGAATGAAAAACATGGGTTACACCCCCATCACGCCTTTTGGGCGAACGGCTGAGGCCGTCCTGGCATCTGTCAGGGCACGTCCACAGGCCGCCGATGCCCCCTGCCCGATCGACAAATGGCTGATTCTCCGCAACCTCACCGCGGCACGGAAAGCCTTCGATCTGTCGGATCGCGATATCACCCTGCTTCAGGCGCTGCTCAGTTTCCACCAGGACGCGCAGCTTGAGCCCTTCAGGTCGCTGGTCATCCACCCCTCGAACGAAACGATCTGCGCCCGCGCGGGAGGCATGGCAAACTCGACCATGCGCCGCCACCTGTCCCGGCTTGTCGCGGCCGGTCTGCTGATCCGCCGTGACAGCCCGAACGGCAAGCGCTACGCCCGCCGCGTGGAAGGCGCGAAGATCGCCTTCGGCTTCGACCTCAGCCCGCTGCTGCACCGCGCCTCCGAGATTGCCGAGCGCGCAGAAGAGGCCCGCGCGCAGGACGCCCGCATCAAGGCGCTGCGCGAAACCGCCAGCCTGCTGCGTCGCGACCTCGCAGCCCTCGCGGACCTGGGTCGTATCGAGTACCCCGATGGCCCCTGGGACGCCCTCTCCGATCTTGCGCGGCTTGCGGCCCGCGACCTGCGCCGCAAGCTCGATGCCGAGACTCTCGAACAGATCGAGGCCACCCTGCGCGAGGCCCTGGCACGCACTGCCCGCTTCTTCGATCTCGACACGACAGAAATGAGCAGCAGCGCCGCTCAGGATGAGCAGCACCAACAGAAGTCACTAAAAGAATCCTTAGACTCTGAACGGGCCGCGAAAGACTCGTTCACCGCTGACGCAGAGTCTGATCCCTGTCCCGGTGTTGCCGAGGAAATTGCCGAGAAACCGGCAGCGCCTCCCCCACCCTTGCGCCTCGTCCTCGGCACCTGCTCCGAGATCGCCGTGTTCACAGCCGATCCGATCCACGACTGGACGAGCCTGATCCGCGCCGCAGAAAAAATCAGGCCAATGACCGGCATTTCAGACTCTGCCTGGCAGGCTGCGAAGGCCGCGATGGGTCTCGAACAGGCCTCGGCGACTCTATGCGCGATGCTGCAGCGCTTCTCCGAGATCCGAAACCCCGGAGGCTATCTGCGCCATCTGACCCGAAAGGCCCGCGAGGGCAGCTTCTCTTCGACGCGGATGGTCATGGCCCTCGACCGCCGTGCCGCCTGAGGGTTCACAGCTGTGAACTGGCGGCTGCGAACTCTTCCCCGAAGACGCTCTCGACTTCCCGGCACTTTCCCCGGATACCTGTGAAAAATTGAGGATTCGACGCATGGACACGACACCCCGCACCGCCGCAGCCCTGAGCACCTACCTTGAGGGGCAGAAATTCGGCTGCGTCCTCGCCGAAATTCCCTGGCGCCTGCCGGAGCGCGATGCTGCTGGCACGATGAGCCTCGACGACATCCTTGCCCTGCCCGTTGCCGACCATCTCGAAGATCGGGCGCATTGCTACCTCTGGGTGCCGAACGCTCTGCTGCCCGAGGGGATGAAAGTCCTTGCCGCCTGGGGCTTCAAGTACACGAGCAACATCATCTGGCAGAAATCGGCGACCGACGAGGCGCAGGTGGCCTCCGATGAGACCGACGCTTTCGACGACATCACCGAGGTTCTGCTCTTTGGTATCCGCGGCAAGAACGTCCGTACGCTGGCCCCGGCGCGCAGTACGGTGAACTTCATTGCGCCCGGTCCGGTCAGCGTGCCCGGCGGCAAGCCGCTCGCGCAGTACCGGATCATTGAAAGCTGCAGCTGGGGTCCGTTCCTCGAACTCTTCGGTCATGCCCCGCGCGAGGGGTGGACGGTCTGGGAAGATCGGGCCGCACGGGTCGCGATCAGCGCCTGATCGCGAAGGTTTCCCTGGACGGCCGTGCGCTGCGTCCAGGGAAAGTTTACCAAGGTCGACCGGCAGCCTTCGGATCAGCTTCACCCGAGCCCGAGATGTCCGGCGAAGCACTCGCTCTCATAGTCCTCGCGGAGGCGCCGGTCTTCCGCCAATGCCGCCGGAATGGTCGAGAGCGCCAGATCGAGACAGCCTACCGAGCCGCCGGGGAAAAGGATGAGACCGTCCAGCGCCCCGGCATCGGCCCAATCCCGGATCGCGTCGACCGCTTGACCGGGGGTGCCGATCACCTGCCAATGCGCCGAGCCGAGAACCTCGGGTGCGTCGAGCAGCTCATCCACCGAGGGCTCTGACCGCGCCACCTTGCGATAGAGCAATTCGGCATGGGTGCGGCTGCGCAGCGCGGCGTCGAGCGGCGGCAGGTCAGAGGCGGTGATCCGTCGCGCGCCATTCCACCCAGAGAGATCGAGGCCGATCATCGAGGTCAGCTTGGCCAGTTTCTGCGCGCGGCTCGTGCCGGCATGGGTCTCGCGGTAGAGCTCGCGCGCTTCGGTTTCGGAGGCGGCGAGGAAAAGGCTCAGGCCCGGCATCACCCGAACCGCATCCGCGGCCCGGCCGCGCGCGACGGCGCGGCGGCGCAGGTCGGCGCGCAGCGCGAGGGCGGCGTCCTTGTCAGGGCAGGCGGCGAAGGTCCCATCGGCAATCGCCGCGGCAAATCCGCGCCCGACGTGCGAAGCCCCGGCCTGAAACAGCGGCAGAGGGGCCGGGTGCCCAAGCGCGGCGAGCGGGCCCTCGACCTGATAGTAAGTCCCTTTGTGGGCGATGGCTGCGGGAAGCGTCGCGCTGCCATCGAGACCGGCAGCGCGATCAATCGGGGCCGCGCCGGTCGGGCAACTGTCCCAAAGCGCGCGGATCACCTGCACCGCTTCCGCGGCGCGCGCATAGCGCTCTTCGGCGCTCGGCATCTGCTCAAGGCCGAAATTGCGCTGCCCGTCGAGACTGGTGACGATGTTCCACCCGGCGCGCCCGCCCGAAAGCCAGTGCAGGGTCATCAGCGCGCGGGCGAGGATGTAGGGGGGGAAGAAAGTGGTCGAGGCGGTGGTCAGCAAACCGATGCGCGAGGTGTGCCCGGCAAGCAGGGTCATCAGCAGCGTCGGGTCGGACCCGCTGCCGCCGGGGCGCCTTGCCATGCCCGCCGGCGGCGCGCCGAGGCTGTCCGGACGGAAGACGAAATCGAGATGCGCCGCCTCGGCCCGCTGCGCGAGCTCGATGAAGAAACGCGGGTCTGAAAGGCGCTCGACCGCGCTGTCCTCGCGCCGCCACGCTTCGCCGGAAAGCCAGGTGGGGGCGAGGGTCATGCCTATGTGCAGCCTCTTTCGGGAGTCGACCACGGCGCGCCTTTCTTTCAGAAATGTAGAAGGTTCTGGGTTGTTGACGGTTTTACTATGGATTATTGATTTTGCAATACGAAACGCATTGCGCGGTGAGATACGTGCTGAGTACAGAACGCCTGAAGTTTTCCATCGGCCGCAGCGCTATCCTGCACGACATATCGCTGCGCTTCCGACCGGGGCGGTTCACGGCGCTGGTGGGGGCGAATGGCAGCGGCAAGTCCAGCCTGATGCGCTGCCTGATCGGGCTTGCCGCGCCAGAGGCCGGGAGGGTTCTGCTGGACGGCAGGCCGCTGGCGTCCCAGACGCGGCGGCAGATCGCGCGGCGGCTGGCCTACCTGCCGCAATCCAGCATCTGCCCCGACCACCTGACGGTGGGCGAGCTGGTCGAACTGGCCGGTTTCGCCCGGACGGGGCTGTTCGGCACCGTCCGGGCGGCCGACCGCGAGGGCTATCGCGAGGCGCTGCGCACGGTTGGGCTTGCGGGCAAGGCGGCGCGGCAGTTGAGCCGCCTGTCGGGCGGGGAACGGCAGCGCGCCTTCATCGCGCTGGCGCTGGCGCAGGATACGCCGGTGCTGCTGATGGACGAGCCGGTGAACCATCTTGACCTGAAGTATCAATACGCGGTGCTGGACCTGCTGCGCGACCTGGTCACCGGGCAGGGCAAGACGCTGGTCGTGGTGCTGCATGACCTCAACCTGGCTCTGGCCTATGCCGATGACGCGGTGCTGCTGAAGCAGGGCCGGGTGCTGGCGCAGGGACCGGCGCGGCAGGTGCTCGACGCGCGGGCGGTCGCCGAGGGGTTCGGCATCGCGGCAGATCTGCGCGATCTGGGCGGGCGCCGCCTGTGCCTGCCGAAGGGCGCACAGATGATCGGCATGCCATGAGGTTTGCCGGGACATGCGGCGCGGCGCTTGCCCTGCTTCTGGCGGCGGCGGTGGCGAGCCTGAGCCTCGGCGCGACGCCGATCGCGCCGCGCGAGGTTCTGCGCGCGCTGGTCGCCTTCGACGCGGAGAGCGTCGATCATTTCGTGGTGCTCAGCCAGCGGCTGCCGCGGGCGCTGATCGCCGTCTACGCCGGGGCGGTGCTGGCCGCGGGCGGCGCGGTGATGCAGGGGATCACCGGCAACCCGCTGGCCTCGCCCTCGACGCTGGGGGTGAGCGCCGGTGCGATGCTGGGGATGCTGGTCTCGGTCTTCGGCTTCGGCGCCGGGCTGGCGGGGCAGGGGGGGGCGGCGTTGGCCGGCGGATTCGGCGGATTTGCCCTGACGCTGGCGGTGGCGCGGCTGACCGGGCTGGGACCGGACCCGCGCGGCGTGCCGCTGATCCTGTCGGGGGCGCTGACGGGAATGCTGCTGGCGGGGGTCTCGGGGACGCTGCTGCTGACCGACCCGGCGCGGCGGGCCGAGTACCTGAGCTGGCTGGCGGGCAACATCAACCATTTCTACGCCGACCGGCTGGCGGTTTTCTGGCCGCTGGGGCTGGCGTCGGGGCTGATCCTGCTGGCGCTGGCGCGGCCGCTGACGCTGATCGGGCTGGGCCGCGAGCGGGCCGAGGCGCTGGGGGTGCCGGTGCGCAGGGTGAGCCGCGCCGGGCTCGCGGCGGTGGTGCTGGGGGCCAGCTCGGCCACGGCGATCTGCGGGCCGGTGGGCTTTGTCGGGCTGGTGGTGCCGCATCTGGTGCGGCCGGTGACCGGGGCGCATCTGGCGCGGCTGCTGCCGGTCTCGGCGCTGGTGGGGGCGGCGCTCTGCCTGCTGTCGGACGTGCTGGCGCGGCGGGCTTTCGCGCCGTTCACGCTGCACACCGGGGTGCTGCTCGACCTGGTGGGGGGCGTCTGCTTCGGAACGCTCGTCTACCGGCTTTACCTGCGGCCGGGGGCAAGGCGATGACCCGGCGGCTCGACGGCGCGCGGCTGCTGCGGGTGGCGAGGCTGGAGATGCGCCGGGCCGATCTTGGCGTGGCGCTGGCACTGGCGGCGCTGGCGGCCGTGCTGCTGGGGCTGGGGCTGACGGCGGGCAGTACACCGGTCGGGCTGGTCGATCTGCTTGGCGGCGGGCTGGATGAGGCGCAGCGCTACGCGGTGCTGGAGCTGCGCCTGCCGCGGGGGCTCACCGGCTTTCTGGCAGGGGCGGCGGTCGCGGTCTCGGGGGCGATGCTGCAATCGCTGACGCGCAACCCGATCGCCGATCCCGGGCTGCTGGGGCTGGCGCAGGGCGCGCTTCTGGCGATCCTGCTGGGGGTGGTCTTGCTGCCGGCGCTGCCCACGGGCTGGCTGCCGCTGATCGGCAGTGCCGGAGGGCTTTGCGTGGCGCTGTTCCTGGCCCGGCTGACCGGGCGGGGCAGGGCGGGGGATGCGCTGGCGATCCTGCTGCTGGGGCTGTCGGTCGAGACGGTGCTGTCGGCGATCACCGCCATCGTCCTGCTCTACGCGCCCCCTGACCTGTCGTTTGCCGTATCTGCCTGGCTGGCAGGCTCTCTGGCACAGGCCGGCTGGCCGGCCTTCGGCGGGCTTGCGCTCTGGGTGCTGCCGGCGCTGCCGCTGCTCTTTGCGGCGGGGCCGATGCTGCGGCTGCTGGACCTCGGCGAGGACCACGCCCATGCGCTCGGGCTGAGCCTGCGCGGCGCGCGGCTGATGGTGCTGGTGGCGGTGGTGGTGCTGACCTCGGCGGCGGTGACGGTGACCGGGCCGCTGGTCTTTCTCGGCGTCATGGCGCCGCATGTCGCCGCCGCCCTGCTGCCCAGCTCGGGCCGGGCGCGGCTGGTATTGAGCGGTTTGGCCGGAGGCGCTTTCGTCCTCGCCGCAGACGCGCTGTCGCGCGCGCTCGGCTCCGAGATCGGCCTCCCGCTCGGCCTGTGCCTGACGGTGCTCGGCGTGCCACTTTTCATAGCCATTCTGCGGCTGCGCGCGGTGCGTCGCCCTTCGTGAGGACCCTTTGATGAAACATATCCTGCTGACTGCGCTGCTGCTGGCGGTGCCCTGCGCCCATGCCGGGGAGCGTGTGCTGACCGATAACGCGGGCCGCACCGTGACCCTGCCGGAGACCCCGCGGCGCATCGTCGTCACCCATGATCCCCTGCTCGGCGTGCCGATCCTCGACATCGGCGGGAGGCTGGTGGGCAGCTTCGGGCGCACCGACGCGGGCACCGCGCAGTCGGCGGTGGACTTCATCGACAGCGTCCTGGGGCCGGAGGCGGTGCCGGAGCGGCCGCGGGGCGTTGGTCCGGCCGGGCAGATGGACTTCGAGAAGCTGCGGGCGCTGGAGCCCGACCTGATCATCGGCTCGGAGTACAATGCCGGCATCGTGGCGCAGCTTGCGCAGATCGCGCCAACCTATCTTCAGAACACCGGAACCGGGCGCGTTCACGGGTTTGGCACGCAGGAGCGGCTTGCCAGCGTGCTGGGGCTGGAAGACGCCTATGCGGCGCGGCTTGCGGCGTATCGCGCGCGCGTCGGCGAAACCCGTGCCGCGCTGCCCGTGCCGCCGGAGGGCAAGAGCTACCTTGTGGTGATCGCGCATGACGAGCTGCGGCTGGTGGGCGAGATGTCGGGGATGATTCAGGCGCTGGAGGATCTTGGCTACACGCGCGCCGAGGTCGCGGGGCTGGGCGAAGGCAACGGGCTGGGATCGAATTTCGCCGTGCCGCTGAGTGCCGAGGTCTTCCTGAGGCTCGATCCGGACGTGCTGGTGCTGATGAATTCCTACACCGGCAGCGATCGCGACGAGGCCTCGATCCGCGCCAAGCTGGGACGGATCGCGCCGGGCTGGGAGCGTTTCCTGCGCCCCGCAAAGGAGGGGCGGGTGATTTTTGCCGACAGCGCCAAGGTCTCGACCCCGTCTATCGCCAGCGCCGAGCATGGGCTGGTTGCGGTAAGGGACTGGGCCGGACGGTGACGTCCGCCCGAGACGTGGGAGGCTGGCCCGCGGTTGCGGGCCAGCGTGGGTCTTTCCGGGAGCCTGGGCTCAGAACTGCATCCGCACGCCGAAGCCGACCATCCGCGGATCGGTGACGCGCGAGCTGTAGACGCCGCGCGCGCCGCGCACCCAGGTCACGCTGTTCTCGTCGAAGACGTTGTTCACGTAGCCGTAGAGCTCGAATTGCTCCGAGAGGTCGTAGCTCGCCGAGAGATTGGCGATCGTATAGGGATCGACCTCGTAGTCGCCGGCGTTGTCGGTGTCCGAGTAGTAGCCGGTCACGTGGCGCAGGTCGCCGCCGAGTGTCAGCCTGTCGGTCACCTCCCAGCTTGCGCCGAGGCTGAAGGTGCCATGGGGCGCGCGGTCCAGCTCGTTGCCCTCGAGGTCGGGCAGGGCGTCGAACTCCAGGATCTCGGTGCGCAGCAAGCCGATCCCGGCGTTCAGCCGCAGGCTGTCGCTGGCCTGGAAGTCTGCCGCGAGTTCGAGCCCGTAGCTTTCGGTCCGACCGGCGTTGTAGGTGGTGCGGCTGTAGGAGAGCTGCTGGTCGCGGTAGTCCGAGTAGAACAGGTTGGCGGTCAGGAAGAGGCGATCCCCGAGCAGCGAGGAGCGCGCGTAGGCCTCGTAGGTCCAGGCGGTTTCCTCGTCGTATTCGTAATACTCGCTGGTCACGAAGTTCAGGCCGCTGCCGCCGGGCGTATAGCCCTTCGACACCGAGACGCCGAGCGTGGTGCTGTCATCCAGCGCGTAGGCCAGCCCGAGGCTGGGCAGAACCGCGTCGAAGGACTTGTCGTAATCGACCGGGTTGGTGGTGCCGAAGAGGTAACTTTCATAGGTGCCGCTGCGGGCGATCTCGTCGTGCTGGAAGCGCAGCCCGCCGGTCACCGAAAGCGCCCCGGTCGCGCGCCAGGTCGCCTCGCCGTAGAGGCCGGTGCTGGTCTTGTCGTTGTCGAAGGCGCTGTCGCCGCCGTTGCCGAGATAGACGAGGGTGATGTCGTCCTGTTGGTCGGTCTCGGAGTAGAACAGGCCGACGACGCCGCTGACCGGGTCGTCCGCGCTGCCGAAGTTGGCGCGCAGCTCGTTGCTCCAACCCGAGGTCTCGATGTGGGCGGTGCCGTCCTCGACCTCTTCGAGCACCCGGTCGGTGACCGACTCGCCGTAGCTGAGTTGGTTCGACAGGGTCATGCCATTGCCGAAATCATGGCTGACATCGGCCACCAGGCTGTCGGAGATGACGTGCCAGGTCGGCCCGTGGCTGTCGGTGGTCAGATCGCCGTCATAGGGGAAGGCGACGGACTCGCTGGTGGGCTGGTTCGAGTCGACATGGGCGTAGGTCAGCTTCGCCTCGAAGCCGGGAATGTCGGCCGGGGCCCAGAGCAGCTTGGCGCGGTAGGTCTGGGTCTCGTAGTCGCGGTCGGTGTCGCCGCCGTCGCCGGTGGCATCCTCCACGTCGACGTAGTTGTCGCGCGAGACATAGTCGGCCGAGAAGCGCAGGGCGAGGTCGGGGGCCACGGCGCCGCCGACCGCCAGCGAGGCGCGGCGCATGTTGTAGCTGCCGGCGAGGAGCTGCGCCGCGGTCTCGGGTTCGAAGCTCGGGTCCTTGGTGTTGACGATCACCGCACCGGCGATCGAATTGGCGCCCTGCTTGGTGGTCTGCGGGCCGCGATACACCTCGACCGTGTCCACGTCCCAAAGGCCGGTGCCGCCGTTCACATACTCGTAGAAGGTCTGATAGTGGCCATCGACATTCACCGTGGCGCGCGGCGTGGTGCCGGCGAAGAACGCCACGGCGCCTTCCTGGGCGCCCTGGCTCTCGATGCCGCGGATGGTCGGTGCGACGCCGCTGCCGACGTCGAGAAGGTTCGGCACGGCCTTCAGCGTCTCGCTGATGTCGCCGTCCTGCGGGCGAAGCTCGTCGCCGGTGATCACCGCGACCGAGGCGGCGGTGCTCTCGACCGTCTTGGCGTCCTTCTCGCCGGTGAGCAGGATCATCCCCAGATCGTAGCCGCTCTGCTGCGCGGCCACCGGAGAGGCCATGGCCGCCACGCCCGAGAGCGCGCCCGCCGTCGCGCCTGCCACCAGGGCTGCATGGGCGATGCCGCCAAGCAGTCTGCTTTTCGTTGTCATGTCTGTCCCCAACATTGAATGGGGCGGCTGCTTGGCTAGGGAGGATCCGGGGCCTTTCGGCGCGGAAGGACGCGGCTGGGGCGTCCGGCTGAGGTGCCGCCTGAATTTCTCATTGCATGATGCATGATGCATCGCAATATAAATAAGACAAAATAAGTCGGATATTTGGCGGTTCGCTGCGGCGCGCGGGGTGACCGACGCCACGGCCGTTCCGCGCATTGATCCTTGCGGGAGCAGGGACTAGCTTCCGGCGGACCGCTCCGGGGGGCTCCGGGGCAATCGAGGGCAAAGGACCACCGATGCAAGACGCACCGCCTCCCGACGCGCCGCAGGGCGTCTCCGAACACCGCAAGGCCGGAACGATCCAGTCGGTATCGACGGCGGCGGTCTTCCTGCGGGTTCTGGCCAGCGCCTCGGGGCCGCTGGCGCTTGGCGTCATCGCCAAGCGGGCGGGCACCTCGGGCTCCATGGCGCATCGCTACCTGCAGAGCCTCGTGCGCGAGGACCTGGCGGTGCAGGACCCGGCCAGCGGGCATTACGACCTGGGGCCTCTGGCGCTTGGTGTCGGCGTGGCCGCGCTGCGGAGGCTCGATCCGGTGGAGCTTGCCGCCGCCGAGATGAAGCGCTTCGCCGCGCGCACGGCGGCGAGCGCCGGCGTGGCGATCTGGACCGAGCGCGGCCCGACGCTGGTGCGCTGGTACCGAAGCGCGGTCTTCTCGATCAACTCGCTGGCGCTGGGGGATGTGCTGCCGGTGGACAACACCGCCTGCGGGTTGATGTTCCAGGCCTATTTGCCGGAGGAGCGGATCGCCCGTGCGCGCGGCTTCCAGCCCGAGGGGTTTCGCGGCAGGCGGCCCGATCCGGCGCTGCTGGCGGAGGTCCGGGCGCACGGCTGGTGCGAGTTGCAGGGCCACCTGCTGCCACATGTGGCGGGGCAGGCGGTGCCGGTGTTCGATCCGCAGGGCGAGATCGCCTGCGTGATGACCACCGTGGCCAATCTGGGCGAGGAAGTCAGCGACGCCATCGGGCGCGACCTGCGCGAGGTGGCGATCGCGCTCGGCAAGGCCACGGCGGGGCGCATCGCCGGTCGCTGAGGCGCGGCTGCGTCCTCAGGCGATCCTCTGACGCGAGGAGGGGACGCACGCCATGGCGGCGCGCCGCGGACCGCTGCGCAGCACGGGGCGGGCTGAACGGGACCGGGACGGATGCCGGCTCAGGCGCTGCGGTCCCGCGCGGCGACCCGCAGGTGGTCGCGGGCCGGGGCGGTGCTGTCGCGCACCACCAATTCGACCGGCAGGATCAGCTCTGTCGGGGCCGGCGCGCTGCGCTGCGCGAGCAGCGTCTCGGCGGCGCGGCGGCCGAGCTGCGCGCGCTTCTGGCGGACCGTGGTGAGCGGCACGCTGGCATAGGCCGACATCTCGATATTGTCGAAGCCGACGATCGAGATGTCCTCGGGGATGCGCAGCCCGGCGGCGCGCAGCCCGGCCATCAGGCCAATGGCCATCTCGTCATTGTCGCAGAAGACCGCGCTCGGCAGCTCGGCCTGTGCGAGCAGCGCGGCGCTGGCGGCGTGGCCGGACTTGAGCGTGAAGGCCCCCTCGATCCGCGGGGCAGGGGGCAGGCCCGCCGCAGCCAGCGCCGCGGCGACCCCGGCGGCGCGGGATTGCGACAGCGTGTTGGCGGAGGGGCCGGTGAGGTGCAGGATGCGGCGATGGCCGAGACCAAGCAGATGCTCGACCGCCATCCGCGCGCCCGAGGTGTTGTCGGCCAGGACGCGCGGGCCGACCAGCCCGTCGATCCATTCGCAGGCCTGGACCACCGGCGGGCAGGCGGCGTGATCGAAGAGCGCCGGATCGAGGCTGCCGTCGAGCACGATGACGCCGTCGGCGCGCGAGCGGTTGAGATAGGCCCGCAGGCCCCGGCTTGGCGAGCCGGGGTCGGTCTGGCGGGTGTCGAGCACCAGCAGGCTCAGCCCCTCGGCGCGCAGCGTTCCGGAGATGCCGGCCAGGATCTCGGAAAAGAACGGGTTGGCCAGGTTGGGCACCAGCGCCAGCACCGCGCCGACCTGCTGCTGGCGCAGGTTCCGGGCCATCAGGTTCACCGTGTAGCCGGTTTCCTCGACCGCCTTCTCCACCGCCTGCCGGGTGCGCTCCGAGACGATCGAGGGATTCGACAGCACGCGGCTGACGGTGGCGACCGACACCCCCGCGAGCTTGGCGACGTCATGGATCCGGGGCGCGGCGGCGGGGTCTTTCAAGGGCGGGACTCCAGTTGAGAGGTTTGCAACATACGCCGATAGACTCCTGTTGAAAACCTTTTCATCCTGTGTCAGTCATAATGAAACCGATTACATTTGCGATCGGCTATCTGGGAGGATCCATGCGAACTTTGAAGGGCCCCGGCCTGTTCCTGGCGCAATTCGTCGGCAGCGGCGCGCCTTTCGACAGCTTCGAAGGCATCACCCGCTGGGCGGCCGACTGCGGCTATCGCGGCGTTCAGGTGCCGAGCGGCGAGGCCTGCCTCATGGATCTCGACCGCGCCGCAGCCTCGAAGGACTATTGCGACGCGCTTCGCGGCAAGGCCGCGGCCTCGGGCATCGAGATCACCGAGTTGTCGGCACACATCCAGGGGCAGCTGGTCGCGGTGCACCCGGCCTATGACGCGGCCTTCGACGGCTTCGCCCCCGAGGCGCTGCGCGGCAATCCCGCGGCGCGGCAGGCCTGGGCGGTCGATCAGGTGATGAAGACCATCGACGCCTCGGCCAATCTCGGGATCGACCGCATGGCGGCCTTTTCCGGCGCGCTGGCCTGGCCCTATCTCTACCCCTGGCCGCAACGTCCGGCGGGTCTGGTCGAGGCGGCCTTCGACGAGCTGGCGGCGCGCTGGCGCCCGATCCTCGACCATGCCGCCGAGAAGGGCGTGAAGATCTGCTACGAGATCCATCCGGGCGAGGACCTGCACGACGGTGCCAGCTTCGAGATGTTCCTTGACCGGGTGGGTCAGCACCCCTCGGCGATGATGCTCTACGACCCCAGCCACTACGTGCTGCAGCAGCTCGACTACCTCGCGCATCTCGACATCTATGCCGAGCGCATCGGCATGTTCCACGTCAAGGACGCCGAGTTCCGCCCGACCGGGCGGCAGGGGGTCTACGGCGGCTTCCAGTCCTGGATCGACCGGGCCGGGCGCTTCCGCAGTCCCGGCGACGGGCAGGTGGATTTCAAGGCGATCTTCGCCAAGCTCGCGGCGATGGATTTCGACGGCTGGGCGGTGGTCGAATGGGAATGCGCGCTGAAGCACCCCGAGGACGGGGCGCGCGAGGGCGCGCGCTTCGTCAAGGATCACATCATCCGGGTCACCGAGCGCGCCTTCGACGATTTCGCGGCGGCGGGCACCGATGCGGCTGCCAACCGGCGGATGCTGGGGCTGGAGGGCTGAGATGACGCATACTCCCATCAGGCTCGGCATGGTCGGCGGCGGCAAGGGCGCGATGATCGGCGAGGTGCACCGCATCGCCGCGCGGCTCGACAACCGTTTCGCGCTGGTGGCGGGGGCCCTGTCCTCGACGCCGGAGCGCAACGCCGAGAGCGCCGCCGCCTGCGGCATTCCGCCCGAGCGGAGCTATGACGATTTCGCCGGGATGGCCCGCGCCGAGGCGGCGCGCCCGGACGGCATCGAGGCGGTGGCGATCTGCACGCCCAACCACCTGCATTTCCCGGCGGCCAGGGCCTTTCTCGAGGCCGGCATTCCGGTGATCTGCGACAAGCCGATGACCTCGACGCTGGAGGACGCGCGCGCGCTGGCTACGATCGCCGAGGCGGCGGGGGTGCCTTTCGTGCTGACCCACAATTACTCGGCCTACCCGCAGCTGCGGCTGGCGCGCGAGATGGTGGCGCGCGGCGATCTGGGCTCGATCCGCCTGGTGCAGGTGGAATATGCGCAGGACTGGCTGACCGAGGACAGTGGCAGCAAGCAGGCGGCCTGGCGGGTCGATCCCGCGCGGGCCGGGGCCGGGGGCTCGATCGGCGACATCGGCACCCACGCCTACCAGCTGGCGCGTTTCGTCAGCGGCATGCTTCCGGAGCGGCTGGCGGCGGATCTGACCAGCTTCGTGCCCGGCCGGAGGGTGGATGACAACGCGCAGGTGATGCTGCGCTACGCCTCGGGGGCGAAGGGCGCGCTTTGGTGCAGCCAGGTTGCGCCGGGCACCGAGAACGGTCTGAAGCTGCGCGTCTATGGCGACAGGGGCGGGCTGGAATGGGCGCATGAGACGCCGGAAACGCTGTGGTTCACGCCTTTCGGCCAGCCCGCGCAGAAGCTGCGCCGCGGGGCGCAGACCATGGCCGGAAGCCGCGTGCCGCCGGGCCATCCCGAGGGGTACCTCGAGGGGTTTGCCAACCTCTACGCCGAGGCCGCGGAGGTGATCCGCGCCTATCAGGCCGGAACGCCGCTGCAGACCCTGCTGCCGGGCATCCGCGACGGGGTCGAAGGGCTCGAGTTCATCGATGCCTGCCTGCGCTCGGCAAGGGCCGACAGCGCCTGGGTCGAGGTGCATCATGGCTGATCCGATCCTGTCGCTGAATGGCGTGAGCAAGTCGTTCGGGCCGATCGAGGTGCTGCATGGCGTCGACTTCGAGCTGCGCCCCGGCGAGATCCACGCGCTGATCGGCGAGAACGGTGCGGGCAAGTCCACCACGATGAAGATCCTCGGCGGATACATCGACGCCTCGGGCGGCGAGATCCGCTGGCAGGGGCAGCCGGTATCCTTTGCCAGTTCCGAAGAGGCCGAGGCGCGGGGGATCGTGATGATCCACCAGGAATTCAACCTTGCCGAGCATCTGGGCGTTGATCAGAACGTCTTTCTGGGGCGTGAGCTCAAGCGTGGCTGGCGGCTCGACCACGCGGCGATGCGGGGCCGGGCGGCGGCGCTGCTCGATCAGCTCGAATGCCACATCGACCCCTCGGCGCGGGTGGCGGGGCTTTCGGTGCCCGCCAAGCAGATGGTCGAGATCGCCAAGGCGCTGTCGCGCGACCTGCGGGTGCTGATCATGGACGAGCCCACCGCCGTGCTGACCGAGCGCGATTGCGAGATCCTGTTCCGGCAGATCGAGCGGCTGCGCGAACAAGGCGTGGCGATCCTTTATACCTCGCACAAGCTTTCCGAGGTGAAGCGCATCTGCGACCGGGTCAGCGTGCTGCGCGACGGGGTGATGGTGCGCTCGGCGAAGGTCGCGGAGATCACCGAGGACGAGATGGCTGCCGCGATGGTTGGCCGCGAGCTGTCCGATCTCTACCCGGCCAAGGCGGTGCCCGCGGATGAGGTGATGCTCGAAGTCGAGGGGCTCTCGGTGCCCGGGCTAATCGCGGAGGCCAGCCTGACCCTGCGCCGCGGCGAGGTGCTGGGCATCGGCGGGCTGGTCGGCGCGGGCCGCACCGAACTGGCCGAGGCGATTGCCGGGCTGCGGCCGCGCAGCGGCGAGGTGCGGCTGATGGGTCGGACGCTGCCCGCCGGGCAGGTGAAGACCGCGATGGAGCGCGGACTGGTCTATCTGACAGAGGACCGCAAGGGCGCCGGGCTGCTGCTCGACAAGAGCCTGCGCGAGAACCTGACGCTGCCGCTGCTGCACCGCTTCGGCCGGGTGCTGATCGACCGCAGGGCCGAGGAGGCGGCGCTCGACAAGGCGATCGCCGATTTCGCCATCCGCGCGCCGGATCGTGAAATGCCGGTGGGCAACCTCTCGGGCGGCAACCAGCAGAAGCTGCTGCTGGCCAAGACGCTGCTGAGCGAGCCGCAGGTGATCCTGATCGACGAGCCGACGCGCGGCATCGACATCGGCACCAAGCAGCAGATTTACACCCTGATCGCCGAGCTGGCCGCGGCGGGGCACGCGATCATCGTGATCTCTTCGGAGATGCCCGAGCTGATCGGCCTCGCCTCGCGGGTGCTGGTGATGCACGCCGGGCGCATCGTCGGCGCGCTTGACGGCGATGCGGTGAACGAGGGGGCCATCGTCCGTCTGGCGATGGGCCTGGGGGAGAGCAACGGAGAGGCGGCTGCATGACCATGGCCACGACGCAGAACAACACGGGACGAACACGGGGCGGGCTGAACCTGCAGGTGATCGGGCCGATCGTCGCGCTGATCGCGCTGGTGCTGATCGGCATGGCGCTGAATTCCAACTTCCTGAGCTACGCCAATATCACCAACGTGCTGGCGCGCTCGGCCTTCATCGGCATCATCGCCGTGGGCATGACCTTCGTGATCACCGCAGGCGGGCTCGACCTGTCGGTGGGCTCGATGGCCGCCTTCGTCGCGGGGCTGATGATCCTGGTGATGAACCAGCTGACGACAAGCCTCGGGGTCTCCTTGCCGGTGATCCTGCTCGGCATCGCGCTGGCGCTGGTCGCCGGGCTGGTGGCGGGACTGATCAACGGCATCCTGATCACGCGGGTGGGGATCGAGGCCTTCATCGTCACGCTCGGGACCATGGGCATCTACCGCTCGCTGATCACCTGGCTCGCCGATGGCGGCACGCTGTCGCTCGGCTTCGAGATGCGCGAGCTCTACCGGCCGGTCTACTACGGCGGCATCGCCGGGATCAGCTGGCCGATCATCGCCTTCGTGGTGGTCGCGGTGCTGGGCGAGGTCGTCATGCGGCACACCGCCTTTGGCCGCCACTGCGCGGCCATCGGCTCCAACGAGAAGGTCGCGCGCTATTCGTCGATCCCGGTCGCGCGGGTGAAACTGGCAACCTATGTGCTGCTCGGGCTGCTGGTCGGTTTCGCGGTGGTCATGTACGTGCCGCGGCTCGGCTCGGCCTCGGCCTCGACCGGCCTTCTGTGGGAACTCGAGGCGATCGCCGCGGTGATCATCGGCGGCACGCTGCTCAAGGGCGGCTTCGGCCGGGTCTGGGGCACCGTCGTCGGCGTGCTGATCCTCAGCCTGATCGGCAACCTGCTCAACCTCACCGATTTCGTGAGCCCTTATCTCAACGGCGCCATCCAGGGGGCCGTGATCATCCTTGCCGTGGTCTTGCAGCGCAAGGGAGGCACCGAGCGCTGAGCCACGCCTGAGCCTGACATCCACGTCGTCTTTCTTTGGGAGGAACATGCAGATGACGAAGATCCTTATCGCAACCACCGCGCTTGTCGGCGCGCTTGCCGGACCGCTGTCGGCCGAGACCATCGGCGTCTCGATCCCGGCGGCGACGCACGGCTGGGCCGGGGCGCTCAACTTCCACGCCGAGCGCACCATCGCCCATCTCGAGGAGGTCTATCCCGACCTCGACTTCGTGCTGGCGACGACGCCTGACAGCGCCACGCAGGTCTCGGACCTCGAGGACATGGTGGCGACCCGCGGCATCGACGCGCTGGTGGTGCTGCCCTTCGAATCCGAGCCGCTGACCGGCCCGATCCAGCGCATCGCCGAGAGCGGCACCTGGGTCACCGTGGTCGACCGCGGGCTGTCGGTCGAGGGCATCGAGACGCTCTACGTGGCGGGTGACAACGACAGCTTCGGACGCACCGCGGGCCAGTATTTCGCTGACACGCTCGACGACGGCGCCAAGGTGGTGGTGATGCGCGGCATCCCCTCGACCGTCGACAACGAGCGCGTCGCGGGCTTCGAAGAG
Source organism: Salipiger mangrovisoli (assembly GCF_015223355.1). Taxonomy (GTDB): domain Bacteria; phylum Pseudomonadota; class Alphaproteobacteria; order Rhodobacterales; family Rhodobacteraceae; genus Salipiger; species Salipiger mangrovisoli. The sequence continues at coordinate 154,573 of NZ_JADFFK010000013.1, read as the reverse complement.
GCCATCGACGGCTCGGGCATCGAGGTGCTGGCGATGGATCACGGCAACTGGAACCGCGACACCGCCTTCACGCTGATGCAGGACTGGCTGTCGCGCTTCCCGCAGATCGACGCGGTCTGGGCCGCCGATGACGACATGGCCGTGGGCGCGCTTGCCGCCATCGAGCAGGCGGGCCGCACCGGCGAGATGATCGTCGTCGGCGGCGCCGGAATGAAGGAGATGGTCGACCGCATCCGCAATGGCGACGCCACGGTGCCGGTGAACGTGACCTATCCGCCCTCGATGATCTCGACCGCGATCGAGATGACCGCGGTCGGCGTGACCGGCGCGGCCCCGATGAGCGGCGAGTTCATCATCGCCTCGGAGCTGATCACGCCGGAGAACGCCGCCGATTACTACTTCGAGGACAGCCCCTACTGAGGCTGGCCGGTGGGGCGCGGTTGCTGCCGCGCCCCCCTTGTCCGGCGGCGCTGTCAGGCCGGCAGCCTCTCGGCTCCCGCCGCGATGAAGCTGCGGACAAAATCGGTGGCGGGGCGGCCGCGGATCTCGGCGGGGGTCCCTACCTGCTCGATCCGCCCCATCGACATCACCGCGACCCGGTCGGCCAGGGTCAGCGCCTCGTCCTGATCGTGGGTGACGAAAACCGTGGTGAGGCCGGTCGCATCGTGGATTTCGCGCAGACCCGCCCGCAGCTCGCGGCGCACCCGTGCATCGAGCGCACCGAAGGGCTCGTCGAGAAGCAGCATGCGCGGCTCGGTGGCGAGCGCCCGCGCCAGCGCGACCCGCTGGCGCTGACCGCCCGACAGCTGGCTGGGGTAGCGCGCGGCGATCTGCGGCAACTGGATAAGTTCGAGCAGGCGCTCGACGCGGCGGGTGATCTCGGCGCTGCCGGGGCGGGTGCGGCGCGGCCGGGCGCGCAGCCCGTAGGCGATATTCTCGAACACCGTCATGTGCCGGAACAGCGCGTAACTCTGGAACACGAAGCCGGTGCGGCGCTGCTGCACCGGGGTGCCGGTGGCATCCCTGCCGTCGAGAAGCACCCGCCCGGCGCTTGGCTGTTCGAGCCCGGCGAGGATGCGCAGCAGAGTGGTCTTGCCGGAGCCCGAGGGGCCCAGCAGCGAGACCATCGCGCCCGAGGGGATCGAGAGCGACACCGGGTGCAGCGCGGTGGTGGTGCCGAAGCTCTTGGAGATCTCGTCGATGTCGATGTGCATGGGGGTCTCCGGTCAATGACGGCGCATGGCGGACAGAAGGTCCGCGTGGCGCCATTCCAGCAGGGATTTCAGGGCAAGGGTCAGCAGAGCGAGCGCCGCCAGCAGCGCCGCCATCGAGAAGGCGGCGACCGAGAGATACTCGTTGTAGAGCATCTCGATCATGATCGGCATGGTGGTGGTCTGACCGCGGATCTTGCCCGAGATCACCGCCACCGCACCGAATTCTCCCATGGCGCGGGCGTTGCAGAGCAGCACGCCGTAGAGCAGCGCCCAGCGGACGTTGGGCAGGGTCACGGTGCGGAACATGTGCCAGCCCGAGGCGCCGAGGGTCAGCGCGGCCTCTTCCTCGGCGCGGCCCTGTTCGGTCATAACCGGGATGAGCTCGCGTGCCACGAAGGGGAAGGTGATGAAGAGCGTCGCCAGCAAGAGGCCCGGGAAGGCGAAGACGATCTTGAGGTCATGCGCCTGCAGCCAGGCTCCGAGCCAGCCGTGGGTGCCGTAGAGCAGCACCAGCGCAAGGCCCGCGACCACCGGCGAGACCGAGAAGGGCAGGTCGATCAGCGTAATCAGCACCGCCTTGCCGCGGAAGTCGAACTTGGCGATGGCCCAGGCGGCGGCAAGGCCGACCGCGGCGTTGAGCGGCACCGAGACCGCGGCGACCAGCAGGGTGAGCCGGATCGCCGACCAGGCGTCGCGCTCGGTCAGCGCGGCAAGGGCGGCACCGAGGCCCTCGCGCAGCGCCTCGGCGAAGACCACGGCGAGCGGCGCGATCAGCAGCACGAGCGTCAGCGCCAGCACGGCGAGGGTGAGCAGGGCGCGCGCGCCCGGTGGCTCGGTGGTGACCGGATGTGGCAGGGCGCGGTCAGGCATGGGGCCGCTCCTTGCGCAGCCGCCGGGCCGGCTGGACGGCGGCGCGCGGTGCGGGGCCGGTGGCGTAGTAGAGCCCGGCGAGCATCGCGGCGGGCACCAGAAGGTAGGCCGCGAGGACCAGCCAGAGCGCGGCGCCCGCGCCCCAGAGCACCGCGGCGACGCCGAGGCCGGTCGTTCCGAAGAGTGCGGCGACGGCGAAGCCGCTGCCGGCGCGGGGGGTGATGTCGGTCGTGTCGGTGTCCTTGTCAGGCATGGCCGATCCTCCTGCGGGTCCAGACTTGTGTCGCATTGATGAAAAGCAGCATCGCGAAAGAGATGCCGAGCATGGCGAGGCCGATGGCGGCGGCCGCGTCGTAGTCGTATTCCTCGAGCCGGATGACGATCAGCAGCGGCGCGATCTCGGTCTTGCCGGGCAGGTTGCCGGCGATGAAGATGACCGAGCCGAACTCGCCCACCGAGCGCGCCAGCGCCAGCGCGAAGCCGGTCATCAGCGAGGGTGTCAGCACCGGCAGCACCACGCGGCGCAGGGTGCGCAGGCGCGAGGCGCCGAGCGTGGCCGAGGCTTCCTCCCATTCCGGGTCGATCTCGTCGATCACCGGCTGGACGGTGCGCACCACGAAGGGCAGCCCGACGAAGACCAGCGCCAGCCAAATGCCCGCCTCGGTGTAGGCGATGCTGATCCCGAAGGGCGCCAGCGCCTGCCCGAAGACACCGCTAGGCGCGTAGAGCGTGGTGAGCGCGATCCCCGCCACCGCCGTCGGCAGCGCGAAGGGCAGGTCCACCGCCGCGTCGATCAGGCGGCGGCCGGGAAACCGGTAGCGGGTCAGCACCCAGGCCAGCGCAAGGCCGAAGACGAGGTTGAAAAGCGAGGCGACCAGCGCCGCGCGGAACGACAGCAGCAGCGCCGCGCGCACCCGCGCCGGGGCGAGGTGACCGGCGATTTCCGCCGGTCCCATGAGAATGCCCTGCCCGAGCAGCGCCGCGAGCGGCAGCAGCACCACCCCGGTCAGGGCGGCGAGCAGGATCCCCATGCCAAGGCCGAAGCCGGGCAGGGGCGAGGCGACGCGCAGCATGCCGTTCACTCCGCGATGATCTGGTCGAAGATGCCGCCGTCGCCGAAGAAGCGCGGCTGCGCCTCGGTCCAGCCGCCGAACTCGGCGATGGTCACCAGCTCGAGCTCGGGGAAGCGCTCGATGTCGTCATCCGCGGCCAGCGAGCTGTCCCAGGCGCGGTAGTAGTTGGCGAGCGCCAGCGCCTGTGCCTCGGGGCTGTAGAGATACTCGAGATAGGCCTGCGCCACCTCGCGCTGCGCCTCGTCCTCGATATTGCCCGGCACCAGCGCCACCGGCGGCTCGGCGAGGATCGACACCGAGGGCACGACGATCTCGAAGGCATCCGCGCCAAGTTCGTCGAGCGCGAGGAAGGCCTCGTTCTCCCAGGCCAGCAGCACGTCGCCGACGCCGCGCCGGGTGAAGGTCGTGGTCGCCCCGCGCGCGCCGGTATCCAGCACCGGCACGTGCTTGAAAAGTTCGGTCACATAGGCGCGCGCGCTGTCCTCGCTGCCGCCGGGCTGGTTCAGCGCCCAGCCCCAGGCGGCGAGGAAGTTCCAGCGCGCTCCGCCCGAGGTCTTGGGATTGGGGGTGACCACCTGCACGTCGTCGCGGATCAGGTCGTCCCAGTCGGCGATGCCCTTGGGATTGCCCTGGCGGACCAGGAACACGATGGTCGAGGTATAGGGCGCGGAATTGTGTGGCAGGCTGGCCTGCCAGTCCTTGGGCAGCACGTCCGAGCGCTCGGCGATGGCGTCGATGTCCGAGGCCAGCGCCAGCGTCACCACCTGCGCGTCCAGCCCGTCGATCACCGCGCGGGCCTGCGCGCCGGAGCCGCCGTGGCTCTGCTCGAGCGTCACGGGCTCGTGGCCCTGCGCCTGCCACCACTCGGCAAAGAGGTCGTTGTAGGCGCGGTAGAATTCGCGCGTGGGGTCGTAGGAGACGTTGAGCAGCCGGGTCTCGGCGGCGGCAAGGCTCGGGCTCAGCACGGCACCGCTGGCCAGCAGCGCGGCGAGCAGGGGGGCAGAGCCGCGAAGGAAGGAAAAGGTCATGGGAAAGCTCTCTCTCAGAGGGTGTCAGACGGGGAGGGTCCGGGCCGGGACACGCGGACCCGCCATTGCGCGGGGCAGCGGCCCTGCATCATCTCGCGGGCGGCCAGCTCGGGGTTGCTGGCAAGCACGGTCAGCGCGCGGCCGCCGACCTGCAGCGGCAGGCCGGTGTCGCGGGCCACGAGGTGCAGCACGTGCACCCGCCCCGCAGGACTGGAGTGAAGGGCGTTCGGCATTCAGGTCCTCCTTTCGGACGGGCGGGATCGCCCGGTGGTGAAGCTGGGCGGATTGCCCAATGACCTAAATATCCACCGTCTTAGTCGTGTTTTCGAGAGAAGAGGTTCAGCGTTCTGCGTCGCCGTTGGAGAATTTTATTCTCCGGCGACCGGCTCCCGCGATGATCCGTTTTCCCGCGCCGCCGCTTCAGCCGTGCCGGTGCCGAAGGTTTTTGCTGCCATCACGGGATCTTTCAGCAAGTCCTGAAGGGTCAGCGACTCGATCAGCAGCAGGTAGCTGTAGAAGACCTCGCCGAAAACCCGGCGCAGCTGGCAACTTTGCTCGTCGTCGCAATCCTCGCAGCGGCGGTAGGCGCGGCGCGACAGGCAGGGCAGCGGCGCGATCGGACCGTCGATCTGTTGCAGCAGCTCGCCGAGCGAGATCTTCGCGGGCTCGCGGATCAGGAAGTAGCCGCCGGCGCGGCCGCGCTTGGCCCCGAGGTACCCCGATTTGCGCAGGTCCAGCAGGATGTGCTCGAGAAAGCGCTTCGGCGCACCCGACCGTTGCGCGACCTCCTCGATGGTCAACGGCGTGCCCGGCTCGAGCGCGCCGAGCGCCATGAGCGATTTCAGAGCATATTTGGTCTTCTGGGTGATCATCCCGCTATTAAATCACCAAATTCACGGCAGGAGAAGTCGTCTTTCTTTAATCACGATAATGGCAGTAGACTTATTGTAAATTTGAGCCATCCTGAAGCGAAGGACCCGAGTCGCAGGAGGCGCCCGGATGGAGCTCGACCGAATAGACCGCAAGATCGTCGCCACGCTGATGGGCGATGCGACGGTGCCGCTGGCGCGGCTGGCCGACATGGTGGGCCTGTCGCCGACGCCCTGCTGGAAACGCCTGCACAAGCTGCAGAAGGCGGGGGTGATCCGGGGCCGCGTGGCGCTGGTCGATCCCGAGCGGCTGGGGCTCGGGCTTACCGTCTTTGCCGGTATCTCGGCGCCGGAGCAGAGCGCCGACTGGCAGCGCCGCTTCGAGGAGGTGGTCGCGGGGCTTCCGGAGGTCATGGAGGCCTACCAGCTTGCCGGCAGCCACGACTACGTGCTGCGCATCGTGGTGCGCGACATGGGCGATTTCGAGCGGTTGCGGCGACAGATCACCGAGGCGATCCCGGTGCGCGACCTGTCGGCGAACTTCGCCCTGAAGCGGCTGAAGGCGGAGACCGTGCTGCCGATCGACACGCAGTCGGCGTGAGGAGCGGCCTGAGGGGACGGCCTGAAAGGGAGGCCGGACCCTCAGGCTATGGGGCGCTGTCGCCCAGGGGGCCTCGTGTCTGATCACCGATCAGCAGCACTTCGGCGGTGATGCAGATGCGGTTGCCATGCGGACGCAGCACCCCCGCCATCGGCGCGCCGTCGAAGCCCACCGACGCTGCGTTGAGAATGACGCTGTCGCCGGTCAGCCGCCCGGCGCGCAGCAACACCTCGGTGGCATAGCTTTCGAGCTGGCTGGCTTCGAAGCTGGTGTGCACGAGGCTGCCGATGCCCTCGATGCGGGCCCGGCCGAGCGGCGCGCCGGCCTCGGCGAGCAGCGCGTGCGGATCCTCGTTGGGGCGCAGGGTGCAGAGCAGCGCAGGCAGCCCGTCACCGGCGCTGCTGCCCTGGACCACCGGCGCGAAGAGGTCAAAGCCGGTCTCTGGATCGGGGGTCACGGCGAGCGCCGCGCCGGTGATGCCCCAGCCCTGCACGGTCATCTCCTGCGCCAGTTCGGAGTCCGGGGCCAGCAGGTGCCCCATGCGCTGCGCGCCGTCCGGCCCGGACCAGAGTCCGTGACAATGTAGGAAGGGAGCGCCCTGCTTCATGCCAAGGTGCAGCCCGGCCTCGGAGATCACCGCGGTGTCGAGCACGTGTGTCTTGCTGTACCAGGCGGCGCGGCCATCGCCCGGCGCGGGCGCTGGGATCACGTAGGAGAGCCGCGCGCAGGGCGCCCCGGAAAGCCGGAGGTAGCCCGCCGTGAAGCCCGCCTCGGCGAAGCCCTGCACCACCGCCTTCTCGAAGCTCATCCCGGCGGCGAGCCGCAGCTCCACCGGCTGCGCGTGGCAGGGCAGGGCGGTGAAGCGGGCCTCGCTGCGCGGGCCGGGATGGGTCAAGAGCTGCAAGGGACTCATCTGGCCGGGGTCGCCCTTGGTTCGGTTTCGGGCAGATCACCGCGCGCGATCAGCTCTTCGCGGATCATTTTCTTGGTGATCTTGCCATAGGCGCTCTTCGGCATCTCGTCCCAGAACACCACGTGCCGGGGCATCTTGTAGCGGGCCAATTTCGGGGCCAGCCAGCCCAGCAGCGCGTCCGGGGCGACGCCCGCGCCGCGCGCCACGCAGACCGCGACGCCGATCTCGCCCCAGACCGGATCGGGCATGCCGAGCACGGCGACTTCCGAGACCTCGGGGTGGAGCAGGATTTTTTCCTCGATCTCGCGCGGGTAGATGTTCGAGCCGCCCGAGATGTACATGTCCGAGGCGCGGCCCGTCAGGTAGACGAAGCCTTCGGCGTCCATGTGCCCCAGATCGCCGGTCAGGAACCATCCGTTCCGGAAGCTCTTGGCGTTGGCCTCGGGGTTGTCGAAGTAGCCGGCGAAGACGGCGGGGCCGATGACGGCGATCTCGCCGGTCTCGCCGGGGGCCACTTCCTTGCCCTCGGCATCCTGGATCTGCACCTGCATGCCGGTGCGAGCGAAGCCGCAGGAGCCGATGCGCATGGCGCTATCATCTGTCGAGTGATGCGCGGGCGGCAGCACGGTGATGTTGCCGGTGACCTCGCCGAGGCCGAAATACTGCACCAGCTTCGGACCCAGCACCTGCAGCGCGCGGATCTGATCGGCGCGGTACATGGGCGCGCCCGCATAGATCATGTAGCGCAGGCTCGAATGATCGTGGGCCTGCGCCGAGGGGTGCTCGACCAGCAGCTTGACGATGGTCGGCACGGTGAAGAGGTTGGTGATCTTCCACTTCGCCACCAGCCCCCAGATCTCGTCGGGGTCGAACTTCGCGCTCGCGGGCAGGATCGTCTTCACCCCATGCGCCACCTGCGCGAGTTGGTGGATGCCCGCGCCATGCGACAGCGGCGCGACAACGATCGAGGCATCCTCGGGCCCGGTGCCGGGCATCAGGTCGCAGAGGTGGTTGGTGACGACAAAGGCCATCTGGCCATGGGTCAGCACCGCCGCCTTGGGCCGCCCGGTGGTGCCGGAGGTGAAGAAGAACCAGCAGGGATCGTCGCGCTGGACCTCGGCCTGCGGCGGGCGCTGGCCGAGGTGGGCGGCGACAAGGCTTTCGTAGCTCTCTCCCAGGCCCTCGCCGATGCCGACCACGAAGCCGAGACCGTCGCAGGCAGCGGCGTGCTCGGGGAAGGTGGCCTCGCAGAGCATCCCCTTCGCCTGCGAGCTCTGTGCGAGGAAGGCGATATCCTCGGGCGACTGGCGGAAGTTGGCGGGCACCCAGACCGCGCCGATGCGCCAGCAGGCGAACATCGCCTCGAACATCTGGTTGTTGTTCGCCGACTGGACCAGCAGACGGTCGCCCTTCTTCAGGCCGAACTTTCCGGACAGCGCGGCGGCGAAGGCCGCAGAGCGCGCCTCCATCTCGGCCCAGGTCCAGGTCTGCGCGCCCCAGACGAAGCCGATGTCGCCGGGGTGGCGGCGGGCACTCTCGGTCAGGAAGTTCGCGAGGTTCATCACCCGCGTCGAAACGGGCGGCAGGCCGCCCGAGAGGTCGATGGTCATTTCACCCGCTCCAGGATCGACACGTAGTTGGTCACCGCCGCGCCGCCCATGTTGAACACGCCGGCGATCTCGGCGCCGGGGATCTGCATCTCGCCCGCGTCGCCGGCAAGCTGCATCGCCGCCATGACGTGCAGCGACACGCCAGTGGCGCCGATGGGGTGGCCCTTGGACTTCAGCCCGCCCGAGGCGTTGACCGGCAGCTTGCCGTCCTTGGCGGTGATGCCCTCGCGGATCACCCGGCCACCCTGGCCGCGCTCGGCAAGTCCCATGGCCTCGTATTCCAACATCTCGGCGATGGTGAAGCAGTCGTGGGTTTCGACCAGCGAGAGGTCGTCGAGGGTTAGCCCCGAGGTCTTGAAGGCCTGCGCCCACGCCCGGCGGGCGCCTGCAAACTCCAGCACGTCGCGGCGCGACAGGGCCATGATCTCGTTGACGTGGCTTCGCGCACGGAAGGCGATGGCGCGCTGCATCCCGGCGGCGGTCTCGGCATCGGCCAGCACCAGCACCGCCGCCCCGTCGGAGACCAGCGAGCAGTCGGTGCGGCGCAGCGGCCCGGCGACAATGGGGTTCTTGTCCGAGACCGTGTTGCAGAAGGCGGTGCCGAAGTCCTTGCGCATGTGCGCCAGCGGGTTGGCCATGCCGTTGGAGTGGTTCTTGGCGGCGATCATCGCCAGCTCTTCGCTCTTGTCGCCGTAGCGCTGGAAGTAGCTGCCGGCGATCTGCCCGAAGAGCCCGGCGAAGCCGCCGCTGATGCCCGCCTCTTCCTTGCAGTAGCTGGCCCCGAGGAGGATGTCGCCGACCTCGGGCGTGGGGGTGGCGGTCATCTTCTCGGCCCCGACGACCAGCGCGATGCGGCCGCGCCCGGCGGCGATGAAATCCATCGCCCCGTGCAGTGCGGCGGAGCCGGTGGCGCAGGCGTTCTCGTAGCGCGTCGCGGGGGTGTGGGCGAAGCGTTCGTCGCCCATGGCGACCAGTGCGCCCTGGAAATCCTGCTGCGAGAAGCCGTTGTTGAAGACGCCGGTGAAGATCCCGTCGACATCCTCGGGGCTGATCCCGGCGTGCTCCAGCGCCTCGGCCACGGCAGCGGCCATCAGGCTTTCGGTGTCGGGATGCTCGGACTTGCCAAACGGGGTGTGGCCCCAACCGACGATCTGTGGGTCTTTCATCATGTCCTCCTCAAATGCGGGTGCGCGCGGCGTAGAGCTGCGCAAGCGTGTGTTCGATCTCCTGCGCGGCCGCGCGCAGCTGCATGACGAGCTCCTCCCGGCGCGGCTGCTGCATGCGGCTTTCGATGGCGGCGAGCGAGAGCGCCCCCGCCAGCGCGCCATCCGGGCGGCGCAGCGCGATGCCGAGGCCCCAGGAATCGGGGATCACCAGGCCGGGATTCAGCGCGTAGCCCTGTTCCCGCGTCTGCGCGACGCGGGTGCGAATCTCCTCGGGTTGGAGCATCGGGTAGTCCTGCGCCAGTCGCGCGGCATTGGCGGCGAGCGCGGCATCGACCTCGGCATCGGGCAGGGCCGAGAGCATCGCCAGAGAGCCAGCGCCGACCCCCAGAGGGTGCAGCCGCCCCGTCATCAACGCATAGGTGCGGATGGGATAAGTGCCTTCCTCGCGGTGCAGGCAGAGCGCCGAGAAGCCGCGCCGGACCGACAGGAAGGCGGCATCCCCGGTGGTCTGCGCCAGCCGCGCCAGCGTCTCGAAGGACAGCTCCAGCAGCCCGTGCCGATGCGCCGCGAAGGTGCCGAGAATGTAGGATTCCTCGCCCAGGAAGTAGCGCCGCGTCGCCTCGTTCTGCTCGACCATGCCGTTGCGGATCAGCGCCAGCATCAGCCGGCGCACCGTCGGCTTGTTGAGCCCGCTCTCGGCCACCAGCTCGCCGAGGCTCGCGCCCTCCGAGGGGCGGCGTCCGACCATGCCGAGCAGCGCCAGCGCGCGATCGACGCTCTGGCTTCCGCCGAGGCTGCCGGCGCTGCTCTCTGTCCTAGGGTGTTCCATAATATGGACCATACAGGCCCGTCTCCTCCCACGAGACTTCGTAAAGTTGCGGTGCAATATTTTGTTCCTTTCGGAATATTGCAAGTTCTTCTTGTCCGTGGCAATGAAACTGTTCCATGATGTGGATCGTCGTGCGGGGCAGGGAGGTCGCGCAGGGCGGGGCCGAGGGCGGCCCGAGACTCCTGGGAGGACAGAATGACTTTCGCGAAACTGGGCACCACCGCCCTCGCAACCGTGCTCGCGGGCGCGCTGATGGTCGGCGCTGCCGCCGCCGAGACCCTGCGCCTGTCGCACAACACCGGCGACACCACCACCTGGCAGAAGGGCGCCGACAAGTTCGCCGAGCTGCTCTCGGATGCGACCGGCGGTGATCTCACCGTGCGCGTCTTCCCGAACGCCCAGCTCGCCGGCGGCGACCAGATGCGCCAGGCCGAGATGGTCGGCCGCGGCGCGCTCGATCTCGTGGTGACCTCGGCGATCAACGTGACCCCGCTGGTGCCCGAGATGGCGGCCTTCTCGCTGCCCTACCTCTATGCCGATTACGCGCAGGTCGACGCGACCACGCAGGGCGAGCCCGGCGCCAAGCTGGCAGAGATCCTCAAGGGCAAGGGCATCGTCGTTCTCGCCTGGGGCGAGAACGGCTTCCGCGAGGTGACCAACAACACCCGCCCGGTGCACGGCCCCGACGACATGAAGGGCCTCAACATGCGCGTTGCCGGCCCGATGTACATCGACGTGATGAACGCGCTTGGCGCCAACCCGCAGCAGATGCAGTGGGGCGAGACGATGACCGCGCTGCAGCAGGGCGTGGTGGACGGCCAGGAAAACCCGATCGGCGCGGTGATCATCCCGCAGCAGGTCTACGAGGTGCAGAAATACCTGACGACCTGGCACTATTCCTATGACCCGATCTTCATCGGCATCAGCCAGAAGAAATGGGACAGCTACGACGCCGACACCCAGGCCAAGCTGAAGACTGCCGCCGAGGAGGCGATGACCTACCAGCGCGAGATCAGCCGCGAGGCCACCGCGACGGGCATCGACTTCCTGCGCGAGAAGGGCATGGAGGTCTACGAGCCGTCGGCCGAGGAACTGGCCGCCTTCAAGGAAGCCACCAAGCCCGCCTTCGACGAATGGGCGGCCAAGGTCGGCCCCGAGCTGGTGCAGAGCTTCCAGACCGCCATCGACGGCGCGAAGTAACCCCGCAAGACGGCGTGTCCCCGCGGGGACACGCCTTTCGTCCTTCTGAGCATTGGGAGGGGCAATGGCCTTCATCCTGCGCGAGGCCGAGAAGATCATCTGCGCGGTGCTCTTCCTGGCCATGACCTTTCTCGGCTTTGCCAATGTGGTGGTGCGCTACGGCACGCATTACTCGCTGGCCGCCACCGAGGAGCTGCTGACCAACGGCTTCCTGCTGCTGACCATCTTCGGCGCCGCCATCGCCGCAAGGCGCGGCGAGCACCTTGCCGTGGGTCTGGTGCACGACATGCTGCCGCGCCCGGCGCGCCGTGTCGTCTTCGCGCTCTCGGTGCTGGCCTCGGCGCTCTTGCTGGTGCTCTCGGCGTATTTCTCCTGGCAGGCGATGACCAACCTCATCGACAACGGCATGCGTTCTTATGGGCTGCAGATCCCGGCGTGGTACTACCAGGCCGCCGTGCCTTTCGGCTTCGCGCTGGTGCTGATCCGCTACCTGCAGCACGCCTGGGTGGTCTGGCGCACCGGCGAGGACCACGAGGTGATCCCCGATGTTTGACCTCTTCCCCGGACTTCCCGCGGGCACCGAGATGGTGATCCTGTTCTTCATCCTGCTCGCGCTGCGCGTGCCGGTGGCCTTCTCGCTCGGCCTCTCGGCGATCTACGCCATGTGGCAGATCGGCTTTGGCCTTGAACTGGCAGGCGATCTCATCGCCACCGGCATCACCAAGTTCTCGCTGCTGGCCATCCCCTTCTTCATCCTCGCGGGCACCCTCATGGGCTCGCTCGGCATCGCCGAGCGGATGATCCGCTTCTTCCGCGTGCTGATCGGCGCAACCCCCGGCGGCATGGGTGTGGTAGGGACAACCGTGTGCCTCTTCTGGGGCGCGGTGAGCGGCTCGGGGCCGGCCTCGGTCGCCGCCATCGGGCCGATGATCATCAAGGGCATGGAAGAGGACGGTTACCCGAAACCCTATGCCGCGGGGCTGGTCTGCACCGGCGCGGCGCTGTCGATCGTCATCCCGCCGTCGATCGGGCTGGTCATCTATGGCGTGATCGCCGAGACCTCGATCTCGCACCTTTTCCTTGCCGCCATCCTGCCCGGCCTTTTCATGGGCGTGATGATGCTGCTGACGCTGCCCTTCGCAAAGCCGCAGTCCGGTCGCGCCGCCGCGCTGGAGAAACTGAGCCCGATGCCGCATGCCGACAAGCCCTACGGCCAGCGCCTGTGGCTGTCGTTCAAGGAGAGCTTCTGGGGCCTGATGACGCCCGTCGTCATCCTTGGCGGCATCTACTCGGGTGTCTTCACCCCGACCGAGGCGGCGCTGGTCGCGACAGTCTATGCGCTGCTGGTCGGCGGGCTGATCTACCGCACGCTGACCCTTTCGGGTCTTTACAACTCGCTGTCCAACGCCGCCGCGTCCTCGGCGACGGTGATGCTGGTCGTCGCCTACGCCAGCCTCTTCGGCTGGGTGGTGACGGTCGAGGATCTGGTCGGCACCTACTCGGGCGCACTGCTTGGCCTTTCGGGCAACGAGGGCGTGATCCTGCTGGTCATCATGGTCATCCTGCTGATCGCGGGCATGTTCATGGACGCGGTCACCGTGATGTTCATCTGCCTGCCGATCTTCATGCCGGTGGTGCGCGAGCTGGGCTGGGATCCGGTCTGGTTCGGCGTGCTGGTGATGGTCAACCTTGCCATCGGGCTGATCACACCGCCGGTCGGCATCAACCTTTACGTCGCCGCCAACGTCACCCGCCTGCCGATCGAGCGGGTCGCCCGTGGCGCGATGCCCTTCCTGCTGGTCTGCCTGATCGGGCTGGCGGTGATCGGCGCCTTCCCGCAACTTTCCCTCGGCCTGCTCGGCCCCGCCAACTGAGGAGCATCCCATGACCGACACGACCGCCCAGAAGACCGCCATCGTCACCGGCGCCGCGCGCGGCATCGGCCTTGCGACCACCAAGCAGTTCCTCGCCGAGGGGCGGCGCGTGGCGATGATCGACCGCGACGCCGAGGCGCTGATGGCGGAAGCCGGGCAGCTGCAGGACGTGCTGCCGGTGGTCTGCGACGTCTCGCAGCCCGAGCAGGTGGCGACGATGATCGCCGAGGTGGCCGAGAAGTTCGGCCGCATCGACGCGCTGGTCAACAACGCCGGGGTCGCCGATTTCGGCCCCATCGAAGAGACCACCTTCGAGCGCTGGCGCAGGGTGATGTCGACCAACCTCGACGGGGTGTTCCTCTGCTCGCAGGCGGCGATCCCGCATCTGAAGGAGGTGCAGGGCGCCATCGTCAACATCGCCTCGATCTCCGGTCTGCGCGCCTCGACGCTGCGGGTGGCCTATGGCACTTCGAAAGCGGGGGTGATCCAGCTGACGCAGCAGCAGGCGGCGGAACTGGGTGAATACGGCATCCGTGCCAATTGCGTGGCGCCCGGCCCGGTGCGCACGAAACTCGCCATGGCGGTGCATTCGCCCGAGATCATCGCGGCCTATCACGACGCCATCCCGCTCAACCGCTACGGGTCGGAGGACGAGATCGCCTCGGTGATCGTCTTCCTCTGTTCGGAGAAAGCCAGCTACGTGACGGGCCAGACCATCGCCTCGGACGGCGGGTTCCAGTCGACCGGGGTCGGCCTGCCGGCGCTGCGCGGCTGATCCCACGCCCCCCGGGTCGCCGGTCGCAGGGTGTTGTCATCTTTCGCGATTGGTTTAGCACTTCACCGATGGGCCAGCATCTTGCGGGGATGACCGGGTGATGGAGCAATCGACGATCGCGGTTTTCTTCCTGGCGGCGCTGGCCCTGGCGGCGACGCCGGGGCCGGACATGCTGCTCATCGCGTCGCGCAGCGCGACGGAAGGCCGTGTTGCCGGGCTGGCGACTTGGCTCGGCATCGCGGCCGGAACCTACTGCCACGCCATCGCAGCGGCCTTCGGCTTGTCGCAGCTCTTTCTTGCGGTGCCCGCAGCCTATGAGGCCGTGCGATGGGTCGGTGCGGCCTATCTGCTCTATCTTGCGTGGCAGGCCGTGACCAAAAGAACCGAGGCGGCGCGTCCGGCCGAGGCAGCAAGCCGCAGGTGGTCCTTGCCGACGATCTTTCGTCAGGGGCTGCTCACCAACCTGCTGAACCCGAAGATGGCGATCTTCGTGCTGGCGCTCTTCCCGCAGTTCGTGCAGCCGGAGGCGGGCTGGGTCGCCGGGCAGATCATGGTGCTGGCGACGGTCCTGAACTTGGTGGGCTTCGCCGTGAACGGTGCCGTCATCCTGCTGGCGAGCCGCGCGCGCGTGGCCATGGCCGGCAGTCGGAAGATGAAGGCGCTGTCGCGCTACCTGCTGGGCGGCGTGTTCGCCGGACTGGCGCTCCGGCTGGCCTTCGACGCGCGGCGCTAGGGCGCTGCCGAGCCGCTCGGTGCAGGTCTGGTTATTTCCGAAGCCCCGCCGCTTCTGCGCTCGGCACAAGGGTTCCGGGGTCGCCATCCAGCGCGGCGGCGAATTCGGCTTCAAGGTGCTCCAGCGCGAAGGGCATGGACAGGACGCTGCCGAAGGACAGCGCCCCTGCCATCAGTTCCCCGCAGAAAACTTCGCGACCCTCGGCATAGGCCGCAAGGGTCCGGCGCATCGCGAGGGTGGCGATGTCGCCCGCCCGTGCGTCCGAGGAGATCCAGATCAGCAGGTCGGCGTCGATTGGAGACAGGTCCTCGGGGGAGAGCGAGGTGTAGAAGCCGTCGATCACCTGCATCGCGCTCAACGCGTCGGGCGCGCGGAACCCCAGTTCGGACAGGAACTGCGCGCGCGTGTCGCCGCCCATGAAGGCGCCGGTCTGCCCGCCGTCGTGCCAGGCGCAGACCGCGCTGCGCCCCTGCCAGTCGGGATGCGCCTCGCGCATGGCTGCGAAGCGGCCCCGCAGGTCGGCGATCAGCTGCTCGGCCCTGTCGGACGTGCCGGTGGCGCGGCCGATCCGGCGCAGTTCCACGTCCCAGGGGCTGCCGTAGGTGGAATGGGCCGGGTCCTGAAGCAGCACCGGGGCGATCTGAGACAGCAGCGCGTATTCGGCCTGTGAAATGCCCGAGCCGCTGGCGACGATCAACTCCGGGGCGAGGCTGGCGACCGTCTCGATCGAAACCTCGCCGGTCATCACCGTCGGCTCCGCGTCACCAAGGAGTTCCTGGGCCCAGGGCCAGACGCCGTGCGGATAATCGCCGTACCAGTAGCGGAGGCCGATCGGCGCGATGCCGAGCGCAAGCAGCGCGTCCTGCGTGTTGTAGCCCAGAGACACGACCCGCTTGGCTGGCGCGGGCAGAACGGTCTCGCCGTAGACATGCTCGAAGCGCAGCTCCTCTCCCGTCGCCGAGAGGGCGGGCGCGGCGAGCAGGCAGGCGCTGCCGGACAGAAAGCCCCGGCGGGACAGGGTGGCGCGTTGGCGGGTCATGGGGGTCTCCATCGGGGCGTTGCCGGGACGCCGGGCCGCCTGCGAGAGACGGCCCGGCGCGATCGCTTACCAGCTGTACTTCAGCGTCGCGGTCACCGTTCGGCCGTCGCCGTAGTAGTCGGTGCCGTAGTAGGTTGTGGTCACGTAGTCCTCGTCAAAGAGGTTGCTGACGTTGAGGTTGAGATCGACGTTGTCTGCCAGCGCGTAGCCGATCGAGGCGTCCACCAGCGTGTAGGCATCGTTCTCGACGGTGTTGGCGTCGTCGCCCCAGGTGCTGCCGACGTAGCGGATGCCGGCGCCAAGGTCGATGTCGCCGCGTGCGCCGCTGCCGGGAATGGTG
The DNA here is from genome assembly GCF_015223355.1 of Salipiger mangrovisoli. Lineage (GTDB taxonomy): Bacteria > Pseudomonadota > Alphaproteobacteria > Rhodobacterales > Rhodobacteraceae > Salipiger > Salipiger mangrovisoli. The sequence goes on along the minus strand of NZ_JADFFK010000013.1, from coordinate 138,439 downwards.
TAATCCGCCCAGACCGAGGCAAGGTGCTCGGGCGTCCGCGCGGGGCGGTTGCCCTCGTTGCCGACGATCCCGTCTTCGCGGATCTCGGCATCCCAGTAAGAGTAGGAGGCCAGCAGGCCGAAGCGCTCTGTGACATCCAGCTTCGCTTCGAGCTCGAGACCGCGCACGCCGATCTCGCCGATCTGGCGGTATTCGGTCTGGCTGACGGCGGTCGACACGTTGGTCTGGGTCAGGTCGAAGAGCGCCGCGGTGAAGAGCGCATTGGTGCCCTCGGGGCGATACTTCACGCCGACCTCATATTGCGTGCCCTCGGTCGGATCGCCGCCGAGGCCCCAGACATCCTGCGAGAAGCTCTCGGAGTAGTTGCCGTAGACCGCCAGTTCGGGGGTGACCTTGTAGGTCAGGCCGAAGCGCCCCGAGACGTGCTCGTAGCTCTCCTTGGTGGTGGTGCCGTAAAGGTGGTTCTCGACGTCGAAATCGATCCAGTCCTTGCGCAGCCCGGCGGTGGCGATCCACTGGCCCCAGGTCAGCTCCTCCTGAAGGTAAAGCGCGCTGTTGGTCTGCTCGGGCGTCCAGTCGTAATAGCGCATGAAGGAGAAAGTGCAGGCGCTGTCGCAATAGTCGGGATCGTCCACGTCGATGCCGTCGACGCTGCCGAAATAGGCGTTCTCGTCGACGCTGATGTGGCTGTATTCCAGGCCGAGCAGCGTGCGGCTCTGCGCCCCGCCCAGCAGGGTCTCGTATTGCAGCGCGCTGTCCATCGCGAATTGTTCGCTGTCGCTGTAGACCGCAAAGGCCGACCGCGCGGCGTCGGGATCGGTGGCGCTGGCGCCGTAGACCTGCTCGTAGTCGAGATTGAAGAGGCTGTAGCGCGCGTTGGTGCTGAGGCTCAGGCCGTCACCGAAGTCATGGCTGAACTGCAGCGCCACGCTGCGTTCGACCGAGTCCATCTTGTTGAACTCGGGCTCGCCGAGGAAGGTGTCGCGGTCGATGCCATAGCCCGAGGGGATGCCGTTGCCGGGCACGCCGTCGCGCTTGTTGTACTCGGCGAGCAGGGTGAGCGTGGTGGCATCGGTGGGGCGCCAGGTCAGGCCGCCCTGAAGGTAGGCGCGGTCGTCGTTGGACTCGCCGTAGGAATATTCGCTGTCCTGCCATTTCCCGGTCAGCCGGTAGGACAGCGTGCTGTCCTCGGTGAGCCGGTCCCCGATGTCGAAGCCGAGCTCCGCGTGATCGGCACCGAGGGTGCTGTAGACCTCGCCGAAGCGGTAGGTCTTGGGAGTCTTGGAGACGGCGTTGACCAGCCCGCCCGGCGCGCTGAGTCCGAAGAGCGACGAGTTGGCACCCTTGAGCACCTCGACCCGCTCCATGCCGTAGGGCTCGCGCCGCGCATAGCTCCAGCCGGCACCGCGCTGGGGCAGACCGTCGCGGTAGAGAAGGCCGAGCCCGGTCAGATCGAAGCCGCGGATTCGGAACCCGTCGTAACGGTCATCGCCGCCCCATTCGTTGACCGAGACGCCCGCGGTGTAGCCGATCACCTGCTCCAGGTTCTGCGCACCGCGCTTGGCGATCTCGGCCGAGGTGACCACCGACACCGAGGCGGGCGTGTCGAGGATGTCGGTCGTCGTCTTGGTGCTTGCCGTGGTCTGCTGGGCAACCGTCGTCTTCGCGTCGTCGTCGGCGACGCCAAGCTGGATCGGGCGCAGTTCGACGGGCGTGGCGCTGTCCTGTGCGGCGGCGGCCAGCGGCAGCATCAGCGCGGTGCTGGCGAGCAGAAGCAGTCGGGGCGTCCTGCTCGGAAGGGGGCGGCGCGCGGTCGGGCCGGCAAGGTCGGGGAGGGAGGGGGTCATCCAGCGGTACCTGTTCGTCTTGAGTGCGAGGTCGGCTGGCTGAGGATCGGTCTCCGGCGGAACGTCGGGTGGGATGGACCTTGGCGTGGCTATTTCTTACTGTAATACTAAGGTAAAGACGGAAGAGGAAGCGCTTTGTGACCGGGATATCAGGAATTTTCGTGGCAGGGGCGCCGGGGCGTGGCGATCGCCACACGGTGGGGGGCCGGTGCGGCCGCGGTGCGGGTGCAGGTAAGCCATGATGCGCGCGCCCGTGGCCGAGGGACCGGCGCTGATCGGCGGGGCGTGTTGGTACGACCTGCAGGACAGGGTGAGCGGGGCGCTGCGCCGGGTGTTTCTCTGGACGCCGCCGGGAGAGCCGCCCGAGCGCGGCTGGCCGTCGCTCACGATGACCGATGGCAATGCCGTCATTGCCACGGCGGTCGACGCGATGCGCGCGCAGGCAAGCTATCCCGGCGGAACCAACCTCGGGCAGGGAGTCATCATTGCGGTGGGCTATCCGACCGACGAAGCCTTCGATCCGGTCCGGCGCAGCTGGGACCTCGGCCCGCCGCCTGGCGCAACCTACCCGCCGTTCTGGCCCGGCACGCCCGAGGTCAGGACCGGCGGAGGCGCGGAGATGGCGCGGTTTCTTCTGGAGGATCTCCGCGACTTCCTGTCGGAGCGCGTGCGGCTCGACCCCGCGCGCTGCGGCCTCTTCGGGCATTCCTTCGGCGGCCTCTTCGCGCTGTGGCTTCTGTTCACCCGGCCCGACGCCTTCAGCCACTGGATCGCCGCAAGCCCCTCGATCACCTGGGAAGACAGCTTCCTGTTGCGCCACCTCGAGACATTCGCGCCGGCGGGGCGGCGGCTGACGGTCCATCTGTCGGCCGGGGAATGGGAGGGCTCGACGCTGGCACCGTTCCAGATCGGCGCCGCCGACGCCGAGACCCGCCGCGCGCGGCTGCTTCAGACCCGAACGCTCGAGGCGGCCAGGGAGATGAGCGAGGCGCTGGCGCGGCTTCCCGAGATCACCGCCAGCTTCGAGGAATACGCGGGCGAGACGCATATGTCGGTGCTGCCGGTCGCGGTGTCCCGCGCGCTGCACTGCGTCTTCGCGCTGCGCTGAGGCATCACCGCTGAACGGAACCCTCGTCGCGCAGGAAGCGGGGTATGCAGGCCTCGAGCCCGGCGGGCAGCACCAGCCAGGCCCCCGCGGCATAGACATGCGCGACGAGGTCCGGCCGCTCGCCGCGCAGCGTCAGCGAAAGCGGCGAGGCCCCGGTGATCGCGACCTCCGGCCCGAGCGCGTCGATCAGCGCCGCGGGCGGAAAGAGCACGAGCACGGCGGGGGCCTCGCCGCCAAGGCGCAGCACCAGCGCGAGGATGGCGATCCAGGCCAGCAGCAGGATCGGCAGCGCGAACAGCAGGCGGCGGGTCAAGACGCGGGGCCTCCGGTCAGTAGTCGTGAATATGTTCGAGCCTCAGCCCCGCGGCGTCCAGTCCCCGCAGCCGTGCGGCAAGATCCGCGACCGGCACGAGAAACAGGTGCCGCGTGTCGCCATGGCCCTGACGCGGCAGGCTTGCGAGTGCCCCGGCCTCCTGCGGGCGATGCGAGAGCGCCGTGAACATGATCCGGTCATTGCCCGCAATGTCGATGAACTCGGCGCCCTCGGCCGCCCAATCGGCGAGGATATGCGTCAGCGCCCGGTAACGCGGGGTCTCCACCTCTGTCCCGGCGTCGAGCCGGCGCAGCACGGAGACCCCTTCCTGGGCCTCCAACGCCGCCAGCGGAAGCCCGGACACCACCATCTGCAAGGTCGGATCGTCCTGCCCGGTGGCGGCCACCGCCTGTGCGATCATCCCGGCATAGCTGGCGCGGGCGCGGTTCTCGATCCCCAGCGCCAAAGCCCGCTCGCGGCTGCGGAACCTGTCATCCGAGGCCGCGGCAAGCGCCGCCGCATCCGCGCGGAAATCGTAAAGGTACCACGGCGTCTGTTGCAGGAACTGCGCATATCCGGCGGCCTGCCGGGCCGAGAGATCGTCGAGCGGCGCGCGCGTCTCGCCGCGGATCCATGTCGCGATGCGGCCGGGGACCTCTTCGTAGGCGGCCTTCATCAGCATCTCGGCGGTGAAGGAGACGCCGATGACATAGACCATCTGCCGCGTGGCACCATCGACCGGTCCCAGCTCGGCGCTCTTCGCGCTGACCGTGCAGAGCGAGGACCAGAAGCCGCCGATTGCCGAGAGGAAGCCGAAGTCGTGCGGATCGCCGGTGCGGATCACCTCGGCATAGTCGTCATAGGCGTGCACGATGTGCCACTCGGGGTAGGTCATCAGCGTGCGGGTCTGGGGGCGCGTCTCGCCGGAAAGCGGCGCGTGCGCGGGGGGCACGCCGGAGCCGCGGCACATGGTCTCGACGTAGAGCACCGGGCTTGCAAGGCCGATGCCGGTGAGCAGCAGGACAAGGCAAAGCCGCCGCAGCAGGCGCCAGAGCCCTTTCATCCGCGACGCAGCGAGCGCAGCCCCGCCGCCAGCGCCAGCCCGCCAAGCGCGATATGCGGCAGGTTGGCCGCGATGCGCAGGGGTGACAGGCTCGGCCCCAGCGACGGGTTGGTGAAGATGCCGAAGTCGAGATAGCCCCAGCCGGTGAGGATGCCGAAGAGCCCGTCCCCGAGATAGGCCGCGCCGAAGAGGATCAGGAACGTCCGCGCGGCGCGGAGCGAGAGCGCCGCCGCCACCAGCGCCCAGAGGCCCGAGGCCAGGTGCAGCGCGTCGTCGAACGGGTCGAGCGCGAAAATGCCGAAGGCCAGGCCGTCGGCGTCGGTCAGGCCGGGGATGTAGTTGGTCGCGGCGGCGAGGAACAGGATCGCCGCGTAGACCAGGCACAGCTTGCGTTCGAAACTCATAGCGGCTCCAGGTAGGTGTCCCACAGGTTGTTGCGCAATACGAGGCCGGGGTCGATCGCGCGCTTGCGCGCAGCAAACTCGGCGGCCCTCGGATAGGCGGCGGTGAACTGGTCGGCGCGCGCATGGGGGCGGTAGGGCAGGTAGTAGCTGCCGCCCAACGCGAGGATGCGATCGATGAGCGCGCGGGTCATACGGCGGTGATCGGCCTCGGCGCGCGCGGTCATCTCCTGGCTGAATGACATGACCGCGGCGATGCGCGGCGTCGGTGAATGCGCCAGCACGCTCACCGGGTCGCGATCGACGAAGCGCAGCGTGACGTTCAGGAACTCGACAAACGCATCGGGGATCACGTCCCGGCAGGCCGCGAGGAAACCGCCGAACGCCGCGGGAGGCACGAAATATTCGTGCAGGATATCGACACGGGTGGGATCGCCGTCGGCCAGGGTCGCCACCGGCTCGTTCATCAGCGAGTTGCGGGTGCTTTCGCCGCCAAGCCGCGGCGCAAGGTCCGCCTCCATCCACCAGCGCGCGCGCTTCACGCCCTCGCGCCCGACCTGCGCGCGGTAGACCCGCGCGGCCAGCCTTGCCATGCGGCCCGAGCCGGTGGCGGGCGGGATGCGTGACTGGTCTTCGGTCGGACGGTAGCGCACCAGCAGAGCCTCCTCGAAGAAGCCGGAACGGTCCACGTTCAGCCGGCCATAGGCCATCGGGTAGGCCGGGTCCTGCACCGCCGCGAGGAAGGCGGCGGGGAAGGCCTCTGCCACCATGCGCGCGACCTCGGGCACAAGCCGCTGGTTCGGCACCATCTCGAGCTCGAGATCGACGATGAGCCCGATGAGCCCGTAGCCCCCCATCGCCAGCGCGAAGAGTTCTGCATTCTCCTGCCGCGAGGCGGTGACGAGCGTGCCATCCGCCAGCACCATGCGCAGCGACCGGACGGTCGCGCCCATCGGCCCGTAGGGCACCGGCCAGCCGTGGGCGTTGACAGAGAAGGTCGCGGCGACGCCGAAATCATGGTTCGACTGCATGACCGCCGGGCTGAAGCCGATCGGATCGAGGGCGGCGATCACCTCGGACCAGCGCGCGCCGCCGTTGACGCGATAGGTGCCGTTTGCCGTGTCGGGCTCGATCCAGGCGTTGTCGACGGTGATCGCGCGCCCGTTCCGAGGGATCGCCTGTCCGCCCATGGAATGTCGCGCGGCCCCGACACTGACCGGGCGACCTTCGGCGCGGGCGGCGGCCAGCTCGGCGCGGAACTGCTTGACCAGCGCCTCGCCCTGCGCACGCGGACGGACGTGGGAATGGATCGGGGTCGCAGAGAGTTCGCTGGCGTCGTTCAGCACGGCGGTCTGCTGCGCGCCCGAGGCCGCGCCAAGACGCGCCACGCCGTCCAGCTGCGAGACCTCGGGGCTCCAGCTCCGCCCGACGAGATAGCCGACCATGGCCCCACCGCCCAGCAGCAGTGCCCGCCGCGTCATCCTGCTTCGTGCCGTCACCGTCTGCCCTGCTCCTCCATGCCCCGGCGTCAAGACTTAACCTCTTATCCGGGCGTGTGAAAGTGAGGCGATTGCGGAAATCCGTCTGCGCGGTCGCGGCCCGTCAGCAGGGTCAGCGGCGGAGCAGGTAGGTGTCCATGATCCAGCCATGCCGGGCCCGCGCCTCGGCGCGGGTGGTGACGATGTCGCCGGCGACATCGGCCAGCTTTCCCGCGCGCAGGATCTGCGACGGGCTGCCGAGGTAGGCGCCCCACCAGATGTGCAGTTCATGGGGATCGAGCGCGGTGAAGCTGCACGCGCCGTCGAGCATGACCACCACGCTCTCTTCGCCCGCGGGCCAGCCGTGTTCGCGCAGGCGGCGGCCGGTGGTGATCTTCACCGGGCCATCGACCCGGTTCAGCGGGATGGCATGGGCTGCGGTCAGCGCCTGGATCGCGGTGATGCCGGGGATCACCCGCAGCGCCGGGCGTGGCCGCAGCCGCTCGGCGATGCGCAGGGTGCTGTCGTAGAGCGCGGGATCGCCCCAGACCAGCAGCGCGACCGGCCCCTCCGGCGCGCCGTCCAGCGCCGCGCTCCAGCGCCGGGCGATCTCGTCGTGCCAGTCGGCGACGCGGGTTTGATAGGGCAGGGCGGGATCGCGCTCGGGATAGTCGAAGCAGCGGATCTCGGCCCGCGTTCCCGCGGCGGCGAGGATCGATCGGCGCAGCGCCAGCAGGTCATCCTTGGCTGCGCCCTTCCACGGCAGCAGGATGACGGCGGCGTCGCGCAGGGCCTGCATCCCGTCGAGCGTCACATGTCCGGGGCTGCCGGTGCCGATGCCGACAAGCCAGAGGTCCTCGATCATGGGGTCTTGTCCTTCCGGTGCGGTCCGGCCCCCTGCGCGGGGGCCGGGGAGGGGATCAGGCGGCGTAGAGCCGCGGCGCGAAGATCCGGCCGAGGCCGGTGTCCCGCAGCGACTTGGCAGCGGCGAGGGCGGCGAGATCGGCCAGCGGCTCGATCAGCAGCACTAGCATGTAGGCACCGCCGAAGGTCAGCACCGCGCCGAAGGTCTCGGCGGAAACGCCCTGTCCGTAGAACACCCAGAAGGCGACCCAGGCGACAACGCCCGCCTGGAAGACACCGGAGAGCTTCAGCACGTCGGCATAGCTCAGATCGACATAGGCCGTGCCCTCGGGCACCACCCGCCGCGCGAGGGCGGCTGTCGCGAAGAGCGGCACCAGGAGCGTGGTGACGTTGACGAAATACATCGGCAGGTCGGTGGGCGCGAAGAACAGCCCCTGCACCAGCAGCCCGAGCGCCAGCCCCATGGCGGCGGGGGCGGTGCCGAGCAGCAGGAAGAGCGTCGAGCCGAGGATGAAGTGCACCTCCGAGACGCCGACGGGGAAGTGCGGCAGCACCTCGAAGAAGACGAAGGTGCCGACGGCGGCCAGCAGCGTGCGGGCGGTGACCGAGATCACCGAGCTGCGCGCGACGTCCTGCGCGGTGAGTTTTGCGGCATAGCCTGTGGAGGCTGCCGCGGTGACGGCCGCGAAGGCCATTTTTGCGCCGTCGACGACGCCGGGTTCGATATGCATGGTAGGTCCTTTTCGTGGGGCTGCCCCTCCGGCAGCGATGGGCCCTTGCGGGCGGTAAAGGCGGGTCGCATGGCAGGTCTCCTGACTCGCGCGTCATCGCGCCTCGGCCCTTCCCGGCATGCCTGCCAGTGGCTTTTCCTCGGCGCTCGTCGCTTACAGTTGCGGGGGCAGTCCGGGCCTCTCACCCGGTTCCCTTTCGTCCCTTGCAGGACACCATGCGGGGTGGCTCAGGGCCGGGTGGTTGTGTGGGTCGGCACCTCCTCTCCTGGGACGTCGCGGCGGGCGGCGGGTTCCTCCGCCGCGATGAGGTGAAAGAAGGTCCCCGTCACCCGGCCACGGCGCGAGCCGGTCTCGGCCACCGGGGAGCCGTCGGCATCCGTGACCTCGGCCAGCGGCGGGTCGGGCTGTTCGAGGATGGTGGAATAGTGGAACTCGTGGCCGCGCAGCGCGGTGCCCTCGGCATAACCGGCCATTGGGGCGCGCAGCGTGGCGCTGCGGTAGCCGAGGTGGAAGCGGCGGGTCTCGTAGCTGGTGACCAGTCCCAGCAGCCCGGCCATCCGGTGGCGCGCGCCCTGCTTGTCGATCAGGGCATCGCCAAGCGCCATGTAGCCGCCGCACTCGCCATGCACCGGCTTGGTCTCGGCGTGGCGCCGCAGCCCGGCGCGGAAGGTCTCGGCGGCGGCAAGGCGACCGGCGTGCAGCTCGGGGTAGCCGCCGGGCAGCCAGACGAGATCGGCCTCGGGCGCGGGTGCCTCGTCGGCCAGCGGCGAGAAGGGCAGGATCTCGGCCCCCGCCGCGCGCCAGCCTTCGACGAGATGCGGGTAGGTGAAGGAAAAGGCCGCATCCCGCGCCAGCGCGATGCGCTGCGCCGGCGGGCGGGGCAGGGACGGAGGATCCTGCGGCAGCGCCTTGCCCGCGGCGGCGGCGCGCAGCGCGCCGAGATCGACATGCGCGCGCAGAAACTCGGCATAGCCCGCGATGGCCGCCTCGAGGTCCGGGTGTTCGATCGCCTGGATGAGCCCGAGATGGCGTTCCGGCAGGGTCAGATCGCCGCGCCGGGGCAGAACGCCGAGCACCGGCAGCCCCGCGCGCTCCATGCCAAGCCGGGTGAGCCGTTCGTGCCGGGGGGAGGCGACGCGGTTCAGGATGACCCCGGCGAAGGGCAGCTCGGGCATGTACTGGCGGAACCCCAGCGCCGTGGCGGCGGCCGATTGCGCCTGACCGCCCACGTCGAGCACCAGCACCACCGGCCAGCCCATCGCCCGTGCCGTCTCGGCGCTGCTGCCGAAGCCTTGCTGGCCGCGCGTCGCGACCCCGTCGTAGAGGCCCATCGAGCCCTCGGCGAGGCAGATCTCCGCCCCGGCTGCCTGCGCCGCGATGGCCCGCCAGAGCTCGGGACCCATCGCCCAGCCGTCGAGGTTGAAGCTCGGTCGTCCGCAGGCCGCGAGGTGGAAGGCCGGATCGATGTAGTCGGGGCCGGACTTGAAAGGCTGCACCGCCAGACCCTCCTCGGCCAGCGCCCGCAGCAGGCCGAGCATCACCGTGGTCTTGCCGGTGCCCGAGGAGGGCGCCGAGACCAGAAGGCCGGGAACCTCAGCCATCGCTCCGGGCCTCCGCCTCTGGAGTCCAGCCGGACCACGGGCTCTCGGCGCTCTGCGGGCGGTAGCGGCGGTCGTAACCCGCCGCGTAGAGGCAGCTTTCGTCGAAGCCTTCCGCCGCCAGAGCCGGGCCAACGAGGATCAGCGCCGTGCGGCTGATGCCCGCGCCGACCTTGCCTTCGATGTCGGTGAGCGTGCCGCGCAGGATCACCTCGTCGGGCCAGCTGGCGCGGTAGACCACGGCCACCGGGCAGTCCGGCCCGTAGGCGGGCACGAGGTCGCTGACCACCCCCGCGATGTTCTGGATCGACAGGTGGATCGCCAGTGTCGCACCGGTGGCGGCGAAATTGGCGAGCGTTTCGCCCTCGGGCATCGAGCTGGCGCGACCCGGCGTCCGGGTCAGCACCACGGATTGCGCGAGGCCGGGCAGCGTCAGCTCGGCACCGAGCGCGGCGGCGGCGGCGGCGAAGGCGGGCACGCCGGGGGTGACCGAGACGGGGATGCCGAGCGCCTTGAGCCGGCGCAACTGCTCGCCCATTGCCGACCAGACCGAAAGATCCCCCGAATGCAGCCGCGCCACGTCCTGACCCGCCTCATGCGCCCTGCGGATCACGGCGATGATCTGCTCGAGGTCCAGCGGCGCGGTGTTCACCACCCGCGCGCCGGGTGGGCAATGGGCAAGGATGGCCTCCGGCACCAGCGAGCCCGCGTAGAGGCAGACCGGGCAGCTCGCGATGAGGTCGCGGCCGCGGAGGGTCAGCAGGTCCGGTGCGCCGGGTCCGGCGCCAATGAAGTGAACGGTCATGGGATTGATCCTTCTGCCAGCGCGCAGCTGGCCATGCGGTCGGAGGAGATCGCGCGCGGCCCGAGCAGCCGTGCTCCGGGTCCCGCGGCAGCGAGGGCGGCGGCCTCGGCAAGCGAGCCGGTGCCGCGTTCGGCGCGCACGCGGGGCGACCGCGTGACGGTGTCCTGCGCCGCAAGCTCTGAGGCCGGGACGGCCCGGATGGGCAGCTCGAGCGCCTGCGCCAGTTCGAGGAAGACGGCGGCTTCGACCTTGTCCTCGGCCGAGGCAAGCAGGCGCGCGGCGCGGCCGGCACGCGCCCGGTCGTAGGCATCGCGCAGGCTGTCGATCGCTGCGCCTTGCCGGAATCCGAACCCCGCCGCGATCATGTGACATGGCTCCACTGCACGATCGGGAAGGACGATTTCCAGCCGCGCCGTGTCCCGATGGGGACGGTGGCGGACAGCTCGATGCGCAGGAGATCGCCGCCAAGCCGGGCCTGCGCGGCGGTGAGCAGCGCCTCGGAGTCCAGCGTCACCGCATTGGCGACGAGCCGCGTGCCGGAGGGCAGATGCGCCTCGAGCCAGTCGAGCAGCGCCTGAGAAAGGCCGCCGCCGATGAATACGGCGTCGGGGCGCTCCAGCCGCGCCAGGGCCTCGGGGGCCTTGCCCTCGACGACCCGCAGACGGCCGGTGCCGAGACGCGCGGCATTTCCGGCGATGCGGGCGGCGCGCTCTGCACGGGGCTCGATCGTCGTGGCGGTGAGCGTGGCATCGCAGAGCAGCCACTCGATGCCGATCGAGCCCGAGCCGCCGCCGATGTCCCAGAGGTGTTCGAAGGGGCGGGGAGCCAGCGCCGACAGGGTGAGCGCGCGCATCGGGCGCTTGGTGATCTGCCCGTCGTTGTCGAACCAGCCATCCGGGCGGCCGCTGGCGAGCGGCAGCACCGTGCCCTCTCCGGCGACGGCGAGGGCGACGCAGACCGGGTGCGCGAAGGCGTGGTCGGCAAGGCCGTCTGCGCGCGCCTCGGTCAGGCGTTCGCGCGGGCCGCCGAGGGCCTCCATCACGGTCAGATCGGAGGTGCCGAAGCCTTCGGCCACAAGATAGTCCGCCAGCGCCTGCACCGCGTCGGCATCACGCAGCAGCACGATCATCCGCCGCCCCGGCGCGAGATGCGGGCGCAGTTGCGCCAGCGGCGCGGCATGCAGGCCAAAGCAGCCGGTGTGCTCCAGCGGCCAACCCATGCGCGCCGCGGCGAGACCAAAGCTCGACCGGCCGGGATAGGCCCGCCATTCGCCGCGCCCGAGCTGCCGCGCCAGAACGGCACCCGCGCCGAACCAGAAGGGATCGCCCGAGGCGAGCACCACCACCGGCCGCCCTCGCAGAGCCGAGAGCTGCGGGATCCCCTCGGCGAAGGGCACCGGCCAAGCGATGCGCCGCGCCGGCACCTCGGGGAGCAGGGAGAGGTGCCGCGCCGGACCCATGACGATTTCCGCCGCCCCAAGCGCGGCACGGCTTGCGGCGCAGAGCCCGTCCGGGCCATCTTCGCCGAGGCCGATGACGGTCAGCCACGGATTTTTCGTCAAGGGAGCCTCAGGCATGGATGCGAACCTGCTCGTTCTGGGCGGCACCACCGAAGCGTCGCAGCTCTGCCGGGCGCTGGCGCGGGCGGGGGTGCGGGGCACCGTGTCGCTGGCGGGGCGCGTCGCCACGCCGGTACCGCAGGCGCTGCCGCTGCGCATCGGCGGCTTCGGCGGGAGCGCGGGGTTGGCGAAATATCTCAGGGCCGAGGGGATCACCCATGTGGTCGACGCGACGCATCCTTTCGCGGCGCGGATGAGCGCCAATGCCGTCGCGGCCTGCGGGCAGTCCGGCGTGCCGCTGCTGGCGCTGACCCGCGCGCCGTGGCAGCAGATCGCAGGCGACCACTGGACCCGCGTTGCGGACATCGCCGGGGCGGTCGCGGCGCTTGGCGGCGTACCCCGGCGCGTGATGCTGGCCGTGGGCCGCCTGCATCTGCCCGATTTCGCCGTCGAGGCGCAGCACTTCTACCTGCTCCGCCTTGTCGATCCGCCCGCGGAGCCGCTGGCGTTCCCGGATCACCACGTGATTGTCGAGCGCGGGCCCTTCACGCTTGAGGGGGACATGGCCCTGATGCGCCAGCACGGCATCGACCTCGTGGTCTCGAAGAACTCGGGCGGTACCGGAGCCTTCGCGAAGATCGTGGCGGCGCGCAGGCTGGGGCTGCCGGTGATCATGATCGACCGGCCGCATATCCCGGCGCGCCGCGAGGCGCATGGGGTGGATGAGGTCTTGCGCTGGCTGGGTCATGCGACGGCCGACCTTGGGGTGTAGACAAACGGCGCGCCCGCACGCGCGATGACCCGCGTGGTCGATGCGCCGACGATCACCACAGTGCGCATATCGGCCATTTCCGGAAGGCAGCGATCCAGCGGCACCACGCGGACCTCCTCGTCGGGGGTCGAGACGGCGCGGGCGAAGATCACCGGCCGGTCATCGCCGCAGGTCTGCTGCAACAGCCGCAGCGCCCGGGCGAACCCCTCGGGCCGGGCCTTCGAGCGGGGGTTGTAGAACGCCATGGCGAAATCGGCCTCGGCGGCGAGGCGCAGGCGCTTCTCGATGAGCGCCCAGGGCTTGAGGTTGTCGCTGAGGTTGATGGCGCAGAAGTCATGCCCGAGCGGCGCGCCGACACGGGCGGCGGCAGCGAGCATGGCGGTGATGCCGGGCAGCACGCGGATGTCGAGCTCGCGCCACGCGGGGGGGCCTGACTCGACCGCCTCGAAGACCGCCGCCGCCATGGCGAAGACGCCGGGATCGCCGGAGGAGACAACGACGACGGAGCGGCCCTCGCAGGCCATCTCCAGCGCGTGGCGGGCGCGGTCCAGTTCCACCCGGTTGTCGCTGGGGTGCAGCGTCAGCCCGCGACGCGGCGCGACGCGGGCGACGTAGGGAATGTAGCCGACGACGTCCGTGGCCTCGGCGAGGACCGCGCTGACCTCGGGGGTGACCAGCGCTTCGCTGCCGGGGCCGAGTCCGGCGATGACAAGCCTTCCGCTCATGGCCGCCGCCCCTGCCCGTGCACCAGCACGATGGAGAAATAGGGGGTCACCTTTCCCTCGGCCTCGGCAAGCCGCTGCACCCGCTGCTCGGGCATGGCGGCATATTCCACCAGCCAGGCATCGTCATAGCGTCCGGCGGAGCGCAGGGCGCGGCGGATTTTCTCGATGTTGCGGCCGATCTTCATGACCACCAGCGCATCGGCGTTGCGCATCTGCTGAACCAGCGTGTCCTCGGGCAGGGTCCCCATGAGCGTGCTCATCACGTCGTCGCCCCAGGTGATCGGCAGGCCGGTGGCGCACCAGGCGGCGGCCATGCCGGGGATCGCGGGCACCACCTGCAAGGGCGCGTGGCCCTCGAGCCGGGTGAAGAGGTGCATGAAGGAGCCGTAGAAGAAGGGATCGCCCTCTGCGAGCACCACCACATCGTGCCCCGCGTCGGAAAGCGTTCGCAGCCGCGCGGTGCAGCGCGCGTAGAACTCCGAAAGCCGCGCGTTGTAGCGCGGGTCGCTGAGCGCGATCTCGGTGGTCACAGGGTATTCCATCGCGATCTCGACCACGTCCGGGCGCAGCATTCCCTCGACGATGCGCCGCGCCTGTCCCGGCCGGCCTGCCTTGCGGAAGAAGGCGACGTGGCGCGCCGTGCGCAACAGCCGGTCGGCACGCACCGACATCAGCTCGGGATCGCCCGGCCCGAGGCCGACGCCCCAGATCGTGCCCTGCACCTGCTGGTGGTCCGCCGCGCGGATCTCCTCCTGGGCGTTCATTCGGCGCGGCTCGCGAGGGCGTTGATCGCGGCGACGGTGATCGCGCTGCCGCCGAGGCGACCCTCGACGATGGCGCAGGGCACCGGCTGCGCCTGCCAGAGCGCCGCCTTGCTTTCCATTGCGCCGACGAAGCCGACGGGGCATCCGATGATCGCGGCGGGGCGCGGGCAGGCCGGATCCTCGAGCATGTTCAACAGGTGGAAAAGCGCGGTCGGGGCATTGCCGATCGCCACCAGCGCGCCCTGCAAATGCGGCCGCCACAGCTCCAGCGCCGCTGCCGAGCGGGTGTTGCCCATGCCGAGCGCCATTGCGGGCACCGAGGGATCATGCAGCGTGCAGAGCACCGGGTTCTGCGCCGGGAGGCGCGAGCGGGTGACGCCCTCGGAGACCATGCGCGCGTCGCAAAGGACCGGCGCGCCCTGCGCCAGCGCGCTGCGGGCGGCCTGTGCGAAACCAGGAGAAAAGCGGATATGCCGCTCGAGACCGATCATCCCGGCGGCATGGATCATCCGCACCGCGATCGGCTCCTCGTCGGGGGTGAACCGTGCAAGCTCGGCCTCGGCGCGGATCGTCGCGAAGCTTTGCCGATAGATGGCCGCGCCATCCTTTTCGTAGTCATAGGGCATCAGGGCATCCCCGGAAGAAGGGTGGGAAGATCGTCAAGTTGCGCGGGCGTAAGACCGGTCCGGCTTGGCAGGTCCGAGGGCGCGCCGTTCTCGACAAGATCGAAGGCGCCGTTCCGTCCGACCAGCGTGAGGCGCGCAGCGCGCGGCAAGGCGCAGCCCTTGGCGCAGCCCGAGACGTGCAGGCCGCCGTCCACCCTGGGCGCGAGCCGGGTCGCGAGCGCGCGGGTCGCCACCGTGGCCTGCGGGCAGAACGGCGCGCCGGGGCAGGCATGGACGCCGAGCAGCGGGCTGTCGGGCGTGGTCACGAAACCGGGCACCGGCGTGTCACCGCGCCCGCCGAGCAGGCAGAAGAGCCGTCCCGTCATGAGCCGCATCGCGCGCGCCCCGCTGGCGCGGAGAAGCGCGGAGAGGGCGGCGGCCTCGATCGTGCCGAAGGGCACGCCGATCAAGCGGTCGGCTTCGACGGCACCGGGGACGAGGGCGGGACCGGCGCTGCGCGGCAAGACCTGTTGCCAGACGCCGGGCACCGCGGCCCGCGGCAGGTGCCGCGCCATGCGTCCGGCGGCAGGCCCGCCCGAGGCAATGAACCATGCGGCCAGATCTGCCAGCGCGTCCATCGCGTCGGCCTCCGCGACCGGGCGACCCCTTGCCGCGCTGTCGGGGCGCAGCATCAGCTCCCCGGTCTGCGCCAGCTCGAAGCGGAAGTCGGCAGAGTCCGCGGCCAAATGCGCCCGCGGCCCGGTGTCGAGCGCGATCCCCATCTTGCCCGGCAGATGCGGCAGGGCGGGCAGCGTCTTCAGCAGCGCGGCATGCAGCCGGTCGGTCAGGTCGCCGTCCCGCCAGCCTAGCGGCATGAGGATGTTGCGTCGCGCTTCAAGGTCGGGGTCGGCATCGATCAGGCCAAGCGCGCCGAGCCTTTCGAAAAGCGGCGGGAAGGCCGTCTCGCGCACCCCGCGAAGTTGCAGGTTGGCGCGGGAGGTCAGCTCGAGCATGCCATTGCCATAGGTCTCTGCGAGCGCGCAGAGCGCTTGGCCCTGCGCGGCGGGCAGCTCTGCCCGGAACGGGCGCAGGCGCACCACCAACCCGTCGCCCGAACGCATCGGACGGTGCGCGCCGGGGCACCAGCCCCGGACGGTTGGCGCGCTCATGGCCGCTCCTCCAGCGCCGCGATCACCGAGTTCCGCCGGCTGGTCCATAGTCCGGCCTCGTGCAGCGCGCGGAAGCGCGCGGACATGGCGGCATGGGCAGCGGGATTGGCGGCGCGCAGAAAGCGCTCGGTCTCGGGGTCACCCAGCGTCGCCGCGTGGTAGAGGTCGAACAGATGCCCGCCGACCACCCCCGCCAGATGCGCGAAGGCGGCCATGTGCTCGAGGGTCGCCGCGATCTCGGCGGCACCGCGCAGGCCATGCCGCCGCATCCCCGCGATCCACCGCGGATTGGCGGCGCGGGCCTGGACCACGCGGGCGATCTCTTCCGAGAGGGCGCGGGCACGGGGGCGCGCGGGGTCGGTACTGTCGAGGTGGTAGAGCGCCGCCCGCCCGCCGACAAGCGCCTGCGCCGCCGCGAAGCCCGCCTCATGCGCGGCGTAATCCGCGGCGAGCAGCAGGTCGGTCTCGGGCAGATCCTGCGGGTGCACGAAGGCGTCGGCCTGCGCCACCCGTGCCCGGATCCCGGCCTCGTCGCGGGCTGCCCCTGCGCCGCTCAGCGCCCAGGACGAGGCGGCGAGCCAGGCTTCTCCCGCGGCGCGGCGGCTGGCCTCGTCGAGCTCATCGGGTGCGACCGCCATGCCAAGGCCGAAACTGCCCGGCGCCGGGCCGTAGACCCGCGCACCCGGCACTGTCCCGGCATAGGGGTTCCACTCAGGCGCCTCGTCGCGCTTTGCCAGTGCGGCAACGGCCTCGGTGAACAGCGCCGCGAGCGCCGGGAAGACGTCGCGGAAGAGACCCGAGACCCGCAGCGTCACGTCGATGCGCGGGCGCTCCAGCTCGGCGATGGGCAGGATCTCGAATCCGCAAACCCGCCCCGACTCCGGGTCCCAGCGCGGCCGGATGCCGATGAGATGCAGCGCCATCGCGAATTCCTCGCCGGCGGTGCGCATGGTGGCCGAGCCCCAGAGGTCGACGACCAACCCGCGCGGCCAGTCGCCGCTGTCCTGGAGATGGCGGCGCACCAGCGCCTCGGCCAGCGCAGCACCCTGCGCGAAAGCGGCGCGGGTGGGCACGGCGCGCGGGTCGGTGGTGTAGAGATTGCGTCCGCTCGGCAGCACGTCGCGCCGGCCGCGCCAGGGCGAGCCCGATGGCCCCGCCTCGATCCGTCTCCCATCGAGCGCGGCGACGAGAGCGGCGCGCTCGGCCTGGGCCGAGGCGGCGATCTCTGGCGCGTCGGTGCCTTGCGGGGTGCGGCCCCAGACGTGCAGCCCCTCGCCGAAGCGGCTGTCCTTGATATCGCAGACAAAGCGGTCGATGCGCGGGATTGCCTCGGCGGCGGAACAGGCGGCATCCAGCCCGAGGTCGGAGTCCAGCCCGCGCGCCCGTGCCTCGGCGCGGATCTCGGCCTGCAACCGGTCGCGGCGGCGGGGGTCGAGCCCGTCCGCCGTCGAGAACTCGTCGAGCAGCGCCTCAAGATGCGCCAGCCCGTCGGGGGTCTCGCTGTCGCGGAGCGGCGGTGGAAGATGTCCCAGGGTCAGGGCCCCGATCCGCCGCTTTGCCTGCGCCGCCTCACCGGGGTCGTTGACGATGAACGGGTAGAGCACCGGCAGCGCGCCGGTCAGAACCTGCGGCCAGCAGGCGTCGGACAGGGCCACGGCCTTGCCGGGCAGCCATTCGAGTGTGCCATGCGCCCCGACATGGATCAGCGCGTCCACATGGTGCTGCAGCCACAGGTAGACAGCGACATAGGAATGGCGCGGCACACGCGCGAGGTCGTGGTACTCGGGCCCGCGGGCGGCCGCCAACCCGCGTTCCGGTTGCAGCGCGATGAGCGCGGTGCCCTGGAAGAACGCCGCGACGTGAAAGGCGCCGTCCTGGCAGAGCGGGTCCGACTCCGCTGCACCCCAGGTGTCGGCAAGCTGGTTCCGCAGCGCCCGCGGCAGGCGCGCGAGGTCCTGCGCATATTCCGCCAGGGGCAGCGCCAGGCGGCGCTGCTGCAGCGCCGGGCCCAGATCGGACGCCGGGCTCGGCACCGCGTATCCCGCCGCGCGCAGGTCCTCGAGAATGGCCCGCGCCGAGGCCGGCGCGTCGAGCCCGACCGCATGGCCGAGGTTCCAGGTCTTGCCGGGATAGGTCGAGAGCATCAGCGCGACGCGGCGCTCGGCGGCGGGTTTGGCGGTGAGCCGGAGCCATCCCATGACGCGCGCCACCGCCCGCGCGATCCCCGGCGCATGAGGGGCATGCAGGTTGCGGGCAAACTGCAGGTCGGGATCACGCGCGCCCGGCTGCTTGAACGAGACGACGCCGGCGAACAGCCGCCCATCAACCTCGGGAAGCACCACATGCATGGCAAGGTCGGCGGGCGAGAGCCCGCGCTCGGCCTCGGCCCAGGCCGCTTCTGTCGAGGTCGCCAGCGCCACCTGGAAGACCGGCACCCCCGCCGCGTCGAGCGGCGCGCCGCGCGCCCCGCGCGCGCTGAACGCGGTGGCATTCACGATGGCGTCGGGGGCGATGCCGGCCACTGCAGCGCGCAGCGTCGCCGCCGCGGCCGGTGCTTTCAGCGAGGGCGCGAAGAGCCCGACCACGTCGCAGCCCTCGGCGCGGAAGCTGTCGAAGAGCGCCGTGATGGGGGCCATGTCGGCCGCCACCAGATAGGCACGGTAGAAGACCAGGAGGATCCGCCTGGCCTTCTTCTCTTGCCAAATACGCCGGGGAGCGCGAGGGGCAGCGCCCCTCGCTTCCAGAAGCGGCGCGTCGTCGCCGAGGACGTCCGGCGCTTGGGAGGGGTCGAGCGCCTCGGCGCCGGTCTCGGGCGTCCAGAGCCCGATCTCGGGCAGGGTCTGCGCGGCGCATACGGGGGCGGCGGTCAGCCCCGAGGCGAGCGCCAGCTGCGACAGCGCGGCCTGCGCGGCACGGGTGCCGCCCGCGTCGCAGAGCTGGGCAAGGCGGCGCAGGGTCGAAATCGGCAGGGTCGAAACCGCGTCGAGCTGCGGGTCCGGCCGCCCGTCGCCGGGCAGCACCGCAAGGGCCATCCCCCGGCGCTGCGCCAACGCCTGCAGCTGCGACAGCCCGTAGTCCCAATAGGACCGGCCGCCGATCAGCCGCACGAGAATACCTTTCGCCCCCTCCAGTGTCCGCTCGGCGTAGGTGTCGACCGACAGCGGGTGGCGCAGCTGTGCAAGGTTGGCGAGCCGCAGCGACGGCAGGTCGCCCGCGCGCCCGCCGCCCTGGTGCCAGGCTTCCGCAAAGGCCCCGAGGTCGCTGTCCGAGAAGGACAGCACCACCAGATCCGCCGGATCCTGGTTCAGGTCCACCGGGGTCTCGAGGCCCTCGAGGCCGTGGCTTTCGCGGAAGACGACGTGCATGGCGGCCTAGTTCACCGCATCGAGCACCGCGCGGTGCAGCGCGGCGCGGATTTCGTCCTCGCGGATGTCGCCCTGCTCGGCGATCACCACCAGGCGCCCGGTGCGCGCCTCGCCCGGCTGCCAGAGCCGGTCGAACTGGTGACGCACCCGTGCACCGACGGCCTGCACCAGCAGCCGCATCGGCTTGCCGCGCACCGCGGCGTAGCCCTTCACCCGAAGGATGTTGTGGCTGCGCGCCAGCGGTTCGATGGCGTGCACCAGTTGGGCGGGATCGGCCAGTTCGGGGATCTCCACGGTGATCGACGCAAAGTCCTCGTGATCGTGGTCATGGGGCGTGTCGTGGTGGCTCGGGCGGGCGTCGAGATCATCCTCGGCGGCGGCCTCTATCCCGAGGATCAGACGCGGGTCCACGGCGCCCTCGGCGACTTCGATCACCGGCAGCGGGCGGGGCGCCTCTGCGGCGATGATCTCGCGGGCGCGGGCGACGCCCTCGGCCCCGGCGAGGTCCGGCTTGGTCAACAACACGAGATCGGCGCAGGCGATCTGATCCTCGAAGACCTCCGAGAGCGGGGTCTCGTGGTCGAGGCTCTCGTCGGCGGCGCGCTGCGCATCCACCGCCGCCACGTCCGGCGCGAAGCGGCCCGCCGCCACGGCCTCGGCATCGGCCAGAGCAATGACCCCGTCGACGGTGATGCGGGCGCGGATCTGCGGCCAGTCGAAGGCCTTCAGCAGCGGCTTCGGCAGGGCGAGGCCGGAGGTCTCGATGAGGATGTGGTCGGGGCGCGGCTCCAGCGCCAGCAGCGCCTCGATGGTGGGAATGAAGTCGTCGGCGACGGTGCAGCAGATGCAGCCGTTGGCCAGTTCGACGATGTTCTCGGCGGGGCAGTCCGGGATCGCGCAGCCGCGCAGGATCTCGCCATCGACCCCGACGTCGCCGAATTCGTTGACCACCACGGCCAGACGCCGCCCGCCGGGGTTGCGCATCAGGTGGCTTACAAGGGTGGTCTTGCCCGAGCCGAGAAAGCCGGTGATCACGGTGACGGGGAGTTTCGAGAGATCGGCCATGTCAGCTGTCCTGTTGCTGGGAGGGGTCTTCGGAAGGCGGCGTGAGCGGCGGGATCCGCGCGACGCAGTTGCGCTTGAAATGCTCAGGGCGCTGGCGCCAGGGGATCACCCCGTCGGGCGCGGCGTGGTACTGCGCGGCCCCGGCGAGGATCATCTCGGGATGCGCCGCCTCGTCGACATTGGCGAAGACATAGGTCCATTTCCCGGCCCCTCCGCGCAGCGCGACGGTGCAGCCGAAGTCGCAGTTCTGCAGGCATTCGGTAGGCGTGATCCGCAGCCCCTCGGGCCGCGCCAGCGCGGTGATCTGCTCGTAGAGCATCCGGCCGGGCCGCCGCTCGTCCTGCGGGGTCAGCCCCGCGCGGCGGCAGGTCACGCAGACCAGCAGCTCCGTGTCGCTATCCTGCCGCGTGTGCGCACAGTCTTTCATTCGTGTCGCCTCGTCATTGGGCGCACAGGGGTAACGGCGGAATGGATCCCGGACATGGGAACACCCCGACACCGGCACACCCCGTCCGGTCTCAAAAGTCATGGCTGGCAGGTCTCCCGGCTCACGGAATTCAGGGCTGCAGATCCAGTCTGTGGCCCGACGGACGCTCTGCCTTCCCAGCCCGATGGCCAGTGGCATTCCGAGCGCCCTTTCCCGTTCACGGTCGCGGGGGCGGCTGTGCCTGACCGCGATCTCTCGCGGCTGCACATTCCCTTTTCACCCGTTTACACGGGCACCAGCGTGGGGTCAGATCGCCCGGAAATCCGACCCCTGTCAAGACCGGAGAGAGCAGCTTGAGCGACGAGGCAAACATCCGCCACGCGGAAAAAATGAAGAAGATCAAGGCAGCACGCGACCGGATGATGGCCGGAAAGACCGAGGAGAAAGGTCTGATCATCGTTCATACCGGTGCCGGAAAGGGCAAGTCCTCCTCGGGCTTCGGGATGATCCTGCGCTGCATCGCGCATGGCATGCCTTGCGCCGTGGTGCAGTTTATCAAGGGCAATTGGATCACCGGCGAGGCCAAGATGATCCGCGAGAGATTCGCCGAGGAGTGCCGGTTCTTCGTCTCGGGCGAGGGGTTCACTTGGGAGACGCAGGACCGTGAGCGCGACATCGCCGCGGCAGAGCGGGGGTGGCAGATCGCGCGGGCGCAAATCCTCGATCCCGAGGTGCGCTTCGTGCTGCTCGACGAGATCAACATCGCGCTGCGCTATGGCTACCTGGACGTGGATGAGGTGGTTGGCTTCCTGCTGGAGGAGAAGCCCGCGATGACCCACGTCTGCCTGACCGGGCGCAACGCCAAGCCCGAGCTGATCGAGGCCGCCGACCTGGTGACCGAGATGACGCTGATCAAGCACCCGTTCCGCGACGGGATCAAGGCGCAGCAGGGCGTGGAATTCTGAGAGATCAGAGCGCGGCGAAGGCCGTCTCGAGCTGCGCCCAGCGATCCGAGGGCGGCAGGCCGAGGCGGATCCAGCTGTCCGAATAGGGGAAGATGCGGGACCAGATGCGCCGCGTCGCGAGGCCTTCCTGCGCGGCGCGGGCATGGTCGCAGGCGTAGGTGCGGAACAGCGGAGAGCCGCCGACGACCTGCCAGCCCGCGCCGCGTGCCAGCGCATCGAGCCTTGCGGCATCCCCGGTCAGGCGCTGCATGGTCTCGGCGCGCCATGCGTCGTCCGCGAGCGCCGCCGAGGCGATCTCGATCGCGGGACCCGAAACCGGCCAGGGACCGGCCAGTTCCGCCAACCGCTCGGCAAGCGGGCCATGCGCAAGCGCGAATCCCAGCCGGAGCCCGGCGAGCCCGTAGAACTTGCCGAAGGAGCGCAGCACCACGACGTTCGGCAGCGCCGTACCGAGGCGCGCCGCGATGGAAAGCTCCGGCTCGGGGTCGGCAAAACTCTCGTCCACCACCAGGTGCCCCACCCGCAACGCCAGCGCGCCAAGCGCCTCCGGCGGGCTGCGCCGCCCATCGGGGTTGTTGGGATTCACCACGACCGCAAGATCGGCGCCCTCCAGCGCGGACAGGGTGGCGGCCTCGGCGACGTCCCAGCCGAAGTGGCGCAGCGCGGCGGCATGTTCGTTGTAGGTGGGTGCCAGAACCACCGCCCGCCCCGGCGAGCGAAGCGCCGGAACCGACTGGATCGCACCCTGCGCGCCATTCATCGGCACGATGCGGGCAGGCGTATCATATGCGCTGCGCGCGGCAGCGATCAGGCGCTCCATGTCGGAGCGCTTCGGCAGGGCCGTCCAGGCCTCTGCCGGAACAGGCAGCACCGGGTAGGGCTCCGGGTTGATGCCGGTCGACAGGTCGAGCCAGTCGGCGCGGGTGCCGCCGAAGACGGTCATCGCGGCGTCGAGATTTCCGCCGTGGTCGCGGGGCAGGGGCGTCTGGGTCAGGCTGTCCATGGCGCTCACCCGAACAGGATCAGCGCGACGAGCGCAAGGGCGCAGAGCGCCATCGCCCGGCGGTAGAGGCGCAGCGCGCGGATCAGGTCCTGCGGCCGGGGATCGGGCGCATCGGGGTTGAGCCAGGGTTCCTCGGCGACCCGCTCGCCATAGACCCGCGGCCCCGAAAGCCGGACGTTCAGCGCGGCCGCCATGGCACCCTCCGGCCATCCGGCATTGGGCGAACGGTGTTTCGGCGCGTCGCGGCGCATCACCCGGACCGCCTCGAACGCCCGCCGTCCGCCCACCAGGGCGAAGAGCCCCCCGGTGATCCGTGCAGGGATCCAGTTCGCCACGTCATCGAGCCGCGCCGCTGCCTTGCCGAAGGCCTCAAACCGCGGGGTGCGGTGGCCGATCATCGAATCGAGCGTGTTCACCGCCTTGTAGGCGGCGATGCCCGGCAATCCAGCAATCGTGCCCCAGAACAGCGGCGCGATGATCCCGTCCGAACTGTTCTCGGCCAGGCTTTCCGTCGCGGCCCGTGCGACGCCCGCTGCGTCAAGTCGTGCCGGGTCGCGGCCGACGATCATCGACACCGCGCGGCGGGCGCCTGCGAGATCGCCTCGGGACAGCGGGGCGGCGACAGCCGCGACGTGATCGTGCATCGAGCGCAGGGCGATCAGCGGCCAGGCCAGCAGCGCCCCGATCACATGGCCCGCGAGCCCCTCGGGAAGCAGCGCCTGCACGGCCAGAGCGGGCAGGGCGGCCAGAGCGACGATCCCCGCCGTGGTCAGCGCGCCGAGCCACAGGCGCCGGCCCCTGCTGCCGTGGTTGAGCCTTGTCTCCAGCGCCGTGATCGCCCGGCCGAGCCAGGTCACCGGGTGCCCGATGCGCGCGTAAAGCGCGGCCGGCCAGCCCATCGCGAGATCGAGCGCCATCCCGCCCAGCATCATCAGGGCAAAGCTCATGTGCCACCCGTTCCGAAGTTGATCACGCCCTGCAACCCCGCCTCGGCCAGCACGCTTGCCCCGGTCCGGGGCAGGGTGCCGGGGCTGAAGACAAGACCCCGGGCAGAGCCGGTGTGCGCCCGCAGCCAGCCAAGCGCGCCAAGGTCACGGGCCAGATCGGGCGTAGGGTCGGCGGGGCCATCCGCGCCGTCCCGGCGGTCCCGGCAGCGGTCCGCCGAGGCGCTGGCCAGGGCGGCGCAGCGGGCGAGATCGGCGGTTTCAGTGGCTTCGCCCCAGTCCGCCGCGAGATCGGAGATATCGTCGAAATTGCTGTCGTCGGGATCGGTCGGGATCGGCGCACCCCAGAACCCGCCGAGGATGGCACAGGCGGGCGGCGGCGCGAAGCGGCCAAGGACGCGCCCCTCGCGCGAGGCCCAGAGCAGGGTGTCTGGCCGGGGAAACATCAGGGGATCACTGGCTCCTTCGACGACGAGGCAGGCCTCGGCGAGCCGCGCCGCGCCGCCCGCGAAGCCGGCGGCGCGCGCCAGTGCGACCAGCGTCGCGGTGGAGCCCCCGGCACCGCCGCCGAGCGGGAAGTTGCGGGCCGCGCCGGGCGCACAGACCGGGATCCCGAGTTGGCAGGCAAAAGCGTCGAGCTGCCGCTCGTCGAAGGGCAGCGGGTCAGGTCCGGGCACGCGGACGTGCAGCGCGGGGCAGCGCACGGTCACCAGGGCCACCGGGCCTTGCGGTCCCAGCCGCCCTTGGAGCCATTCGCCGAAATGGCCGGCGACGCTGACCTCGGCGCGGCTCATGTCCGGCCTGCCTCGATCACCGAGAATGGCCCCTCGGCGCCGCAGCGCAGCCGGGTCACCGAAAGCGTCGGGATCTCGAAGACCAGACCCGCATGGGGCGCTGCGCAGAGCTGTGACAGGGCTGCCCGGATCACCCCGGCATGAACCACCAGCACCACCGGCGCCGCGATGCGGGCGGCGGCCTTGCCATAGCCGGCGAGCGCGGGGCCGACGCGGGCGCAGAGATCGGAGAAACTCTCGCCACCGGGGGGTGTCCAGAGCGCGAGATCGGGGCCATCCAGTGGCCCGAGGTCGGGCAGATCGGCAATGCGCAAGCCGTCCTGAGAGCCGAAATCCTGTTCCCAGAGCAGCGGGTCCGGGCGCGCGGCGATGTCCGGCCAAAGCGCCTCGGAGGTCTGGCGGCAGCGCTGCGCCGGGCTGGTCACCAGCTGGCCGGGGCGCGGCAACGCGGCGCGCAGTGCGGCGATTGGCGCGGGCGCGATCCGCGCCGGCAGATCGGTGCGCCCGCAGAGCCTGCCGGGCTCGGCGATCGGGGCGTGACGGATCAGGATCAGCTCTCCCGAGCCGGGTGTTTCGTGCTGCAATGGCCTGCTTGCCTCTTTCCTTTTTGCGACATTGATGCTTTCCCATGCGGAAATGACAAGGTCGATACTCATCACGGGCGGAGCCCGGTCCGGCAAGTCCAAGATCGCCGAACGCAGGGCTCTCGCCCCCTGTGGTCGGGCGATTTATATCGCCACAGCAGAGATTTACGAGGCCGATGACGAGATGGCCGCGCGCATCGCCGAACACCGGGCGCGGCGGGGCGATGCCTGGCGGGACTTGCATGCGCCGCGCGATCTTTGCGGCGCGCTGCGCGCGAGCGACGGCACTCTGCCGCGGCTCGTTGACTGCCTGACCCTGTGGCTGACGAACCTGCTTCTGGCCGAGGCGGACTGGCGCGCCGAGGTGCAGGCGCTGGTGCAGGAGATCGCGCGGCAGCGCGCTCCCGTGATTTTCGTGACCAATGAAGTCGGGGCGGGAATCGTCCCGGAGAACCGGCTCGCGCGCAGCTTCCGCGATGCCGCGGGATGGACGAACCAGGCGGTTGCAGAGAGCTGCGACGAGGTCTGGCTGGCGGTGGCGGGCTATCCAGTGAAGGTGAAACCGAATGACCATGCTTTCTGACGTCTCCTCGCTTGCGGCAGTCGCGGAACTTGCGGCTGCGCTGCCGGTGGCTGACGCCGCCGCGGCGCGCGCGGCGCGCGACCGGCAGGCCAGCCTGACCAAGCCGCCGGGCTCGCTCGGACGGCTCGAGGACCTGGCGGTGTTCATGGCGGGTTGGCAGGGCGTCGAGCGTCCGCAGATCGGAAAGGCGCAGGCGCTGGTCTTCGCGGGCAACCACGGCGTTTGCGCGCAGGGGGTGAACCCCTTCCCGCAGGAGGTGACCGCGCAGATGGTTGCCAATTTCGAGGCGGGCGGGGCGGCGATCAACCAGCTCTGCCGCGTCTCGGGGGCGGAGCTGTCGGTGGTGGCGCTCGACCTTGAGCGGCCCACGGCGGATATCACCGAGGCCCCGGCGATGACCGGCGAGGAGACATTGGCCGAGATGCGGCGCGGCGCGGGGGCGGTCTCGGCCGGGGCGCAGGTGGTGATCCTCGGCGAGATGGGCATCGGCAATTCCACCATCGCGGCGGCGCTGTCCTGCGCCAGCTTCGGCGGCGCGCCCGAGGACTGGATCGGACGCGGCACCGGCTCGGACGAGGCGGGCCTTGCGCGCAAGGCCGATGCGGTGCGGCGGGCCTGCGCGCGCCACGCAGGGGCGCAGGGGCTGGATATCCTCGCGGCGCTCGGCGGGCGCGAGCAGGCGGCGATCTGCGGTGCGGTGCTGGAGGCGCGGGCGCGGCGCATCCCGGTGATCCTTGACGGGTTCATCTGCACCGCGGCGACCGCGCCGCTTTACGTGGCCGACCCGCGGCTGCTGGACCATTGCCTTGTCGGCCACGTGAGCCGCGAGCCGGGCCACGCGCGGCTGCTTGCGGCGCTCGACAAGACGCCCGTTCTGGCGCTCGACATGGCGCTCGGCGAGGGCTCGGGGGCGGCGCTTGCGCTTGGCGTGCTGCGCGCCGCGCTGGAATGCCACAACGGCATGGCCACCTTCGCACAGGCCGGGGTTGCGGGCGGATGACCGGGCTGCGGGGCCGCCTGCGCGAGCTGCAGGTGGCCGTCATGCTGCTGACGCGGTTGCCCGCCGGGCGGATCGAGGGCGAGGCGCCCGCGTTGAGCGCGGCCCGCTGGGCCTTTGTTCCGGTGGGTGCGCTGGTCGGGCTGCTCGGTTGGGCGGCGCTCGCCGGGACGCTGGCGACCGGGGCCAGCCCGCCGCTGGCGGCGGTACTGGCGGTGGCGGCGCACGTGCTGGCGACCGGCGCGCTGCACGTCGACGGGCTGGCGGACTTCGCCGATGGACTGGGCGGCGGGCGCGACCGGACTCATTGTCTCGAGATCATGCGCGACAGCCGCATCGGCAGCTATGGGGTGATGGCGCTGATCCTCGCGTCTGCGCTCTGGGTCGCGGCGCTGGCGCAGCTCGGGCCGCAGCTGGGATCCTGGGGCGGGGCGGGCTGGTTCGTGCTGATCGGGATGTTCAGCCGTGCGGCCATGGTCGCCGTGCAGGAAGGTCTGCCGCCCGCGCGGGCGGACGGCATGGGCCGGTTGGCCGCGGGGCGGAGCCGGGCGGCGCGCCTTGTGCTGCTCGTCGTCACGGCGGGCGGGCTGCTGCTGGCGGGCGCGACCGGTCTGATGCTGGTGCTGGTCTGCGCGACGGTTGCGGCCGCGCTCGGGCGTCTTGCGCAGCAGCGGATCGGCGGGGTGACCGGCGATGTGCTGGGCGCGGTCCAGCTGGTGTCCGAAGTCTTCTGCTGGACGGCGCTGGCGCTGCTTTCAGCCCCCTGGGCGCTTTAGCGCACAGGGGGGTCCGGCGGCTGTCAGGCCACCACGGCTCCAACAGTCAGATTGGTGACCGCCCGCGCAAGGCTTTCCCGATCCAGCCCGAAGTGGCGGTAGAGATCGCCGATGGTGCCGGTCTGGCCGAAATGTTCGACCCCGTGCGGTATGACCCTGTGCCCGGCCACCGCGCCGAGCCAGGACAGCGTGGCCGGATGGCCATCGATCGCCGTGACCAGCGTGCAATGGCGCGGCAGGTCGCCGAGCAGCGCCTCCACGTGCGAGCGCGCCCGCGGGTTGCCGCGCGCCCGGTCGCGCTGCGCCGCGGTCCAGCCGGCGTTGAGCCGGTCCGCCGAGGTCACCGCCAGCACGCCGACGTCGCGGCGGTGCTCGCCGATCATCCCCGCCGCGGCGATCGCCTCGTCGGCCACCGCGCCCTGGTAGGCGATGACCACAGAGCAGTTCGGCCCCGGCTTGCGCAGCCAGTAGGCGCCGTCGATGGCACCCTGCACGAAGGCATCGTCATGGCGCTTGCCGGGTTGCTCCAGCGGCTTCGTGGTCAGCCGCAGGTAGACCGAGCCGCCGGTCTCGTCGCGCAGCCAGGTCCGCTCGTCGGGGTCGCCGCGGCCCTCGCGCTGCATGTAGTCGAAGGCCCATTCCATGATCACCGCCAGTTCGTCGGCGAAGGCGGGCTCGAAGGCCGCCAGCCCGTCCTGGCTCATGCCGATGAGCGGCGTGCCGATCGACTGGTGCGCCCCGCCCTCGGGGGCCAGAGTGACGCCCGAGGGCGTGCCGACGATCATGAAGCGGGCGTCCTGGTAGCAGGCGTAGTTCAGCGCATCGAGGCCGCGGGCGACGAAGGGGTCATAGACCGTGCCGATGGGGATCACCCGCTTGCCGAAGAGGCTGTGCGACAGCCCCGCCGCGCCGAGCAGCAGGAAGAGGTTCATCTCGGCGATGCCAAGTTCCAGGTGCTGCCCCTCGGGGGCGAAGTTCCACTTGGCGGTCGAGGGGATGCGGTGCTCGATGAAGGCATCGCTCTGCGCCGCGCGGGCAAAGAGCTTGCGCCGATTCACCCAGGGCCCGAGCCCGGTGGTGCCGGTCACGTCGGGCGAGGTGGTCATGATCCGCGCCGCCAGATCGCTGCCCCCGCGCGCCAGCTCGTCGAGGATCTTGCCGAAGGCCATCTGGGTCGAGATCTCGCGGCTGGTGTCGATGGCCACCGCCGGAACCGACAGGCGCGCATCGGAATAGCGCCGCGGCCCCTTGGCGAAGAAGGGCACTTCCGAGAGGAACTGCTTCAGCGCCGCGGCGTCGGGCACCGTCGCGAAGGGCTCCCATTCCTGCCCCTCGGCGACGCCCATATGCGCCTGCCATTCGGCCATCTGCGCCTTGGTCATCAGCCCGCCGTGGTTGTCCTTGTGCCCGGCGATCGGCGTGCCCCAGCCCTTGATCGTATAGGCGAGGAAGCAGACGGGGCGGTCGTGGTCCACGGCGGCGAATGCCTCGGCCATGGTGGACACGCAGTTGCCGCCGAGGTTCTCCATCAGCGCCGCCAGCTCGGCATCGCTGCGGCGCTCGATCAGCGCGGTGACCTCGCCCTGATCGCCCAGATCCTCCATCAGCCGCTCGCGCCAGACCGCGCCGCCGCGATAGGTGAGTGCCGAGTATTCCGCGTTCGGGCAGGCGTCGATCCAGTCGCGCAGTCGCGCACCGCCGGGCTCGTTGAACGCCTCGCGTTGCAGGGCGCCGTATTTGACCCGCACCACGTCCCAGCCGAAGGCCTCGAAGATCTTCTCGACCCGCTCGAACAGACCCTCGCGCACGATGCCGTCGAGCGACTGGCGGTTGTAGTCGATCACCCACCAGCAGTTGCGCAGGTCGTTCTTCCAGCCCTCCTGAAGCACCTCGTAGATATTGCCCTCGTCGAGCTCGGCATCGCCGACCAGCGCGACCATGCGGCCCGCGTCGACCTCCGCCCCCCAGTCCTTGGCGCGAATGAAATCCTGCACCATCGAGGCCAGCGCGGTGATGCCGACGCCAAGCCCGACCGAGCCGGTGGAGAAGTCGACGTCATCGATGTCCTTGGTGCGGCTCGGGTAGCTCTGCACGCCGCCGTAGCCGCGGAAGTTTTCCATCTTCTCGCGCGTCTGGTTGCCCATCAGGTACTGCATCGCGTGGAAGATCGGCGAGGCGTGCGGCTTCACCGCCACCCGGTCTTCCGGGCGCAGCGCCGAGAAGTAGAGCGCCGTCATGATCGACACCATCGAGGCCGAGGAGGCCTGATGCCCGCCGATCTTGATGCCATCCTCCTTGGGGCGGAGATGATTGGCGTTGTGGATCATCCAGTGCGAGAGCCAAAGCAGTCGCTGCTCGATCACCTTGAGGTGCTGCGCGTCGTTGGTCATGTGGTGCCTCCCTTTGCGCGCGAGCCTACACCGACTCGGCTGGCGAAAGGCGGCTTTTGGATTGCCAGACGCGGCGTTCTGGAGTGATAATGAGCGCCTAATCGTCGAACTACAGCGGAAACGAGCGCCTATGTCGCAGAACCTGGACGAGATCGATCGAAAGCTGCTGCGCGAGTTGCGGAATAATGCGCGCGCAAGCCATCAGGAACTGAGCGAGCGGGTCGGCCTCTCGGCGTCGCCCTGCGCCCGGCGGATCCGCAGGCTGGAGACGGATGGCTATATCACCGGCTACAGCGCCCGCATCGACGAAGAAAAGCTGGGCTTCGGCTTCAGCGTGTTCATCTCGGTCCGGCTCGATCGGCAGATCGACGACCGGCTCGAAGCGTTCGAGACCGAGGTGCGGCGCTGTCCGGAGATCGTCGATTGCTGGCTGATGACCGGCAGCTTCGATTACCTGCTGCGGATCTCGGTCCGCGATCTGGCGGAATACGAACGCTTTCTGACCGGGCGGCTGACCAAGCTGCCGGGGGTGGCGTCGCTGGAATCCTCGATCCCCATCCGGCGGGTGAAGTACCAGCCCGCGCGGTTGGATTGAGCGTCGGGCCTAGGTCCTGCGCGACAGCGGCGAGTCGCTGGATGTGTCGAAGGTGTCGATCGACGACAGAACATGACTGCGCATGGCCGACTCGGCGCGGTTGACGCTGCCTGCGCGCAGGGCGGCGAGGATGCAGCGGTGGTCGTAGATGCTGCGTTCGAGCCGGGTGATGTCGAAGCGGTTGTAGGTGCGCATGATGACCCCCAGCTTCATCAGCGAGCCCGCCATCTCGGCCAGTTGCGGGTTGCGCGACATCTCGAGGATTTTCAGGTGAAACGCCGTGTTCTGCACGGAGAATGCCTCGAGAAAATCGGTGCCACGGCCGGCGGCGATCTCGTCCATGGCGTCGCACATGGCTTCCAGCTCGTCGAGATCCCTGGCGCGTGCATGCAGCGCCGCGAGACCCGCACCGAGGGTCTCGAGCGCCGCGCGGATCTCGAACAGATCCGATAGATCCGAGCCGCTGTATTTCGCGACGATCGCGCCGGATCCCGCGCGGATATTCACGAAGCCTTCGCGCTCCAGCCGGCGCAGCGCGTCGCGGATCGGCGTGCGGCTCACGCCCGCACGTTCGGCAAGCTCCGCTTCGATCAGCCGGTCCCCTTCGCGGTACTCGCCTTCGATGATGGCCTGTCGGATCACCTCGTAGCCGGTCTGGCCAGGGGTAGAGCTTTTCGTAGACTTTTTCATCCGATTGTATACCGTGACGTAAGAATCATGATTATTTGCGCATGTTTTAATGCACTTTGTATTCTAAGTGAGGGAAAATGCAAGGAACACTCAAGGCACGCCTGGCCACTGGAGAGATGCTCGTCGCTCCCGGCGTCTATGACATGATCTCGTTGCGCATGGCCGTCTCGGCCGGGGCGAGCGTGGCCTATATGACGGGATATGGAAGCGTCGCGTCGCACCTCGGACTGCCCGATGCGGGGCTCGCGTCCTACCGGGATATGGTCGGCCGGGTCGAGGTGATGGGCGCCTTTTGCCGCGAGCGCGGTATACCGCTGATCGCCGATGGCGATACGGGTTACGGTGGCATCGTGAACGTCGCCCACACGGTCCGAGGATACGAGGCCGCCGGGGCGAGCGCGATTCAGATCGAGGACCAGGTCTTTCCGAAGAAATGCGGTCACACGCTTGGCCGCGCGGTGATCCCCACCGAGGACATGGTGACCAAGATCAAGGTCGCCACCGACGCGCGTCGCAGCGACGAGTTCCTGATCCTTGCCCGCACCGACGCCCGCACCACCCACGGGCTCGACGAGGCCATCCACCGGATGGAGCAATATGATGCCGCCGGGGCCGATATCCTGTTCATCGAGTCGCCCGAGAGCGAGGAAGAACTTGCCCGCATCGCGGCGCATTTCTCGAAGCCGGTGCTGGTCAACAACGTCGAAGGCGGACGCACGCCGGTGCTGCCGCAGGCGCGGCTCCGGGAGCTGGGCTTCGGCCTTTCTATCTATCCCGCGACCGGCTTCCTGGCCGTCGGCGCAGCGCTCGAGAACGTCTATGCCGGCCTGCTGAACGGCGGCGAAGAGGCGATCTCGGCACCGCTCTACAACTTCGAGAAATTCAACAAACTTATGGGGTTCGACGAAATATACGAGCTGGAAGACCGTTTCAGAGCCTGACGGGGAGGTCGGGCTTCACATAGGGAGGAGGAACTCATGAAGCACTTGAAGGACGTTCTTTTGGCAGGGGCCGTCGCGCTGCTGCCGGTCGCGGCGCTTGCCGATACGATCACGCTGGCCTCGACGGTGCCAGACAGCGGGGTGAACCGCGTGGTCACCGAAACGCTGGTCGGGGCACTCGGCGAGTCGAGCCCCGAGACGACCGTGGACATCTTCCTCGACGGCTCGCTGGGCGGCGAGCGCGAACTGCTCGACCTGCTGCGGCTCGGCGAGACGGACATCCACATGGGCGTGATCCACGCCTCGCTCTACTTCCCGGAACTCGATGCGACGCTGGTGCCCTACCTGTTCCCCGATTACGCCAGCATCCAGGCATTCCTGGCCTCGGAGACCGGGGACCGGCTGAAGGCGGCGCTTGAGGAGAAGGGCAACGCCAAGTTTCTCGGGACCTACTACCAGGGCGCGCGCTGGACCACCGCGAACCGGCCGTTCCGGACCCTGGACGATCTCAAGGGGCTCAAGATCCGCATGCCGGAGATCCCGCTGTGGATCAAGATCTGGTCCGGGATGGGGGCAACGACCACCCCGATGCCCTCGCCCGAGGTGTTCTCGGGGCTGCAGACCGGCGTGATCGACGCGCAGGAGAACATGCTGAGCAACATCCTCGGCCGCCGGCTCTACGAGGTCCAGAGCCATCTGATCGCGACCGAGCATCAGCATAGCTACATCACGATCATGGCCAATCTCGACTTCTGGAACGGGCTTGACGCAGAGGCCCAGGCGAAGCTCCAGGCGGCGATCGACAAGGCCACGGCGGCGGGCTCGCAGAGCGCTTTCGAGGAGAACCAGAGCCTGATAGACGAGATCGTCGCCTCGGGCGTCGAACTGGTGCAGCCCGACCCCTCCTTCCGCACCGACAGCATGGAGATCATCCGCGCCGCGGCCAACAGCCAGCTCGAACCGGGCATCTACGAGAAGGCGGTCGAGGTCATCGAAACCAAGCAAGGCACCGGAAATTGAATCGTGCCACGCAGATGATCGTGAAGGTGAGCGACGCCGTCGCCACCTTCGCCTTCGCTGGCTTCCTGTGCGCGATCATCGCGCAGGTCGCCTACCGATACGCCGGGATATCGATGGTCTGGAGCGAGGAATTGGCGCGCCTGCTGAACGTCTACATGGTGTTCTTCGGCCTGATCCTCGTGACGGCTGATGGGGGGCATCTCAAGATCGACATCCTCGAACGGTCGATCCGCTCTCCCGAGGCGCTTCGGCTTCTGAGGGTCGCGCACAGGGTCCTGGCGCTGGTCTTCCTGCTGTGTCTCGCCTGGGGCGGGGTGAAACTGACATTGTCCTCGTGGGCTCACCCGCTGGCGACCATGGCATGGGCCAACCACGGCATGGTCTACCTGCCGGTGGTGATCGGAGCGCTGCTGTCGGCGGCGCTGCTCGTCCTGCAACTCCTGCCCACGCCAGACCAAGCGGCGCAGCCGCAGGAGGACGCCGGATGATCCAGGGCTTTGCCATGCTCGGCTATCTGGTCGTGCTGCTGGGGCTCGGCCTCGGAGCGGCCTTCGCCATGGGCCTCTCCGGCCTCATCTACTTCGGGACGACGCGCGGCATCGACTCCATCCCCTACGAGATCATCGTGCAGCGGGTGGTCGCGGGGATCGACTCCTTCACGCTGCTGGCGATCCCGATGTTCGTCTTCGTCGGACACCTGATGAACGAGAGCGGTGCCACCACCCGGCTTTTCAGCTTCGCCAAGGACCTCGTCTCGCCGATGCGCGGCGGGCTGGCGCAGGTGAACGTGCTGGCAAGCATGCTCTTCGCGGGCATGTCAGGCTCGGGAACCGCCGATGCGGCGGGCCTGGGGAACATCGAGATCCGTGCCATGCGCGAGGCCAATTACGATGACCGCACAACCATCGGCGTCACGGTGGCCTCGTCGCTGATCGGTCCGATCATCCCGCCCAGCATTCCCGCGATCCTCTATGCGATCCTCGCACAGGTCAGCGCGACGGACATGCTGCTGGCCGGGATCCTGCCGGGTCTGCTGATGGCGGCGGCGCTCATGCTGCTGTCGGCCTGGCACGCGCGGCGCTTCAACTATCCGCGCGGCAGATTCCCCGGATTGGCCCGGCTCTGGGCTTCGTTCCTGTCGGCTTTCGGCGCGCTGCTCACCCCGGTCATCCTTTTGGGCGGCATCATGCTCGGCGTTTTCACCGCCACCGAGGCGGCCGCGGTTGCCGGGCTCTGGGCGTTTTTCCTGGCCACCGTGCTCTACCGCTCGATGGGGCTGCGCGCGGTGATCGGGGTCCTGCGACGCTCGACCTACGATTCCGCCACGATCATGTTCATCCTCGGCTGCTCGGCGGTGCTGGCCTGGATCCTGACGCGGGTGAAACTGCCGACGACGATCGCGAACTGGTTGATCGGCCTGTCCGACAGCCCGGCGGTGATCATGCTGCTGGTGATGGTCTTCCTGCTGGCGATCGGCTGCTTCATGTCGGTCGCCGTCGCGATCAATATCCTGACCCCGATCCTCGTGCCGATCATGGTGCTCTACGGTTTCGACCCGGTGCATTTCGGGATCATCATGATCATGCTGCTGGTCATCGGAGAGGCCACGCCGCCCTTCGGCATGGTGCTCTATGTGATCACCAATATCTCGGGCCGCCCCTTCGAGTTCGTCGTCGCCGCGGCGCTGCCGTTCCTGCTGGCGATCCTGGTGGTGGTGGTCCTCGTGGCGCTGTTCCCGCCGTTGGCGCTCTGGCTGCCGAGCCTGGTCCGTTGAACGGCGGCGGGTGGGGACGCGCTGCCTGTCCCGTCCGGCAGGACAGTGCAGGTCATCTGCTCAGGGTCAGCTGGCGGGCTGTTCTTGACGAAGGTGGTGGCGTTCCCATCGCGGCACCACCTCGGAGCGGGTGACCGAAAGCAGGAATTCGGTGCTCTCGTCCCGCAGCACGTCGATCTCGGGGTCAAGCGCGTCGAGCCGGTGCCGCAATCCCGCCAGCGCAGCGGCTGCGGCAGCCTCGGTGGTGGCCTCGAGGATCGCAACGACGTAGTGCCGCCCTTCTGCCGAGGCTTCGGGGCTGCGGAACACGCCGTAGGCGGGGATGTGGTCCGCGCGGCCCAGATGAAACGCAGAGATGGCCTGCGCAGACAGCGCGCCGCGCAGCAGGCCGAGGATCGCCGCATCGCT
Organism: Salipiger mangrovisoli; assembly: GCF_015223355.1. GTDB lineage: Bacteria > Pseudomonadota > Alphaproteobacteria > Rhodobacterales > Rhodobacteraceae > Salipiger > Salipiger mangrovisoli. Next base: position 103,317 of record NZ_JADFFK010000013.1, on the reverse strand, counting down.
GGCCTCGGTGTCGTCGGAAAGCCGCAGCGCCAGGACCCCGGCGCGTCCTGCGCAGCCGGTGCCCTCTGAAGCGAGGGTCCGGCAGGGGATGCGCAGGAAGTTCCTGAACCCTGGCCGCATGCGCGCCGACCAGGGCGTCGGCTCGGCCTGGAGCTCTGCGTATTGCGGCGTTTCCAGCGCGGCGAGGCTGTCGAGGTCGTAAAGCGTCATGTAGCGGCTCTCGCGCCGGTCATAGGCACCGTATCGGCGGCCCGAGAGAAACCCCGGCGCGGCGACGCGCTCCGGCACGTGCTCGAAGCTGTGCCAGCGTTCGTATTCCTCGGCGCGGGCTTCGTCGAAGTCATTCCACAGGCACAGGAAGGCATCGCCGAGAAGCGGCATCAGGCACCCCCCTGCAACACCATGACCTTGGAGGCCTGTTTTGCACCGGCGATCTCGACCGCATCGAGCGCCGCGGCAAGCGGCAGGCGGTGACTGATCATCCCGCGCGCCCGCTCGGCGTTGGCTTCCAGCCAGCCGAGCACCTCGGGCCATGTTTCCACCGGCGCGCGGTACGAGCCGAGGATCTGCTGGTGGTTGCGCACCAGCGCCGTAAGATCGACCTGCGCCGGGGCCGGATGGATGCCGACGATCACCAGCCTGCCGCGCTTGGCAAGCACGCTCAGGGCCTCGGGCACCACCGAAGGCGCGCCGGTGGCCTCGAAAATCACGTCGAAGCGGCCCTTGTCCAGCCAGGGCACCAGCGCTTCGGCCAAAGTGCGGCCCAGCGTATCGGCGGTCTGTGGAAAGCCAAGCGCATCGAGCTGCGCCAGCCGGGACGCGTCGTCGCGGCCCAGGACGACAACCTCGCCCGCGCCCGCGGCCTCGGCAAACAGCGCGATGCCCTGGCCGATGGTGCCGGGGCCGAGCACCAGCACCCGTGCGCCGGGCTTCAGCGCCGCCGTGTCCACGGCCTCGCGGCAGACGGTCATCGGCTCGGTCAGCGCGGCGATCTCGGCGTCCAGGGCGTCGGGCACCATCACGCAGTTCTCTGCCGGAACCAGCAGCTGCGGCGCGAAGGCGCCGTTGCGGCCGATGCCGACACCGCGCCTGCCCGTGCAATTGTCGGGATCACCGCCCAGGCAGGCAGCGCAGCTGTGGCAGAGAACCGAAGGTCGGACCGTGACGCGCCGGCCGTGAAGCGCGGGATCGACGCCCGCGCCAAGGCTTTCGACGCGGCCGCAGGTTTCATGGCCGATGGTGACCGGCATCGCCTGCTGCATGGACTCGTAGCCCGGTGTCCAATGCGCGATATGGACATCGGTGCCGCAGACCCCGGTGGCCTCGATGGCCAGCAACACCTCGCCGGGGCCGGGAACCGGGGGGGCCGTCACCTCGCGCAGCTCAAGCCCCGGTGCCGCGGCGGTCTTCTGCAGGGCCAGCATGGCGGTCACGACCTCCAGCCCAGGAAGCGGCGCTCGATCAAGCCGATCAGCGAGCCGACCACGAGTCCCATCAGCGACAGGATCGTCACCCCGGCGAAGAGCCGTTCGAGATCGTAGAGCGAGCCCGCTTCGAGGATGTAGGAGCCGATGCCGTATTCCGCGCCCAGCATCTCTGCCGCGACCAGCAGGATGATGGCGATGGCGATCGATACGCGCAGCCCCGAGAGGATGCCGGGGAAGGCGCCGGGCAGCACGATCTTGCGTACAATGGACCACCAGGAGAGGCCAAAGCTCTGGCCCATGCGGATCAGCGTGCGGTCGACGCTGTCCACGGCGCCGAAGGTGGCGACGACTGTGGGGGTGAAGGTGCCGAAGGCGATCAGCGCGTATTTCGAGCTTTCACCGATGCCGAACCAGATCACGAAGAGCGGCAGCAGCGCGATCTTCGGGATCGGGAAGAGCGCCGAGATCAGCGGCACCAGACCTGCCCGAGCGAGGCTGAAAAGGCCGATCATCGTGCCGAGCGCAATGCCCGCCACCGCGCCGAGGCTGGCGCCGATCAGCAGCCGCATCAGCGAGGGCGCAAGGTGTTTCCAGAGCAGCCCAGAGGCGGCGAGATTCCATAGGGTTTCCAGCACCGCCGAGGGGCGCGGCATGGTCAGGTTCGAGATCAGCCCGCTGCGGGTGCCGGCCTCCAGCAGGGCGATCAGCAGCACGAAGACCATGATGGCCGCGCCGCGCACCGGAACCGGCTGGAAGCCGCCGCCGCGGAACTTGACCGGCGTTCCGGTTGCGGCGGAACTGCCCGAGGCGGTCGCGGACCGGGCGGGCGAGGGGGCGCTCAGGGTGTTATCCATCGATCAGCTCCATGTCGGCGGCTTCGGCTTCGGCGCGCATCAGCTCCCAGAGCTCGGCCTGCCGCGCTTCGAGCTCGGGCATGGCAAGGCTGCGCTCTTGCAGGGGGACGTCGATATCGACCACCTGGTGTACCCGGCCGGGGCGACGCGAGAGCACCACGATCCGGTGACCGAGGCGCACCGCCTCGTTGAGGTTGTGGGTGACGTAGACCGCGGTGAAGGGCTCGCGTGACCACAGCGACACGAGATCCTCCATCAGCAATTCACGGGTCTGGCTGTCCAGCGCCGAGAGCGGCTCGTCCATCAGCATGCAGGCCGGCTTCACTGCCAGCGCGCGGGCGATGGCGACACGTTGCTTCATGCCGCCCGAGAGCTGCTTGGGCAGGGCACCGGCGAAATCCGAAAGCCGGGTCCGGTTCAGCACGTCGGCGATGATCGCGTCTTCCTGGGCCCGGCCAAGCTTGTGATCCTCGAGCACCAAGCGGATGTTGTCGGCCACGCTGCGCCAGGGCAGCAGGGCGAAATGCTGGAACACGAAGGTCAGCGGGTTGAGGGAGTCTCGGGGGGGCGTGCCGTGGATGCGCACCTCGCCGCTTTCGGGCAACTCGAGGCCGCCGATCATCCGCAGAAGGGTCGACTTGCCGCAGCCCGAAGGGCCGACGAGGCAGACGATCTGGCCTTGCGGGATCTCCAGCGAAATATCCTTGAGAACGGTCACGCTGCCATAGCTGTGGCCGAGCTTGTCCACGATGAGATCCATCGGGTTCCTCCCTCTTTCGGGTGGGTGGGCCGGCCCGTGCGGGACCGGCCCGATAGGTCACATGGTGTCGACGTAGGAGCTGTCGACGAGCATCTCGAGCGTGATCTCGTCGCTGACCAACCCCTCGGCCTGCATCCAGTCCATCTGGGCTTGCACCGAGGTGGTCGACAGCGCCAGCCCCTCGTTGATCCGCATCGAACCTTCGGACATGTCCTTGGCGAAACGATCATCGGGGACGTCAACGCTGACATATTTGTGCACGATGCCGGTCAGTTCGGAGACATCGTCCTCGCTCGCCGTCTTGTCGACGAAGGCGGCGTTGTAGTCGGCGACGCCCTTCGAGAGCGCGCGCAGGAAGGCCTCGGTCTGCTCGCGCTCGCCCTCGGCGATCCCGGTCGAGGTGAAGATCGCGGTGACCTGGTAGCTGGGATCATAGTCCGAGAAGCGGCCGATTTCATGCGCCGCGCCCTCGTCGATCAGGCGCTTGGCGATGCTCGGCTGGATCACCCAGGCGTCGATCTGGCCCGAGCTCAGCGCGCCGACGATGGCACCGACCTTCTGCAGCGGCTTCATCTGCATGTCCGAGGCGGCGAAACCTTCTTTCTCGGCGATGCGGCTCAGCATGTAATGGAACGACGAGCCCGCGGTGGTGATGCCGAAGCTCTTGCCCGACAGCTGCGAGGGTTCTGTCAGACCGGCCTCGAAGGCCTTGTTCGAGGCCAGGATCAGCGCGCCGGGCACCGACGGGTCTTCGGCCAGGGCACCGCCGATGACCTTGACCGCGCCCTTCTGCGCGAGGTTCAGCAGCCCGCCGGTGATCGAGGTGACACCGTAATCCAGGTCGCCACCGGCCACGCCCACGGCCATTGCCGCCGAGCTTTCGAAGAAGCTCAGTTCGACCTCGAGCCCTTCGTCGGCGAAATAACCGCGCTCGAGCGCGATGTAGGTGGGCGAATGGCTGGTCAGGCGCAGCGCGCCGAGGGTGATCTCTTCGGCGCTGGCGGCACCGGCGCTGAGCGCGGTCCCGGCAAGCAGCAGCGCCAACGCGCCGCGGCGCGAGGTGGTGATATCGAGCATGGTTTCCTCCCTTGAAGTCGTGGCCGGACAATCGGCGTTTCGGCACATGTTTACAATGCCGAAATCATCCTAGGTCCATGCCTTCAGGACATGGAATAGCGGGGTCTCAAGCCTCTTCGGTGCGGCGCAATGCCTGCAGCAAATGGTCACGCAGCTCGGACACGTGATGCGAGGCCGGGCGGTTGGGGTTGGTCTGCAGATACAGGGTGAACTCCGGCGCGTTGCGCAGCGGGCGCGCCACGACGTCCTCGCCGATCGGCCCCATCGTGGTGAAGCTGTCGACCAGCGCGACCGCCATGCCCTCGGCGGCCATGGCCACGGCGGTGTCGGCAAATCGGACCACCGTGCGCGATTGCAGCTGGGCCATGGCGCTGCCGAAGTAGCCGCGGATCGCCCGTTGGTGCGGGCCGTCTACCTGGAAGGTGATCACGTCAACGCCGTCGAAATCTCCGGGTGCAAGATGCGGCCGGTCCGCGAGCGGATGGCCGACCGGCACCACCGCGACCAGATGGCCGTGGCCCAGCGGCTCCGAGTGCAGCATCGGATGGTCGATCTGCGCAAGGGTGACGACGCATTGGCCCGTGCCGTCGAGCAGGTAATCGACGATCTGATCGACAGCGAGCACGTCGAAGAACAGCTCGGGCCGCGTGGCGCCCGCGCCGAGCGCGGAGAGCCCGCGCGGCACCAGCGCGCGCGCCACGCTGGCGGTGGCGCCGAGTCGGAAGGGGATGGAGGCACCCGAGGCGATTTCCTCGATGCGCGCGCCCAGCCCCTCGACGCGCCGCATCAGCCCGTCGACCTCGGCAAAGATCAACTGGGCCTCGACGGTGGGCATCAGCCCGGTCCCGCCGCGCCGGAACAGCGTCAGCGACAGAACGTCCTCGATGCGCTTGAGGGTGCGGCTGACCACCGGCTGCGAGATCACCAGAAGACGCGAGGCCGCCGAGATCGAGCGCGTGGTATAGACCGCGTGAAACACCTCGATCTGCCGCAGGCTCAGCCCCCGGATCCCGCGCAGACCGGGCTGCTGCTGCTTGGACGTGTCTGCCATGCCTCCTCCTGTGCTTGCGGGAGTGTCAGTCGCGACCGGATCGGCGCGGCCTGTGCCGGACGCCATCGCAGCGGTTGCGGATGGCTTGTTGCGACATACCGCACGACCGCGCTGCCGTCGATCCGTGCGCGGCGTCTCGGTGCTGCGGCGGCACGGCGATTTACGGCAGGATGATCTCGACGCCACCATCGCGCAGGTCCTGCGCCAGCGCACCCTCGGGGGCCCGGTCGCTGACCAGCGTGCCCACCTCGTGCAGCCGCGCCACGTGGTTCAGGCGGGTGAGTCCGAACTTGCTGGCGTCGATGAGGAAGCGGCAGGCACCGGACTGGCGCATCATCGCGCGCTTGACCGCGGAAAAGCCCTCGACGGCCTCGGTGACGCCCGCCTCGCTGAGGCCGGCCGCCCCGAGAAAGCAGGCATCGACGTGGTAGCGCGCAAGATAGTCGCAGGTCTCGACACCGACCACGGCGGCCTCCTGCGGCAGGTAGCTGCCCGGCGCGAGGATCACGCGCGCCCTGGCACTCTGGCCCAGGATCATGCCGATCTGGAGACTGTTGGTGATCGCCGTCACGCGGGTCTCGGCGAAAGCGAGCAGCCGGGCGAAGACCATGGTGGTCGAGCCGGCATCGATCATGATCGTATCGCCATCTTGGACCAGCGCAGCGGCAAGGCGGCCCAGGTGCTCGCGCTCTGCAACCCGTTCCTGCCGCCGTTCGTCCAGATCGCGGTGCGCGCCGGGATGTGTGGCCGAGGCGCCGCCATGGGCACGTTCCAGCAGCCCCCGTTGCTCCAGATCGTCCATGTCGCGGCGCACGGTTTCCGTGGTCACCCCGAAGAGTGTCGCAAGTTCGGTCACGCGGACGTGTGGCCTCAGCTTGAGGTGCAGCAGGATCTGGTCGTGCCGTTCGCGTTTCTTCAGTCGGTGGGGGCCGGTCTGCTGCTCCACGTCTGCGCGCGCTCCTCTGCTTGCATCCCGATCTTTGAATATCGCAGAAAATTACGACAGATTTGTTGCACATCCAACATAAAGGTGATGTGATCCCGCTGGACTGGCCGGAGGACACAGGGGCCAGACGCAGAAAATGCCCTTTGGGAGGAGGACATCACCATGCTTAGGCACACCACGAGTCTGCTCGTGTCGCTGGCCCTGTCGGCCGGTGCGGCATTTGCACAGGAAGAAACCGCGGCGCTCGACAGCCAGTATTCCGACGCCGATGGCGACCTCGTCGCCGATGCGCCGACGGAGGCGGGCGATCTGCAGGATCCGGGAACGCTGGTCTTCGCCTATACGCCGGTCGAGGACCCGGCCATCTACGAGGACATCTGGGAGCCGTTCATCGCCCATCTCGAAGAGGTCACCGGCAAGGATGTGCAATTCTTCGCGGTGCAGTCGAACTCGGCCGAGGTCGAGGCGATGCGCTCGGGCCGCCTGCACATCGCCGGTTTCTCGACCGGGCCCACGCCCTTCGCGGTAAACCTTGCCGGGGCGGTGCCCTTCGCCATCATGGGGGCCGATGACGGGCAGTTCGGCTACAAGCTGCAGATCTACACGCAGGCCGACAGCGACATCAAAGAGGTGCCCGATCTTGCCGGCAAGCGCGTCGCGCATACCTCGCCGACCTCGAATTCGGGCAACCTGGCGCCGCGCGCGCTGTTCCCCGATCTGGGCGTGGTGCCCGACACCGATTACGAGGTGGTCTATTCGGGCAGCCATGACCAGTCGATGCTGGGGGTTGTCGCGGGCGACTACGACGCCGCGCCCGTCGCCTCGGAAGTGGTCGAGCGCATGGCCGAGCGCGGGCTCTACGATCCCGCCGAGGTGCGCATCGTCTGGGAGAGCGATCCCTTCCCGACGACCTCCTATGCCTATGCCCATGACCTGACGCCGGAGCTGAAGGAGAAGATCGAGCAGGCCTTCTTCAGCTTCGACTTCGCCGGCACAGCGCTTGGCGAGGAGTTCAGCGGGGTCAGCAAGTTCATCCCGATCACCTACAAGGAACAGTGGAAGGTCATCCGCCAGATCCAGAAGGCGAACGGCGTCGAATACACTCCTGCGGGGCTTGCCGCGGAGTGACCTGACAAGACCGGAGCCGGCGCCTCGCGCCCGGCTCCGGCATGGAGCTTCCACATGTTGAAGATCACCGACCTGGTCAAAAGCTACGGCAGCGGCGCGCCGGTGCTGAAGAACCTCGACCTGACCATCGAGGGGGAAAGCGTGGTGTCGATCATCGGCTCCTCGGGGGCCGGGAAATCCACCCTGCTGCGCTGCATCAACCGGCTGGTCGAGCCCACTTCGGGCAGCATCGTGCTGAACGGCACCGAGCTCACCACCCTCAGGGGCCGCCAGCTGCGCGCCGCGCGGCGCAAGATCGGCATGGTCTTCCAGGGGTTCAACCTCGTCGACCGGCTGACCGTGATGGAGAATGTGCAGTCGGGGCGGCTGGGATACATCTCGACCTGGGCCGCGATCATGCGGCGCTACCCCAAGGAAGACATCCGCCGCGCCTACGAGCTGATGGAGCGCGTCGGCATCGCGCAATACGCCAACACCCGCGCCGATCAGCTGTCGGGCGGCGAGCGCCAGCGCGTCGGCGTGGTCAGGGCGCTGATGCAGAACCCCGAGATCCTTCTGGCCGATGAGCCCACCGCCTCGCTCGATCCCAAGACCTCGGAGCAGATCATGGGGCTGCTGCGCGATCTCGCAGGCGAGTTGAAGCTGCCGGTGCTGATCAACATCCACAATGTCGCCGAGGCCAAGGAATACACCGACCGCATCGTCGGCATGCGCTTCGGACGGATCATCTTCGACGACCTGCCGGGCGCTCTGGATCAGGAGGCGATGGAACGGATCTATTCGGGCAGCCCCCATGCCGACCGCGGCGGCGATCTGCGGGAGGCGTCATGAGCCGGCATCCCGACACCTGGCGCAAGCCGCCCTTCATCGCCAACCCGCTGCTTCGCTGGGCCGTGTATCTTGGTGCATTGACCTATTTCGGCTGGGTCGCGGCCACCATGCCGATCGATTGGGCACGGGTTGCGCAGGGGATAGAGCGGGCCGGGCGCATCTTCGGCGGGGCGTTCCCGCCGAGCTTCGAGCGCAGCGGCCTGTTGATTGACGGGTTCCTGGAAAGCCTGAAGATCGCCGTCCTTGCCACCGTGGGTGGGGTCGTCCTGTCCATTCCGATTGCCTTCATGGCGGCACGCAACATCGCGCCGCTGCCGGTCTTCTACCTTGGCCGGGCAATCATCATCATTGCCCGCAGCTTCCACCCGGTGATCGTCGCGATCATCTTCGTGAAGGCGGTCGGTTTCGGACCCTTCGCCGGTGTGCTGACGCTGGTGGTCTATTCCATCGGCTTCGTCGCCAAGATGCTGGCCGAAAGGATCGAGGAGATCGACTTCGGCCAGGTCGAGGCGATGCGCGCCGCCGGAGCGCCCTACCTCTCGACGCTCGTCTACGCGATCTTTCCGCAGATCATGCCCCGGCAGATCGGCCTGACCATCTACCAGCTCGATTCCAACCTGCGGGCCTCGGCGGTGGTCGGCATCGTCGGCGCGGGCGGCATCGGCGCGACGCTGGCCAATGCCTTCGGCCGCTACGATTACGATTTCGCGCTCGCCATCACCATCGTCATCGTCGGCGTGATCCTCGTTTCCGAGGCGATCAGCGGCCAGATCAGGAAGCGCATCGCATGACCAGCCTTTCGCAGCAGTTCGGGCGCGAGGACTGGTCGCGCTACACGCCGAAAGAAAAGGCCCGTCGCTTCGGCCTCTTCGCGCTCTGCGCGGTGGTCGTGTTCTGGGCGCTCGGCTCGATCGAGATCATCTGGGCCTGGGTCTGGGATTCTCCCAGCCAGATGGCGGATCTCTTCGGTCGCATGTATCCGCCCGACGTCAACAACCTCGGCAGCATCCTGCGCGTGCTGTGGGAAACGGTGAACATCGCCACCTTCGCCACCGCGCTGGCGGTGATCGTCTCGCTGCCGGTCGCCTATATCGCGGCGCAGAACACCACGCCCAACGGTTTCACGCTGTGGCTCGGGCGGCTGATCCTCGTCAGTTCGCGCTCGGTCAACACGATCATCTGGGCGCTGCTTTTCGTGGCGATCTTCGGCCCCGGCGTGGTTGCGGGCGTGGTCGCCATCATGTTCCGCTCGATCGGCTTCATCGGCAAGCTCCTCGGCGAGGCCATCGAAGAGATCGACCGGCGCCCGGTCGAGGCACTGGAGGCGACCGGCGCGTCACGCTTCAAGGTCATCGTCTACGCCATCGTTCCTCAGGTCATGCCGACCTTCTGGGCGGTGGCGATCCTGCGCTGGGACATCAACCTGCGCGAGTCGACAGTGCTCGGCCTCGTCGGAGCGGGCGGCATCGGGATCATCCTTCAGGGCGCGATTGACACCTTCAACTGGCCCGAGGCCGCGACCGTCCTGCTGGCCATCCTGGCGCTTGTCGTGCTGGGCGAGATCGTGTCGGCCTTCCTGCGCCGCCGCATCCTGTGACCGGCGCGCGCTGCACCGAGGCGCGCGCCGCCTTCGACGCCTATCTTGGTGTGCGTTCCCGGCTGCCGGGCGCGCGCTTCGGGCGCGGCTGGAGGGTGGCGGAGAGCCTGGCCGAGATCGCCGCGCCCTTCGACCTCGTGCTGCTCGATGCCTATGGGGTGCTCAACGTCGGCGAGTCCCCGATCCCCGGCGCCGCGGCGGCGATCGCCGAGCTGCGCGCGGCGGGCAAGGCGGTTGCCGTGGTGTCCAATTCGGCCGCCTACCCCAAGCGGGTGATGATGCAGCGCTACGCCCGGCTGGGTTTTGATTTTGCGCCCGAAGAGGTCGTGACAAGCCGCGAGGCTCTGCTCGCGCATCTGGCAGACGCGGCGCGGCTGCGCTGGGGGGCGATGCTGAACCCGGAGAACGGCCGCGAGGAATTCGAGGACATCGACATGGCCTTCCTCGGCGACGATCCTGCAGACTACGAGGCTGCCGAAGGCATCCTGCTCATCGGATCGGACGGCTGGACGGAGGCGCGGCAGCGCCGGCTCGAGGCCGCTCTGCGCGCGCGCCCGCGTCCCGTCATCGTCGGCAATCCGGATATCGTCGCCCCTCGCGAGAGCGGCCTGTCGCGCGAACCCGGCTATTTCGCGCACCGTCTTGCGGACGCGACCGGCGTGGTGCCGGTGTTCCTTGGCAAGCCCTTCGCCGACATCTACGCGCTTACTCTGGCACAGCTCGCGCCACGGCTCGCGCCGGAGCGGGTGCTGATGGTCGGCGACACGCTGCACACGGATATCCTCGGCGGCCGCCACATGGGGTTCGCAAGCGCACTGGTGACCGAGCATGGGGCGCTGGTGGGACTCGATCCGGCTCAAGCGATCGCGCGCTCGGGCATTGTTCCGGATTTCGTCCTCCGGAGCATCTAGCGGTACGGTCCGTGGCGCGCGGTTTCCCGAAGGCCGGCGACCGCGCCGTCAGGTCACCACGCCCGCGCGCTTGAGGCGAACGATTTCGGCGGCGACGGCTTCGGCGAAGGCGAGACCGACGGCGCTCAACGGCCTGTCCCGCGGCACGAATTGTGCGATATCCCAGGTGATCGCCGGGATCAGCCGGTGCGAGGTGACCTTCTCGGGATCGAGCAGCTGGCTCGCCACCGGGTCGACGATCGCCACGCCGACTCCGCGTTCGACAAGACGCACCACGCCATGCAGCGTGCGCAGCTCGGCGGCGATGGTTCGATCGACGTTGATCGTCTCCATCATGTGGTCGACGCGCTGGCGCAGAGGGCTGCCTTCGGCAAGGTCGATGAACCATTCCTTGCGCAGCCGGGGCAGGGGGATTTCTGTAACGTCTCCAAGCGGATGACCCTTCGGCAAGATACAGTTCGCGGCGCAGTGGGCGAGCGGTCGCGCATCCCCGCCGAAGGCCTCGGCGTTCAGCGTGATCCCGAAGGCAAGGTCGCATCGCTGCTCGCTGATCATCCGCAGCAGTTCGGCCATGCCGACATCGACGATCTGCACCGTGGCGCGCGGATGGGTCTCGCGGAAGCTCTGCAGCGCATCGAGCAGGAACGTGTCGCAGAAGATCGGCTGCGCCGCGATGACCAGGTGCCCGACCTGGCCATTCGAGATCGCAACCGCTTCCTGCTCGAGGCTGCGAAGCCCGGCAAGATGGCGCACCACCGTCTGGTGAAAGCGGAAAGCCTCGGGCGTGGGCGCGAGGCGATTGCGTTTGCGCAGAAAGAGATCGAAGCCGACCTTTTCTTCGAGCGACGAGAGCAATCGGCTGACCATCGGCTGACTTGCCTCAAGGTCTTCTGCCGCCATCTTGACCCCGCCGAGGCGCATGTAGGCGTCAAAGGCCTCTAATTCCCGTGTCTTGAACATGCCCTTCTCCCTCAGTATGCAATATTTGCAATTTTGCTGCGGCCATTGTCAATTCGCGCATACTGTGAATGGTGCACCACATCCAACAGTCCGGCCCCGCCGGAGCAGATGTGAGGTAACCATGAAGAAACTACTCGGATCGATCGCCCTTGCCGTGATCGCAGCCACCGGCCCGGCCCTGGCACAGGACTACCCCGATCAGGCGGTGACGCTGGTTGTCCCCTACGGCCCGGGCGGCGCCTCGGACCTCGCCGGCCGCGCGCTGGCGGAAACCGCGCAGCCGTTCCTCGGCCAGCCGGTGACGGTGATGAACAAGCCCGGCGCCGGCGGCATGAACGGTGCACGCTCGGTCTCTGAAGGCGAAGCCGACGGCTACACCCTGCTGCTCGCCCGTGTCGGCATGGCGCTGTCGCCGGCCGTGACCCCCGGCAACGCCGTGGAATGGGACGCCTACACCTTCCTCGGTGCGCTGGAAGCCACGCCGATGATCCTCGCCGTGCGCGGCGACGCGCCCTACAACTCGGTCGAAGAGCTGGTGGCAGCGATCAAGGACAGCAACGGCGCGATGACTTACGCCGCCTCGGGCGCAACCGCGATCGACGGCTTCACCACGCAGGCGCTGCTGGCCGACAACGATCTCGACCCGCTGACCGCGGCGACCCTGGTGCCCTACAAAGGGGGCGGCGAGCTCGCCACCGCGCTGCTTGGCGGCCACGTCGATTTCGTCGCCATGGCGGCGGCCTCGCTGATGCCGCACATCCAGAGCGGCGACATGAAGGCGCTGATGGTCTTCGCGCCCAAGCGCATGGACGATCTGCCCGAGGTCGCCACCGCGGCCGAGCTCGGCTACGAAAAGGCCGGCCAGATCGCCGGCTGGAGCGCGCTCTACGGTCCCAAGGACCTGCCCGAGGACGTTGTCGCCAAGTGGCATGAGGTGCTCGGCAAGGTCGCAACCGACGAGAAGTGGCTTGACCTTGCGGCACGCCGCGGCTCGATCTCGACCATCGGCGACGTCGACATGACCGACTACGCCAAGAGCCAGTACGAGCTGTTCCACGGCCTCGCGCAGGACTTCGGCTACCTGTCGAACTGAGCCTCACGTGCTCCGGGCCGCGCGCTGTCGCGGCCCGTCCGCCTGCTGCACAACCGGCGCGATCCCGCATCGACGGGCCGCGCCCCCGCCTTGCCCCGCCGTGCCGGGGCCTCTCATCCTCCAGGAGCGTCGCCATGCCCAAGCCCGTCCTGCGGGGGCTGATCATTGTCGCCTTCTTCGCGCTGACCGCCTTCGTTCTCGTTCCCGCCTACGTGCCGCGTCCGGCATTCATTCCGGGCTTCGCCCCGCCGCCGGACATGTGGCCGCGTACCGTCGCGCTGGCCGGCATCGTGCTGGGTGCGCTGGCGCTGCTCTTCGCCTTCACCCGCGAGCGCCCTGCCGATGAGCCGGTCGAGACCGACGGCAGCAGCCCGGCGCGCATGGTCGCGCGCTTTGCCGGCCTGATGGTGGCCTTCGTGCTCTTCCTCGTGGCCATCCCGCTGCTCGGCTTCCTGGTCGCGACCATGCTGCTGACACTCTGCATCGTGCTGATGACCGGCGAGCGCGGCAACCACGTCTGGATCGCGCTGCTTGCCTTCGGCGGGCCGATCCTGCTGCAACTCTTCTTCCATTCCGCGCTCGGCACGCAGTTCCCGAAGGGCGTGCTGACGAAGCCCTTCGGCTTCTGATCGGAGATACCCATGTTCCACGAAATCCTCTCCGCGCTTGTCGCCGTGGCGACGCTTCAGAACCTGCTGATCATGATCGCGGGCATCTGGGGCGGCGTCATCGTCGGCGCGATCCCCGGCATGACCGGGACCATGGCGGTGACCCTCGCGCTGCCATTCACCTTCTACATGGAGCCGGTGCCCTCGATCCTGCTGCTGGTGGCGCTCTACAAGGGCTCGACCTACGGCGGCTCGGTCTCGGCGATCCTGATCAAGACGCCGGGCACCGCCTCGGCGGCCTGCACCGCGCTCGATGGCTACCCGCTGGCGCAGCAGGGCAAGGCCGGCAAGGCGCTCAATATGGCGCTCTACTCCTCGGTCATCGGCGATTTCATCTCGAACCTGTCGCTGATCTTCTTCGCCGCGCCGCTGGCGGTGCTGGCCCTGCGCATCGGTCCGCCCGAGTTCTTCATGCTGATGCTCTTCGCGCTGACCACCGTGGCGGGCGTCTCGGGCAGCTCGCTGCTTCTGGGCCTCGTCTCGGCGGCGCTGGGTCTGCTGCTGGCAACCGTGGGCGAGGACATGTACGGCTCGTTCCGCTTTGCCTTCACCCCTGACATGCAGGCTGGCCTGTCGATCGCGCCGGTGCTGATCGGCCTCTTCGCGCTGCCCGAACTGATCAAGCTGGTGGTGATGCGCGTCGCCAAGAAGGAAGAGGCGGCAACGCTCGGCGCGCAGCACGTGACCCGCGAGGAGTTCATGGGCTCGCTCAAGGCGATCCTCAAGGGCTCGGTGATCGGCTCGGTGCTCGGCGCCATTCCGGGCATTGGCCCGTCCTCGGCGGCCTTCTTCTCCTATGGCGAGGCGCAACGCAGCTCCAAGAAGGGCGCGAACTTCGGCAAGGGCGAGCTAGAGGGCATCGCGGCCTCGGAATCCGCCAACAACGGTGCCTGTGGCGCGACGATGATCCCGCTGCTAGCCCTCGGCGTGCCGGGTGACGTGATCACCGGCGTCATGCTCGGCGCCTTCATGATCCAGGGTCTGACGCCGGGTCCGCTGCTGTTCCAGACCAACATCCACGAGGTCTACATGCTGCTGATCGGCATGCTGGTCTCGTCGGTGCTGCTGTTCTTCGCCGGCAAGGTGACCATGCACATGTTCTCCAAGGTCTCGCATATCCCGCAGACCCTGCTGACGCCGCTGGTGCTGCTGCTCTGCATCTTCGGCATCTACTCGATCGCCTCGAGCACCTTCGACGTGGCGGTGCTGCTGGTCATGGGCGTGGTCGGCTTCGGGATGTTCTTGCTGAATATTCCGGCGGCACCCTTCCTCATCGCCTTCATCCTCGGCCCGATGCTGGAAGAGAACCTGCGCCGGGCACTGGCGATCTCGCGCGGGGATGTTTCGGTGCTACTCTCCTCGCCGATCACCTGGATCTTCGCCGTGCTCATCCTTTTCGTGCTGACCATCACCGTGCGGCGCGAAATCCAGAAAACAAAGACAGAAAGACGACTTGCGCAATGAGCCTGAACAGCGAGACCTCGCCCGACGCCGATGACCGGATCGCGCGGGCCGCGGAGCACCTGGCCGATCTGATCGCGTTCGACACGGTGTCCCGAAACGGCAACCGGGCCCTGATCGACCATATGGCAGCCTACCTCGGCGGGCTCGGGGCGCGGATCACCATCCTGCCCGACGAGACCGGCGAGAAGGCCAACCTCGTGGCCGCCTTCGGCCCCGAGGACGCCGCCGGGCTGGTCTGGTCGGGCCACACCGACGTGGTGCCGGCAGACGAGCCCGAATGGCAGAGCGACCCGTTCAAGGCCGAGATCCGGGACGGAAAGCTCTATGGGCGCGGGGCCTGCGACATGAAGGGCTTCGCCGCCTGCGCCATGACCGTTGCTCCCGAGCTGGCGCAGGCCCGGCTCGCCCGGCCTGTCTACATGTGCTTCTCCTACGACGAGGAGGTCGGCTGTGTCGGGGCTCCGGCGATCGCGCGGCATCTCGCGGCGCTGCCGGTGCCGCCGGAGTTCGCGATCATCGGCGAGCCCTCGATGATGCAGCTGGTGACCGGCCAGAAGGGCAAGATCGCGATGCGCGCGCATGTCACCGGCACCTCGGGGCATTCCTCCTTCGCGCCAGAGCATGTCAACGCCATCGAGTATGCCGCCCGCGCCATCGCGATGATCTCGGAGTGTGGCAAGCGCTACGAGACCGAGGGACCCTTTGATCGCGATTTCACAGTGCCGCATGCGACCATGCTGGCGACGATGATCGACGGTGGGGTCGCCACCAATGTGACACCGGACAGCTGTAGCTTCACCTTCGAGCTTCGGTCGATCTCGGACATGGATCCCGAGGCCGACATGGCCGAACTGCTGGCCCGGATCGAGGGCGAACTGGGCGCCGAGATGGCCGCGAAGACCGCCGGAACCGGCATCGCCTTCGAACGCATCTTCGCCTATCCGCCGATGGGCGAGGCGCGCAACACCGCAGGCTATGCCCGCTACGCGCGCCACATGCCCGAGGACTGGGGCGGCAAGGTCTCCTACGGGTCCGAAGGCGGTATCTTCGAGCAAACCGGCGGGATCCCGGCGGTGATCGTCGGGCCAGGCTCGATCGAACAGGCGCATAAGCCCAATGAATTCGTCGCGCTGGATCAGCTCGGTGCCTGCGTGCAATTCCTCGAAGACATCATGGCCGGGCTCTGCGTCGCGTCGGAGACGGCGGCGGATCGCGCGTCCTGAAGGGGCGCTGCGACCCCGAACAGAGTGCCTTGGGCAGGGGCTTCCGCCTTGCCCAAGGCCAGGTCTGCCGGGCGCCCGACGCAAGAGCCCGTCGGCGCCCCGTCCGGCATTAGGCTGCCATTACAGCACGGTCGTGGCCGAGGCGTCCGCGAAGGGATCGTCGACGCGCGGCCAGAGCGGCCGGGTCAGCCGGGTGTAGCGATTGGTCGCCGGATCGTTGGGATAGGGTCCGTCTACCGCCACGTAGATCACCTCGGAGGCAATCGGGGCGAAGGCGCCATGAAAATGGTTGGTCGATTTCACCACGAGAATGTCCTTCGACATCGGGTCGATCCCGGCGTTGCTGAAAAGGTCGGGCGAGAAGGCCTGCGCGCGGTTGGTGTTGAGAACGATCTCGATTCCGCCGGTGCGGATCACCGCGACATCGCCGAGCGGCACCACCGAAGCGCCGAAGCTCTGCACCGCGTCGCGCTGGACATGCAGCACCTCGACGGTGGCATCGATCGGGGCGCCTGCCGTGGCCGAGGTCTTGCCGCCGAAGCGCAGTTCCAGCACCGCGCCTTCGCCGGCGGCGTGGCACAGGCGGACCGCCATCGGATCCCAGATCGTGCCGAAGGCGACATTGCCGACCCCCGCCTCGAGGAAACCGCGCAGCACGAGCGTTGAATCTCCCGAGGTCCCGCCGCCCGGATTGTCCCAGATATCGGCAACCACGACAGGGCCCTTTCGGGGTTCGGCGGCACTGGCGCGCGCCCTTGCGATGCCCGCCGCCAGCGGCAGGAATTCGGGACGGGTGCTGCCGCGCATGGCAAAGAGCCGGCGGCCCAGGCTTTCGGCCAATGCGTCGCCCGCGGCCCGAGCGGCATCGGTCACCACCACGATCTTGGCTCCAAGATCGGGCGAGTCCCCGGCCATGAAACCGTGGATGGCCGAGACGGCAAGAATGCTGCCGCTGCCTTCCAGCGCGATCATGTCGTCGACGAAGCCGCGCATCGGCTGGATCGATGTGGGCAGCACATCCATCATCCGAACATCGAAAACCGAGACCACGGGCGCGATCTCTCCGCGCGCGGCGCGCAGGGTGAGCGCGGCAACTGCCTCGCCGGTCTCGACGAAGTCGGTGTGGGGGAATTCCTTGAAGGCGATCACCACGTCTGCGTTGTCGGTGCGCGCGGCACTGAGATGGCTGTGCGGATCGAAGCTGACACCGATCTTCACGGCGGGGCCAACCAGGGCGCGCACCGCGGAAATCAATTCGCCCTCGCAATCCACCGTGCCCTCGGCGATCATCGCGCCGTGCAGCCCCAGAACCACCGCTTCAACCGGCAGCGCCGCGCGCAGCTGTCCCAGGATTTCGTCGCGCAGCCGCACCCATGTGGCGGCATTGCACAGACCGCCGGGCTCGGCCCAGGTGGCGGTGCCCTCGATCAGCTCGATTTCTCCGGCCCGGGCGCGGCGCCGCAACGCGGGGAACACAGCGCTGCACAGAGTCGGGGTTTCGGGGTGCGTGCCGGGCGGGGCGTAGAAGCTCTGCTCGAAATCGGTGAAATCGGTGCGAAGCGGCGAGAAGGTATTGGCCTCGAAGCCGACCGAGGCGCAGAAGACGCGCATGAGGGAGTGCCTTGTCTTGGGAGGAGACACAGGGCCCCGCGCGGGGCCCTGCGGGAGTGGATCATTCGAGATAGGCGGTCGCGTTGGCCGCCTCGACCTCGGACTTGAACAGCGACAGAAGCTCGAGCGCGCCGGCGTCGAGATTTTCCGCGGCATAGGCCTCGAAGGCAGGCTGGGCGACCTCGACCATGGCCGCGCGTGCCTCTGCCGAAAGCGAGGTGACCTCCATCTGGTCCATCAGCCCCGCGAGGCCCCGGTCCGAGGCCTCGATGATCCGCGACAGGCCGCGGCTGGCGGTGACGCATTCCTCGGCGGCATGGTGCAGAACCGCCTGCGCGCCGGCGTCGAGACCTTCGAAGAAGTCGCGGTTGATCAGCAGCGCGTAGGGCGAGAACAGGTGGTTGGTCAGCGTCAGGTACTTCTGCACCTCCGAGAACTTCGAGAAGGAGATGATCGGCACCGGGTTCATCTGGCCGTCGATCACGCCGGTCTGCAGGCCGGAGTAGACCTCGCCCCAGGATAGCGGATAGGCCTCTGCACCCAGCGACTGCATGATCTTCTGGTGCGAGGGCAGGGTCATGGTACGGATGCGGATGCCGTCGAAATCCTGCAGCTCGGCGATCGGATGCTGCGAGTTGGTGACCGCGAAGAAGCCGCCGGTGTCGGGGAAGCCCAGCACCACCACGTCGCCCAGCTCGGTGCCGATGTCCTCGGCCAGGGCCTTGCCGAAGGGACCGTCGAAGACATCGTAGGTCGACGCGTTGTTGGCGAAGGCGAAGGGCAGATTCAGCACGTCGATGCGCGGGTAGTAGCCCGCCAGCGCACCGGTCGAGGCCAGCGTCATCTGGATCACACCGTCGCGCACCATCTGCACGTGCTCCGAGGCCGAGCCGAGCTGGTTCGACGGGAAGACCTCGACGTCATAGGCGCCGTTGGTGTCGGCTGCGACGATGTTCGAGAAGACGGCGGTGCAGGCATGGGCCGGGTTCTCGAAGGGATCGGCCTTGTTGTCGTGGCCGAACTTGATGGTCTCGGCCTGCGCGGCCATGGCCGAGCCTGCAAACGCCGTGCCGAGGCACAGGGTGCGGATGAAACGGGTCATATTCCCTCTCTCCTTGTTGGGTGGTTTGTTGTTGGTTGAAAGGTCAGTCGGTGAAGCCGAGCAGACGCGGAAGCAGCAGCGCGGCATCGGCCCAGTAGGCGTAGACGAGCAGCACGAAGAGTTCGGCGAGCAGGAAGGGGACGAGCTTGACGGTGATCCGCTCGATCTTCTCGCCGGTGACCGAGGACAGCACGAAGAGGCACGCGCCGACCGGCGGGGTCATCAGCGAGATATTGAGCGAGAGCACGAAGATCACCCCTGCGTGGATCGGGTTGAGGCCGATGGTCTCGGTCAGCGGCACCAGCACGGGGGCGAGCAGGATCAGGATCGCGGTGATGTCCATCACCATGCCGATCACCAGCAGCACGGCGATGATGATCGCGGTCACCACCCAGGGCTCGTCGGACGTGGCCAGCACCGCCTGCGCGATCCCCTGCGGGATGCGTTCGAAGCTCATCCACCAGCCGAGGATGCCGGCAAAGGCGATGATCACGAAGATCACCCCGGTGATCCGCGCGGTGCGGATCAGCATCTCGAGCAGCGCGCCCAGCGTCAGGCGGCGGTAGACGAAGGTGCCGATGAGCAGCGCGTAGGCGACGGCAATCGCCGCGGCTTCGGTTGGTGTGACGATGCCGCCGAGGATGCCGCCGAGGATGATCGCCGGCATGGCGAGCGCGGTCAGCGACGAGACGAAGACCTGCCCGATCTCGCGCAGCGTGGCGCCGCGCTCGGCCTGCGGCAGGTTCTCGCGCTTGCCGCCGAGGGCGATGACCACCATGCAGATCGCGCAGATCGCAAGGCCCGGCAGGATGCCCGCGGCGAAAAGTCCCGAGATCGACACGCCCATCAGCGAGCCGTAGACCACCATCAGCCCCGAGGGTGGGATGGTCGGCCCGATGATCGAGCCCGCGGCGGTCACCGCACAGGCGTAATCGCGCTTGTAGCCGGCACGCTCCATCGCGGGGACCAGCGTGCGTCCGAAGGCGGCGGCATCGGCGGTTGCCGAACCGGTGAGGCCTGCGAAGAACACCGAGGCCAGCATGTTGGCATGGGCCAGCCCGCCGCGGAACCTCCCGACCAGCACCTCGGCAAGGCGGATCAGCCGGTCGGTGATGCCGATGTGGTTCATGATCTCGCCGGCGAGAATGAAGAAGGGCATGGCGAGAAAGGGAAAGCTGTCGAGCCCGGCGAAGATCTTGCCGGGACCGACGGCGAGGAATTTCTCGCCACCCATCGAGATCAGCCCGGCGACCCCGGCGATGCCCACGGAAAAGCCGATCGGCGTGCCGATGAGCAGCAGAAAGATGAAGATCAGCGCGACGCTCATTCCGCCACCTCGATCGTAGCGGATTCGCCCTGCGTGCCCCGGTCGCGCAGGATGACCAGCACCAGCTGCACGCAGCAGACCGCCGCAGACACCGGGATGGCGCTGTAGAAGGGGGCCATGGACACGCCGAAGATCATCGCCTGCCGGTTCTGCCCGCCACCGGCGAAGCCGAGGCCGAACCACAGGACATAGGCAAAGAGCGCCAGCGCGAGCAGATCGCCGAGCACCAGCAGGCTGCGCCGCAGCCGCGGAGGCATGCGGTCGATGGCCGTGGTCAGGCCGATATGCTCGCGCCGCGCGATGCCGCTGGAGACCGCCAGCATCGCCGCCCAGATCATCAGGTAGCGGGCAAGCGTCTCAGGCCATGGCAGTTGCCAATGGAAGTAATAGCGGTCGATCACGCCCAACCAGACGTCGAGCACAAGCGCCACCATCAGCGCGGCGACGATACGCTCGACGAGCCAGTTCAGGCGCGCGCTGGCGCGTCCGAGTGCCGAATCCATCGAAGTCTCCCTGCGTTTGTGTTTCGGGCACTGTAGCAAGGATTCGTAATTCGTCTTCATAAAATGTAACTAGAGTACGTAAAAAGTAGAAAACTGCGGAATTCTCTCCGAAAAATGCCGCATGAGACGTAACTGCGTTACATGGCTCTTCCCTGTGCCACCGTTTTCTGAGCAGGCTTCCCGGATGACACGCGCTCCGCAGACCCCTCCCGCACGCAGCCTTTCGCCCAATGACGTGATCTCGGCGCTCGCCGGGATGGATGGCCATTTCGCCGCGCGCGAACAGCGCGTCGCGGATTTTGTGCAGGCCAATCTCGATGCGGTCACGCAGATGAGCATTGCCGACCTGGCCACCGCCAGCGACGTGTCGACCCCCACCGTCGTACGGTTCTGCCGAACCCTTGGCTGCAAGGGCTTTCGCGACTTCAAGATGGTGCTCGCGCAGAACCTCGCGGTCAGCCGCCAGTATCTCGCGCCGCCGGTCACTCCCGGCCCGACCGAGGGGGTCGAGGTCCTGACGCAGGTCCAGCAGGCGGCGCAGCGGTGCATGGAGACCCTGGCGCAACAGCTCGATCCCCAGGTCTTCGAGGCGACGCGGGCCGCGCTGAGCCGGGGGCGCAACCTGCTGATGCTCGGCGTTGGCGGCGGCTCAAGCATGATTGCCGCGGAAGCGGCCAACCGCTTCTTCCGCCTCGGCAAGAGCGCGGTCGCCGAGAGTGATGCCTATCTCATGCAGATGCGGGCCGCCTCGCTGCGACCCGGTGACGTGCTGCTGGCCTTCTCCACCAGCGGACAGGCGACAGAGGTCATCGCCGCGGTTCGGGTTGCCCGGAACTACGGCGCGGCGACCATCTGCGTCACGCGGCAGGGCTCACCGCTCGCCGAGGCCGCAGAGATAGCCCTCGGCTTCGACCTGCCCGAGGAGCCCGACATTTTCAAGCCGACCGCTTCGCGCTTCGCTTACCTGCTGTTGCTCGACGCGCTGGCGCTTGCGGTGGCGCGCACGATCCCCGAGGACACCGCGGACCATCTCCGCCGCCTGCGCTCGTCGCTCACCGCCTATCACGGAAGAGTGGGGCCCCAGCCACTTGGCGACTGAACGCAACCGGCTGCCTGACCGGGGGCATCGGGGTCGGACGAGGACTGCGGCCGCCGCTGATGCCTTTCAAGCAGGCTGACCGCTTGGGCAGCTCGACGCTTGCGGCCCTTGGCCAGCGATCACCCGATCCGCATACGGGCGGCGGGGGGTGAGAGGGATCACGCGACGCGCCGGTCTGCGAAGAGGTCAGCGCGGCTCGGACAGCCGGGCGCGGGCAAGCATTCCGGCACCCAGGACACCCAGCCGATCGCCGCCGCGCGCACAGGCGACCTGAAGCCGCTCGGTGGCCAGCGGGAGACAGCGCTGGTAGACCCTTTCCCTGATCCCGGCGAGCATTGCTTCGCCCGCGCCAGAGAGCGTTCCACCGACGACCAGCACCTCGGGGTTGAGCACGGCGACGAGATCGGCGGCCACCGTGCCGATGATCCGGCTGCTGGCGTTGACCAGCGCGCGGCATTCGGGTGTACCGCGGGCGTAGATCTGCATCACCTCGCGCGCGTCGCGACAGTCGAAGCCCTGTGCCTGAAGATCCCGCGCCAGCGCCCAGCCTGCCGCATGGGCTTCGATGCAGCCCTGCTTGCCGCAGCGGCACAGCTGGTGCGGCTCGGGGCTGTGCTGGATGTGGCCGATGTCGCCCGAGGTTCCGAACGCGCCGCGCAGCAGATGTCCGTCGGTGATCATGCCGCAGCCGATGCCGGTGCCGGCCTTGATGAACACCAGATGGCGCGTGTCCGGCCAGTGCAGCTGCTGCTCGGCAAGGCACATGAGGTTCACGTCGTTGTCCATCGCCACGGGCATCTCGAGCCGCGTCCGCAGGAGGTTCCGCAGGTCGAGCCGCTCCCAGCCGTACATTACCGAAGGCTTGGCGATGC
Organism: Salipiger mangrovisoli; assembly: GCF_015223355.1. Classification (GTDB taxonomy): domain Bacteria; phylum Pseudomonadota; class Alphaproteobacteria; order Rhodobacterales; family Rhodobacteraceae; genus Salipiger; species Salipiger mangrovisoli. The sequence continues at coordinate 80,813 of NZ_JADFFK010000013.1, read as the reverse complement.
GGCCCTGCGGGTAGTCGATCGGCGCAGGCAGGGCTATGCCGAGCCCGGCGACGGGGGCGCTGGCCATGCTGCCGCGTGCCAGCCGTTCGGCGCAGGCGGCGAGCGTCTCGAGCGTGCGGGCGGGATCGTCGCGCAGGTCGATTTCGGCCAGCGCGTCCTCGAGTGGTTCGAGCGCGAGGTTGAGCAATGTCACCCGCGCCATCTGCTCGCCGACATCGATGCCGATGAGGTTGCGATGGTGCGGGTTGACCCGCCAGCTGCGCGCCGGGCGACCGCCACCCGATGCGAAGCTCTCGCCCTCGACGATCAACCCGCCTTGTTGCAGCTGCCTGATTCTCTGCGCGGCGGTCACGCGGGACAGGCCGACCCGGGCTTCGATCTCGCGGGCGCTGCGTGGTGGTCCATTGAGCAGCAGGTGGAAGATCGGGTCCAGATGGGGATTTTCCATGTAATGCTTTGACCTAGCGTCAATTTGTCGGGTTCACTACTTAAGATAAGCAATATGCAAAACTATGGCAATTAATGAATATGGATTGACAGAACTTTTCCCATTCTGCCCACTAAGGGTGCGCAAGGAGGAGTTGCGCAATTTGGGAGGACATTATGAAAACGCTGAATTGGCTGGGGGCCGCAGGGTCCGCCGCGGCCCTGATGCTGGCTGCCCCGGCGGCCTTTGCCCAGGATAATGACATTCTCGTCGGGCTGATCACCAAGACCGACACCAACCCGTTTTTTGCCAAGATGCGCGAGGGCGCGGCGGCCAAGGCCGAGGAGCTGGGCGTGAAGTTCCAGGCCTTCGCGGGGAAATATGACGGTGACAACGACACGCAGATCACCGCCATCGAAAACCTCATCGCCGCCGGGGCCGACGGCATCCTGCTGCTTGCCAGCGACACCAAGGCGATCGTGCCGACGGTGCAGAAGGCGCGCGACGCGGGGATCCTCGTCATTGCGCTCGACACCCCGCTGGAACCCATCGACGCGGCGGATGCGACCTTTGCCACCGACAACTTCTTTGCCGGCGAGATGATCGGGCAATGGGCGCTGAAAACTTTGGGCGAGGAAGCCGCGCAATCGGCCAAGATCGCCTTTCTCGACGCCCATGAAAGCCAGCCCACCGTCGACGTGAAGCGCGACCAGGGGTTCATGCAGGGCTTCGGCATCGACATCAAGAACCCCGACCGCCGCGATGACGAGGACGATCCGCGCATCGTCGGCCACGAGATGGCGGGCGGCTCCGAGGTCGGTGGACGCGACGGCATGGAGACGCTGCTGCAGAAGGATTTCGACGTCAACGTCGTCTACACGATCAACGAGCCCACCGCCGCCGGTGCCTGGGAGGCGCTGAAGGGCGCGGGCAAGGACGATGGTTCGGTGCTGATCACCTCGGTCGACGGCGGCTGTCCCGGCGTGCGCAACGTGCAGGACGGGGTGATCGGGGCGACCTCGATGCAGTTCCCGCTGCTGATGGCCTCGCTCGGGGTCGAGGCGGTGGTTGCCCACGCCAAGGACGGCACCATGCCGGAACCCTCCGAGGGGCTCGATTTCTACAACACCGGGGTGAAGCTGGTGACCGACAAGCCGGTGGAGGGGCTCGAGTCCATCACCAGCGAAGAGGCGCTCGAACTCTGCTGGGGCTGATCTGCCCGTGAGCCTCGTCCCGGCCCGCCGCGACGGGCCGGGGTCTCCCTTTGCAATTCGGAACAGATGACATGGCCAGCAATGACCTGCCGCAGTTCGCCTCGACCGACACCCGCCTGTCGCGGCGGGTGATCAATGTGCTGCACGGCAATCCGACGATCATCCCGCTCTTCGTGCTGGTGCTCGGGCTGGCGGTCTTCTCGTCGGTGGTCGGACAGCGCTTCTTCCACCCGTTCAACCTGTCGTTGGTGCTGCAGCAGGTGACCATCATCGGCACGGTGGCGCTGGCGCAGACGCTGATCATCCTGACTGCCGGGATCGATCTCTCGGTGGGCGCCATCGTGGTACTGAGCTCGGTTGCCATGGGGCGGCTGGCGATGGACCACGACCTGCCGCCGGGGCTGGCGCTGGCGCTCGGCATCGCGGTGGGCTCGGGCTGCGGCGCGCTCAACGGCTTCTTCGTGACGATGATCCGCCTGCCGCCCTTCATTGTCACCCTCGGCACCTGGAGCGTGTTCAACGCGCTCATCCAGTTCTGGTCGGGCGGCGAGACCATCCGCCAGCAGGAAATCGAGGCCAGTGCCCCGGTGCTGCAATGGACCGGCGAGGCGCTGCGCATGGGCGCGGCGCGGCTGACCATCGGATCGCTGCTGATGCTGCTGCTCGCGGGGCTGCTGTGGTACGTGCTCAACCGCACCGCCTATGGCCGACACGTCTACGCGGTGGGCAACGATCCCAATGCTGCGCGGCTTTCGGGCATCGCCACGCGCAAGGTGCTGTTCACCGTATATCTTCTGGCGGGAACGATCTGCGGCTTTGCCGGCTGGCTTCTGATCGGACGCATCGGGGCGATCAGCCCGCTCGGCGGTGCAATGACCAATCTCGACAGCATCACCGCCGTGGTGATCGGCGGCACCAGTCTCTTCGGCGGGCGCGGCTCGATCATCGGCACGCTGATCGGGGCGCTGATCGTCGGCTTCTTCCGCAACGGGCTGGCGCTCGCCGGGCTCGACGTGCTGTGGCAGGAGTTCACCATCGGCTTCCTGATCATCATCGCGGTCTCCTTCGACCAGTGGCTGCGGAGGATCTCCACATGATGGCGCGGCCCGTCACCAATCCCGAGCCGGTGCTGAAGGCGCGCGGGCTGGTCAAATCCTTCGGCCGGGTCGTGGCGATGGACGGCGCGGATTTCGACCTGATGCCGGGCGAGATCCTCGCGGTCATCGGCGACAACGGCGCGGGCAAGTCGACGATGATCTCGGCACTGGCCGGGGCCGTGCGCCCCGACGCCGGCGAGATTTTCCTCGGCGGCGAGAAGGTCGCTTTCCACAGCCCGATGGACGCGCGCTCGAAGGGCATCGAGACGGTGTTCCAGGGGCTGGCGCTGGCGCCGGCGCTGACCATCGTCGACAACCTCTTCCTCGGGCGCGAGTACCGTGTGCCGGGGGTGCGCGGCGGCCTCTTCCGGCTGCTCGACCGGCCCCGCATGCGCGAGGAGGCGCGGAAACACCTGTCGGACCTCGGCCTGATGACCATCCAGAACATCGACCAGGTGGTCGAGACGCTCTCGGGCGGGCAGCGGCAGGGCGTCGCCGTGGCGCGTGCCTGCGCCTTCGGCTCGAAGGTGGTGATCCTCGACGAGCCCACCGCGGCGCTCGGCGTGAAGGAAAGCCGCAAGGTGCTCGATCTCATCAAGGACGTGCGCGACCGCGGCATCGCCATCGTGCTGATCTCGCACAACATGCCGCACGTTTTCGAGATCGCCGACCGCGTGCACATCCACCGGCTCGGCCGCCGCGTCGCGGTGGTCCGGCCCTCGGAAATGACCATGTCCGACGCCGTGGCGATCATGACCGGCGCCATGGAGCCGCCCGCGGGCCAGCCCGCAGACTGAACCCGAAACCCAAATCCCCAAACCCGCAAGGACCAAGACATGCTGAGACTGGACGAGAAACTCGCGCGCATCCGCAGTGGCGGCTACCGCAAGGGCGACTTCATCATCGCCGACGCCAAGGACGGGGACATGGGCCCGTCGATCAAATCCTGCGGTCCGCACCGCAACGCCGATGGAAGCGCCGGGGCCTTCCGCACCCGGCCCGAATTCCTCGACAGCATCGAGGCCATCGTCACGCAGGACGTGGTCGACGTCATGCTGACCTCGGTCTCCAACCTCGAGGCGCTGCAGGAGCGCAGGGTCTATGACACCAGCCGCGTGACCCCGGCGATCCGGGCCAATGACACCACCGATGTCTGGGTGTTCCGCGGTGCCAGCTACGCCAAGCAGCCCTCGCGCCCGTTCCGTACCGCCAACCTCGGCGAGGCAAGGCGGCTCGGCTGCGATCTCGGGCTCTATTCGATCACCTTCAACAACGACCTCGACGCCGACTACATGTCGCTCGAGCATTTCGCCGCCTTCCGCGAGGACGCGGCGGCCAATGATTTCCGCTACTTCCTCGAGGTGTTCAACCCGAATGTCGACTGCGGCATCGGCGCCGAGGACATCCCCGGCTACGTCAACGATGCGATGATGCGCTGCATGGCGGGCCTGTCGAAACGCGAGCGGCCCGAATTCCTGAAGATCGCCTACAACGGCCCACGGGCGCTCGACGAGCTGGTCAGCTACGACCCCTCGGTGACCGTGGGCGTGCTGGGCGGCGGCGCGGGCACCACCCGCGACTGTCTCGAACTGATCGCGCAGATCGAGCGCTACGGCGCGCGGGTGGCGCTCTTCGGGCGCAAGATCAACCTCGCCGATGATCCGCAGGAAATGGTGCGCATGATGCGCGCGGTGGCGGATGGCGAGATGGGCTCGGAAGAGGCGACCCGCGCTTACCACGGCGTGCTGCAGTCGCGCGGCATCACCCCGAGTCGCCCGCTCGAGGACGATGTGCAGATCACCGAGGCGGTGCTGGCGAAGGACGCGCTGAAGAGCGCCGCGTGAGCCCCTGCGGGGGTGTCACGCCCCCGCAGGCCACACCGATCAGCGGAACGAAGAACCAACGAGAGAGGGCACGAGGCCATGGGCAGCACGCGCAGCGGCTATATCACCGGGGGAACCTGGTGCGTCGATCACAACATGGTCCTGCCGCGCTGGCCCGAGGAAGAGACGGCGACGCGTATCCTGTCGGCCTCGGCGCAGGGCGGTGGGGCGGGGTGCAACTTCGCCGTCGACATCCGCCGCCTCGCGCCCGAGATCCCGGTCTCCACGATCGGGCTCTGCGGCGAGGATCCGGATGGGCGGCTGCTGCGCGGCGTTGCGTCGGACCATGGCATCGACTGCGCGCAGTTCCACGTCGACCCGCAGCTGCGCACGCATCGCACCATGGCCTTCACCTCGGCCGAGAACGGCAAGCGGACGCATATCTTCGAAGCCGACTCCAGCGACCACCTTTCGCCTGACCATTTCGACTTCGCAGGCGTGACGGCGCGGATGCTGCATCTCGGCCTGCCCGGCACTCACGCGCTGCTCGATGCGCCGTGGCAGGGCGATCCCAGCGGCTGGGTCACGGTGCTGAAGAGGGCCCGCGCTGCCGGGCTGCGCACCAACATGGAGGTGATGAGCATCCCCCGCGACGACCTGCGGCGGATCATCCTGCCCTGCCTGCCGCATCTCGATTACCTCGTGGTCAACGACTACGAGATCGGCGCCTTTGCCGACATGCAGACAGTGCGAGAGGGTGCGACCTCGGTGCCCGGCGTGCTCGCCGCGCTGCACCGGGTGATGGAGCTCGGCAGCATGGAGATCGCCGTGGCGCATTTCCCCGGCGGCGCGCTGGCGCTGGAGCGCGACGGCACTGTGCACTCGCATCCCTCGACCCGCGTGCCGCAGGCCGAGGTGAAGGGCACCAACGGCGCGGGCGACGCCTTTGCCGCGGGGTTCTTCTGCGGCCATCACCGCGGCGTTCCGCTGCGCGACTGCCTCGCCTATGCCCATGCGTCCGCCGCCGCCTCGCTGCGTTCGGTCGACACTTATGGCGCGGTCGAAAGCATCGAGACCTGCCTTGCACTCGCCGTGCGCAACGGCTGGCGTGAGCCGCTGGAGGTGGGGGCCGCCTGACGCGCGGTCCGGCCACCCGTCGCCCCCCGCCTACAGGGTAACGCGAAGTCGAGGCGCTCCGGGTGAAAAAACTTTACGCGCGCTGGAAATTTTTCTTTACGGTAACTTCGTGAACGGGGATCGGCAGGCACACGGGGGAACGTATGGAGGAGGAACGGCCACGCACGATGGAGGATTTCGCGCGGGCCTGCGGTGTCTCGCGTCCAACGTTGTCGAAGTTCTTCGAAGACCCGGACAGCGTGAAGCCCTCGACGCGGGCTCTGATCGAGGCCAAGCTCGAGGAGACCGACTACCAGCCGAACCTCTATGCGCGAAACCTCAACCGCAAGCGCACCCGCACCATCGGCATCATCGTCCCGGCGATCACCGACCCGTTCTACGCCCAGTTGGTCACCCGGCTGGAGCTGCTGCTGCGCGCCGAGGGCTACTGGCCGCTGACCATCTCGCCGCACGGCCAGCCGGAGCTGGAGGTCGAGGCGCTGCGCACCCTGCAATCGCTGCGCGTGGGCGGGGCGCTGATCGCACCGCTCGGCTTCGCCTCGGACACCGAGGCCATGCAGCGCTTCGTCGAGGCGACACCCTGCATATTTCTCGACAACGCGATCGGCGGCATGGCCTCCTTCGTCGGCAACGACAACCGCCAGAGTATCGGCACGATGGTCGACTACCTTTGCCGCTCCGGCGAGCCGCCGGTCTATTTCAACACGCCGCCGGTGAACCCCGGCACGCGCGAGCGTTGCGCCGCCTATCTCACCGCCATGCGCGAACATGGCGCGACGCCGCTGGTGCTCGAAAGCGAGACCGACACCCCATGGGACCTCGAGCGGGTTGGCTTCGAGCGGATGAAGGCGCTGATCGCCGCGGGCCTGCCCGGACGGACGCTGCTCTGCGCCAACGACCGGCTTGCCTTCGGGGTGATCGCCGCGGCGCATGAAGAGGGGTTGAAGGTTGGCCACGGCGCGGAGTTCGACCTGCGCGTGGCGGGCCATGACGATCACCCGCTCAGCCGCTACAGCGCACCCTCGCTGACCACCATGGCGCAGGACTACGAGGGCATTGCCCGCACCGCCGGGGCACAGCTGCTGGCGCAGCTCTCCGGCGAGGCGCAGCGCGGCTCGGTCAGCTCGACACTGCTGCCCGCCAAGCTGGTGATGCGCGCCTCGGCCTGAGCCGGTCCACGGTTCAGACGTCCAGCCGGTCGAGGAACTGCGCGGCGGCGGCGATCGCCTCGAAGACGGCGCGGTCGTACCGGCAATGGCTGAGAAACCCGTGCAGGTGCCCGGCCCAGAGCCGCGTCTCGACTTCGGTCCCGGCCGCCGCCAGCGCCTCGGCATAGGCGCGCCCCTCGTCATGCAGGATGTCGGCCCCGGCCAGCGCGACGAAGGCGGGTGGGGCACCGGTCAGCTCGGCGCGCAGCGGCGAGATGCGCCAATCGTCAAAGTCCTCGGGCGCGGCGTATTGGTCGCGGAACCAGCGCATGGTGCGCGCGCTCAGCCCGAAACCCTCGGCAAAGCGGCTGTAGCTCTCGTGCGTCTGCCCGGCGTCGGTGTTGGGGTAGAACAGCAGTTGCGCGCGCGGGCGCGGCGCGGACGTTCTCCGCGAGGATGCCAGCGCTGCGACAGCGGCAAGGTTGCCACCCGCGCTGTCGCCCGCGACGATGATCCGCTCGCCCGAAATTCCGAGCTGGTCCGCCAATGCGGGCAGGTCGCTTAGGCAGGCGATGGCATCCTCGGCTGCGGCAGGAAAGCGGTGCTCGGGGGCGAGACGGTAGTCCGGGCAGACGACGACCGCTTGGCAGGCGGCGGCAAGACGCTGGCAGATCGCCGCGTGCGACGCCGGGCTGCCGACCACCCAGCCGCCACCATGCAGGTAGAGGATGCAGCGCGCGCCCTGCGCGGGGGCCGTGGAGCCGCGCCAGCAGAGGGCTGCGCCGCCGCCGAGCGGCATCGGCACCGGCCCCTCGGCCAGCGCCGGATCGGGGGGCAGTTGCAGCAGCGGCCAGCCGGCATCGAAGGCGGCGCGGGCTTCGGCGGGGCTTATCTCCTCGAACGGACGGCCCGGCGCTTGCGCCTGTGCGGTAAGCGTGGCGCGGGCGCCGGGGGCAAGCGTGTCGCGGATCATCGCAGCAGCCCCTCCGCCGCCACCTCGTCCAGAAGTGCCGGCTGTTCCGGGCAGGAGGCGATCTCGACCCGCGCCCGGCGCTCTCCGGCCAGCAGGATGCCCTCGAGCACCTCGAGTACGTGGTAGGCAAGGGCGCCGCCGGCGCGGGGGGTGCGGCCCTCCGCCAGCGCCTCGGCCATCTCCGCAAGACCGAGCGCCCGGTAGTTGGCCCTGTCGGGGGCGTCGAACGGATAGTTGGTGGTGCCGAAGGGCGTGCCTTCGGAGCTGTGCGCCACCCAGTCCGTGCCGCCCGGCGACAGCGCCACCACGTCGCCGAAATTGTCCGGGTCGGGCAGGCGCAGCGAACCCGCCGTGCCGTGCAGCTCGATCGGCATGTTGGAGTGGCGGTGGACGTCCCAGGAGGCGCCGAAGGTGACGATTGCTCCGGAGTGGAACTCCAGCAGCGAGAGCGCCGTGGTCGGGGTGCCTGCCTCGAAGCTGGTATTCTGGAGCGGCCCCTCGGCGGTGATGGTGCGGGTCTTTGCCCCGAAGGAGGTCGCGGCGCTGACCGCCCGCACCGGCCCCAGCAGGTATGTCAGCATGGTCAGGTAGTAGGGCCCCATGTCGAGCACCGGCCCGGCGCCGGGCTGGTAGTAGAAGGCCGGGTTCGGGTGCCAGTGCTCCATGCCACGCCCGAGCATGAAGGCGGTGCCGGTGATCACCTGTCCCAACGCGCCGCCGTCGATCAGCTGCCGTGCCCTGCGCCCCGCCGCGCCGAGGAAGGTGTCCGGGGCCGAGCCGACGCAGAGCCCCGCCGCCCGCGCCGTCTCCAGCAGCTCGCGCGCCTCGGCGGCGGAGGCACAGAGGGGCTTTTCGGTGAACACGTGCTTTCCGGCCCGAATCGCGCGCATCGACACCTCGTGGTGCGCGGCGGGCACCGAGAGGTTGAGGATGAGGTCGATGTCGGGGGCGTCGAAGATCTCGTCCACTGGCATCGCCCGCAAGCCGAATTCCGCCGCCCGCGCCGCCGCTGCGTCGGGCCGCAGATCGGCGCAGGCCGTCATTTCGAGACGGCGGAACATGGCGGCATTCTTCATGTAAATCGCGGAGATATTGCCGCATCCCACCACGCCGATGCGCAGGTATTCCCGCGCTGAACCCTGTACAGAACCCTGTGCTGACTGACCCAAGTTTTCCTCCCTCGTGTCCATAAGTCTCCTGCCGCGAACGCGGCTCCCTTCCTCACTTGTAGATTTTTATTTCTTGACGCGCGATAAAAAATTTAGAACCGTGAGTAAATCGATGGTTGGGAGGCCATCTCTTTGGGAGGAGATACCATGACATTCAAGACACCGCATTCCGGCGGCCGGCCGGGGCCGGCCCATGTCACGCAGCTCGACCGGCGGGCCTTTCTGTCCACCGGTGCCGCGGGGCTCGGCGCCGCCGCGCTCGGCCTGCCGACCCGGGCCCGTGCCGCGGGCCGCAAGCAGATTTCCTTTGCCAGCGCCGCCTTCTTCGGAAACGAGAGCTTCGGCGACCTGGTGAACAGCTTCAACGAGAGCCAGGACCGGGTGATGGTCGACTACATCGAGCTGCCGCCGCCCAGTTCCTCGACCGAGGTCTACCAGGGACTCGTGCAGCAGCTCGCCCGTGGCAATGGCACGCCGGACGTCTTCTCGCAGGACGTGATCTGGATTGCCGGCTTTGCCGCCGCCGGCTGGGCGCTGCCGCTCGACGAGTTCGTCGATGCCGAGATGACCTCGAAATACTTCGAAGGCACGCTTTCGGCCTGCAAGTGGGATGGCAAGCTGACCGCCCTGCCGTGGTTCATGGACACCGGCATGATGTACTACCGCAAGGACCTGCTGGACCAATACGGCGAGGCGGTGCCCGAGACCTGGGCCGAGATGGCGCGCATCGGCAAGGCCGCGATGGAGGCGGGCGACACCGAGTTCGGTTTCCTCTGGCAAGGCAAGCAGGCCGAGGTGCTGGTCTGCGACGCGGTGGAGGCGATTGCCTCCAACAGCGGCGCGATCCTGTCGGATGACGGGCGCAGCGCGCGCATCGGCGAGAGCGCGGCGGTGGAGGCGATCCAGTTCCTCTACGACACGATCAACGAGATGAAGATCAGCCCGTCGGACGTGCTGAGCTGGGACGAGGAGCCCTCGCGCCAGCCGTTCACCGCCGGCAAGTCGATGTTCCTGCGCAACTGGTCCTATGTCTGGCCCATCGCCCAGGACCCCTCGGTCTCGGAGATCGTCGGCAAGGTCGGGGCCGGTCCGCTGCCGCATTTCGACGGCGGCAAGAGCGCCTCGACGCTCGGCGGCTACCAGCTTGGCCTCAACGCCAACACCAAGGAGCGCGATGCGGCCTGGGAATTCATGTCGTGGATGTCCGCGCCCGAGCAGCAGAAGCGCATCGCGCTGAACTTCGGCCTCGGGCCGAGCCGCCCGGCGCTCTTCGACGACGCAGAGTTGAACGAGAAGCAGCCGTTCATGGCCACCCTGCGCCCGGTCTTCACTGGCGCCACGCCGCGCCCGGTCACGCCCGAGTATGCCAAGGTCACCCTTGCGCTTCAGTCCGGCATCTCGAAGGCGCTGGTCAATGGCGAGGTCGAGAAGGAAATGACCGCGCTGTCGGGCCAGCTGGACAAGATCGTCGGCTGATCCCGTGAGCATGACACGAACCCATACGGCGCGGGCAGAGCCTTCTGCCCGCCGCCGCCCGGCGATGCCGCGCTGGGTCTGGCCGTGGCTGCTGCTGCTGCCGACCTTCCTCGCGATCGGGGCGGTTGCCTTCTGGCCGATCCTCGAGGGGCTGCGGCTGTCGCTGACCAATACCTCGCTGATCACCCGGCAGTCGGATTTCGTCGGGTTGGAGAATTACACCGGCCTGCTGTCCGATGCCCGCTTCTGGAACGCCTGGGGGCACACCGTCTGGTTCACCTTCGCCTCGACCCTGCTGGAGACGCTGATCGGGCTGGGCATGGCGCTGGTGCTCTACGAGCGCTTTGCCTGCCGCGGGCTGGTGCGCGCGGCGATGCTGGTGCCCTGGGCGATGCCCACCGTGGTCACCTCTAAGATGTTCGGCTGGCTGTTCGACGGGCAGAACGGCGTGGTGAACTGGCTGCTGATGAACCTCGGCATCATCGACGCCAAGATCAACTGGTACGGCAATCCCGACACCGCCCTGACCACGCTGATCATCGCCGACGTCTGGAAGACCGCCCCCTTCATGGCGCTGCTCTTGCTGACCGGCCTGCAAACGATCCCCAAGTCGCTGACCGAGGCGGCGCGGATGGACGGCGCGCGCGGCTGGACGGTGTTCTGGTCGATCCGCCTGCCGCTCCTGATGCCGACGCTGCTGATCGCCGGACTGTTCCGCGCGCTAGACGCCTTCCGGGTGTTCGATCTGGTCTACGTGCTCACCGGCGGCGGCCCCGCCGACAGCACCGAGACGCTCTCGACGCTGGCCTACAAGGAACTCTTCTCGACGCTGGAGTTCGGCTACGGCTCCACCGTCTCCACCGCGATGTTCATCACCGAGGCGATCCTTGCCGCGATCCTCTGCCTCTGGCTGGTGCGCACGATCCGGAGGGTGTCATGACACGGTCCGCCATGTCCGCCGCAACCACCACCAGCGCCCTGCCGGGCAAGGGCTTCCTGCGCCGCGCGCTGCTCTATGCCGGGGCGCTGATGATCCTGCTGTGGTCGGCCTCGCCCTTCGTCTGGCAGTTCGCCACCTCGTTCCAGCTCGACAAGGCGCTGACCTCGGGCACGCCGGTGCTGATCCCCGATCCCTTCACCTGGGAGCATTACTACAACGTCTTCGTCGAGAAGCAGCTGCATCTCTACGTGCTGAACTCGCTGATCGTGTCGCTGGCGACGACCTTCCTGTGCCTCGCCATCGGCTCTCTGGCCGCCTTTGCCCTGTCGCGGCTCGACATCCGCGGGCGTTACGGCATCCTGATGGTGATCCTGTCGGTGTCGATGTTCCCGCAGATCACCCTTGTCGGGCCGCTCTACATCGTCGCCTCGGCGCTGCAACTGCTCGACACCTCCACCGCGCTGATCCTCGTCTACATTGCGCTGGTGCTGCCGCTGGTGACATGGGTGATGTACGGCTACTTCGAAACGCTACCGCGCGAGATCGACGAGGCGGCGCGGATGGACGGGCTGCATGCCATCGGCATCTACTGGTTCATCATCTTGCCGATGTCGCTGCCCAGCCTCGTCACCACCGGGCTGCTGGCCTTCATTACCGCCTGGAACGAGTTCCTCTTCGCGCTCGCCTTCACCTCGAACATCGACCACCAGACGATCCCCGTCGGGATCGCCAATTTCACCAACCTCTACTTCGTGCCCTGGGGCGACATCGCGGCGGCCTCGGCCATCGTGACGGCACCGCTCATCCTGCTGGTGCTGGTCTTCCAGCGCCACATCATCGAGGGGCTGACACAGGGCGGTATCAAGGAATGACAATGGCTTGTGACTTCAAACTCGGCTGCCAGACCTTCACCTGGGAAATGCTGGGGCCGCGCTGGACCGGCGGGCCGGACGACCTGCTGCGTGCCATCTCGGCGGCGGGCTACACCGGCATCGAGATCACCGACAAGATGATCGGCCATTACATGGGAGATGCCGGGGCCTTTGCCGCCGCGCTCGAGCGCAACGCGCTGACGCTGGTCGCCTATGCCGTCGCCTCGCCGAGCGGCTATTGCGAGGCCGATCAGGTGGCCTCTGATGTTGCCCGGATCGCCGAGACCGCGCGTTTCGTCGCGCGCTTTCCCGGCGCGCTGATCTCCATGGGCTCGGCCACCGTCATGTCTCCGGGCGAGCGCGCCGAGAAATACGACATCGCCGCGCAGGTCTACACAGAGAGCTGCGCGGTCGCCGCCGAGCAGGGGGTGCCGCTTGCCGTGCACCCCAGCTCGCACCACGACACGCTGATCTACGACGAGGCCGATTACGCCGCCATCTTCGAGCGGATGGACCCGCGCGTCGGCTGGGTGCCCGACACCGGCCACATCCTGCGCGGCGGGCAGAGCGTGGCCGAGGCGATGAGCCGCTGGCGCGACCGCATCCGCTATGTGCACCTCAAGGACGTGGACGCCGCGGGGGACTGGGCGATGCTGGGGCAGGGCGTGGTGGATGTGCCCGAGGTGGCACGGCTCGCCGCCGCCGCTCCCGGCTTCAACGGCTGGCTGGTGCTGGAGGAGGAATCCGAGGAGGCGGGGCGCGATCCCGCCGCGGCGGTCGCCACGAACCACGCCGTGCTCCGCGATACGCTCGCGGCGGAGGCGGCGCAATGACCGAACTGAACGTCGGCATCCTCGGCTGCGGCCCGATCGCGCAATTCGCCCACTTCGAGTCCTGCGTGAAGGCCCGCAATGCCCGGCTGCACGCCATCTGCGACGCCGCGCCGGACCTGCTGGAGCGGATGCGCGCCACCTACGAGCCCGGCCATGCCTATGCCGACTACGACGAGATGCTCGCCGATCCGGCGCTCGACGCGGTGATCATCGCCACGTCGGACGCCTTTCACGTCCCCGCCGCGCTGCGTGCGCTGGAGGCGGGCAAACACGTGCTCTGCGAGAAGCCCATCGGCGTGACCGTCGAGGAGGGGGAGGCGCTGGCCGAGGCGGTGCGGGCCAGCGGCAAGGTGCTGCAGGTCGGGCACATGAAACGCTTCGATCCGGCGCTGGAGGCGGCGCGTGATTTCGTGCGGGACGAGATGGGCGAGATCATCGCGCTGAAGGCGTGGTACTGCGACAGCACCCACCGCTACACCAACACCGACGCGATCCAGCCGAAGCCGATCCTCTCGGCGCAGGCGCGCAAGCCGGCGGGGGACCCCAAGGCCGACAAGCGGCAGTACTACATGCTGGCGCATGGCTCGCACCTCGTGGACACCGCGCGCTTCCTCTGCGGCGAGATCACCGCCGTCACCGCCCGGCTGCTGGAACGCGCGGGCATGTGGTGCTGGTTCGTCGAGACCGAGTTCGCCAATGGCGCGCTGGGGCATCTCGACCTGACCGTCGCCGTGCGCATGGACTGGCACGAGGGCTTCCAGATGTATGGCGAGAACGGCTCGATCCTCGCCAGGACCTTCAACCCCTGGTACTTCCGCTCCTCCGAGGTGCAGATCTTCCACGAGAAGGACGCCACGACGCGCGTCCCCCTGGCCGCCGACGGGCATTTCTTCCGCCGTCAGGTCGAAGGCTTCGCGGATACCATCCTCGATGGCGCGCCGATGCGCGGCGCGGGGGTCGAGGACGGCATCGCCTCGATCCGCGCGATGACCGCCATCGCCAGCTCCGTGCGGCAGGGCGGCGCGCGGGTGGCTCTGGCGGATGTGACGGGGGCGGTGTGATGCAGGCGGGCATCTTCGCCAAGACCTTTCCGGGCAGTGATCCGCTCGCGGTGCTGAAACAGGTACGCGATGCCGGATTTTCCGCCGCGCAGTTCAACCTCGCCTGCGCCGGGCTCGACCCGGTGCCCGCGGCAGTGCCCGGGGGCGTCTCGTGCTCCCTGCGATCGGCGGCGGAGGCCAGCTCGGTCTCGCTCCCCGCGCTCTCGGGCACCTGCAATCTCGCCCATCCCGACGCCGATGTCCGGCAGGAGGGCGTCACCCGCCTGCGCGGGGTCATCGGCTGCGCCGCCGCGGCGGGCATCCCGATGGTCACCCTCTGCACCGGCAGCCGCAACGCCGCTGATCAATGGGCACCGCATCCGGACAACAGCTCCCCCGAGGCCTGGGCCGACATGCGCGCCTGCATGGCGCAGCTGGCCGAGATGGCCGAGGGTGCGGGCGTGGTGCTGGGCATCGAGCCGGAGCAGGCCAACGTAGTGCGCGAGGTTTCCGACGCGCTGCGCCTCGCGCGCGAGTTGCAGACCGACCGGCTGCGCATCATCCTCGATCCCGCCAATCTCTTCGAGACCGGCACGCCCGCCGAGGTGCGCGGCATCGTTGCCCGCGCGGTTGGTGAAGCCGCGCCGATGCTCGGCCTTGCCCATGCCAAGGACCGCAGCCCCGAGGGCGCGGTGGTGCCGCCGGGCGAAGGGGCCGTCGACTTTCCCGACTTCGTGCTGAGGCTTGCCGCGGCGGGCTACGCGGGCGCGCTGGTCACCCATGGCATCACGCTGGACGAGGTGCCGCGGACCGCGCGACGCATGGAGGCCTGGCTGGCATGAGCGCGGTCGGCGAGATCACCCGTCAGGCCACGCGCCTCGCCTGCTACCGCGCCGGCTCCGGCCCAAAGGTGCTGTTCCAGCACGGGCTCGGCGGCGACGAGGCGCAGGTGGCGGCGCTTTTCCCCGAGGATGTTCCCGTCACGCGCCTGACTCTTGAATGCCGTGGTCATGGGCGATCCGATGCGGGCGCGGGCGGGTGGAGTTTCGATCAGTTTGCTGAGGACCTCGAGGTGCTGCTGTCTCGGGAAGGGAGCGGCCCGCTGGTGCTCGGCGGCGTGTCGATGGGCGCGGCGCTGGCGCTGAAGCTGGCGGTGGCGCGGCCCGAGCGGGTGCGCGGGCTGATCCTGCTGCGCCCCGCCTGGGGCGCGGGCCCGGTGCGGGACAACATGGCCCCCGTGGCCGAGGCCGCGCGGAGGCTCGGCGCGGGCGAGACGGGGGTGGACGGCACCGTGCTGGCGCGGGACATGGCGGAGGCGCCCGACAACCTCGCCTCGCTGCGCGGCTATTTCACCCGCCCCAATGCGGCGGCGTTCGCGCCGGTGCTGGCGGCCATGGCGGCGGATGATCCGGGGCTGACCGAGGCACAGATCGCATCGCTCGCCATGCCTGCGCTGATCCTCTCCGCCCCGCGCGACCTGATCCACCCGGCGGCGCTCGCCGCCGAGCTCGCGGGGCTGCTGCCAAAGGCGATACTCAAGCCGCTGCCCGACAAGGCGGCGGATCCGCAGGCACATCGCGAGGCCGCCAGAGCGGCCATTTCCGACTTCCTTGCACAGCTCGACTGAAAGATGGCCATGACCTCGTTTCCCGACACGCTCCCCCGCAACCGCCTGCTGGCCGAGATCTCGCTCTGGTCCGCCGACCTGCTGAACCTCGAGCGCGACATGGCGCGGATCGCGCCCTATGCTGATGTCCTTCACATCGACGTGGCCGACGCGCGCTTCACCCCGGGGTTCCTGTTCTTTCCAGATCTCGTGGCCCGCATCGCCGAGGCGGCACAGGCCCCGGTGCACGTGCACCTGATGACGCAGGGCGACATCGTCGTCGCGCAGGCGCGGCAGTTCGCCGAGGCCGGCGCAGACCTCGTGACCGTTCATGCCGAGACCGGGCAGGAAGGGCTCGCCGCGCTCGACATGCTGGCGGCGCGGGGGACGGCGGCAGGTGTTGCGCTGACGCTCGAGCAACCGCTGGAGGCGCTCGAGCCGTTCCTGTCCAAGGTGGCAATCGTGACGCTCATGGGCACGCGCATCGGCATCAAGGGCGCGGGTCTCGACCCCGAGGCCTGTCTGCGCATCCGCCAGCTGCGCAGCCGATTGGACGCCCGCGGGCTTGGACACGTGCTGATCGCCGCCGACGGGGGGATCCGCGAGACCACCGTGCCGGATTTGCGCGCGGCCGGGGCGGACACCGTGGTGATGGGCTCCCTGGCCTTCGGCGCCGAGGACCTTCCGGCGCGCTTCGACTGGCTGCGCGGGCTCGGGGCGCAGCTGGCATGAGCGCCGCGCCCGTCCTCTGCTTTGATCTCGGCGGCACGCGCATGCGCGCGGCGCTGATGGCGCCGGACGGCACGCGGCTGGCCGGTGCCGAGGCACCGACCCCGGCGCGCGAAGGGGTGGGTGCCGTGCTGGACGGGCTCTGTGCGCTGGCGTCCCGCTGCCGGGACACCGGACCGGCGCCGCTGGCGGCTGGCCTTTGCGCGCCCGGCCCGCTGGATGCGACCGGCGGCCGGATGCTGGCGCCGCCGACGCTGCTCGGCTGGCGCGACGTGCCGGTGAGCGCGTTGCTCGGAGAGCGGCTCGGCCTGCCGGTGCTGCTGGAGAATGACGCCAATGCCGCCGCGCTGGGAGAGCAGCTTCACGGTGCGGGGCAGGGCGCGGGATCGCTGGTCTTTGTCACCGTCTCGACCGGCATCGGCGGCGGGGTGATCGTCGACGGCCACGTGTTGCGCGGACGCGGCGGCCTGGCCGGAGAGATCGGCCACATGAAGATCGCCGAGCACAGCACCGACTGCGCCTGCGGCGCGCAGGGCTGTTTCGAGGCGCTGGCCTCGGGCACCGCGCTTGGCTGGCGCGCGGCGCGGGTGATGCGCGCGCGCAAGGATGGCACGCCGCCGCCGAGCGGGCGCGACGTGATCGAGGCCGCGCGTCGCGGCGACCGGCTGGCGCGACGGCTCGTTGCCGAGCACGGGCGCTGGCTGGGCCGGGGTTTCGCGAACCTGCTGCATCTCTACGCGCCGGACGTTCTGGTGATGGGCGGCGGGCTGGCCAACGGTTTCGATTTGCTGGAGCCCGCGATCCGCGCCGAGATCGCGCGCTCTGCGATGCCCAGTTACCGGGATACGCCGCTGCTGCGCGCCGCGCTCGGCGACGCGGCGGGGCTGGTCGGCATGGCACATATCGTCCGGCAGGCACTGCCGGACCTCGGGAGGGAGAGGAAACTTGGCTGATCTGGAATTGAAGGGCCTGCGCAAGAGCTTTGGCGGGCTCGAGGTCATCAAGGGCGTGGACCTGCAGGTGCACGACCGCGAATTCGTCGTCTTCGTCGGCCCCTCGGGCTGCGGCAAGTCCACCCTCTTGCGGATGATCGCGGGGCTGGAGCCGATCACTGCTGGCGAGCTGCTGATCGACGGGCGGCGCGAGAATGACAGCGAGCCGATGGACCGCGGCCTTGCCATGGTGTTCCAGAGCTACGCGCTCTACCCGCACATGACGGTCGAGGAGAACATGGGCTTCGCGCTGCGCGTCGCCAAGGTGCCGAAAGAGGAGCGCGCCCGCATGGTGCGCGCCGCCGCCGAGGTGCTGGAACTCGGGCACCTGCTGGAGCGCCGACCGCGCGAGCTCTCGGGCGGACAGCGCCAGCGGGTGGCCATCGGCCGCGCCATCGTGCGCGACCCCAAGGTGTTCCTCTTCGACGAGCCGCTGTCGAACCTCGATGCGGCGCTGCGGGTGAACATGCGGCTGGAGCTGATGCGGCTGCACGAGCGGCTGCAGGCGACGATGATCTACGTCACCCACGACCAGACCGAGGCGATGACCATGGCCGACAAGATCGTGGTGCTGCGCGACGGGCGGATCGAGCAGGTCGGCGCGCCGATGGAACTCTACAACCGGCCCGCCAACATGTTCGTCGCGGGCTTTATCGGCGCGCCGAAGATGAACTTCCTGCCGGTCGGTGATTTGCCCGCAGACCTGCGGCTACCCGGCGCGGGTGTCACGCTGGGCATACGTCCCGAGCATATCGCCATCGGCACGGCGGAAAATGGCGCAATCGGCTGGCAGGGCATATTGCGGATCGTCGAGCGGCTCGGCGGGCTGACCAACCTGCACGTGGAGTTGGCGAACGGCACCGAGCTGGTGGTGCAGACGGATGGCGGCTTCGAGGGGCGCGCGGGGGATGGTCTGTCGCTCTGCGCCGAGCGCGCGAGGCTGCACCTCTTCGATCGCGAGGAGCGCCGGGTCGCGATCCCCGCTGCCCTGCCCGAGCCCGCGTGACGCGGGCCCGGACGGGGGGCGGCGTCAGCGCATGGTGAAGCCGCCGTCCACCATCAATGTCTCGCCGGTGACGATGGCGGCATCCTCCGAGGCGAAATAGAGCGCTGCGGCAGCGATTTCTCGCGGCTTGGCGAAGCGGCCCACGGGGATCTCGGCGCGGGCCTTCACGCCCTTCTCGCCAGACCAGCCGATCACCGCCATCGGGGTCTCGACCACGGTCGGCGCGATGGCATTTACCGTGACGCCATGGCGCGCCCATTCAAACGCCTGCACCTTGGTCAGCAGGATCAGCCCGGCCTTGCTGGCGCCGTAGGCAGCGTGCTCGTCGAGCGCCACCACCCCCGCCTGCGACGAGATGTTGATCACCCGCCCGCGCCCCGAGGCCTTGAGGTAGGGCAGGGCCGCCGCCGCCAGCAGCCATGGTGCGCGCAGGTTGATCCGCATGGTGCGGTCCCAGGTTTCGACCTGCGGCTCCTCGGCGGGAAAGATCACCCCGTGGCCGGCGTTGTTGACCAGGATGTCGATGCCCATGGCCTCGCCGATCTCGGCGGTGCGTGCGGCGATCGCCTCGGGGTCCTCGAGATCGAGCGTGAAGGCGCGATGCTCCGGCCCCAGCCGCGCGGCAAGCTCCGAGGCGTCGCGGATGTCGACCAGCGCCAGCCGCGCTCCGGCGGCGGCGAAGCCCTCGGCCATGGCCGTGCCGATGCCGCCCGCGGCGCCGGTGATGAGGGCGGTCAGCCCGGAAAGATCAGCCATGCCCGCCCCCTAGATGTCGAAGTTCGTCGGCAGGACGATCACGTCGCGGATTGTCACCGTGCGCTTGCGTGTCAGCATGAAGAGCACCGCCTCGGCCACTTCCTCGGGCTCGATCAGGCTGCCGTTCTCCTTGGCCTTGCGCAGGTTTTCCTCGGGCCAGTCGGCCAGCAGCGCCGAGATCACCGGCCCCGGCGAGACCTGCCCGACCCGGATGCCGTGCTTGAAGAGCTGCCGCCGCATGGTCTGCACGAAACAGGTGATCGCCCATTTCGAGCCCGAGTAGACCGGCTCCCAGGGGATCGCCGAATGCCCGGCGACCGAGCAGGTCACCACGATGTCGCCGGTGCCGCGGCCGGTCATGTGCGGGATCACCGCGTGCACGTTCTTCATCACCGCGTTGACGTTGAGGTTCAGCATGCGGTCGATGGTGGCGGGGGTGGTCTCGGTCAGGTCGCCGCCGATGTAGGTGCCGGCGTTGCAATGCAGGATGTCGATCTGTCCGGCCTTCTCCAGCACCTGCGGCACCATCGCGTCGCAGCTTGCGGGATCGAGCAGGTCGGTCACCTGCGCGATGGCGCGCGCGCCGAGCCGGGCGACGATCTTCTCCAGCGCCGCTTCATCGCGGTCGACCAGCACAACGGTCGCACCCTCGGCATGCATCGCCTCGGCCGAGGCCAGCCCGATCCCCGAAGCCCCGCCGGTGATCGCGGCGACCTTTCCCGTCAGTTTGCTCATGTCTCTCCTCCCTCCGGCGGGCCGTGCGGCCCGCGTGTCCGATGTTCAATGCGTGGTGTAGCCGCCGTCCGCGACGAGGATTTCCCCGGTCACGTAGCTCGAGGCCGGCGAGGCGAGGAACAGCGCGCAATTGGCCATCTCCTCGGGCTCGGCGAAGCGGCCCATGGGGGTGTTCTCGGTCCAGATGCGGTTCCACTCGGCGTTGGCGATGCCGCCCTTGGTCATGTCCGAGACCACGTAGCCCGGCGCGATGGCGTTCACTCGGATGCCGCGCCCGGCGTATTCGAAGGCCATGGTCTTGGTCATCTGGTGGATCGCCGCCTTGGACGCGTTGTAGGCGACCTGCAGCTGCGGCTTGTTGGCCACATAGCCCGAGATCGAGCCGACGTTGACCACTGTGCCGCCGCCCTGCTTCAGCATCTGCGCCACGGCAGCGCGGGCGATGCGGAACGGCGCGATGAGGTTGGTGCCCATGATGTAGTCGAGCTGCGCGTCGTCGAACTCGTGGAAATTGCCGTTGGCCGCGACCCCGGCGTTGTTGACCAGCACGTCGAGTGTTCCGAAGGCGTCGAGGGTCGCGGCGACCAGCCGCGCGCCCGCCTCGGGGTCGGTCACATCCTCCTGCACCCAGCGGTAGCGGTCCGGATGCTCCTCCAGCAGGGCGGTCAGCTCCGGCGTCTCGCTGCGGCTGGTGAGCAGGCAGCGCGCGCCCGCCTCGCCGAAGAGCCGCGCGATTGCAAGGCCGATGCCGCGGTTGCCTCCGGTGATCAGCGCGGTCTTGCGGTCGAGGCGGAACTGGTCGAGGGGCATGGGATTTCCTCCGTCGTGGGTCCGGCGTCAGGCCGGTAAAATTCGGGCCAATAAGATTCAGGCCAATAAGATTCAGGCCGGTGTGGCGGCGTCGTCCTGCAGGCAGGCGGCGGAATAGGGGCGGAGCGCGTCCATGACGCGGCTGATGAGCAGCGCTTCGGGGTCGAGCGGCTGATCGGCGAGGGACAGGGCGGCGGGCAGGTGCTGGCGCAGCAGCGGCATCGGCAGGCGGTTGCCGGAGAGCGCCGAGAGCAGCCGGTCCACGGCCCGCTGTGCGCCGGGCGCGGGCCAGTAGTAGCGGATCCGGTCCGACAGCGAGTAGTGCCGCAGCAGATGTGCATCGATGCCCGTGCCATAGTGGCGCTGCCAGTCGCGGGGGGCGTCGAGCATCGCGCGCTCCATGGCCGCCATCAGCGGGCGCTCGCCGTAGCCGGGGATCAGGTCCGACGCGATGAGGTCGAGCGCGTAGAGCGTCTCGCGCAGGGCGAAGGTGACCTCGGGTCCAACCTTGAGGATGGCATAGCCGCCGCGCACCAACGCAGCGAGGGGGGCGGCCCCCTGGTAGTCGGTGGAATGCGCCTCGAAGACGAAACGCGGCTCCTCGCGCAGCACCGCGTTGAGCGCCTTCGCCCGCGCTGGGTCGTAGGGGATGACATTGCGATTGCCGAACTCCACGCCCGGCTGGACGACCAGCGCGATCGCGCGGGAAAACGCGTCTTCCAGACCGGCCCTGGCAAAGACCATTCGGTGCACCTCGATGGTGCGCCGGGCGGCTTCGGGCGCAGTTGGCGCGACGCTGTCGAGCAGGTGGTCGGCGCCGCCCGGCGTCGGCACTTCCGTACCGAGAATATAGCGCGGCGCGGGCAGGCCCTTTTCGCGGGCGACCCGCTCGGCCACGCTGGCCAGCCGGGCGGCGCGGCGCGCCGTGGTCTCGTCGTCAAGCGCGGGCGGCTCGTCAGCGCAGCCCATCGAGGCGTCGAGGTGGATCTTGCCGAAGCCCGCAGAGACATAGGCCGCGACCATCTCCTCGGCCTCGGCCAGCGCCGCTTCGGCGGGCCGGTCGCGCCACGGGTTGGGGCCAAGGTGATCGCCGCCAAGCAAAAGCTGCGCATCGGGCAGTCC
The DNA here is from genome assembly GCF_015223355.1 of Salipiger mangrovisoli. Classification (GTDB taxonomy): domain Bacteria; phylum Pseudomonadota; class Alphaproteobacteria; order Rhodobacterales; family Rhodobacteraceae; genus Salipiger; species Salipiger mangrovisoli. The sequence goes on along the minus strand of NZ_JADFFK010000013.1, from coordinate 58,908 downwards.
TTCCTCCGATGCGAGCCGGCGGACCAGCGCGGCGAAATCGGCGGGCGTCATGCCGGTGTAGCCGCCCCGATGGTTGACCTGGTTGCAGGTGGCCTCGATCAGCACCGTTTCGCCGGTCTGCCGCCCGAGCCGCAGCGCCGCGCGCAGCACCAGCGGGTGCGCCGAACAGACCGAGGTCAGCCCGCGCCTCCCGCGCGCCGCCGCAAGATCGGTGAGCGCCAGCCGGCTCATGCCCGCCGCTCCGTCGCGGCGATGAAGGCATCAAGCTCGGCGCGGGTTCCGGCACCTTCCATCGGGCCGCGGACCGTCACGTTCCGCGCCCCGGCGGCGCAGGCGTAGGTCAGCGCCTCGGCGATCCCCATGCCGAGTCGGCGGCAGGTGACATAGGCGCCGCCGAAACAGTCCCCGGCACCGGTCGGGTCCAGCTCCTGGACGCAGAAGGCGGGGGCAGAGACCGGCGCGGCCCCTGCCGCGTAGACGGTCGCGCCAGCCGCGCCCTGCTTGAGGGCGATCTCGCCAATGCCGAGGTCGAAAAGCGCGGCCACTGCCCTGTCGCCGCTGTCCGTGCCCGCCGCCATGAGCAGCTCGTCGCCCGAGGGCAGCAGCAGGTCGCACTGTGCGACCATGCGCGAAAACCGCGGCAGGACCTCAGGGTCGTTCAGCAGTTCCTTGCGCAGGTTCGGATCGAAGGAGACGCTGCCCCCACGCGCCTTGACCAGCGGCACGGCGCGGTCGATCACCTCCCAGGCGCTGGCCATGGCGAGCGCGGTGCCCATCACGTGCAGATGCCCGGCGCGCGCAAGCAACGCTCCGGTCGCATCATCCCAGCCGAAGCGGGCGGCGGCGGATGTGGCGAGATTGAAGACGAAATCGCGCTCGCCGTCCAAGCGGTAGCGCACGAAAGCGCTGCCGGTGGGGTAGTCTGGATCGATGCGGATCGCGGAGGTATCCACCCCGTCACGGGCCAGTCGGTCGAGGTTCAGCCGCCCGAAGTCATCCGCGCCGACGCAGCCCACCAGCGCGGCACTGCCGCCGAGCCGGCCGCATTGCGAGATGAAGATCGCGGGGGCACCGCTGGCGAAGGGGCCGACCAGCGGCTGCGCCTCGAGAAACCCCGCGCCCGGCGTGGCCGCGACGATCTCGACGAGGATCTCGCCGACGCAGACCGTGGGTCCGAGGCTGTCCGGGGCGGGAAAGCGCATCTCAGGCCCGCGCATTGGTGGCACGGCGGCGGCGGGCCTCCTCCATGCCGCGCTCGATGAACCCCTTGGCGTGCGCGGCGAGCGGATCGCTGTCGGTCCACGTGTCGCGCCAGATGCCGCAAGCGCGCGACAGCCCCTCGTCGACCACCGCGCTGGAAAAGCTCTCGAAGACGATGTCGCGCTGGTAGTCGATGTCGAGCAGCGCGTCGAAGATCAGACCGAAATCGACGGTGCCGTCACCGAGGTAGCCGCGGTTGCTTTCGCCGATGTGGAAGTAGCCGACCTTGTCCCCGGCCAGCCTTATGGCGGCGGCGGGATTGGCCTCTTCGATGTTCATGTGGAAGGTATCGAGGTGCAGCCGCACGTGGTCCGAGCCGGTGGCGTCGATGAATTTCAGCCCCTGCGCCGTGGTGTTGAGCAGGTTGGTCTCGAAGCGGTTGACCACCTCCAGAACCAGATCGATGCCCGCCGCCTGTGCGATATCGGCGGTCTCCGCGATCGCCTCGACGCTGTTCTTCCAGCCGTCTTCCGAGGGCTGGCGGTCGTACTTCATATGCGCGGAGTAGAGGATGCCGCCGAGCTTGTTGCCGCCGATGTCGCGCACCGCCTGCACCGCGTCGCGCAGCATCGCCTTGCCCGCGGCGACGCGTTCCGGGTCCTCGCTCGAGACGTCCTTCTCGGCGGGCAGCCCCATGGTCACGCCGATTTCCACGTCGAGCGACTGCGCCTTTCGGGCCAGCCGGTCGAGATCGAAGAGCTCGGGGCGCAGGTAGGCAAATTCGATGGTGCGATAGCCGTGCTCGGCGGTTTTCTCGAGCGCCATTTCCAGATCGCCCTGCGTCTGCCCGCCCGTCCAGACGAACGAGTGAATCCCCAGCTTGCCCATGCAGCTCCTCCCGTTTGCTTTGTGCCGCGCCGGCCTCCCAACCGGACTGCGCGCCGCAAGATCACCCGGCGCGATCGGGGGCGGCATCGGCCCCGATCTTCGCGAACGTTACAAGTGCATTTATAATCTTACAAATGATTTTTTTACGCGCGGCAGTTTTTTGATCCAGGTCCGGTGCCGGGCGATACAACGCGCGAAACCCCGGCGCCGTGGTGGTGCCAGGGGTCATGAAAGTCGCGCATTATCAGGATGTTCAGGTGTCCCTGAGCAAAAGCTCCGCGGTCACGTCATCGGTGACGAGCATGCTCATCAATCCGCGTTTCGCTGCCGCACGGATCACGTTCACCTTGTGCGGACCGGCCGCGACGAGGATTTTCTCGGGGATCGCGGCCAGCGTGTCGAGCGTGATTCCGATGGTCCGGTCGTCGAGGTCGTTCGACACGTTCCGTCCCTCGGCATCAAGGAAGCGCCCGACCACGTCGCCAATTGCGCCAAGCTCGACCAGCCGCTCGGCGTGGGCCTGCGAGGGCAGGCCGGAAGAGACGAGGTAGGACCGTGCCGAGATGTCGCTCGCCGTGAGAATGGCGGCGTCGAGGGTCTCGAACTTGCCCAGGTGCTCGCGGAAGATCTCCTGCCCGAGGAAGGCATCGCGGTCGATGCCCTCCGACAGGAAGATCGGCGCGGCGAGCAGCGAGTAGCTCGCCCCCAGCCGTTCGGCGAAGCCCGAGGCGATGCCGAAGGAATTGAACACCGCGCCCTTGGTGGTGCCGCCGATCATCGAGATGATCTCGAGGTCGGGACACTCTTGCCGCGCCATGTGGGCGATGGCGCATTGCAGCGTCATGCCCCAGGACACGCCGATCCGACGCCAGCCGGCGGTTTCCAGGTGCCGCGACAGGAAGGAGGCCAGCGCGGCCCCGACCGGCGTGTGAAAGTCGTAATTGTCGCGGTTGGCCGGGGCGATCAGAACCTGCTCCAGCCCCAGCGCCTCGCGCAGCGCATTCTGCATCTCGACGCGCGGCAGGAAGGGTGACTCGATTTGCACCTTCACCATGCCGAGCGCCTTGGCCTTCTGGATCGCCTGGTTTACCCGCAGCCGCGTGACCCCCAGCGACTGGCCGATCTCGGCCTGCGTCATGCCGTTGACGTAATAGTGCCAGCACACCTCGCTGACGAACGAGATCGCCTCGTCTTCTTTTTCCTTGAGCATCGGCAGTTCCCATCATCCCCGAGGATCAAGATTAGCAGCAAGCCTGCGGGATACGCCAGTTATTACATCTGTAGTGTATAAATTACAGATGCATATTTCACTTGAATGGATGGTGATACATTTGTAAAGGTGACGCAGGGAGAGGCGCTGCGAGAGGAGCCGCGATTGCTGCGGAAGGACGGCGCCGAACCGATATTTTAGGGAGGAAGATCATGAGCTTTGCATTCAGGCTGGGCGTTTCGGCGCTGGCCCTGTCCATTGCTGCCGGCAGCGCATTCGCCCAGGACGACGACTTCTGGGCCAAGGCCGGCGAGAAATTCCAGGGGGTGACGCTGCGCGGGGTGACCGAGGCGACGCCGCCGTCCAATTACATCAGCGACGTTCTGGCCCCCGAGTTCGAGGAAAAGACCGGCATCCGGGTGGAGATCGAAACCACCTCCTGGGACCAGATGTACGACAAGGCGATCAAGGACATGGAGGCCGGGACCGGCATCTACGACATGGTCTACATCGAGCAGGACATCGTCTACGCCTACCTGGCGCGGAACTTCCTCGTCGATGTGACGAAGTCGCTGGCCGACAATCCCGATCTTAAGGCGCCGGGCTTCGACGAGGCCGCCTTCACCACCTTCGCCGACTACTTCCGGGGCGAGAACGGCGATCTCTACGGCATCCCGATGGAAGCCTTCATCAAGATCTACCTCTACCGCACCGACCTGTTCAACGACCCGGAGGTGCAGGCCGCCTTCAAGGAGGCGACGGGCAACGAGCTGAAGCCCGCCACCACCCATGAAGAGTACACCCAGATCGCCGAGTTCTTCACCAAGTGGGGCGAAGATCACGACATGGACCTTTGGGGCACGACGGCGCAGGCGCACACCGGCCACCCGGCCTCCTGGTACGAATACGTCGAGACCGTCGCGCCGACCTTCGGCGTCTACGGCTGGGGGATCGACCCCGACAACAACTACGCCGCCACCGTCGAGAACGGCGGCACGATGAACTCGGACAAGGCCAAGGCGGCGCTGAAGTGGTGGCTGCACATGCGCGACATCGCCCCGCCGGAGTCGGTGCAGTCGACCTGGACCGAGGTCGCCACGACCTTTGCCGCCGGACGCGCCGCGCAGGGTCTCGTCTACGGCGAGAACGCCGCCTGGATCGCCTCGGATGACAGCAAGTCGCGGGTGGTGGGCAATGTCGGCGTGGCGCTGCCGCCGCTCGAGGACGGGGTGATGGCCGAGGCAGAGGCCGGCGACGGCTACATCGGCTATTACGATGGCGGTGCCTTCGGCCTGCCGGTCACCTCGAAGAACCAGGACGCCGCGCTGCTTTTCCTGCAGTACATCGGACAGGAATCCGTGCAGCCGGGCTGGGCCGTCGCAGCACCGCGCATCACCCATACCGCGACCTACGACGACCCGGGCGTGCAGGAGATGAACGACGAACTGGGCGGCTACTACGACATGCTCCGCGAAGACGGGAAGCTCTTCGCCGGGGCGCCGCCCTATCCGTTCCACGCGCAGCTGCGCGAGGCGATCGCGCCGATCTTCTACGACATCCTGACCGGCAAGATCGATCCCGACAGCGGACTCGACCAGATGGCCGAGAAGACCGAGCAGGAACTGACCGACCTCGGCTACCGCCAGTAAGGCCCCAGAGGCTTCGCAGGAGGGCCGCCTTCGGGCGGCCCGTCGCTCCCGGCCGCGCGCTGCGTCCGGGCAGGGCCGGTTCGCGCCCAGCACCGAAAGGATCTCCCGATGCACTCCAACAAACTGGGATGGCTGCTGCTGGCACCGACGCTGCTGGTGCTGTTCTTCTTCGGCGTGCTTCCGTTCATCTACGTCGTCTACGTATCGTTCCACCAGTGGAACCCCTTCGCGGTCAATCCCGACATGGTGTTCAACTGGGCCGAGAATTACCGCCGCGTTGTCTTCGACACGCAGTTCCTCGCCTCGCTGGGGGTGACCGCCGCCTTCGTGTTCTTCGCGGTGATCTCGGAGTTGATCCTCGGCTACCTGCTGGCGCAGGCCTTCATGAAGGACTTCCCCGGCAAGGCGATCTTCCGCACCATCCACACGCTGCCGCTGATCATGGCGCCGATCATCGTCGGCTCGATCTGGAAGCTGATGACCACGCCGTCGATCGGCATCATTCCCAACCTTTTGGACAGCTGGTTCGGCTATGACCTCAACATCGGCCAGAGTGCCATCGCGGCATTCATCACCACCGTGGTCATGGACATCTGGCACTGGACGCCGCTGGTCACGCTGACGCTGATCGCGGCGCTGGTCTCGCTGCCGCCCGACCCCTTCGAGCAGGCGCAGATCGACGGCGCGAACAAGCGGCAGATCTTCTGGCACATCACCCTGCCGATGATCCGCCCGGCGATCCTCGCCACGGTCTTCATCCGCCTGATGGACGCGCTGCGCACCGTCGACGAGGTGCTGATGCTGACCGGCGGCGGGCCGGGCTCGGCCACCCGCTACGTCGGCGTGCACATCTTCAAGGAGGTCTTCCCGAGGACGAACTACGGCTACGGTTCGGCGATCTCGGTCATCGTCCTCTATCTCACCATCGTGGTGTGCTGGCTGCTCTACGTCGGCCTCATCGCCCCCCGCAACAAGAAGGGCTGACCCATGCGCAAGAACCGCCCCTGGCTCTACGTGCTGTTCTGGATCCTGATCAGCTTCCTGACGCTGTTTCCGATCTACTGGCTCTTCGTCATCTCGGTGAAGCCGGCGGTGGATCTCTTCTCGACCCCCGACATCCTGCTGAAAAACATCTACTGGCAGAACTACATCGACGTGCTGAACGACCGCACGCTGCGCGGCTACATGGTCAACTCGCTGGTGATCTCCTCGGGCAACGCGCTGCTCTGCACGACGCTCGGCTTCCTGGCCTGCTACGCGCTGTCGCGTTTCGACATGGGCGGCAAGGAGAGCATCTTCTTCTGGACCATCACCAACCGCATGGCCCCGCCCGCGGTGTTCCTGCTGCCGCTCTTCCTGCTGATGACGCAGGTCTACAAGGTCGGGGATTTCACCCTGCTCGACACCCGCATCGGCATGATCCTGGTCTATTGCACCTTCAATCTGCCCTTCGCCATCTGGACCCTGCGCCCGACAGTGGACGGCATCCCCAAGGAGCTGGACGAGGCCGCCTATGTCGACGGTGCCAGCGCCTGGAAGGTGATCACCGAGGTGGTGTTCCCGCTGGCCCGGCCCGGCCTTGCGGTGACGCTGATCCTGACCTGGGTGTTTGCCTGGAACGAGTACCTGCTGGCCGCGACTCTGACCAACTTCAACGCCCGCACGCTGACCACCGGCCTGTCGGAATATGTCACCACAACCGGCACCGAATGGGGGATCATGGCGGCAATCTCGGTCTTCACCCTGATCCCGGCGCTGATCGTCTTCGGCATGGTGCAGAAACACATCGTGGCGGGTCTCACATTCGGCGCCGTGAAGGGATGAGGACATGACCGATCTCGAAGAACTGGGCGACATGGACGAGAAACTGAACCTGCACGAGACCGACGCGCCGCCCGAAGAGACCAAGACCGGCTTCCTGCCGATCCAGACCAACTGGTTCGACCGGCTGTTCATCTCGGTGGTGATCTGGGTCGCGCTGTCGCTGATCTGGTTCCGCTTCATCGAGCCGTTCGGCCCGTCGATCTGGATTTCCAACGCCATCGCACTCGCGCTGGCCGTGCTCATCATCACGAAAGGCTAGACCATGAAGTCTCTCGTTCTCGAACGCAAAGACGAGCTGTCGCTGCGCGACGTCCCCGAGATCGACCGCGAGGAAGCGGCGCTCGGCCCGCGCGACGTGCGGATCAAGCTGCACACCGTCGGCATCTGCGGCTCGGACGTGCATTACTACACCCACGGCAAGATCGGCCAGTTCGAGGTCAAGGCGCCGATGATCCTCGGCCACGAGGCCTCGGGCACCGTGATCGAGACCGGCGGCGAGGTGCAGCACCTGAAGGTCGGCGACCGGGTCTGCATGGAGCCGGGCATCCCCGATCCGAACTCCAAGGCCACCCGGCTCGGCATGTACAACGTCGATCCCGCCGTGCGTTTCTGGGCGACGCCGCCGGTGCATGGAATCCTGCGCCCGACCTGCGTGCACCCCGCGGCGTTCACTTTCAAACTCCCGGACAACGTCAGCTTTGCCGAGGCCGCAATGGTCGAGCCGCTTGCCGTCGGCGTGCACGCCGCGACCAAGGCGCGGGTGCGCCCGGGCGACATCGCCGTGGTGCTGGGGGCCGGGCCGATCGGGCTGGTGACGGCGCTCTCGGCGCTCGCCGCCGGTTGTGCGCGGGTCTATGTCACCGATCTGGCCGAGAAGAAGCTCGAGATCGCCGCCTCGCTCAGCCGCGCCATCGTGCCGGTGCACGCGGGGAAGGCGAACTTGGCGGAAAAGGTCCACGCCGAGACCGAGGGCTGGGGCGCGGACATCGTCTTCGAGGCGACGGGCTCGCCGAAGGCGGCGGCGGGCGTCTTCGAGGCGCTGGCGCCAGGCGGCTGCGTGGTGATGATCGGCGGCCAGCCCGACCCCATACAGTATGACGCCGGAGCCGCCATGGTGCGCGAGGCGCGGGTCGAGAACATCTTCCGCTACGCCCATGTCTTTCCGCGCTGCGTCGCGATGCTCGCCTCCGGCGCCATCGACGTGAAACCGCTGATCACCAGAACCTTCGATTTCGACGAGAGCGTCCGCGCCTTCGAGATCGCCGCATCCGCGCCGCCGGCCGACGTGAAGATGCAGATCGAATTGCCGCAGTAGGGGGGCAGGCCATTGGCAGAGGTAAAGATCGACAACGTGATCAAGCGCTACGGGGCGCTTCAGGTCATGCACGGCGTCAGCGTCGACATCGAGGATGGCGAGTTCGTCGTGCTCGTCGGCCCGTCGGGCTGCGGCAAGTCCACGCTCCTGCGGATGCTGGCCGGGCTCGAGCAGATCAGCGGCGGCACCGTCTCGATCGGCGGGCGCGTGGTCAACGACGTGCCCCCCAAGGAGCGCGACATCGCCATGGTGTTCCAGAGCTACGCGCTCTACCCGCACAAGACCGTGGGCGAGAACATGGGCTTCCCGCTGAAGATGGCCAAGCGCCCGCAGTCCGAGATCGACGACAAGGTGGGCCGCGCGGCGGCGATCCTCGATCTCGACCGCTACCTCGACCGTTATCCAAAGCAGCTCTCGGGCGGGCAGCGCCAGCGCGTCGCCATGGGCCGGGCCATCGTGCGCGACCCGCAGGTGTTCCTCTTCGACGAGCCGCTGTCGAACCTCGATGCCAAGCTGCGCGTCACCATGCGGGTCGAGATCAAGGAACTGCACCAGCGGCTGAAGACCACCATCGTCTATGTCACCCACGACCAGATCGAGGCGATGACCATGGCCGACAAGATCGTGGTGATGCGCGACGGCCGGGTCGAGCAGATCGGCGCGCCGCTCGATCTCTACGACGAGCCGCAGAACGTCTTCGTCGCCGGATTCATCGGCTCGCCCTCGATGAACTTCCTTCACGGCCATGTCGCCACCCGCGGCGGCGAGAAGCGCTTCGTCTCGGACGGCGGGCTGGAGCTGCCGTTGCCGGCGACCGCCGCGCGCGAGGGGCAGGGGGTCACCTACGGCATCCGTCCCGAACATATCGGCATCGGCGAGGGCGGTATTCCCGTGCGCGTGGTGGTGGTCGAGCCCACCGGGTCCGAAACGCAGGTCTTTGCCAAGGCGGGCAGCGATCTTGTCGACGCGGTGGTCAAGGAGCGGATCACGGCGCGTCCCGGCACCGAGGTCGGCTTCATCATCGACCCGGCGCTGGTGCATCTTTTCGACCGCGAGAGCGAGCAGCGCATCTGAAACCCGAGAGACGGGGATCGGACCAAGGGGAGAAGGACGCAGGACATGACCCAGACCCATGCCGTCATCTTCGATCTCGACGGCTGTCTGGTGGACAGCGAGCCGCATTCGCTGGCGGCCATCGCCGAGGAGATGCGCGCGCTCGGGATCGAGGACGCCACGCCAGAGGAGATCGGCGCGCGCTTCCTGGGCGTCTCGATCTCGGTGATCCACGCGCATGTGGCGCAGCGCTCGGGTGCGCCCTGTCCGCCGGACTTCTCGGACAACTTCGAACGCAGGCTCTTTGCGCGCTACGAGGCGGGGCTTCACCTCATTCCGGGGGTGCGCGCGCTGCTTTGCCAGTTGCGGGATGCGGGCATCCCCATGGCGATCGGCACCGGCGGATCGCTCAGGCGTCTCGCGACCACGCTGCGGGTCGCGGACTTGGCGCCGTTCTTCGAGCGCCGGGGGTTCAGCGCCGACCAGGTTGCCCGCGGCAAGCCAGCGCCGGATCTCTTCTTGCTGGCGGCAGAGCGGCTCGGCGTTGCCCCAGAGCATTGCGTGGTTGTCGAGGATTCGCCGCATGGCGTGGCGGCGGCGCGGGCGGCGGGAATGCGCGCCATCGGCTTCACCGGCGGTTCGCATCTTGACGGGCGGCGCAACGCCCACGCAGAAATCCTGAGACAGGCGGGCGCAGAGGAGGTGCTCGCCGAGATGTCGAACATGTATGCGGCACTGCTCGGTGATCAGCCGCAGCCGCAGTGAACCGGCTCTCGGGAGGGGCAATCATGGTCTATCTGGGCATCGACCTGGGCACATCGGGGCTTCGGGCCTTGCTGGTGGATGCGGAAGGCACCCCGCTCGGCGCTGCCGAGCACGCCTACGAGGCGCGCCATCCGCGGTCGGGCTGGTCCGAGCAGGACCCGCAGGATTGGATCGCCGCTCTTGAGCGCGCCGTCGCCGATCTGCGGGCCGCGCATCCGGACTTCGCAGCGCTGCGGGGGATCGGTGTCGCGGGGCATATGCACGGCGCTACGGTGCTCGACGAAAGCGGCGCGGTGATCCGGCCCTGCATCCTGTGGAACGACACGCGCTCGCATGTCGAGGCCGCGGCGCTGGACGCCGCTGACGGGGTTCGGCAGATCTCCGGCAATATCGTCTTTCCCGGCTTCACGGCCCCTAAGCTCGCCTGGATGCGCCGCCATGAGCCCGAGAATTTCGCGCGCATTGCCAAGGTGTTGTTGCCCGCGGCTTATTTGAATTTCTATCTGACCGGAGCCTATTTCGCCGACATGTCCGACAGCGCCGGCACGTCCTGGCTCGACACCGGCACCCGCGATTGGTCCGAGACGCTTCTGTCCGCGAGCGGCATGCGCCGCGACCAGATGCCCGAGCTGCTCGAGGGGTGCCAGCCGGGGGCCCGGCTCAAGTCCGAGCTTGCCGCGCGCTGGGGGGTGTCCGCCGACGTGGTGGTGGCGGCCGGCGCGGGCGACAACGCCGCGGCCGCTTGCGGCATCGGCGCGATGAACGAGGGGCAGGGGTTCGTCTCGCTGGGTACCTCCGGCGTGCTGCTCGCGGCGCGGGATGGTTACCGGCCCGCTGCCGAAACCGCGCTGCACACCTTCTGCCACGCGGTGCCGGGGCGCTGGTACCAGATGGGGGTGATGCTGTCTGCCGCCGACAGCCTCAACTGGCTGGCGCGCATCACCGGCAGCGCTCCGCGGGATCTGACCGCCGGCCTGGGAGAGCAGCTGCTTGCGCCGGGTCGGGTCAGGTTCCTCCCGTATCTGTCGGGGGAGCGCACACCACACAATGACGCGGAAATCCGTGGCAGCTTCACCGGGCTCGGTGCCGAAAGTTCCCGCGATGATCTTACGCGGGCGGTGCTGGAAGGGGTGGCCTTCGGCCTGCGGGACAGTCTGGCCGCGCTTGAAGGAACCGGCCTGCGGCTCGAGCGCCTGATCGCGATCGGCGGGGGCACCGGCTCGCGCTACTGGCTCAATCTGATCGCCACGGCGCTCAACGTTCAGCTCGAATTGCCGAGTGGTGGGGAATTCGGAGCAGCGCTTGGCGCGGCGCGGCTGGCCATGCTGGCGGCGGGGGATGGCACGCCCGAAGAGGTTATGGTGCCGCCCACGACCCGCGAGGAAATCCTGCCGAACCCGGCGCTTCTGCCGGATTTCGACGCTGGCTATGCGCGGTTCTGCAACGCCTACGGGGCAATTCGCGCGGTGCAGTAGCAGAGCCGAGAAATCAGCGCAGCGACAGGTCGAGCAGCCCGCCGCCGAAGAGGCGGTCCCGCGAGTGTTCGAGGTGTTGGCGCATCCCGCTGCGGGCAAGTTCCGGCGCGCGATCGCGGATTGCCTCGAAGATCTGCGTGTGCTCGGCCAGAACTTCTTCGAGCCCCTTGCGGCCGTCGTTCATCAGGGACTCGCCGTGCAGTTTCATGCCGACGTTGACGTGATCGCGCAGGGCGCGGAACGTGGCTTCGAAATACTGGTTGTTCGAGGCCCGGGCGATGCTGCTGTGGAACATGAAGTCCGCGTCTTCGCGGTGTTGAAGAGAGCCGGTCGCGGCGCGCAGCAGGTCCAGCGCCTTCTCGATCTCGCCCAGAAGCTCGTCGTTGCGACGCTGCGCGGCAAGTGCGGCGGCTTCGGTCTCGAGGTTGATGCGGAACTCGTAGCAGCGCTGGATGTCGGCCAGCGTCTCGACCTTTGAGAACTCGAGCGGCGCGGTGGTGGCATTGGCGCGCACAAAGCTGCCCGCCCCCTGCCGCGACACGACCATGCCCTCGTCGCGAAGCTTCTCCAGCGCCGAGCGCAGCACAGGGCGCGACACGCCGAATTCCTCGGCGAGTTGCATTTCCGCGGGAAGTTTTTCGTTTGGCGGGTACTCGCCATTGACGATCCGCGTGTGCAGCGAATGGTACACCTTGTCCGCAAGGGGCATTCGCGTTTTTGTTCTGCCTGTCGCCATCAGCCCTGCCTCGTCCTCCGGAGATTTGGATTAGTCGTTCGTCAGCATTTTGACAAGTTTGACCAGTGTGTCGGCAGCGCCGAAACCTCCGGATTTGGTGACCAGCGTGAGCCGTTGGCCGTTTGCGCTGCGTGACACCGGCACACCGGGGAGCAATTCGCCCAAGACGTCCAGTTGTCCGATCCCGAGCCGTTCGAGAAGCGCTGCCGCGCTTTCGCCACCGCATGCGAAAAGGGTTGCGGGCTGCATGCGGGCCTGCATCTTCGCGACGGTCTTGGCAAAGGCGGCGCCCGCCTCTGCGCCCGAGACTGGCACGGGACCGGCGGTCATCCGGACCAGCGCCAAAGGTGCTTCCGTGGGCAGCGGCAGCGGGTCCAACTCCCCGTTCGGAGCCTCGAGCACCGGCACGGCCTGCAAAGCGTCGATCTGTGCGACGGTCACCGGATCGCGCGATCCGATGGCCAGAAGCGCGGGTAGCTCCAGCCGCGTGGGCGCGCAGGGGGCGGGGTGGGGCCAGAGGCGCAACGCGAGCGTTTCTGCCAGGCCCGCCGCACCCACAAGCACCGTCCGGCCAAGCTCGGCAGGGAGCTGCGCGGCGAGATCTTCTTGCGTGCGTGCATCGGAAACCGAGATCGCGCGGCCAATATGTGGGGCGACCGGAATGGGGTCCGGAACGCCCGCCCCGGTCACCGCGCCATCAAGGCAAAATCGCCCGAGCTTGGGGATGGCCGGGTTCGCGACCAGCGGCGTGTCAGGAGGGGCCAGCTGCGCCAACTCGGCGCCGATGTGCCCCTTTAGACGGCTGTCGATCTTCTTGAAGAGGATGCCGTCGTGCCCGGCCAGGTCATGGGCGACCTGCCGCAATACATCAATCGCCCGCGCTTCCGAGCCATCGCGGGTGCCGGTGGCCACGGCGATGACCTCGGCCCCGGAGGCCAGTGCCTCGGGCAGGTCGGCGGGGCGGCAGGCGACGCGCACCCGCGCCCCGCGCGCTGCGAAGGTCGCGGCGCTGTCCAGGGCGCCGGTCAGGTCGTCGGCGACGATATGCACCCGTTTGCGCATCTCTCTCCCCTCGATGCGGTGCGCCCGGTCAGAAGGCGCGGCGGTAGATGTCCTCGATCTCGTCGACCGAAAGGTCGCGCGGGTTCCAGTCGAGAAGCCGGCGGATGGCATGGGCTTCTTCGGCCATCGCCCGCAGGTCTGCCGCATCCACCCCATGCGCGCGCAGCCGCATGTCAAGCCCGAGCGCGGCGCAGAAGGCGGTCGCCCCGTCGCGGATCTCGGCCTCGCTGCCGGCCTCGAAGCCCAGGGCCTTGGCGATCATCGCGGTCTTCGCAGGCTGCGCGGCGGCGTTGGCTGCCAGAACATGCGGGAAGATCAGCGCGTTGGCGATCCCGTGCGGCAGTTTGTAGCGGGTTCCGAGCGGGTAGCTCAGCGCGTGTCCGGCAGTGGTATTGACCGGCCCAAGGCAGATGCCGCCATAGAAGGCCGCCAGCGACAGCCCGGCGCGGGCCTCGGTGTCTTCGCCATTCTCGACCGCGCGGCGCAGGAACCGCCCCACGAGCTCGATCCCCTGGAGCGCGTAGCCGTCGATCAACGGGTGGGCGCGCTTCGAGGTGAAGGCCTCGGCGCAATGGGCCATCGCGTCCACCCCGGTGGCGGCGGTCACATGCGGCGGAACGGTCATCGTGAGATCGGGGTCGATGATCGCCAGATCGGCCAGCATATGCGGGCTCTCGGTCGCGATCTTGCTGTTCGTTGCGGGGTCGGTGACCAGGGCGCGCGTGCCGACCTCGGAGCCGGTGCCGGCGGTGGTCGGAATCTGCACGAGGCCGACCTTGCGTGCGGGAGCCCGGTTCGGGCCGCTGATGTCGGCGAGCCCGAGCGGCTGGTCGATCATCACGGCGACAAGCTTGGCAAGATCCATCGCCGATCCGCCGCCGAAGCCGATCACCAGGTCCGCGCCCTTTGCGGCTGCGACGGCGGCGGCAAGGTTTTCGCTGTCGGGCTCGGGCACGACCGTGCCGAAGCAGGCGACCTCGCCAAGCCCGAGCACCGGCAGGCGCGCCGCATTGACCGCGTCGGCCACCACGAAGGGTGCCGTGTAGCCCGACGCGGCAACCCATTCTGCGAGCTTTGCCAATGTGCCGCTGCCGTAGTGGATCAACGCGGGACGGCGCAGCTCGATTGGGGTCGTCAGGTCGTGCATCGCGGTATCCTCCTCGGGGCGCGCCGTCGCCGCCCGTGTCTTGCGTGTTCGAATGTGCTCGTCCGAGTCGCCGCCGCCTCTGGGCAGGTCGGTCTCTTGTCGCAATGACTGGCGAAAGATTTACAACTTGTCAAATGGTAACTTGGAGTTGTGACGGTGAATGTGGCGGGTGCCGTATGCGCAATGCGGTCAACACTCAGCAAAAATATATAAGTAAAACGGTTGTTTGTGGCGCTATTTCCAGGAGAATTTTTTGCCGCGATCATCGCTTGGCGCGTGATTGCCTGGCTCGCCTCAGTTTTTTATTTGACATGTTGTCATCTTGGCGACATCTTGCGCTGCAGATCAGGTCCGGCGATGTGCCGTGACACGTGCTGTCGAAGGGGAGGAGTGGCCAATGGTCCTACGCGAGCAAAAGGCAGATCTCTGGATTGGCGCCGGCTTGCTGCTGTTCTGCGGCTTCGTCAGTTGGCGCACGACCTACATAAAGCAGGGCATTGGTTCGAGCGCTGCCGGACCGAGCTTCTTGCCTTGGCTGGTGATCGGCCTGATCGCGCTGCTGTCGGTGCTGCTGATCGTGCGGGCGCTGCGCGCAGAGCGCACGCCGGAGACCGACATCATGATGCCCGGCAAGCGTGTGCTTGTCGCCATGGCGGGCTTCACTCTGCTGATGATCTGCTACGCGGCGGCCTTCATGCCGATCGGCTACCTGCCCTCGACGCTGGTGGCTTTCATCGTGGGGCTGCTTCTTCTGGGCGAGCGCAACTGGCTGCTCGTCGTCCTGTTTCCCGTCGGCATGACGCTCGCGATCTATTTCGGGTTTACCGAGCTGCTGTCCGTCTGGTTGCCGTAAGCCAAGACCAAATCAAAAATCAATCTGAAGGGAGGAATACTTCATGATCAAGAAAACCCTCATCGGGGCCGCCCTGGCCACCGCCACCGCAGGTGCCGCCGTTGCGGCGGACTTCCCGGCCCGCCCGATCCAGGTGGTCGTGCCCTATTCGGCGGGCGGCTCGACCGACCTGTCGGTCCGCGTGGTGGCCGACGCCTTCGAGCGGCTGTTCGATGGCCAGATGGTGGTGCGCAACCAGCCCGGCGGCGGTGGCGGCATCGGCTCCTCGGCGGCGGTTCACGCGCGGCCCGACGGCTACACGCTGGCAGCCGGCGCGCAGGGCCCCCTGGCGATCCTGCCCTTGATCGGTGGCACCGACTACCAGTTCGACGACGTCGAATTCATCGGGCTCTTCGCCCGCTCGCTGCAGCTGCTTGTCGCCTGCGCGGACGCGCCCTTCTCCGATTACGACGGCTTCATCGAGTATGCCAAGACCAAGGCGCCGCAGATCGGCAACTCTGGTGCGGGCGGGGCCAACCAGATCTCGGCCGAAGCCTTTGCGGATGCCGCGGGCATCAGCATCGAGTCGGTGCCCTTCAACGGCTCGTCCGAGGCGCGGACCGCCTGCATCGGCGGCCATATCGATGCGATGGTGGCATCCCCGGCCGAGGCCAAGGCGGCCTCCGAGTCGGGCCAGATGACCCCGCTCTTCGTGATGGAAGACGCGCGCATCGACCTCTTCCCCGACACGCCGACCGCGGTCGAGAAGGGCGTCGATTTCACCTGGTCGTCCTGGAAGGGACTGGTCGGGCCGAAAGGCATGGACGCCGAGACGCTTGCCTGGCTGCGTGACGCGATCAAGCAGGTCGCGAACGACGAAGAGTTCAAGAAGACGCTCACCGACATGGGGGAATTCGTGACCTTCGAGGACGGCGAGGCCTTCGAGGCCCGCGCCCGCAAGGACATGGAAACCACCCATGACGTGCTCGAAAAGCTCGACATGCTCGGCATGAACAACTGATGCGGCGCCGGGAGTTTCCCGGCCTGCACGTACAGGCCGGAGCGCGGGGCGCTCCGGTCTCCGCCTTCCCCAGCCGCCGGCAGCGGCCTACCCACTCAGCTGCAGGGTTGTCATGGACACAATCGCCTTTCTCGCACCACTCTTCGAGCCGCAGGTCCTTCTGGCCATCGCGCTTGGAACCCTAGGCGGGCTCGTCATCGGCGCGTTGCCGGGGCTCACCGCGACGATGGGTGTCGCGCTGCTTATCCCGCTCACCTTCGGGATGACCCCGGTGATGGGGCTCAACATGCTGATCGGCATCTACATCGGTGGCATCTACGGCGGCTGCGTTTCGTCGATCCTGCTGCGCACCCCGGGTACCCCGGCCTCGGCAGCGACCGTGCTCGACGGCTATCCGATGGCGCAAAAGGGCGCGGCGGGCAGGGCGCTTGGCATGGCGACGATCGCCTCGACCATCGGCGGGCTGATCGCGGCCGTGGTTCTTGCGACGCTGGCGCCGCAACTCGCGGGCATCGCGCTCAAGTTCGGTGCGGCGGAGTATTTCGCGCTGGCGCTCTTCGGGCTGACCATCATCGCGTCGCTGTCAGGCGACCTGCTGAAGGGCGCGATCTCGGGGCTGCTCGGGATCCTGATCTCGACCGTCGGAGCCGATCCCATCTCGGGTGTCATGCGCTACACCTTCGGCATCCACGGTTTCGCCTCCGGCTTTTCCTTCACCCCGGCCCTGATCGGCCTCTTCGCGCTCTCCGAGTTGTTTACCCAGATGGAGCGCATCGCCGCGAACGAGGAGCCGATCCGCGGCGCCTCGGGCCGCTGGCCGACCCGCGCCGAGATGTCCGAGAGCAAGGGCGCGCTGATCCGCGGCTCGCTCATCGGCACGCTGATCGGCATCATCCCCGGTACCGGCTCGGGCACCGCCTCGTGGATCGCCTACAACGAGACGCGCCGCGCCTCGAAGACCCCCGAGAAGTTCGGCACCGGCTACGCGCCCGGCATCGCCGCCACGGAATCCGCCAACAATGCGGTCTGCGCTGCGGCACTGATCCCGCTGCTCGCGCTCGGCATTCCCGGTGATGTGGTGACCGCAGTTCTGATGGGCGGGCTGCTGATCCAGGGCCTCGCGCCGGGACCGATGCTGTTCCAGACCAACCCCGACGTGGTGGTCGGCATGTTCGGCGGCACCTTCATCGCGACGATCTTCATGTTCATCTTCGGGATGGCGCTGATCCCGGTGTTCAGCCGCATCCTGATGATCCCGCGCCGTCTGCTGGCCATGTCGATCGTCGTGTTCTGCTTCATCGGCGCCTTCTCGATCAACCTCAACCCGGTCGATCTCTACACGATGGTGGGCTTCGGCGTGCTGGGCTGGGGGATGCAGAAATTCGGCTTCAGCCAGGCGGCGCTCTGCATCGCACTGATCCTCGGGCCGCTGCTGGAATCCAACCTGCGCCGGGGTCTGCTGCAGAACGACGACAACGTGCTTTCGTTCATTTCCACGCCGATCACCCTGCTGTTCCTCGGGCTCACGGTCTTCTCGGCGGCCTGGCCCTTCCTCTCGCGCGTGATCACCCGCAATCGCGCTGCGCAGCACCAATAATCAGGAAAACTCATGACTTCGCAAAAAGAAGCCTTCGTCGCGCTGGTCACCTGCTTCAACGACGACGAGACGATCAACTTCGAGGCCACCCGCGCGCAAGTGCGCCGCCAGGTGGCCGCCGGCAACAACATCATGTGCGCCGGCACCAATGGCGATTTCTCGGCGCTGACATTCGACGAGAAGGTCAAGCTGACCGGCGAAGTGGTGGACGAGGTTGCTGGCAAGGCCAAGGTGATCGTGAACGCCGGCATGCCCGCAACCTTCGAGACCGTGGCGCTGGCCAAGGAGTTCGACCGGATCGGCGTTGACGGCATCGCGGTGATCACCCCCTTCTTCATCGCCTGCACGCAGGATGGCCTGATCCGCCACTTCACCACCGTCGCCGACGCGGTGGAGACGCCGGTCTACCTCTATGATATCCCTGCCCGCACGCAGAACCACATCGAGCCCGACACCGCGCGCGTGCTGGCCAAGCACCCGAACATCGCTGGCATCAAGGATTCCGGCGGCGCGCAGGAGACGCTCGAGCAATACATGGCCGTGGGCCGCGAGGAAGAGGGCTTCGACGTCTATTCCGGCCCCGACCACCTGGTGCACTGGGCCTTCCAGAACGGCGCCAAGGGCGCGATCTCGGGCCTCGGCAACGTCATGCCCGAGGTGCTGGCAAAGATCGTGAGCTGCTTCAACGCCGGTGACGAGGCCGGTGCGGCAGCGGCGCAGGAAACCTACGGCGCCTTCCGTACCGACCTTTACAAGCTCGGCTTCCCGCCGGCGATGGTGAAGCGCGCGCTCTGGGTCATGGACCATTCGGTCGGCGCCTCGCGCCAGCCCGCGTTGCTGCCTGACCCCGAGCAGGACAAGCAGGTCGAGGCGATCCTGCGCAAGTACGAGCTGATCTGATGGCCGAAGCGAAACCCGTCGTCGTCACCACCTCGCCGGGCTTCGGCAAGCACGGCCGGGTGCCGGAGCTGATCGAGGCGCGCGGTTGGGAATTCATCCGCTGCACCGACACCAGCCTGCCCGACGGCGGCCTGTCCGAGCACATCGCCCGCGCCGACGCGCTGGTGGTCGGCCTCGTTCCGGTCACCGCCGAGACGCTGGCGCAGGGCACGAAGTTGAAGGCCGTGATCAAGCATGGCGTGGGCGTCGACAACATCGACATTCCCGCCTGCACCGCCGCAGGTCTGCCGGTCTGCAACACCCCGGCCGCGAATGCGGACGCGGTGGCCGAACTGGCCGTCGGGCTGATGTTCTCGATGGCGCGCTGGGTCCCGCAGGGCCATGTGTCGGTGACCGGCGGTGGCTGGGAGCGGCGCATCGGCACGCAGCTTGGCGGCAAGGTGCTGGGCATTGTCGGCCTCGGCAACATCGGCAAGCGGCTGGCCAAGCTGGCGCTGGGTCTGGGGATGACGGTCGTCGCCACCGACAAGTACCCCGACGAGCGCTTCGCGGCCGAGCACGGCGTCACCTTCCTGCCGCTCGAGGCGCTGCTGGCGCGGGCCGATTACGTCTCGCTGCACGTCTTCGGCGGCGAAGGCAACGCCGCGCTGATCAACGCCGAAACGCTCAAGCTGATGAAGCCAGATGCCAAGCTCATCAACCTTGCCCGCGGCGAGGTGGTCGATCTCGATGCCGTGGCTGTGGCGCTCGACGCCGGCACGCTCGGCGGGGTCGCCATCGACGCTTATGTGTCGGAGCCGCCGGATGTCGCGCACCCGGTGTTCTCGCATCCGAACGCGGTCTTCACGCCGCACTCCGGGGCGGATACCAAGGAGGCGCTGGAAAACGTCGGCCTCATGGTGATCGAAAGCCTCGATGCTCTCTTTGCCGGCGACACGCCGCCGCGCTGCCTCAACGCAGGGGATCTGGCGGGCCGCTGACGCGCCCCCGATCCCCCCACTCGCTGGAGGGACGACATGTCCGAAGAACCGATTGTCATCACCATGGGCGACCCCTCGGGGGTTGGTGCCGAAGTCACCGTCAAGGCGATGGCCGGGCTCTCGCCCGCAGAGCGCGCCCGCTACGCCGTGATCGGCGACCAGGATACGCTGGAGCGCGCCGTCCGCGCCTGCGACCTCGATCTCGCGCTGCGCCCGCAGGGCAGCGACGCCGGGGATGCGCTGCAGGTCATCCACGTGCCGGTCGAGGGGCTGCCGGGCAAGTTCGGCGTTTTGTCGGATGCCTGCGGCGAAGCCTCGTTCCAATACATCAACAAGGCGGTCGAGCTGACCAGTTCTGGCGCGGCCTCGTGCATCGTCACGGCTCCGATCAACAAGGCGGCGCTGAACGCGGCAGGGCATCACTACGACGGCCACACCGGCATGCTGGCCCATCTCACCGGCTGCAAGTCGAGCTGGATGCTGCTCGCCTCGCCGACGCTGAACGTGCTGCACGTCTCGACCCACGTGGCGCTGAAGGACGCGATCACCCGCGCGACCCCCGAGCGCGTGCTTGAAACCATCCGCATCGGCCACAACCACTTGCGCCGCATGGGGCTGGAAAACCCGCGCATCGCCGTGGCCGGCATCAACCCGCATTGCGGCGAGGGCGGGCTCTTCGGCACCGAGGACGACCGGCAGATCGCACCCGGCGTCGAGATGGCGAAGGCCGAGGGCATCAACGTGCAGGGGCCGATCTCGGCCGACACGGTCTACCACCGCGCCAACACCGGGGCTTTTGACCTGGTGATCGCGCAGTACCACGACCAGGGCCACATCCCGATCAAGCTGATCGCCTTCGACACGGCGGTGAACGTGTCTCTGGGCCTGCCGATCGATCGCTGCTCTGTCGACCACGGCACCGCGTTCGACATTGCCGGTACCGGCAAAGCCAACCACGTGAACATGCTGGCGGCGCTCGACTACGCGGGCAAGCTGGCAACGGCAAAGCGCAGCGTCTCCGCCTGACAACGGCCATTTCGCAAGACCCTGCCACCGCGCCTTTGGGTGCGGTGGCATATCGCGTTTTGTCTCAATGGTTTGCCCTAAGGGGTGCGCGCCTGTGACGGGCGGCCAAGGACGCTCGCTCGCCGGTGCGGGAGGCCCGGCGGACCGGATACCGGGGCCGGGACGTGTCCGCCGGTCGGATCGCGCCGCAGTTCCCCGGGCTGCGCAAGGCAGCGACTTCCCCTGCTTCCTCGAAGCGCACCGGACGGCAGAGAAGGCGCTCGTCGCGCTCTGGCGATGATCTGGCAAAGGCCATGGGTGCCGGTTCCGGGGGCCTTCATACCAGTAGATCGACGGCGCACCCTGCATTGGCATTCAACTCGCACCCTGCGCTGGGGTCAGCTCGGTCGCGCCATTCAGAAGACGATCTTCGGACAGGAGACCTAGTCTGACGCCGAGGCGCGTTGGGTGGTCGTGGCAGAGGCCCTGCGCAAGACGCAGCCCAAGCTCGGGGCCTTGACCGGTGGCCAACGACGAATGGGACGTGGCGCGCCGGTACATGAGCCTCGAAGCCCTGACCTTTCGGAAGATCGGCGCTCCTGCGCCACGCGCTGGGGCACTGTTCCGGGCGATCACTGTCGGTGTCACGATGCCGATCCCACGCATGCAAGAGGGGCCGGAAATCCGGCCCCTCTTTTTTGCTTTGACGCGGGCTTCAGTGGCTGGCGGACGCGCCGCGCACCGCTGCGACCTCGGCGGCGCTCACCGGCCCGGCGTTGTTGCCCCAGGCCGTGCGCAGCCAGGTGGCGAGCTCGGCGACCTCGTCATCCGACATGCGGTTCGCGTAGCCCTGCATGCGCAGGGTCATCGGCCGTTTCGCGGTGCCCGGAACCTCAGCGCCGTTCAGGATCACCGAGATCAGCGGCTTGGCTTCTGAGCCGGTGACCATGTGGTTGCCCTGCAGCTCGGGGAAGATCTCGGGCGCACCCTTGCCGCTGGCAAAGTGGCAGCCGATGCAGCTGTCGCTGTAGAGGCGCGCGCCGAGCGGCATGTCCGGGTTGGCCTCGGTCAGCATCTTGGCGGTGGCTTCTCCCGCGGCGTCCGCGCCCGGCACCTCGAGCGAGCCCTTGCCCTTGGTGGCGAAAGTCTCGGTCGCCTCGACCTCTGCCCCGTCGATCCCCTTGAGGAAGGCGGCCATGGCGAGGTTGTCCTCGTCGGTCAGGTACTGCAGCGAATGCTCGACCACGAGGCCCATTTCACCATTGGCGGTGGAGTGGGCGTTGCGACCGGTGGCGAGATAGGCCGCCAGCTGGTCGACCGACCATGCCTGCGGTGCGGAGCCTTCGCCGCGCAGCGCGGGGGCGTTCCAGCCGTCGATGACGCCGCCTGCGAGGAAGCTGTCGTCATCCGCCGTCACGCCATCCTGCGACATGAAGGGCGTGCGGGGGCTGTGGCAGGCGGCGCAGTGGCCGGGACCCTCGACGAGGTACTGGCCGCGGTCCTGCAGGTCCGACGCGCCAACCGGGTTGAAGCCCGCGTCATGCGTCAGCGCCAGCCAGTTCCACGCCCGGATGCCGAAGCGCAGGTTGAAGGGGAACTTCAGCTGCGTTTCCTGCACCTGTTTCTTCACCGGTGCCACGTCCGCCATGATGTAGTCGTAGAGGGCACGGATGTCCTCTTCCTTCATCAGGCGGTAGTTCTCGTAGGGCATCGCCGGGTAGAGATGCGTTCCGCCCTTGGCGATCCCGTCCACCATTGCGGCGCGGAACTCGTCATAGGTCCATTCACCGATGCCGGTCTCGGCGTCGGGGGTGATGTTGGTCGACCAGATGGTCCCCATGGGCGAGGCGATGGCACGGCCGCCGGCAAGCGGTTCGCCATCCTCGGCGGTGTGGCAGGCCACGCAGTCCGAGGCGTGCATCACGTATTCGCCCTGGCCGGGTTCCGGCTGCCAATCGGCGGCCAGGACCTGCGCGGGCTTGCTGATCTGCACCGGCACGAAGATGAAGGCCAGCAGGGCGATCACGCCCAGCACGGCCAGACCGCCGAGGATGCGGAGGAAGGTCTTCATTTACGTTCTCCTCAGACCAGCGGGCGGGGGTTCGAGAGGTACTGCGTGCGGATCGCGTGCACCGTGTGATAGGCCAGACCGCCGACGAGGCCGGTCGGGTTGTACTGGGTATTCTGCACGAAGTTGCCCGCGCCCATGGCGAAGACGTTGTGCGCCTTGAACGTCTGCGAGTAGCGGTTGACCGCCCCTTCGCGGGCGTTCTCCGCCATGATGTGACCGCCGGTGTTGTGCGTCGTCTGGTAGGGGCGCACGTCGTATTGCGCGCCGATGTCCTTGAACCCGGCCTGCATGATGTCGGGGTTCATCGAGGCGGCCAGCGGCTCCATCTTGCGCTTCATGAACTGGTTCATCCGCAGGTCGTTGTCCTGCCAGTTGAACGTCATGCGCATGAGCGGGCGGCCGTGGCGGTCGGTGTAGGTCGGGTCGAGGTCGAGGTGGTTGTTCGCGTAGGACATGTGCGAGCCGTGCGAGCCGATCGACATCGCGTGGCCGTACCATTCGCCGATGCCTTCCTTCCAGCCCGCGCCCCAGCTCGGCGTGCCCTTGGGCAGCGGCATGTTGCGGATCGGCTGGCCGTTGAACGTGCCCGAGCGCCAGTAGGAGCCACCGATGAAGCCTTCGGCGCCGAAGTCGTTTTGGCTGATAGAGAAATCGTCGATGACCTGGCCGTTGGCGCCATGGCCGACGAAGGGGTTGAAGTTGTCCTCCTTGAAGAACATCGAGACGCCGCCGTTCATCTGGTAGGCGTAGTTCTTGCCCAGCGTGCCCTCGCCGGTCAGCGGGTTGTAGGCCTCGCCCAGACCCGAGAGCAGCATCAGGTGGACGTTGTTGAGCTGGTAGCTCGACAGGATCACGATGTCGGCGGGCTGGAACACCTCTTCGCCGGCCTCTTCGTCCCAGTAGGTGACGCCGGTCGCGGTCTTGCCATCGGCGGCCAGTTCAACGCGCAGCACCTCGGACTTGGTGCGGTACTCGAAGTTCGGCATGCGCTTCAGCGCGCCGAGGATCGAGGTCTGCGGCGAGGACTTGGAGTACTGGTAGCAGCCGTAGCGCTCGCAGAAACCGCAGAAGTTGCACGGGCCCATCTGCATGCCGTAGGGGTTCACATAGGCGGTCGAGGCGATGCCTGCGGGGGCCTCGAAGGGGTGGTAGCCCATCGCCTTGGCGGCATCGCGGAACTTCGACGCGTCATAGGTCGTCGGCATCGGCGGCATCGGGTAGTCTTCCGACCGCCAGCCCTCGAAGGGGTTGCCACCCTCGCGGATCTCGCCGTTGAGGTTGCCCGCGTAGCCGGAGATGCCCGCGACCTTCTCGAACTTGGTGAAGAAGGGCTCCATCTCGTCGTAGCTGACCGGGTAGTCGCGCAGGTTCATGCCCTCGGGAATGATCTGCTCGCCCCAATTGTCGCGCACGTGGCTGCGCAGCTTCAGTTCGACCGGCTGCGGCCGCCAGTTGAGGCCGTTCCAGTGCGTGCCCGCGCCGCCGACGCCGTTGCCGGGCAGGAAAGAGCCGAGCGAGCGGTAGGGCAGCGCGGTTTCGCCGTCGTTGCGGCGCACGGTGAGCGTCTGCTGCGACGGCTTCTGCATCATCTTCAGACGCACGCCGTACTTCAGCTCGTCGATCTGCTGCGGGTATTCGAAATTGGGGACGGTGTCCTGATCATGGCCGCGCTCGAGCGCGACGATGTCGAGGCCTTCCTGTGCCAGCTCGATGCCTGCGATCGAGCCGGTCCAGCCGAGGCCGACGATGACCACGTCCTTCTTCTTTTCCTGACGTGCCATAGTTATGCCCTTTCGCCGCTGATCGAGACCGGACCCAGCGGGTATTTCACGTTGTGGCGCTCGGGCCATTCCCGGTAGGCCGCGCGGGCACCGGGGAAGCCGATGTAGACCCAGGACTGCATGCCGTGGTTGCCGCCGTATTGCGGGTCGGCGAAGTAGCCTTCCTTGGTATTGCCAAGCAGGATGCCCCAGAACTCGCGCAGCTCGGGGGCCAGCGCGACGTCGCCGTTCTGCAGCGAGGTCAGGGCGGCGTCCTGCTGCTCGGCGTTCAGGTCGGCAAAGTTTGCGCCGTGGGTGTCCTGGCACCACGCGTTGAAGGCCGGGATCGCCTGGCGGTAGACCTCGGCCGGGTTCAGCGGGGTCTGCCAGCCGCGCGCCGGCTCGGCGTTCGGATCATGGGGGCCTTCCATGTACCAGTCGTCGGCGGTGCCGTAGTCGCTGGCAAGCTGGCGATCGATGAAGACGGGCACGCGCGCTTCGAGCGCGCCGGGGCCATCGCCTTCGGAGGGGATCAGCCGCGCGGTCGCGGCCATGATGAATGCCCATTCATCGGCATTCAGGTATTCGCGCTGATAGTCATCAAGGGAAACGGGCTTCGGCGTCTGCTGCGCGGAGGCTGGCAGTGCGAGCCCGGAAAGAGCGGCCCCGGCGGCGGTAGCTTTCAGAAAGCTCCGGCGGCTCGGGTATCCGGGAAGGTCGGTCATTGGAGGTGTCCTGCCGGTGGGGTGGGAACATTTGTGCACAAACGAAGAGCGGCACTTTGTCGCCCTACGCCGCGTCATTTTGGCGCGCAAGTGGATTGGGGTGCTTGCAAGGCAGCTATGATCACAGATCATAAGAGTCATGAGAACATTGACGAAATCGTGATGCGTGCGGGGTTGCCGCTCAACGCATATCGAAAATCGATGCTGTTCGGGCTGCACGGTGAAGCCAGACGCGCGACCTCCCGTGCTGCGCATTGCATAAAAACACGGCTGCTGTTCATCCGTGCACAGCCAAGTCCTGGGCGGCCGATCGCGGGTCGCCCAGGGGCTCCGGCCGCCCATGCGGGCAGGCGGGAGCCTCAGACCGGAATGCGCGTGGTGTGCTTGACGCGGCGAAGCACGAACATGGTCGACGCGGTGGCAACACAGTCCAGCTCGTGGATGCGGGTCATCAGGATGGTCTCAAGGTCGGGGATATCCTTGACCACAACGTGCAGCAGGTAGTCCCAGTCGCCGGAGACCGAGTAAACCTCGACGATCGCGGGTTCGAGATCCATCGCGCGCTGGAAGGCTGACCGCGACTCCGCATCCTGTGCCTTCATCCGCACTTGGCAGAAGGCGTCCATGCCCCGCCCGACCTTCGCCGGATCGACCAGCCGCACCGGAGCGCTGACCACACCCTCTTCTTCCATCTCGCGCAGCCTGCGCCAACAGGTGGCGCTCGAGCTGTTCGTCTGCCGCGCCAGTTCGGTCATGCTGATCGAGGCGTCGCGTTGGAGGATGTCCAGCATCCGGGCTTCGAGTGGTGAAATGGTGGGCGTATGTTTCAAGTTGTCTTCCATGGTGAAACGCAATGATCACGAATACCGCAAACGTGATGCCTTTAGATACGGCGTTTCACGCTCGGGTGATAGAATGAAAAACCACGATACGGTTCCGCCGTGACGAGCTTTGGGAGGAGCAAATGACCGATCAGACCCCAATCCTGCGCGACTACGAGCTTGCGGATCGCTACACGCGGACGGAGGGTCGGGTTTTCCTGACCGGCACCCAGGCAATCGTGCGCATCGCGCTCGATCAGGCGCGCCGGGACAGGGCGGCGGGTCTCGATACCCGAGGCTTCATTTCCGGATACCGCGGCTCGCCGGTGGGCGGCATCGACCTCGAGGTCGCGCGCAACCGGGCGCTGGTGACCGAGGCCGGGATCGATTTCGTGCCTGCCGTCAACGAGGAGCTGGGCGCGACCCAGATCATCGGCACGCAGCAGGTCGAAACCGACCCGGACCGCATCTGCGAAGGGGTCTTCGGGCTCTGGTACGGCAAGGGGCCGGGGGTCGATCGCGCGGCGGACGCGCTCAAGCACGGCAATGCCTATGGCGCCTCGCCGCACGGCGGGGTGCTGGTGGTGGCGGGGGACGATCACGGCTGCGTCTCTTCGTCGATGCCGCACCAGTCCGACGTCGCCTTCATGAATTTCTTCATGCCGACGATCAATCCGGCCAATGTCGCCGAGTTCCTGACCTTCGCCGAATGGGGCTACGCGCTGTCGCGCTTCTCGGGGATGTGGGTCGGCTTCAAGGCGATCTCGGAAACCGTCGAGTCGGGCATGTCCTTCGAGCTGCCCGCGCCCCGCAGTTTCGCCGCGCCCGACTTCGAACCTCCCGCGGGCGGACTGCACTACCGCTGGCCCGACCTGCCGGGGCCGCAGATCGAGGAGCGGATGGAGGCCAAAAAGGCCGCCGTGCTCGCCTTTGCGCGCGCCAACCCGATCGACCGCTGCGAATGGGGACATGCGGACGCGCATTTTGGCATCGTCACCACCGGCAAGTCGCATCTCGACGTGCTCGAGGCGCTGCGCCTGCTGGGCATCGACAAGGCCCGCGCCGCCGAGATCGGCATCGATATCTACAAGGTCGGCATGGTCTGGCCGCTGGAGCATGAGGCGGCGCTGGCCTTTGCCAAGGGAAAGCGCGAGCTGCTGGTGGTCGAGGAGAAGCGCGGCATCATCGAGAGCCAGCTCAAGGAATATTTCTACGACTTCCCCGGCCAAAAGCCCAAGCGCATGGTTGGCAAGCGCGATGAGGCCGGACAGCGGCTGATCCCCTGGACCCATGAGCTCGGCGCGGTGATGCTCGCCAAGATCATTGCGCAGCGGCTCGAGCACAACTTCCCCGACCTCGATCTCGTGGCGCGGTCCAAGACCGTGGTTCCCGCGCCCGCGCCGATCCTGGTGCAGGGCGCGGCGCGAACGCCCTATTTCTGCTCGGGCTGCCCGCACAACAGCTCGACCAAAGTGCCCGAGGGCAGCCAGGCCCTGGCGGGCATCGGCTGTCACTTCATGGCCAGCTGGATGAACCGCAACACCACGTCGCTGATCCAGATGGGCGGCGAGGGGGTGAACTGGGTCTCGCGCTCGAAGTTCAACGGCAACCGCCACATCTTCCAGAACCTCGGCGACGGCACCTACTATCACTCCGGCTCGCTGGCGGTGCGTCAGGCGATCGCGGCGGGCACCAACATCACCTACAAGATCCTCTTCAATGATGCGGTTGCAATGACCGGCGGGCAAGAGGTGGACGGCCCGCTCAGCGTCGCTGCCATCGCGCAATCGATGGTTTCGGAAGGGGCCAAGAAGGTGGTCGTGGTCTCGGACGATCCCGAGGCGCTGCGGCGCAAGGGCCTGCCCGCCGGTGTGCCGCTTGAGCACCGGCGCGATCTTGACCGGGTGCAGCGTGAGCTGCGCGAGATCCCCGGCACAACCGTGCTGATCTACCAGCAGACCTGCGCCACCGAGAAGCGCCGGCTGCGCAAGCGCGGCAAGATGGAGGACCCGAAGAAATTCGCGGTGATCAACCCGCTGGTCTGCGAGGGCTGCGGCGATTGCTCGGTCGAGTCAAACTGCCTCAGTGTCGAGCCGCTGGAGACCGAGTTCGGCCGCAAGCGAAAGATCAACCTCAACACCTGCAACAAGGATTTCACCTGCGTCAATGGCTTCTGCCCGAGCTTCGTGACGGTCGAGGGCGCAACCCTGAAGAAGCCCGGCGCGGCCGGGAAGGACGCGCTTGCCCGGTTGCAGGCGGCTCTGCCGCAGCCCGAGCTGCCCTCGCTGGCGCAACCCTGGGACATCCTCGTCACCGGCGTCGGCGGCACCGGCGTGGTCACTGTCGGCCAGCTCATCGCTATGGCGGCGAACCTCGAACAGAAAGGCACCTCGGTGCTCGACTTCATGGGGTTTGCGCAGAAATTCGGCCCGGTTTTGAGTTACCTGCGCATGGCCGCATCCGAGGCGGAGCTGAACCAGGTGAAGATCGAGCCGAGCTCGGCGCATGCGCTGATCGGCTGCGATCTCGTGGTCAGCTCCTCACCCAAGGCCTCGGCGACCTACCGCAAGGGTGAGACACGCGCCGTGATCAACACCGCCGTCATGCCCACCGGCGATCTGGTGCAGAACCGCGATGCCGATCTCAACGCGGGCGCGCGGCTCGAGGCAATCCGCGCCACGGTTGATGCCGCGTCGCTGCAAAGCTTCGATGCCAATTCCCTGGCCGAGGCTCTGCTCGGCGACAGCGTCTTCGCCAACGTGATGATCCTTGGCGCGGCCTGGCAGGCTGGTCTGGTGCCGCTGGGGCTCGAGGCGCTGATGCGGGCGATTGATCTGAACGGCGTAAAGCCGGCGCAGAACAAGGATGCCTTCACCTGGGGCCGCGTGCTGGTGCACGACCGCGCCGCGGTCGAGCGCGTGGCGAACCTGCCTGCAAGCGACGTGCTCACGCTGGACGAGATGATCGCGCGGCGGGCCGCGTTCCTTACGGACTACCAGAACACGGCCTGGGCACAGGAGTATCTGCGCGAGATTGCCAAGGTCCGCGAGGCCGAGATCGCGGCGACCGGCAGCGCCGGCGCGCTGACCGAAGCATCGGCGAAGGGCCTTTTCAAACTCATGTCCTACAAGGATGAGTACGAGGTGGCGCGGCTGCACACGCAGACCGGCTTCCAGGAGAGTCTTGCGGCGCGCTTCGAGGGTCCGTTCAAGGTCGTGCACCACATGGCGCCCCCGGTGCTCTCGACGGGGACCGACGCGCGCGGACGCCCTCTGAAGCGCGCCTTCGGGCCATGGATACGCCCGGCTATGGGCGTGCTTGCGAGGCTGAAGCTGCTGCGCGGCACGCCGCTCGATCCCTTCGGGTACAGCGCCGAGCGGAAGATGGAGCGCGATCTCATCGCCGAGTACCGGAGGCTGCTGCACGGGCTCGCAGAGGGGGTGACCGCCGAAAACCGCGATTCACGGGCCGCAAAGGCCGCGCTGGTGATGGAAATTCGCGGCTTCGGTCCGGTGAAACAGGCGGCCGCCGCGCGGGTCCGGGCGCAGATGGCTGTAGGCGTGGCCGATTGCGGCACGTAACTGCATAAAAGTTCCACATTCATGTGACATGTTCCGATTGCTGGCGTAGACTGGCGCGGCGCTCTTGGTGAGCGCCGCGCCAGCAGGAGGGCATGAGATGGCAGAGGTCGCAATCAGCGACGCACAGGAGCGTTCGGCCGAGTCGCCGGCGCTTGCCGGGCTTGCAGCGGCCGAGGCGCCGCGCGCGCCTGCCTTCATCGTGACGATCTATGGCGATGTGGTCGAGCCGCGCGGAGGCATGCTCTGGATGGGCACGCTGATCGACTGCTGCGCGCGGCACGGGCTGAACGAAAGCCTTGTGCGCACCGCGGTCTCGCGGCTGGTCGGGGCGGGCCGTCTCGAAGGGGTGCGGATCGGGCGCAGAAGCTATTATCGCCTGTCCGAGGCGGCGAGATCCGAATTCCGCGAAGCGGCCCGGCTGCTTTTCGCGCCGCCGCCGGTGCCGGAGGACTGGCTGCTCTGCCTGTCCGAAGGGTTGCGCGACATCGACCTGCCGTTGCCTTGGGCCCGGCTGGCCGCCAATATCGCCCTGGCCCCGAACCGCGACGATCTCATGCCGGTCGATGGCATCCTGATGCGCGCGAAGCAGCTTGATGGACATGGCGATCTCGCGGTGCTTGCCGCGGACCGCTGGAGCCTTCCCGAGGTCGCCGGGGCCTACGGTGACTTTCTTGCGTCGCATGGCGGCCTGCGCGACCTGCTGGCACGGAATGTGACGCTTTCGCCGGAGGTCGCGCTCGCACTGCGGCTGCGGCTGGTCCATGACTACCGGCACGCGGCGCTCAGTGACCCGCGCCTGCCGCGCGCAGCCTACCCGCAGGACTGGCCCGCGGAAGAGGCGCGCAATCTCTTCGTCTGCGCCTATGTTGGTCTGTCAAAGGCGGCGGAAGCCCATGTGGGTGCGGAGTTCCTCAGTCCGGAAGGTCATCTTGCCCCGCACAACGGCGAAACCGAACGGCGGCTTTTCCAACTCCGGCGCGAGGCGGCAGGTTGAGCGGCGGGGGCGGGGTTTCGTGAATACATCACGCTAAAATTCAATTGTGACTTAACATGTGCTGTATCCCGTGCTAGTTCTTTGACCGATCGGTCGATCATTCGTGCTCGACCACGATTCTCGAGGGAGGAGATACGGATGTCCGAGGCGTTCATCTGCGACGCGGTGCGCACCCCTGTTGGCCGTTACGGCGGGGCCCTGTCGGCGGTCCGTGCCGATGATCTGGCCGCCGTGCCGCTGGCCGCGCTGATGGCGCGCAATGCCTCGGTCGACTGGGCCAGCGTCGATGACATCATCCTCGGTTGCGCCAACCAAGCCGGCGAGGACAACCGCAATGTCGCGCGCATGGCCGGGCTGCTGGCGGGCCTGCCGATCGAGGTGCCCGGCACCACGGTCAACCGGCTCTGCGGCTCTGGCATGGACGCGATCGGCCTTGCTGCCCGCACCATCCGCGCCGGCGATGGCGACCTCCTGCTTGCCGGCGGTGTCGAGAGCATGAGCCGCGCGCCCTTCGTGGTGGCCAAGGCGACCTCGGCCTTTTCGCGCAATGCCGAGATGTATGACACGACCATCGGCTGGCGCTTCAAGAATCCGAAGCTCGACAAGGTCTTCGGCACGCATTCCATGCCCGAGACCGCCGACAACGTGGCGGAGGACTACGGCATCAGCCGCGCCGACCAGGACGCCTTTGCCGTGCGCTCGCAGGACCGCTGGGAGGCCGCGCATAAGGCGGGGCTCTTCGCCGAGGAAATCGTTCCGGTGACCATCCCGCAGCGCAAGGGTGACGCATTTGTGGTGGATACCGACGAGCACCCGCGCCCCGGCACCACGCTCGCGAACCTCGCCCGGCTGCGCGGCGTCAATGGCCCCGACCTCAGCGTCACCGCGGGCAATGCCTCGGGCGTCAACGACGGCGCGGCGGGGGTGATCGTCGCCTCCGAGGCGGCGGCGGCGAAGAACGGCCTTACCCCGCAGGCGCGCGTCGTCGCAATGGCGGCGGCGGGTGTCGCGCCCCGCGTCATGGGCATCGGCCCGGTCCCAGCGACCCGCCGCGTACTCGAGCGCGCCGGCCTGACGCTCGACCAGATGGACGTGATCGAGCTCAACGAGGCCTTCGCGGCGCAGGGGCTTGCCGTCATGCGCGAGCTTGGCCTGCCCGATGACGCACCCCATGTTAATGCCAATGGCGGTGCCATCGCCATGGGCCATCCGCTTGGCATGTCCGGCGCGCGGCTCGTCCTGACCGCGACCCGGCAGCTGCACCGCACCGGCGGCCGCTACGCCCTCTGCACCATGTGCGTGGGCGTGGGGCAGGGGATCGCGATGATCCTCGAACGTATCTGACCCCTTCAGGAGGAGGCACGACCATGTATGCACAGATGGTGAAATCGGAAGGCATGAAGTCCCCCGAGGAGATGACCCCCGAGGAGCGCGCCTTTCAGGAGCGGGTCGACCGCGGCGAGAAGATCGAGCCCAAGGAGTGGATGCCCGAGGGCTACCGCAAGACGCTGATCCGCCAGATGGGCCAGCACGCACACTCGGAAATCGTCGGCCAGCTGCCCGAGGGCAACTGGATCACCCGCGCGCCGACGCTCGAGCGCAAGGCGATCCTGCTGGCCAAGGTGCAGGACGAGGCCGGGCACGGGCTCTACCTCTATTCCGCCGCCGAGACGCTGGGCGTGAGCCGCGACGAGCTGATGGAGAAGCTGCACTCCGGCGCGATGAAATACAGCTCGATCTTCAACTACCCGACGCTGACCTGGGCCGACATGGGCGCGGTCGGCTGGCTGGTCGACGGCGCGGCGATCATGAACCAGGTGCCGCTGCAGCGGACTTCGTATGGCCCCTACAGCCGCGCGATGATCCGCATCTGCAAGGAAGAGAGCTTCCACCAGCGGCAGGGCTACGCGATCATGATGAAGATGGCGCAGGGCACGCCCGAGCAGAAGGAGATGGCGCAGGATGCGCTGAACCGCTTCTGGTACCCCTCGCTGATGATGTTTGGCCCGTCCGACAAGGACTCGGTGCACTCCGCGCAGTCGATGGCGTGGAAGATCAAGATGAACACCAACGACGAGCTGCGCCAGAAATTCGTCGATGAGACCGTGCCGCAGGCGACGTACCTCGGCCTCACCGTGCCCGACGAGACGCTGACGTGGAACGAGGAGCGCGGTCACTACGACTTTGCCGAGCCCGACTGGGACGAGTTCTTCGAGGTGATCAAGGGCAACGGCCCCTGCAACGAGGAGCGTCTCGGTGCCCGCCGCGAAGCCTGGGACAAGGGCGCGTGGTTCCGTGACGGGCTGACCGCCTATGCCGAGAAGGCCGCCGCCCGCCGCGCGGCCTCGAACGTGGCCGCTGAATAAGCGCATCGAGGAGGATGTGACATGACCAAGAAAGAATGGCCGCTCTGGGAGATCTTCATCCGGGGCCAGCACGGGCTGAACCACCGCCACGTCGGCAGCCTGCACGCACCGGATGCCGAGATGGCGATCAAGAACGCCCGCGACGTCTACACCCGCCGCAAGGAAGGCGTGTCGATCTGGGTGGTGCCCTCGGCGGCGATCACCGCCTCGTCGCCCTCCGAGAAGGGCCCGCTCTTCGATCCGGCCGAGAGCAAGGTCTACCGCCACCCGACCTTCTTCGACATCCCCGACGAAGTGGGGCACATGTGATGCCCTCGCTTCCCGATGTCGCAACGCCGGATGTGGTGACGCTCGCCGAGCGCGCCGCCGCCGCGCAGTCGCACGATCCGCACGTTGCGGACGTGGCGCTGAAACCCGCCTTCTTCGACTGGCTCTGCCGGATGGGGGACAACTCGCTGATCCTCGGTCACCGCATCTCGGAATGGTGCGGCCACGGTCCGGTGCTGGAAGAGGACATCGCGCTGGCGAACACTGCGCTCGATCTCATCGGCCACACCCAGATGTGGCTCGGCCTTGCCGCCGAGGTCGAAGGGGCAGGGCGCAGCGCCGATGACCTCGCCTTCCTGCGCGACGCGATGAAATTCCGCAACCTCAAGCTGGTCGAGCTGCCAAATGGCGACATGGCCGTGACGCTGATGCGCGAGTTCCTCTTCGACGCCTTCCACTTCGAGCTGCTGACCGCGCTGACCAAATCGTCGAGCCCGCGTGTCGCCGAGATCGCCGCCAAGGCGCTCAAGGAGGTGTCCTATCACCTCGAGCGCTCGTCGGATCTCGTGGTCCGACTGGGCGATGGCACCGAGGAAAGCCACACCCGCATGCAGGCGGCGCTGAACAAGGTCTGGGGCTACACCGGCGAGATGTTCGCCGCCGATGCCGTGGACGCGGCGGTTGCCGAGGCTGGCATCGCCCCGGCGCTCTCCGACCTGCTTCCGCTCTGGCAGCGCACCGTTGGCGAGGTCCTCGACGAGGCGACGCTCAGCCAGCCCGAGCAGCGTTTCGACGCGCATTCCGGCGGCAAGAAGGGGCGGCACACCGAGCACCTTGGCTACATCCTTGCCGAGATGCAGTTCCTGCAGCGCGCCTACCCGGGCGCAAGCTGGTAAGCCGATGAGCGCGGTTCTGCCATCCACCCAGCAGGTCTGGGACTGGCTGGGCGAGGTGCCCGACCCCGAGATCCCGGTGGTCTCGGTGACCGAGCTCGGCATCGTGCGCGAGGTTCGCTGGGACGGGCAGACGCTGGTGGTGGCGGTGACGCCGACCTACTCCGGCTGCCCCGCCACCTCGGTGATCGACCTGATGATCGAGACCCAGCTGCGCGAGAAGGGCATCACCGACCTGCGGCTCGAACGCCGCCTGTCGCCGCCCTGGACCACCGACTGGGTGACCGAGGCGGCACGCGACAAGCTGCGCGCCTACGGCATCGCCCCGCCGGTGGACGGCACCGCATCGGATGGGCTGATGGCGGGCCGCGCGGCGCGGCTCTCGGGCCGGTCCAACCTTGTGATCGCCTGCCCGCGCTGCGGCTCGTCGCACACCGAGCGGGTCAGCCAGTACGGCTCGACCCCGTGCAAGGCAAGCTACCGCTGCCGCGACTGCCTCGAGCCCTTCGACTACTTCAAGTGCCACTGAGCCATTCCGGTGCCCCGGCGGGGCATCCCCTAGCTACGTCCCTGTCCAGACAGGAGGAGGTCTGACATGCCCCGTTTCCATCCCCTCGAAGTGACCGACGTCCGCCGCGAGACCCGCGATGCCGTGGTCGTCACGCTGAGGCCCCGTGCCGAGGACGCCGAGAGCTTCGGCTTCACGCAAGGCCAGTACCTGACGTTCCGCCGCGATTTCGACGGTGAGGAGCTGCGCCGCTCCTATTCGATCTGCGCCGGACTCGACGAGGGCTGCCTGAAGGTCGGCATCAAGCGCGTCGACGGCGGCGCCTTCTCGACCTGGGCCAACGAGACCCTGAAGCCCGGTGACACGCTCGACGCGATGACCCCGCAGGGCCGCTTCTTCACCCCGCTCGACGCTTCCAGCGCCAAGACCTATCTCGGCTTCGCGGGCGGGTCGGGCATCACCCCGGTGCTGTCGATCATCAAGACCGTGCTGGCGCGTGAACCCAACGCCACCTTCACGCTGGTCTACGCCAACCGCCAGGTCGGCTCGATCATGTTCCGCGAGGAGCTGGAGGATCTGAAGAACACCTATCTCGGCCGTTTCTCGGTGATCCACATCCTCGAGAGCGAGGGGCAGGAGATCGACCTCTTCACCGGGCGCATCGACGCCGAGAAGATGGACATGCTGTTCCGCCTCTGGATCGACGCCGAGAGCGTCGACACCGCCTTCATCTGCGGTCCCGAGCCGATGATGCTGACCATCGCGGAAAGCCTGCGCCAGGCCGGGCTGACCGATGCGCAGATCAAGTTCGAGCTTTTCGCCTCGTCGCAGCCGGGCCGCGCCAAGAAGCGGGCGGTCTCGCAGCAGGCAGCCGCCGCGGGAAACACCTGCGAGGTTTCGGTCACGCTCGACGGTGCGACCCGTACCTTCCAGATGCCGAAGGACGGCACCGCCGTGCTGGACGCTGCCATCGAGAACAACATGGACGCGCCCTATTCGTGCAAGGCGGGCGTCTGCTCGACCTGCCGCGCCAAGGTGCTCGAAGGCGAGGTCGAGATGGAGATCAACCACGCGCTCGAGGACTACGAAGTGCGCGCCGGCTACGTGCTGTCGTGCCAGTGCATTCCGCTCTCCGACAAGGTGGTGCTCAGCTATGACGAATGACACCGACACCATGCCCATCGCCGATTATCTCGCGCAGGGCGGCAAGCTGACCTCTCCCGAGAACGTGCCGCCGCGCTACCGCGGTGAGCTCTTGCGGCTGATGTCTTCCTTCGTCGACAGCGAGCTGGCGGGTTCGGCCGGCTTTGCCGAGGCGATCAACTGGGCGCCGGGGATAAAGGCGCGCATCGCCGCCAGCCGGATCACGCTGGAGAAGGCCGATCATGCCGAGCGCGTGCTCGACCTGATGGAGGGCTTCGGCACCGACAAGGCGCTCTATGAACGCGCCCATGACTGGGCCGCGCGTGAGGGGCGCGACAGCACGCTCGAGGCAAAGCGCCACGGCGGCGACATGCGGCTTTCGGTCTTCCACTACCCGCTGACCGGCTGGACCGACGCGGTGGTGATGAACCTGCTCATGGGCCTTGCGACGCAGCATGCCGTCGGCGAGCTGGCGCGCTGCTCCTACCAGCCGCTGGCCGAGGTGCTGCGCGACATCCTCCCGCGCGAGAAGCGGCACATGGAACTGGGGCTCGAGGGGCTCGAACGGATCGGCGCGACGGACGAGGCGAAAGCCTCGGTCGCCTACTGGTTGCCGCGCGTCGCCGAGACCTTCGGCCCGGCGGTTTCCGAGCGCTTTGAGAAGCAGAGGGCCATGGGCCTGCGCCACACGGACAACGAGACGCTGCGCGCCGCGTGGCGCGCCGAGGCGGAGAGCACGCTTTCCGGCCTTGGCCTGAACTGAACAGGAAGGACGAGCAAATGCTGGATACGGGACGCACCGCGCGCCGCCTCGAAAGCTACGTGCAGGGTGCCTGGCGCGCCGGGCAGGGCGAGGGCAAGCCGCTCGCCAACGCGGCGACCGGGGAGGTGCACGCCTACATCGGCTCCGAGGGGCTCGACTTTGCCGGGGCGCTGGCTTGGGGCCGCGACGTCGGCGGCAAGGCGCTGCGCCGGTACACCATCCACGAGCGGGCGCTGATGCTGAAGGACATCGGCCTCAAGCTGATGGAGATGAAAGACGAGTTCTACGCCGAGAGCCTCGCCACCGGCGCCACTGACAAGGATGCCTGGCCGGACATCGACGGCGGCATCGGCACCATGCTCACCTTCGCCTCGAAGGCGCGGCGCGAGCTGCCGAACGCCAAGGTGGTCCCCGAGGGTGCGGTCGAGGGGCTGTCGCGCGACGGCAGTTTCGTCGGTCAGCACATCCTCGTGCCGATGCAGGGCGTGGCGATCCACATCAACGCCTTCAACTTCCCGGTCTGGGGGATGCTGGAAAAGATCGCCCCCGCGCTGATCGCCGGCATGCCCTGCCTCGTGAAGCCGGCGTCGGCCACCGCGTATCTGACCGAGCTGGTGGTGCGGCGCATCCTCGAGATGGGCATCCTGCCGGACGGCGCGCTGCAGATCGTCTGCGGCGGTGTGGGCGACCTGCTGGACCACGTGACCGGGCAGGACATCGTCACCTTTACCGGCTCGGCCACGACCGGGCGCAAGCTGAAGTCGCACCCGGCGATCGTCGAGAACTCGGTGCGCTTCACCATGGAGGCCGACAGCCTCAACGCCGCGATCCTCGGCCCCGACGCGGTGCCGGGCACGCCGGAGTTCGACCTCTTCGTCAAGGAAGTTCACCGCGAGATGACCGCCAAGGCGGGGCAGAAATGCACCGCGATCCGCCGCGTCATCGTGCCGAAGGCGCAGGAGCAGGCGGTGATCGAGGCGCTGTCCGAGCGTCTCGCGAAGACGCCGCTGGGTCTGCCGGAGGACGCAAACGCCCGGATGAGCGCGCTCGCCTCTCTGGGCGACCGTGACGGCGTGCGCGAGAAGATCGCCGAGATCGCCCGCGAGGCGGAGATCGTCTTTGGCGATCCGGCGAAGGTCGATCTGGTCTCGGGCGACGCGGAGAAGGGCGCCTTCCTGAACCCGGTGCTGCTGCGCTGCGCCGACCCGATGAACGCCACCGCGCCGCATGACATCGAGGCATTTGGCCCGGTCGCGACGGTGATGGGCTACGAGGGTCTGGATCAGGCGATCGAGCTGGCGATGATGGGCAAGGGCTCGCTGGTCTCGTCGGTCTTCACCAATGACCCCGACGTGGCGGCGGAGCTGGTGCTCGGCGTTGCGCCCTTCCACGGGCGGGTGATGCTGGGCAACCGGGACAGCGCCAAGACCTCGACCGGCCACGGCGCGCCGCTGGCACCGCTGGTGCATGGTGGGCCTGGCCGCGCGGGCGGCGGCGAGGAAATGGGCGGCATGCGCGGGGTGAAGCATTTCATGATGCGCACCGCCGTGCAGGGCACGCCGCGCCTGCTCTCGGCGGTCACCGGCGAATGGGTCGCGGGGGCACCGGCCGCGCAGGGCACCCACCCGTTCCGCAAGTCGCTGGCCGAGCTGAACATCGGCGACCAGCTGGTCACCGAGCGCCGGGTCATCACCGAGGAAGATGTCGAGCATTTCGCGCATTTCACCGGCGACACCTTCTATGCCCACATGGACAGCGACGCGGCCAAGGCGAACCCGTTCTTCGACGACCGCGTGGCGCATGGCTACCTCATCGCCTCCTTCGCGGCGGGTCTCTTCGTGCAGCCCGATCCCGGCCCGGTGCTGGCCAACTACGGCGTCGACAACCTGCGCTTCCTGACCCCGGTCTACTTCGGCGACAGCCTGCAGGTGCAGCTGACCTGCAAGCAGATCAACCCGCGCGAGGGCACGATCTACGGCGAGGTGCGCTGGGACTGCCGCGTCACCAACCAGCACGGCGAGGTGGTGGCCGAGTACGACGTGCTGACCATGGTGGCCAAAAGCTGGCCGCTGCCGCAGGAGGTCTGAGCATGGCGATCTGGTCCTGGGACGGGGTGGTGCCGGTGGTGGCCCCCTCGGCCTTCGTCCACCCCGAGGCCGTGCTGATCGGGGACGTGATCGTGGGGGCTGGCTGCTATGTCGGCCCCGGCGCGGTGCTGCGCGGCGACTTCGGGCGGATCACGCTGCACCTGGGCTCGAACGTGCAGGAGACCTGCGTCGCCCATGCCTTCCCGGGCAAGGACGTCGTGGTCGAGGAGCGCGGCCATGTCGGCCACGGCGCGGTGCTGCACGGCTGCCACATCGGGCGCAACGCGCTGATCGGGATGAATGCGGTGGTCATGGACGAGGCGCGGATCGGCGAGAACAGCATCGTCGGCGCCATGGCCTTCGTGCGGGCAGGGACGGAGATCCCGGCCAATGTCATGGCCGTGGGTTCGCCCGCCAAGGTGCTGCGCGAGCTGACCGCGCAGGAAATCGACTGGAAGTCGCGCGGCACGGATGTCTACCGCCAGCTCGCGGTGGACGCCAAGACCAAGCTTGCCCCGGCGCAGCCGCTGACCGAGGTGGAGGAAGGGCGCCGCCGCGTGACGGCGCCCGAGTACGACCCGCTGGTGGTCGAGCGCGCGGCGCTCAGCGGACGGCCTTGACCCCTTCGAGGATCAGCGTCGTCGCGACGCGGGCATAGTCCTCGCGGCTGATCTTGCCGCCGTCGCGGAACCACATGTAGACCCAGTTCATCATGCCGAAGAGCGACATGGTGACCGGCATCAGCAGTGGCCGTTCCGGCGTGTCGAGCTGCGGGTGGATCTCGCTGAGCACCGCGGAGAAGTGCTTGACGATGCGCCGCTCGATCTTGGTGATGCCGGCCTTCTGCTCGTCCGACAGCGCGGGGCCGGCGTTGAGCTGGACCTTGTGCTGGTCATCGGCGCCCTTGTAGGCGTCGAGCACGGTCATCACCAGCTGCTCGAGACGCTCGCGCGGGGGCAGGGCGGGGTCGTCCGCCTCTTCCAGCGCCGCGTCGAGCTCGTCGAGATGGGTTTCGATGATCGCGAAGATCAGCGCGTCCTTCGACGGGTAGTAGTGGTACAGCAGCGATTTCGACACCCCCGCCTCGGACGCGATCTGCGACATGGATGCCTTTTCCATGCCCTGCGTCGCGAAGACGTTGGCAGCGGTCAGAAGCAGCTGGTGCTGTTTCTCCTCGAAGTCGCTGGCGCGCG
Organism: Salipiger mangrovisoli; assembly: GCF_015223355.1. GTDB lineage: Bacteria > Pseudomonadota > Alphaproteobacteria > Rhodobacterales > Rhodobacteraceae > Salipiger > Salipiger mangrovisoli. The sequence continues at coordinate 19,077 of NZ_JADFFK010000013.1, read as the reverse complement.
TTCTTGCCATAAGCGCGAATGCTCCTCTTGGTCCGGCGGAGGGATGGCTGGCGCCAGTCCTTAGCCGCCGGACGGGGTATTTTCCAGCCTGCCCGGAAGTTACTTCGGACGGTTGTCGACGACGCGCTTGGCCTTGCCTTCGGAACGGGCAACACCTTGCGGATCATGCACCTCGACCTTGGTCGAGACGCCCACCACCGACTTGATGTGATGCGTCAGCTCGCGCGCCGAGGCGGCGCGGGCATCAGTGTCGCAACGGTTCGGGGTGCATTCGACATGCACGGTCATCACGTCCATGCGGTCCTTGCGGGAAAGCTCGATCTGGAAGTGCGGGGCGAGGCCCTCGCATTTCAGGATCTGCTCCTCGATCTGGGTCGGGAAGACGTTGACCCCGCGCAGGATGATCATGTCGTCGCTGCGGCCGGTGATCTTTTCGATCCGGCGCATCGAGCGCGCGGTGCCGGGCAGGATGCGGGTGAGGTCGCGGGTGCGGTAGCGCACCATCGGCAGGCCTTCCTTGGTGAGCGTGGTGAACACCAGCTCGCCCATCTGGCCATCGGGCAGCACCTCGCCCGTCGCCGGGTCGATGATCTCGGGGTAGAAGTGGTCTTCCCAGACGTGCAGCCCGTCCTTGGTCTCGACGCATTCGTTGGCGACGCCGGGACCCATGATCTCGGACAGGCCGTAGATGTCGACCGCATGCATGTCGAAGGCCTGCTCGATTTCCTCGCGCATGGCGTTGGTCCAGGGCTCGGCGCCGAAGATGCCGACCTTCAGCGAGCTCTGCCGCGGGTCGAGGCCCTGGCGGCGGAACTCGTCGAGGATCGAGAGCATGTAGGAAGGGGTGACCATGATGATCTGCGGGCGGAAGTCCTGCATCAGGGTGACCTGCCGTTCGGTCATGCCACCCGACATCGGCACCACGGTGCAGCCAAGCCGCTCGGCGCCGTAGTGTGCGCCAAGGCCGCCGGTGAACAGGCCGTAGCCGTAGGCGACGTGGCAGATGTCGCCCTTGCGGCCGCCCGAGGCGCGGATCGAGCGCGCCATGCAGTCAGCCCAGGTGTCGATGTCCTTCTGCGTGTAGCCGACAACGGTGGGCTTGCCGGTGGTGCCGGACGAGCCGTGGATGCGCACCAGCTGCTCACGCGGGACGGCGAACATGCCGAAGGGGTAGGTGTCGCGCAGGTCCTGCTTCATGGTGAAGGGGAACTTGGCAAGATCCGCCAGCGTCTTGAAGTCGTCGGGGTGCGCGCCCTGTTCGTCGAAGCGCTTGCGGTAGAAGGGCGAGTTCTCGTAGGCGTGGCGCAGCGACCAGGCCATGCGCTTCTGCTGGAGCGCGGAAATCTCGTCACGGCTGGCGATCTCGATCGGATCGAGGATCTCCTTCATGGGGGTCATGTCGGTCATGGGTACTCCTCCCTTCATGGTCAGTCCTCTGCGCGGGTTTCGGGCAACAGGGGGCGGTTGAGAGTCCGCGAATGGCCGCGGAATTCTGCGATGACGGTCCCGTCCTCCCGGGTAATCGTCACATCATAGATGCCCGAGCGGCCCTTGCGCGAAACCTCGCGGGCGGTGGCCGTCAGCATGTCCCCGAGCGCGCCCGGAGTGATGTAGGTGACCGAGCAGTGCTGCGCGACGGTCATCTCGTTGTAGGTGTTGCAGGCAAAGGCGAAGGCGCTGTCGGCCAGCGTGAAGAGGTAGCCGCCGTGGGCGTTGCCGTGGCCGTTGGTCATCTGGTCGCTCAGCTCCATCTCCAGCGTCGCATGGCCCGGCGCGATGTGCTTGAGCGTCATGCCGAGACGCTGCGAGGCGCTGTCGGCGTTCCACATTTCCTTGGCGCAGGCCTCGGCGAGGTCCTGTGGGGTCATGCTCTGGATGTCCTTCATGGCTCACTTCCCCCGAAAGCTGGCGGGACGTTTCTCGAGGAAGGCGGTCACGCCCTCGGCGTAGTCGTCGGAGCGGCCCGCCTCGCGCTGGCAGTCTCGCTCGCGGTCGAGATGCGTGTCGAGATCATTCGTCGCGGCCTCGTGGATGAGGCGCTTGGTCAGTCCCAGCCCCAGCGTCGGACCTGCGGCGAGCTTTGCGGCCAGTGCCTCGGCCTCGGGGATGAGCGCCTCGTCGTCCAGCGCCTTCCAGATCAGCCCCCAGTCGGCGGCAGTCTCGGCCATCAGCGGCTCGGCGGTCAGGGTCAGCGCCTTGGCGCGCGGCTCGCCGAGGATGCGGGTGAGCGACCAGCTGCCGCCGGCGTCCGGAATGAGGCCGATCTTCGAGAAGGCCTGGATGAACTTCGCCGATTTCGCCGCCAGCACGATGTCGCAGGCAAAGGCGATGTTGGCCCCGGCCCCCGCTGCCACGCCGTTGACGGCGCAGATCACCGGCTTTTCCAGCGCGCGGATCAGGCGGAGGGTGGGATTGTAGAAGGTCTCGATGGTGTGGCCAAGGTCCGGCTTAGGCCCACCCTTGCGCGGGTCGCGGTCGCCGAGGTCCTGCCCGGCGCAGAAGCCGCGCCCGGCGCCGGTGAGCAGCACGGCGCGAATCGCGTCTTCGTCATGCGCGCGCTGGACTTGGGCGCGCAGCGCGAGATGCATCTCCTCGTTAAAGGAGTTGAGCTTTTCCGGGCGGTTGAGCGTCAGCTTCAGAACGCCGGAGTCCAGCTCCGCCAGCACGGTTTGCGATGTCGTCATGTGATCCTCCCAGCCCCCCTCCACGGGGCCTGTGAGAATAACTGTTGCATAAACCGACCGGACGGTCAATGATACTGGTCAAGCTTTGGGAGGAGCCATGACAGACCTGTTCACCCGCCATAAACCGCTACTGGAGCGTGCCCTGAAGGCACTGGAAACGCGCGAGTTCTGGACCCCGTTTCCCGAGGTTCCAAGCGGGAAGATCTATGGCGAGACCGCGAAGGAAGAGGGCGAATCGTCCTATGCTGCCCTGCTGGGCACCGCCTTCGACCTGCCGGGTCACCCCGAGGAAGGGCGCGTCGGCTCCGAGGTCTCGCCCTGGGGGCCCGAGCTTGGCATCACCTATCCCGCGGCGGCGCCCGAGACGCTGATTGCCGCTGCCGAGGCGACCGCGCCCGCGTTTGCCGAGGCTCCGGTCGAGGCGCGTACGGGCGCGCTGCTGGAAGCGCTGGTGCGGCTCAACAGGATGAGCTTCCTGCTCGGCCACGCCACCATGCACACCACGGGTCAAGCCTTTGCCATGGCCTTCCAGGCGGGCGGTCCGCATGCGCAGGACCGCGGGCTGGAAGCGCTGGCCATGGCCCATGCCGAGCTGACCCGCAGCGCCCGCGACGCGGTCTGGGAAAAGCCGCAGGGCAAGCACGCACCGCTGGTGATCGAGAAGCACTGGGAGCTGGTGCCGCGCGGCGTCGCGCTGACCGTGGGCTGCAACACCTTCCCGACGTGGAACGGCTATCCGGGGATCTTCGCCAGCCTTGCCACCGGCAACCCGGTGATCGTCAAGCCGCACCCGCGCGCCATCCTGCCGCTGGCGCTGACCGTGCGTGTGCTGCGCGAGGTCTTCGCCGAGGCCGGTCTGCCGCAGGACGCGGTGCTGCTGGCCGCCGATGCGCCGGGGGCAGAGATCACCAAGGACCTCGTGACGCATGAGAAGGTGGCGCTGGTCGACTACACCGGCTCCACCGCCTTTGCCGACTGGATCCGTGCGCAGAGCCGCGCGCTGGTGTTCACCGAGGAGGCCGGGGTGAACTCGGTCACCATCACCGGCACCGGTGATTTCGCCGGGATGTGCGCCAACCTCGCCTTCTCGCTGTCGCTCTACTCGGGGCAGATGTGCACCTCGCCGCAGAACCTCTACATCCCGCGCGGCGGGATCGAGACCGACGAGGGGCACAAGAGCTTCGACGAGGTGGCCGAGGGGCTGAAGGACGCGATCGACGCGCTGCTTTCCGACCCGGCCCGCGCGGCAGGGGTCTGCGGCACCATCGTCAATCCCGCGACGCTGGACCGCATCGAGGCCGCGCGCGCAGCTGGCCGGGTGATCCGCGACAGCGCCGAGACCGGCCACGGCCGCAGCGCCACGCCGCTGATGGTGGCAGTCGAGGGTGCCGACGGCCCGCAGAACGAGGAGTGCTTCGGCCCGGTCTCGTTCCTCGTGCCCTGCGACAGCGCCGAGGACGCCATAGCCCGCGCCGCCGCGATCGCCCGGACCAAGGGCGCAATCACCGCTGCACTCTATGCGACCGACGACGGGCTCGTCGCCCGCGCGGCGAAGGCCTTCGCGCAGGCGGGGGTGAACCTTTCGGTGAACCTCACCGGCAACATCTACGTGAACCAGTCGGCGGCCTTCTCCGACTTCCACGTCACCGGGGCGAACCCGGCAGGCAATGCCAGCCTGACCGATGCCGCCTTCGTCGCGCCCCGCTTCCGGCGCGTGATGATCCGCTGGCCCAAGGCGGCCTGAACGGACCCGGCACAAGAACATCGACGGACACCAATCTGGGAGGAGTTACCATGATGTCCAAGACCACCACCGCGCTTGCCACCCTCGCCGCGCTCGGCGTCCTCAGCGGCGCCGCGCAGGCCGAGATCCGCCTCGGCGTCAGCGTTTCCGCCACCGGCCCCGCGGCCTTCCTCGGCGACCCCGAGGCGAAGACCATCGAGATGCTGGTCGAGCAGCTGAACGAGGCGGGCGGGATCAACGGCGAGGAAATCGCCCTGACGCTCTACGACGACGGCGGCGATCCCAACAAGGCGCGCACTTTCGCCACCCGCCTCGTCGAGGATGACGAGGTTGTGGCGATCCTCGGCGGTTCCACCACCGGCACCACCATGTCGATCCTGTCGGTCGCCGAGGACGAGGGCATCCCCTTCATCTCGCTCGCCGGCGCGATCTCGATCGTCGACCCGGTGCGGGCGAATGTCTTCAAGACGCCGCACACCGACCGCATGGCCTGCGAGAAGATCTTCACCGATATGCAGGCGCAGGGCATCACCAAGATCGGCATGATCTCGGGTACCGATGGCTTCGGCGCCTCGATGCAGGCGCAGTGCAAGGAGGTCGCGGGCGACCACGGCATCGAGATCCTCGCCGACGAGACCTACGGTCCGCAGGACGCCGACATGACCCCGCAGCTGACCCGCATCCGCAACACCGAGGGCGTGCAGGCGGTGCTGAACCCGGGCTTCGGCCAGGGCCCGGCGATCGTCACCCGCAACGTCGCACAGCTCGGCTTCGAGATCCCGCTCTACCAGAGCCACGGGGTTGCCTCGGATGCGTTCATCGAGCTCGCGGGGGCAGAGGCCGCCGAGGGCCTGCGGCTGCCGGGCACCGCGCTGCTGATCGCCGACAAGCTGGCCGAGGACGATGCGCAATACCAGGTCGTGACCGCCTACACCGAGGCCTACAAGGCCAAGTACGACCAGGACGTCTCGACCTTCGGCGGCTACGCGCATGACGCCTTCGCGCTGATCGTCGATGCCATCACCCGCGCCGGTGACAGCGAGGATCCGCAGGCGATCCGCGACGCGTTGGAAGCGACCAGCGGTCTTGTCGGCACCACCGGCACCTACAGCTTCTCGCCCGAGGATCACCTCGGCCTCGATCTCAGCGCCTTCCGGATGCTGGAGATCAAGGACGGCGACTGGCTTCCCGTCGAGTAACCCGCTCCGGCTCCGGGCCCTGTGCCCGGAGCCGCACCCCCATCCGCCAAAGCCTTGGGAGCCCCGATGGACGCCCTGCTGCAATTCCTGTTCTCCGGTCTGACCGTGGGCGCCGTCTACGCGCTCGTGGCGCTGGGATTCACCATCATCTACAACGCCTCGGACGTGGTGAACTTCGCCCAGGGCGAATTCGTCATGCTGGGCGGGATGATCACCGTCTTCACCTTCGAGGCCGGGCTGCCGCTGCCGCTCGCCGCCTTGGTCGCCATCCTCGTCACCTCGGCGATCGGCGTGGCGCTGAACAAACTGGCGATCGAGCCGGCACGCGGCGCGCCCGTGGTCTCGCTGATCATCATCACCATCGGCGCCTCGATCGTGATCCGCGGCGCGACGCAGCTGATCTTCGACAAGCAGCTGCACCGCTTCCCGTCCTTCTCGGGCGATGATCCGATCCACGTGCTCGGCGCGACGATCCTGCCGCAGAGCCTCTGGGTGATCGGCGGCGCGCTGGCGGTCTTCGTGGGCCTCTGGATCTTCTTTACCCGCACGCTGACCGGCAAGGCAGTGCTGGCCACGGCCAACAACCGCGTCGCGGCGCAGCTTGTCGGGATCAACACCGGCTGGGTGATGACCCTGTCCTTCGGGCTTTCGGCCGCCATCGGTGCCTTCGCGGGCGTGCTGGTCACCCCGATCACGCTGGTCGGCTATGACGTCGGCGTCGCGCTGGCGCTCAAGGGCTTTGCCGCCGCCATGCTGGGTGGCATGGGAAATCCCAAGGGCGCGCTGGTGGGCGGGCTGCTGCTCGGCTGCTTCGAGGCGCTGACCGCGGGCTATCTCAGTTCGCAATACAAGGAGGCGGTGGCCTTCATCGTCATCCTCGCCGTGCTCTTCGTGATGCCGCAGGGCCTGTTCGGCCGCAAATCGACGGAGCGCGTGTGATGACCGGCCGCAACAAATGGATTTCGCTCGGTGTGCTGGCACTGCTCATCGCGCTGCTGCCGCTGTTCTTTCCCTCGGGCTACTACTACCGCGTCGGTGCGCTGATCTTCGTCAATGCGCTCTCGGTGGTGGGTCTGGTGATCCTGATCGGCTACGCCGGGCAGATCAGCCTTGGCCACGCCGGTTTTGCCGGGATCGGGGCCTATGCCTGCGCGCTGGCGCCCGAACACCTCGGCCTGCACCCGGCGCTGGCGGTCGTGCTTGGCGCGGTGGTCTCGGGCGTCATGGCGGCGCTGATCGGCAAGCCGATCCTGCGGCTCAAGGGTTACTATCTGGGCGTCGCCACGCTCGGCTTCGGCATCCTCGTATCGATGGTGCTGACCAACGAGCGCGCGCTGACCGGGGGTCCTGACGGGATGAACGTCGCCGACCTCGGGCTGCGTGACGTCCTGCGCGACATGGGCTGGAAGCTTTCGGGCGGCGAGTTCTGGTACATGCTCTGCGGCGTGGTGCTGCTGGTCGGCGCGTGGCTGGCGCTCAACCTCTTCGACAGCCCCTCGGGCCGGGCGATGCGGGCGCTGCACGGCTCGGAAGTGGCTGCCGCCACGGTCGGCGTCGACGTGCCGCGCCAGAAGCTGCGCGCCTTCGTGATCTCGGCGGTCTACGCCTCGGTCGCGGGCTCGCTCTTGGCGCTCCAGAACGGCTTCATCACGCCGGATGTGGCGGGCTTCATGCACTCGGTCGAGATGGTCACCATGGCGGTGCTCGGCGGTGTCGGCTCGGTGCTGGGCGCGACCTTCGGCGCGGCGATCCTGACGCTGCTGCCGCAGGTGCTGACGGTCTTCGCCGAATACGAGCAACTGGTGCTGGGTCTCGTGATGGTGCTGGTGATGATCTTCCTGCCGCAGGGGCTCCTGCCCTCGATCGCGCGGCGCCTGAAGGGGAGGGACGAATGAGCCTTCTGGATGTACAGGGCCTCGGCATCAGCTTCGGCGGGCTGAAGGCGGTCAACGACGTGAGCTTCAAGGTCTCGCCGGGCGAGATCGTCTCGGTCATCGGGCCGAACGGCGCGGGCAAGACCACGCTCTTCAACATGATCTCGGGCGTCTACCAGCCCGGTCGCGGCTCGGTCTCGCTGAACGGCACCGAGGTGACGGGAATTGCCCCCAACCGGCTGGCCGAGATGGGCCTGTCGCGCACCTTCCAGAACCTGCAGATCTTCCAGGAGTTGACGGTGCTCGACAACGTGCTGGCGGGCTATCACCTGTCCGAGCGCGGCTCGGTCTGGGCCGACCTGCTGTCGCTGCCGGGGATGCGCCGCCGCGCCGCCGAGGCGCGGCAGGGGGCGCGCAAGCTGCTGGAACGGGTGCGGCTCGACAAGGCCGCCGAGCAGGTGGCGGGCAACCTCAGCTACGGCGCGCTCAAGCGGCTGGAGATCGCCCGCGCGCTGGCGCTGAACCCGAAGATCCTGCTGCTCGATGAACCCGCCGCCGGCTGCAACGCCGTCGAGACCGAGGAGATCGACCACCTGATCGCCGAGCTTGCCGCCTCGGGCATCGCCATCCTGCTTGTCGAGCATGACATGAAGCTGGTGATGCGCATCTCCAACCACATCGTCGTGCTGGACCATGGCGAGAAGATCGCCGAGGGCGACCCGGCCACCGTCTCGCGCGACCCGGCGGTGATCGCCGCCTATCTCGGCACCGAAGAGGAGGAGCCCGCCCATGCTGACGGTTGAGGGGCTGCGCTCGCGCTACGGGCGCATCGAGGTGCTACACGGGCTCGACCTCGAGGTCAGCTCGGGCGAGATCGTGACCGTGGTGGGCGCCAACGGCGCGGGCAAGACCACGCTGCTGAAGTGCCTCTCGGGCACCCAGCCAGTGAGCGACGGCAGCATCGTGTTCCGCGGCGAGAGCTTCGCCTCGGTGCCCGCCCACAAGCGGCTGAAACGCGGGCTGGCACAATCGCCCGAGGGGCGGCAGATCTTCACCAACCTCACGGTCGAGGAAAACCTGCGTCTCGGCGCCTTCCTGTTCACCGACGAACGGGTGGATCGCGACATGGCCGACGCCTTCGGCATGTTCCCGATCCTCAAGGAAAAGCGCAACCTCGCGGCGGGCGGGCTCTCGGGCGGGCAGCAGCAGATGCTGGCCATTGCCCGCGCGCTGATGGGGCGGCCGCATTGCCTGCTGCTCGACGAGCCCTCGATGGGTCTGGCACCGCTGCTGGTGGCGCAGATCTTCGAGGTGGTGAAATCGCTCAAGGAGCGCGACGTGACGGTGCTGCTGGTCGAGCAGAACGCCTATGGTGCGCTCAAGATCGCCGACCGCGGCTACGTGATGGAAACCGGGCGGATCACCATGACCGGTGCCGCCGCTGAACTCATCGCCGATCCGCGCATCCGTGAAGCCTATCTGGGACTCTGAACCATGACCCTTCTGACTGTCCGCCGCGACGGCGAGATCGCTGTCGTCACCCTCGACAACCCGCCGGTGAATGCCATCTCCGAGGCCGTGCGCAAGGGGCTCTACGATCTGGCCGAGCGGCTGGATGAAGACCCCGAGGTGCGCGCCGTGGTGCTGGTCTGCGCCGGGCGAACCTTTCTTGCAGGGGCCGATGTGCGTGAGTTCGGCCAGCCGCCGGTCGAGCCGCATCTGCCCGATGTGGTGGACAGGATCGAGGCGGCGGAGAAGCCCTGGGTTGCGGCGATCCATGGGGCGGCGCTCGGCGGCGGTTTCGAGATTGCCATGGGCTGCCGCTTCCGCGTCGCCGTAGAGAGCGCCCGTGTCGGTCTGCCCGAGGTCACGCTGGGCGTCATCCCCGGCGCCTCCGGCACGGTGCGCACGCCGCGGCTTGCGGGCGTCGAGGCAGCGGTCGAGCTGGTGACCTCCGGCAAGCCGCTGGCCGCCGCCAAGGCGCTGGATGCCGGGTTGATCGACGCGGTGGTGAGCGGCGATCTCGAGACTGCTGCGGTGGAGTTCGCCCGCGCTTCGCTTGCCGCCGAGATGCCCCTACCTGTCTCGAAGCGTCCGCTTCAGCCGATGCCCGACGATTTCTGGCAAGCCGCGCGCAAGGCAGCCGCCCGAGCCGGGCACAAGGCCCCGTTGCGCGCGCTGGACAGCATCCGCTTTGCCACAGAGACCAGCTTTGCCGCTGCCATGGCGCACGAGCGCGAGACCTTCCTCGACCTGCGCGCCTCGGACGAGGCGGCCGCGCTGCGCCATGTCTTCTTCGCCGAGCGTGCCGCGCCGAAACCCGCGGCACTCAAGGGCATCGATCCCCGCCCGGTCAAGCTCGTCGGCGTCATCGGCGGCGGCACCATGGGCGCGGGCATTGCCGGTGCCTGCCGCGAGGCGGGGATGGAAATCATCCTCATCGAGCGCGACGCCGAGGCGGTGGCGCGGGGCCTCGACAACGTGGCAAAGATCTTTGACGGTGCGGTGAAGCGCGGCAAGCTCACCGAAAAGGGCCGGGCCGAGCGCATGGCGGGCGTGCGCGGCAGCACCGACTATGCCGATCTGGCGCAGGCCGACCTCGTCATCGAGGCGGTCTTCGAGGAGATCGGCGTCAAGCGTGCGGTCTTCGCCGAGCTGGGTCGCGTCTGCCGCCCCGACGCGGTGCTGGCGACCAACACGTCCTACCTCGATCCGCGCGCCATCGCCGAGGGCCTGCCGAACCCCGAGCGGTTCATCGGGCTGCACTTCTTCAGCCCCGCCCACATCATGAAGCTGCTCGAGATCGTGCCGACGCCCGAGACCGCGCCCGAGGTGCTGGCCACGGGCTTCGCGCTGGCGCGGGCGCTGAACAAGATGCCGGTTCAGGCGGGCATCTGCGAGGGCTTCATCGGCAACCGCATCCTCAAGCGCTACCGCGCCGAGGCCGAGGTGCTGGTCACGCAGGGTGTCGCGATCTCCGAGATCGACGCCGCGATGCGCGGGTACGGGTTCCGCATGGGTCCGTTCGAGGCGCAGGATCTGGGCGGGCTCGACATCGCCTTCCTGCAACGCGAGGGCGCGCGGGCCGAGGGTCAGCACGTGCCCGAGACGCTGGGCGACATCCTCGTGCGGGCTGGGCGCAAGGGGCAGAAGACCGGCGGCGGCTGGTACGACTACGCCGAAGGCGACCGGGCGGCGCTACCCTCGCCGCAGGTGGCCGAGCTGCTGGCCGCGCGCATCGTCGACGCACGGGAGCTGCCCCGCCCCGAGATCGCGGCGCATCTCGTGGCGGCCATGGCCGCCGAAGGGGCGGCGATCCTCGAGGAAGGCATCGCGCAGCGCCCCGAGGACATCGATCTTGTCGAGGTTCACGGCTACGGCTTTCCGCGCTGGAAGGGCGGGCCGATGTTCGCCAGCCGCGGCTAGGGGCTGGCGAGGGGCCTCAAGCTGAGCGACGCGCGGGGCGTCCGGGTCAGACCCGGACGCCTTCGGCATTGAAGAGATGCAGCGCATCGGTCGGGAAGGAAACGCTGACCGACGCTCCTGGCTCGAGCCAGCGGCGGTCATGCGTCAGCACCTTGAACACGGAGCCGGCCAGCGTCAGGTGCAGGATGATGCCATGGCCGGTGGGCTCGACAAGCTCCACCGTCGCCTCGAGTCCGGTCTCGCCCGCCGGGGAAAGCACCACGTGCTCGGGCCGAATGCCGAGCGTCGCCTCGCCCATGGTGGCGGGCATCTCGGCAGGCAGCGCGATGGTTCTGCCGTCGCAAAGATGCAGGCAGCGGTCCGCGATGTCGCCCTTCAGGAAATTCATTCCCGGTGAGCCGATGAACCCCGCGACAAAGAGGTTGGCGGGGCGGTCGTAGAGTTCCAGCGGTGTGCCGACCTGCTGGATGTGACCGCCGTGCATGGCGACGATGCGGTCGGCCAGGGTCATCGCCTCGACCTGGTCGTGGGTGACGTAGATCGACGTCGCGCCGAGCTCGCGGTGCAGCTTGCGGATCTCGGCGCGCATCTGCTCGCGCAGGCGGGCGTCGAGGTTTGACAGCGGCTCGTCGAAGAGGAACGCCTTGGGCTGGCGCACGATCGCCCGGCCCATCGCAACGCGCTGGCGCTGCCCGCCCGAGAGCGCCTTGGGCTTGCGTTCGAGCAGCGCGTCGAGCCCGAGCTTGGACGAGGCGTCGCGCACCTTCTCGGCGATCGTCGGCTTGTCGGTCTTCCGCAGCCGCAGCGAGTAGCTCATGTTGTCGGCGACGCTCATGTGCGGGTAGAGCGCGTAGCTCTGGAACACCATGGCGATGTCGCGCGCCTTGGGGGGCAGGGCGTTCATCACCTTGTCGTCGATGCGGATCTCGCCGCCGGTGATCTCCTCGAGCCCGGCGATCATCCGCAGCAGCGTGGACTTGCCGCAGCCCGAGGGGCCGACCAGCACGATGAACTCGCCGTCGCCGATCTCGAGGTTGATGTCGTCGAGCACGCGGATCGTGCCGTAGTTCTTGCTCGCGGAGCGGATTTCCATCGTGGCCATGGGGTTATCCTTTCACGGCGCCGGCGGTCATGCCTTGCACCAGGTAGCGTTGGATGAGCAGGAAGAAGAGGCAGGCGGGGATCAGCGCCAGCACGCCGGCGGCCATCATCTGCCCGTAATCGACCGAGAATTTCGACACGAAGGTCAGCAGCCCGACGGGGAAGGTGGCCTTCTCGCTGCCCGAGATCAGCATCAGCGCAAAGATCATCTCGGACCAGGCGGCGGTGAAGACGAAACCCAGCGTCGCCGCCACCCCCGGCAGTGCCAGCGGCAGGATGATGTGGCGGAAGGCGGTGAAGCGGTCGGCGCCGTCGATCATCGCGGCCTGCTCGAGATCCGAGGGGATGCCGTCGAAGAAGCCCTGCATCAGGAAGGAGGCGAAGGGCACGTTGAAGGCGGTGTAGACGATGACAAGCCCGGTCAGGCTGTTGGTCAGCCCGAGCGGCGAGAGGATCTTGAAGATCGGCGCCACCAGCATGACCAGCGGGAACATCTGGGTGATCAGCAGCAGAGCGGCCAGCCACAGCTTGCCGCGGAACTGGAAGCGCGACAGCGCGTAGCCCATCAGCGCCGCGAGGACGGTCGAGACGAGCGCGGTGGAGCCCGAGACGATCAGGCTGTTGGCGAAGAAGCGCGGGAACTCGCTGTTGGCCAGCACGAAGCGGAAGTGATCCAGCGTCGTGCGCGAGGGCCACATGCGCACGCCCTCGGAGTAGAGCAGGTCGTTCGGAGTCACCGAGACCTTGAGCAGCCAGTAGAGCGGGAAGAGCGCAAAGGCGATGAAGCACAGGATGGCCGCGCGATGCGCCAGCGTGCCGAAAAGACGGGTCGCGGTCATGTCACTTGTCCCTGTTCGAGAGCTTCTGGCGGAAGACGAGGATGACCATCGAATAGGCCAGCAGCAGCGCCAGCAGCACCAGCGCGACCGCCGAGGCATAGCCGAAGTCGAGCCGCTTGAACGCTTGCGTGAAGATGTAGCTGGCCACGGTCTGGGTGCGGTCGGCGGGGCCGCCGTTGGTCATCACGATGATCAGGTCGGCGAAGTTGGCGACCCAGACGGTGCGCAGCAGCACGGTGATGGCGATCACCGGAGCGAGGTAGGGCAGGGTGATCGAGAAGAACCGCTGGATCGGCGAGGCACCGTCGATCGAGGCGGCCTCGTAGAGATCCTTGGGGATCGACTGCAGCGCGGCCAGCAGGGTGATGGCGAAGAAGGGGATGCCCCACCAGGTCGCGGCGAGGATCGGACCCCACATGGCGATGCTCGGATCGGCGAGGATGTTCGAGGGCTCGTCCATCAGCCCCAGCGCGGTCAGCCAGTGCGGGATCGGTCCGATCACCGGGTTGAAGAGCCAGGCCCAGTTGAGGCCGGCAAGGAAGGTCGGCACGGCCCAGGGCAGGAACACCAGCGCCTGCGCCAGCCCGCGCCCGGTGAAGGGCACGTTGAGCAGCAGTGCGAGGATCAGGCCGAAGGCGAGCTGGAAGAAGACGCTGGCGCCGGTCCACCACAGGGTGTTGCGCAGCGCGCGCAGGAAGGCATCGTCCTGGCCGAGCGCCTTGAAGTGCTCGAGCCCGACGAAGCCGCCGGAGAAGGGGTTGAGAAGCTGGATGTCCCGGAAGGCGTAGGAGATGCCGAGGACCAACGGCACCAGCATGACGGCGGTGATCAGGATCAGCACCGGCGCGCAGTAGAGCCAGGGCTCGAGCGTCACGGCGAGACGCTGGCGCAGCGGACGCCGGTAGGTGGCAGGGATGGGCGTGGCAGTCATCGGTCCTCCGGGGGAAGGGGTGGGCCGGACGCGCACGCCCGGCCCGCATTGTCAGGTCAATCGGCCCATTACTTGGCGAGATGCTTCTGCTGCGCATTGGTCAGGTAGGCGGCCCATTCGGAAGCAAGCTCCTGCGGGGTGATCTCGCCCAAGAGCGCCTTCTGCCCCGAGGCGATCGCCAGCGAGTCCTTGAAGTAGGCGAATTCCTCGAGGTAGGTCGGCATCACGGTCGGCACGACGTTCTCGTCGGCCAGCTCGTCGAACCAGCCCTTGAAGGCCGGAGCTGCGTAGAACTCGTCCTTCTCGGCGGACTTCAGCACCGGCAGCGCGCCGATCTTCTTGTTCCAGGCGATGTTGCCCTCGGGGCCCTCGAGCTGGGCGATGAGGTCCCAGGCCAGGTCCTTGTGCTCGGAGGCGGACATCATCGACCAGCCGGCGTAACCGATGGTGGTGAAGGCCTTGCCGTCCGGGCCCTTTGGCATCGGGATCACGCCGTACTGGTCTTCGGACATGCGTTCGGCGATGGCGATGAGCGCGTCGGGGTCCTGGTCGAGGAAGGCGCAGGTGCCCGAGTAGAAGCCCGCGACGATCTCGTTGAAGCCCCAGTTCACGCTGTCCTTCGGTGCCAGCCCGTCCTTGTAGAGATCGACGTACCACTCGATGCCCTTGACCCAGCCCTCGCTGTCCATGGTCGAGGTGCCGTCCTCGTTGAAGAAGGCGTTGTCGCCCGCCATGGTCGCACCGGCCATCATCCAGCCATTCAGCCCGCCGGGGCCGCCGCGCAGGCAGTAGCCGGACTTGCCGGGCAGCGCCGAGATCGCCTCGGAGGCGGCGCGGAATTCCTCGAGCGTGGTGGGCGGTGCCTCGACGCCTGCCTCCGCGAGCAGCTCCTTGTTGTAGAACAGCGCCCGCAGGTAGAAGCCGTAGGGCAGCATGTAGGCGGTGTCGTCGATGTCGCGCCCCAGCTCCAGCGCGCGGTCGGTCATGTCGGAGGTGACGTCCCAGTCGGCGAGATAGGGCTCAAGGCTCTCCAGGAGGCCATTGTTTGCGTAGAGCGACAGCCACGTGTCCGGCATCTCGACCACGTCGGGCAGGTCACCGGCCGAGACCATGGTGGCGAACTTCTGGAAGGCTTCGCCCCAGGGCAGCGAAATGATCTCGACCTTGGTGTCGGGGTGCGCCTCCTCGAAACCGGCGACGATCTCCTTCAGCGTTTCGGTGCGCGCGGGGCTGGTGATCACCTCGACCAGCCGCAGCGTGGTCTCGGCGCTTGCCGCGCCACCCGCCGCCATCAAGGCCAGGACACTGGCACTAAGCAGTTTCTTCATGGTCTTCTCCCTGTTGAATTTCTATTTAATATCTGTTGGTTGTTGGCGGCCCCTGGCAGGGCCGCCGTCGCGCGACGGTGATTGTCGCGGCTTACTGTGCGGCCTTGATCGCCGCAGGCTGTTGCGCGGCGGCGATCGCCGCGGTCAAATCGGCCCAGAGCGCCTCGGTGCCCTCGAGCCCGATGTGCAGCCGGACCGAACGCGAGGAAATCCCGAATTCATGGGCCGAGTTGGGTCTGGCCTTCTGTTCGAGCACAACGTCTCCGGGCACCACGAGGCTCTCGTGCCCGCCCCAGCTGACGCCGAGCTTGAACAGCTTCAGCGTGTCGCAGAAGCTGCGCAGGTCGATGCCCTCGCGGAAGATGAAGGAGAACAGCCCGGTGGTGCCGCGCAGGCCGGGTGGCAGCGGCGCGAGGCCGGGGTGCATTACCGTCTCGACCACGTCGAGCGCCGCCAGGCGACGGGCGATCTCGAGCGCGCTGTCCTGGTGGGCGGCGACGCGCAGCGGCAGGGTACGCAGACCGCGCAGCAGCAGCCAGGCGTCCATCGGCGCGATGCGCCCGCCGAGATAGGGATAGATTTCGCCGCGCACGCGGTCGACGTTCTCTTTCGAGCCGGCGATCACGCCCGCCACCACGTCGCTGTGCCCGCCGATGTATTTCGACGCCGAATGCACGACGAGATCGACGCCCAGCTCGACCGGGTTCTGGAACACCGGGGTCGCCCAGCTGTTGTCGATCACCGAAAAGACGCCGTGGCGCTTCGCGGCGGCGGCCAGAGCGCCAACGTCGAGCGGCTCCATCACCCAACTCGTCGGACTTTCGAGGTAGATCAGCTTGGCCCCCGGCAGGGCGCGCTCGACCGCGGCGAGGTCGGTTCCATCGACGTAATCCACGGTGATCCCCATGCGTGGCAGGTAGGTGCCGAAAAGCCGGAAGGCGTCGGGGTAGACGTTGCGCACCGCCACCACCCGGTCGCCGGGCGCGACAACGCTCAGCACCGAGGCCGAGATCGCCGCCATGCCCGAGGCGAAGGCCAGCGCGTCCTCGGCTTTTTCCAGCTCGGCGAGCTTTTCCTCGAAGGCGCGGACGGTGGGGTTGAGCCCGCGACTGTAGATCGGTCGGGTGATCTCGCCGCGATAGGCGGCGATCATCTCGTCGTAGCTGCCGAAAGTGAAGAGCGAGGTCTGCACAATTGGCGGCACCACGGCGTCGAGGATGCTGTCGCGGTCGTGGGCCGCGATCAGCCGGGAGGCCTCGTAAAGATCGTTCATGGGCGCATGTTCCTGATGTCCTCCTCGACCACGTCGAGGATCTTGCGGGTTTCTTCCGCCGCGGCCTCGGCATCCCCGGCGCAAATCGCGTCGAAGAGGGTGCGGTGGTAGGGGAAGGAGCGGGCGGCGAAGTCGTTGCGGTCGAAGGGGCGTTCCCAGAACCGGTCGAGAATGTCGCGCATCTGTTCCAGAAGTTGCCGGAACAACGGGTTGTGGGCGGCGTCGTAGATCGACATGTGGAAGGCGAAGTCGGCCTTGCCGCTGCCGCCCTCGCGGTGGTGGGTGCGCTCCATCTCCTCGAGCGCGTCGCGCATTCGCAGGATGTCCTCGTCGGTGCGGCGTCGCGCGGCGGCGATCGACGCCTCGATCTCGATGCCGCGCCGCACTTCCAGCGTCATCAGCAGCGCCTCGGCAAGCCCGTCGGCTGACACGCTGAGCGGCATGTAGACCGTGTCCGCAGAGATCTTCCGCAGCAGATAGGTCCCCGAACCGATCCGCGCCTCGACGATGCCGAGCGCCGAGAGCTGGCTGACCGCCTCACGGATGGACGAGCGGCCCACCTTGAGCGCAGCGGTCAGATCGCGCTCGGGTGGCAGCCGGTCGCCCGGCTGGAGGTTGCGCTGCTCGATGTACCGGGCGAGCGCATCCATGATCTGGCGGCTCCGGCCCAGCGGAGGAAGCGCGGACAGCTGGGCCTCGGAGGTGTCAGGAGAGGGAGGAGTTTCATTCATATTGGTAATAGGTCAGACCAATTCGAGTCGTGCAACAATTTTTGCATCTCGGCGTCCAATGGGCTGGAGGAGCGTCGCCTGCGCGGAAAGTCACCTGCGGAGGGCCAGTGCGGGAACATCTCGCGGCTTCGGGTGTTCAACCCGGTGCGCAACGCACAGTCCCACCAAGCATTGCCCTAGCACGCACATCCCTCTGGCGAGGTCCCCATGGCACCCCGAGAGCCCATTCCCGCGCAAAGTGCGCGGTCATTTCCCCATGCGCGTCCGCGCGTGGCCATTGTCGGCGGAGGGCCGACCGCGGTCTACACGCTGCGTGGCCTCGTGACAGATGCGCCGGTGCCGCTGCACATCGATCTTTTCGAGAAAGGGCCCAGCGTTGGCCCCGGAATGCCCTACAGCGCGGCGATGAACGATCCCTGCATGCTTTCGAATATCGCGAGCCGCGAGCTGCCTCCGGTGGTGCAGCCGCTCGACGACTGGTTGCGCACGCTCGACACGAAGGACCTTGTTGGGCTTCGCCTGTGCCCCGGTGATATCTCGGAGACAGCATTCTACCCGCGGTTGGTGCTCGGGGCCTATTTCACCGCTCAGATGGCCGAGCTGATCGCGCTCGGACGGCGGCGCGGGCACCGGGTCGAACTGCATCTGCGGCACGAGGTGACCGACCTGCGTCCGACGGCGGATGGCATCAACCTCGACTGGCGCAGCCCATCGGGCGAGGCGTCCGCGCTCTATGACGAGGTGGTTCTCGCCTCCGGCCACCGCTGGCCGGACCGGACGCGGCAGGACGGCGTGACGCTGCTTTCGCCCTGGCCCGCAGAGAAGATCGCGCGTCTGCCGGATGGCGAGATCGGCGTGCTGGGCAGCTCGCTCTCGGCCATCGATGTCGCGGTGACGGTGGCCTCTGCCCGCGGCACCTTCCGCGACGCGCAGGGGCAATTGGTTTACGAAGCTCTGGAAGGGCGCGGCGATTTCCGTCTGACGCTCATGTCCCGCAAGGGGCTGCTGCCAGAGGCGGATTTCTGGTATGACCTGCCTCTGCCCGAACTGCCTGCGCTGGCGCGGGTGGCGCGCAGTGGCGAGGCGGCGTCACTCACCCGTGCTTTCGATGCTTTCCGTGCCGATCTGAACGCGGCGGACCCGGCCTACCTTGCCGCGCTCGGAGGGGTACAAACCTCCCTGGAAACCTTCTGCGACGCCTATTTCGCGGCGCGCCTCGCAGCCGATCCCTTCGACTGGGCCGAGAGAAATCTCACCGAGGCGATGCGGTCCACCGAGACCCGCCGCGCGATCCCATGGCGCAGCGCGCTGCTGCGGGCGCATGAGCTGTTCGAAGAGCTCCTCCCGACCTTCACCGAGGCCGATCTCGCGCGCTTCCATGCCACCCTCAAGCCGGTCTTCACCGATTGCTACGCCTGCGTTCCGCATGCCTCAATCCTGCGCCTGCTCGCTTTGCACAGGTCGGGGCACCTCGAGGTGCTCGGCCTGAGGGAAGAGCAGGAGATCTCTCGCAACGGCGAAGGGCTGGAGATGCGCGCAGGCAGCTGGAGCCGTTGCTTCGATGTGCTGATCGACGCGCGCGGGCAGCAGCCGATGACGCTCGCGGACCTTGGATTCCCCTCGCTCGGACCTGAGAGCCTGGGCGCCGGGTCCCTGCGGTTCGAGGATTTCGTCCTGCCGCTGCGCGTGCCGGGACCGGGCCGGATCCATTGTCTTGCGCTGCCAGTGCTGCTGCGCCGTCAGCCTTTCGTGCAGGGCCTGGTCAATGCCTGCGAGATGGGCAGCGCGACGGCGGATCTCATCTGCGGCGCGTCGGCGCGGCCGCGCCGGGCGGGCTGAGCATCGCGTCGGCCCACTTCAGCCCCTGGTCGCGGCGCGGTACCATTGCACGATCTCTTTGCGGGCCTCCGGGTCCATCTGGATGGCGTTGGGCGGGGGCATGGCATG
>NZ_JADFFK010000012.1 GCF_015223355.1 Salipiger mangrovisoli | reverse complement strand
GGCGCAACCCTCGAACGGAGAATGCCGCGGGAGAGGCCGCCAGCCCAGTCAGGCTCACACCGCGATCATGGGGTCTAAGACGGTCCTTGGGTCAAATCCGGTTGTGTCCGCGCTGCTAAGCATCCACCCCGGCAGGGCTCTCCTTCGCGGCGAACCGCAGCTTCAAATGGCGCGTTCACCGCCAAGCGGCTTCCGATCCTGCTTGCCACTCATGCGCCGCTGATCGCTGTTCTGCATCTCGATCAAGGGCCCAAGTTGCTCAGGTTGGCTGTGCAACGTCCGGTCATACCCATGGCGAGCGGAACACAGCGCGGGATTGCCGCGTTGGGCTCCGAAATGGAAAGGCGTTTGACATGAAGAGTGTTCTTATCGGCAGCGCCTTGGTGCTCGCCTTGTCTTCGACATCCCTCTCTGCTGCCCCCATCCACACCAAAGCCGATGTCAGCGGCGTGGCAGGGGTCGCGCAAATCTGGCTCGCCAAGGGGAACGGAAATGGCAACGGGCACGGCGGCAACGGCAAAAAGGTTCTTAAGAAGGGCAAAGTCAAAGCCGGAAAGGGAAATTCCGGTCACGGCGCGGCCCAGGCAGGAAATGCACATGCCAAGCCCGGCAAGGGAAATGCTCAAGCTGGCAACGGCAAGCCGAAACATGCGGGAGGACCGCAACCGGGGGTGAAAGGCAAGGCTGTCGCGAAGGCATCGGATGGGAAAGGCAACGGCGCCCACGTCCGCCCCGGCTTCACCCCGGCCGAGCGCGAAAATATCGTGCGCCGTATCGTTTCGACACCGGCTCCCGCAGGCCGCGACATGATACCTCTGGTGGGGGCCACCGCGCTCGCTCTGGCGACACCGCAGTTGCTGGTGGGGGATATCCCCCAGGACGAGCTCATTGCCTACCGCAATTGCCCGCCGGGCCTTGCCAAGAAGGATCCCCCCTGCGTGCCGCCCGGCTTGGCGAAAAAAGGGGTCACCTACGACGAGTGGGCCTCATACGATGAGGACGGATATGACGAGCTCTGGCTTGAACGTCGCAACGACTGGCTCGGCTCCGACTTCCCCGGCGATCCCGATCCCGAGCTTCTCCTGCTTCAGTCGGACCAGATTGCGACCCTCTTCGGTCTCGACCCCGCACCGCGAGGCCAGCGCTATGGGCTGATCGACGGTATGCCGGTCCTGCTCGACCAAGATGATTACAGGTCGCTCCTTTTGGTGAACGAACTGGCACAGGTTGGAGACCTGACGGACGGTGTGCGGATCGCCCCCACGGCCGCCCTTACGCAGGATGAAATGATCGACCTATACCGTTTGCCGCAGCTCGGTACCGGTGACAATTACGCCGTGCTGAACGGTCAGTTGGTGCAGTTGAAGGACTCCGAATATGAGCTGCTGCAGATGCTCCGCATTGCCAGGGCGGTTCTGTAACCGCCGAGGTGTGACCCGCTCTTGAGAAAAGCCCGCGGTTCGACCTCAGCCTGTTTCAGCGGAAGAGATAGCAAACCACCACGCCGCGCAGGAAGCTGAAGAGATGGCCAAGTCGCTCACCGAACTCAGCCTCGGGCGAGCCGAGAGTGGATCAGTCGGACAAACCGAGGCCTTTCTTCTCCGCCCCCGGCATGCCGAGGAACCTTGCCCTCGGCTTCCGGAGGCGGAGCGCGTGCGATGAGGTCAGCTTGACGGCGCTGTCGCAGACTGGGTTTCCCACGCCTGATTGAGCCGCGCGAGGAGATCATCGCACAGTTCAGCCACGCGAGGTGCAATGGGAACGTCCCGCCCGGCCCCGACAGACTTCGAGGAGATCTGATAACGATCTGTCCTTGCAAAACCCTGGTCACCGGCAAAACGCCGGATGGCGTCCGTTTCGACTTTGGGGTTCCGGACAAAGATCTCGTAGGGGACCAGCAGGACACGGGGATCCTCCTGAAGCGCCTGCTGGAAAAAGAGCGTGTTGCGGACATACCAGAACAGCGCCGCGGCATCGGCTTCCGTCGGCACCTCGGCGGCCTCGCGGACCAGCCGGAGGATATCCTCGGGCACGTTTTCCCCGCGCCAATCCTGCCGGTCGTTCAAGATCGCCGACAAGTCGCGGCGACCGTTGTCAGTGCCGAACATCTTGAGGTTCGACCGAACGACATCACGGTAATCGCGAAACATCCAGACGGCGCGGCAGCGCGGAAGACTGTCCAGCAGTGCTCGGGCGTTTTGGCTCTCGACCAGCGGCTTGAGGACGATCAGGTCGGCGGTGTTCTTCGCCAGTTTTTCCTTCACATCCTCGAGCGGACGCAGTCGCAGACCGTCGGCATCTGCCGGGTCGCTCAGCGCGCTTTTTTCGGGGAACACATCACTTCGCGGATCCTGCGACAGCACCTCGCTCAACATGGTTGTTCCAGAGCGCTGGCATCCAAGTATCAGC
Source organism: Salipiger mangrovisoli (assembly GCF_015223355.1). GTDB lineage: Bacteria > Pseudomonadota > Alphaproteobacteria > Rhodobacterales > Rhodobacteraceae > Salipiger > Salipiger mangrovisoli. The sequence continues at coordinate 200,887 of NZ_JADFFK010000012.1, read as the reverse complement.
AACATGCGGCGTTCACCGGGGGGCTGGCCGAACCGCCTTAACTTCTTGACAATTCGCCGTGTCTCTATCGAAGCGCGGTGACGTATCCGAGGCCAGCTCACCGATCTTCCTCTTGCAGTCAAACGCATACACTAGACCTCAAAAAAAATGACATAATCGGGCACCTCGTCTTGCAATGCCACTCACCTCAAATTCTGCCTCTCCGCGGCAGGCTGGTCGCCAACGAGCCCCAGCCTGACTGCCACGGTGACCGGCACGACAATACGTGCCGCAGGAGCCCCCGTGAACTTCTGTCCCCCGAGTTTGTCGGAGAAGGTCGGTTTCCCGAGGATTTCGAAATAGAACCCCGTTGTGGCTCATGCTGCCTTCCGCCGCGGGGGCTGGCAACGATTTTTTGCCGGAATACGCGCTTCCCGGGGCTGCCTGTTGGTGCGGGATGGAACTTTCCCCAAAGCGCGTTGGAAAATTGCGCAGGTTCCGGCGCGCGGAGCGAGCAAGGTCATTGCGGGGCGCGCCGACTGTCGAAGCACGGGGCGCCGAGGCATGCAGTCCAGTGGCGGGTCATCACCAGGGCCGGTGGGGCGATACGGTAGCGCGCCCCAGGCCCTGTCCGTGGCCCTCAGGAATGCCAGCGCGCCAGATGCCCACGCTGCCTTTCAGTCGTGCCATTGCGGAACAACTGGTCGTAGTACTCCTCTTCGACGTGATGGGCCTGAAGCCAGATGCCGGGGGCGTGAATCGCGTCGCAATGCGCCGGGAACCGGCCGTGGGTGTCGAAAATGTAGCTGCAGATGTCGCGGCAGCAGGCGATGACATCCTCGTCGTATTCCGCCGCCTCGGCGAGGTAGCGCGCGCCGAAGTCTCCTTTGTAGATACTCTCGAAGGTGTCTGCGCTCTTGTAGAGACCGCCCGGGCCGAACTTGCCGGCGATGACCGTGTCGACCGCCTCGGACATCGACGCGTAGTTGGGCGGGCATTTGCACCGGATCAGCGCCTCGCCCCGGTGCCGCAGCCCGATGGCGTGGCTGCGCACGTGTTTCATTGCGCGGACCGGCAGGCAGTGCCAGCGCAGCAGGTCCATGAAGCGCCATTTGGGCGAGACATAGTCGAAGCCAAGCATGCTGCCGAACCTGCCGCGGAACTTCGGATCCCCCATCAGAACCGGCGGCGAGATCGCGCCGTGGATCCAGGCGCCGAGCCCCAGCGCCTCCGTCACGAGGAAAAGGTTCTGCATCAGCAAGCTGGCCTCTATCTCGGTGCGCATCTGGTAAACCGCACCCAGCGGCAGCTTGATGTCCTTGTTGAGAAAGCCGTTCTGGATCCATTTCCGCGTCCCGGCCGGACGGTAGAAGTTGCGGTCATCGATCAGGGCGGGGCGGGCCTTGTCCGGCTGGGTGAGCAGATACATCAGCCCGTTGATGTACTGATGCGAAAGATCGACCACCGGGAAGAAGAGGGTGGTGCCGGGCCGGTTCGACAGGAAACGGTTGGAGTCGAGATAGGCGGGAAAGTCGCGCATTCCGCTCGGCACGTCGATCCGGTGGTCGAGCAGACGCACCTTGGCCGCCTCGGCGCGGGAGAGCAGCAGCTCTTCCGACCACGGATCCGCGCCGGGGTCGGGTGGCGGCAGATGCCGGATGAAATAGGTGCCCTCGTCGTTGATCATGAAGAAATAGGTGCCCTGCGCGTTGTCCGGGCTGCCTGCGGTGCGCCCATCCATCACCAGGTTCGGCTTCGACATGATCGGCGCGCCCGTCGTCTCGTCCTGCCAGGGGCGGTCGGGCATGGTCAGCCCGGTGGCCCCGGTTGCCGCGATGAGGATCGCCTCCTCGAGCTTGCCGAGCGGCATCGGCGCGGCCTTCGACCTGTAGGAGGCCGAGCCCGCGGGCACGTCGTAGCCGCGTGGCACGCGGCGGGTGCGGCGCGACCAGAGCACGCGGGCGAGAGGCTCCTTGAGGAAGGCGTCGAGCCCGGAATGCCGGGGGTCGTGGTCTTTCATGGCGGGCTTCTCCTCTCAGCGGCGGTCATGGCACCATCCGCCAGGGCGCGAAGGCGGTGGCGTCGCGCGGCAGCACCGGCCCCAGTTCCGGGCAGTGGCGCAGGATCACGCTGGTCATCGAGTTGCGTTCGATCCAGTCCATGCCGAGCGGCGAGTAGATTTCGGGGCGGAAGTCCACGGTCAGGAAGCGGTCCGACTGCAACCGGCGCGAGGCCATCAGGATGAAGATGCGGAAGGCCGTGTCGGAAAAGCCGAAGCCGGTGGGTGGAGCCTCTCCCAGCAGGCCGACGACCGTGTCCACATGGTCGAGCGCGCCGTAGATCTCGCGGCAGAGCCGGTTGGTCTCGGGATCGGGGGTCAGCTCATCCCAGGATCTGATTTCGGGCATGTGCAGCCCGCGCCGGAAGCCGTTGTAGCGCGGCACGCGGCGTACGCGGGTGCGCATGATGTCGATGACCGACAGGTCGATCACCTCGCCATCGCGTTCGAAGTGCTGAAGCGATCTGGGGAAGTTGTGCAGGGTGATCGCGCCGGGATGGGCGGTGCCGAAGGAATAGAGCGCGTCGCGCAGCCCGATGTCGCGCATCTGGTTGTCGGCATGGACCCCCTGGATGTCGAGAAAGCCGCGGCGCGCCCGCTCCTTGCCGGTCGCGTAGTCGTAGAAGATGTAATCATCCGGGATCAGCGGGTGCATCCGGTAGACCGTGGCGAATTCCTCGGTCAGCGAATAGGGCGCGGCGTGATGGTCGGGCATGGTTCTGGGAATGCCCTTGAGCGCATGCACATCGGTCAGCCAGATGCCGAGCCTCGTCAGCCAGGCGCCCGAGGGCGGCCCGTACCAGTTGGTCTTCATCCCGATGTCCAGTGCCTCTGTGCCGAGGATGGCGGGGGTCCATTCCACCGTGTGGATCTTGGCGATCAGCGCCGAAACGATCAGCCGCGCCGTCTGGTAGAGCCGCTCGTCGTCCCAGTGCGGATAGGCCCGCTGCAATTCGCCGACGAGAAGGTTGTGCTCGCGCGAGAAGAGCGTGTGCATGACCGACAGGCCCATCCACCAGCTTTCGTTGAAGCCGGTCATTTCCATGCCGTTGGTGTCCTCTGGCAGGAAGCCCCCGTCGAGCCGGATGCGTGGCCCCTCGCGCAGCATCCGGGCGCGTTCGGCATCGGCGCCATAGACCTCCGAGCCGTCCCACCAGTGCGAGGTGGTATTGGCGAAGACCCAAGGGTCGGTCGCGCGCGGATGGGGGACGTTGCCCGAGATGCGCATCTCGCGCGCCGCCGCGCCGCCGGGGCGAGAGGACCAGTCGGCATAGGCGCCGGGGATCGGCACGACAAGGTCCTCCTCGCCGAGCCTGCGGCGCTGATGAGCAACCCAGTCGTGCACCTGGAACTGGATCCAGGCGGCGGCAAGAATGTTGAGCGTGCGCGCCGGGATGAAGCTCTTGCGGTCCATCAGTTCGCGGCACACGGTGACGGCGTTGGGCGCGTCGGGCGGGATCGTCTCGAGCGGCATGTTGCGCCCGAAGGCCGCGCCGACCGCGCCCATCTGCGGATCGCTGAGATCGTTGGCGCGCCCGTCGTAGCTGCGGAACGCGCGCTCCTCGGGCAGGCTGCCTGCGGGCAGCGGGCGCGCCGCCGGCGGGGCCTCGCGCGGCTCGGTGTCGATCAGGTTCTTCACCCGCAGGTCATGGCGCAGCGCGTCGAGGTTCAGCAGGCTGACCAGCAGCGGCATGCGGTGCCAGGGCACGCGCTTGTTGGCCTGACGCAGCGCCCAGCGGGTGCCACCGCCGAGCAGCCGGTTTTGCAGCGGCGCGCGTCCGGCGCGCCAGCGCAGCGCCGAACGGTGGTGCAGCGAGGCGTCATAGACCGCCTTGCGCGCGCGGTTGAGATGGCCGAGCGGGCGGAACTCCTCGGTGGTGTTCCACGGGTTGAAGCCGCCATCCTCCAGCGCGCGCTGCTCGGCGATCGCCTCGGGACGGCTGAGGTCGCGCCGGGGCAGGGTGAGCGTCGCGACGAGGATTGGCGGGCTGTCGCGCTCCGCCCATTCCTGCGCGGCGTTCTCGATGGGGGTGAGGTGCTCGCTGACGAAGCGCTGGACGTAGAGCTCGAAGGTCACGTCGCCCGCCGCGATGCGCTGGGCGAACTCGGTGGAGAGGCGGCCCGCCCCGGTGGCCGGAAAGGCTCCCGGCGTGCCGCGCGCGGGCGTGAAGGCGTAGCGCACGGCCTCGGTGCCCCAGCGGATCGCGCCGCGGCTCCAGTACCTTTCGAGCGCCACGCTGTCGCAGGGCCGCAGTGCCTCGCGCAGGTTGGCCAGCATCCGGCGGACCTCGCTGATCCCGAGTTCGCGGCACAGCCCGGCCAGCCCCGCCGCCTTTGACAGCGCGCCGCCCGAAACCGCATGGGCGAAATGCACGAACTGATGCGCGTCGCGGGCATGCGGCACGGGCCAGTTGGTTGCCAGCAGGTCGTGCTGCTCGGCTTCCGAGACCGTCACCCGCACCGCCAGGCCGCGCAGGTCCTTCTCGTCGTCGGACTTGGCGAAGGCGGCGGCGTTGGAAAACCGCACAGCCGCGGGATAGCGGGCGCCCGGCTGCGCAAAACCGACGCGCAGCGCGTCCGGCAGATCCGCCGCGAAGGTCAGCGTCGCGCCGGAGAAGGCGGCGATCGACTTGGCATGGAAGGCGCGGTCGACGTGCCGCGCCTTGCCCGCCTTGCGCGATTTCAGCTGCGCATCGAGCATCAGCTCGGTGAGCTTGAGGAACTCGGCCCGTTCCGCCTCGGGCGAGCCGCCGTGATAGGTCTCGCGCCATCTCACCGTTTCGGCGGGCACCCCGCCATCGCCACCGTCAGACACCGATCCTCTCCCTTATGCCGTGCCAGAGCGCCGAGAGGATGCCCTCGGGGTCCGGGCTGTAGTGGGGCAGGGCGAGCCGGGTGATGCGCGCGTCGATCAGCGTCGGCTTGCCGGAGGCAAGGGCCCTGCGGAACACCTCCTCGAAGTCGTCCTCGTCCTCGGCCCGGTAGCCCTCGGCCCCGCAAGCATGGGCATAGGCCACCCAGTCGGGGTTCGGAAACTCGGTCAGCGCCGTGTCGAAGAAGGCCGAGAGCTGGTAGAGCTTGATCAGCTTGAACTCGCCATCGTTGAAGATGACCCAGACCACCGGGATGTCATGGGCGACGGCGGTCATCAGCTCGAAGCCCATCATCAGGTAGCTGCCGTCACCCACCGCGGCGACGACCGGGCGCGAGGGATCGCCGAATTTCACCCCCAGCGCGCCGCAGACGCCGATGCCCATCGGTCCGTAGGTGCCCGGCTTGCGGAAGTTCTGACCCTCGCGCATCTCGAGGTAGTAGCCGCACCAGGCCGCATGCGCCCCTGCGTCGGCCAGCACCACGCCGCGCGGCGGCAGATTGCGCGAGATGGCCTGCACCATGCGCCCCGGATGCAGGCCCTTGTGCACGCCGATCACGAAGCACTCGTCGTAATCCTTCGGCCGGTGGTCGATCTCGGGCCTCGGTCCGATGCTCGTGTCGAGGCGCGCGTGCAGCGCGGCGAGCGCCAGTTTGGCATCCGCGACCACGCCCGCATCCACCTTGTAGACCTTGTCGATCTCGCCGGGGTCGATGTTGATGTGGACAAGTTGCCTGCCGGCAAAAAGGTCCTCGTTGAAATCGAAGGTCGCGTGCTGGGCGAAGGAATTGCCGATCGCCAGAACCAGCTCGCTGTTCTCCCAGATGTCGCGCGCCGCCTTGTGGCCGCTGTCGCAGAAGATGCCGATCGCCAGCCGGTGCTCCTCGTCGACGATGCCCTTGCCGTCCATCGTGGTCAGCAGCGGCAGTTCGAACCTCTCGATGAAGCGGCGCAGCTCGGGGCCGGCGCCCGCCCGGATCGCGCCGAAACCCGCCAGCACGCAGACCCGGTCGCCCCGTGCCAGCGCGTCCTCGAGCACGATGGCCGCGGCCTCGATCTGCGCCGGATCGGCGGCGACCGGCTCGGGCCGGACCTCGATGCGGCGGAAGTTCGGCACCTCGACGCCGCGGCCGGTAATATCCTCGGCGATGGCGATGTGCACCGGGCCGGGCCGCCCCGCGAAGGCGACGCGCAGCGCGTGTTCGAGCGTGTCCATCAGCCTTTCGGGATCGGTCACGAGGTAGTTCGCGGGTTTGCCGGTGGCTGGATCGGTCTTGCAGCAGGCGTCGAACATCATGCGCGAGTTCGGCGTGCGCGCGCGGCCCGAGGTTTCATTGAGCCCGCCGCGCCCCTCCCAGGCCACGGTGGAATAGCCGCTGATCGCCAGCACCGGGTAGCTGTCGGTCAGCGCCACGCACAGCCCCGAGATCAGGTTGAACGCGCCTGGCCCGGCGGTGGCAAAGCAGACCCCCAGCCGGTCCGAGAACATCGCGTAGCCGCAGGCCATGAAGGCCGCGGCCTGCTCGTTCTTCGCCAGGATCGGGCGGATCTTCTTCGAGGCATCGAGCGCCAGCATCAGCCCTGCGGCATTTTCCCCGGCCCCGCCAAAGGCCGCATCAACGCCGATGTCGGCCAGTGCTTCGACAATCGCTTCGTAGACACGCATTGCAACTCCGTGGAGCGATGCGCCGGATGAGCCGTCGCCGCGGCCAGACACCGGCGGGTAGAGCGATAAAATCACGTTGGAAATATCCACCACCTTAGCGCGAAACCGCCGAAAAATCCATCGCTCTGGGTGTAAGGTATTCCTCCATTCGACCTCGCCAGACCGTGCGCGGCGACGGAATTTCATCGAAAGGCGGGCCGACGCTCGTCCGCCGCGCTCTGGCACCTATGTGTTTTGACCTGAAGCGCTGTGCAGTATATTGGGACTGCAATCCAAAGAGGCATTGCTCGTGACCAGGTTCATCTTCTCCTTCTTCGGGGCCATCTTCAGCGTCATCACCCTTGGGCTGATGGCGATCGCGCTGTCCATCGGCGCGGTGTTCTGGATCTATGGCCGCGACCTGCCGAGCCACGAGAGCCTGGCGCAATATACCCCGCCGACGATCAGCCGCATCTATTCGACAGAAGGCAAGATCATCGACGAGTTTGCGCAGGAACGGCGCCTGTTCACCCCGGCGGACCAGATCCCCGACATGGTGAAACAGGCCTTCATCTCGGCCGAGGACAAGAACTTCTACGAGCACCATGGCTACGACGTGCGCGGCATCGCCGCCGCCGTGGTCGATGCCGTGCGCACCCGTGGCCGCGACGTGCGCGGGGCCTCGACCATCACCCAGCAGGTGATGAAGAACTTCCTGCTCTCCGGCGACCGCAAGATCGAGCGCAAGATCAAGGAGATCATCCTTGCCTCGCGGCTCGAGGAGACGTTGAGCAAGGACAAGATCCTCGAGCTCTACCTCAACGAGATTTTCCTCGGCCAGAACTCCTACGGCGTGACCGCCGCGGCGCAGACCTATTTCAACAAGAGCCTCTCGGAGCTCGCCCCGCACGAGGCGGCGACGCTGGCCTCGATGCCGAAGGCACCCTCGGACTTCCACCCGGTGCGCAACAAGGAGCGCCTGCTCGAGCGGCGCAACTACGTGCTGCGCGAGATGCGCGAGAACGGCTACATCGACGAGGCGACCTTCGAAACCGAGCTGGCCGAGCCGCTGCGCTCGGTGCAGAACGGCGATTTCGAGCCCTACCAGCATTCGCTGCCGCCGCGAGACTATTTCACCGACGAGATCCGCCGCCAGCTGACCTCCGAGTTCGGCGAGGGCGAATTCTTCTCGGGCGGCCTGTCGGTCCGCGCCACGCTCGACCCCGAGATGCAGGTCGAGGCGGCGCAGTCGCTGCGCATCGCGCTCGAGGATTACGACCGCAGCCTGGGCCGCTGGCGCGGCAGCGGCAAGACCATCGCCGAGGACCAGCTCGGCTCGGAAGAGGCCTGGCGCGCGGCGCTGTCCTCGGTTGCCGTGGCGCGCGACATCGATCTCGACAGCCAATGGTATCCGGCGGTGGTGCTCGAGGTCGGCGACAGCCAGATGCGCCTCGGGATCGAGGGCGTTGCGGACACTGCCGAGCGCCCCACCGTGGTTCCGCGCAATGACATCAGCTGGGCCAAGGGCGGCTTTGGCGACAACTTCAAGCGCGGCGACGTGGTGCACGTGCGCGCCATGACCGACGACAAGACCGGCGAGTTCATCCGCTGGACGCTGCGCCAGGTGCCGCGCGTGCAGGGGGCCTTCATGGCGATGGACGTGAACACCGGCCGGGTGATCGCCATGCAGGGCGGCTTCAGCTACCAGGACTCGGTGTTCAACCGTGCCACCCAGGCGCTGCGCCAGCCCGGCTCGAGCTTCAAGCCCTTCGTCTATGCCGCGGCGCTGGATTCGGGTTTCTCGCCCTCGACGATCATCATCGACGCCCCGATCGAGATCGACACGCCGCAGGGCGTCTGGCGGCCGAAGAACGCCTCCAACACCTATTACGGCCCGACGCCGCTGCGCACCGGAATCGAGCAGTCGCGCAACCTGATGACCATCCGTCTCGCCCAGGAGATCGGCATGGACACGGTCGCCGACTATGCCGAGAAGTTCGGCGTCTACGATCACATGGGCCGGGTGCTGGCCAATGCGCTCGGCGCCGACGAGACGACGCTCTACAAGATGATCTCGGCCTACGCGATGTTCGCCAACGGCGGCGAGCGGGTCGAGCCGACGCTGGTGGACCGGGTGCAGGACCGCTACGGGCGCACCGTCTACAACCACGAATACCAGAAGGGCAACGAGCGCAGCTGCCTCGACTGTGCCGATCCCAACCTGCCGCCGGGCCGCGGACCCGACATCCGCAACAACCGCGACCGGATCATGGATGCGGTCACCGCCTACCAGCTGACCTCGATGATGCAGGGCGTGGTGCAGCGCGGCACCGCCTCGCGCACGGTGAACCTGCCGGTGCCCACCGCCGGCAAGACCGGCACCACCAATGACGCCAAGGATGTCTGGATGCTCGGCTTCACCTCCAACATCGTCGCGGGCTGCTACATCGGTTACGATACGCCGCGCCCGCTGGGCCATGGTGCCTCGGGCGGCGGCATGTGCGGACCGGTGTTCAACCGCTTCATGCTCAAGGCGGTCGAGAAATACGGCGGCGGCCAGTTCAAGGTGCCGCCGGCGTGCAACTTCCTCAACATGGACCGCTTCACCGGCGCGCGCCTCGGCCCGGACGCCTCTGGTCCGAACGTGGTGGCGGAATGCTTCCGGTCGGGCGAAGAGCCGCTGTTCGGCATCCAGCTCGACGGTGGCTGGGCGATGAGCGGCAATTTCGACATGATCCAGCCCGACGGCTCGACCCGCCCGCGCGAGGTCACCACCTCGACCGGGCGCAAGGCCACGGTGGGCCCGAAGGCCTCCTTCGGCACGCTCAGCTCGGGCGGCCTCTACTGAGAGCAGCCCCGCAGCGGACTGCACGCAAGGGCGGAGGGAGCGGTCCCTCCGCCCTTTCTCTTTCCGGCTGAAAGGCCGCTGAGGGGCGCTGCCCCTCTTGGCCTTCGGCCAATTCACCCCGGCGTATTTTCAAAGAGAAGAAGGGCTGCCGGCGTGCGGACGATCTCTTCCGGCTTCTTCTCTTTCCAAATACGCGTGACCACCGTTGCCGCCCGCGCGGCGCCGGGGGGACGCGCCAAGAAGAAAGGCGGGGAGCCTTGCCCCCCGCCTTTGCCGGTTCCTCGCCTTATGCGTCAGCCTCAGCCTCAGCCTCAGCGGCCGCGGATGCGCGGGTCGAGCGCGTCGCGCAGCCCGTCGCCGAGGTAGTTGACCCCCAGCACGGTGAGCGAGATGGCGATGCCGGGCAGGATCACCCGCTCGGGGAAGTCCTCCATCCGCGCCACCGCGTCGGCCAGCATCTTGCCCCAGGTCGGGAAGTCCGAGGGGAAGCCCACGCCGAGGAACGACAGCGCGCTTTCGGTGATGATCGCCGTGGCGAGGCCCAGCGTCGCCGAGACCATGATCGGCGAGAGCACGTTGGGCAGCAGGTGGCGCTTGATGATCTGGAACGGCTTGGTGCCGATCGAGCGCGCCGCCAGCACGAACTCGCGTTCCTTCAGCGCCAGAACGTCACCGCGCACGATGCGCGCCGTGGGCATCCAGGAGGTGATGCCGACCACGGTGACGATCAGGATGAACATGCCGCCCTCGGGGCCGAAGCTGGCGCGCAGCGGCTGGCGGAAGAGCGTCACAGCGACCAGCAGCAGCGGCAGGATCGGCAGGCTCAGGAAGAGGTCCGTCAGGCGCATCAGCGGCCCGTCGAGCTTCTTGAAGTAGCCGGCCAGAACGCCGATCCCGGCACCGATCACCAGCGACAGGATCATCGCCGCCCAGCCCACCGCCATCGAGGCGCGCCCGCCGGCAATCAGCTGCGAGAGGTTGTCGCGGCCAAGCTGGTCGCTGCCGAGCGGATGCGCCCAGCTCACCTTGGCGGTGCTGTTCCAGAGCGCGGTGTAGATGGGCCGCATGTCCTTGGCGCGGATGTCCAGCGCCTGCGGATCGAGGGTCCAGAGGTAGGGGCCGAGAAGCACGCCGAGGGTGATGAAGAGCAGGAAGAAGGCCCCGACCATCGCGCCCTTGTGCTTGCGGAACTGCGACCAGACGTCCTTCCACTTCGAACGCGGGGGTTTGTCGGGGCCCTTGTCGCGCAGGGCCTCGATCGGTGCGGGGGAGGCGGGAACGGGCTCAGTCATAGCGGATCCTCGGGTCGAGAAGGCCGTAGAGGATGTCGGCGATCAGGTTGAAGACAACGATCAGCACGGCGAAGATGAAGGTCAGCGTCATCACCATCGGCAGGTCGTTGGCGAAGAGCGCGGTGATCAGCAGCTGGCCGATGCCGTTCACCTTGAACACGTTCTCGGTGATGATCGCGCCGCCGAAGATCGCCGGCACGCCGAGCGCGATGACCGTGATCACCGGGATCATCGAGTTGCGCAGCACGTGCACCATGACCACCACGGCCTCGGACAGGCCCTTGGCGCGGGCGGTGCGCACGTAGTCCTGGTTGAGGTTGTCGAGCATCGAGGCGCGCATGTAGCGCGACAGCTGCGCCGTGGTCTGGAAGGCCAGCACCATGACCGGCATGATCATCTGCATGAGCTGGACCTTGAAGCTCGCCCAGTCATGCACGACGTGCGTCGTGTCGTAGATCGACGGGAACCAGCCGAGGTAGACCGAGAAGATCACGATCAACAGCGGGCCGGTGAAGAAGGGCGGGATCGAGAAGCCGACCATGGTGATGAAGGTGCCGGCCTGGTCGAAGACCGAATATTGCCGGTAGGCCGAGTAGATGCCGATCGGCAGCGCGATGAGCACGCCCACCACGTAGCTGAGGCCGACGACCCAGAGCGTCTGGGGGATGCGCTGCAGCACGATGTCCATCACCGGCGAGCGCGTCTGCCAGGAGATCACCCGCAGCTGGCCGTTGTAGAGATGGGTGTCGGGCAGCCAGCCGAGCAGCCAGCTGTCGCGGGTGAGCCAGTCGATGAAGACCTTGGGCTCGATCCAGAACACCTGGACCAGCCATTTCCAGTATTGCACCAGCGCCGGTTCACCGACGCCGAGCGCCTCGCGCATCTTCTGCTTCACCTCGGGCGGCACGGTCAGCGGCACCTGCGCCATGGGATCGCCCGGCGCGAGTTGCAGCAGCATGAAGATCACGAAACTGATGAAGAGCAGCGTCGGGATCGAAAGGACGAGGCGGCGGATCGCATAGGTCAGCATGGGCGGACCTCGCGGGCGAGGGCGCGGGCGAGGCGGCGCTGCGGATGCAGCGGCGTCGTCCGGCACCGGGCATGGATGCGGGCTGTGTGCGTCATGTCTTCCGTGTCGTTGAAGTGGGGCCCGTGCCGGGGCACCGGCGGTCGCCGGCGGGCGGCGGTGGCCGAGAAGAACGACCGGCCGCGCGGGCGGGGGTCGATGATCCGGAGAGGTGAGGTCACGGGCAGACCTTCCAGAAAGGGGCAGGCCCCCGCGCGTGGCGGAGGCCTGCGTGTCACGGCATCAGCCTTTGACGCGGAACCAGTCCGCGGCGTTCCACAGCTCGCTGTCCCAGGTGTTCAGGATGACACCGCCCAGCGTGTTGGAATGCGCCGAGACGCGGCCACGGTCGACCAGCGGAACGATGGTCATCGTTTCCTTGGTGATGATGTCGTTCAGCTTCTTGGCGATCTCGCCGCGCTTGCTGAGCTCGCCGGTCTTCGCCAGCTCGTCGAGCAGCGCGTCGTATTCCTCGTTGCAGAAGCGGTTGATGTTCTCGCCCTGCCACTGCGAAGACGGCTTGGGCTCGTTGCCGCAGCGGTACATCTGCAGGTAGGACTGCGGGTCGGTGCCGTCGAAGTTGTTCGCGTACATCTCGATGTCGGCGTAGAACTTCTGGAAGGTGTCGGGCGAGCCCGGATCACCGCCGAAGAACACCGAGGCGTCGACGTTGCGCAGCTCGGTTTCGACGCCGATCTGGCGCCACCAATCCTTGATCAGCGCCTGGAAATCCTGGCGCACGGCGTTGGTCGAGCTCTGGTAGAGCAGGCTCAGCTTCATGCCGTCCTTCTCGCGGATGCCGTCGCCGTCGCTGTCGGTCCAGCCGGCTTCCTCGAGCAGCGCCTTGGCGCCGTCGAGATCCTGGGTGAGGCACTCGGTGTTGTCCGCCGAGGCGTAGAGCTCGGGCGCGGGCACGAGGTTGCAGGTGGCGCGGCCGGCCTGGCCGTAGCCGATCTCGGTCAGCAGGTTGCGGTCGATCGCCATCGACAGCGCCTTGCGGACCTTGAAGTCGGACAGGATCGGGTGCGGGTGGGCCACCGTCGAACGCTCGCCCTCGGGCAGGTTCGGCGACGGGTCGGTCATGTTCATCTCAAGCCGTTCGACCAGGGTGCCGAAGGCCGAGACCGGGGTGCCCTGACCGCCTTCTGCCATGGAGGCGAGGACGTCGGGGGCCAGCTGCAGGTTCCAGGCGTAGTCGAACTCGCCGGTCTGCAGAACCGCGCGGGCCGCGGATTCCGCATCGCCGCCGCCTTTCAGCGTGGCGGTCGCGAAGGCGGGCTTGGCCGGGTCACGGTAGTTGGGGTTCGCCGAGAGCGAGATCACGTCGTTCGGCTTGAACTCGTCGACCTTGAACGGGCCGGTGCCGATCGGGTTGAAGTTCGCCTCGGTGCAGGTCGAGGCCGCCGCGCCCACGCAGTTCTCGAACTGCGCCTTTTGCAGAATCGGGGACTGGCCACCCATGAACGGGCCGTAGGGGTTCGGCATGGCCTCGTCGAAGTTCACCACGACGGTCAGATCGTCAGGGGTGTCGATCGACGCGATGTGGTCGAACTTGGCCAGCTGCGCGCAGCCGCCCTCGGGGTTCATGCAGTAGTCGGCGGTGAACTTCACGTCGGCCGAGGTGACCGGGGAGCCGTCGGACCACAGCAGGCCGGACTTCAGCTTCCAGGTGATCGACTTGAGATCCTCGGCCACGCCGCCGTTCTCGACGGTGGGGATCTCTTCGGCCAGGAAGGGCACCAGGGCGCCGGTCTCGGTGTAGCGGCCCAGCGGCTCGAGCACGAGCGAAGAGGCCTCGATGTCCTTGGTGCCGCTCGACAGGTACGGCGTCATGATCGACGGCGCCTGCCAATAGATGATGTTCACGTGCCCGTCCGAGCCGCGCTCCGCCATGGCGGCGGCGGGCGCCAGCGCGAAGCTGGCTGCGGCCCCGAGCAGAAGGGTCTTCATTTTCATAGGTCACTCCCTGTTATCGACCTAAGACCGGTTGGTCTCTTCTTTGTTGCAGCGGGAAAATCGCGTCAGCCCGGCCTGTTGGGGTCCGACGTTCACAATCCTCTGATCCCGCTTGGCGGTCATCGAAGCAGAACACGCGCAAAATGCAAGCATTGCCTTGGGGTCACCGCGTCCTTGGGTTTGACAGCTCGCGGATGCTGCCTTTAGCGTTTGCACTGACACTGACGGAGAGCCCCCAATGCTGGACAACCCGATCGCGCGCATCGAGCGCCTGCGCGTGGAATTCGAGACGAAAGACGGTCCCGTTGCGGGTGTCGAGGATGTGAGCTTCGATATCGGGCCGGGCGAAACCGTCTGCGTCGTCGGAGAATCCGGCTCGGGAAAATCGGTCAGTTCGCTGTCGCTGATGCGGCTGATCGAGTTCGGCGGCGGCGAGATCGCCAACGGGCGCCTCATTTTTGATCGCAAGGACGGCGGCGAGACCGATCTTGCGCAGGCGTCTCAGGATGTCATGCGCGACATCCGCGGCAACGAGATCGGGATGATCTTCCAGGAGCCGATGACAGCGCTCAACCCGGTGTTCACCGTCGAGCGCCAGCTGACCGAAGGTCTGCGCGTGCATCGCAACATGACCAAGGAGCAGGCGCAGGCGCGCGCGCTCGAACTGATGCAGCAGGTGCGAATCCCCGAGCCCGAGCGGCGGCTGAAGCAGTATCCGCACGAGCTTTCGGGCGGCATGCGCCAGCGGGTGGTGATCGCCATGGCCATGGCCTGCAAGCCGCGCCTGCTCATCGCCGACGAGCCGACCACCGCGCTCGACGTGACGATCCAGGCCGAGATCCTCGCGCTGATGGACCGGCTCAAGCGCGAGACCGGCACCTCGGTGATGTTCATCACCCACGACATGGCCGTGGTGGCGCAGATGGCCGACCGCGTGGTGGTGATGTTCCGGGGCAAGAAGGTCGAGGAAGGCACCGTCGAGGAGATCTTCGAGCGCCCGCAGCACCCCTATACCCAGGCGCTGCTCGCCGCGGTGCCGAAGCTCGGCGAGATGCGCGGCAAGCCGCTGCCCGAGCCGATGCGGCTGCTGGGCCGCGATCAGGACGAGATCAAGCCGATCCCCGGTACCGACCAGCCGCTGCTGACCGTCGAGGGGCTGACCACGCGTTTCGCGGTCAAGGGCGGCTTCTTCCGCCGGACCGTGGCGAATGTGCATGCGGTCGAGGACGTCAGCTTCACCGTCAACAAGGGGCAGACCCTCAGCCTCGTTGGCGAGTCGGGCTGCGGCAAGTCAACCTGCGGACGCTCGATCCTGCGGCTCGTCGAGCCGATGAAGGGCAGGGTGATGCTCGATGGCGTCGACGTGATGGGGCTGGGCCCGAACATGCTGCGCGACGAGCGCCGCGAGATGCAGATGATCTTCCAGGATCCCTTTGCCTCGCTCAATCCGCAGATGAACCTTGCCGACCAGGTGGCTGAACCGATGCGCAATTTCGGCACCCACAAGGGCTCCGAGATGATGGACCGCGTGGCGATGCTCTTCGACCGGGTCGAGCTGCCGCGCAGCTTCATGCGCCGCTTCCCGCACGAGCTCTCGGGCGGCCAGCGCCAGCGCATCGCCATCGCCCGCGCGCTTGCGCTGAACCCCAAGCTGATCGTCGCCGACGAGGCGGTCTCGGCGCTCGACGTGTCGGTGCAGGCGCAGGTCGTCAACCTGATGATGGAATTGCAGGCAGAGCTGGGGCTCTCCTATCTTTTCATCAGCCACGACATGGCGGTGGTCGAACGTGTCAGCCACAAGGTTGGGGTCATGTACCTGGGCCGGATCGTCGAGATCGGCCCGCGCGCGGCGGTCTTCGAGAACCCGCAGCACCCCTACACAAAGGCGCTGATGTCGGCTGTTCCGATCGCCGATCCGCGCCGCCGCAAGTCCGAGAAGGACCTCAATTTCAAGCCCATCCCGTCGCCCATTCACCCGGTCGGCTACGAGCCCGAGCCGAATGTGTACCAGCAGGTCGGGCATGATCATTTCGTGCTTACTTCCGCCTCCGGCTACTAAGGGTTGTGGTTGCGTCACGGCATTTCTCTGCCGATGACGAGAAAATTTTGGCTTGGAGGTGGATCCCGGAACGTGGGATGATTATGCACGATGCAACGAAGCACAGACACGAATCTGTGCCAGGCCCGAGAGCAGAAGGCTAAGAACAAGCGTGCAGACAGACGTCGCCAGCGGCAACATCGATGGTGTCGGGACGACACTGAAACCCTTCCAGTTCCGGGGGCGGTTCCTGACCGCTCTGGCCCTGCGCTTGAGCACGGCGCCAGATGCCCGGTTCTACGAGATGCTGGCCGACCGGCTGGAGAAGACCCCGAACTTCTTCACCGACGCGCCGGTGATCATCGACCTTGAACAATCCCAGGCCGCGGTGACCCCAGAGGCGCTGACCGAGCTGGTCGCTGACCTGCGCCGCCGCGAGCTTGCGGTGTTCGGCCTGCAGGGCGGCGACGAGGCGCTGCGCGCGGCCGCCGCCGGGCTTGGGCTGATCTCCGTGACCGGCGGACGGGATGCGCCGCTGCGCGGGGCGCTGCCGAGTTCCGAGCAGAAGCGCCCGCAGCGCGTGTTCCAGCAGGAACGCCCGCCGATGCCGGAAGCGCAGCCTGCGCCCGCACCGGAACCCGAACCCGCGCCGATCCCGCAGCGCGTCGCGCCGGAGAACAAGATCGTCACCATGCCGGTCCGCTCGGGCCAGACGGTGATCGCCGACAAGGGCGATCTCACGGTGGTCGGCCCGGTCAGCTCGGGGGCCGAGCTTTTCGCCGCCGGCAACATCCACGTCTATGGCCGGATGCGCGGCCGCGCCTTCGCCGGCATCGACGGCGACGAGAACGCCCGCATCTTCTGTCAGTCGCTCGATGCCGAGCTGCTGGCCATCGCCGGCCTTTACCGCACGTCCGACAGCCTTGGCGCCGACGTGCGTCACAAGATGGTGCAGATTTACCTCGAGGACGAGCGGCTGATCGTCGCGCCGTTCGGATAACCTCGGCATTCAACAGGAGCCGCCAGTGAGCAAAGTAATCGTTGTGACCTCGGGCAAGGGTGGCGTGGGCAAGACCACGTCCTCGGCTGCCATCAGCGCCGGTCTCGCATCGCGCGGGCACCGCACCGTCGTGATCGACTTCGACGTGGGTCTGCGCAACCTCGACATGATCATGGGCTGCGAGCGCCGGGTCGTGTTCGATTTCATCAACGTGATCCAGGGCGACGCCAAGCTGAACCAGGCGCTGATCCGGGATCGCCGTCTCGACAACCTCTACGTGCTGCCGACCTCGCAGACCCGCGACAAGGACGCGCTGACCCAGGAAGGCGTCGAGAAGGTGCTGAACGAGCTCCGCGAGGAGTTCGACTACATCATCTGCGACAGCCCGGCGGGCATCGAGCGCGGCGCGCAGCTGGCCATGTACTACGCCGACGAGGCCGTGGTGGTGACCAACCCCGAGGTCTCCTCGGTGCGCGACAGCGACCGCATGCTCGGTCTGCTCAGCTCGAAGACCGCCCGCGCCGAGCGGGGCGAGGAAGACCAGATCAAGAGCCACCTGCTGCTCACCCGCTTCGACCCCAAGCGTTCGGGCGACGGCGAGATGATGTCGGTCGAGGACGTGCTGGAAATCCTCGCGATCCCGCTGCTCGGCGTGATCCCGGAAAGCCCCGCGGTGCTGCGCGCCTCGAACGTCGGCGTGCCGGTGATCCTCAACGAGAAGTCCCGTGCGGCCACCGCCTACGAGGAAGCCGTCGCACGGCTCGACGGCGAGGACCTGCCGATGAAAATCGAGGGTGAGAAGGTTCCCGGGCTGATGTCCCGTCTCTTCGGGAGGAGCGCATGAATCTTTTCGGGTTCACCTTCAACCGCAAGCCAAAATCCTCGGCCCAGGCCAAGGAGCGTCTGCAGATCCTTCTCGCGCATGAGCGCGGGTCGGGTCCCAGCGCCGACTTCCTGCCGCTGCTGCAGCGCGACATCGTCGAGGCGATCAAGCGCTATGTGCAGGTGAGTGACGATGCCGTTGGAATCCGCATGGATTCCATCGGTGACGTCTCCAGCCTCGAGATCAACATCGAGCTGCCGGTCGACCAGAAGACCGAGGCCAAGCCGGTCGAGAAGAAGGCGGGCGAGAAGAAAGCTGCGGCAAAGGGCTGAGGCCCTTGCCGTGACGACCGCGGCGGCATCGGGCCGCCGCCCTGTGGGCCCCGGCCCGGCGCGCCGAGCGCGCGCGGCCCACGTCGAGGGGGCGCTGCCCCCGTCCGCCTCCGGCGGACTCCCCCGGGATATTTCTGCCTAGAAGAAGGGGCGGGCGTTTCGCTCTTGCCCCGGTTCGGCGTTTTCGGTAGCCCGGCGGCTTTCCATCCTCGGGGAGCATGTCATGGCGGATGCGGGCTATGCGGGCGGCGACTGCCTGGCAATCGATTTCGGAACCTCCAACTCTGCGGCGGGGATCGTCGAGGGCGGCGCGGTGCGCCTGCTGGAGATCGAGGCCGGTGCCGAGACCCTGCCCACGGCGGTGTTCTTCCCCGAAGACGGCGGCATGCGTATCGGCGCGGCGGCCTCCGAGGCGCTGATCGCCGGCGAGGAAGGCCGTTACATGCGCGCGCTGAAGAGCGTGCTCGGGACCGGGCTGTTTCATGAAAAGCGGCTGATCGGCGGCAGGCGGCGGACCCTGGCGGAGATCGTCACCGCCTTTCTCGTGGAGATGAAGACGCGGGCCGAGGCGCAGACCGGGCGGAGCTTCCGCCGGGCGCTGTCGGGTCGTCCGGTGCATTTCCACACCCGTGATCCCGAGCGCGACGCCCGCGCCGAGGAGGACCTGCGCGGGTGCTATCTTGCTGCCGGGTTCGAGGGTGTCGAGATGATGTTCGAGCCGGAGGCGGCAGCCCTGGCGAGCCGCATCGCCGAGGGCACCGGGGGCACCGGGGGCACCGGGCTGATCATCGACATCGGCGGCGGCACCTCGGATTTCACCGTCTTCCGCAGCGCGGGCGACGGCATTGCGATCACCGCCAGCCACGGCATCCGGCTTGGTGGCACGGACTTCGACCACGCGGTCTCGATGCGCCATGCCATGCCGCTGCTCGGCCTCGGCGGCGCGCTGCGGCGCGACTTCGGCGAGGGGCTGCTGCCGGTGCCGAACGCGCTTTACGTGGATCTTTCGACCTGGGCGAAGATCCCCTTCCTTTATTCCCGCGACACCGAGCGGGCCGTGGCGGAGATGCTGCGCCTTGCCGAGGCGCCGGAGGCGATGCGACGATTGCAGGCGGTGATCACCGACGAGCTGGGGCATGAGTTGGCCTTTGCCGTGGAGCGCGGCAAGATCGATGCCAACTCGGGCGTTGCGGGGGCGCAGATCGCCATGGGGATGATCGAGCCGGGGCTCGGCGCGAGGATCACCGCAGGCACGCTCAATGCCGCGCTCGGCGAGGCGCGCGAGGCGCTGCGCATGGCGATCTACGAGACGCTGATGCTGGCGCAGGTCTCGCCCGCGCAGGTGGACAGCGTGGTGCTGGTCGGCGGCTCGAGCCTGATGGCGCTGGTCGAGGACGAGGCGCGGGCGGTCTGTCCGGGCGCGATGCTGCGCCGGTCCGAGGCCTTCACCGCGGTGGTCGACGGGCTCGCCTGGGCGGCCTCGGGCCGCGGCGTGGCGCGCGCCTGAAACGCGGGCGGGAGCGCCGCTGCGGGGCATGAATGCGCGGAGACGGCGGTGGGGCCCCCTTGTGGCCGCCGCTCAGGCAGGTTTAGGTCGGCGCCGAAGACAGACCAAGGACGCCCCATGACCCCCCGGCTTACCCCGCGCGAGCTTCTGGAAAAGCTCGTCGCCTTTCCCACCGTCAGCACCGTCAGCAATCTCGACCTGATCGGCTGGACCGAGGACTATCTCGCCAGCCATGGCATTGAAAGCCACCGCCACGCCAAGCCCTCCGAGCCGGAGCTGAAGGCGGCGCTCTTTGCCCATGTCGGCCCCGAAGTCGAGGGCGGGGTGGTGCTGTCGGGCCATACCGACGTGGTGCCGGTCGAGGGGCAGGACTGGAGCTCGGACCCCTGGGTGCTGACCGAGCGCGGGGGGCGGCTCTACGGGCGCGGCGCGACGGACATGAAGGCCTTCGACGCGCTCGCGATCTGGGCGCTGGTGGAGGCGAAACACCGGGGCGTGACGCGGCCGTTGCAGCTGGCCTTCAGCTACGACGAGGAGATCGGCTGCGCCGGGGCGATCGACCTTGTCGCGGCCATGCAGGGTGTGGTGCCGAAGGCCAGCGCGGTGATCGTCGGCGAGCCGACCATGCTCAAGCCGGTCACCGGCCACAAGGGCGGCATCAGCTTCGAGGTGCATGTGCGTGGCGTCGAGGTGCACAGTTCGATCCTCGAGTCCGGCGTCTCGGCGATCATGTGGGGCGCCAAGCTGATCGACTGGTGCAATGCGGTCAACGCCGAGAACGCCGCGGCCGCGCCGGGGCCGGTGGCGGCGCTCTTCACGCCGCCCTATACCAACGTCCACGTCGGCCAGATCCGCGGCGGCACCGCGCAGAACATCACCGCCAAGGATTGCTGGTTCCCGCTCGGATTCCGCGTGGTGCCCGGCGAGGACCCGGCCTCTTGGCAGGCGAAGCTCATGGACAAGGTGGCCGAGCTCAACGCGCAGATGCAGGCGGTGCGGCCCGAGGCCCGGATCGAAGTGCGCGCCGCGTTCAACCTGCCGCCCTTTGCGCCCACCGCGGGCAACCGCGCCGAGGAGCTGGTGCGCCAGATCACCGGCGACAACGGCATGCGCCACGTGAGCTACGGAACCGAGGCCAGCCACTTCCAGGCTGGCGGCTACGACGTGGTGGTCTGCGGGCCGGGCGATATCGGCATCGCGCATCAACCCGATGAATCCATCGCCGTGTCCCAGCTTCATGCGGGCCAGGAGTTCATGGAACAGCTGCTGGAGCGCCTGGCATGAGCATGAGCTTTCCCCTTGCCGAGGTCATCCCGGCCGAACACCAGGGCGCGCTGCCCGAGGCCGCCGACCTCGTGGTCATCGGCGGTGGCGTCATCGGCACTTGCACGGCGCTGTTTGCCAATCGCGCCGGGCTGAAGGTGGTGCTGCTGGAGAAGGGCCGAGTCGCCGCCGAGCAGAGTTCGCGCAACTGGGGGTGGATCCGCGTGCAGGGCCGGGACATGGCCGAGATCCCGATCGCCATGGAGGCGCAGCGGCTCTGGCAGGACCTGGACGTGCTCTGCGAGGGGCGGCTCGGCACGCGCACCGTGGGCGTCGGCTATCTGGCCAAGAGCTGCGCCGAGATGGAGGGCTTCGCGGGCTGGCTCGCGCAGGCAAAGCCGCTTGGCGTCAGTTCCGAGCTCTTGGACGCGGCGCAGACACGGGCGCTGACCGGGGCCACCGAGAGCCCCTGGGTCGGCATGCTGCACACGCCCACCGACATGAAGGGCGAGCCCTGGGTCGCGGTTCCCGAGCTGGCGCGGCTCGCGGCCTCGGAAGGGGTGATCGTGCGCGAGCGCTGCGCGGTGCGCGGGCTCGCGCGCAGCGGCGGCCGCGTGACCGGCGTGGTCACCGAGGCGGGGACCGTGCGCTGCGCGCAGGCGGTGCTTGCGGGCGGGGCCTGGTCCGGGCTGTTCCTGAAGCGGCACGGGGTGACGATCCCGCAGCTTTCCGTGCGTTCGACCGCCATGGCCACCGCGCCGCTGCCGCAGGTGGCGAACAAGGCGGCGGTGGACGACGTGCTGGCCTTCCGCCCGCGCGCCGATGGCGGCTACACGCTGGCGCCCTCGGCGTTTTCCGAGCTGTACCTCGGTCCCGACGCACTGCGCCACGCGCGTCCCTACATCGCGCTGGCGCGACAGGGCAGCTTCGACGTGCGCTTCCGGGCGAAGGCTCCCGCGGGGTATCCCGACGCCTGGGGCACGCCGCGCGACTGGCGCGATGACGAGCAGAGCCCTTTCGAGCGGATGCGCATCCTCTCGCCCGAGCCCCATGCGGGCAAGGTGGCCGCCACCCGCCGGCAGTTCGCGCAGCATTTCCCGCAGATGGGCGAGGTGCCACTGCAGGCGAGCTGGGCCGGGATGATCGACGTGATGCCGGACGTGGTCCCGGTGGTCGATCACGTGGCGCAGATCCCCGGCCTCATCGTCGCCACGGGCATGTGCGGCCACGGCTTCGGCATCGGTCCGGGCTTCGGCCGGGTGGTGGCGGACATGGTGCAGGGCAGGAAGCCCGGCCATGACATGAGCCGCTTCCGCCTGTCGCGCTTCTCGGATGGCAGCAGGCTGGTGCCGGGGCCGAACCTCTGACGGGCGGCCGGCGCGCCGGCGCTTTGCCCCAGGGTCACGGCCCGGCTCTGCTTGCCACGCCCCGGCGGCGGTGGCAGGCTCCGTGCGAAATATGATCAAACAACAGGGATCCCCCTCCATGCCCGTCAAGAACCGCTTCGCCGAGCTCCAGTCCGAAATCACCGAATGGCGCCGCGATCTCCATGAGAACCCCGAAATCCTGTTTGAGACCCACCGCACCTCGGCTGTGGTGGCGGAAAAGCTGCGGGAGTTCGGCTGCGACGAGGTGGTGACGGGCATCGGCCGCACCGGCGTCGTGGGGGTGATCAAGGGCAAGGCGGGCGGCTCGGGCAAGGTCATCGGCCTGCGTGCCGACATGGACGCGCTGCCGATCCTCGAGAACACCGGGCTCGACTATGCCTCGAAGACCCCCGGCGCGATGCATGCCTGCGGCCATGATGGCCATACCGCCATGTTGCTCGGCGCCGCGAAATACCTCGCCGAGACGCGCAACTTCGACGGCACCGCCGTGGTGATCTTCCAGCCCGCCGAGGAGGGCGGCGGCGGCGGCAAGGAAATGTGCGACGACGGCATGATGGCGCGCTGGAACATCCAGGAGGTCTACGGCATGCACAACTGGCCGGGCCTGCCGGTGGGCAGCTTCTCGATCCGGCCCGGCGCCTTCTTCGCCGCCACCGACGTCTTCGAGGTGACCGTCGAGGGCAAGGGGGGCCATGCCGCCAAGCCGCATGAGACCATCGATCCCACGGTGACCTCGGCGCAGATCGTCACCGCGCTGCAGACCATCGCCGCGCGCAACGCCAACCCGGTGACAGAGATCGTGGTTTCGGTGACCAGCTTCGAGACCTCGTCGAAGGCCTTCAACGTGATCCCGCAGCGCGTGACCCTGCGCGGCACCGTGCGCACGCTGGCGCCCGAGAACCGCGACCTCGCCGAGACCCGGATCACCGAGATCTGCACCGGCATGGCGGCGGCGCTGGGTTGCGTCGCGACGGTGGACTACACGCGCAACTACCCGGTGATGGTCAACTCCGAGGAGCAGACCGCGTTTGCCGCCGAGGTGGCGCGCGCGGTCTCGGGCGACTGCGCCGACGCGCCGCTGGTCATGGGCGGCGAGGATTTCGCCTTCATGCTCGAGGAGCGGCCGGGGGCCTATATCCTCGTCGGCAACGGCGACACGGCGGCGGTGCACCATCCCAAGTACAACTTCAACGACGAGGCGATCCCGGCGGGATGCTCCTGGTGGGCGGAGATCATCGAGCGCCGCATGCCCGCGGCCTGATGCCGCCTGCAGGGCGGCCGCGGCCGCCCTGCGTCCCCCGGCCTGGCGCTTTCCCGAGCGCTCGGGAAAGCGGGGGCTCTGCCCCCGTCCGCTGCGCGGACTCCCCCAGGGATATTTTTGCCTAGAAGAAGAGGGGGGCTGCGGTTCCGCCGCGGCGGGGCCTCGGAACGGTTGACCCCGGAGCGGCTGGGCTCAGGGCGGTTGGCCTCAAAGGGGTTGGCCTCAAAGGGGTTGGCCTGTGACCGACATGCCGCGGGCGAGATAGCCGCAGGCCTCGTTGATGCCCGCCGAGCAGGCCACGGTGAGCACTTCAGCCTCGGTCGGCTGTCTTGCGGCGCAAGCCGCCAGCGCGAGCAGCGCGGCGCCGAGGATGGCAAGTCGGATCATGGCCCGGTCCTTCATTTCCTGATCAAGCCCGAGTCCGGGCGGCATTGCAAGCGCCTGTCGTACCTCAGCCGGCGTCCGGCGAAAAGGCCTCGTCCCAGAGCCGGAAGAGCCGCTCGCGGGTGCTGCGGTCGAGCGCCAGCAGCAGCGGCGGCGAGAGCGCGATCAGCCGCCGGGCGCTGGGCAGCAGGCTGGTCTCGGCGGGATCGGTCGGGGCGATGAGCCCGAGATCGGCCAGCATCCCCTGCGCCTCGGGCGAGAGCAGGAAGTCGAGCAGCCGCTGCGCCGCTTCCGGGTGGCGGGCGGTCTTCGGGATCATGAAGCTGCGCGACATCATCAGCGTGTAGTCCTCGGGCAATATGATCCCGACATTCGGCGCGGCGCGCGCCTCGGCGTAGGAGCCGAGCACGTTGTAGGCGATGTAGTAGCGCCCCTCGGAGACGCCGTCGATGATCGACAGCGAGCAGCAGGTGGCGATCGCTCCGATCCGCGCGAAGGCCTCGAGCATGGCCCCGAAGGTGGTCGCCTCGAGGCTGTCGGCATGGGCGAAGAGATAGCCGAGGCCGGAATCCTCGATGTCGTAGGTGGCGATCCGGCTGCGCAGCAGCTCGGGCTTCTTGCGCATCAGGTCGAGCAGGGCGAAGCGGGTCCGCGGCACATCCTCGGGGGAGAGTGCCGTGGTGTTGTAGATGATCACCGCCGGCTCTTCGGTGATCCCCCAGAGCTCGTCGCGCCAGCGCCGCTGGTCCGGCAGGGCGGCGGTGGCCGCGGAGCGGTAGGGATGGGCACAGGCCGAATTGACCAGCGCCAGCATCTGGTGCGCGCCGGAGGAGAGCAGCGCGTCGGCGGGCTCGGCGCGGCCCGCGCAGGCGGCCCGCCCGAGGGCGTAGAGCGCATTCGACCCCCATTGCTCGTAGCGCAGCGTGAGATCGGGGTTGCGTTCGGCAAAGCGCGCCATGACCGGGCGGATGATCGCGATGTCGGTGGTCGAGCGCAGCAGCAGGTCGGTCGGGCCGCTGCCGAAGCTGGCGGTGCCTTCCTGCGCGGCGGCGGCGCGCGGCAGCAGCAGCGCCAGCAGCAGGGCGATCAGGCGGGGCAAGGCTGTGCGGGCTGTCACGGGGTGGGCTCCTCGTCAGGGGCGGCGGGCAGCAGCAGGGCGATGCGGAAGCCGGCTTCGGGATATTCCAGCGCGACGCGCCCGTCGAAGGCAGTCGCCACCGCGGCGACGATGGCAAGGCCGAGCCCGGCGCTGTCCTCGCGCGAGCCGGCGCTGCGCTCGAAACGCTGGCCGAGGCGGGCGGCGATGGCGGGCTCGGGGCCGGGACCGGCGTCCAGCACCCAGAGCGCGGCCTCGGCGCCGCGCCGCTCCGCTCCGATGGCAATGGGGCCGCGGCCATGCTTCAGCGCGTTGACCAGCAGGTTCTTCGCCGCCTCGCCGACCGAGAAGGCGTCGGCGCGGACCATCACCGGGTCCTCGCCGATTTCCAGCCTCAGCTCGGCGCCGGGGGCGATGAGCTCGTGGTCGCCACGCTCGACGACCTCCAGCGCCACCTCGCGCAGGTCGAGCAGGGCGCGCGGCGCGCTTTCGGTGCGGTGGCTGACCAGCGCCCGCGAGAGCAGCTGGTCGAGCAGCGCGCCAAGCGAGCGGGTCCGGGTCAGCAGCCGCGTGAGGGCGCGGGCGCGCAGCGCCTCGTCGGGCTGGTCCTGCATCGCCTCGGCCTGCACGCGGATCGCGGCGACCGGGGTGCGCAGCTGGTGCGCCGCATCGGAGATCAGGTGGCGCATGCCCTCCATCTGCCGGTCGAGCCGGCCCATGAAGCGGTTCATCGAATCCAGCATCACCGCCAGCTCGCGCGGCAGCCCCTCGGTTGGCACCGGCGTGAGGTCGTAGGGGTCGCGCCCGGCCAGGTCCTCGGACAGCGCCGCGAGCGGGCGGACCGCGGAGCGGGTGATCGCCCAGGACATGGCGAGCAGCGCAAGCCCGGCGAGCATCATTGGCAGCAGCGTGTCGAGCATCAGCCCGACCGCCATCGCCTGCCGCGCGCGCAGGGTCTGGCCGACGGTGACCGAAATGCTGCCCGAGAAGTCGCGCTCGGCGAAGCGGCGCGTCACCCGGACGAAGCGCGCGGGCTCGGCATTGAGGCGGGCGTCAAAGAACTCGGGACCGGAGGGCGTGCCGGAGCGGCGGGCGGTCGGGGCGATCTCGGTCTCGTCGAGCCCGGTGATCAGCGTGCCACCGGGGCCGCGCACCGCGTAGTGGATGCGGTCCTCGGGCGCCTGGGCCAGCAGCTCGAAGGCCGAGACCGGCAGGTCGACGATCGGTCGCCCGGACTGGATGCTTATCGAGGCGGCGATGTCTTGCGCTGCGCCCAGAAGGATGCGGTCATAGGACTGCCGCGCCGCGAGCCTGCCGTTGTAGAGCGTCGATCCGGCGACCAGCAGCGCCCCGGCGAGCAGGATCAGCAGCACCGCCTTGAGGACCCGCGAGGCAAGGCTCGCCGGCAGCGCGCCCCTGTCAGCCATCGAGGCCGATCCGGTAGCCGATGCCGCGCTGGGTGGCGATGCTGACTCCGCTGCCCGCGAGCTTCTTGCGCAGCCGGGCGACGTAGAGCTCGATGGCGTTGACCCCAACATCGGCGTCGCCGAAGCCATAGAGGGAATCGTAGAGTCGGGTCTTGCTCAGGTACTGTCCCTGCTGGCGCAGGAGCACACCGAGCAGCGCCGCTTCGCGCGCGGTCAGATCGAGCCGCCTGCCGTCCAGCGTGGCGCTTTGCCCGGCCGGAGAATAGGCCAGCGGACCGAGCACGATCTCTGCGCCCTTCTGGTCCGCCTCGCGGCGGATGAGGGCGCGCAGCCGTGCTTCCAGCTCGCGCTGGTCGAAGGGCTTGCCGAGGTAGTCGTCGGCACCGAGGTCGAGCGCGCTCACCCGGTCGTCCACCGAGATCAGCGCGGTCAGCATCAGCACCGGGGTGCGTGCCCCCGAGGCGCGCAGCTCGCGCAGGAAGCGCAGGCCCGAACCGTCGGGCAGGTTGATGTCGAGCACGATGGCGTCATAGCCCTGCACGGCAAGGAAATCCCGCGCCGCCTCGAGGCTTTCGGCGACATCGCAGACGATGCCGGACTGGGCCAGTCGGGCCGAGACGCCCTCGGCCAGATCGCTGGCATCCTCGACCATCAGGACTCGCATGACACTGGTACCTTTCCATTGGCCCTGGTCCGGATGACGGGACGTACACATGCACCGTCGGGCATCTGACAGGTTCACGACAGCTTCGTGGCTTAGAGACACGTCTTAACCCGCAACCGGGGAGGCTGCAAAGTGCAGTCGGGTTCCGCGGGGAGACGACGGCGCCGGCGTGTACCGGTTCGGTGGCCGAACTTGAGGAGGATACCATGTTTGTCACTGCTACCCGCGGCCTGATTGCCGCGACCGTTCTTGGCGTTTCGGCTTTCGCCGCGCAGGCCCAGGACTTCACCCCCGAGAACCCCGAGTGCATCGCGCCCGCCAACCCGGGCGGCGGCTGGGACTTCACCTGCCGGCAGGTGGGCAAGGAGCTTCAGGATCTCGGCCTGATCGACAAGACCATGCAGGTGGTCAACCTCGCAGGTGGTGGCGGCGGCGTCGCCTTCGCCGAGGTGGTCAACAAGCGCGCTGACGACAACGATCTGATCGTCGCGGCCAGCTCGGCCACCGCGACCCGCCTGGCGCAGGGCGCCTATCCGGGCAACACCACCGACCAGGTCCGCTGGCTGGCGTCGATCGGTGCCGATTACGGCGTGATCGCCGTCTCTGCCGACAGCGAGATCGAGACGCTGCCGCAGCTGCTCGACATGATCAAGTCGGACCCGCGCTCGGTCTCCGTGGCCGGCGGTTCGGCCGTGGGCGGCTGGGATCACCTGAAGGTGCTGATCGCGGCGTCGGCCTACGGCATCGAGGATGTGCGCTCGGTCAAATACGTCGCCTTCGACGGCGGCGGCGAGGCGGTGACCCAGCTGCTCGCAGGCTCGGTCCAGGCCTTCACCGGCGATGCGTCGGAAGCCAAGGGCTTCGTCGACTCGGGAGACATCAAGGTGATCGCGGTGCTCGCGCCCGAGCGCCTGGAAGGCGATTTCGCCGATTTCCCGACCGCCAAGGAGCAGGGCGTCGATGCGATCGGCGCGAACTGGCGCGGTTTCTACGCCCCCGGCGGCATGAGCGACGCGGCCTATGACGCCTGGGTCAAGAAGATCGGCGATCTCTATGCGTCGGACGAGTGGAAGGAGATCATGGCCAACAACGGCCTCGCCCCGCTCGACCTGCAGGGCGCGGACTTCCAGCAGTTCGTTCAGAACAGCGTGAGCGAGATCCAGGACATCTCGCGCGAGATCGGCATCATCAAGTGACCTGACCCCACGCAATGACCGGCGGGCCCCTGTCACTCCGGGGGCCCGTCGCCAGTTTTCGACCTATTCACGCAAATTACGGGGGACACCATGAGTGACCGCATCTTCGGCCTCTTCGGGCTGGCGCTCGCCATCTTCTTCGCCTGGGCCGCTTTGCAGATCGAGGAAAGCTTCCTCTCTGACGAGGTCGGTCCCAAGGCCTTCCCGCTGATCATCGCCACCATTCTCGGTATTTCGTCGATTTTCATCGCGCTCAAGCCCGACGCAGATCCCGAGTGGCCCTCGCTGGCCCGGCTCGCCGAGATCCTCGCGGCGGTGGTCGTGATGATCCTTTATGCCGAGTTCCTGCCCGTCGCGGGCTTCGTCATCGCCACTGCCGTCGCCTCGGCCTATCTGACCTGGCGCCTCGGCAGCCCGGTGCTGTCGTCGCTGCTGATCGGCGTGCTGACCTCGGTCGGCATCTACGTTGTCTTCCATCTGGCTCTGGGGCTGTCGCTGGCCCGCGGCCCGCTGGGTTTCTGAGGAGCGCGCCATGGACGTTCTTTCCAACCTCGGGGACGGCTTCGTCGTCGCCTTCACCTTGCAGAACCTCGGCCTCGCGCTGCTGGGCTGCTTCCTTGGCACGATCATGGGCGCGCTGCCGGGCCTCGGCCCGTCGAACGGCGTCGCCATCCTGATCCCGCTGGCCTTCACCCTCGGCCTCGGGCCGACGCCGTCGCTGATCCTGCTGACCTCGGTCTACTACGGCGCCATGTACGGCGGGCGGATCAGCTCGATCCTGCTGGGCATCCCCGGTGACGAGCCGGCGATGATGACCGTGCTCGACGGCCACCCGATGGCCAAGAAGGGCATGGCCGGCGAAGCGCTGTCGCTTTCCGGCATCGCCTCCTTCGTCGGCGCCTTCATCGCCACCTGGGGGCTGATCCTGCTGGCCCCGCAGCTGGTGAAGATCGCGCTGCTCTTCGGACCGGCCGAGTACTTCGCGCTCTTCGCGCTGGCCTTCGCGACGCTGGGCGGGGTTTCCTCGACCAACCAGGCGAAATCGGCCTTCGCCGCCATGCTCGGCCTCGGCCTTGCGATGATCGGCGTCGACACCCAGACCGGCGTGCCGCGCTTCACCTTCGGCGAGGTGCACCTCTACGACGGGCTCGACTTCCTTGTCGCCATCGTCGGCCTCTTCGCGCTGTCGGAAGTCTTCATCTTCCTCGAACACCGTCACGGCGGTTCGGACGCCAGCACGGGCCAGCTCAAGCTCGGCCGTCTGACCCCGCCGCTGTCGATGATCAAGCAGTGCACGCCGACCATGCTGCGCACCTCGCTGCTCGGCTTCATCGCCGGTGTGCTGCCCGGCGCGGGGGCCTCGCTGGGCTCGTTCATCTCCTACTCGATGGAAAAGCGCCTGGTCGACAAGGAAGGCACCTTCGGCAAGGGCGATCCGCGCGGCGTCGCGGCCCCCGAGGCGGGCAACAACGCCGCCGCGGGCGGCGCGCTGGTGCCGATGCTGGCGCTCGGCGTGCCGGGTTCGGGCACCACGGCGGTGCTGCTGGCCGTGCTGCTGTCGCTCAACATCACCCCCGGGCCGCTGCTCTTTGCCAACAACCCCGACGTGGTCTGGGGCCTGATCGCGGCGCTCTTCATCGCCAACTTCATGCTGCTGGCGCTGAACATCCCGATGGTGGGTATCTTCACCCGCGTGCTGATGGTGCCGCCGCGCATCCTGATGCCGGTGGTCGCCATGGTCAGCTTCGTCGGCATCTACGGCATCTCGGGATCGAGCTTCGATCTGCTGGTGATGATCGGCTTCGGCGTGATGGGCTGGCTGCTGCGCAAGTTCGACGTGCCGCTGGTGCCGATCATCCTCGGCACGCTGCTCGGCAACACCATGGAGAACAACCTGCGCCGCGCGATCACCATCGACAACGGCGACTGGTTCACCCTGTTCGACAGCCCGCTCGCGCTGACGCTCTGGGCGATCGCCATCATCGGCTTCATCATGCCGCTGATCGTCGGCCGGGTCGTGCGACGCAAGATGCATGAGCGCGGCGACGAGGAAGGCGCGATCAGCGACTGAGCCCTCTGCACCCTTGCTTGCCAGCACAGCGCCGGCCCGTTTCTGCGGGCCGGCGCTTTCCGTTTTGGCAGGTCCGTGCGGAATGCCGCGACGCAGCGTGGATTGCTGCCGCTGCGAAGGCGATGTCGAAAATTAAAATGCGGCATTGTGTCGCCACGGATCCGTGATAGCGTTGATTCCTAGGGAGGAACTTTCATGGAACTGTTTTTGGTTGGTCTGGCCATTGGCCTTCTCATCATGTCTCCGGTGATCGCGCTGATCCTGTTCGCGGGCATCGTCACCCGCCGCGGCGAGGAGAGGACGCCGCCGTCGGGAGGAAGCCGCGCACGGGTGCACGTGCAAGGGTTCGCAGCGCGCTACGCCAAGCCCTGATCCCTGGATCCTGAACGCCGAGAGGCCGGGCGCATGATGTCGCCCGGCCTCTGCCTTTTCGCGCTCGGCCTTCTCGGTGCCCGTCGGGGCGTCAGTCCAGCGCCTTGTCGCTCTGGCCCGCGTCGCCCTTCACCCAGTATCCTGCCGCCTTGAGGCAGTGCGAGGGATGCTGCCGCTCGGTCAGGAAGTGCTGCTTGAGCGCGCGTGCGACCTGTGCCTCGGCGGCGATCCAGACGAAGCCCCGACCCTCTGGCAGGGTCAGCGCGCGCGCCGCCGCCAGCAAGTCATTTGCCTCGTGCGCCTGCGACACCGGGCGGTGCAGCCAGTGCGCCTGCTGGGCCGCGGCGCTCTCGAAGCTCTGCTCATCCCCGGGCCCCGGCACGGCAACGAGGGTGATCGCGGTCACGCCCTCCGGCAGTTCCTCGATGCGGCGGCCGATGGCGGGCAGGGCGGTCTCGTCGCCGATCAGCAGGTACCAGTCGAACACCGGCGCGATCACCGCCGAGCCGCGCGGCCCACCGATGTTGAGCGTGTCGCCGGGGGCGGCGCGCTCTGCCCAGGCGGTTGCCGGTCCGGCCTGGTGGATGGCAAAATCGAGCACCAGCGTGCGCGCCTCGGGGTCAAAGGCGCGGGGCGTGTACTCGCGGGCCAGCGGCGTCTCGGCCCCGGTGTCGAAAAAGAGTTTCACGTGGTCATCCGCGCCGAGGCTGGAGAAATCGGCCAGCGACTCGTCCTCGAGGGTGATGCGGATCATGTGCGGGGTAAGCCGGATGCTGTCGCGCACCGTCAGCGTGCGGCGCTTCAACTCGTGCTTGTGTCGGGTGATGACGCTTTCCATAGGGTATCCTTGCAATCAACTGTCGTCGGAAGGCGCATCCGGCGTGTCGCCCGCGATGGCCCGTGCGGTGTCTCGTAGCTGCGCGGCAAGCGTGGCGATGAGGGTCTTGTCTGTGCCCTCGGCCGCCATCCGGCGGCGCAGGGCAAGTTTGATTTCGTCCATGGCCGCGACGATCTCTTTCGGCGCGTTGCCCCGGTGCCAGGCCGGCGGCTTGCGCGTGAGAAGGTCCTCGGCGGCGGCGCGGTTGGCCGACAGGAAGTCTGTGCCCTCGGGCGTGAGGCGGGCGCGCTTGCGACCGCTCGCATCCGGCTCCACCTGCACGTAGCCCATGTCCTCGAGCCACGACAGGGTGGGGTAGATCACACCGGGGCTGGGGCTGTAAGCGCCGTCGAAACGCGCTTCGATGGCCTTGATCAACTCGTATCCGTGGCGCGGCTGTTCTGCGATCATCGAGAGGATCAGCAGGCGCAGCTCGCCGTATTCGAACAGGCGCTTGCCGCGCTGGCCGCCGCGACCGGGGCTGCCCTGGCCGCGACCCTCGTGGCGCGTGTGTTTGTCATGTCGCATCCGTCTGGCCTCCGAGGGGCGATTTCAGATATATCGGAAGATAAGATATATCGAAAAATACGCAAGAGGGCGGAGGATCACGGCGCGGTGAGGCGGGTCAGGAGGGGACGGGCATCGGGGTGTCATCAAAGCTTCACTTTTCGGGCGGTCCATATTTCGTATATTCATGAAATATGGAAAAAGAGATTCCCGACCGCCTCATGACCCTCGGCCACCCGCAGCGGCTGGCGATTTTCCGGCTGCTCATGCGCCGTTACCCCGACCGCCTTCCGGCGGGCGAGATCGCCGAGGTGCTGACGCTGAAGGCCAGCACACTCTCGACCTATCTCGCCGCGCTGATGCGCGCCGGGGTGGTGACGCAGGAGCGGGCCGGCACCTCGCTGCTCTACGCCGTCGACATGGGGCAGGTGCGGGACACCTTCGACTACCTGCTGCGCGACTGCTGTCGCGGTCGCCCCGAGATCTGTGCGCCGAGCCCGTTCCTGGCCCAGCAGGGAAACGCCCCGATGTCTCGGCGCAAGTTCAACGTGCTGTTCGTCTGCACCGGCAATTCCGCCCGGTCTATCTTTGCGGAGACGCTGCTGCGCGAGATGGCTGGCGATCGGTTCAATGCCTATTCGGCCGGAACGAACCCCAACTCGGCATTGAACCCCATCGCCGTCGCGCTGCTGCGCCAGAAGGGCCATGACGTGACGCCGCTGCGGGCCAAAACCATGTCGGAGGTCTCTGGCGAGGGTGCGCCCGCGCTGGATTTCGTCTTCACCGTCTGCGACCAGGCCGCCAACGAGGACTGTCCGGCCTGGGAGGGGCAGCCGATCTCCGGTCACTGGGGTATGCCCGACCCGGCGGGCGCCACGGGCAGCGAGGCCGAGAAGATGCTGGCCTTTCAGCAGTCCTACGGCGCGCTCAAGCACCGGATCGAAGCCTTTGCGGCGCTGCCCGTTGCCACGCTCGACCGCATCTCGCTGCAATCGGCCATCGACGAGATCGGCCGCACATCCCTGACCCTGACCACTTTGGAAGACCACGCATGACCACCTATGCCCTGAACGGCCTCGGCCGCATCGGAAAGCTCGCCCTGAAACCGCTGCTGGAGAGAGGGGCAGAGATCGCCTGGATCAACGACGCCGTGGGTGATCCCGCGATGCACGCGCATCTGCTGGAATTCGATACGGTGCACGGGCGCTGGAAGGCGGAGTTCTCGCATGATGCGCAGAGCGTAAGCGTGGACGGCAGGCGGCTACCCTTCATCGGCACACGCGAGCTTTCGGCGCTGCCGCTCGAGGGGGTGGACGTGGTGATCGACTGCACCGGCGTCTTCAAGTCCGAGGCGGCGCTCGCGCCCTACTTCGCAGCGGGGGTGAAGAAGGTGGTGGTCTCGGCCCCGGTCAAGGATGGACCCACCGCCAACATTGTCTTCGGCGTCAACGACGGCACCTATGATCCGGCGCGGCACGGTATCGTCACGGCGGCCTCCTGCACCACCAACTGCCTTGCCCCGGTGGTGAAGGTGATCCATGAGAACATCGGCATAAGGCACGGATCGATCACGACAATCCACGACGTGACCAACACGCAGACCATCGTCGATCGCCCCGCCAAGGACCTGCGCCGGGCGCGCTCGGCGCTGAACTCTCTGATCCCCACCACCACCGGTTCGGCCACGGCGATCACGCTCATCTACCCCGAGCTGAAGGGGCGTCTGAACGGCCACGCTGTGCGGGTGCCGCTGCTCAACGCCTCGCTGACGGACTGCGTCTTCGAGGTCGAACGCGCCACCAGCGCCGAGGAGGTCAACGCGCTGTTCGAGGCGGCGTCAAAGGGCGCGCTGAAAGGCATCCTCGGGTACGAGGAACGCCCGCTGGTGTCTTGCGACTACACCAACGACTCCCGCAGCGCGATCATCGACGCGCCTTCGACGATGGTGGTCAATGGCACCCAGCTGAAGGTCTACGCGTGGTACGACAACGAGATGGGTTACGCACACCGGCTGGTGGACGTGGCGCTGATGGTCGGGGGGCGGCTGTGAGCCAAGCTGCGCGGGAGAGACCCGAGGCGCTCTCGGCCTATATCGCCGTCACCGCCGCCTACTGGGCCTTCATGCTCACCGACGGTGCGCTTCGGATGCTGGTGCTGCTGCATTTCCACGGTCTTGGCTTCTCGGCGGTGCAGCTGGCCTATCTCTTCGTGCTCTACGAGATCGCCGGGATGGCGACCAACCTCTCGGCGGGCTGGATCGCGGCCCGCTTCGGACTGACCGCAACGCTCTACGCGGGGCTCGGGCTGCAGGTGGTGGCGCTGCTGGCGCTCACGCAGCTTGATCCGGCATGGAGCATTGCCGCCTCGGTGACCTTTGTGATGTGCGTGCAGGGCGCTTCGGGCGTCGCCAAGGACCTGGCCAAGATGTCCTCGAAATCGGCGGTCAAGCTGCTGGCGCCCTCCGAGGCCGGCGGGCTCTTCCGCTGGGTCGCCGTGCTCACCGGCTCGAAGAACGCGGTGAAGGGCTTGGGCTTCCTGCTCGGTGCGGCGCTGCTGGCGACGCTCGGCTTCAAGTGGGCGGTGCTGGCCATGGCGCTGGTGCTGGCGGTGATCCTGATGGCGGTGGCCACCTTGATGCCGGGCGGGCTGCCGAAGGGCCGCAGGGGGGCGAAATTCTCCGAGGTCTTCTCGAAGTCGGCCAATGTCAACTGGCTGTCGGCGGCGCGGGTGTTCCTCTTCGGCGCGCGCGACGTGTGGTTCGTGGTGGGCATTCCGATCTATTTCTACGCGGTGCTGTCCGACGGGACCGAGGCGGGCAACCGCGCCGCCTTCTTCATGATCGGGACGTTCATGGCGGTCTGGGTGATCCTATATGGCGCGGTGCAGGCCGCGGCGCCGCGCATCCTGCGCGCGCGCAGCCGCCCGCAAGCCGAGCTTATCCATGCCGCCCGCGGCTGGGCCGCGGCGCTCTTCGTTGTGCCTGCGGCGCTCTGCGTGGGGGTGCTGCTTGCCGGAGGGCCGCAGGCGTGGCTGACCGGGCTGCTGGTGCTCGGGCTGCTGGTCTTCGGCGCGATCTTCGCGGTGAACTCCGCGCTGCATTCCTACCTGATCCTCGCCTTCACCAAATCCGAGCGGGTGACCATGGACGTGGGCTTCTACTACATGGCGAACGCGGCGGGGCGGCTGATCGGCACGCTGCTGTCGGGGCTGACCTACCAGCTGGGCGGCCTGCCGCTGGTGCTGGGTACGGCGGCGGTCATGGTGGCGCTGGCGGCGCTGACCTCGGGCAAGCTGAGTGCCGAGGCGCAAGAGGTGGCGGTCTAGGCGCGCGACCGGCGGCTTTGCCCTGTCCGGTCGGGGCTGGCCGCTCATCGTCGCTTGAATAAGGAAGGCCCGGGCGCTGTGCCCGGGCCTTCTCCATTTCAACGCTGCGCCTCAGACCACCGGCGGCGTGCGGCCCCGGTGGATCTTCTCGCGCAGCCCTTGGATGATCTTGAAGAACACCGGCCCGAAGATCGCCCCCAGTACCGCCGAGGCGATGGCGCCGCCGAAGACCGCCAGGCCCAGTGACACCCGGCTCGCCGAGCCCGCGCCCGAGGCGATGACCAGCGGGTAGACCCCGACCGCGAAGGCCAGCACCGTCATCATCACCGGCCGGAAGCGCAGCTTCGCCGATTGCATCGCCGCCTCGTGCAGGTCGAGCTCCGCCGCCTCGCGCTGCTGCTTGCCGAATTCGACGATCAGGATTGCCGTCTTCGCCGCCAGCGCGATCAGCATCAAGAGGCCGATCTGCCCGTAGAGACTGAGCGGTTCCCCGGCGATCCTCAGCGAGACCAGCGCCCCCAGCACCGCGAAGGGCACCGTCAGCAGCACCGCCACCGGCGTCAGGAAGCTCTCGTAGAGCGCCGCGAGGAAGAGGAAGGTGAAGACGAGGCTCAGCCCCAGCGCGATCGGCACCGCATTGCCCGAGGCGCGCTCCTCGCGCGACGAGCCGGTCCATTCGTAGCGGAAGCCCTCGGGCAGGGCGGTCCCGGCGGTCTGCTCGAAACTGTCCATCGCGTTGCCCGTGCTGAAGCCACCAGCGGAGTTGGGAATGCCGGTGACCGTGGCCGAGTTGTAGGTGTTGTAGCGGTAGAGCACGTCCGGCCCGGTGGTGGGCACCGGGGTGACCACGGTCGAGAGCGGCACCATGCCGCCCTCGCGGTTGCGCACGTAGAGCGTGTCGAAGGCGCGCTCGTTCTGGCGGAACTGCGCGTCGGCCTGCACCATCACCTTGTAGGACTGGCCGAAGACGTTGAAGTCGTTGATGTAGAGCGCGCCGAGCTGGGCCTGCAGGGTCAGGAAGATGTCCGAGATCTGCACCCCCAGCGTCTTGGCGCGCACCCGGTCGATGTCGAGGAAGAGCTGCGGTGCATCGGCCTTGAAGGTGGAATAGGCCAGCGCGATCTCGTCGGCGCCATTGGCCGCGCCGAGGAAGCCCTGAAGCGCGGCGGTCATCTCCTCCGGTCCGCGCCCCTGCGTGTCCTCGAGCACGAACGAGAGCCCCTCGACCGCGCCAATGCCCGGCAGGGCGGGCGCACCGAAGATGATCGTCTTGGCCTCGGGCATGTCGGCGAACATCTTGCTGAACTTCTGCTGCAGGAAGGCCTGGCTGCTTTCGAGAGTCGTGCGCTCCTTCCATTCCTTGAGCTTGACGATGATCATCCCGGCGTTGGACTGCAGCGCCGAGTTGAGGATCGAATAGCCGTTCACCGAGAGCACGTTCTCGACCGCCTCATCCTCGCCGAGCGCATCGGTGAGCCGGTCCATGATCACCTCGGTCCGGTTCAGCGAAGCGCCCGAGGGCAGCTGCACGTCGACCATGAAGAAGCCCTTGTCCTCGGTCGGGATGAAGCTGGTCGGCGTGGTGGTGAAGAGCGTGTACATGGCAAAGAACAGCGCCGCGACGATGGCGATGGCGATGAGCGCGTTCTTGGCGAGGAAATCGACGATCCCCGCGTAGACCCGCGTCACCCAGTCGAAGCCCTTGTTGAAGCCCCGGATGACGAAGTTCGGGTGCATCCCCGGCTTCATCAGCACCGAGGCCAGCGCCGGGCTCAGCGTCAGCGCGTTGACCATCGAGATCAGCACCGAGACGGTGAGCGTCGCGCCGAACTGGCTGAACATGCGCCCGGTGATGCCGGGCAGAAGCAGCGTCGGCCCGAAGACCGCCGCCAGCACCAGCGAGGTCGCGACGATCGGCCCCGTCACCTCTGCCATGGCGCGTTTCGTCGCCTCGACCGAGCTGATCTCGGGGTTCTCGTGCAGGATGCGCTCGACGTTCTCGACCACGATGATCGCGTCATCCACCACCAGCGCGATGGCAAGGATCAGGGCGAAGAGCGTGACGGTGTTGATCGTCATGCCGAAGGCGTAGAGCACCGCCAATGTGCCGATGATCGACACCGGCACGGCGATGGTCGGAATGAGCGTCGCGCGGATCGAGCCGAGGAAGATGTAGGTCACCGCCACCACCAGAAGGATGGTGAAGATCATGGTGATCACCGTCTCTTCAAGCGACGCCTCGATGAACAGCGTGGTGTCATGGCCGATGACGTAATCGACCCCCTCGGGGAAGTACTGCTTCAACTCCTCCATCTTCTCGCGCACCGCCTCGGCCACGTCGAGCGAGTTCGCCTCGCTCAGCTTGTAGACCGCCAGCAGCACGCCGGGCTTGTTGTTGAACTCGCCGTAGCCCTTGTAGGCAAAGGCCCCGAGCTCGATCCGCGCTACGTCGCGCAGCCGCACCACCGAGCCCGCGTCATTGGCCGACAGGATGATGTCGCCGAATTCCTCCTCGGACTCGAGCCGGCCCTTGGTGGTCAGCACGTATTGGAACTGCGTGTCCTCGGCCGCCGGAGCGGCCCCGAGCGAGCCCACGGCGGCCTGCACGTTCTGCTCCTTCACCGCCAGCACGATGTCGTTCACCGTGAGGTTGTGGTTGGCCATCTTCACCGGGTCGAGCCAGGCGCGCATGCCGTAGTCCAGCGCGCCGATGTTCTCGGCGGCACCGACACCGGCGATGCGGGCCAGCTCGCCCTCGACGTTGATCGAGGCGTAGTTCGACAGGAAGAGCCCGTCGAAGCGCCCGTCGGGCGAGATGATGTCGACCACCATCAGGATGTCGGGGTTGCGCTTGCGCACCCGGATGCCGCGCTGGCGCACCTCGGCGGGCAGCGAGGGCTCGGCCAGCGCCACGCGGTTCTGCACGTCGACCTGCGCCAGATCGGCATCGACGCCGGTCTCGAAGGTCACGGTCAGCGTGTAGCTGCCGTCCGAGGCGGCCTTGGATTCCATGTAGGCCATGCCCTCGGCGCCGTTCACCTCGTCCTCGATGGGGGCGGCGACGGCCTGCAGCAGGGTCTGGGCGTCGGCGCCGGGATAGTTGGCGCGCACAACGACCTTGGGCGAAGTGATGTCGGGATACTGGTCGATGGGCATCACGGTCAGCGTCAGAAGGCCGAACAGCGTGATGAGCATGGAAATGACGAAGGCGAACTTGGGCCGCCGGATGAAAAATAAAGGTCCCATGAAATTCTCCGCTGCCGGGGCTCAGCTGTCGTAGGGTTTCGGCGTGACGGTGATGCCGGGGCGCATGCTCTGCAGCCCCTCGACGACCACCTGTTCGCCGTCGGCGAGACCTTCGGTAATGGTCCAGTTCGCACCGCTGCGGACGCCGACGGTGATATTGCGGCGCTCGACGGTGTTGTCCGCGCCGACCACCCAGACGAAATGGCCCTGCTGGTCGAGGCTCACCGCCCGTTGCGGGATGAGAGGCGCCTGAATCGGTTCAAGCACCTGGCCGCGGATGGTCACGTTCTGCCCCGGAAGGAGGACCCCGTCGGGATTGGGAAAAAGGACGCGGGCGGCGATGGTCCCGGTGCTGGCGGCGCCGGTGTTGTCCCAGTTCTCGAAGGTGCCCTTCTCGGGGTAGACCTGCCCACCGGGCAGGATCGCTTCGAGCTCGAGCGGGGGGATAGATCCGCCGGCCTCTTCCAGTTCGAGCCGCTTTGCGAGGAAGCCGAAGTAATTGGACTGGTCGACCAGTCCGACCGCGTAGATCGGATCGAGCGAGACCAGCGTCGCTATGAAGCCGGGCTGCGTCGGATCGCCGGGCGCGAAGAGGTCACCGACCGCGAATTGCGGGGCCGAAATGCGGCCGCTGAACGGGGCGTAGACCTTTGTATCGGCAAGGTTCTCCTCTGCCTGCGCGATCTGCGCGCTGGCCACGTCGACCTGCGCCTGCGCCACGTCGGCCTGGGCCTGGGCGTATTCCACCTCTCGCTGCGAGACGGTGTTGCTGCGAGACAGCTGGGTTGCCCGGTCGAGGTCGAGGTCGGCCTTGATGGCGGAGGCCTCGGCCTGCTTCAGCGCCGCATGAGCCTGGGCGAGGGCGATGCGGAAGTCAGTCTCGTCCATCTCCACCAGCAGATCACCTTTCTCGACGTAGGCACCGGCGGTGATGTGCAGCGCGGTGATCTGCGCCTGGATGGGAGGCCGGATCGACGCGGTGTTCAGCGCCTCGATGCGGGCCGGGTGGGTGAAGGAAGGCCGGATGCTCTGGGTTGCCACGGTCTGCACCAGAACCGTCGGGCCCGCGGTCTCGGCAGCATCCTGGGCATGGGCCGGGGTGAATGTGACGGAGGCAAGGATAAACGCGCACAGAGATACAGCCGAAAACGACGCAATAAGTCTAATCAACATATCAATGGTCCTTCCAAGGACGGATCTATGCGCCTGAGTTTACACGATATGAATGAAATATCGACAACGACTGCACTTCGAGCGCGAGCTTCCGCGCATGTGTAGAAATTCATGGTTGAAAAATCGTCATACCACTCCGGGATACGCCTCCAGGGGCATACGGGAACGGGTCGCGGCTGGTCGCGTGCTCTTGTAATACGAAAACATTGACAGTTATCATACAAGTCATCCATAACTGCCGCGTAACGTCATACACATCTACAGGGAGGAGATGATGATGTACTTCACCAAGGCAAAAACGGCATTGGTTGCGGCAACCGCGCTCTGCGGCATGCTGGCAGGGGCGGCCCAGGCTGAAACCTGGCGCGCCTGGGCCATTCACCCCGAGGATTACCCGAACGTCGTCGCGATGCAGCAGTTCGCCGACGAGGTGACCGAGAAGACCGAGGGCCGCATCGAGCCGACGGTCTATGCCAATGGCGTGCTGGGTGCGCAGCCCGATGCGATCGAGCAGGTCCGCGCCGGTGCCATCGCGGTGGGGAACTTCAACATGGGCCCGATGGGCGAGATCGTCCCGGCGACCAATGTGCTGTCGCTGCCTTTCATCTTCCGTGACGTCGATCACATGCACAAGGCGATGGATGGCGAGATCGGCCAGCGTTTCTCGGATGCGCTGTCGGAAGAGGGGCTTGTCGCCCTGTCATGGATGGATAGCGGCTCGCGCTCCTTCTACAACACCAAGCACGCCATCGAGACGCCGGCCGACATGGATGGCATGAAGTTCCGCGTGATGAACAACGACCTCTACGTGCAGATGGTCGACCAGCTTGGCGGCAACGCCACGCCTATGGCCTATGGCGAGGTCTACCAGTCGCTGAAGACCGGGGTGATCGACGGGGCCGAGAACAACTATCCCTCTTTCGAGAGCTCGAACCACTTCGAGGTGGCCAAGTACTATTCGATCACCAACCACCTGATCATTCCCGAGTGCATCTGCGTCTCGACCAAGGTCTGGGACAAGGTCTCGGACGAGGACAAGGCCACCGTCACCGCCGCGGCGATCTCGGCCGCCGAGAAGCAGCGCGAACTCTGGGCCGCGCGAGAGGAGGTCTCGAAGCAGAAGGTGATCGACAGCGGCGTGGCGGTGAACGAGGTCTCTGACCCGGCGGCGTTCCAGTCTGCGATGGAGCCGGTCTATGCCAAGTTCATCGAGTCCAACCCGGACCTCGAAAGCCTGATCCGCGACA
The DNA here is from genome assembly GCF_015223355.1 of Salipiger mangrovisoli. GTDB lineage: Bacteria > Pseudomonadota > Alphaproteobacteria > Rhodobacterales > Rhodobacteraceae > Salipiger > Salipiger mangrovisoli. The sequence goes on along the minus strand of NZ_JADFFK010000012.1, from coordinate 159,974 downwards.
TCCAGGCCATCGAGTGAACTGAGACAACGATCAGGGCATGGCGTGTCCCGAAGGGGACACGCCTCTTCCGGGAGACATCATGGCACAGAGCCACGGGGCCGGGGCAGGGGCCGTCTATCGCCTGCTCGATCTGCTGTCGCGGATCTGCGTGACGGTGGCCGGAACCGGCCTCGTCGTCCTGATCGGCATCTTCGGGTGGCTGGTCTGGGGACGATACATCCTCAATGACACCCCGACCTGGGTCGAACAGCTGGCGCTGCTGCTCGTCGTCTGGATCACCTTCCTCGGCGCGGCCGCGGGCGTCTGGAGCCGCACGCACCTGTCGGTGGACTTCCTGCGCGATGCCTTCCCCGGCCCCATCGCCCTGGCGCTGAAGTGGCTGGCGCTGGTCGGCGTGCTGGTCTTCGCGCTCTGCCTCGGCTGGCAGGGGTTCATCCTGGCCGGGAACACCTGGGCGCGCACGGTGCCGATGCTGGGCATCTCCGAGGGAATGCGCGCGGTGCCCATGGCGATCTGCGGCGCGCTCAGCGCCGTGTTCACCCTCTATCAAATGACTGAACTGGCGAAGGGCCGCGGGTACTGACATGGGTCTGATCATTCTTTTCGGCGTCTTCGCGCTGGGCCTCGTCAGCGGCATGCCGGTGGCCTTCGCGCTCGGCCTCGCGGCGGTTGGCGGCTTCGTCTACGAGGGGCTGCCGCTGTTCATCGCCTTCCAGCGCGTGCTCTCGGGCATCTCGGTGTTCTCGCTGCTGGCCATCCCCTTCTTCATCTTCGCGGGCGAGTTGATGATGCACGGCGGCATCGCCGGGCGGCTGGTGCGGCTGGCCTCCTCGGCGGTGGGCTCGATGAAGGGCGGGCTGGGCGTGGTCAACGTCGCCTCGTCGATGCTGTTCGGCGGCATCTCGGGCTCGGCAGTGGCCGACACCTCGGCGCTTGGCTCGATCCTCATCCCGGTGATGAAGGAAAAGGGCTACGACCCCGACTACGCGGTGAACGTCACGGTGACCTCCTCGGTCGCGGGCGTGGTGATCCCGCCGTCGCACAACATGATCCTCTTCGCCGTGGCGGCGGGGGGCGTGTCAGTCTCGAAGCTGTTCATCGCCGGTGTCATCCCCGGCATCCTGATGTGCCTCTGCCTCGGCATCGTCGCCTATGCAGTTGCCGTGCGCCGGGGCTACCCGGCCGAGACCTTCCCCGGATGGAAAGCGCTCGGCACCTCCTTTGTCGTCGCCCTGCCGGGGCTGATGACCGCGATCATCGTCGTCGGCGGCGTGCTCTCTGGCGTGATGACCGTCACTGAATCCGGCGCTTTCGGCGCGATCTGGGCCATCCTCGTGACCACCTTCGTCTACCGCGAACTGAGTTGGACGGGCTTCAAGACCGCCGTCGTCAGCTCGGTGCGGACAACGGCGCTGGTGATGCTGCTGGTGGCGACCGCCTCGGCGTTCTCCTACCTGCTGACGCTCTACCGGGTGCCGGACCTGCTGGCCAACGCGGTCACCGGCATCTCGGACAATCCCTTTGTGATCCTGCTCCTGCTGAACCTCATCCTGCTGGTGCTCGGCATGATCATGGACATGGCGGCGCTGATCCTGATCTGCACGCCGATTTTCCTGCCGGTCGCGGTGGGGCTTGGCATGGACCCGGTGCAATTCGGCGTGGTGATGATGATGAACCTCGGCCTCGGCCTCTGCACCCCGCCGGTGGGTGCCTGCCTCTTCGTCGGCTGCGTCGTGGGCGGGGTGCGGATCGAACACGCGGTGCGGACGATCCTGCCGTTCTACGCGGCGATCTTCGTGGCCCTGATGCTGGTGACTTACGTGCCCGCCTTCTCCATGTTCCTGCCAAGCCTGATGGAGTGAGAGACATGATGAAACGTATCCTGATCACCGGCGCGGCGGGCCAGCTCGGAACCATCCTGCGCGAGACGCTGAAGCCCCACGCCGAGGAACTGCGCCTGTCGGACATCACCGAGATCCCCGACCTTGGCCCCAATGAGAGCTTCGTGGCCTGCGACATCGCCGACGGCGAGGCGGTCAAGGCGCTGGTCGAGGGTTGCGACGGCATCGTGCATCTGGGCGGCATCTCGGTGGAGAAGAGCTTCGACCTGATCGAGGCGGCCAACCTGCGCGGCGTCTACAACCTCTACGAGGCGGCGCGGCTGCACGGCATGCCCCGGATCATCTTTGCCAGCTCGAACCACACCATCGGCTACTACAAGCAGGACGAACGGCTGAGGCATACCGACCCGTTCAAGCCCGACAGCCTCTACGGTGTGTCGAAGATCTTCGGCGAGGCGGTGGCCAGCCTCTACCATGACAAGTTCGGGCAGGAGAGCGCATTGGTGCGCATCGGCTCCTGCACGCCCGCGCCCGAGAACTGGCGGATGCTGTCGACCTGGCTCAGCCCGCGCGACTTCACCTCGCTGATCATGGCGGCCTTCACCGTGCCGCGCCTTGGCTGCACCGTGGTCTGGGGGCAATCGGCCAACGCCATGGGCTGGTGGGACAATTCCCACGCCGCCTTCCTCGGCTGGGTGCCGCAGGACAATTCCCAGGACTACGCCGAGGAGATCCGCCGCAGCGTGCCGCGCCCCGGCCGCGACGAGGCGGTCGCGACATACCAGGGCGGTGTCTTCACCGACGAGCCCATCCACCAGAGCTGACCTTCATTCCATCCCGCGCGCCGCTCCGCGCGCATTCCCCAGATTGCCAAAACAAGAGGACCCCCCATGGACCCGCAACAGATCAAAGTGGCGCTCGGCTCCGGCCTGCTGTCTTTCCCCGTCACGCCGTTCGACGCCGACAACAAGTTTGCCGCCGACCCCTACCAGAAGCACGTGGAATGGCTGTCGGGCTTCGACGCGCCGGTGCTCTTTGCCGCGGGCGGCACGGGTGAGTTCTTCTCGCTGACCCCGGACGAGATCCCCGCCATCGTCAAGGCCGCCAAGGAGAGCGCCGGCAAGACCGCGATCGTCTCGGGCTGCGGCTACGGCACCGAGATCGCCAAGGGCATCGCGCGCTCGGTCGAGGCGGCAGGTGGCGACGGCATCTTGCTGCTGCCGCATTACCTGATCGACGCGCCGCAGAAAGGGCTTTACGAGCACGTCAAGGCGGTCTGCGACGCCACCGGCATGGGCGTCATGGTCTACAACCGCGACAACGCCGTGCTGCAGGCCGACACGCTGGCGCGGCTCTGCGACGCCTGTCCGAACCTCGTCGGCTTCAAGGACGGCACCGGCGACATCGGCCTCGTGCGGCAGATCACCGCCAAGATGGGCGACCGGCTGACCTACCTCGGCGGCATGCCGACGGCGGAGCTGTTTGCCGAGGCCTATCTCGGCGCGGGGTTCACCACCTACAGCTCGGCGGTGTTCAACTTCGTCCCGGCGCTGGCCAACAAGTTCTACGCCGCGCTGCGGGCAGGGGACCGGGCCACTTGCGAAGACATCCTCAAGAGTTTCTTCTACCCGTTCATGGAGCTGCGCTCGCGCCGCAAGGGCTACGCGGTATCCGCGATCAAGGCGGGCGTGCGTCTGGTCGGCTTCGATGCGGGCCCAGTCCGCGCGCCGCTGTCCGACCTCACCGGCGAGGAGGAAGAGATCCTCAAGGCCCTGATCGACGCGCATCAGTAAGACGAAGGCAAGACCGATGAAGATCACCGAGATCCGCACCCACCTTCTGGAACACAAGCTCGAGACGGCGTTCGAGAGCGCCTCCATGCGTTTCGACAAGCGGGTACACCTGCTGGTCGAGGTGATCTGCGACGACGGCACCACGGGCTGGGGCGAATGCCTCGGCCCGGCGGGCCCGAACCGCGCCATGGTCGAGGCCTACACCCCCTGGCTCATCGGCAAGGACCCCCTGGAGACCGAGAAGCACTGGGCGGTGCTCTACAACGCGCTGCGCGACCAGGGGCAGCGGGGGATTTCCGTCTGCGCGCTTTCGGGCATCGACATCGCGCTCTGGGACATCAAGGGCAAGCACTTCGGCGTGCCGGTCTCCACGCTGCTCGGCGGGCGTTTCCGCGAGCGCATCCGCGCTTATGCCACCGGCTCGTTCAAGCGCGACGGCGTGGACCGGGTGGCCGACAATGCCGAGGAGACCGGCCGCCACGCGGCGGATGGCTTCCACGCGGTGAAGATCAAGATCGGCTTCGATCCTTCGGAGGATCTGCAGGTGATCAAGGCGGTGCGCGAGGCCATCGGCCCCGACACGCGGCTGATGATCGACGGCAACCACGGCTATGACGTGATCGAGGCGGTGCGCGTCGGCAACGCGGCGGCCGAGTACGACATCGACTGGTTCGAGGAGCCGGTGATCCCCGAGCAGCTGGATGCCTATGCCGAGGTCCGCGCGCGCCAGCCGATCCCGGTGGCGGGCGGCGAGACATGGCACACCCGCTGGGGCTTTGCCGAGCCGCTGCGGCGCCGGGTGATCGACATCGCCCAGCCCGACCTCTGCGGTGTGGGCGGCTTCACTGAGGCCAAGCGCGTGGCCGATCTGGCGACCCTCCACGGGGTGCGCGTGGTGCCGCATGTCTGGGGCACGGCGGTGCAGATCGCGGCGGCGCTGCAATTCATGGCGGCGATGGTGCCCGACCCGGTGCGGCGGGGTCCGATCGAGCCGATCATGGAATTCGACCGCACGCACAATCCCTTCCGCCAGGCGGTGGTGACTCGGCCCATCGAGCACGAGAACGGCTGGGTCAGCATTCCGGGCGGTCCGGGGCTGGGGATCGAGATCGACCGCGCTGCGCTGAAGGAATTCGCCCCCAAGGGGTGAGCGGGCATTGCCCTCCGTGGCGCCCGACCGAGAGGACCAACCATGATCGACCGAAAACTCACCGGCCCCAAGCCGAAGACGCAGATGCCCAAGGGCGCCTGCGACACCCAGATGCACATGTACCTTCCGGGATACAGCTGGCGCGAGGATGGCCGGGGCGTGCCCGCCGAACCGCTGCCGACGCCCGCGATGTACCGGCAGGCGATGGGCTGGCTCGGCATCGACCGGGTGGTGATCACCCAGGGCAACGGGCATGCCATGGACAATTCCAGCCTGCTCGCCTGCGTCGCCGAGATGGGCGATTGCGCGCGCGGCGTGGCGGTGATCACCGGCGAGACCCCGGATGCCGAGATGGCGCGGCTCTCTGCGGGGGGCATCGTCGGGGCGCGGATCATGGACCTGCCCGGCGGGGCGGTAGGGCTGGACCAGCTCGAGGCGGTGGACGCGCGCGCCCAGGCAGCGGGATGGATGATGGCGGTGCAATTCGACGGCACCGCGCTGCCGGAGCTCGAGCCACGGCTGGCAGCGCTGAAATCCAACTGGGTGCTCGACCACCACGGCAAGATCTTCGGCGGCGTCACCCCGGAGCATGTGGCGGTGATCAAGCGGCTGATCGACGGTGGCCGCTGCTGGTTCAAGTTTGCCGGCTGCTACGAGGCGACCACCACCTCGGGTCCCGACTATCCCGACATCGCCGCCCTCAGCCGCGAGATCGGCGCCCATGCGCCCGAGCGCATCGTCTGGGGCACCAACTGGCCGCACAATGCCGCCGGCCGCACCGAGGACTATCCCGACGACGCGCATCTGCTGGACCTTGCGATGAGCTGGCTGCCGGACGAGGCGGCGCAGCGGCAGGTGCTGGTGGAAAATCCGCAAAAGCTCTATGGTTTTCCGACGTTGGACTAGGGGAAGGCCATGGCCCGGATACTCTGCTACGGCGACAGCCTGACCTGGGGCCATGACCCTGACAACGGCGCGTTGCGCCACGCCTTTGACGATCTCTGGCCCTCGGTGCTGGCCGGGGCGCTGCCCGGCGTCACCGTGCTCGCCGATGGCGTCGGCGGGCGGACAACCTCCTTCGACGACCACGCCGCACCCTGTGACCGCAATGCCGTGCGCACGCTGCCGGTGGCGTTGGCGGCGCATATGCCGCTCGATGTCGTGGTGATCATGCTCGGGACAAACGATCTCAAGCCGAAGTTCGGCGGCATGGCACTCAGCGCGCAGCAGGGCATGCGGCGGCTGATCGAATTGATCCGCGGCTTTCCCTACAAGCCGGCGCGCGCACAGCCACAGGTGCTGATCGTCGCGCCGCCGCTCTGCATTGGTCCGGCCGAGGGTGCGCTCGACAGTCCGGTCCGTGCGGCGCAGTCGGCGCTCTTCGCGCCGCTTTACGCCGCGCTGGCCGAGGAGATGGGCGTGGCCTTCTTCGATGCCGGGACCGTGGCGCAGGCCTCGTCGGTCGATGGCATTCACCTTGACGCGGCGAACACACGTGCCATCGGCGCGGCACTGGCAGAGCCGGTGCGCGCGCTTCTCAATCCCTGAGGCTCAGGCGGGGGCGCGGGCGGTCAGCCGCTGCGCCGCCGCCATCATCAGCGGGCCGACCCCCTTGGCATCATCCTCGACGATATCCTCGCTGAGGTAATACTCCCGCGAGCCGTCGCGCATCTTGCCGTCGAAGCCGCCGAGTCCCGCGACGTGGCAGATGCCGGTGAAGCGCGTCGCGCCGCCCTCGGTCTCGAGCCGTGTCTCGACCAGCGCGTCATAGGCGCGCTGCCCGTGCTCGAACCCGTCGTCCAGCCCCAGCTCGCTGCCCCGCATCAGCGCGTAGGCGAACATGGCCGAGGCAGAGCTTTCCTCGTAGTTGCCCGCAAGATCCGGCGCATCGAGCACCTGCGGCCAAAGACCCGAGGGCAACTGCTGGCGGACCACGGCATCGAGCAACTCGGTGGTCTGCCGCCTTGGGGCGCGCTCGGGGACCAAGGCGCAGATGTCGACCAGCGCCATGGCCAGCCAGCCCACCGCGCGCGCCCAGACCGCCGCAGAACGGCCGGTCTCGGGATCGGCCCAGCCCTGCGTCTTCGCCGCGTCGTAGCCATGCACGTACAGCCCGGCGGGTCCGCGTGTCAGGTCGAGCGCGCGCGAAAGCTGCGACAGGGCATCCTCGATCAGCGCGGGCTGCCTGGTGCGCAGCCCGTATTCGATCTGGAAGGGCAGCCCCATGTAGAGCCCGTCGAGCCAGACCTGCTGCGGGTAACGCTGCTTGTGCCAGTAGTTGCCCGCCGCCGTGCGCGGGTGGCGGGAGAGCTGTGCGGCCAGATGCGCCGCCGCAGCCATGTAGCGCGGATCGCCGGTCTGGTCGGCGAGGTGGAAAAGGCACCGCCCGGCGAGGACATGGTCGATGTTGAATTCGTCGATGCGATAGCCCGCGAGCGTGCCATCCGGGGCAATCTGCGCGTCGGTCAGGCGCTTCAGGTGATCCCACCAGCGCGCCTCTCCGGTCGCGTCATGCAACAGCGCGAGGCCGCGGTAGACGCAGCCGTCCTCGTAGCACCAGCTGCCGTCCTTGTAATGGCTGTAACGGGCCGCGAAGGCGTCGAAATAGTCGAGCACGGGTGTGGCGAGAGCGGTCATGGCTGGGCGGGGCTCCGGTTGAGGAAATCGTCGGTGCTGAGAGGGGCGGCGTCGGGGCGAAGGTCGCCCTCGATCATCGCGTGTTCGGCAAGCACGCCAGCGTGGCGCAGGGCGCGGACGCCATCGGCCATGACCGGCGGCTCGGCGCGGGCCTCCGGGTCATGCGAGACCAGCGTGACATTCGAAAGGCGGATCGGACCGATCGGGGCCTCGGGCAGGCCGAGGAAGGCACCGAGCGCATGGGCGAGCCCCCGGACCTCGACATCCTCCACCGTGATCCTGCCGATGTGCGGGGTGAGGTGGCTGACCGCCCCGGCTTCGCGGGTCTGCACCCAATCGGCGTGGCCGTCGTGGTCGCAATAGTAGTGGGCGTTGGCCGAGAAGGCGGTCAGCACCCCGTCCATGGTCACGTTGCGCATGGCGATGCGGGCGATCTCGCCGCCGCGGCCGCGTCGGGTCTTCAGCCGCAGGCCGCGGTCGGTGCCGACCATCTCGCAGTCGCGGACGGTCACATCGGTGACGCCGCCCGACATTTCCGAGCCGATGACGCAGCCGCCGTGGCCGCGCTCCATCAGGCAATGCTGCACGGTGACACGGCGGGTGGGGCGCAGGTGGTCTTCCTCGCCCTTGTCGCCGCGCTTGCCCGCCTTGATCGCGATGCAGTCGTCGCCGACCGAGAAATGCGTGCCGAGGATGGTGACGTCCTCGCACATGTCGGGATCGAACCCGTCGGTGTTGGGGCTGTCATGCGGCGCCTCGATGCTGAGACAGGCGGCGAAGAGGTCGCGGCAGCCCTGCGGGTGGATGGTCCAGCTGGGCGCGTTGCGGATGGTGAAACCGATGAGACGGGTGGCCTCGGCACCGATCAGGTGCAGCCCGCGCGGGCGGCGGGCACCGTTGCGGGTCTCCTTGGGCCAGGTCCACCAGTCGCCGCGGTCGCCGCCGCCATCGAGCGTGCCGAAGCCCTCGATGGTGAGGTTGCGCGTGCCGATCGCATGCAGAGGGGCGCGGAAGCAGGGCTCGGGCAGGCCCTCCCACGAGCCAAGCATCGTGCCATCGGAGGCACGGGCGGGCAGGATCGGCCAGCCGCTGCGATCCGCGGGCGCAGTCAGCGTGGCACCTTCGGACAGATGCAGGATCATGTCCGAGCGCAGCTCGATCGGGGCGCAGAGCCAGTTGCCGGGCGGGACAATCAGCGTGCCGCCGGTGGGCAGCGCGGCGATCGCCTGGGCAAAGGCCGCGCCGTTGCCGGCGGCGGCCAGAAGGGTGTCAGGCAGGTCCGCGCGGGCGCCATAGGCGGTGACCTCGAGCGCGCCGGGGCAGGCGGCGGTGGTGAAGGCCAGGGTCTCGCCGTCGCAGTCGAAGTGATATTCGGTGCCCGGCTCCAGCGGACCGAGGGGCAGCACCACGCGGGACGCCACACCTTCGGCGATGGTCGTGCCCTCGCGGCAGAGCCGCCAGGGGCGGGCCGGGGCAAGCGTGAAGCGGGCGGGCGGCGGCGCGAGGCACAGCACGGCCATGCGCGGAGTCACCGCGGCGCAACGGAGGGTCATGGGAAGGGCTTTCGTCTTGGGAGAGCGGCGCGGCCCCGAGGACTGGGGCCGTGCCTTGCGTGGTGTCAGATCAGTCGAACTGGCTCAGCACGTCATTGGCGCCGTCGATGATGTAGGCGGCGGCCTCCTCGGCGCTGACCTGGCCGTAGGCGAACTCTTCGAGCGTGTCGACGAAGGTGGCACGCAGTTCGGGATGTTCGTTGAACGGCGAGACAGCGGGGCCTTCGGAGGCCATCATGATCTCATGCGCCTTCAGCAGCTCTGGCTTGATCGCGCCGGCAGCCTGCAGCCGCTCCAGCGCCACCTTCGAGGCCGGCAGGCCGCGGGTGTCGCCAAGCGCGTCGATGCCCTCGGGCTCGTTGACCAGGCAGTTGAGGATCTCGGCCGCGGCCTCGGGATTCTTCGAGTGCTTCGAGATCGACAGCAGCATCGAGGGCTTGCGGTAGACGCCTTCGGTCACCGCATCCTCGAATTTCACCATGGGCACCGCAGTCAGGACCTCGCCCTCGGCCAGCGGGTCGGAGAACTTGAAATAGGTGCTGTCCCACTCGTAGGAGCCGGCAATCTTGCCCTCGGCCCAGGCGGTCTTTTCGTAGAGCTTCACGTTGCCCTCGGCGGCCTCGTCCTGGCGCGACTGGATGGCGCCGGTGTCGACCATGCGCTGGTAGAAGTTGATGCCTTCGACCAGCTCTTCCGGGGTCCATGCGACGCGGTTGGTTTCCGGGTCCACGAGGTCCTTGCCGGTCTTCTGGGTGACCGCGAGCGAGACCAGCAGCTGCGCGCTTTCCGAGACGGCGTTGAACAGGCGGTAGTCCTCGCCCTCCTTCTTGCGCAGCGCCTCGGCGGCGCCGAAGAACTCGTCCCAAGTGGTCGGTGCGCCAAGCCCGGCCTCTTCGAGCGTCGTGGTGTTGAAGAAGAACACGCGGCCGGTGGTCGAGACCGGGATGCCCTGCACGTGGTCCTTGACGGTGACGCCATCGAGGTCGGTCTGCGGGTATTGCGACAGGTCCACCCCGCCCATGTCCTTGAGATCGGCAAAGCCGGTGCCATCGCGCGAGAACAGCGGCAGCCACGGCCAGTTCACCTGCATGATGTCGGCTTCCGTGCCGCCCGCCATCTGGGTGGTCAGCTTTTCAAGATAGCCCGCGAAGCCGGTGAACTCGGGGGCGATGGTGTGGCCGTATTTTGCGCCGCAGGCCTTCAACGCCTCCTGCGTGGCCACGTGGCGCGAGTCGCCACCCCACCAGCTCATCCGCAGGTCGGCCGCGTTTGCGGCCGACAGGGCGCAGGGTAGCAGGGCGCTGGCGAGCAGCGCCGTCTTGATCGACTTCTTCATGGTGAAAACCTCCTCCAAGTTTTCGGGTCAGCCCGCGAGGGGCAGGGATACGTTGCGGCCGCTCTGGCGGTCGAAGATATGGGCGTGGCCAAGATCGGGGGTCAGGCGGATGCGCTCGTCCGAGCGGTCCAGCGCGTCATATTCGGCGGCTCCGGCGACGGTGGTGATCTCCTTGCCCTCGAGCATGGCGTGCAGGTAGACCTCATGCCCCATGAACTCGGCCGAGCGCAGCCGCGCGGTCAGCCCGTTGCCCGCCGAGAGCTTCATATGCTGCGGGCGGATGCCGAGGGCGGCCTCCTGCGGCTTCGACTGCATCCGGTTCAGCACCGCCTCGTCGAGCGAGATGACCTGCCCGCCGAGGCGGAAGTCGGTGCCCTCGATCTCGCCGTCGATCACGTTCATCTCGGGCGAGCCGATGAAGCCCGCGACAAAGAGGTTGGCGGGGCGGTCGTAAAGCTCCTTGGGGGTGGCGACCTGCATGATGTGGCCGTCCTTCATCACGCAGATGCGGTCGCCCATGGTCATCGCCTCGGTCTGGTCGTGGGTGACGTAGACCACCGTCGAGGGGCGGCCCTCGGCCTTCAGGCGCTTGTGCAGATCGGTGATCCGCACCCGCATCGAGGCGCGCAGCTTGGCGTCGAGGTTCGACAGCGGCTCGTCGAACAGGAACACCTCGGGCTTCTTGATCAGCGCCCGGCCCAAAGCCACGCGCTGCGCCTGACCGCCGGAAAGCTGCTTCGGCAGCCGGTCGAGCAGCGGCTCGATCTCGAGGATGCGGGCGACCTCCTGCACGGCGGCCTCGCGCTCGGGTTTCGGCACATGCGCGAGGCGCAGGCCGAAGGCGAGGTTGGAGCGCACCTTCATGTGCGGGTAGAGCGCGTAGTTCTGGAACACCATGGCGATGCGGCGCTTGCCGGGGGGCAGGGCGTTGACGATGCGGTCGCCGATGCGGATCTCGCCGCTGGTGACTTCCTCGAGCCCGGCGATCATCCGCAGCGTGGTGGACTTGGCGCAGCCCGAGGGGCCGACCAGCACCATGAACTCGCCTTCCTGGACGTCGAGGTCGATCCCGTGCACCGCCTTGAAGCCGCCGCCGTAGACCTTCTCGAGCTTGCTGAGTTGCAGACGTGCCATTGGATTATCCTTTCACCCCACCGGCCGAGAGGCCTTCGATGAAGTATTTCTGAGCCATGAAGAACACGATGAGCGCGGGCGTGATGGTGAGCACGGACATCGCCAGGATGCGGTTCCATTCGAACGCCTCGGTCGTGTCGATCGAGAGTTTCAGCGCCAGGCTGACCGGGTACTTGTCGACCGAGCTGATGTAGATGAGCGGGCCGAGGAAGTCGTTCATCGTCCACATGAACTGGAAGAGGCACACCGAGATCAGCGCCGGGGCCAGCATCGGCACCACGATGAACACCAGCGTCTGCCAGCTGTTCGCGCCGTCGACCCGCGCTGCCTCTTCCATGTCGCCGGGGATGGCGCGCAGGAATTGCACCAGCATGAAGACGAAGAAGGCGTCACCGGCGAAGGCAGAGGGCACCCAGAGCGGCAGGAAACTGTCGAGCCAGCCCAGATCGCGGAACAGCAGGTACTGCGGGATTCGGGTGACCACGTTGGGCAGCAGCAGGATGGCGATGACCGAGCCGAAGAGCAGCTTCTTCAGCGGGAAGTCGAAGCGGGCGAAGCCATAGGCCACCATGGTGCAGCTGATCGCCGTGCCGATCACCTTGGGGATGATGATCAGGAAGGAGTTCAGGAAGAACCGCCCGAAAGTGTAGGGGGTCGAGGTCTCCCAGCCCTTCACGTAGCCCTCGGTGGTGGGCTGCTGCGGGATGAAGCCGGGGTTGGCGAAGATCTCGGCGTTGGTCTTGAAGGACGCGCCCACCAGCCAGATCAGCGGGTAGAGCATCAGCAGCCCGACGCCGAAGAGGATGACGTAGCGCACTGCGGCGGAGATCTTGGCGTTGCGGATCTGCCGGGCGTTGGCGGCGCGGGCCTCGGCGAGGCCGTCGGCACCGGCGGTGATGACGTCGGAGGCGTGTGAGATATCGGTCATGTTCAGCTCCGCTTGTCGCCGGCGTAGTAGACCCACTTCTTCGAGGACCAGAAGGCCGCGAGGGTGAGCACCATGATGATCACGAAGAGCACCCAGGCGATGGCCGAGGCATAGCCCATGTCGAAGCGGCGGAAGGCCTCGTCGTAGATGTACATCGGCAGCAGGTAGGTGGACTTCAGCGGGCCGCCCTGGGTGATGATGTAGGGGCCGTTGAACTCCTGGAACGCCTGGACCATCTGCATGATCAGGTTGAAGAAAATCACCGGGGTGATCAGCGGGATGGTGATGAAGATGAAGCAATGCGCCTTGCTCGCGCCGTCGATTTCGGCCGCCTCGTAGAGCGACTTGTCGATCGACTGCAGCGCGGCGAGGAAGATCACCATGGCCGAGCCGAACTGCCAGCAGCGCAGCAGGGTGATGGTGAAGAGCGCGTTCTGCGGATCGCCGAACCAGTTCACCGCCTCGAAGCCGAGCCCGGTCAGCATCATGTTCACCAGCCCTTCGGAAGCGAAGATGTAACGCCACAGCACCGCGATGGCGATCGACCCGCCGAGGATCGAGGGCACGTAAAAGGCGGTGCGGAAGACGTTGATGAACTTCAGCTTGTAGTTGAGGATGTAGGCGATGAAGAGCGCGAAGGCGAGCTTCAGCGGCACCGTGGTGAACACGTAGATCAGCGTCACCGTGAGCGAGCGGCGGAACGTCCGGTCCTTGGTGAACAGCTGGATGTAATTCTCCAGTCCCGTCCATCTTGGCGCCGACATCAGGTTGTAGTCGGTGAAGCTGAGATAGAGCGATGCCCCGAAGGGGATCATCGTGAAGACCAGAAGTCCGATGATGTAGGGCGTCAGGTAGCCAAGCCCCAAAGCGCGCTTGCGCGTCATGGCCGGCCTCCCGTGCCGCGACCTGCCGGAACGGCGGCCGACTTCGGCGAAATAAGCATATGTCCTCCCGAACTGTGCGGAGTTTGCCCATCCCGTTGCGTCAGCTCGCCCTCTCCTCGGGGCTGGCGGGTGACAGGCGGTCCTGTACAGTTGTATGATGAATTCATGACAGATGGCGAGCGTGGATTGAATTCACCAAGATGGCGAAAAAGATGGACGAAATCGGAGGCTCAATTCTCGACCGCGTGCCCGCGACGGCGCTGACCCTGACGCTGACGCGCTCTGCCATCCGCATGCAACATTCCAGACTCTGGCGCATCGAGAAGGAGAATCCGGTCGAGGATCTGGTGATCGCGCTGAACGGACGGGGCGAATACCTTGTCGGCGACGAGCGTTTCGCGCTTGAGCCGGGCGAGGCGATGCTGCTGCGCCGGGGCGAGGCCTTTACCGGCTGGAACGAGGGCGCGGGGCTCTACACCGGGCTGGCGCAGCATTTCACTCTGGGCATTTATGGCGATGCGGATCTCATCGCGCAGATGGACCTGCGCCGGAAGGTGCGGCTGTCACGCTGGGACGAGCTGGCGCCGCTGGTGCGAAGCTACCGCGAGAGCGCGCCGCCGAACTCGGTGACGCTGATGCAGCATCATCTTTTCATGGTCTTCCTGATCGCCTTCGTCGACGATGCCTTCCTCGGCTGGCGGCAGGGCGGGTCGGTGCCGATCGACGGCGCGGCGGCGATCGACCTTGCGGTGATGAAGGCGGCGGCGCAGATCTCGACCGCGCCGCTCGACCCCGAGGTCGCGGCGCTGGCGGTCGAGCAGGCGCCCTACAACGACGACTATTTCCACCGTGCCTTCCGCGACCGGCTGGGGCGCACCCCGCGCCAGTACCAGGAATATTGCCGGATGGAGCGCGCCATGTCGCTGCTCGAGCGCGGCATGAGCCCGTCGCAGGTGGCCGGGGAGATCGGCTATTCCGACCCCTATTACTTCAGTCGCGCCTTCAAGCGGCAGATGGGGATCAGCCCGCGCGGCCACCAGCAGCGCGTGAAGCGCGCGCAGGACGGTCAGGTCATGGGAATGGACGAGGCCGACCAGGCGCGGGCGCTGGGGCAGGGCTAGGGGCCGCTGATCGCTCCCGCTCGGCGCGCGGTCCGGAAGCGATCAGAGGAAATCGTCGCGTCGCGGGGTGAAGCAGTCGATCAGCCGCCCGGCCTCAAGGCAGTCACAGCCGTGCTTGGCGCCCGAGGGAATGACGAAACTGTCGCCCTGCTTCACCTCGAAGCTCTCGTTGCCGAGGAAGAAAGTGAAGCGCCCGCTCTCGCAATAGGTCGACTGCACGTGCGGATGATGGTGCAGCGCGCCCTTTGCGCCGGTCTCGAAGCGGAAGGAAACGACCATCAGTTCGGGACTGTCGGCCAACACCTGCCGCGCGACGCCGGTGTCGGGGAAAACAACGGGAAAACTGCTCATGAAAGGCTCCTGATGGGGCTATTTGCCGCTTTTGCGCAGCAGGTTGCGGTAGCGCGACTGCGCGCCCTTGAGGTGCAGGCGCATGGCCAGCCGCGCCGCCTCCTCGTCGCCGTCGATGATCGCGGTGACGATGGCTTCGTGCTCGGCGTCGATGGCCTGGAGGTAAACGGCGGTGGCGGCATCCTTGGTGTCGCTCAGCGCGTGGCGCGGGATCAGGCTGGCGCCGATCATCGACAGGAAGTCACGGAACCGCGGGTTGTTGGTGGCATCGGCGATGGCCAGATGCAGCTCGAAATCGGCCAGCGCGGTGGGCTCGCCGGCGCGCGCCCTGGCGCGCAGCGCCCCGAGGGCCTGAAGGATCAGCTCTTCCTGCGCCGGTGACCGGCGCAGGGCGGCGAGCCCGGCCGCCTCGACCTCGACCGCGGTGCGCAGCTCGAGCATCTCGATCATCGAGGAAATCCGCACGAAGTCGATGTTCTGGAACGGCAGGTCGAGCTCGGGACGCTGGTCGAGCACGAAGACGCCGGCCCCCTGGCGCGGCTCGACAAGACCATCGTAGCGCAGCGAGGCGACGGCCTCGCGCACCACGGTGCGGCTGACCTCGAATTCCTCGGTCATCTTCGCCTCGCTCGGCAGGCGGCTGCCGGGCGCATATTGCCCGCTTTCGATCTGCGCCCGCAGGCGGTCGCGCACCTGTTCGACGAGAGTCTTGCCGCTGCCGCGAGAGGGGCGGGCCGTCCTGACTTTCTGCTCGGTCACGTCTGTGGTCTTCTCGTTCCTGGCTGCGTCTCACCTATATTACAGGTTTCGAAGGGCCTGTCCACGCCCGGCGCTCTCCTCGGGCCTTGGCGCGGACGATTTCAGTCAAAGCGACGCGCCGCCAACTCCGCATTTCGTGAGGATTGTCGGCTTAATGCGCAAGATGTCACGCGCTGTGGGCTGGCGTCGGCGGGGAACGGCGCAGGGATCTGATAGCTTTGCAATGTTGTATGATAACATCTTGAAGCTACGGCCCATCCGTGGTTCCTTGGCCGCGACAGCGCGGCCGGGTCCGGACGCGCAGGACGATCTTCTTGGGAGAGAGCACATGCTGACCGTCGAAACCCGCCACGCCATCCATCCTGCCCATGCCCGCGACATGTGGACCGAGGAGCTGCGCGAGCATTTCCTGGCGCAGGACATGTTCCGCGATGGCGAGATCCGCCTGGTCTACACGCATTACGACCGTTTCGTCATGGGCGGCGCGGTGCCCGGCAGCGGCAGGCTGACGCTGGATGTGGTCGCGGAGACCAAGACCCCGAACTTCCTCGACCGCCGCGAAATGGGCATCGTCAACATCGGCGAGGCGGGCACCGTCGAGGCCGGCGGCGAAACCTACGAGATGGGCCGCGGCGACGTGCTCTACCTCGGCATGGGTGCCGGTGCGGTGACCTTCTCGGGGGCGGGGCGCTTCTACATCACCTCCTGCCCGGCGCATAAGAGCTACCCGTCGAAGCTGATCACCCTCGCCGATTGCGTCGAGGTTCAGATGGGCGCGGCCGAGACCTCGAACAAGCGCACCATCAAGCAGTTCATCCATCCGCAGGTGATGGAAAGCTGCCAGCTGATCCTCGGCTACACGTCGCTGGAAGAGGGCTCGGTCTGGAACACCATTCCCAGCCACATCCACGACCGGCGGATGGAGGCCTATCTCTACTGGGGCATGGACGCCGAGAGCCGCGTGCTGCACCTGATGGGCGAGCCCGACGAGACCCGCCACCTCTTCGTCGCCAACGAGGAAGGCGTGGTCAGCCCCAGCTGGTCGATCCACTCGGGGGCGGGCATCGGCAAGTACACCTTCATCTGGGCGATGGCGGGCGACAACGTCGATTACACCGACATGGACTTCATCCAGCCCAAGGACCTGCGCTGATGTCCGGGCTCTTCTCGCTCGAAGGTCGGCGCGCGCTGGTCACCGGTGCCAACACCGGCATCGGCCAGGCCATCGCCGTGGCGCTGGCCGGGCAGGGCGCCGCGGTCACCTGCGTCGGGCGCCGCGCCTGCGACGAGACCGTGGGGATGATCGCGGCGGCGGGCGGCACGGCGGACAGCCTGCTGCTCGACTTCGCCGATCCCATGGCGGCGAAGGATGTCTTCAAGGAGGCCGGCTACACGCTGCTGGTCAACAACGCCGGGATCATCCGCCGCGCCGACAGCGTGGAGTATTCCGAAGCGGACTGGGACGCGGTCATCGACGTCAACATGAAGGCGGTGTTCTTCACCTGCCAGGCCTTCGGCCGCGAGCTGATCGCCAAGGGGCAGGAGGGCGCGGTGGTCAACATTGCCTCGCTGCTCTCCTTCCAGGGCGGCATCCGGGTGCCGGCCTATACGGCGGCCAAGCATGGGGTTGCCGGGATCACCAAGATCCTCGCCAACGAATGGGCGCGGCACGGGATCACCGTCAACGCCATCGCGCCGGGCTATATCGCCACCAACAACACCACGGCGCTGCGCGAGGATCCCGAGCGCTCCGAGGCCATCCTCGCGCGCATCCCCGCCGGCCGCTGGGGTGATCCCGAGGACATCGGTGGCACCGCCGCTTACCTCTGCTCGCGCGCGGCGCGCTACGTGACCGGCGCGGTGCTCAACGTCGACGGCGGCTGGCTGGCGCGCTGAACGGGCGGCGCGCCTGCGCGTGCCGCGGGACCGCCTCCGGCGGGCGTATTTGCCAAGAGAAGAAGGGGGGCATGGCGCTCCCCTTCTGCTTTCCCGCGCGGCCTTCGGTCCCGGCGGTTTCTTCTAGGTCCAAATATCCCGGGGGAGCCGCGCAGCGGCGGGGGCGGAGCCCCCTCCTGGGGGTCACTCGGCGGCAGGCGGCGGCATCAGGTCGAGCTCTTCGCCGGTCAGCTCGCGGCGCATCATCTGGAGGGTCATATTGTCGGGGGTGCGCGCCAGCGCCGCGTCCAGCAGCGCGCGGCCGCGCGGCGCGTCGCCCATGGCGAAAGCGATGCGCACCTGCATGATCCAGGCATCGCTGAGCTGGGGGTCGAGCCGGGTGGCCTCGGCGAAGGCATTGGCCGCGGCGGGCAGGTTGCGCATCACGAGGGCCATGCCGCCCATCTGCAGGTGCGTCTCGGGGAAGTCGAGGCGGCTCGCCATCGAGGCCTGCCATTCGCCGTAGGCTCTGCGCAGCGCCGTTTCGTAGCGCGGCGGCAGGGCGGCGATCTGTGCGTCGAGCAGGGATTGCGCGGCGGCCATGCGGACCGAGCGCGAGGGATCGCTGAGCGCGCCCATGAGGCGCGGCGCGCGGGTCATCGCCGGGGCGACGCGCTGGAGCCGGACGGCGGCGCTGCGCACCAGCGGGTCGCTGTCCTGCAGCAGGCCCTCGAGCGCGGCGGCCTCGGCGGGATCGCCGGTCTGCTCCAGCAGGTAGATCGCCGTGGCACGCACGATGCCCGCCATGTCGGTGTCCTGCGACAGGCTGCGCAGCTCCGGCGCGGCGCGGGCGGGATCGCGGCGGCCGTGGGCGAGCGCCTCGCCGTAATGCGGTCCGCGGTGGCGGCTGTCCGGGAACCATTCATCGAGCTTGGCCGCCGCCCAGTCGGGGTTCTGGTCCGCGTGGCAGCTGGTGCAGGCGTCGGGCGCGCCGGTCTCGGCGTCGAGGTCGGGGCGCGGGATGCGGAAGGAGTGATCCGCCCGCCAGTCGTTGCCCATGTAGACACGCTCGACCATGTGGCAGTTCTTGCACTGCGCCCCGGCCGACCCCTCGGGGTGGCGGGTGTGCTCGGGCCCGTCGAAGACCTTGAGGGGCAGCGAGGGGAAGTCGGGGTTGCCTGCCGGGCTGTGGCATTGCGCGCAGACGGCGTTGCCCTCGGCGATCAGCTCGGCCTCGTGCGGCAGGTGGCAGTTGGAGCAGCTGACGCCTTTCTCGTACATCTTGGACTGCAGGAAAGAGCCGTAGACGTAGACCTCGTCGAGGATCTGCCCATCCGCCTCGTAGCTGCCCTCGCGCAGCAAGGAGAGGTTGTAGGCGTCATGATAGGGGGTGCCCGGCACCGGGTTGCCCTCGGTGTAGGGCTCGCGCCGGGAGTGGCAGCCCGCGCATTGTTCGATCATCTGCGCGGGGTCGGACATGTCGACCGTGAAGCCATGCGCCGGGGGCGGCGCCGCCTGCGTGGTCTCGTAGGTTTCGGCCCAGCCCACATGTGCCGCGCCGGGGCCGTGGCAGGCTTCGCAGCCGACACCGATCTCGACCTGCGTCGAGGCGAAGCTGCGGGTTTGCGGATCGTAGTTGGCCTCGAAGCCGGTGGCGTGGCAGGCGGCGCAGCGGCTGTTCCAGGTCTTGTAGGCTCCGGTCCAGTGCAGCCCGTCGTCGGGGGCGTAATTTTCTTGCGGATACAGGTGGAACCAGCCGCCCTTCTCGGTGTCCCAGACCACGTCGAAACTTTGCAGCCGCCCCGGTTCTGTCTCGAGGATATATTGCTGCAAGGGCTCGACGCCGATCACCGAGTGCACGTCGTATTCGGTGGTCACCCCGTCACGCTCGGTGACGCTGACATGGGCCTTGCCCTCGGGCGTGAGGCTGAAACGCGCCTGCATGTCGCCCAGCGTGAACTCGGTGCCGTCGAAATTCGCCGTGATGGTCTCGCCGGTCGCCTCGGTCCAGGCGAGGGCGTGATGCGAGCCCTTCCAGGCGGCGCCCGCGGCCTCGTGGCAGGTGATGCAGCGCGCGGAGCCGAGATAGTCCGGCACGCCGTCCGCTGCGCTGTCCTGGGCCCACGCGGCGGAGGTTGTCAGGGCCAGCGCAAGGCAGAGCAGGAGATGGGCAAGGCGGTGCGTCATGAGGCGGGTTCCGGAGAGAAAAATATATGCGGTGAAAAGACTTGGATCGCGCGGCGCGCATGGGGCGATCCTTTCCGAGCAAGACCGCTACGTCAAGCCTTGGCGGGGCGTTCGGGGTCAGTCGAGGGCAATGCTGAGCCGCCAGTCCCCCCCGGCGCCGCTGCGGTCGACGAGGCGGATCAGCAGGTCGCCACCTTCGGGAAGCACCAGCGACAGCGGCGTGCCCGGGTCGCCGCGCGCGAGCAGCGTGGCGGGGCGCACGAAGGCCGCGATCCCTATGTTGCCGGGGGCGTCGAGGCTCAGCGTCACCGCCTGATCCGGAGGCGCGGCGGTGATCAGGTCGTGGATGCCTCCGGGCGCGAGCGTGCCGAAGAGAAGTCCGGCGCGCAGGTCGAGCTGCCGGGTTTCGGTGGCGCTGACGGCCGGGCTGCTCAGGGCCGCCGGATCGGCCCCGGCGAAAGGCGCGAGATAGCTGGCCGCGACCCATCCTGCCTGCGCGCCGTCGAGGCTCTGCACCTGACACCAAGGGTCGGGCGCGGCGGCGCAGCCGAGGTTGCGCAGCAGCGCGCCGGGATCGAGTTCGGTGATCACCGGGGCATCGGTCGAGGGCGCGTGGCGGAGCCGCAGCGTCCCTTCGCTGGTGACATAGACGAAGCTGCTCTGCGGCAGGGGCGGCGCCTCTTGCGCCGGGGCCAGCGCCGGAGCGGCGAAAAGCGACGCGAGCAGCAGGATGCGGAGCTTGGCAGCCGGGCTCATGGCCGGGGTGCCTCCTCGGGCTGGGGCGAGCGCAGAAGTCCGCTTTCCATGATCACGAAGCCGCGGTCCGACCGCCGTTCGGGGGTTGCGGCGATGTCCGAGATCACCAGCGTCAGCCCCGGATGGGCGTAGCCGATCAGCCGTTCGCGGGTTCCGGCGGAGAGGACGAGCCGATCGAGAATGCTCGACTCCGGTTGCAGAGGGCGCTCCGGATCGGGCTGATGGGTGACGCCGAGCCAGCGCAGCTTGCCCTGTTCCGCGGCGCTGAGGATCAGCACGTGCTCGCCCAACGGGCGGTCATCGTCGAGCATGAAGGTCTCGGTGAGCAGCTCGCGGCCGTCGCGCAGCAGCGTGATGCGCCGGTCGGGCGAGGTGACCAGCGCCGTGGTGATCGGATAGGGCGCGCTCTGATCCCAGGCGTCGGGCCAGTCCGAGGGGCGCTGCCGCACCTCGAGCTCGCGCACCGCGCCATCGAGTTCCGCCTCGGTGAGGCGCGCGAGCACGAAGCCTGGGTGGATCAGTTCCCACGGGTCGCTGCTGTGGCCGGCGACGATCACCGGCGTGCCCAGGTGGGTGATCTCGTAGAGCCGTTTCGAGAAGTCCATCGGCAGCCGCACGCACCCGTGCGAGGCGGGGTAGCCGGGCAGGTTGCCCGCGTGCAGCGCGATGCCGTCCCAGGTCAGCCGCTGCATGTTGGGCATGGGGGCGTTGTTGTAGATCGTCGAGTGGTGATCGACGTCCTTTTGCAGGATGGTGAACACCCCCGTCGGGGTTTCGTGTCCGGCCATGCCGCTGGTGCAGGTCGAGACCGCGATGCGGATGCCGTTGCGATAGACATGCACGCGCTGCTCGGGCAGCGAGACGATCACCGCGACCGGACCGCGCGGCGCGCGCTCGGGGTGCCAGGTGAACTCGCCGGGCAGCATCTGATCGAGCTCGACCGGCAGCTGCTGCGCCTGGCCCGGCCGCGCGAGGGCCAGCGCCGCCGTCGCGGCGCGCAGCAGGGTACGGCGGGTCAGCATGGGTCGGCTCGGCCGAGAAAGGCAGAAAGGAGCATCAGCCAGGGTCACGTCGGGCAGGGCGCGGGAAGGCGCGGCGCAGCAGCGCCACGAGCAGAATGTTGAGCAGCGGTGCGAGAGCCGCCAGCCAGGGCCAGAGCGGCTCTGGAAAGGGGTCGATCATGCGGTTCCAGGGCAGCCCCAGCGGGATCAGGAAGGCACCGGCGAGCGGGTCGCGATCGATGCCGAAGAGGCCGAATTGGCCAAGCAGGAAGATCGCAAGCGCCGCGAGATAGGCCAGTATTACCCCCCAGAGCGCGATGCCCAATATGTCCCGCTTGGCCACGGCCCGGTGCCTCTGCCGGTTCAGCACAGGCCGATCAGGCGTCCGGCTTGACTTCGGCCGTGGTGCCGTCGGCATAGGCGATGCAGCTCCATTGGGTGCGCTCCGGGCCGACGCGGACGGTCACCATCGTCCCGGCCTCGGAGAACTCCGAGCCGGTGAGCTCCAGCTCCTTGGTCCCCGCGGTGGTCGCGACGTCGCGCAGGCAGGCGGCCTCGGCCTCGGTGGCCGGGCGCATGTTGGCGGCGGGCTCTTCCTTGCCGCCGCAGGCGGCGAGGGCGGCCAGCACGGAAAGCCCGAGGGCCGCTGTGGGGAGTCTGTGGAATCCGGTCATGTTGTCTGGTCTCCCTGGTCTGAAGGGCGGGGTCTGAACGACCCGATCTGAAATGCAGAGACTGGTCCGCTCCAAGCGGCCCTGTGAAGGCGGGCTCCCGCGGGTTGTGGTCACCCGCGGGGGCGGATCACCGCGCTGCACCGCGCAGCAGGCGCACGATGAGGATCAGAATGATGGCGCCGATCACCGCGGCGATGATCGAGGGCACCAGCCCGGCACCGAAGGACACGCCGATCAGCGGGAACAGCCAGCCCGCGACAAGCGCGCCGCCGATGCCGAGAATGATGTCCATGACGAGGCCCGAACCGCCGCCCTTCATGATGACGCTTGCCAGCCAGCCGACGATGGCACCGATGACCAGCGTGATGATCAGACTGACCAGCGCGTTGCCGCCCGTGGCCACGGCGTCCGGCGTGGCGTCCTGCGCGAGCGCCGGGGGCGCAGCGAGGGCGAGGGCGGTGAAGATGTGGAGTTTTCTCATAGTGTCGTCTCCTTGGGTAAACGCGCGCTGCTGGCGCGGGGCATGGCCTCTGGTCCGCCGCGACGAGATGCGGCGCGGCTGTGGCAGAAGCGGGATGTGCGGAGAGGAACGGGAGGTTGGAATGGGCGGCGGCCGCGGCGAGGAAGGATCACGTTGCCGCCCGCGCGACGGCGAAGCGGGGTTCGCGCCAGACAGGGAATGTCGCGAAGGCGTTCGGTCAACATAGTCCACCCTTGAAGCAGTCCTGATGCGGCGCGGGAAACGAGCAGGATCACTGCCTGAGCTAGGCGCCGCGACAACGGGCAATCGGGCAAAACGGGCAACTGGTAAAAGCTTTGATTCGAAGGAAATTCAGTCCATTCAACTTTCTCAGGTTACCGGAAATGTCCGGATTATTATCATACATTTTAAAAACATCTTATCCCGGCGAGACTCTGCCGCTGATCCGTTTCGGAACCAGCATCACCTCGTTCCTGTTGAACAGACAGCTTGGCAGAACGGAGGACCGCATGGCCACCACAGACAAACCCCGCAACCGCACCGCGCCGTCGCAGAAGGGCGGGCAGGCCCCGCGCAGGTCATCGACCGGCGCCAAGTCGGGCGCGGCCGAGCCGGTCGGCGAGATGCGCCGCCGCACCGACGATTATGCCCGTCTCGCGCGCCGTGCCGATGACGAGGCGCTGGTGTTCCGTCCGAGCGAGCTTGTGGGACAGGCGCGGCGTCTGCACGTGCGCAGCACGATCATCGAGGATCACATGGTGCGCATCGACCAGAAAGCCTCGGGGGCGGACGAGAAGTTCCGCGTGCTGTCGAAGTCGTTTTTCTCGTTCTTTCGGGGCACCTCGCTGCTGTTCCACCGCGACATGACCGGCGATGACGCGCGGATGCCGACGGTGCTTTGCCTCGGCGATGTGCATCCGGGCAATTTCGGGGTGATGCCGAACGCCGACAACGTTCCGATTTTCGGAGTGAACGATTTCGACGACGTGATCTACGGCCCGTTTGTCTGGGATCTCAAGCGCGGCGCGGCGGGTTTCATGATCGCCGCCGAGGTCGAGGGCGGGTTGAGCCGCAAGAAGCAGCGCAAGATCGCCAAGAAGTTCCTCAAGGGGTATCGCCACGGCATGGCGTTCTTTGCCGAGCACAACACCGAGCAGAACGTCGAGATGCGCGAGGACAATTGCCCCAAGATCATCCGACCGCTGTTCCGCAAGGTGCGCCGGTCGCGTGAGGATTGGCTGAAGGACCGTTATCTGGAGGAGACCGGGCGCGGCTTCCGCGCCAATGACGAGCTGACCCCGGTGAGCAGCCGGGTCGAGGAGTTCCAGAAGCTGGTGAAGGCACTCGCCGGGCAGAACGGCATCGAGGCGGGCGGCCGCCACGGGCCGCTCAATGTCAAGGACGTGGCCATGCGGCATGGTCAGGGCACC
The DNA here is from genome assembly GCF_015223355.1 of Salipiger mangrovisoli. Taxonomy (GTDB): domain Bacteria; phylum Pseudomonadota; class Alphaproteobacteria; order Rhodobacterales; family Rhodobacteraceae; genus Salipiger; species Salipiger mangrovisoli. Next base: position 136,083 of record NZ_JADFFK010000012.1, on the reverse strand, counting down.
GCCTCGCTGGGGCTGCCGCGCTACTACGTGCTGCTTGAGGGGCCGTCGGGCAATGCCAGCGACGACATCATCATCGAATTCAAGAAGGCGCGGCGCTCGGCGCTCGAGGGGCTGGTTCCGACGCATGATTTCGACGCGGGCGATCAGGGCGACCGCATCGCGCACGGTCAATCCGTGCACCTTGCGCAGGGCGATGTCTTCTACGGCAACGTCGACATCGAGGGCGAGAGCTTCATGTCGCGCGAACGCGCCCCTTTCCGCAACGATGCCGATCTCGACGACCTGTCGAAGAAGGACTGGCAGCGCTACGCCTTCGCCTGCGGGCGGGCGCTGGCGCAGGCCCACGCGCGCTCGGATGACCTTGGCCAGCTCGACTATGACATCGAGCCGGCGATCCTTGAGGCAATGGCGCCGGCGGAGCTGTTCATCGACGACATCCTCTGTTTCGCCGAGGAAGCCGTGGCACGGCTGCGCCGCGACCACGCGATGTTCCGCCGCGATCTGAAGCTCGGGGCCTTCGAGGTGACCGAGAAGCGCTACCGCTAGGGCGCGGTCAGACCATCGAGACGAGCAGCGCGCAGATCCGGTCACGGTCGTAGCGCTCGGGATCGTCGGTGGTCAGCGGCAGTCGCTGGCAGGGGATGCCGTGGCGCTCGGTGACCTCGGCGCAGGCGGCGGGGTCCTCGGAGCCGTCGCAGAGCACGTGGCTCATGAGCCGCGTCGCGGGGACGTCCATCCCCGCATCCGCGCGCAGCGGCGCGAGGATCGCAGCCACCCGATCGGCCAGGCGCAGCCCCAGCGCTTCGGGGTCGGTGCCAAGGCTCGGCACGTAGACCTTGGGCACCTCGCAGCGCGCGATGGTGCGTCCGACGCCGCCGGGCAGCAGGTTGGCGACAACCGAGGAAAACAGGCTTCCCGGCGGGTAGCAGATCAGGTCGGCCTGCCGGATGAGCTTGCGGTTGCGCTTGGGCAGGGGGACCGAGGCGGGGTCGATCTCCTGGCCTTGCTGGCAGAGGAACAGGCGGGTGATGGGTGTGTCGATCGGCGCAGCCTCCTTGCCGCTGATCTGGCGCTGACCGTGGATGCGCCGCCCATCCGCCAGTTCGACCCCCAGCTGCAGGTTGCAGTCAACGACACCGCGCACCGTGCCGCGCACGTCCACCATCTTGGACATCAGGAACAGCACTGGTTCCAGCTGCCGCCCATGGGCGAGGTAGCCCCCTGCGAGAATGAGGTTGCCGATGCTTGCCCCCCGGTAGTCGAAGGTCATCGGCGCGGCCACGAGGAACTCGCGCAGGAAGTCGCGGATCAGCAGCCCGACGGGGCTGGAGACGGCCTTGATCAGCGGGTGCGTGCCAGCCACCAGCGCCTCGACCTCGCCACGCAGCGGGGGGCTCGGCGCGTCCTTTGCGAGGCGGTGGCTGAACAGGGCGTAGATGTCGGGCTGGCCAAGGTCGCTTTCGTCGGCCAGCGCCATGAGGCGGCTGCGCAGATCACCGACGGCCGGCATGTCGAAGGCCTCGCGCAGCACCTGACTGCTGCCGCCGCTGTCGAAGGGGGTGATCAGGTGGGCGGAGTTGTAGGTGTAGCTTTTCAGCGCGCGCGAGACCTTGGTGAGCGCGCTGCCGCCGCTGAAGAACAGGATGCGCGGCCCGAGGTGCGGTGCGCTCAGTGCACGGGCGACGCGCAGGTCGTCGGGCAACTGCGCGCTGCGGGTGAGGGTGATCTTGGTCATCGGGCCTCTGTTCTGCTCTCTACCCCGGCATCCGCCTGCGCCGAGTTTGCCAGAGGCAAATGGAACTGCGAAGCCCGCTGTCGAGGCGGCGGCGGATTTTTCCCGTTGGGCCGGTCGGTTGCGGTGTCTATCCCGTGCGGCTCAACTGGCCGGATCGTACATGAACTCGCGCAGTTCCTGGGCGCAGCGGCAGGCGGCCGCGATCTTCTGGGCCCAGATTTCCGCCTCGGCGCGCGAGGGCAATTCAAGCACCGTGAAGCCGCCGGTCAGGTGGCTGCCGCGATAGGTTTCGGGGCAGATCTCGCCGTCGGCGGTGACCATCACCGGGGCAACCTGCTCGTCGATGCCGCCGCCGAAGACATAGACGCCGGCGGCCTTCGCCTGTTCGATCACAGCATGGGAGTCCGCCACCACCTGCGGAAACTCCTCGTCGGTGAGTGTCATGGCTTCGCTGGGAAAAGAGATGAGATACTTGGTCATGCGCTAGGATGCCTTGCGCGCGGCCACGAGACAAGCGGCCTGCGCTGCGCGGAAAGGCCGGGCGGGCCCATACGCAAAAGGCCGCCCATCGGGCGGCCTTTTGGTCGGTTGGGTGCCGATCGGCCTTCAGCCGCGCTCGGCGATGGCGTTCAGCGTCGGGCGCATGCCATCGAGCGCATAGCCCGCCTTGGCGGTGGCCGCGAGGATGTCGTCCGTCGGCATCTTGCCCGCCTGGCCCATGGCCCAGACCGTTGCACAGCGGGTGCCCGAGCGGCAGTAGGCAAAGACCGGGCCCGCGGCGTTCTCGATCAGCGACGCCTGCTCGGCGACGAGATCGAGCGTCAGCCCGTCGTGAGTCACCGGCAGCACGGCGAATTCCATGCCTGCCGCGCGCACGGCGGCGCCGATGGTCTCGGCCTGCAGCTCGGGCGGCACTTCGCCGTCGGGCCGGTTGCAGATGACCAGGGTGAAGCCAGCCTCGGCCAGGGCGGGCACATCCTCCACCGCGATCTGCGGCGAGACGGTGTAGCGGGGGGTGATGCGGTTCAAATCCATGGCAAACGGTTATTCCGCCGCCACTGGCTTGTCGAGTCTCCTGCGCAGGGCCGGGGCCGCGAACATGCCGGTGATCATCGCCGCCACGAAGACGTAGAGCGACGCGCCGCCATAGCTGAGCGAGGCGATGGACGGGCCGGGGCAGAGCCCGGCGAGCCCCCAACCGATGCCGAACAGCACCGAGCCGAGCACCAGCTTGCGGTCGATCTGTGTTCCGGGCTTCGGCGGCAGCGGCGTGCCGAGCGCCGAGCGGTTGAGGCCGCGCGCGACGAGCCAGGCCAGCGCCATCGGGATCATCGCGCCGCCCATGACGAAGGCGAGGGTCGGGTCCCAATTGCCGAAGACGTCGAGCCACCCTTGAACCTTGGCGGTGTCGGTCATCCCCGAGGTAAGCAGGCCCGCGCCGAAGAAGCCGCCGGCGACGAAGGCGAAGAAGAGCCGGGCCGGAGAAAGATAGGACATGTCAGATCACTCCAAGCAGGTGACGGAAGATCACCACGCCGACACCGCCGGCAAGGATGTAGCAGCAGGTGGCGACGATGCCGCGCAGCGACAGCCGAGACATGCCGCAGACCCCGTGGCCCGAGGTGCAGCCATTGGCCAGGCGCGTGCCGATGCCGACCAGCAGCCCGGCGGCGACCAGCACGGGGATATTGCCGGTGATATGGGTGTCGACCGTGCCGCCATAGAGCGGCAGCAGCAGGGCGGGCAGCAGGATCACCCCGGCAAGGAAGCTCAGACGCTCCCACTTGCTGTCGCCGGCCGAGCCATCGACCAGCGCGCCGATGATGCCCGAGGCGCCCATGATCCGCCCGTTGACGAGCAGGTAGATGGCGCCGCCGGTGCCGATCAGCAGGCCGCCGATCAGGCCCCAAATCCAGTCTGGTTGCATTTGCGCGTTTCCTAGTGTCATGCGGCCGCCCGAAAGCGCGGCGGCCGTTCAGAATGGGAGGGGTGCGCTCCGCCCGGAAACGGAACGCACAGCTGTGCGTGAGCGGTGGTCCTGAGCGGTCAGAGCTTGTTGACCGGCACCTTCAGGAAAACGTCGCCCTTCTCGTCGGCGGGCGGCATCTGGCCGGCGCGCATGTTCACCTGCAGCGACGGGATGATCAGTTTCGGCATGGCGAGGGTCGCGTCGCGCGCGTCGCGCATCTTGATGAACTCCTCGGCCGACTTGCCGGTCCCGACGTGGATGTTGAGCGCCTTCTGTTCGCCCACGGTGGTTTCCCAGGCGTAGTCGTCGCGGCCCGGTGCCTTGTAGTCGTGGCCCACGAAGATGCGGGTCTCGTCCGGCAGCGCCAGGATCTTCTGGATCGAGGCGTAGAGCGTCTCGGAGGAGCCGCCAGGGAAGTCGCAGCGGGCGGTGCCGAAGTCGGGCATGAACAGCGTGTCGCCGACGAAGGCGGCATCGCCGATCACGTAGGTCAGACAGGCCGGCGTGTGGCCCGGCGTGTGCAGCACGTCGCCGCGCAGCTGGCCGATGTGGAAGGCGTCGCCCTCCTTGAAGAGCTGGTCGAACTGCGAGCCGTCGCGCTGGAACTCGGTGCCCTCGTTGAACACCTTGCCGAAGGTGTCCTGCACCACGGTGATGCGCTCGCCGATGCCGATCTTGCCGCCAAGCTCGCGCTGGATGTAGGGCGCCGCCGAAAGGTGGTCGGCGTGCACGTGGCTTTCCAGCAGCCATTCGACCTTCAGGTCGTGCTCCCTGACGTAGGAGATGATGGCGTCGGCCGAGCGGGTGTCGGTGCGGCCCGAGGCGTAGTCGAAGTCGAGCACGCTGTCGACGATCGCGCAGGCACTGCCCGAGGGGTCGCGGACGACGTAGGAGATGGTGTTGGTGGCCTCGTCGAAGAAGGCGGTGACTTCAGGTGTGATCATGGGACGATCCTCCGTTTGACTATCATATAGACAAAACTGAATGTGTGTTCAAGGATTCGTTGCGATTGACCCATATCATGGTCATCATCGCCGGGTTGGTGCATGATTCACATCAGCCGGACCCTAGTACCCAAGGCGGGATCAGGCTGTTCGATACGGCAGTTAGAGAAGGGGCCGGGATCGCGCCGACGGGGGAGGGCAACGAAAGGCTCAGGGGCTCAAAAGGCCCAGGGGTCCACAAGGCTCAGGGCCCAATTGGCTGCAGCCGAATTGCGGCGCGTCGGAAGGACTGTGCAGGTCCGCTTGGGGTTGCGCAGAACACGTCAAGGCATTTCTGGACGGCGCGTGCGGCCCGCATCGGGCGTCGCGCCAGTGTCGGCGCGAGCGCAGCTTCGCCCTGGCACACCGACATGGAGGAGACAGACCATGGACGACAGATTGAAGCGGCGGATGGATACGGTTGAACGCGCGCTCGCCGATGCGCGCGGCGCGGAACACGCGGCGCTCGTGGCCGAACTGGAACGGCTGGCGGTCGAGGCGCGGGTGCGCGGCGTCGCCTTGCCCGCGCATGTGCGCGATCGCCTGCGCTGCGAGGTCGATGCCGAGCTCGAAGCCCGTTTCGACAATATGCCGATCTGAGAGGCAGCGCGCTGCCTGCAGGACCTGTACACCTGACCGCCGCGCGGTCCGCTGGGGCGGCGCGGCGAAATCTCGTCTTGCCGTGCCTTTCGGAACGCTCTAGCTCGCGCGGATGCCGATGAGGCATGGAAATCATGACGGGCCGCGCGGCACAGGCTTGCGCCCGCGGGCGAAGGGAAGGGCAGGCAGATGGCGCAGACGGCGGGCGCGGTTGAGGTGCGCATGGGTGAGGGGATCGCTTGGCTGGTCATGGCCGGCGATGCCGCGAACCGGCTGACCGCATCCTTGCGCCGCGAGCTCCTGTCCGCGCTGGGCCGCGCCGAGGCCGATGCCTCGGTCGCCTGCATCGTGCTGATGGGGGCAGGTGCCTGCTTTTCCGAGGGCGATGACCCCGCCGAACTCGAGGCGCCCCATGCCGCGCCGGATCCCGCAACGCTCTGCCGCCGGGTCGAGAACTGCGCCAAGCCGGTGATCGCCGCGCTGCAGGGCCGCGCGCTGGGCACCGGTGCCGAGCTGGCGCTGGCGGCGCATTATCGGCTGGCCGCGCCGGGCACGCGCTTTGGCCTGCCCAACGTGATCCTCGGCCTGACCCCTGCCGCCGGCGGGACGCAGCGCCTGCCGCGTCTGATTGGCGCCGCGCCCGCGCTCGAGTTGATGCTGTCGGGCCGGGCAATCCCGCTCGAAGCCGCCCCGGCGGGGCTGATCGACCACCTTGCCACCGGGCCGCTGGAAGAGGAGGCACGCGCCTTCTGTGCTGAATTGCGTGCCGAGGCGCTCGGGCCGCGCCCGGCCGCGCAGCGCCGCGACGGCTTCGCCGATCCGATCGGCTACCAGCAGGCGGTTGCAACGCGCCGCGCCGCGGTCGCGGCCACCCCCAATCCCGCCCTGCGCGAGATTGTCGCCGCGGTCGAGGCGGCGCAGCTGCTGCCCTTCGCCGGGGGACTCGAGTTCGAGGGGGATGCCTACGAGACCTGTCGCGAGTCCGAGGCAGGGAAGGCGCTGCGCGCGATGGCCGCGGCAGAACGCGCCGCCGCTGCCGCGATGGCGCCTGCGCGGCCCGGCCCGCGCCGCATCGCCGTGCTGGGCGAGGGGCCGCTCGCGGTGCCGCTGCTGCTGGCGCTGCTGCCGGTCGCGTCCGGCGTGGCCTGGGGCTGCGAGTCAACCGAGGCACTTCACGCCGGGGTGATTGCCCTGCGCGACCGGCTCGAGGAGGCGCAGAGCCGCGGCACGCTGAGCGAGGAAGAGGCCGAGCAGCGCCTGTCGCGCCTGCGCGTCGGGAGCCCCTCCGAGATGGCCGGCCGCGCAGAGCTGATCCTGCTTGCGGGTCCCGGACAGCGTGACGTTGCTGCCCCCGCCGGGGTCAGCCGCCTCGTGGCCTATCCGGGCCGTGTCGAGGAAGTGGGCCTGCGCTTTGCCCCGGCTCCGGCTGCCGCGAAGCTGGTCGAAGTGATCGCCGGCCCCGAAGCGCGCGCCGAGCAGCTGGCCGAGGCAGAGGCGCTGGCGCTGCGGATGGGCTGCCTCGCGGTGCGCGTGCGCTCGGGCGGCGAGAGCCTCGGAGGACGTCTCTTCGACGCCTGCTGCCGTGCTGCCGATGCGCTCGTCGATCTGGGTCAGACCCCCTATGACATCGACGCGGCCTGCCACGACTGGGGCTGGCGGCGCGGACCCTTCCTGCGCCGAGACCAGATGGGCCTAACACGTCTCGACGCGCAAATCCGCGCCGAGGGCGCGGTGAACTGGGCAAGCGAGCTGGCGCGTCTCGGGCGCAAGGGCCGCGGGGCCGGAGGCGGTTTCTACGATTGGCCCGAGGACGGGGCCCCGCAGCCCTCCGACGAGGTTGGCGCGCTGCTCGCCGCCCGCCGCGAGGCGGCGCCGCCGCTGCCCGCTGCCGAGCTGCGCCGCCTGCTGATCGGCGCCATGGCAAACGAAGGCGCGCGGATGCTTGGCGCGGGCATGCTGCGCCGCGCCTCCGACCTCGATCTTGTGGCGCTGCAAGTTCTGGAGCTGCCGCGCTGGCGCGGCGGGCCGATGCATGTCGCGCTGCAAATGGGCGCGCGGGATTTGCGCGGGGCGCTCGCGCGGGTCGCACATCCCGACCGCGCCTTCTGGACACCGCACCCGCTCTGGGACGATCTGGTCACGCGCCGTGCCGACCGCTGGCCCGACCTCTGGCCCGAGATCTGACCAGAGAGCTGAACTGCGGCGCTCAGCCGAGCAGGATGCCGACCAGCACCATGGCCAGCCCGAAGACCGACAGCAGCAGCGTCGCCATGTTCAGCGGCACGATCTTGCGCATCACCTCGCGCAGCCCGGCATCGTCGAGCCCGGCGCGCTTGGCGCTCCAGACCTTGATGATGCATCCGAAAAGCCCCAGAAGCCCCGCGAGCGAAACCGCCGCGCCCAGCCAGATCAGCCATTCCATGCCGCATTATCCTCTCTGCGCGCCGCCCGTCGGCGCTCTCGGGGCGGGTACTGCATCGCCCGCCGCCCTGCAACCCTCGGCGGCAACCGTCTCCGGCACCGGATCGGCCCTTGATGGGCGCGCCGCCGAGGGGTAGTCAAACCGGCGATACCGGCAGAAAATCTGGCAGGAGATGACGAGATGCAGGACAATGATTCCGGCGCCTATGGCGTCGCGGCGGGCGAGCTGAAACAGTTCATCGAGCGGTTCGAACGGCTCGAGATCGAGAAGAAAGAGATCGCCGACCAGCAGAAGGAAGTCATGGCCGAGGCAAAAGGCCGCGGCTACGACACCAAGGTGATGCGCAAGGTCATCGCCCTGCGCAAGCGCGACAAGGATGACATCGCCGAGGAAGAGGCGGTGCTCGAGATGTACAAGGCCGCGCTCGGCATGGAGTGAGCCCCGCGCGCAGGCGCAGGGCCGACGGACCGGGGCCACGGCCCCGGTTTGCGCCGCCGCAGATGTGCGGACGCGGGGGCAGAGGGCGCGGATGCGCCCTTTCTTCTAGGCAAAACTATCCCGGGGGAGCCGCGCGACGCGCGGCGGGGGCGGAGCTCCGACTGCCTCCTGCTCGCTCAGGGAGCGAGTACGCGCACGCCGTCAAGCTGCGCCATCTGCCAGACATCCTCGTCGTAGAGCCCGGTCAGCATATCGACGTAGGCCGCGTCCCAGCCCGGCATGTCGAGCTCTTCCTCCATTGCACCGGGCAGCGCGTATTTCTCCATGAAGGCGACCATCACGCGGCGCTTCTGCGCCTCGCTCACGGTGGGGTTCTCGCGCAGGAAGCCCCGGAAGCGCTGCATCGCCTCGGGGCTGACGATCTCGGAGAAGATGTCGAAGCTGCCGGTGATCTTGCGTTCCGGATCGATCCCCGCGGCCTCGCGCAGGATCTGGCCCCAGAGCAGCGGCGTGTCCTCGTTGCACCACAGGGTGATCGGCACGCCGGGCAGCGCAGAGCGCAGGCGCAGCACGAGGTCGGACCAGCGCAGCCGCATCGGGTCGGCGCCGCAGAGGAAGCTGTGCAGATCCTGATGTGGGGTGGCGCGCAACATCGCCGGCAGCCAGGTGGCAAAATCGCGCAGGCCGATGAAAATCTGCAGCTCGTCGCCCTCGAACAGCCGCGCCAGCGCCTGCAGTCGGCGCTCGGCCCTGCGGTAGAGCATGCCGCCATCCAGGGCCAGCTTCGGGACCGAGAACAGCCCCTCGTGGCTGAGGACCAGCCGCTCCACCTTGTCCGGGTCTTCGCTGAGGATCGCATCCAGCAGGACCTCGCGCGCCTCGGGCGCGGGAACTGCCGCGCCGAGCGAGCTGATCGCTTCCGACAGAAGCATCCGGTAGCGCGACGGGCCGGGAACGGCGATCCCCTCCTGGAGGAACTCGCCGGCGTTGCGCAGCAGTCCCTTGAGCAGGCGGTCCTCGTCCGTGCACTGCGCGCCGATGTGGAGAATGACCTGCATGACCTGCACTTTCGATTACCAACGGCAGGCACTATAAGCGGATCGCAGCCGAGGAAAACCGCGCGCAGCGCAGCCGGGGACACGAAGGAGCCGTCATGAGCCTTGCCGACAACAGCGCCCCGCATCGCGCCTATCTGCGCCTGGCGCGACTGCTGCCGAATCCCTGGTCGCTGGGGGCGGTGGTGATCGCCGCGGTGGTGATCGCCCCCATTCTCGCCGTCCTCTGGATCGCGCTGTTTCCCTCCGAGAACATCTGGCCGCATCTGCTGTCGACCACGCTGCCGCGGTATTTCGGGAACACGATCAAGCTGATGGCGGGGGTCGGGCTGCTGGCGGGCGCGGCGGGCTCGGGGGCGGCCTGGCTGGTGGCGCGCTACGAATTTCCCGGGCGGCGCTGGCTGGAGTGGCTGCTGCTGCTGCCGCTAGCGATCCCGGCCTATGTCGGGGCCTATGCACTGGTCGATTTCCTCGAATACGCCGGGCCGGTGCAGACCGGGCTGCGCGAGCTCTTCGGCTGGCAGACCTCGCGCGACTACTGGTTCCCCGAGATCCGCTCCATGGGTGCCGCGATCATCGTGCTCTCGGCCGCGCTTTATCCTTACGTCTACCTGCTGGCGCGCAACGCTTTCCGCGAGCAGCCGGGCAGCGCCGACGAGGTGGCGCGCTCGCTGGGGCAGGGTGCGCTGGCCCGGTTCTGGCGCGTCGGCCTGCCGCTGGCGCGGCCCGCGATTGCCGCGGGCATGGCCATCGCGATGATGGAGGCGGTGAACGATTTCGGCACGGTGGATTATTTCTCGGTGCAGACGCTGACCACCGGCATCTTCAGCGTCTGGCTGCAGAGCAACAACGCCGGCGGCGCGGCGCAGATCGCCGGCACGGTGCTGGCGCTGGTCATCGTCCTGGTGTTGCTCGAGAAGGGCTCGCGCCGCAGGATGCGCTTTTTCAACCTCTCCTCGCGGCACCGGCCGGTGCCACGGACCCCTCTTGGCGGCGCCGCCGGTTGGGGCGCGGCGCTGGCCTGCGCCCTCCCTTTCGGCATGGGCTTCCTGCTGCCTGCCTGGGTGATCCTCGGCCATGCGATCGACAACGCGGGGGCCTGGGCCGACCCCCGGCTCTGGCGCGCGGGCGTGCACACGCTGACCGTCGGCGGAATCGCGGCGGTGCTGACGGTGCTGGGCGGCATCTTCCTCGTCTATGGCGTGCGCCTCTCGGGGCGGCAGCTGCCACGGCTGCTGCTGCCGGTCTCGACCATCGGCTACGCCGCACCCGGCGCGGTGCTCGGGGTGGGCATCCTGATTCCTTTGGCTGCGGTGGACCATATGCTGGCGGACGCGATCGAGGCCGCCTCCGGTATCGACATCGGACTGGTGCTCACCGGCTCGTCCTTTGCGTTGGTGCTGTCCTATTTCGTACGCTTCTTCGCCATCGCGCAGGGTGCGGCGGATGCGGCGATGGGGCGGATCTCGCCCAACCTGGCGCGCGCCGCGCGCTCGCTTGGCAGAACGCAGGGGCAGACCTTGCGCGAGATCTACTACCCGCTGATGCGCGGCTCGGTCGCCTCGGCATTGCTGCTGGTCTTCGTGGACTGCGTGAAGGAGCTTCCAGCGACCTTGCTGCTGCGGCCGTTCAACTACGAGACGCTGGCGACGCGGGTCCACGATCAGGCCTCACTGGAGAACCTCGGAGGCGCCGCCCCGGCGGCGGTTCTGGTGATCGGGGTGGGGCTTCTGGCGGTGGCGCTTTTGGCGCGGGCAAATCGCTGAATCGGTCTTGCGCTCGGGGGGGAAGCTGGCATATCCCTCTGCTCAAGGTGCCCCTATAGCTCAGCTGGTAGAGCAACTGATTTGTAATCAGTAGGTCCGCGGTTCGAGTCCGTGTGGGGGCACCAGTTCGATCCAGCATTCAGACGCGCAATCCTCACGGCATGATCTCTGCACGCGGTGTCGCCGTGGGAGTCCGTGGCCGACGCCTTCGAGGGAGTCGGGTCTCCGGTCGCATAGCCGCGGTCGCGCTCCGGTGAGGTTTCGACGTCGCCAACTTTGCGAGCCAGCCCATCGCCTGGGTAGATGCGACGTAGCTGTTATGACAAATTCGCCTGCCCATCCGGATTAGACGCCCCGCCCCTGTATTCGCCTCGGGGAGGACCTGACGGGAAATACCGGGACGACGGCAGATGTCCGACGGCAATGCGGGAAATCAACCTCTGAGGCGCGGAGGGGCGGGCGGGATGCAGGGTGCCTGCGTCTCGCAATTGCTGCCTGATTAATGCTCGGTTAAATTGTATAGGTCTCTGTAACTCTCCCCAAGGGGGTTCTGGTTCATGTGGACTTTGCGACGATTCCTAGGTTCTTTCTGCGCGTGCAAAATAGAATGCTGCGAAAGCGCATATTGCAGGTTGGCGCTGTTCCGAGAACGGTACAGAAGCGCTTTCCAGGGCGGTCACCGTGTGGAAATTATGGTTTTATCCCACTGAAAACAGGCGGTATCTTCAGCAAGCGGCCGGATAGTAACGCAGAAGGGAAAGGGTGGTCAGATACCGCGCTTCTTGTTGCTGTTTTGGCCTTGTCCGAGGCCTGCGAAAAAAATGTTGCCAGATGCTGAGACCGTGTTAACAATTTAGTACGCATGAGGCTCATATTTTGAGCAGCGAGGATGTTCTCTCTCTCTGCGTCCAGTTTTGTACGATTTTCTTTGTTTTCTTTCATTCGGATTATTTTGGACCAGTAAAGCGGCCCCTGGATTGCCCTGCCGCATCCTGAATCATCCTGAAAAATCTGGCGCATCCCGTTTTCCGGTCGCGTCTTCGTTTTGCCCGCCGTTTTCCCTTGGGGCGAAACGTATCAATCTTTCTGGCGGCTGCTTCGGCTGACCGATCCACGCGCCCGCTTTGCACAACAGCGGTCGGGCGGCTTCATTTCTGCGCCTTGGCGCAATTTCATTTTCAGGGCCGCCTGGGGCGGCCCACGCATTGTGTCGGGGGAGTGATCATGCCGATCGAAACGATTTATATCCAAGGTGAAGACCTCGTTCTGGATACAGTGGATGAACTCGCCCCGGCGAATGTGATCCGCACGCGCACGCAGAACCAGGAAGCCGACGGGGTGAACAATCCCGATGATCCCGTGACCGGCGCCAACCTGGGCCTCCCCCAGCACGACATCTACGGGCTGCGTCCCGACTATACCGGCTCCGGCGACCCCGACGGCTGGGGCTATCTGGATATCAACGGCCAGGACACCGGGGCACAGGCCGCGACCACCTTCGACGCCGACGCAGGCAATTACGAGATCACCCTGCGGGTGGCGAACGGCACCGGCGCTCGGCCGATTTCCCTGACGGTGGACGGGGTCACCTACACGATCGCCAACACCAATACCGGCCAGTTCTACTATTGGGAGACCCGCACGATCGCCGTGTCGCTGCTGACCGGCGGCACGCACTCTCTGGTGGTCAACCAGGACGACACCGGCGGTGCCCCCAATATTGACGCGATCGCCATCCACGACGTCGGCGCGACGCCGAATTTCTCGCTGCCGACCTTCGTGGGCGAGACCAGCCTCGTGGTGACCGAGGGCGATACGGCGGCCGGTTCGGTGCTGGCCACGGATATCGCCAATGACACCTCGACCGATGCGCCGGTCCGCCAAGGCATGACCTACGCGATCGTCGGCGGCGCGGATCAGAACGCCTTCGACATCGATCCGGCGAGCGGCGCCCTGAGCTTGAAGGCCACCGCGGACATCGCCGTCCAGGCGAGCTATGACCTGGTGGTCGCAGCCACTGACGCCGAGGCCGGGACCACCCAGCAGGCGGTTACAGTCACCGTCATCGAGGGGTTCGAGACGCTCTACCTGGGGGTCGAGGACCTGGCAATCATCGATGCGGGCGGCACATCTGTGGCGCGCACCACATCCGCGAACCCGGAAAACGATGCCGTCGAAGGTGGGTCGGGTGACAACACCGGCCCCGAGTCCGAAGGCAATGACTTCGACGACTTCGGCCTGCGTCACAACTACAGCGGTAGCGGCTACGTCGATATCAATGGCAATCCCGGCGACAAGGTCTCTTTCACCTTCGAGGCGCCCGCGGGTAGCTATGATATCACCCTGCGCTACGCCAATGGTGCGACCAATGCGCGGCCGATCGCGCTGAATGTCGACGGTGTGGTTGTCGAGACCCTGAGCAACACCCAGACCGGCGGCTGGAGCACCTGGGCCACCGCGACCTTCACCGTGACCGTAGGCGAGGGTGCGCATACCGTGATCATCGCGCAGACCGGCACGGGAGCTCCCAATATCGACGCGGTTGCGATCGGCCTTCCGGGGCGTGCCGTCAGCTACGCCGCGCCCGAGATCCTCAGCGCCGCGCAATTCGAGGTTGCCGAGAACAGCACCGAGATCGGCCAGGTGGTTGTCGATGACCAGGAACTCGGCGATCTCGATCCCGACGTGCTGTCCTATTCGCTGAGCGGACCGGATGCCGACAAGGTCTCGATCAGCGCCTCCGGGGTGCTGACGTTGAACGATCCGGCCGATTTCGAGGCGGCGAGCGATGCCGACCTCGACGGCATCTTCGAGGTCACTGTCGAGGTCTCGGACGGCGTGCGCAGCGTCACGCAGGAACTGTCGATCGCCGTCACCGACGTCGAGCCCGAGCTTCCCTCGCCGACCATCGCGCCGATCGTGCTGCAATCCGAAACCGGCACGATCCCCGAAGGCGCCGACACGTTCCACCGCGTGCAGAACGACCCATCGACCGGGGAAACCTCGGGCAATCAGCCGCAGGACCAATACGCGCTGCGGGTGGGCTACAGCGGCTTTGGCTACACCGATTTCGGAGGCGACGGCGCGGGCGGCGACGAGAGCATCACCTGGACCGTGACCGTGGCCGAGGCCGGGCTCTACGAGCTGCACATCCGCTATGCCTCGGTGGAGGCGGCGCAGACCGACCGGCCGCTGCTGGTGCTGGTCAATGGCACCGACGCCGTCGGCGACCCGATCGGCTTCCCCGAGCGCGACGGCTTCGACACCTGGGTGGTGCGTGCGCCGGTCCAGATCGCGCTGGCGGCGGGCGAGAACAGCCTGACCCTCGCGATCCCCGTGGGCTACAGCAACGGGCCCAACATCGATGCCATCGCGATCACCAGCGTCGGCGAAACCCCGACATTCCCGCCGGTCAACAGCGCGCCGGTATTCGATGCGACGGCGGGCGAGGTTTCGGTCGCCGAGAACAGCACCGAGGTGGCGGTGGGGCTTCTCGCCACCGACGGGGAAGGGGATGCGCTGAGCTACGAGCTGACCGGCGACGATGCCGCGGCCTTCACCTTCGACGACTCCACGGGCACGCTCAGCTTCGTCTCGGCTCCCGATTTCGAGACGCCGGGCGACACCGATGGCGACAACACCTACGACGTGACGCTGACCACCAGCGACGGGGTGCTGACCTCCTCGCAGCAGATTTCCGTCACCGTCACCGACGTGGTCGAGGCAACGCAACCCAATTCCGTCGCCCTCAGCGCCAGCACGGTCGCCGAGAATGCGGCGGGTGCGGTGGTCGGCACGCTTTCCGCGGTCGATCCCGACGGCGACAGCGGCGCGATCACCTTCAGCGTCGATCCGTCCTCGGATTTCGAGGTCGTGGCAGGTGCGCTGAAGTTGAAGGACGGCGTGTCGCTGGACTTCGAAACCACGCCGACCGTGAATGTGGAGGTGACCGCCACCGACGCGGCAAACGAAACCACGACCACGACGCTCACGATCACCGTGGCGGACGTGAACGAGGCCCCCTCGGTGCCGCAGATCACCAGCCAGAGCGTCGACTCCGGCGCGGCGGGGGCAATCATCGGCACCGTGTCCGCGGTTGATCCCGAGGGCGCGGCGGTGTCCTTCACCGTCGATGACGCGCGCTTCCAGATCGACGGGGACGACCAGCTCACGCTGCTGCCGGGCCAGAGCCTCGACTTCGCCACCGATCCCACCGTTACCGTCGTGGTCACCGCCGCGGATGAGTCCGGGCAGCAAAGCAACCAGACCTTCATCATCACGGTGAACGATCCCGGCGCGGTCTTCGAGCCGATCGTCATCGAGGCCGAGGACGAGACGCAGGCCGCGCTCACCGTCGTCGATGTGGACGGCAACGCCAATTACACGCAGATCCGCGACCCCGAAAACCCGGAGTCGAACCAGAACCTGCCCAACGGGCTGCGGCCCGGCTTCAGCGGCGACGGCTATCTCGATTTCGGCGACACGCCCGGTGACACGATCACCTTCACCGTCAATGTTGCCTCCGCCGGCGACTACGATCTCAACGTGCGCTACGCCTCGAACGGCGCGCGCCCGCTGGATCTTTCGGTCAACAGCGGCGATGTGGTCTCGCTGCCCTTCGGGACCACCGACCCCGATGGCACCGGCCCCGAGGAGGGCTTCGACCACTGGCTCTTCGAGACCGTCACGGTGACGCTGGCCGCCGGGGAGAATGCCATCTCGCTGGCAATCCCGGCCGGGGCGAACTCCGGCCCGAACATCGACCGGATCGAGATCACCGAGGCGGGCACCGGCCCGATCCCCGAGCCCGACACCACCGCCGACGAAGGCGGTGATCTGGCCGCGTCGCCCGAGGCGGCAACCATCGATCCCGCGGCGCTCGGCTCGGTCGATTTCTCGTTGGCAGGCGTTGACGCCGATATCACGCTCTTCGAGGTCTCCACCGACGGGGGCGGCAGCTTCACGACGGTCGTGCCGTCCGGAGATATCGTCACGATCGACCTCTCGGCCTTCGCGGCCGAAACCTCGGTGAACCTGATCCTCCGGGTGACCGACGGCGCAGGGAACACGGCGCAGGCCTCGGCATCGATCGCCATCGGCGACGCGCCAGAGGCATTCTCGACCACGCTTCAGCTCGAGAACCGCGACGGCTCGATCACCATTCTCGACACCACCGGCACCGGCGAGGGCGACCCGCTCTCGACCCAGTTCCGCGACGCCTCGAACACCGAAGGCCAGACCGCCGATCGGCCAGACGGGCTTTGGACGGGCTACACCGGGACCGGCTACCTCGACATGGGCGGCAACATCGGCGACGCGGTGCAGTTCGACGTGACCGTGCCCGAGGCGGGCACCTACACGATGAGCTTCCGCTACGCCAACGGCTCGCCCACCATGCCCGACCGCCCGATGGAGCTGTCGGTCAACAGCCAGACCGTGACCGTGCCCTTCGGCATGACCCCCGACTGGGACGTCTGGCAAGACATCGAAGTCGAGGTCACGCTGGAGGCCGGGGCCAATACCGTGACGCTGGCGAACCTTGTGGCGAACGGCCCGAACATCGACAGCGTGACGATCTTCAACGACGTGACCCCGCCGCCAACCCCCTCGGAGCCCGGTGAGCGCGAGACCATCCGCATCAACTTCCAGGATGGCACCACCCCGGTGGATCCGGACTATCTCGTCGGCAACTTCAGCGACTACGGGGCTCAGTCGAACGGTCTCACCTACGGCTTCATCACCGAGACCTCTGCGCTCGACTCCGATGGCACCAGCAATACGCCCATCGGGTCCGCCTTCCCGGCGATCGCGGTCAACGAGCGCACGGGCACCGGCGTTCTGCCCGATGACGGCACGCTGCCGACCGAGAAACTGAGCGTCAATTTCGACGCGATGGACCCGCGGCTGACCGGCTATGCGCACTTCGACCTCGGCTCGTTCCCCGAGCGCACCGCCTGGGAGATCGAGCTGGAGGACGGCTGGTACGAGGTGACGGTCTCGGTCGGGGACACCGGTGGGGCGAACGACAGCTCGAACCGGCTCTTCGTCGAGGGCAACCTGGTGACCGAATGGACCAGCACCTCGGCGTTCAAGACCGAACTGGTGACCACGCTGGCACATGTGCAGGACGGCCACCTGACGCTTTCCGCGCAGGGTGGTTCGATCACCGAGATGCAATATCTCGAGATCCGCGCGCTGCCCGACCTCACGCCGGGTGACGGCAACGAGGCCCCGGACGACTACGCCTTCTTCATCAACCCGCGCGCAGTTTCGACCGGCGGCGAGGTCGATCTTGGCATCCAGAGCGGCGAGCTGCCCACCGACATCGATCCCACATCGGACATCGTGCTCGGCGTGAGCGTGGTGGACGGCCGCGGCGGCGTGCTGCTGGAAAGCCTCGAGGACGGCTCGATCCGCATCTACGAGACGCTGACCGGGCAGGAGGTGGCCTATAATGCCAACACCACCGGCGGCTTCGACTCGGTGACCATCGCGCCGGTGGCCGATCTCAAGCCCTACACCAGCTACACCGTCGTGATCGACGGCTTCCGCGATCGCGGCGACAACGACGACAGCGCCGCGCTTACCCGCGAGTTCCAGAAGTTCACCACCACCTTCACCACCGGCGCCGCGCCGCTGGTCGAGGCGCGCGAAGTGGCCTTCGAAGACACGGTCCTGGTCAATTCGAACCCGAACGTGGGCGAGAGCTACACGACCATCGAGATGTCGCCGGACAAGCAGTTCCTCTACGTGACGTCGCTCTACGGGGTGATCACCCGCTGGGCGGTGAACGCCGACGGCTCGCTCGACAACGCCAGCAAGGAAAGCTGGTTCCCGGGCGGCGACTTCGACGTGCCCGGCGTGGGAACCCGCGGGATCATCGGCTTTGCCTTCGATCCCGAGGACGAGAACACCATCTGGGTCACCGACAACTACCCGATCCCGCTGAGCGGCCGCTCGAACTCGGTGCCCGACTTTTCGGGGCGGGTCTCCAAGATCACGCTCGGCGAGGGTGGCTCGCTGCAGGATGCCACCATCGAGACCTATATCACCGGCCTGCCGCGCTCCAACGGCGACCACGTGACCAACAGCCTCGAGTTCCGCGAGAACCCCGATTACGTTCCCGGCGGCGACGCGCCGCAATACCTGCTGTACCTGACGCAGGGCTCGAACTCGGCGATGGGTGAACCCGACAGCGCCTGGGGCAACCGCCCCGAGCGGCTGCTCAACGCCGCGATCCTCGAGATCGATCGCTCGCGCGAGGCCCCCGAGGGCGGCTTCGACGTCTCGACGGAGCCGCTGCCCGACGACGGCCTGAACCGGCGTTTCGCCGATACCGACAACGACCTCAAGAACGGCGGCATCGCGATCACCAGCGGCGAGTTCTCGGGCAACTACCTGCATTTCGACGCGAACGGCGTGGCGGAAGTGCGCACCGGCGAGGATGCCTCCTCGACGCTTGTCGAGCGCTTCTACGATCCCTTCGCCGAGGATGCGGTGCTGAGCATCTTCGCCGAGGGCAACCGCAATGCCTATGACCTGGTTTGGCACACCAATGGCTATCTCTACGTGCCGACCAACGGCTCTGCGGCGGGTGGCAATGTGCCCGACGATCCCTCGACCCCCGAGGACGAGGGCATCAACAACGTCGGACTTCAGGCGGACTACCTGTTCCGGATGGTCGAGGGCGGCTACTACGGTCACCCCAACCCGCTGCGCGACAAGTACATCCTGAACGGCGCCAATCCGACCAGCGGCTCTGATCCGAACCAAGTGGGCAACTACCCGGTCGGCACAGATCCCGATCCCGAGTACGATCTGGAGGGGGCCTACAACCTCGGCAACAACCGCTCGCCCAACGGCGCCATCGAGTACATGAGCGCGGTCTTCGGCAGCTCGCTCCAGCACGCGGTGATCTTCACCCAGTACTCGTCGGGCGACAACCTGCGGGCCGTGCTGCTCAACGAGGACGGCACCATTGCCCAGGACTTCATCCTCACCGACGTCGACGGCAACGAGATCAACTACGTCGATCCGCTCGATGTGATCGAGGGCGCCGACGGGCGGCTCTACATGCTCACGCTCAACCGGGCCAACGGCGTCAGCCAGATCATCCGCCTCGAGGCGGCTCCGGGCGGCGAGATCGACGACACCACCGCCGACGAGGGCGGCAACCTCGCGCTGCTGGTGGTCAGCGCCGCCGATCCGGCCAATGTGCTGTTCCAGGTGATCGGGCTCGATCCCGACATCCAGAGCCTGACCATCAGCTTCAACGGCGAGCCGGCGCAGGTGATCACGCTCGATGCGCAGAACCGCTTCAGCATCGACTTCGGCAGCGAGGCCGGGCAGGTCGCGGCCTCGTTGCAGGTCTTCGACGATGACGGCAACACCGCCTCGGCCAGCACCACCTTCACCCCCGGCGACAGCGCCAGCGGCAACTTCATCGACGCCAGCGCCTTCACCGTGCTCGACACGGATGGCGGCACGCTGATCCGCCTGCTCAGCGATCCCGCCACCCATGAAAGCGGGGGGCAATACGACACCAACGGCGACGGGATGAACGACGGCTACGACGGGGCCGGCTATCTCGACATGAACGGCGGCGCCGAGGACAAGGCCTCGTTCATCTACGACGCGCCGAGCGCCGGCTCCTACACGCTGACCTTCCGCATGGCGAATGGCTCCGGCACGCCGCGGCCCGTGGCCATCCACGCCGGCATCCAGTCGGTGCAGATCGCGACCACGGACACCGGCAGTTTCGCCACCTGGCAGGACTTCGAGGTCACGCTCGATCTGGTCGAGGGGCCGAACACGGTCATCATCGAGCAACTGGCCAGCAACGGCGGGCCGAACGTCGACAGCGTGGCCGTGGTGCCCAACGTGCCGACCGCGCCGAATGACGGCAGCGAGTCGGTCGGCGGCGTCACCTACGTCAAGTACGAGGCCGAACATGCCGTGCTGGATGGTGCGGTGATCATCTCGGACACCAATGACGAGCGCAACCAGAGCGGCGGCGAGTTCGTCGATTTCGACGGCACCGGCACGCAGAGCATCACCTGGACTGTCTCGGTCACCGAGGCGGGCATCTACGGCATGGATATCCTCTATGCGCTTGCCACCACCAAGGCGGCGCGTCCGGCCTCGCTCTTCGTCAATGGCGTCGATCAGGGCATCCTGGCCTTCGAGCCCAACAGCACCGCGGCAGAGAATGTCTGGGGGCCGCAGAGCGCACAGATCTCGCTGAACGTGGGGCTCAACACCATCTCGATCAGCGTGCCCGATGCCAATGGTGCGAACATCGACTATCTGCGTGTCTCGCAAGAGCCGGTGGACACCTTCGTGCCGTCCTACGCGGCGATCGACGGCGAGGGCAGGATCGAGCTCGAGGCCACCGATGACACCACCCGCACGGTCGGGGCGTCGCAGGTCGAGTTCTACTTCACCGTCTCGGCGGATGACACCTATGCGCTCGACCTCGCTGCCAATGCCGGGGCCCCGAACGGCCAGGGGCTGACCGTCTATCTCAGCGCCAACGGGGCGCAGCCGGTCGAGATCGGCGACATCGGCTTCCCGGGTGAGGGCGACGCGGGCGAGACCTCTGCCTACGTCGAGCTTGTCGCCGGGGTGCAATACAAGCTGACGGTGATCTCGGACCAGTCGGGGGCCAATGCGCTCGACTATCTCGACGTGCGCCCGGCACCGGGCAACGACAATGCCGACATCGAGATCCAGAGCAACGACCCGGCCTATTTCGACAACCGGCTGCACTTCTCCTGGATCGACAACCCGACCGCTGTGGAGCCCGACTCGCCGCGCGCCTACAAGGAAAGCGCGACGGTCACCATCTCGAACTCCGGCAGCGAGACGCTGGAGGTCCTCGAGGCGACGATCACCGGCCCGTTCGAGCTGGCCGACCCCGACATCTTCGAGGGGCTGACGCTGGCTGCGGGGCAGTCGATCAATGTCCAGGTGTTGTTCGACCGCGACGCCTATACCGCCGGCAGCGGCAACGTCAGCGGCGTCTTCAAGGGCGCGCTCGACATCCGCACCAATGATGCCGACACCCCGGTGGCAAGGGTCGACCTCGCGGGCTTCTGGCAGGCGCGCGACGAAGGCGGCCAGGAGCCGAACATCAACGAGGTCTGGGATGTCTTCGGCTTCGGCAACGAGATCGAGGGGCTGACCTACGTCGGCGGCGGCGAAAGCGACGAGCTGGATTTCTACGACATCTACCTGCCGGTGGACGAGACCGAGATCCTCTCGCCCTACTGGCGGCTCGCCGATGGCGTGACGCAGGCGCGGATCACCCAGATTGCCGCCTTCCACAGCCCCTCGGGGGCCAGCATGGGGATCCACGCGCCGGGCGACAAAGGGGCCGACGTCGGCCTTCTCAGCCACCTCAGCAGCAACAACCAGACGCTGCTGCCCAAGTCGAACAGCACGTCCTTCGCGACGCGGGTGTTCAGCGCGGCGGATATTCCCGACGGCTGGGCCGGCAACGATCTCTTCGGCATCGAGGTCGCCAGCCTGTCCACCGACCCGCGCCTGAACCCGACCGGGTCGGGCTCGCCCACGCAGGAAGAACTTGACGCGCGCTACCCCGGAGGGGGCTACACCGTCAGCGGCGGGCAGGTCTTCGACGCCGAGGGCAACGAGGTTTCGGACGGCTACACCGTGCGCGTCTTCCAGGCGGTGGACGAGGATGGCATCGCCATCGAGAATGTCTTCCTCGGGGTGATGGACTACACGGGCATCAACTACGACTACAACGACAACATGTTCATCATCGAGGGGGTCGCGCCGGTCTACTACGGCGCGGTGGCCACCATCGCGGGGCTGGACGATGCCGCCGCCGACGACCGGCTGGTGTTCTCGCGGATCGACAATCCGGCGAACGGCAATCAGGCGTTCCGCGACAGCGCGGTGCTCACCATCACAAACGATGGCATCAGCGATCTGACCATCGACGATCTGGAGGTGACCGGGGCCTTCACCCTCAGCGGCCTCGCCGAGGGACAGGTCATTGCCCCCGGTGCCTCGGTGCAACTGACCGTCACCTTCATCGGGATCGATCCCAATGACGACAACCAGGCGACGTCCTACGACGGTCTGCTGACCATCGGCAGCAGCGCCGGGGTTCGCGAGATCGCGCTTGCAGGTCTGGCGCAGATCCAGTCCGAGGGCGGCGAGGAGCCTTCCGTGGCGCAGATCGTGCAGGCCTTCGGCTACTCGACCGACGTGGCGCAGGGTCTGCTGTCCAACGGCGGTGTGGTCGAGACGGTGGGCGACGAGGTGCTGCTGCCCTACCTGCAGCGGCTCGACGACAGCAAGCCGGTCGAGGTGATCCAGATCGCGGCCTATCTCAGCGCGGGGATCAGCCGGCTCAGCCTGCACGACGTGTCGAACGGCGCGCTGACCGAGCTCTATGCGCAGGATGACAACCAGTACCAGACCCTGCTTCCGGACGGGCTGATTTCCGGTCCGGGCGCGCAGCCGGGGGTGGCGCGGGCGAGCATCGACCGCGACGATCCCTTCGGCCTGCGGGTGACGGTGGACGGCCAGCCGACCTTCTCGGCCTGGAGCGATCCCGATGCCAACGTGGCGGATGACACCTACAACATCTCGCCGCCGAACGAAGGTCACTACATCCGCTTCTTCCAGGCCAAGGATGCGGCGGGCAATGTCATCGAAGGCACCTACATCGGCATCCAGGATTATCCGGGCGGGTCGAACTTCGACTACAACGACCACATGTTCATCGTGACCAACGTGCAGGGCTACGAGCTCTCTGCCGAGGAGGACGCGAACGGCGACGGGGTGAACGATGCGCTGGTGATCGACAGCGATCTCGACGGCACGCCGGACTTCTTCGATCCCGACAGCACGCCGGCCCCGCTGCAACAGGCCTATCCCGGCCCGACCCCGGTGCTGGACGACAGCCTCACCGTGGCCGCGGCCAATTTCGACAGCGGCGGGCAGGGGGTCTCGTGGAACGACGATCCCGGACGCGATGGCTCGCACCCGCTGCGCGCCGATACCGACGTGGAGCTTGTCGGCTCGACCAATGACATCGGCTACATCCAATCCGGTGAATGGGTCGAATACACCATCGATGTGGCCCAGGCCGGCAGCTACGCGCTGAGCGTGAACGCCAAGACGCCGATCGGCGGCAATACCGTCACCGCGACGCTCGACGACGGCACGCCGCTCGCGGTCTTCGCGCTGCCCGACAGCAACGGGACGTCGACCTCGTTCAGCGGTACGGTCTTCGCCGAGACCGCGGCCACGACGGTCACGCTCGGCGCCGGCCTGCAGACGCTGCGCTTCACCTTCGACGGGGCGCAGGCATCGAACGGCTACATCCTCGACTTCCGCTCCTTCACGCTGGAGCAGGTCAGCGTCGATCCCGAGGACCTTGTCGCCCCCGTGGTCGATGCGGTGGACGCGGCCGACATCACCGTCGCCGGTGCCGCAACCGCCTCGATCACCGTGACCTTCAGCGATGACGTGGCGCTGGATGTCTCGAGCATCGACGTGGGCGACATCACGGTCAGCGGTCCGGGCGGTGCCCTGGCGGTGACCGGGGTGAGCCTGAACCTCGCCAGCGACGGCACGCCGCGCAGCGCCACCTACACGGTGGCGGCACCGGGCGGCAGCTGGGACGTGGCGGACAACGGCACCTACACGGTGTCGCTGGCGGGCAGCGAGGTCCTCGACACCAGCGGCAACGCGGTGGCCGCGGATGCGGCGCTCACCAGCTTCGACGTCGCCGTGCCGATCTCGCCGCCCAGCGACGAGCAGGCGCCCACGGTGGCCTCGGCCAGCGCCACGGGCATCACCGCGGGCGGCGGGGCCAGCACCACGGTGACGGTGACCTTCACCGACAACGTGGCGGTGGATGTCTCGAGCATCGACGTGGGCGACATCACGGTCAGCGGTCCGGGCGGTGCCCTGGCGGTGACCGGGGTGAGCCTGAACCTCGCCAGCGACGGCACGCCGCGCAGCGCCACCTACACGGTGGCGGCACCGGGCGGCAGCTGGGACGTGGCGGACAACGGCACCTACACGGTGTCGCTGGCGGGCAGCGAGGTCCTCGACACCAGCGGCAACGCGGTGGCGGGCAACGCGGCGCTCACCAGCTTCAACGTCGCGGTGCCCGACAGCCCGCCGACACCAGCGGCAACGCGGTGGCGGGCAACGCGGCGCTCACCAGCTTCAACGTCGCGGTGCCCGACAGCCCGCCGCCGAGCGTCGCTCCGGTGCGGGTCGAGGCGGAGGTCATGTCCCTGGACGGCTTCGTCGTGGCGGACAACGGCCACGCCTCGAACGACCAGCTGATCAAGGCGACCGGCTCGGGGGCGCATGTGGCAGGCTTCGGCTTCGCCGCGGCGGATGGCATCTACAATCTCAAGCTGGGCTACTACGATGAATCCGACGGGCAGGCGCAGTTGCAGGTGCTGGTGAACGGCGAGATCATCGACAGCTTCGTCTGGGATGCGGATGCCGGTTCGGCCATCGTCGACAGCACGTCCTACGCCGAACGCGAGCTCACAGCGATCGCGCTCAATGCAGGGGACCTGCTGGAGCTCTCGGGCACGCCGAACGGCGGCGAGCCGCTGCGGATCGACTTCCTGGAGTATGTCTTCGTGGACGATCTGCCGGTGGTCTGAAGCCCGCCGCGCGGCACAGCCACATCACCCGTCCGGCACCACGCCGGGCGGGTGTTTCGCGTTCCGGCCCGGCCATGCCGAAGGGAGCACCGAGGCTGGCTTCGGAAAGATTGGGTCGACCCGCAGGGAGGAGGAGGAGCAGGCCGACCCGTTGGCTAAACCGGCCGACTTGCGGCCCGTCTTGGCGCGTCCGGCAGCCTCGGGAGGAGGAGTGAGGCCGCGGGACGCTCGCTATCTATTCCGCCTGCGCAGAGCTACAACGGGGGGCGACGGATTTTCACCAATTTGACATGAATTCCGCCGGGTAATGCGCGGGTCGCGCGCAAGTTTTAGGCATTCCCGGGTCTACGCCGGTTCCATCTGTGCCGCCCGCGGCGGGTGCGCATCGGGGGATCGCTGCGCTGCGCCGTGCGCCCGGGCAGCCCGGAGGCAGAACATTTTCCAAGCACCCGTCCCATCACCTCGCAGGGCGGCGCGTCAGGGCTGCCAAGGCGCAAGCTCGCAACCGCGGTCGGGGCGGCTCTGACGGGTGTGTGACCCGAGGGAAGTTTTCGCTTGCGAATCTCCGCGGGTGCCGTGATTGTCGTCTGGCTGAATTCAATTTTTATTTGATTGTTTACCAGCACGAAGCGTGCGGGTTGTCCCAAATTCCACCGCCGCACGCTTAGTCCCCTCGGGGCGTGCTCGCTATCCCCCTAGAGCACGCCCCATTTCCCCCTCAGAATCCTGACCGCCTGCATCGACCGGCCCCCGGTGCGCGAGAGCAGCCCTGCCGCGGCGTTTCGCCGGTCCGCCGCGGTGCCGCTTGGGGAGGCGGATTTTCGTGTCTTTCGGGCCACGCTTGGAGGGTCGGGCACTTTGCAAATGAAGGGGCCCCTCTATATGGCGAAAGATATGCCTTCTCGACGGGTTGGACTCTGTAATGCGCTTGCCGTTCTTTGGAAATCGAAAGCCGGCAGAGATGTCGAAAGGCAGAGCGCCGGACAGCTGCGACGACCCGCGCGAGGCTGGTCGGCAGGCGCTCTTCGAAATCATCGACGACGGCTTCTGCATCATCCAATTCATCGATGGGCCCGACGGGCCGCTGTCGGATTACCGCCATATCGAGGCAAATTCCGGATATGAGCGGCACACCGGCATCAAGGGCATTGTCGGAAAGACGGTCTTTGACGTGGCGCCGGAGGATGGGCGCGAATGGGTGAAGATCTACGGCGCGGTGCTGGAAACCGGGGTGCCGATCCGTTTCGAGCGGAATTTCGCGGAAGCGGGGCGCTTCATCGAGGTCTCGGCCCGGCGGCTCGATCCCGCGAGCCTGGGGCAGGTCGCCGTGCTCTTCCGCGACATCACCGGGCGCAAGCAGGCGGAGGCGGAGATCCGCGCCAGCGAGAAGATCTCGCGCGAGAACGAACAGCGCGTGAGCCTTGCGCTCGAGGCCGGTGCGATCGTCGGAACCTGGGTCTGGGATGTCCCCCAGGATGCCTTCACGGTCGATGAGGGTCTCTCCACGGCGATGGGGCTTGGCGCGGGCAGCGAGCTTGGCGATCTCAAGCTCAGCGACATCATCCAGAACGTCCACCCCGAGGACACGACCCGTCTGACCGCCGACATCGAGGCGGCGCTGCGCGAGGGTGGCGCCTATTTCCAGCAGTTTCGCGTTTTGCGCGAGGACCGCAAATACCATTGGATCGAGGCAAGCGGAAAGGTCGAGCTGAACGCGCAGGGCAAGCCGACCACCTTCTCGGGCGTGCTGATGGACGTCAGCGGTCGGCGCGAGATCGAGGCCGAGCGTGATCGCGTCACGGCCGAGCTCTTCCGGCTCAACGAGACGCTGGAGCGGCGAGTGACCGAGCAAACCGCCGAGCTGATGGCCAAGGAAGAAGAGCTGCGCCACGCGCAGAAGATGGAAGCGGTGGGACAGCTGACGGGCGGGTTGGCGCATGATTTCAACAATTTGCTGGCAGCGGTCTCTGGCGCGGTCGAGATGGCGCAGGCGCGGCTCGCGGAGCGGCGCATCGATGAGATCGGGCGCTATCTTGCGGCGGCGAAGAGCGCCAGCACCCGCGCGGCCAATCTCACGCAACGGCTCATGGCCTTTGCCCGCAAGCAGACCCTCGCGCCGAAACCGACCGATGTGGGGCACCTTTGCGAGGGCATGGTGGAATTGGTGCAGCGCACGGTTGGCCCGCATATCGAGCTGCACACGACGGCAGAGGCGGGCGCCTGGCTCTCGCTCGTCGATCAGAGCCAGCTCGAGAACGCACTGCTGAACCTGTGCATCAATGCGCGCGATGCCATGCCCGAGGGCGGGCACCTGGGCATCCGCGTCGAAAACGACGTCGTCACCGGCGCCCGGGCGCGCACGCTCGGGATCGCCAGCGGCGATTACCTGCAGGTCAGCGTCGCGGACACCGGGAGCGGCATGAGCCGCGAGCAGATCGACCGGGCCTTCGAGCCCTTCTTCACCACCAAGCCGATGGGCGAGGGCACCGGGCTCGGCCTGTCGATGGTCTATGGGTTTGCCCAGCAGTCCGGAGGCGCGGCGAACATCCGCTCCGAACCCGGAAAGGGCACCACCGTCACGCTCTACCTGCCGCGCAGTCGTTTGCCCGCCGAGGAGAGCCGGACCGAAACGGCAAGCGTCGAGGCGACGCCTCACACCGATGCGGGCAGGACCGTTCTCGTGGTCGAGGATGAGATCCTTGTCAGGATGGTGGTCGCGGATGCGCTGCGCGATCGTGGCTACAGGGTGTTGGAAGCGGGCACCGCCGCCGAGGCGTTGCAGGTGCTGGCAGAGGCGGGAGAGGTTGACGTGCTGCTGACCGACGTCGGATTGCCGCGAGGGATGAACGGCCGGCAGCTGGCCGAGGCGGCGCGTGCTGCGCGTCCCGGCCTAAAGGTGGTCTTCGTCACCGGATACGACGAGGGCGCGACGCTGGGGCGTGTGCCGCCCGCGTCCGAGATCGAGGTGGTGCAGAAGCCCTTCGATCTCGAGGTGCTGATGGCGAAGGTGCGCGACCTCGTGGTCCCGACCGGCTGACAAGCGCGCGGCCTCGGTGCCTGCCCCAAGCGGGCCCCATCGCTGCCGGGACCGCCGGAGATCGGCCTCCGGCGGCTGGCGTTGTTCGGGGGGAGCGGCTCAGCCCATGCGCTCGGAGCTGTAGGAGCCCGGCGAGGCGGGGAAGACCACGGTCTTGTCGCCATTGAGGAACACCCGGCGGTGGGCATGGGCGTGGATCGCGCGGGCCAGAACCTGCGCCTCGACGTCGCGGCCGAGCGAGACGTAATCCTCGGGCGATTGTGCGTGGGTGACACGCACGATGTCCTGCTCGATGATCGGACCCTCGTCGAGGTCGGCGGTGACGTAGTGCGAGGTCGCCCCGATCAGCTTCACGCCGCGCTGGAAGGCCTGCTTATAGGGGTTGGCACCCTTGAACGAGGGCAGGAAGCTGTGGTGGATGTTGATGATCCGCCCCGACATCTTGCGGCACATCTCGTCGCTGAGGATCTGCATGTAGCGGGCCAGCACGATCAGATCGGCGCCGGAGTCCTCGACCACCTGCATGATCGCCGCCTCGGCCTGCGGCTTGTTCTCCTTGGTGACCTTGATGCAGTGGAACGGGATGTCGGCGTTCACCACCACCTTCTGGTAATCCATGTGGTTGGAGATCACCGCGACGATCTCGATCGGCAGCGCGCCGATGCGGCAGCGGTAGAGCAGGTCGTTCAGGCAATGGCCGAAGCGGCTGACCATGATCACCACCTTCATCTTGGTGGCTTCGTCGTGGAAAGCGAACTCCATGCCGAAACGCTCTGCAATCTCGGCGAAGGCCGCCTCGAGCGCGGCGAGTTCGGTGCCGGTCTCGCTGCGGAAGCTCACCCGCATGAAGAAGCCGCCGGTGCCGAGATCGTCGAACTGGGCGCTGTCGGTGATGTTGCAACCCTGCTCGGCCAGGAAGCCGGCGACGGCGGCGACGATGCCGCGGGTGGAGGGACATTGCACGGTGAGGGCGTAGGAGGAGCTCATGACAGGGGGCGCTTCTTTTCTCGAATGTATCCGGTAGCAATTCGCTGCCGCCTGCGGGGCGCTAGGTCAAGCCGATTGCGTGGCTATCCTGCGGCAAGAACGCCCCGCCGCGCCGCGCTGGCGCGACATGTTTCCAACGAGATGCGACAGGGCCGCTTTCGGAAACCTGCGCCCAATCTCAGATCGCCCGGCGCCTGAGAGGTCCGCAACGGCGCGGCCTTGCCGAGTAAACGCTTGTGAAAGCGGGACTCATTGCTTACCCCAAGGGTAAGTGCCCGGAATTCCGCACCGTCCCCGGCCTTCCGGCCCTCGCAAACCCGGACCCGTCGAGACCCGTTTTCATGACCGAGACCTCCTTCAGCGCCCGCCTCTCCGAACTGCTGCACTTCATCTACCCCGATCTCAATGCCGATATTCTCGCCAGCCAGGTCATCGACGCCTTCTGGCCCGAGGACCCGGCCCACAAGGGCCGCCGGCGGCAGCCGCGCAAGCCGGGCAACAACCTGTGGTCGCAGAAAGACGCGGTGCTGATCACCTACGGCGACAGCCTGATCGATGGCAGCCACAAGCCGCTCGATCTGATGAACGACTTCCTGCTGCGGCACATGAAGGGCGTGGTGAACGGGGTGCACATCCTGCCGTTCTTCCCCTTCACCTCGGACGATGGTTTCGCGGTGACCGACTACCGCAAGGTGAACCCGCAGCTCGGCGACTGGGTCGACATCACCCGCATCGGCGACGAATTCCACCTGATGTCGGATCTGGTGCTCAACCACGTCTCCTCGCAAGGCGTGTGGTTCAACGCCTACCGGCAGGGGCAGAAACCCTACGACGGGTTCTTCTTCGAGGCCGAGCCTTCGGACGATGTGTCGATGGTGGTCCGCCCGCGCACCACGCCGCTGCTGCAGGAGGTCGAGACGGCCATGGGCACGCGCCACGTCTGGTGCACCTTCAGCCATGACCAGATCGACCTCGACTTCCGCAACCCCGAGGTGCTGCTCGAGATCCTGCGCATCATCCGCCTGCACGTCGACATGGGCGTGCGGATCATCCGGCTCGATGCGGTGGCCTTCCTGTGGAAGGAAATCGGCACCAACTGCATCCACCTGCCGCAGACCCACGCGGTGATCCGCCTGCTGCGGCTGCTCGCGGATTACGCCACCGAGAGCATCATCCTGCTGACCGAGACCAACGTGCCGAAGGCCGAGAACCTCTCGTATTTCGGCAACCGCAACGAGGCGCATATGGTCTACAACTTCCCGCTGCCGCCGCTGGTGCTGCACGCGATGATGGCGGGGACGGCGAAATACCTCAACGACTGGCAGCGGGCCATGCCGCCCGCGCCGCTGGGCTGCGCCTATCTCAACTTCACCGCCAGCCACGACGGTATCGGTATGCGCCCCGCCGAGGGGCTGCTGCCGCCCGCGGAGGTGGCGCGGGTGATCGACACGGCCAAGGAGCTCGGCGGGCTGGCCTCGATGCGCTCCCTGCCCGGCGGCGGCGAGAGCGTCTACGAGCTCAATTGCGCCTTCTTCGCCGCCATGGCCCGCACCTACGAGGGCGAGGACGGCCGGCAGCTGGAGCGCTTCCTCTGCTCGCAGACCATCGTCATGTCGCTCGAGGGCATCCCGGCCTTCTACATCCATTCGATGCTGGGCACGCCCAATGACCTCGAGGCGGTGCAGCGGCGCGGCATGAACCGGGCGATCAACCGTCACCGCTGGGACTACGCACGGCTCAACGCGCTGCTGGAGGACCCCGAAACGGTGCAGGCGCAGGTGCTGGAGATGCTCTCGGAACGGCTCAAGCTGCGCGCGGCGCAGTCCGGGTTCCACCCCAATGCCACGCAGTTCACGCTGAACCTCGACGAGCGGGTGTTCGGGCTCTGGCGGCAGTCTCTCGACCGGGCGCAGTCGATCTTCGCGCTGCACAACTGCTCGGGCGAAGAGGTGGTGATCCCGCAGGAGGGGCTGAACCTCATCGCCGACGAGCATTGGGTCGACCTGTTGTCGGGCGAAACCATCGCGGCCGGTCCGGTGACCCTGGCGCCCTACCAATGCCGCTGGATCTCGAACAAGGGATGAACGGGGCACGCGGCCGGGGCGGGCAGCGGGGGCTCTGCCCCCGTCCGCCTGCGGCGGACTCCCCCGGGATATTTCTGCCTAGAAGAAAGCCCGAAACGCCGCGGTGCGGGTGAACCGCGCGGCGGCCTGAGGCGTTGTGGTTCCGAAGGTTGTGCGGAGGGCGGCATGTTCGACTGGATCTCGGGGTTTATCGATGCGGTGGGGGCCTTCGGCATCGGCCTGCTGATGTTCCTCGAGAACGTCTTTCCGCCGATCCCCTCGGAACTGATCATGCCGCTTGGCGGCTTCAACGCCGCGGCGGGGCGCGAGCACCTTTTCTGGGTCGTGCTTGCCGGCTCGCTCGGCTCTCTGGCGGGGGCCGTGTTCTGGTATTGGATCGGACGCCGGCTCGGGACGCGGCGCTTGAAGCGGCTGGCGGCGCGGCACGGGCGCTGGCTGACCATCCTGCCCGAGGATCTCGACCGTTCGAACGACTGGTTCACCCGCCACGGCGGCAGCGCGGTGCTGATCGGGCGGATGATCCCGACGGTGCGCACCTTCATCTCGGTGCCCGCCGGGGTCGCGCGCATGCCGATGGCAAGCTTCCTGGCCTTTTCGGCGGTGGGCACGGTGAGCTGGACCACGCTGCTGGCGATGGCGGGCTACCTGTTGCAGGCGCAATACGGGCTGGTGGCGGGCTGGCTCGACCCGGTGTCGACCGTCGTGGTGGCGGGGATCGTCGGGCTCTACCTGTGGCGCGTCGCGACCTACGGGCGGCGCAAGCGGCGCAAGGCGGCAGGGGGGTGATCGGCAACGACAAAGGGGCGCCCGTGGGCGCCCCTTCGCGGTATCAGGATCGGGAAGCTCAGAGCCCGAGCGAGCCGAGCATGATGACCGTGATCGTCGCGAGGACCGGGATCGCCACGGCCACCACGAAGATGTCCGAGTAGCTCTTCTTGTGGGTCATGCCGGTGATTGCCAGCAGGGTGATCACCGCGCCGTTGTGCGGCAGCGCGTCGAAGCCGCCCGAGGAGAGAGCCGTCACCCGGTGCATCAGCTCCATGCTGATGCCCTGCTCGGCGCCCATGGTGGCGAATTGCTCGCCGAGCGCCTTCAGCGCGATCGACATCCCGCCCGAGGCCGAGCCGGTGATGCCCGCGAGCACGTTCACCGCCACTGCCAGCGAGGCCAGCGGGTTGTTCGGGAAGAGCCCCAGCACCGCATCGCGGATCAGGCCGAAGGCGGGCAGCGAGGCGATCACCGCGCCGTAGCCGACCTCGGAGGCGGTGTTGAAGATCGGCAGCAGCGAGCCCATCGTGCCCTTGTTCACCGTCTCCTTGACGTCGGCGAAGCGGCGCCAGTTCAGCGCAACCGCCAGCACGATCGACACGACCAGCGAGATGATGATGGCCCAGATGCCGGCCACGCGCGACAGCTCGGTTTCCCCGTACTGCGGGTCGGCGAGGTAGTCGGCGCTCATGTTGGGGAAGACGACGTAGGTGAGCAGCGCGTTGAGCGCGATCACCGCGATGACCGGAACGATGGCGGTCAGGAAGCTCGGCATGTCGGCATCCTCGGGCAGCGAGCTGTCGGCGGCGGTGCGCTCATGCACGCCGTAGCCCTCGCCGCGGCCCTGCGCCGCCTTGGCACGGCGGCTCAGCCAGAGCGTGCCGCCGGCGAGCATCATCACGCCGGCCAGCGTGCCGAGCAGCGGTGCGGCGAAGACGTTGGTGCCGAAGAACGGGATCGGGATCGCGTTCTGGATCGCCGGGGTGCCGGGGAAGGCGGTCATGGTGAAGGTGAACGAGCCGAGCGCGATTGCCGCGGGCAGCAGGCGCTTGGGGACATCGGCGCGGCGGAACAGCGCGTTGGCGATCGGATAGATGGCAAAGGCCACCACGAAGAGCGACACGCCGCCGTAGGTGAGCACGCCGCAGGCGAGCACCACGGCGAGGATCGCCCGGTCGCCGCCGACCCATGCCACGATCTTCTCGGCGATGGTGCGCGCGGCGCCGCCGTCGGCCATGACCTTGCCGAAGATCGCGCCGAGCAGGAACAGCGGGAAGTAGGTGATCACGTAGCCGCCGAGCGACTTCATGAAGACCTGCGTATAGGTGGCCATGACCGGCAGGCCGCCCGAGAACAGCACGGCGAGCATCGCCAGCAGCGGTGCCAGGATCAGCACGTTGATGCCGCGGTAGGCCAGGTACATCAGCAAGCCCAGCGACAGAATGATGCCTATGAGACCCATTCTTCTCCTCCTTTAGATTTGAAGCGCCCCGCGGGGAGGCACCGGATCGGGGAGGACCGGCACGGGCAGGGCTCAAGAAACAGTTACTCGGACGAGAGATAGGCAGGGTCAATGCGACGCCGCGATGACGGACGCGACGTCGCAAGGGTTCAGGTGTCACGGTGACGTGAGGTTTGCGGCGTTCTCGGCGGAGTTCAGCCGAACTCGGCGTCATCCGCCGCCACGGCGGCCCGGAAATCGGCCAGCAGCGTGGGATCGGCGGAATGCACCCGGTTCCACGTCGGGATGAAGGGTGTCTCCTGCGGGTTCTCGATGAAGAGCTGCCCGGCGCGCACGATGTTCTCGCCGAACATCTCGATGCTGCGCTCCTCGGCGTGGCGGTCGATCGACAGGCCGTTCATCTTGGCATCGGCAGAATAGGCCTCGAGGAGGTCGAGCGCAGAGCGGTAGTAGGTCGCCTTGAGCGTGCGGAAGACATGCGGCGTGAACACCGTGCCGTCGGCGGCGAGCTTGCGGAAGATCGCCTTGCAGATGTCCACCGACATGCGCGAGAGGCCCTGGCTGGCGTCCTCGGGGGAAAGGTCCTGATGCTTGTGGTCGTAGACGTCGGCGATCTCGACCTGGCAGACCTGGCGCGGGCCGAGGTTGCGCCAGGCTTCGGAGAGCACGCCGATTTCCAGCCCCCAGTCCGAGGGGATGCGCAGATCGGGCAAGAGGCCGGTGCGCAGCGCCATCTCGCCCGAGAGCGGGTAGCGGAAGGCGCGCAGGTAATCGATGTAGTCGCGGTCGCCGATGGTGCGCTTCAGCGCGATCAGCAGCGGCGAGACGAGCAGGCGGGTGACGCGGCCGTTCAGCTTGCCGCCGCCGACGCGCGGATAGTAGCCCTTCGACAGTTGGTAGGAGAAGGTGGGGTTGGCCACCGGGTAGACCAACCGGTCGAGCAGCTCGCGCGTATAGGTGACGATGTCGCAGTCGTGGATCGCCATCACCGCGCTGTCGGCACAGGAGATGAGATAGCCCATGCAGCCCCAGACGTTCTTCCCCTTGCCCTGTTCCTGCGGGGCGAGGCCAAGCGCCTCGAGACGGCCCATGATCGCCTGCATGCGCGGGCCGTCGTTCCAGATCACCGTGTGCTGCTGCGGCAGGACGGAGAAAAAAGCGCGGGCCCGGCGGTACTGCGCCGCGTCCGCACGGTCGAGGCCGATGACGATGCGATGAAGATAGGTGACCTTGCTCAGTTCCTTCAGGATGTTGGGCAGGGCGTCGCCCTCGAGCTCGGAGTAGAGCGAGGGCAGGATCAGTGAGATCTTGCGGCTCTGGGCATAGGTCTCGAGCTCGTAGATGAGCTCTTCTATGGGACGCGCGCGCAGGTTGTGAAACTGGGCGATATTGCCGTTTTGCTGGAAGTCGGCCATGGCGGTGGTCTCCTAGAGCCCGAGGTCTGCAAGTAGATCGAGGATGGCAACGTTCCAGCCTTCGGGGCCGGGCAGGGCGGTGCGGCGGATGCGCCCCGTCTGCTCGCCGGGCAAGGGCGGGATGCCGGTGCCGTGATCGTTGCGGATGATCACGCCGTGGGTGGCGGCCTCGATCATCTCGATGTCATTGGGCGCGTCGCCAAGGGCAATGGAGGTGTCGCAGCCAAGGTCAGCCAGGATCCCCGCCATCTGCTGCGCCTTTGTGCCGCCGAACGACAGGGTGAGGAACCGCCCGCCCTTGCGCGCCTCGATGCCCTTGACCGAGAGCGCGGCGAGGAAGGCATCCAACTCGGCCTCGCTGCCCGACCAGAGGCCCGGCTCGGTGAAGCGGCGCTGGCGGGCGAGGGTGGCGGACTGGGGAGGCAGCCCGGTGATGCGGGCGACCTCGGCTGCGTCCATGTCGCCGAAGCCTTTGAAGTTTCTTGAAAGTTCTGGCAGCCCTGCCAGCGCGGCGCGCAGCTTCCGGTACTGGGGCGCGGCCTCGGGGAGCGCGCCTGGGGTGATCCGGTCGGCGCCATTCTCGACGATCGCCGGCCAGCCCCCCAGTCCAAGCTCGCTATGCAGCGGCGCGATTTCGGCGGCGGTTTTCGATGAGGCGAGGATGAGCGGGATGTGCCGCTCTTTCAGCGCAGTCAGCGCAGGTTCCGCCGCGGCAAGGGAGTAGCTGCCATGATCGAGCAGCGATCCGTCGAGATCGGTGAATACCGCCAGCCGCACGTCCTGTTCCTTCTCTGGCCCTTGGTCAGTTAAGCCGATGGGGTTCGCGAAGGGAACAGCGGCGGGGCGAAGAAATGGCTAAGATGCGGGGATCGGGTGGAAAAGAGGCAGCGCGGCCGCGCGGGTGCGTCAGAGCGGGAAGAAAGAAACGCGCCGGCCCGCAACATCGGACCGGCGCGCATAGGTGCATGTTGTGACCGAAGCGGGCGCGTGGTTGCGCCCGTCCGTCAGGCCACGTTTTCGAGCTTGCCCTCGGGCGTGACGCCGAGCGCGTGGCACACGTCGCGGGTCAGTTCAGGGCGGTTGAGCGTGTAGAAGTGCAGCTTGTCGACGCCGCCCTCCAGCAGCTCGTTGCACAGCTCGGTGCACATGGCGGTTGCCAGTAGGTCGTGCCGGTCATCACGCTCGGCCTTCTCGAAGGCCTCGATCACCCAGGCCGGGATCTTGGTGCCGGTGGCCTCGGCGAAGCGGCGCGCGCCTTTCCAGTTCTCGATCGGCAGGATGCCCGGCACGATCGGCTTGTCGATACCGGCCTTCTCGCACGCATCGCGGAAGCGGAAGAAGCTCTCGGCCTCGAAGAAGAACTGGGTCAGTGCCTCCGACGCACCGGCGTCGAACTTGCGCTTGAGGTACTCGACGTCGGCGGTGGCCGAGGGTGCCTCGGGGTGCTTGTCGGGATAGGCGCCGACGCGGATGGTGAAATCGCCCGCCTCGCGCAGGGCCTCGATCAGCTCGATCGACGAGTTGAAGCCCTCGGGGTGGGGGGTAAAGCCGCTGGCGCCCTTGGGCGGATCGCCGCGCAGCGCGACGATGTCGTTCACGCCGGCGTCCTTGAATTGCCGCGCGATGGCCAGCGTCTCCTCGCGGGTCGCATCGACGCAAGTCAGATGCGCCGCGACCTTGAGGCCGGAGTTCTTGTGCAGGGTGGCGACGACGTCACGGGTCAGCTCGCGCGTGGTGCCGCCCGCGCCATAGGTGACCGACACGAAGCGCGGACCGAGCGGCGAGAGCGCCTGCACCGTGTCCCACAGCCGGAAGGTCGCCTCGATGTTGCGGGGCGGGAAGAATTCGAAAGAGATGTCGGGGCGCGTCATTGGCCGGGACTCCGAGTTTGGATTTCGGTCCTTGTGACACATGAGCCTTTGTGAGACAAACTCATACTTCTCAAGAACAACATGAGGCGAACACTGGGATGCACATCGAGTTTCGTCATCTGCGCACGATCAAGGCCATCCACGAGGCCGGGGGACTTGCACGCGCCGCCGATCAGCTGAACATAACTCAATCCGCGCTGTCTCACCAGATCAAGGGTCTGGAGGATCAGGCGGGGGTCGAGCTGTTCGTGCGCCGCTCGAAGCCGATGAAGCTGTCGGCGGCGGGGCTGCGGCTGCTGCGGCTCGCCGATCAGGTGCTGCCGCAGGTCGAGGCGGCGATGGCCGAGTTCGACGGTCTGCGCAAGGGCTCGGTCGGGCGGCTGCACATCGCCATCGAGTGTCACGCCTGTTTCGAATGGCTTTTCCCGGTGCTCGAGGGCTTCCGCAAGAGCTGGGGCGAGGTCGACGTCGACATCCGCCCGGGCCTCGCCTTCGACGCGCTGCCGGCGCTGGTGAAGGAAGAGGTGGACGTGGTGATCTCTTCCGATCCCGAGGACCTGCCCGGCGTCACCTTCACTCCGCTCTTCGAGTATCACCCGGTCTTCGTCGCCTCGGCCTCGCATCCGCTGGCCGCGAAGCCGTGGATCGACGCGCAGGACTTTCGGGGCGAGACGCTGATCACCTACCCGGTGGATCGGGCGCGGCTCGATATATTCTCGCAATTGCTGACCCCGGCAAAAGTCGAACCGGCGTCGATTCGCCAAGTCGAGCTCACCGCGGTGATTCTGCTTTTGGTTGCCTCGAATCGCGGCGTTGCAGTTTTGCCCGATTGGGTCGTGCGCGAAGTGAAATACAATTCCGACTACATCACCCGCCCCCTGACCGAGGCCGGGATCACCCGACACCTCTATGCCGCGACGCGCAGCGAGGATCTTGAAAAGCCGTTCATGATCGACCTGATCCGCCTCGCGGGACAGGAGGCACGGCGTCTTCAGGCGCAGTGATCGAGGGGCGTGCCGGAACGACGGATCGCGCCGGTCCCGGACGGGGTGGCGTTCGCGGGCGCAGACCCGCAGGGACCCGACCCCGATGCGGGGTAGGGTCGTTCAATTTATCTGATTATTTTCAAAGTGTTTTGAGGTCGGACGCCATCATGCGTCCATCGCGGCCTTCCTTGAGCTCGTAGCTCACTTTTTGATTGTCCGCGAGACCGGTGAGGCCCGAGCGTTCGACGGCCGAGATATGAACGAAAACGTCCTTGCCCCCTTCTTCGGGCGCGATGAAGCCGTAGCCTTTGGTGGTATTGAACCATTTCACGGTGCCGTTCGGCATGTTTCCCGTGCTCCTTCCAACTTTCCTGTTTCTACCCGAAATACGGGCGCCCCGTCACTTTCGCCTCTCAGGGGGTGGATTGCCTATCCCGCTTCAAAACGCGGGAAAAACGCGGCTTTCCGGGTCTGATCATCGAAGGTCACGGCTCAAGAGTTGCACGGTGTCTGCAAAAATCAAGAGAAACACTTCGCAGTTGCGGCATTAGGCAATAAATGGTGCCGGGAAAGATCAAGGAGATGGCGGATGCTGATATACGGGCTCAAGACCTGCGATACCTGCCGGAAGGCGCTGAAAGCGCTCCCGGAAGCGGAGTTTCGCGACGTGCGTGCGGATGGCGTGCCGGCCGAGGTGCTGGACAGGGCGCTGGCGCAGTTCGGCGACAAGCTGGTGAACACGCGCTCGACGACCTGGCGCGAGTTGGACGGGACCGAGCGCGCGCGTCCGGCACCCGAGCTGCTGGCGGCGCATCCGACGCTGATGAAACGGCCGCTGATCCTGGATGGCGAGACGATGTACCTCGGCTGGACCAAGGACGTGGAGGCGGCGGTCGCGGGCTGAGTTCCGGGCGGCGCTTTGCGCTGACCCTGAAAAGCAGAAAGCCCCGGACCTGGGTCCGGGGCTTTCTCGTTTCTTTCCAGAGAACTCAGCGCAGGTCGGGTGCGGTGGCGTCCAGCGACAGGGACGCGACGATCTCGTCGAGGCTCTGGACCGCCGTCTGCTTCTCGCCGAGACGGCGCACGGTGACGGTGCGTTCCTCGACCTCGCGGTGACCCACTGCGAGGATGACGGGAACCTTGCCCACCGAGTGCTCGCGGACCTTGTAGTTGATCTTCTCGTTGCGCGTGTCGGCCTCGGCGCGCACGCCTGCGGCCTTCAGCGCGGCGACGACTTCGAGCACGTAGTCATCCGCCTCGGAAGTGATCGAGGCGACCACCACCTGACGCGGCGCGAGCCAGAACGGCAGCTTGCCGGCGTGTTCCTCGATCAGGATGCCGATGAAACGCTCGAACGATCCCAGCACGGCGCGGTGCAGCATGACCGGGCGGTGTTTCTCGCCGTCCTGGCCAATGAAGCTGGCGTCCAGCCTCTCGGGCAGGTTGGGGTCCACCTGCAGCGTGCCGCACTGCCAGTCCCGGCCGATCGCGTCGGTCAGGGTGAACTCGAGCTTGGGACCGTAGAAGGCGCCTTCGCCTTCCTGGATCTCGTACTCGTAGCCCGCGGCCTTGCAGGCGTCGCCAAGCGCCGCCTCGACACGGTCCCAGCTCTCGTCCGAGCCGATGCGCTTCTCGGGGCGGGTCGAGAGCTTGATCGTCCAGTTCTCGAAGCCGAGGTCGGAATAGATCGAGGCGAGGAACTCGATGAACTTCTTGGTTTCCGTCTCGATCTGCTCGTCGGTGCAGAAGATATGCGCGTCGTCCTGGGTGAAGCCGCGGACCCGCATGATGCCGTGCAGCGCGCCCGAGGGCTCATAGCGGTTGCACGAGCCGAATTCGGCCATGCGCAGCGGCAGGTCGCGGTAGGACTTCAGGCCCTGGTTGAACACCTGCACGTGGCAGGGGCAGTTCATCGGCTTGAGCGCGTTGATCGCCTTCTCGCGGGCGTGTTCCTCGTCCACTTCGACGATGAACATGTTTTCCTGGTAGTTGTCCCAGTGACCGGACTTCTCCCAGAGCTTGCGATCGACGACCTGCGGCGTGTTCACCTCGACGTAGCCGTCCCGCTCCTGCCGGCGGCGCATGTAGTCCTGCAGCGTGGTGTAGATCTTCCAGCCGTTCGGGTGCCAGAAGATCTGCCCCGGTGCTTCCGGCTGGAGGTGGAACAGATCCATCTCGCGGCCGAGCTTGCGGTGGTCGCGCTTGGCCGCTTCCTCGAGGAAGTTCAGGTATTTCTTCAGCTCGTCGCGGTTGCGGAAGGCCACGCCGGTGATGCGCTGCAGCATCGGGCGCGAGACGTCGCCGAACCAATAGGCACCCGAGACGCCCATCAGCTTGAAGGCGTCCGACGGCAGTTGGCCGGTGTTCTGCAGGTGCGGGCCGCGGCAGAGGTCCTGCCACTCGCCGTGCCAGTACATGCGGATCGGCGCGTCCGCGGGGATGCGGTCCACCAGCTCGACCTTGTAGCCCTCGCCGCTGTCCTCGTAGAACTTTCGGGCACGCTCGCGGTCCCAGATCTCGGTCTTCACCTCGTCGCGGGCGTTGATGATGTCCTTCATCTTCGCCTCGATCTGGCCGAGGTCCTCGGGGGTGAAGGGTTCGGCGCGGTCGAAGTCGTAGAACCAGCCGTTGTCCGTCACCGGGCCGATGGTGACCTTGGTGTCGGGCCAGATCTCCTGCACCGCGCGCGCCATCACGTGCGCGAGGTCGTGCCGGATCAGCTCGAGCGCCTGGTCCTCGTCCTGCAGGGTGTGGATCGCGATCGTGCTGTCGGCCTCGATGGGCCACTGAAGGTCCCAATGCGCGCCGTTCACGGTGGCGGAGATGGCCTTTTTCGAAAGGCTCTTGGAAATGGCTGCGGCCACGTCGGCAGGGGTCACGCCCTTGTCGAACTCGCGCGCATTGCCATCGGGGAATGTCAGGGAAATCTGGCTCATAGGCCTAGTCTCCTCGTCGGTCTGGCGCCCACGGAACGCCCGGTTGCGGGTTATATGTCGTGCCGCCTTGTGGCCCTCGCGGGAGGGGGTGTCAAGCGGCGGGACCAAGCCCGCCGCGAGAGCGTCGTGCCAGTCCGCCCGGACTCAAGGCGAAGCCGCCGGGCGAGCGCGATCCCACGGGCCGGTGCTTGCCTCGCTACCGGTGCGCGCCTGTCAGGGTCGCAAAACCCTCGGCGCGGGCGCCTCGAAGGTCATCTTCCCGGCCCGCATCCCCCAGACCGGCCGCCTGATCTCGGCCACGGCGGCGGCGCGGCTGTCACAGGGCAGCAGCACCAGATTGGCGGCGGTGCCGGGCTCGATCCTGTCGGACACCCCGAGCAGCCGGAAGGGATGGCTGCTGACCATCGCGAAGCAGGCCGTCAGCTCCTCGGGGCTGCCAAGCTGCGCCACATTGGCAAAGAGGTTCGCCATCCGGGGCAGCGAGCAGTCGCCGTAGGGGGTGAAGGGGTTCAGCACGTTGTTTGTCGCCACGGTGCAGCAGACGCCGCCCGCGTGGAAGCGATGCGCCGGGCCGACACCGCGCGGCACCGCGTGGTCATGGCCTCGCCCGGTGATGAAGAGGTCCGTCGCCGGCAGGACGGTCAGCGCGATCCCGGCGTCCTTCAGCAGCGCGATGCTCTGCGCCAGCGCGTCCGGGGGCAGCATCGAGAGCTTGGTCACATGGCCGATCGCCACGCGCCCCTGCATGCGATGGGCGATGGTCTGCCGCGCCACCTCGTCGAGGTGCCGCCAGCTGGTGTCGAGGTCGAAATCGAGGTGGAAGTCGAGGTCCACGTCGAACTCCCGCGCCATGGCGAAGAGCAGGGCGATATGCCCCTCGGGGTCGGTGTCGGTATAGGGGCAGCCGCCGAGCAGGTCGGCGCCGCCTGCGAGCGCGGCGCGCAGCAGTTGCTCGGTGCCGGGGTAGTTCAGCAATCCCTCCTGCGGAAAGACGCAGATCTGCAGGTCGAGCGCCCACGAATAGTCGGCCTTCAGTCGCTTGACCGCTTCGAAGCCCGCC
Organism: Salipiger mangrovisoli; assembly: GCF_015223355.1. Taxonomy (GTDB): domain Bacteria; phylum Pseudomonadota; class Alphaproteobacteria; order Rhodobacterales; family Rhodobacteraceae; genus Salipiger; species Salipiger mangrovisoli. The sequence goes on along the minus strand of NZ_JADFFK010000012.1, from coordinate 94,839 downwards.
AGACCGATCACCGGGTCGATCTCGACCTGCGTGCGGATAAGCGTGGTGCCCTGTCCGATGGCCTGCTCCAGCACCCGCGCGCCGCGGGCGTAGATGTCCTCGGTGGTGAAACCCTTCTTGGCGGCAGTCACCGCGGCCAGCGCGCCCTTCAGGTCGCCGGTGCGGTTTACCGCCCGCTCGAGGATGCAGGCCTTGTCGAGGTGCAGGTGGCTGTCGCCGAAGCCGCGGAAGATCATGCCTCCCCCGGCATCGAGCGTTTGGGCGTCGCTGGCGATGTCGGGTGCAATCGTCGCGATGCGCCCCTGCGCCACGCCGATGTCCACCGGGGCGGCACCGTCCGACAGCCGCGCCCCGCGGATGATGAGATCGAGTGTCATTGTGCTGCTTCTGCCTGCCAGTCTTCTGTGGGCCCGTCGTCGCGGGCCTCCCCCTGGCCGAGATAGGCCTCGATCAGCGCCGTGTCACGGCGCAGCTCCTCGGCGCTGCCCTCGGCCACCACGCGCCCCTGTTCCAGCACGTAGCCCCGATCGGCCACGGCCAGCGCCAGCGTTGCCATCTGGTCGACCAGCAGGATGGTGATCCCGTCGTCGCGCAGCTCGGCAAGGATGCGGTAGAGCTCCTCGGTCATCGCGGGTGCAAGGCCCAGCGACGGCTCGTCGAGCAGCAGCAGCTTCGGCGAGGCCATGAGCCCGCGTGCGATCGCCATCATCTGCTGCTCGCCGCCCGAGAGCAGCCCGGCGGGGGTGTCCAGCCGGTCGCGCAGGCGCGGGAAGCGGCGCAGGATGGACTCCAGCTCCTCGGGGGCGGGGCGCGCCTTGCGGCGGTAGGCGCCCAGCTCGATGTTCTGCGCCACGGTCAGCTCGGGAAAGACCTGCCGCCCCTCGGGCACCAGCGCAAGCCCGTGCTCGACCATCCGGTGCGGCGCCAGCCCCTGCACGTAGGCATCGTTCATCAGCACCTGCCCGCTGCTGGGGGCGAGCAGCCCGGACAGCACCTTGAGGAAGGTGGACTTGCCCGCGCCGTTGGCCCCGAGCAGCGCGACCAGTTCGCCGCGCCGCACGCGGATGTTCAGCCCCTGCAGCACGTCCGCCGCCCCGTAGCCCGCGCGCAGGTCGCGGGTGATCAGCGTGTCCATCGCGCCGGGCTCGAAGGCGAGCGTGCGCGGCGGTGCCTTCAGCGTGCCCTCGCCGAGATAGGCGGCGATGACCTGCGGATTGGCGCGGATGCTCTCGGGGGTATCGAAGGCGATGGGCACGCCCGCGTCCATCGCGAGGATGCGGTCGGAGATGCCCATGACCATGTCCATGTCGTGCTCGACCAGCACCACCGCGATGCCGAGGTCGGCGATCCGCCGCAACAGCGCCGCGAGGGTCATCTTGTCGGCATGCATCAGCCCGGCGGCCGGCTCGTCGAGCAGCAGCACATGCGGCCGCAGCGCCAGCGCGCGGGCGATCTCGACCAGCCGCCGGTCGACGTGGGGCAGGTCGGCGGCTGGGGTCGCGGGATTGCCGGTGAAACCGACCAACTCCAGCAGTCCCAGTGCCAAGGCGCGGCGGTCCCCATTGGCCAGCGTTGCGAAGGGCGCACCGAACCGACCCTTGGGGAAGGCGGAGATCACGTTGGCCTCGGCTCCAAGCGAGCCGAAAAGCCGGGTTGCCTGGAAGGTCCGCGCGACGCCGAGCCGCGAGGTGGCGTGCATCGGCCAGCCGGCGATCTCGGTCCCGGCGGTCTCGATGCGGCCGCTGCCGGGGGTGTAGAAGCCAGAGATCATGTTGAGCAGCGTGGTCTTGCCCGCACCATTGGGGCCGATGACAGAGGTCACCTCTCCGGGGGCGGCAGTGAAGCTCGCGCCAGCCACGGCCTTCACGCCGCCGAAGGTGATGCCGAGATCGGTGACCGTCAGGGGATGCGGCGTCTCTGGGGAGATGTAGTGCAGGACCGTCTCCTGATCGCAGGCACGCGCCCCGCGTTCCCGGCGCGGCAGGTAGGCGGCAATGGTGCCGACCACCCCGCGCGGGGCAATGAGCATGACCGCGATCAGCAGCGCGCCGAAGACGAGCAGCCGGTATTCGGCCATGCCCGAGAGCGCCTCGGGCAGGAAGACGACAATCGCTCCCCCGACCACCGGGCCGAGCACGGTGCCCGCGCCGCCGAGGATGACGGCGAAGAGAAAGAGGATCGACTGCGAGAGCGTGAAGTTGCTCGGCGCGATGAACTGCATCAGCGAGGCGAAGAGCCCGCCCGCCAGCCCCGCCGCGCCCGCCGCGATGGCAAAGGCCGAGAGCTTGGTGAGGAAGGGGTTGAACCCCAGAGAGCTGGCCGCGATCTCCTGATCGCGCAGCGCCGCCATGGCCATGCCCCAACCGCTTGCCGTGAGCCTGCGGTAGCCGAACAGCAGAAGCCCGGCCAGCACGATGGCGAGCATGACCAGCTCGCGCTCGCCGAAGGTCATGCCGAGGAGGGAGGGCGCGTCGAACCCCATCAGCCCGTTCTGCCCGCCGGTCAGGCCGCGCCACTCGATGGCGAGATGTTCGACGATGAAAGCGAAGGCAATGGTCACCATGGCAAGGAAGGGCCCGGCCATGCGCACGGCAGGCACCGCCAGCAGGCAGCCCACGGCCGCGGCGAGCAGCGTGCCGAGGGGGAGGGCGAGCCAGAAGCTCAGGCCGGCCTGCATCAGGATGGCATGGGCATAGGCGCCGATGGCGAAGAAGCCGACCTGTCCCAGCGAGACCAGCCCGGTCAGGCCGAAGAGCACGTTCAGCCCGGTGCAGAGGATGGTCCAGATGGCCACGAGGCCGAAGACGAATTGCGTGTAGCCGCCCACGAGGCCCAGCCCCGCCAGTGCGGCTGCGGTGAGCGCAAGGATGGCGAGATCGAGAAGGCGGGTGTCCGTCAGGCGCATGGGCTCACACCTTCCGCAGCTTGGCGGCGCCGAAAAGGCCGCTCGGCTTGATCGCCAGCACTGCGATCAGCAGGCCGAAGACGACGATGTAGGTGTAGGAGGACCCGAGGAATGTGGTCACCAGCGCCTCGACCAGCCCGTAGAGAAAGCCCGCGATCATCACCCCCCAGGCCGAGGTCATGCCGCCGAGGATCGCGACGGCAAAGGCCTTGATGCCGAAGAGCGTGCCCATGTCCGAATGCACCGAGAAAAGCGGCGCGATCAGCAGGCCTGCCGCCCCCGCCAGCATCGACGACAGGGCAAATGAGCCCGAGATCATCACCGTGGTGTTGATGCCCATGAGACGCGCGGCCTCGGGGTTCTGTACCACCGCCAGCAAGGCGCGGCCCTGCCGGGTGCGGCGAAAGAGCATCTGAAGCGCGAAGGCCACGGCGATCGCCACCAGCGGGATCAGCACCTGCTGCGGATAGACCCCCGTGCCGAGGATCTGCCAGCTCGTCTCGACCAGCGGCGAGGGCAGGCTGCGCGGCTCGTTGCCGAAGGTGAAGAGCACCGCATTGTCCAGCAGGATGCCGCCCGCAACCGTCGCCATCAGCCAGCCGTCGTTGCCGCGGATGGCAAAGGGGCGGATCAGGCAGAACTCCACGATGACGCCCATCGCGGCGCAGCCGAGCAGGGCGAGCGGATAGGCGAGGATCACCGGAAGGCCCGCGCGCTGGGTCAGCACGTAGCCGAGCACCGCGCCCAGCATCACCATGGATCCTTGGGCGAAGTTCACGCGGCTGCAGACCGAGTGGGTGATCTGGAAGCCGAGCGCGATCAGCCCGTACATGGCGCCAAGTCCGAGCCCGGTGAGGAGGGCGGCGAAGAGAAGTGTCATTCAGTGCTCCGAAATGGGGCTCCCGGCCGGTGGGGCCGGGAGGATCGTGCAGGGGTGCCACCCGCGCTGGGCGGCACCGGCAGGGGTCAATCCATCAGCGGGACGATCTCGCCCTCGACGAATTGCGAGAAGACGTAATCCTCCGGCCCGAGCGCATCCTGGTTGTCGGGGGTGAAGGGCATGTCGTAGGTCTTGATGACCCCTTCGACGCCGCTGATCTGGTACATCGCCTCGCGGATCGCCGGGCCCTCGGTCGAGCCGGCCTTCTCGATTGCCGCGGCCAGCAGCAGCGTCGCGTCATAGGCGTTGGCGATGCCGGTGGCCGGGGTCACGTCGGCGAGGGTCTCGATCTCGGGGTACTTCTCCTGCAGCGCGGCAAAGAGCGGATGCGCCGCATCGGTGAAGAGGAATGTCTGGATGAAGTGGACCTTTTCGCCGCTGGCCCCCGCCAGCTCGGTGAAGCGTCCGCCGGCCGGACCCCAGTGCGAGGCGATCGGCACGTCCCAGCCCATGCGGTCGAGCGATTTGACCACCTGCGCGCTGGGCGCGACGTTGGCGACGAGGAAGAGGCTGTCGGCCCCGGCTTCCTTGAGGCGGGTGAGCTGCGGCACCACGTCGACGTCGTTGCTCTCGAACTTCTCGATGCCAGCGTGCTCCATGCCGCGCTTGGACAGCGCCTTGGTCAGACCAGCCTCGTTGGACTCGCCCCAGGGGTTGTTGATCAGGATCATCCCCGGTTTCTTCGCGCCGTACTTGCTGATCAGATACTCGGTGATCGCCTCGTCGACGTATTCGTCCACCGCAGAGACGCGGAACACGTAGTTCTCCTCGGCGCCGTTCATGGTGATCGGCGTACCCGCCGCCCAGGGCCCGACGAAGGGCACCTTGGCCTCGTTCATGTAGGGCACGATGGCCATCGACACCGGCGTGTCGAGCCCGCCGATCAGCGCCGCGACCTCTTCGCGCTGCACCAGCTCGCGCGCGGCGACGAGGCCCTTGCCGGGGTTGCTCTCGTCGTCGCGGCTGACCAGCTCGAGCGGACGGCCAAGCACGCCGCCCGCGCCGTTGATCTTGTCGAGCGCCAGCTCGATGCCGCGGGTGATCGCCTCGCCGGACTTGGCGGACTGCCCGCTCAGCGCTGCAACGAGGCCGAGCTTGATCGGCTCTGCGGCGCTGGCGGGTGCCGCGGCGAGCAGCGACAGCGCGGCGGCACCGGCCATGAGCGCGCGGCGGGTGAAGGTCGGTTGGATGGGCATTTTCTGTCTCTCTCCAGCAATGAGGGTCCTGTTGGTGTCCTCATAAGGCCGGGCAGGGGCGGTCTTCTGTCAAAGATGCGGGACGGAAATTCCCCGAAAAATCGACATCCCGCTTCGGACTGCACAAGCTTCGGGCAGATTGCATGCAATTTTTGTATGAAATTATCGCGCGCGGGTTTCATCGGGCCCGCGATATGCCAAAGTCGAATCAGCAACCGACCGAAAGGATCCCTGATGACCACTGAAACGACCGATGCCCTTGGGCTCGATTACGCCGCGCTGCCGCCCGAGGCGCAGATCGTGCACGACTACCTCGAAGCCTCGATGGTGCCCGACCCCGAGCGCGCCGCCACCTACATGGCCGAGGGCGTGGTGATCACCTTCACCGGCGGGCGGGTCTACCATCACCCCTCCGGCCCTTCGGGCTTCAATGCCATGCGCTACGCCTGGGTGAAGAAGGACATGCGCCAGTTCGACGTGGCGCAGGGGGCCGAGGGGACGGTGGTCTATTCCACGGGCTATCTCTATGGCGAATGGCCCGACGGCACGCCCTTCGAGGGCAATCGCTACGTCGACCGCTTCGTGGTGAAGGGCGGCAAGATCGTGAAGATGGACGTCTGGAACGACAGCGCCGAGCGCATCCTGACCGCGCGGGGCATCGAGGCGTGAGGCCTCAGCCCTTTTCGCGCACGTCCATGGCGTAGGGTTCGAGCGCGTCGAGATAGGAAAAGGCGCTCTTGGCGCCCTCCTGGAACTGCGCGCGGGAGGAGACGGACTCGAGGTGGCTGCGGGCGATGCGTTTTGCCTGGGCCACATCCCCCTGCCGGAGCGCCGCGAGAATGTCGCGGTGCTCCTGGATGCCGCAGGCGGTGGAGTGGGGGCGGGCGTATTGCGACAGGGTCAGCGCGCAGCGGTAGCTCAGCTCGTTCACGTAGCGCATCAGCACCGGGCTGCCGGTCAGCTCGCCCAGCAGGATGTGGAACTCGGTCGCCAGCCGGATCGACTGCGGCTCGGGGCCGTCGCGGGCCTCTTCCTCGCGGGTGATATGCGCCTCGAGCCGCGTGGCCTGTTCCTCGGTCAGCCCGGCGGCGAGCCGGGCGATCACCAGATCCTCGATCTGGGTGCGCAGCTCGAAGAGGTCGCGCGCCTCCTCGAGGCTGGGAGAGGCCACCGCCGCGCCGCGGTTGTGGCGCAGCTCGACCAAGCCTTCGGCGGCAAGCCGTTCGAGCGCCTGCCGGATGATCGTGCGGCTCGCTCCGAAACGTTCGCCGAGCGAATCCTCGGGCAGCTTCATCCCCGGCAGCAGCGCGCGTTCGAGGATCGCCGAGCGCAGCGCCGCGCAGATGAGTTCCGACCTGTTCTTCGGCACGGCCTTCGAAGGCATGTCCTGTCCCCGGCTTCGATCTTCCAGGCCCGCAAGAAAGCACGTCGCCCCGGCAAGCTCAACTGCCGCCCGCGCTTTCCAAGCCGCGCCGTTTGCGTCACGCTGCGCCGAGCCACGGAGGGACGGGACATGCGCACATTCGAAGAGATCCTTGCCATCGCCGCCGAACGCCACGGCGGCCGCGAGGCCGCGCTGGCCAACATCCCCGCGCCGCTCGGCCCCGAGCAGATCGCCGCCCAGCCCGACGCCCGGTTTCTCGCGGCCATGGCGCGCGGCATCTTCCAGACCGGCATCAGCTGGAGCGTCGTTGACGCCAAGTGGCCCGGCATCGAGGAGGCGTTGCATGGCTTCGAGCCGGCGCGGGTGGCGATGATCGAGGGCGATGCCTTCGACGCGCTGCTCTCGGACACGCGGGTGATCCGCTCGGGACCGAAGCTGGCAGCGATCCGTGACAACGCGGTTCTCATCACCGAGGTTGCCGCCGAAGCGGGCAGCTTTGCCCGCAAGATCGCCGACTGGCCGGTGGCCGAGTTCGACGGGCTGCTCGACTGGCTCAAGCGCAGCGGCTCGCGGCTGGGGGGCAACACCGGGGCCTACATGCTGCGCGCCGTGGGCAAGGACGGCTACGTTCTGGGCCGCGATGTGGTCGGGAGGCTGATCGCAGAAGGGGTGATCGACAAGCCGCCGAGCTCGCGCCGGGCACTGGCCGCGGTGCAGGCGGCGTTCAACACATGGGCCGCGCAGAGCGGGCTGCCCTATACCACGCTCAGCCGGGTGCTGGCGCGCAGCATCGGCTGACACTGCCCCGGCGTCGCGGCGGGATCGCCCTGGGCCTGCGCAACGCCCGGTGCGGGATCAGCAGGGAAGCAGCGCGCGGCGGGCCTGCGCCCGCACGGCGCGGGTGAGCGGCGCGAGCGCCGGGGCGACCAGCCGGTTGACTTGCCAGGTCAGCGTGATGTCTTCGGGCTCGTCCGGCCGGATCGCCACCAGCTCGCCCGAGGCGAGCAGGGGCGCGGCAAGAAACTCCGGGTTCAGCCCCCAGCCGATCCCCAGCCGCGCGGCTTCGACGAACCCCTGCGTCGAGGGCAGGCGATGCGTCGGCGGCAGCAACGCCCTGCCGGTCACCCGCTTCAGCCAATGGTGCTGCAACGCATCCTTGCCGTCGAATTGCAGCAGGGGCGCTCGGGCGAGCGTCTCTGCCGTCACGCCTTCGGCGAAGTGGCGGGCGCGGAAGTCCGGCGCGCAGGTGGCGATGTAGCGCATCCGCCCCAGCACCGCCGCGTCGCAGCCCTGCACCGGGCGGGCGTGGTCGCAGATCGCCGCCGAGACCTCGCCGCGCCTCAGCCAGTCTGCCGAGAAGGCCTGATCGTCCACCACGATGTCGAAGAGCAGGTCCAGCCCTACCAGCGCGGGCAGGAACCAGGTGCCGAGGCTGTCGGCGTTCAGCGCAAGCCGCAGCCGCGCCTGCGGAGCGGCCTGCGCCACGTCCTGCCCGAGGTCGCGCGCCAGCGCCGCCTCGAGCAGTGCCACCTCGGAGGCATGGCGCGACAGCCGTGCGCCTGCGGGCGTTGCGGTGCAGGGGGCCGCGCGGATCACCAGTGCCGCGCCGGCCCGGTCTTCCAGGGCCTTGATCCTCTGCGAGATCGCCGAGGGCGTCACCGACAGTTGCCGGGCCGCTGCCTCGAAGCTGCCGAGACGTATAACCGCTTCGAGCGCGGCCAGTTGCGAGGGGTCGTAGTGCATTAGCATATCTTAATCAGAGTGAGATTGTTTAACTAGCCTATCTCGCGACCTGCATGGTAGCCCGCCTCCGGAACAAGTGTCAGGAGACCGGGACATGCAGGCAGCAGTGGCGGGATTTGCCCTAGGGCTTTCGCTGATCGTGGCGATCGGGGCGCAGAACGCCTTTGTGTTGCGGCAGGGGCTGCGGCGCGATCACGTTCTGCCGGTGGTTCTGGTCTGCGCGCTTTCGGATGCGGTGCTGATCGCCGCCGGGGTGACCGGCTTCGGCCTGCTGGCGGCGGAGCTTCCCTGGCTGGTGACCGTCATGCGCTGGCTCGGCGCGGCCTTCCTCGTCTGCTACGGCGGACGCACCCTGCTTGCGGCCTGGCGCGGCGGCGAAGCGCTGCACGCCGAGACTGCGCCCGGCAATGGCTCGCTGCGCCGCGCGCTGCTCACCTGCCTGGCGCTGACCTGGCTCAACCCGCATGTCTATCTCGACACGGTCATGTTGCTGGGCGCGGTCTCGGGGCAATACGACAGCCGGCTGGCTTTCGGCCTCGGTGCTGCAACGGCCTCGGTGGTCTTCTTTTTCGCGCTCGGATACGGCGCGCGGCTGCTGGCCCCCGTTTTTGCGCGGCCCAGGGCCTGGCGCGTGCTCGACCTGGTGATTGGCCTGACAATGTTGCTCATCGCGGCGAAACTGCTGCTGGGATAAGGGCAGGGCTTGCGCCCGGCGCGCAGCGCGCTACCAAAGTGCCATGACCTCCACGAGCACAAGCAGCGCGATCCCCAGCACACAGGCGAACCCGGTGCGGGGCATTCTTTTCATGATCGTATCGGGGCTGTGCTTCGTCGGTGTCACGGTGACCGTCAAGCTGTTGCACGGGCGTGTTCCAGCGGCGGAATCGGCATTCCTGCGTTACCTGCTCGGCCTCGTCTATCTCATTCCCATGTGGAAGGCGCTGACCGGGCTGCGCATGACGCGGCGCCAGTGGCGGCTCTCGGCCCTGCGCGGCGGCGCCCAGACGCTGGGCGTGATCTGCTGGTTCTTCGCCATGTCGCGCATCCCGCTCGCCGAGGTCACGGCGATGAACTACCTGACGCCGATCTACGTGACGGTGATGGCGGTCTTCGTGCTGGGCGAGCGGCTGGCGGTCCGCCGCATCCTTGCGATCGTGGCGGCCCTTGGCGGCGCGTTGCTGATCCTGAGGCCGGGATTCCGCGAGCTCGATCCGGGCCATTTCGCCATGCTCGCCACCTCGATGATGTTCGCCATCTCCTATCTCATTGCCAAGATCATCACCGACGAGCTTTCGCCGGCCATCGCGCTGGCGCTGCTGTCGATCTCGGTGACGCTGGGGCTCTTTCCCTTCGCGCTGGCGGTCTGGGTGTGGCCGAGCTGGAGCGATCTTGCGATTCTGATGGCGACCGCGACCTTTGCCACCGGCGGACATTACGCAATGGTGCTGGCTTTCGCGCGCGCGCCGGTCACGGTGACCCAGCCGGTCACCTTCCTGCAGCTGGTCTGGTCGATCATCATCGGCGCGCTGTTCTTCGCCGAGCCGGTCGATCCCTACGTGGTGGCGGGCGGACTGGTGATCATCGGCTCGGTGCTCTTCATCACCCTGCGCGAGGCCATGCTCAAGCGCCGGGTCACGCCCTCGGGACCGGAGACCAAGTTCTGAACGGGCAACGCATGGGGCGCCTTCGGCAGGGCGCAACCAAGAACAGTGTGTTTCCCGGCCGCGAAGAATCCCCGAGCTCATCGCATTTCGGCCGCATTCGAGCAGGAAAGTTTCCCCTAGTGAAACAGTAGTGCCGGGTATGTGACCATGTATGCCAACATCCAGAAGACCGAAACTTTCGAAGACCTGCGGGCGTTGTTGCTCGCCGAGCGGCAGAAATCCCTGTCCGAAACCGAATGGCGGTTTCGCATGAAAGGCTACGGCTACCAGCTGCGCCGTACCGCCGAGGGCATGGAGGTCTCGCGCCTGCCGCAGAACCGGTTGCTGGGCACCTTCGACGCCTGACGGCGCGGGCCGTGGCGCGCAGCGCACGCCTTAACGAAGATTAACCGAGCGATCTTGCACCTTCCGCGAGACAGGCCGAGATTGGCCTGATGATCAGGATTTGTTCACGCTTCGTAAGCGTTATATTCACCATCGTTTCCCTAACGTCACTCGTAGCCGCCCTCGGCGCCGGACCTGCGCAGGCAGCGCAGGCGGCCTTTTCGGGCAAAGTCCGGGTGATCGACGGCGACACGTTCGACGTCGGCGACGTACGCGTGCGTCTCTTCGGTGTCGATGCGCCGGAGAAGGACCAGACCTGCGGCGGCGGAAGCCAGCCCAATTGGGCCTGCGGCGCCTGGGTCACCTCCGAGGTCCGCGCCCGCTACGAGGGCCGCCGCGCCCGCTGCGAACGGCTCGACACCGACCGCTACGGCCGCGCCGTGGCGCGCTGCGCGGTGGACGGGCAGGACGTGGGCCGTACGCTGGTCTCGGACGGGCTGGCCTTTGCCTACCGAGAGTACTCTCTGGACTACGACCTCGACGAGAAGCGCGCCGCGGTGCGTGGTGTCGGGGTGCATGGTACGCAGGTGCAGCGGCCGGCGGACTACCGCGCCGAGAGCCGCGCCACGGCCAATGCGGCCGCGCTGGCGGAAGCGCCGAAGGGCTGCGTGATCAAGGGCAATATCTCGGCCAAGGGCGCGCGCATCTACCACATGCCCGGACAGCAGCATTACGCGCCGACCCGGATCGACGAGAGCAGCGGCGAACGCTGGTTCTGCTCAGAGGCCGAGGCCCGCAACGCCGGGTGGCGCAAGGCGCGGCAGTAGGGCGGCGTTGCGACGCCGCGGATGACCTGAGGGCAGGTTGATCCGCATCAAAGTGCGGTCGCGGCGGCCATGCGAAGACAGGGACAAGACAATCAAAGGAGGCACGAGGCCCATGTCCCATGTTCCGCACTCTCTGGCCGAGGAATTCCCGCAATTCGCCGACCGCATCTCGGCGCTGAAGCAGCAGGGCGGTCATTTCGCCACGCTCGCCGAGCGCTACTACGAGGTGAACCGCGAGGTCTACGGCGCCGAAAGCGGGCTGACCCCGATGGAAGGGCTTGCCGAGGCCGACCTGCGCAAGAAACGCGCCGCCCTGAAAGACGAGATCTACGCGCTGCTCACCGCCGATGCCGAGGGCGTCGAAGGTTAATTGAGCAGCGGCTCGATTTCCGAGGTGATCGGGTCCGACAGGGGCAGCGTCGTGCTGCCCCAGCCCGCGACGAATTCGCCCTCGGGTCCGATCAGCACCTTGTTGAAATTCCACGAGGGCGCATAGCCCTCGCGTTCGGCCAGATCCCGGAAGAAGGGATGCGCCTCGCCGCCGGTCACATGGGTGATCGTGGTCATCGGCATGTCGAGATCGAAGTTGAGCTCGCAGTAGTCCTTGATCTCGGCCTCGCTGCCCAGCTCCTGCTTGAAATCGTTCGAGGGCACGGCCAGCACCACCAGCCCGCGGTCGCGGTAGCGGTCGTAGAGGTCCTGCAGCCCGTCGAACTGCGGGGCGAAACCGCAGCGCGAGGCGGTGTTCACCACCAGCACCGGGCCGCCGCGCCAACTTTCCAGGTCCAGCGTCCCGCCGTCGATCGACTCGAAGACCGTGGTCTCGGAGGCGAGGGCGATGGAGGCGGGCAGGGCGATGGTGGCCATCACGGCGAGCAGGGGGGCGATACGCATGGGGCGACTCCTTTGGGCTCACAAATAGTCTCGATGACGTGAAGTCAATGAAACGAATACGCTCCCCGATGCGGATCGGATCTGCACCAGCGCAGATTTTCCGAAACCTCTTGGAGCCCGGCGGCGGGCCGCCTATCTTTGCCGTTCAGGAGGTGACGCCATGGCCGGAGGCTGGAGCCGCGACGGAGCGGTACAGGAGCAGATCGAGGACAGCATCAAGGACGAGCTGTCGCGCATGCAGGCGCGCAGGCGCCCGTCGGGCGAGAGCGCGACCCATTGCGCCGAATGCGAGGAGCCGATCCCCGAGAAGCGCCGCGTGGCAATCCCCGGCGTGAAGCTCTGCATCGACTGCCAACAGGAGCGCGACGGTGCCTATCAGGCGCGCGGCGGCATCAACCGGCGCGGCTCGAAGGACAGCCAGCTCAAGTAGGGTCGTTCCCGTCATCCTTGTCGGCCAGGTCGCGCCCGCGCAGCGCGCGCCCGCGTGCAAGCCCGCGTCGGTAGAGCGGCATCACGTCCAGCATCGCCACGGCAAATCCGAGCGGGATCATCCAGAAGCCGAGGATCGGCAGGAAGCCGAGGATCCCTCCGCAGATCAGCAAGAGCCCCAGCACCAGCCGCAGCCCCGGCGGCACGCGCCTCCGCACGTGCACGAGAAAGCGCTGCATGCGCGCCTTGATCGTGCGCTTCACGCGCGGCTGTACGGGCTGTTTCTCGGGCGGGGACATGAGGCGGATCCTTCTGGGGCCTCGGCAATGATATCTTGAAAATGACCTCGGAACAGGGGGGCGGGGCGGGCACCGCGGTGCCCGCCCCGCCGGGAAATCAGTCTTCCATCGCCTCGAGCTCGTCGATGAACCCCTCGATCATCGACAGGCCCTTGTCCCAGAACTTCGGGTCCGTGGCGTCGAGCCCGAAGGGCGCCAGCAATGCCTTGTGGTGCTTCGAGCCGCCCGCCTTCAGCATCTCGAAATACTTGTCCTGGAAGCCCTCGGGGTTCGCCTCGTATTCGGCGTAGAGCGCGTTCACCAGCCCGTCGCCAAAGGCATAGGCGTAGACGTAGAAGGGCGAGTGCACGAAGTGTGGAATGTAGGCCCAGAAGGTCTCGTAGCCCGGCATGAAGTCGAAGGCCTCGCCAAGGCTCTGCGCCTGCACCGACATCCACAGAACGTTGATGTCCTCGGGGGTCAGCTCACCGCCGCGCCGCGCTTCGTGCAGCTTGCACTCGAAGTCGTAGAAGGCAATCTGCCGCACCACGGTGTTGATCATGTCCTCGACCTTGCCGGCGAGCATGACCTTGCGCTCCTTCTGGTCCTTCGCCTTGGCCAGCATGGCGCGGAAGGTCAGCATCTCGCCGAAGACCGAGGCGGTCTCGGCCAGGGTCAGCGGCGTCGAGGCGAGCATCTCGCCCTGGCCCGCCGCCAGCACCTGGTGCACGCCGTGGCCCAGCTCATGCGCCAGGGTCATCACGTCGCGCGGCTTGCCGAGGTAGTTGAGCAGCACGTAGGGGTGGGCGTCGGTGACGGTGGGATGGGCAAAGGCGCCGGGCGCCTTGCCGGGCTTGGCGGCGGCGTCGATCCAGCCCTTCTTGAAGAAGGGCTCGGCGATCTCGGCCATGCGCGGATCGAAGCCCGCGTAGGCGTCCATCACCACGGCCTCGGCCTCGTCCCAGCCGACGATGCGGTCGCTCTCCATCGGCAGCGGCGCGTTGCGGTCCCAGACCTGCATGCGATCGAGCCCCAGCCACTTGCGCTTCAGCTCGTAGTAGCGGTGCGACAGCCGCGGGTAGGCGGCGACCACGGCATTGCGCAGCGCCTCGACCACCTCGGGCTCGACGTCGTTCGACAGGTGCCGCGCGTGCTGTGCCGAGGGCATCTTGCGCCAGCGGTCCATCACTTCCTTTTCCTTGGCCTGGGTGTTGTGCACCCGGGCAAAGGTTTTGATGTTCTCGCCGAAGACCCGCGCCAGCTCGTGCGCCGCGGCCTCGCGCTTGGCGCGGTCCTGCTCGGTCAGCAGGTTGAGCGTGCTCTCGATGCTCATCTCCTCGCCGTCCACCTCGAAGGTGAGCCCGGCGATGGTCTCGTCAAACAGGCGCTCCCAGGCGTCGCCGACCACGCCCATGTCGTGCAGGAAATGCTCCATCTCGTCCGACAGCTGGTGCGGCTTCATCGCGCGGATGCGGTCGAAGGCGGGCTTGTAGCGCCCGAGCTCGGGATCGGCGGCGAAGAGACCATCCAGCACATCATCCTCGAGCCGGTTCAGCTCGAGCGTGAAGAACACCAGCGGCGTGGTGTAATTGGTGATCTTCTCCTGGCAGTCCGACAGGAACTTGGCGCGCTCGGCGTCGATGGTCAGCTGGTAGTAGCGCAGCCCGGCGTAGGACATGATGCGTCCGCCCACAGCCTCGATCTTCTCGTGGCGACGGATCATCTCGAGGAAGCCGGCGGCGTCGAGCGTGCCGAGCTTGCCCTCGTAATCCCCGGCGAAGCGCGCGCAGGCCTCCTCGAGCCAGTCGAGGTCACGCTTGACCTCGGGCGCGTCGGGCGCCGGGTAGAGATCGCTCAGATCCCATTCCGGCAGGTCCCCCAAGTTCTTGCCCCCGGCGGTGGCATGCGCGTCGAATAGGCGGGCATCAAAATCGGGCCGAACGGTCATCGCGTGTCTCCATGTTCTTTTTTCTTGGGGGACAGCTAAGATCGCGGCCCCCGCAGGTTCAAGGGCGAATGCCCTTTCTTCTAGGTCGAAATATCCCGGGGTGAGGCGCGCAGCGCCGAGGGGCAGCGCCCCTCAGCACCGCGCGCCATTCCTCACTCCGCCACGCAGTCGGCGAAATACTCCACAGAGCCGTCGGGCATCTCTACCCGCACCAGCCCGTGGATGTCGGTCTCGAAGCCGGGGCACTGCCGCGCGAACTCGCGGTTGAAGCGCAGGTAGTCGACGATGCGCTTGTTGAACACCTCGCCCGGGATCAGCAGCGGGATGCCCGGCGGGTAGGGGGTGACCAGCGAGGTGGTGATCCGCCCTTCAAGGCTGTCGATCGGCACGCGCTGCGTGGTGCGGCGTGCGATATGCGAGAACGCCTCGCCCGGGTTCATCGCCGGGGTGAGGTCGCTGAGGTAGATCTCCGTCGAGAGCCGCGCCACGTCGTACTTGGCGTATTGCGCGTGCACATGCTGGCACAGGTCCTTCAGCCCCATGCGCTCGTAGCGGCGGTGCTTGGCGCAGAACTCCGGCATCGAGCGCCACATCGGCTGGTTCTTGGCATAGTCGTCCTTGAACTGCTGCAGCGCGGTCAGCAGCGTGTTCCAGCGGCCCTTGGTGATGCCGATGGTGAACATGATGAAGAAGCTGTAGAGCCCGGTCTTTTCCACCACGACGCCGTGCTCGGCGAGATACTTGGTGACGATCGACGCGGGGATGCCCCAGTCCTCGAAGCGGCCGTCGAGGTTGAGCCCCGGCGTGATGATCGTCGCCTTGATCGGGTCGAGCATGTTGAAGCCCGGCGCCATGTCGCCGAAGCCGTGCCAGCTGTCGGTGCCGCTGCTCTCGACGCCCTCGGCATCGGTCTTCTTCAGCACCCAGTCGCGGGTCCGGCCCATGCCGTCGCTGTTGTGGTCGAAGTCCTCGGGGCCCCAGACCTGGAACCACCAGTCATCCGCGCCGTATTCCTCGTCGACCTTGCGCATGGCGCGGCGGAATTCCAGCGCCTCGACGATGCTCTCCTCGACGAGCGCGGTGCCGCCCGGAGGCTCCATCATCGCCGCCGCCACGTCGCAGGAGGCGATGATGCTGTACTGCGGGCTGGTCGAGGTGTGCATCAGGTAGGCCTCGTTGAACAGGTGCCGGTCCAGCTTGGTCTCCTCGCTGTCCTGCACCAGCACGTGGCTCGCCTGCGAGATGCCCGCCAGCAGCTTGTGCACCGATTGCGTCGCATAGGTCAGCGACTTGCGGGTGCGCCCGCGCTTGCGGCCCATGGCATGATAGGTGCCGTAGAACGGGTGGAAGGCGGCGTGCGGCAGCCAGGCCTCGTCGAAATGCAGGTTCTCGACGTAGCCGTCGAGCAGCCCCTTGATCTCTTCGGTGTTGTAGAGAACCCCGTCGTAGGTCGATTGCGTCAGCGTCAGGATGCGCGGCTGCACGGTGTCGGCATCGACGTCCTTCAGCAGCGGGTTGGCGCGGATCTTCGCCTTGATGCTCTCGATCTCGAACTCGCTGCGCTGGATCGGGCCGATGATTCCCCAGTGGTTGCGCGTCGGCTTGAGGAACACCGGGATCGCCCCGGTCATGATGATCGAATGCAGGATCGACTTGTGGCAATTACGGTCCACCACGACCACGTCACCGGGCGCCACGCTGTGGTGCCAGACCATCTTGTTCGAGGTCGAGGTGCCGTTGGTCACGAAGAAGCAGTGGTCGGCGTTGAAGATGCGCGCGGCGTTGCGCTCGGACTCGCCGATGGCACCGTTGTGGTCGAGCAGCTGGCCCAGTTCCTCGACCGCGTTGCAGACGTCGGCGCGCAGCATGTTCTCGCCGTAGAACTGGTGGTACATCTGGCCGATCGGCGACTTCAGGAAGGCGACGCCGCCCGAATGCCCGGGGCAGTGCCACGAATAGGAGCCGTCCTCGGCATAATCGAGCAGCGCCTTGAAGAACGGCGGCTGGATGCCTTCGAGATAGCTCTTGGCCTCGCGGATGATGTGCTTGGCGACGAACTCCGGCGTGTCCTCGAACATGTGGATGAAGCCGTGCAGCTCGCGCAGGATGTCATTGGGCAGGTGCCGCGAGGTCTTGGTCTCGCCGTAGATGTAGATCGGCACGTCTTCGTTTTTCCAACGCAGTTCCTCGATGAAGTTGCGCAGGTTCAGCACGGCGGGGTCGAGCTCGGGACCCGGCGAGAATTCCTCGTCGTCGATCGACAGCACAAAGGCGCTGGCGCGGGACTGCTGCTGCGCGAATTGCGACAGGTCGCCATAGCTGGTGACGCCCAGCACCTCGAAGCCCTCGGATTCGATCGCTTCGGCGAGCGCGCGGATGCCAAGGCCCGAGCTGTTCTCGGAGCGGAAATCTTCGTCGATGATCACGATGGGGAAGCGGAACTTCATTCTTGTCTCCAACCGGGTGTCTTTCGTTGGGTGTCTGTTCGGTCGCCGAGGCCTGCGGCCCCTGTTCCGGGCGGGTCGTTGGGGGTGTCTCGCAGATGCCTGCAAATCAGCCCTATAATGATCGGATGTTTCTTTCTTTTGAACCCGGCCCCGTCAAGGGGGCGCGGCAGGGCATTCCGGCGGGAAAGCGCGCGGCGCGGTCTGTGGTGGGGTTGTCTCATCCATAGGCCGCGAGCAGCGATTTCAGTCCGTCGAGCGTGTCGATCTCGTCCACCGGCTTGTCGCGCCGCCAGCGCGCCATGCGCGGGAAGCGCAGCGCGATGCCGGATTTGTGGCGCGGGCTGGCCTGTATCCCCTCGAAGGCGATCTCGAAGACCAGCTCGGGGCTCACCTGCCGCACCGGGCCGAAGCGCTGCTGGGTGTTGCGCTTCACCCAGCGGGTGATCTCGTCGAACTCGGCGTCGGTGAGGCCGGAGTAGGCCTTGGTGAAGGGCACGAGCCCGTTGCCATCCTTTACCGCGAAGGTGAAATCGGTGAAGAGGTTGGCGCGCCGCCCGTGGCCCTGCTGGGCGTAGATCATCACCGCATCGACGCTGAGCGGGTCGAGCTTCCACTTCCACCAGTCGCCGCGCTTGCGGCCATCGCGGTAGGCCGAGTCGCGGTGCTTCAGCATCAGCCCCTCGGAGCGGTGTTCGCGGGCGCTCTCGCGGCGTGCGGCGAGGGCCGGCCAATCCGCCTCGGTCAGCAGCGGCGAGGGCATCACGGCGGCATCCTCGGGCAGGCCGGCAAGCAGCGCGTCCAGTCGGGCGCGGCGCGCCGACAGGGGCAGGGCGCGGATATCCTCGCCGCCGTGTTCCAGCAGGTCGTAGGCCAGCATCCGCACCGGCGCCTCGGCCAGCAGCTTCTTCGGCACGGTCTTGCGCCCGATCCGCGGTTGCAATTGCGCGAAGGGCAGCGGCGCGCCGTCTTTCCACGCGAGGATCTCGCCGTCGAGCACCGTGCCCGGCGGCAGGAAGTCCGGCGTGCGGGCGAACTCGGGGAAGCGGTCGGTGATCAGTTCCTCGCCGCGCGACCAGAGGTGGTGCACCCCGCCGCGCAGGATCAGCTGGCCCCGGATGCCGTCCCATTTCCATTCCGCCAGCCAGTCGGCGGGATCATCGAGGCTTTCCGCCCCGGTCTCGAGCGGCGAGGCGAGACAGAAGGGGTAGGGCCGGCTCTCATCCTCGCGGGCGTCCTCCTCGGCGGTGAGCTGCGCCCAGCTCGTATCCTCGGGCTGCCAGCTGCCCATCAGTCGCAGCGCCATCGCCGCCTCGTCCACCCCGGTCGCCTGCGCCAGCGCGCGGGTCATCAGCTTGCGGCTGATGCCGATGCGGAAGCCGCCGGTGATCAGCTTGTTGAACAGGAACCGCTCGGTCGCGTCGAGCCGGTCCCATGTCTCGAGCACCGCCGCCTTGCGCGCCTCGGCGTCCATCTCGCCAAGCCCCTTCACCACGCTGATCCACGCTGCCAGATCGCGCTCCTCGGGGGCGCTGGACGGCGGCAGGATCAGCGCGATGGTCTCGGCCAGATCGCCGACGATCGGGTAGCTCTCCTCGAACAGCCAGAGCGGGATATTCGCGCGCTCGGCGGCCCACTCGCGCAGCAGCGTCGTGGTCACCGCGCGTTTTGGGCGGCGGCCCGAGAACAGCGCCACCGCCCAGAGTCGGTCTGCCTCGGGCGCCGCCTCGAAGAACTCGACGAGAGCGGCGATTTTCTCTGAAGTTCTGGTGGTTTGGTCAAGCTTGGTAAAGAGGCGCGCGAAGTCCTTCATGCGGCGTCTCCACTTTGCTCGACCGTCTCTTCGTCGCCGCCGAACTCGGTGGGCACGGGAGTCGCCCCATAGCCTTCACCGCGCAGGTATTGCGCGAAGATGTCAACGTAACCATGTGTCGGATATATGTTTTCAGCGCCAGTCTCCTTGATCGCGCGCAGCAGCGCGGGCCAGTCGGCATGGTCCGAGATGACGAAGCCGCGCTGCACCCCGCGCCGCCGCCGCACACCGCGCAGGCGCATCCAGCCCGAGGCGAAACCGGTCTCGGCGGGGCCGAACTTCCGTGCCCAGGAGGTGCCGAAGGCCGAGGGCGGCGCGATCACCATGGGGGCTGGATGCGCCTTGCGGTCGAAGTCGGACGTGACGGGGATTGTCTCGCGGTGGAAAGCGCCCGCCGCGCGCAGGACGGCATTGCTGCCCTCCACCGCGCCGTGGGTCAGGATCGGGCCGATCTCGGGGTCGAGCATCGAGATCAGCCGCTGCGCCTTGCCGAGGCTGTAGGCCCCGAGCAGCGAGGCCCGCCCGGCGTCGCGGTTGGCTCGCCACCATGCGTTGATCTCGGCGGCCACCTCGGCCTGCGGTTGCCAGCGGAAGACCGGCAGGCCGAAGGTGCATTCGGTGATGAAGGCGTGGCAGCGCACCGGCTCGAAGGGCTCGCTCAGCCCGTCGGGTTCAAGCTTGTAGTCGCCCGAGACCACCCAGACCTCGCCACCGACTTCGACGCGCACCTGCGCCGAGCCGGGAACATGCCCGGCGGGGTGGAAGCTGACCGTGGCAGAGCCGATCTTCAGCGGCCTGCCGAAGGGCAACTCCTGCACCTCGACTCCCAGCCGGTGGCGGATCATCGCGGCGGTGAGCGGGGTGGCGAGGTAGCTGCCGTGGCCGGGCCGGGCGTGGTCGGAATGGGCGTGGGTGATCAGCGCCCGCGGCACCGGGCGCCAGGGGTCGATGTAGATATCCGCCGCGGGGCAGTAGATGCCGCGCTCGGTGAAGCTGAGGACCGGATCCGCCATTCGCGGAAGGATAGGGCGCGCCGCGCATCTGGCCAGACGGGCGGCGCGGGCCGATCAGGCGCGCGCCTGCGTCCGCGCGGCCTCGGCGGCCTGGCGGAAATGCGCCACCAATTGCGAGACGATGCGGCCGCGGGTCACCAGGTCCTCCATCAGCACCTCGTGTTCGCCGGCCTGGATGATCTCGAGCCGAGCGCCGGGCCAGCGGCCCATGCGGGCGCGGATGCGGGCGGCGTCGACCACCCGCTCGTTGCTGCCGAGATAGGTCAGGCACGGCACCTCGGGGGAAGGCTGGCGCGACAGCGACAGGCATTCGGCCAGCGCCTCGTGCAGCCAGCGCAGCGACGGGCCGCCGAGCTGCAGTTCCGGCGCCTCGGTGACCTGCCGCAGCATGTAGTCCCAGGACGCGCGGTCGGTGGTCAGCACGTTGCCCTCGAAGGCGGTGCGCGAGAGGTAGCTGCCCGGTCCGGTCGACGGGGCGTAGAAATGCCCCATGCCCATGCGTGCGCCGGACCAGCTCAGCGCCCAGGCGGCGGGGCGCATGGGGCCGGCCATGCGGATGCCCCACATCGGCGCGGTGAATCCGGCGGCGGCCACCGGCAGGCCGCGGGTCAGCGCACGCAGGCCGATCGCGCCGCCCATGGAATGCGCCAGCAGGTGCAGCGGGCGGGGCAGGCCAAGGGCGTCCACCGCGCCCAGCATCGCTGCCACATCCTTTTGGTAGTCGGCAAAGAGGTGCACATGGCCGGTCTGCACATCCTCGAGCAGCCGGTCGGCCAAACCCTGGCCGCGCCAGTCGATGGTCAGAACGTGAAAGCCGCGCGCCGCGAAATCGCGGGCGACATGGCCATATTTCTCGACGTATTCGGTTCGGCCGGGAAAAAGCAACACGGTGCCCTCGGCGGCGTCGGGGCCGGGGAAATGCGCAAGGCGCAGACGCAGCCCGTCCTCGGCGCGGAGCCAATAGGCGCATGCCCCCTCGGGACCATCGGCCAGCTCGGCATGGAAGGGGGCGGCATCCAGCATCAGGCCAGGGTTCCGGCGAGCCGCATTGCCGCGCCCATGTCGCCATCGACCTTGAGCCTGCCGGTCATGAAGGCCGTGGTCGGGTTCTTTTCGCCCTCGATGATGGCGCGGAAAGTCTCGGTATCGGCGGTCAGCGTCACGTCGGCTTCGTCATCGCCGATGCGCGCGCCGTTCTCATCGACGACGAGGCTGCCCTTGCCCTCGATGACGAACTTCGCGACGCCGGCGAATCCCTTGCCGTCCAGCTTCTTGTTCAGCGCGGCGACCGCCGCCTTGACCGTTTCGCTCATGTGCCGGGCACTCCTCACGAATTCCTGTGCTGGCAAAGCGCCAGCGGTGGGTTACACTTCCCTCTATGAGCATCCTCATCCGCGAATTCAAATCTAGAACGGTTGCGGCACTGGCCCTAGTCACGTTTTCCCTACCCGGCGCGGCGTACGCGGACCGGGCAGAGGAGCTTCTGGCCGAACTGGCCGGGGCGACCAGCCCCGAAATCGCCGACCGGGCGGAGCGCGACCTTTTCAACGAATGGTCGAAATCCGGTTCGCCGGCGATGGACCTGCTGCTCAAGCGCGGTCGCGACGCGCTCGAGGTCAACGATGTGCAAACCGCGCTCGAACACTTCACTGCGCTCACCGACCATGCGCCCGCGTTCGCCGAAGGCTGGAGCGCGCTGGCGCTGGCTTATTATGCGTCGGATGCGCTCGGCCCGGCGATGGATGCGCTTGAGCATACGCTGGCGCTCAATCCGAACCATTTCGGCGCTTTGCAGGGCGTCGGGGCGATCCACGAGGAACTGGGCGATCTTGATCTTGCCTACCGTGCCTATTCGCGGGTAGTTGAGCTTCGGCCCTTCGACAGCGATGTCACCGAGGCCATTGAACGGCTCGAGACGCGGGTGAACGGCGTTTCGCTTTGAGGCACCGGCACGGGCACCGGGCGGGCTGACCGCATCGGGACCACAAGACCGGAAGAGGAAAGACAAGGCCCCCTCCCATGGCCCAACGCGCTAGGATCGCGGCCGTCCTCGGCCCGACCAACACAGGCAAGACCCATTACGCCATCGAACGGATGCTGGCGCACAGGACCGGCATGATCGGCCTGCCGCTGCGGCTTCTGGCGCGCGAGGTCTACGACAAGGTCGTGGCGGCCCGCGGCCCCTCGGTGGCGGCGCTGGTCACCGGCGAGGAGCGCATCGTGCCGCCCCGCGCGCAGTACTGGATCTGCACCGTCGAGGCGATGCCCGAAGGCATGGGCTGCGATTTCGTGGCGATCGACGAGATCCAGCTTTGCGCCGACCCCGAGCGCGGCCATGTCTTCACCGACCGGCTGCTGCGGATGCGCGGCCTGCACGAGACGTTGTTCCTTGGCTCGGACACCATGCGCGGGCCGATCTCGCAGCTGGTCAAGGGTGTCGAATTCATGCGGCGCGACCGGATGAGCCAGCTGATGTACACCGGTTCGAAGAAGATCAGCCGGATGCCGCCGCGCAGCGCCATTGTCGGTTTCTCGGTGGACAATGTTTATGCCATCGCCGAGCTGATCCGCCGCACCAAGGGCGGCGCGGCTGTGGTGATGGGCGCGCTTTCGCCGCGCACGCGCAACGCGCAGGTGGAGCTCTACCAGAACGGCGATGTCGACTACCTGGTCGCCACGGACGCCATCGGCATGGGACTCAACCTCGATGTCGACCACGTTGCGTTCTCTTCGCTGACCAAGTTCGACGGGCGGCGGATGCGCGAGTTGCAGCCGAACGAACTGGCGCAGATCGCCGGGCGCGCGGGGCGGGGGATGCGCGACGGTACCTTCGGCACCACCGGCGAGGCCGGGCAGATCCCCGACGAATGGGTCGAGGCGATCACCAGTCACAGCTTCACCCCGCTGAAAAAGCTCAACTGGCGCAATCCGCAGCTGAATTTCGGCTCGCCCGAGGCGCTGATCGACTCGCTTGAGCGCGCGCCCGACGATCCCAACCTGGTCAGAGCGCGCGAGGCGGACGACCTGATGTCGCTCAAATCGCTCAATTCGCAGGCGGAGGTCCGCGCGCGCGCCTCGGATCCGGCCTCTGTCAAGCTGCTCTGGGACGTTTGCCGTATTCCCGATTTCCGCGGGATCAGCCATAATGAACACGCGGCGCTGTTGCAGGTGATCTACCAGCACTTGCACGAGCGCGGCGAAATCCCGCGCGATTTCATGGCGCGGCAGGTGAAACGTATCGATCGAACCGATGGCGACATCGACGCGTTGTCGAAACGTCTGGCATTTATCCGCACTTGGACTTACGTGGCGCAACGCAAAGGTTGGGTCGATGACGAAAGCCATTGGCGCGAGGCAACCCGCGCGGTAGAAGATGCCCTGTCCGACGCGCTGCACGCGCGTCTCACGCAAAGATTTGTTGACCGGCGCACATCAGTGCTCATGCGGCGGTTGAAGCAGAAGGAGGCCCTCTTGGCCGAAGTGAACGAGAACGGAGAAGTGACCGTCGAAGGCGAATTCGTTGGTCGGCTCGAAGGGTTCCGCTTCCGGCAGGATGCCGGCGCAACGGGACAGGAAGCTAAGACGCTGAAGACGGCGTCGCTGCAGGCGCTTGCGCCGCATTTCCACCTGCGGGCGGATCGCTTCTACAACGCGCCCGATACCGAGATCGACTTCACCGAGCAGGGTGGCCTCATGTGGGGCGACCAGGCTGTGGGCAAGCTGGTCAAGGGCGACGACGCGCTCAAGCCGCGCGTTGCGGTCTTCGTCGATGACGAGGCAGGTCCCGATGTGGCGCAGAAGGTCGAACGCCGCCTGCAACACTTCATCGACCGCAAGATTGCCGCGCTCTTCGAGCCGCTGCTCAACATGCAGAACGACGAGACGCTGACCGGTCTGGCCCGTGGCTTCGCCTTCCGCCTGATCGAATCGATGGGCGTCATCCCGCGCGGCCAGGTTGCCGACGAGGTGAAGCAACTCGACCAGGACTCGCGCGCCGCACTGCGCAAGCACGGCGTGCGCTTCGGCCAGTACACGATCTTCATGCCGCTGCTGCTCAAGCCCGCGCCGACTCGGCTGCGGTTGGTGCTGTGGTCGCTGGCCAATGGTCTCGACACCTTCCCCGAGGCGCCGCCGCCGGGGCTGGTGACCGTGCCGAACATCCGCGAAGTGCCGATGGCGCATTACACGCTGTCGGGCTACCGCCCGGCCGGCGAGCGCGCGATCCGCATCGACATGCTCGAGCGCCTCGCGGACATGCTGCGCAGCGAAGACAGCCGCGGCGGCTTCGAGGCCAAGGCCGACATGCTGTCGATCACCGGCATGACGCTCGAGCAGTTCTCGGACCTGATGCAGGGCCTCGGCTACCGGGCAGAGAAGGGCGAGCGCAGCAAGGTGCGCGCCGCCGACAAGGTGGTGACCGAGACCTCCGAACCCACGGGCATCCCCGGCGAGGACCAGCCGGTCTTCGACGCCGCTCAGGAAGAAGAGGCGACCCCCGCCGCAATGGCCGATCCGGCGGCCGCGCCCGAGGCCGCCGATCTGGTGGCCGGTTCCGAGCAGATCGACGACGAGGGCGTGGCCCCGATCGCCGAGACGCCCGAGGCGGTGGAGATCGACGACACCATTCCCGAAGCCTCGGAAACCGAGCTGCTGCCGGGCGAGGCACCCGATGCGGCGCTGGCAGGCCCCGAGATCGAAGTGTTCTATACCTTCACCTGGGGTGGCAACCGCGGCGCACGCGGGGGCCGTCAGGGTGGCCGCGACGGCGCGCGTGACGGGGCCCGCGAGGGCGGCCGTGACGGCGGACGCGAAGGGGGCCGTGACGGCGGTCGACAGGCGCGCGGCGGCAAGGGTGGCCCGAAGGCAGGTGGCAAACCGCGCGGCAAGGGCGGCCCGAAAGGCGGCGGCAAGGGCGGTGCTCCGAAAGGTCCGAAGACCTTCGAATCCCGCCCCGAGAAGAAGGACCGGATCGATCCGGACAATCCCTTCGCCGCGGCACTGATGGGCTTCAAGGGCAAGTCCTGAGGCTCATCTCGCTTGGCTGATCCGCTCCAGAAGATCCGCATCGACAAATGGCTCTGGCAGGCCCGCTTCTTCAAGACGCGGGGCCTGTCGGCCAAGGCGGTCTCTGCGGGTCTGCGGGTCAACGGTTTGAACGTGTCGAAACCGGCCTTCAACGTGGGGCCGGGCGACGTGCTGACCTTCAGCCAGGCGCGCCAGGTGCGTGTGATCAAGGTCGTGGCGCTCGGTGAGCGCCGCGGCCCGGCGCCCGAGGCGCAGCAGCTCTACGAGGACCTTGATCCTCCGCAGCCCGGATCCGGGGACGATGTTCCGCCGGTGCAGCGTCTCGAAGGCAATTCTCGTCCGACCAAGCGCGACCGCAGGAAACTCGATCTTGATCGCGGCCGGACGCTTGAATGATCCTGTTTGCTGGTCTAGCTAGGCGGGCATCAGCCTGTGAGAGACCGCAATGACCTACGTCGTCACCGAAAATTGTATCGCCTGCAAATACACCGACTGCGTGGAAGTCTGCCCGGTGGACTGTTTCTACGAGGGCGAGAACACGCTGGTCATCCATCCCGACGAATGCATCGACTGCGGCGTTTGCGAACCGGAGTGCCCGGCTGACGCGATCCGCCCCGATACCGAGCCGGACATGGAGAAATGGGTCGAGTTCAACCGCAAGTATGCGGAGCTCTGGCCGGTGATCATCACCAAGAAAGATCCGATGCCCGGCGCCGAAGAGCGCGACGGCGAGGCGGACAAGCTCACCAAGTACTTCTCGGAAGCGCCCGGCGAAGGCGACTGAGAGACGCAAATTCCCTTCGGCGCGCGGCGCGATTCGTGGCCGCCGCGCCGAAACCCGTACACGGGGACGTGTTTTACCCCGTAACATATTGGTTTAGAAAAACATCTTTCCGGCCCGAGCGCTCCTAGGAAAGACGTTCATTTTGTGCTATGTTCTGCGCCACTCATGTTGAAACCATGCACACATGACCGGGCCGGTCTGCACCCCGGAGGTTAAGCTAGTCGCGTAAAACCAGGCGAACGGAATGCTCCGCATCCCGTGCGTCTTTCTGTCGCGTGTGCACAAGGTTTCTCTGCTAAGGACGCTGTTGGATGACCAAGACCAAGAAGAACGAATTCCGCCCGAATGACTACGTGGTCTACCCGGCCCATGGCGTGGGTCAGATCATGTCGATCGAAGAGCAGGAAATCGCCGGCCTCAAGCTGGAGCTTTTCGTGATCTCCTTCGAGAAGGACAAGATGACGCTTCGGGTCCCGACCCACAAGGCGACCGAGATCGGCATGCGCTCGCTGTCCTCGCCGGACGTGGTGAGCCAGGCAATGAAGACCCTCAAGGGCAAGGCCAAGGTCAAGCGCGCCATGTGGTCGCGCCGTGCCCAGGAATACGAACAGAAGATCAATTCCGGTGACCTGATCGCCATCGCCGAAGTGGTGCGCGACCTGCATCGTGCCGACGACCAGCGCGAGCAAAGCTATTCCGAGCGTCAGCTCTACGAAGCCGCGCTCGAGCGCCTGACCCGTGAAGTGGCCGCCGTGAGCGGTGGTGATGAAGTGGCCGCTGCCCGCCAGGTGGACGAAGTGCTCGGCCTGCGCGCCGCCTGATCGCGCGTACCTCCCGAAGAATTCAAAAGGGCTGCCCGTGGGGCAGCCCTTTTTCGTGACGCAGACGGTGCGTGGCTGCGCTTCAGTGCAGCTTCAGCTTGGGCCGGATGCGACGCGAGGCACCGCCGAGCAGGGCGCTCAACGTGGCGCGCCACGGGCCGAGCACCGACTTGCGGTGCAGGAAGTGCAGCGAGCGGTAGGCGCGCCGTGCCAGCCAGCCCTCGATGGTGATGGTGCCGATCGCCTTGCCCATCAGCGAGCCCACCGCGCCCTCGTTGCTGATCGCCACCAGCGAGCCGTGGTCGGCGTAGGAGAACTCCCTGAGCGGCTTTCCCGCGACCTGCGCCACGATCTGCCGCTCCATGAACTCGGCCTGCTGCGTGGCGACCTGCGCGCGCGGCGGCAGCGAGGTCTGCTTGGCGGGCCAGAGGCAATCGGCGCAGTCGCCAAGCGCGTAGATGTGATCGTCGTCGAGGGTCTGCAGGGAGGGGCGCACCTTGAGCCGGCCGAGGCTGCCGGTCTCGAACCCGTCGAGCTGGCCGATGACCTCGGGCGCGCGCACCCCGGCGGCCCAGACCGTCAGGTTCGAACTGAGCGTCGTGCCGTCGCTCAAGGTCACGGAACCGGGGTCGATGCGCGCCACCTTGGCGCCGGTCATCACGTCGATATGCAGCTCACGCAGGTGGCGGGCGACCTTGGCAGAGATGGTCTCGGGCAGGGCGCTCAGGACGCGCGGCGCGGCCTCGATCAGGCGGATGGTCACCGCATCGGCGTTCCGCACCTTGTGGATGCCGTTGCGGGCGAACTGCCCGGCGGCCTCGCGCAGCTCGGCGGCCAGCTCGACCCCGGTAGCCCCGGCGCCGATGATTGTCAGCTCAAGCTTCTCCGCTGCCCCCAGAGCGCCGGTCTGGAAGCGCAGGAAGAGGTTCAGCAGCTCGGCCTGGAGTCGCTTGGCCTGCGCTGGCGTGTCGAGCATCATGCAGTTCTCGGCGACTCCGGGGGTGCCGAAATCATTCGAGCGGCTGCCGATCGCCAGCACCAGGATGTCGTAGGGCAGCGACCGCTTCGGCGCGAGCGGACGGTTGGCGGGATCGTTCACCGCCTGCAATTGAACCAGACGCTTCTCGCGGTCGATGCCGGTGAAGCGGCCGAGGCGGAAGTTGTACTCGTTGCGGTGCGAATGCTCGAGCAGGCTGATTTCTTCATCGAACCCCTTGGTGCCGGCGGCGAACTCGTGCAGCGAGGGTTTCCACATGTGCGAGAGGTTCTCGTCGACAAGGGTGATCTCGGCCTTGCCGGCATGGCCGAGGCGGCGGCTGAGGCGGGTGGCGAGGTTCAGCCCGGCAGTGCCGGCGCCGACAATGACGATCTGGGGAGGCTTGGAGGTTTGGGGCATGGTCGAGGCTATTCGCGTCTGTCGGCCGGAGGGCGGGACGTGGCCAGCGCCGCATGCGCTCGGTCTTGGTCCACCTCCGGCGCGGTCCGATTAGCTCAATGCTGCACCCGCAGCATGCGCGAAATGGTCGCGGCCAATGACATTCCCGCGAGGTTCCGGCAGGCGCGGATCAGTTGCCTCTTTTTTGGGCTACATTGCTGCAAACACGAGGAAATTTGCGAAATCTGTATGCCGTGGAATACTTTCAGGCAACGTCGTCGCGCTGCGCTTCAAGGGCGCTGAACAGCGCCGTTTCCAGGTCCTTCTCCAGCTCTCGGGCGCGCTTCACATAGGCAGGGTTCTGCGCTGGCGGAACGGTGGGGTCCCAGAGCGTCGCCAGTTCGCGCATGGTTTCGCGGTCGTGGTGGTAGAAGGTCTCTTCGGCGATGGCGGCCTCGTATTCGGTGAGCCCGACTTCCTCGAGCACGTAGCGTCCGGCGCGCAGCGAGCTGTCGAAGAGTTCACGCACGATCTTGTCGGCCCCGGCCTGATACAGCTCGTAGACATGGGTGCGGTCGCGCGCGCGGGCGATGACGAAGATTTCGGGCCGGATGCGCTTGGCGAAGCGCACGAGCTTGGTGGTGGCCTTGGGATCGTCGAGCGCGGCGACCAGCACCTTGGCCTTTGAGATGCCCGCGGCATGCAGCAGTTCGGGGCGGGTGGGATCGCCGAAGAAGCCCTTCACCCCGAACTTGCGCATCAGCTCGATGGTCTGCATGTCGTGGTCGATCACCACGGTCTTGAAACCCGAGCTTTGCACCAGCCGGTTGACGATCTGTCCGAAGCGTCCGATCCCGGCGAGGATGATCGGCCCTTCGCGGTCGATCTTATCATCGGGGCGCGCCTCGGCGGTGTCGTCGAGTTTCGCCGAGAGCTTGTCGTACAGGATGAAGAGCGCCGGGGTGATCAGCATCGACAGCGCCACCACCATCAAGAGCCGCTGGCCGAACGCCTCGGTCATCACGTTCTGCTGGAGCGCGAAGGAGATCAGCACGAAGCCGAACTCGCCTGCCTGCGCCAGCGAGAGGGTGAACAGCATCCGGTCGCGCCCGTGCAGGTCGAAGAGGCCACCCAGCAGGTAGAGGATCGCGCCCTTGACGAGGATCAGCCCCAGCGTGATGCCGAGCAGCAGGAACGGTTCGCGCAGGAAGTCCCCGAAATTGAGCCCTGCGCCGACGGTGATGAAGAACAGCCCCAGAAGCAGCCCTTTGAACGGCTCGATGTCGCTTTCGAGCTGGTGGCGGAACTCCGAGTTGGCCAGCACCACGCCGGCAAGGAAGGTCCCCAGCGCCGGAGACAGGCCGACGAGCCCCATCAGAAACGCGATGCCGACGACGATCAGCAGGGCCACGGCGGTGAACATCTCGGGCAGGCGCGAGGCGTTGATGAAGCGGAAGAGCGGGCGCGCGCCGTAGATGCCTGCCACGATGATCAGCGCCACCGCCCCCAGCGTGACCAGCGCCACCGCCCAGCCCGGCAGCCCCGCGACGAGCGACATCCCGTGCTCGCTGACCGCGTGCACGGGGCGCTCGATCGCGCCGTCGGTGCGGATCATCGCGATCATCGGCGCGCCGAGCAGCGGCAGCAGGATCAACATCGGGATTACCGCGATGTCCTGCGTCAGCAGCACCGAAAAGGCGGACCGTCCGCCGGGCGTCTGCATCAGCCCTTTTTCCGAAAGGGTCTGCAGCACGATGGCGGTGGAGGAAAGGGCAAAGACCATGCCCGCGGCCACGGCGGTGGCCCAGGCGGTGCCGAGCCCGATGACCACGATGGTGATCGCCGCCATGGTCAGCAGCACTTGCAGGCCGCCTAGCCCGATCAGCCGGTGCCGCATGTCCCACAGCGCCCGCGGCTCCAGTTCCAGCCCGATGATGAACAGCATCATCACCACGCCGAACTCGGCGAAATGGCGCAGGTCGTCGGTATGCGACACCAGATGCAGCCCCGGCCCGATGATGATCCCGGCGAGCAGGTAGCCCAGCACCGAGCCAAGCCCCAGCCGCGTTGCGATGGGCACCGCGATGACCGCGGCGGCAAGGTAGATGGAGGCCTGAAAGAGCGCGCTTTCCATGTCGGTTCCGTGTCTGCTTCGAATGTGCCGTGGCCCGCGCATGATGAGCGGGGAGCGCGGGGAAAGACAAGCATGCCCATGGCACATCGGTGCCAAGGCGGCGTCCGGGCATCGGCGCACCCGCGCGTCGTCGCGCTTGACCGGAAGGCATCAGAGGCGTATTTCCGCGCCGTGGCGATTTGTTGACGGATTGCGGGCCACGTAAAACATTCCGCTAAAAGGTCGGACGAAGGAGCCTCTTTCGCTTGACCGCGGACGGGGCTTTTTCATTTCCGGCGCACAGGGATTGGCCGGGCACAGAAAGGTGGAAGATCATGGCAGATTTCAAGAAGGCATCGCGGACCGAACTGGTTCACGGCGGGACCAAGCGCAGCCAGTGGGGCGAGCTGAGCGAGGCGATCTTCCTCACTCAGGGGTTTGCCTATGATTCCGCCGAGCAGGCCGAGGCGCGCTTCATCAAGACCGAGGCGGACGAGTTCATCTACGCCCGCTACGGGAACCCCACCGTCGCCATGTTCGAGGAACGCATTGCGCTTCTGGAAGGTGCCGAGGATGCCTTTGCCACCGCCTCCGGCATGGCCGCCGTCTCGGGCGCGCTGACCGCCATGCTGAAGGCCGGTGACCGTGTCGTCGCGGCGCGCGCGCTGTTCGGCTCCTGCCTCTACGTGCTCGAGACCATCCTGAGCCGCTTCGGTGTCGAGGTGGTCTTCGTCGATGGTGCCGATCTGGCGCAATGGGAAGCGGCGCTGGAGCCGGGTGCCGAACTGGTGTTCTTCGAGAGCATGTCGAACCCGACCCTGGAACTTGTGGATATCGAGGCCGTGGCCAAGCTCGCCCATGCCAAGGGTGCCAAGGTCGTCGTCGACAACGTCTTCTCGACCCCGGTCTACAGCCGCGCCATCGAGCAGGGCGCCGACGTGGTGGTCTATTCCGCGACCAAGCACATCGACGGCCAGGGCCGGACGCTGGGCGGCGTGATCCTTGGCAGCCGCGAGATCATCCGCGGCGTGATCGAGCCCTACATGAAGCACACCGGCGGCTCGATGAGCCCGTTCACCGCCTGGGTCATGCTCAAGGGCCTCGAGACCATCGACCTGCGCGTGCGCGCCCAGACCGCCTCGGCCGAGGCGATCGCCAAGGCGGTTACCGGCCACCCGAAGGTGATCCGCGTCAGCTATCCGGGGCTCGCGTCGCATGCGCAGAACGCGCTGGCGGAACGGCAGCTCGGGGCAGGGGGCACGATGGTCGCCTTCGAGATTCAAGGCGGAAAAGAGGCAGCCTTCCGCTTCTGCAACGCGCTCAAGATCATCCTGATCTCGAACAACCTCGGCGACGCGAAATCCATCGCGACCCACCCGGCGACGACAACCCACCAACGACTGTCTCCTGAACAACGTCAAGGGCTTGGCATCGGCGACGGCTTGATCCGGCTTTCGGTCGGCATCGAGGACACCGGCGATCTTGTTGCAGATATTCAACAAGCTCTTGACGTTGCGTAAAACTTGGGCGGCCGGGACAATTAACAATTGCCCGGCCACATTTTTGCCCGCAATAGATGATCCATACGAATAGGTGTGCCCGTATAAGGGTCGTAAATGGTGGTTTTTTCGGTAAAACATCCTAAGTACGTTGGAACGAACCCCCGCCTCGGAGGGCAGGACATGAATGTGTATTCGCCGGTAGTTGACCGTAACCCAAGCCGTGATGACGCAGAGGCGGCCCTTGCCGTATTGCGCAAATGGACCGAGGCAGCCGACGACAGTGAAATTACCGATCTCGACCCCGCACTTCTGAAGCTTCTCGGCGCGGGGCAGGATTATCCGATCTTCTCGCGTCAGTATCCCAAGGGCTTCATCGTCGACGAGGCTTACAAGACCTCGCTCCCGGACCTGCAGAACGGTCCGGCCTCGCTCATCCGTGGCGAGAACGTGCGCATCCAGCACGTCGGCATTTCGAACTTCCGTCTGCCGCTCAGCTACCGGCTGAAGGATGGCCAGTCCCTGTCGCTCGAGACCTCGGTGACCGGCACGGTCAGCCTCGAGGCCGACAAGAAGGGCATCAACATGTCGCGCATCATGCGCAGCTTCTACACCCATGCCCAGAAGAGCTTCAGCTTCGGCGTGGTCGAGGCGGCGCTCGACGACTACAAGTCCGACCTCGAAAGCTTCGACGCGCGCATCCAGATGCGCTTTTCCTTCCCGATGCAGGTGGAAAGCCTGCGCTCGGGCCTGTCGGGCTACCAGTACTACGATCTTGCGCTGGAGCTGGTCGAGCAGAACGGGGTGCGTCAGCGCATCGCCCATCTCGACTACGTCTACAGCTCGACCTGCCCCTGCTCGCTGGAGCTGTCCGAGCACGCCCGGCAGTTCCGCGGCCAGCTCGCCACGCCGCACTCGCAGCGCTCGGTGGCGCGCGTGTCCGTGGTGCTTCAGGACGACGGCGACGACTGCCTGTGGTTCGAGGACCTTGTCGGGCTCTGCCGCTCGGCGGTGCCGACCGAGACGCAGGTCATGGTCAAGCGCGAGGACGAGCAGGCCTTTGCCGAGCTCAACGCGGCCAACCCGATCTTCGTTGAAGATGCCGCGCGGCTCTTCGCCGAGGCGATGGCCGGCGACGCGCGGATCGGCGACTTCCGCGTGCTCTGCAGCCACCAGGAAAGCCTGCACTCGCATGACGCCGTGGCGCTGCTGACGCAGGGGCCGACCTTTGCGCAGACCAGCCTCGACCCGACGCTCTTCCCCAGCCTGATCCACCGCGGCTGAGGCGGACGGCGCCCGCCGGGCGCTGCTGCAATCTTCGGCATTGCCCGTATGCCGCCGGTCACTCCGGCGGCATTTTGCTGCACTGCGGAAATTTTCGCGGCGCTCTTCATGATTTGCGGAACGCTCTCGTGCATCCTCGGGAAGCGGGGCAGGCAAGCCAACGGAGGTCGTCGCATGGCCACGAGCAGCTACGCCGAAAATGTCATCATCGGCCTGGGTCGCGGTTCACTCCGCGCCAGGATCGATGCCTATTTCGCGGGCGTCGGCCAGGGCCTCAACGCCTATGCGCTCCGGCGCGAGCGGATGTACGAGATCCTCGTGCTGGAAAGCCAGAGTGACGAACGGCTCGCCGAGATGGGGCTGACGCGCGAGCAGATTCTGCCGCATGTCTTCCGCGACCTCCTGGGGGACTGAAAGGCTGCCGCCGCGCGGCGCTTGACAGGCAGGCAGCGGCGGGCGATGGCTCTGCCATGTTCGATGTCCGCCCTGTCGCCTACGTTCTTGGCCTTCTCGTCACCACGCTCGGCGGCTGCATGCTGGTTCCGTTTCTCGTGGACATCGCCGAGGGCCGGGGTCAATGGCCGGTTTTTCTCGAAAGTGCCCTGATCACCACGCTTTGCGGCGGATTGGTGAGCCTTGCCTGCGCCAATGCCGGGCGGCAGGGACTGACGTTGCAGCAGACCTTCCTGCTGACCGTCGGGGCCTGGGTGGTGTTGCCCCTGTTCGGCGGCATCCCCTTCATGCTGGGGGCGACCGAGGCGCGCATCGTCGATGCCTTCTTCGAGGCCATGTCAGGGATCACCACCACCGGCTCGACGGTCTTCACCGGGCTCGACGGGCTGCCCAAGGGCATCCTCCTCTGGCGCGGCATCCTGCAATGGCTGGGCGGCATCGGGATCATCGTCGTCGCCATGGTGTTCCTGCCCGAGCTGAGGGTGGGGGGGATGCAGATCTTCCGCTCCGAGGCCTTCGAGACCATGGGCAAGATCCTGCCCCGTGCCACCGAGATCGCCTCGTCGATCTCGACCATCTACGTCGGCATGACGCTGGCCTGCGCCGCCGCCTACATGGTCTGCGGCATGGATGCCTTCGATGCGACGGTGCACGCGCTGACCACGCTCTCGACCGGCGGCTTCGCCAATTACGATTCCTCCTTCGGCGGTTTCCAGGGGCCGGCGGAATATGTCGCCGCCTTCTTCATGATCGCCGCCGCGCTGCCCTTCGTGCGCTACGTGCAGATGCTGAACGGCCATCACACCGCGCTGTGGCGCGACAGCCAGGTGCGCGCCTTCTTCGGCACCATCCTCGCGCTGGTGGCGGTGATGAGCGTCACGCTGCTCGCGCTCTTTCCGCACCATCCCGAGCAGGCCATCCGCGAGTCGCTGTTCAACATCAGCTCGATCATTTCGGGCACCGGTTACGCCTCTGTGGACTACATGGGATGGGGCTCGTTCCTGGTCACCCTGTTCTTCCTCATCGGGCTGATCGGCGGCTGCGCCGGCTCCACGGCCTGCTCGGTGAAGATCTTCCGCTACCAGCTGCTCTTCGCCTCGATCCGCGTGCAGCTGAAGCGAATCCGCGCGCCGCATGGCGTGTTCACTCCGCGCTTCGACGGCCGCCCGGTCGCCGACGAGGTGCTGAACTCGGTGATGGCCTACTTCGTCTTCTTCGTGGTCTCGCTCGGGGTGCTTTCGCTGGCGCTCGGCTTCACCGGGCTCGATTTCGTCACCTCGCTCTCGGGCGCGGCGACGGCGCTGGCGAACGTCGGGCCGGGGCTGGGCGAGATCATCGGCCCGGCGGGCAACTTCGCGACGCTCAACGACACCGCGAAATGGATGCTGTCCTTCGCCATGCTGGTCGGCCGGCTCGAGATCATGGCGGTCTTCGTGCTCTTCACCCTGCGCTTCTGGCGCGGCTGAGGAACCGCCGCGGGCGGGAGTATTCGGGGAAGGATGAAAGGCGCAGGCCGGGCTTTCATCTTTCCCCAGATACTCGATCCCGCGCTCACCGGGTGCACTGAGGCCGGGGCGGTGACCCCCCGGCCTGTCGCATCTCAGCCCTGCGGCACCAGCTTGCCGGGGTTCATGATATTCTGCGGATCGAGCGCGCGCTTGATCTCGCCCATCACCTGCCAGCCCTCGCCGTGCTCCTGCTCCATGTGGGCCAGCTTGCCGTGGCCCACGCCGTGCTCGCCGGTGCAGGTGCCGCCGAGCCGCAACGCGCGCTCGGCCATGCGGTGCGACAGGCGCTTCGCCTCGGTCAGATCCTCTGGTCTTTCGGGATCGACCAGCAGGATGGCGTGGAAGTTGCCGTCGCCGACGTGGCCGAGGATCGGGCCGGGGATGCTGCTTGCGGCGATGTCGGCCTGCGTCTCCTCGACCGCCTGCGCGAGGCGCGAGATCGGCACGCAGATGTCGGTGACGACCGCCCTCGCGCCCTTGCGCGAGGCGAGGATGGCGTAATAGCCGTTGTGGCGCAGGGCCCAGAGCGCCCGGCGCTCCTCCTCGCGGGCCGACCATTCGAACGGGCTGCCGCCATTGTCGGCGACGATCTCGGCAAAGCGCTCGGCGTCCTGGGTCACGCTCTCTGGTGAGCCGTTGAACTCGACCAGCAGGTGCGGGCTCTCGGCCATCTCCATGCCCGAATAGGCCGAGAAGGCACGGGCGGTGGCGGCGTCGACGAATTCGATCCGGGCCATCGGAATCCCCATCTGGATCGTCTCCATCACCGCGGTGACCGCGCTGCCCATGTCGGGGAAGGCGCAGATGCCGGCCGAAACCGCCTCGGGGATGCCGTGCAGGCGCAGCGTCAGCTCGGTCACGAGGCCGAGCGTGCCCTCCGAGCCGACAAAGAGCGCGGTGAGGTCATAGCCCGCCGCCGACTTGCGGGCGCGGGTGCCGGTCTCGATGGTGCGCCCGTCGGCGAGCACGACCTTCAGCCCCAGCACGTTGTCCCGCATCGAGCCGTAGCGCACCGTGGTGGTGCCCGAGGCGCGGGTCATCGCCATGCCGCCAAGCGTTGCGTTGGCGCCGGGATCGACCGGGAAGAACAGGCCGGTGGCGCGCAGCTCCTCGTTCAGCGCCTCGCGCGTGACGCCGGGCTGGATGGTCACGTCCATGTCGGCGGGACGAATCTCCAGCACTTTGTTCATGCGGGTGAAATCGACCACGACGCCGCCCTTCACCGCCTGGCCGTGACCTTCGAGCGAGCTGCCCGCGCCCCAGCCGATGACCGGGCAGCCGTGCTCGGCGCAGATCTGCACGATGCGCTGCACCTGCTCGGCGGTTTCGGGGTAGGCGACGCCATCGGGCGGGGTCAGCGGGAAATAGGACTCGGAACGGCCATGCTGCTCCAGTTCGGACTTGGAGCGGGTGAATCGTTCGCCTAGGAAGGCATCGAGAGCCTCCAGGGCTGCGGCGACGGGCATAGGAAACCTCCGTGGAAAATCGGGGCGACCTTAGCCGCGCTGCGCGCCCTGCGAAAGCCATGGGACCGAGGAATGCCGTACCAGTTATCCGATCAGTGGCGCGAGACGCGCGCGCTTTGCGGCCGAGGATGGGACACGCTGCGCCACAAGGGGCCGGGGCAGGTCACCTTCTGGGTGATCGCTTTGCTGGTCGGGGCCGCCGCGGGCTTTGCCGCGCTGGTGTTCCGGCTGGCCATCCACCGTCTGCAGGCCTTTGTCTACGGCACCGAGGATGTGAACCTTCTGGCCAGCTTCGCCGAGACGCTGCCCTGGGTCTACGTGCTGCTGATCCCTGTGGCGGGCGGGGCGACGGTCGGGCTCATCTTGCAGAAGTTCACCCCCGACGGGCGGGTGCGCAGCGTTTCGGACGTGATCGAGGGCGCGGCACTCAACGACGGGCGGGTCGAGAAGAAGGCGGGCATCGCCTCGGCGCTCTGCTCGTGGATCACCCTTTCGACCGGCGGCTCGACGGGGCGCGAGGGGCCGGTGGTGCATATCGCCGCGATGATCGCCTCTTCGGTGTCGAACCTGCTGCGCGTCGACGGCATCACCGGGCGCGACCTGCTCGGCTGCGCTGTGGCCGCTGCCGTCTCTGCCAGCTTCAATGCGCCCATCGCCGGGGCGCTCTTCGGGCTCGAGGTGGTGCTCCGGCATTTTGCCTTCCATGCCTTCGCGCCGATCGTGGTGGCCAGCGCCGCGGGCACGGTGATCAACCGGATCTACTTTGGCGACGTTACCGAATTCGTGCTGCCGGGCACGACCACGGTGGAGTTCTACCTCGAGTTGCCCGCCTTCTTCCTCATGGGGCTCGTCTGCGGCCTGGTGGCGGTGCTGATGATCAAGGCGCTGTTCTGGTCCGACAGCGTGGGGACGGC
This sequence comes from Salipiger mangrovisoli, assembly GCF_015223355.1. Taxonomy (GTDB): domain Bacteria; phylum Pseudomonadota; class Alphaproteobacteria; order Rhodobacterales; family Rhodobacteraceae; genus Salipiger; species Salipiger mangrovisoli. Next base: position 57,795 of record NZ_JADFFK010000012.1, on the reverse strand, counting down.
GATCCAGACCCGCCTTGGCCTGCCGCATTGGCTGCGCCCGGCGGTGGCGGGGCTGCTGCTCGGTGCCATCGCCATCGCCTTCCCGCACATCATCGGCGTGGGCTATGAGACGACTTCGCGGGCGCTCTCGGGGCAGCTGACACTGAGCCAGGCCTTCCTCTTCGCCGCGGTGAAGGTGGCGGCGGTGTCGATCACCATGGCCGGGCGCATGGGCGGCGGGGTGTTCTCGCCCTCGCTGATGGTGGGCGCGCTCACAGGGCTCACCTTCGGCCATATCGCCACCGGTCTCTTCCCCGAGCAGAGCTCGGTCTTCACGCTCTACGCGCTCGCGGGGATGGGGGCGGTGGCGGCGGCGGTGCTGGGTGCGCCGATCTCGACCACGCTGATCGTCTTCGAACTGACCGGCGACTGGCAGACGGGGCTGGCGGTGATGGTCTCGGTGTCGATGTCCACGGCGGTGGCCTCGCGGCTCGTCGATCGCAGCTTCTTCCTGTCGCAGCTGGCCAGGCGCAACGTCCAGTTGGCCGCCGGTCCGCAGGCCTATCTGCTGGCGATGTTCCGGGTGCAGGGGGTGATGCGCAAGCCCTCCGACGAAGGCGCGGCGGACGAGGAGGCTTGCCTGCGGATGATCGAGCAGGGGCTCTACCTCAACGCGCAGGCGACACTGGAGGCGGCGCTGCCGCTCTTCGACAAGTCGGGCGTGGCCTACCTGCCGGTGGTGACCCGCAGCGGTCCTGACGACGCGCCGGTGCTGCAGGGCGCGCTCTTCCACGTCGATGCGCTGAAGGCGTACAACCGCGCCCTGGCGGCGACGGCGGAGGAAGAGCACAGCTGAGCGGGTGCGCCGCCTGCGGCCGCTGTAAGAGGATGCCTGAATGACCGAGATCCCGACCCTCATCATCCGCGCCGCCGAACCCCGCGACGCCGGTGCGCTTGCCGAGATGGGCAACCTTCCGGGGGTCCGGCACGGCACCCTCCGGATGCCCCATGACACGCAGAGCAGGGTCGAGCGGCGGCTCGCCGCCAGCGGCGCGAACCATTTCCTCGTCGGGCTGATCGAGGACGGGAGCGGCGTGCAGAAAATTGTCGCCGAGGGTGGGCTCATGCCGGGCCAGCGGCGGCGCTCTCACGTCGGCGAGATTTTCCTCATCGTGCATGACGTTCACGTGGGGCGCGGCTACGGCACGGCGATCCTGAAGAGCCTTCTCGACATTGCCGACAACTGGCTCGGCCTGCGGCGGCTGGAGCTTGACGTGAACACAGACAACCGCGCGGCGATCCATCTTTACCAGCGGCACGGCTTCGAGATCGAGGGCACCCGGCGCGGCGATGCCCTGCGCGACGGCGTATTGATCGACTCGCACGTGATGGGACGGCTGCGCGACGCGCCGGGACCGAGGATCGACTGAGACGATCCGGCGGCACTTTTGCCGCTGGGTTGACATGCGAAAGCCCCGCGGCTGTGCGCGGGGCCTTGCGGTTGCTCCGCGGAGCCTCAGGCCAGCTCCAGCGCGACCTCGATATTGCCGCGGGTGGCGTTGGAATAGGGGCAGACCTCATGGGCGCGCTTGAGGATCGCCTCGGCCGTGTCGCGCTCCAGTCCCGGCATCTTCGCGACCAGCTTCACCGCCAGTCCGAAGCCGCCTTCGGGCAGGCCCCCAATGGCCACCTCGGCATCGACGGTCGCCTCCGCGGGCACGGAGCCCAGCTTCTCGGCCTGCGCCACGAAGCGCATCGCGCTGAGGAAGCACGCGGCGTAACCCATAGCGAAGAGCTCTTCGGGATTGTGCCCCTTGCCAGAGCCGCCGAGCTCCTTGGGGCTGTTCATGGTCACCGTCAGCATGCCCGAGGCGAGCTTCGTGACGCCATCGCGGCCGCCGCCGGATGCCTGCGCTTCGGTCCGGTATTTCACATCGAGAGACATGGGGTAATCATTTGTGGTCGATTATATCGTACACGATAGATATTTGCACCACGACGAAAGTCAATCGCTTGAGAAAGGATCGCGCGCGATTTATATTCGGCAGATGACCCGGAGCCCCACGCCATCTGACCCCGAAACCACCGTGCCGCAGCCGCTTTCGCCGCAGGACATGGTCTGTTTCTCGCTCTATTCGGCGGTGCACGCCATGAGCCAGGCCTACCGGCCACATCTGGAAAAGCTCGGGCTGACCTACCCGCAGTACCTCGTGATGAGCGCGCTGTGGTCCGCCGAGGCGCCGCCGACCGTCGGGTTGCTGTCGCGGCAGTTGCAACTCGAATCGAGCACGCTGACGCCGTTGCTGAAGCGGCTGGAGGCCATGGGGCTGCTCACCCGCCGCCGCGACGCCGAGGATGAGCGGCAGGTTCGCATCACGCTGACCGAGGACGGGCAGCAGATGCGGGACCGTACCGCGCATATCGCGGGCTGCATCGCCGCGCAGAGCGGCATGAGTGTAGAGGAGCTGTTGGCCCTGCGCGATCAGGTGAGCCGGTTGCGCGACAACCTGCGCAAGGGGTAGGGCGGCGCAGGCCGCTCCGGCGACCGGTCAATCCCGCAAGGCGGCGACGGCGCGGATTTCGACCTTGAGCTCGGGCCGGCTGAGCCCGGATATGCCGATGATCGACCACGCCGGATAGGGGCTCCGGATGAACCGGCGCTTGACCTCGATGAAGGCCGGGAGCGTCGTCTCGATATCCACGTGGTAACTGGTGACGTCCACAAGATCGGTGAAATCCAGCCCGGCGATCCGCAGCAGTTCCTCGATGCGCCTCAAGGCCCATTCGGTCTGCTCGGCAACACCCTCGCCGGCGCTGCCATCCGGGCGCGCGCCGACCTGTCCGGAGATGAAGAGCATCCCCTTCGACTTCACGGCGGGCGAGAACCCATATGCCTCGAAGGCGGCACGGTAGCCTTCGAAGAGCGCGTTGCCCGGCGGTATCTCTAGGACTTCCGAGGTCATGGCCCTGTCCTCTCTTGGAAATGTCGATGTGGAGAAACGACCGCGCCGCGTCAGCGGAGCGTGCCCTGCAGAAGGGCGCGCGACGGGGACGCGAACATGCGTCGGTCCTGCCTTCGCCAAAAGGGCCGGCCCGTTGCGGGCCGGCCCTTGGGTCTGCATGGCCCTGCGGCTCAGATCTGCTCGACGGCCACGCCATCCTGCAGGTCGAAAGCAAGGTAGCCCTTGATCTCCGCCGCGTCCGCCTTCGGGTCCATGTAGGAGAAGACCGCGTTGTCATAGGTGCGGCTCTTCGAGGCGATGTGGTAATGCTCGGCGTCGCCAAGCGCGGCACTGGTGCTGCGATAGGCGCTCGGCTCGAGGAAGGCCATGGCCACGTCCTCGCGCGGGAAATAGATGGTCAGGGGCTTCTGACCCTCGGTCAGCTCGAGGGCGCGGCTGCTTTCCCCAAGCACGGCGCCACCGGCGCGGATGACCCAGGTGCCCGAGGCGGGGCGGACGGCAATCTGTTTCAACATCATGTCTCTCCCGTTATCCGATCATCATATACCAACGCCGATGCGACAGTCCTGTGTCAAAGCGGCGCGCAAGCCGCCTCGAGCCAGTCCCGCACGGCGCCTGTGACAAGCGGAGCGATGCGTTCGAGAACCCCGGCGTGATAGGCGTCAAGCCAGTCACGTTCCGCGGCGGTCAGCAGCCCCGTCTCGATCAGACGCCGATCGATCGGCACCCAAGTCAGCGTTTCGAAGCGCAGCATCTTGGCTACGTTCTGGCCAGGAAGGGGGGGCGCGGGTTCCACCGCGATGAGGTTCTCGATGCGGATACCATAAGATCCCTCGCGATAGAAGCCCGGCTCGTTGGAAAGGATCATCCCCGGCTCCAACGGCACCGTGCCGGTGCGCGCGATGCGCTGCGGCCCCTCGTGCACCGACAGGTACGAGCCGACGCCATGGCCGGTGCCATGGCCGTAGTCGAGCCCGGCCTCCCAAAGCGCGGCGCGCGCCAGCGCGTCGATGTCGCGCCCCGCCAGCCCCGCCGGGAAGCGCAGCCGCGACAGCGCCACCATGCCCTTCAGCACGCGGGTGAAGGCGTCTTTCTCCTCGGGCCCGGCCTCGCCCAGCACCATGGTGCGGGTGATGTCGGTGGTGCCATCGACATATTGTCCGCCGCTGTCGATCAGCAGCAACTCGTTCGCGGCGGTGGTACGGTTGGTCTGCTCGGTGACCCGGTAGTGCACGATGGCGCCGTTTGGCCCGGCCCCCGAGATGGTCTCGAAGGAGATGTCGCGCAGCGCATTGGTGGCGCGGCGCTCCTCCTCGAGCGCAACCACCGCGTCGATCTCGGTGAAGGCGCCCGGCGTCTGGCGGTCAAGCCAGTGCAGGAAGCGCACCATGGCCGCGCCATCGCGCAGATGCGCCGCCCGTGCCCCGGCGAGCTCGGCGGCGTTCTTGCGTGCCTTGGGCAGCAGGCAGGGGTCGGCGGCCTCGGCGATGTCGCGCCCCTCGAGCGCGTCCAGCACGGCGACGGGACAGCTGGCGGGATCGATCTGCACGGTCCCCTCCAAAGCCGCGAGCGCCGGCAGGAAATCCGCGGGCGCGGCCACGGAGACGCGCGGGCCGAGGTGATCGCCCAGCCCGGTCAGCTTCTCGGCCGCCATGAACAGCCTGACGCGGCCCTCGGCGTGCAGGATGGCAAAGCCATGCGGGACCGGGTTCCGCGCCACGTCCGAGCCGCGGATGTTCAACAGCCATGCCAGGCTGTCAGGCAGAGTGATCACGCAGGCATCGACGCTGCCGAGCGCCTTGCCGAGCCGCAGGATCTTCTCCTCGTGCGCCTCGCCGGCCAGATCCACGGGCTGGACAAAGGCAGGTCCCAGCGGCGGCGCCGGCTGATCCTGCCAGATGCGGTCGACAAGATTGTCGCAGCGGCGCAGGGCCACCGGCCCCAGCCCGCGCTCGAGTCCCCGCATCTGCTCGACGGAGAAGAGCCAGGGATCGATGCCGACCGTGCCGCCTTCGGGCAGCGCCTCGGCGATCCATTCGGCCAGCCCGACCTCGGGCCAGTCGACCGGGGTGAACTCGGATGCCACCTGCGCCTTGACCTGCACCCGGTAGCGGCCGTCGACAAACACCCCGGCCTTCTGCGCCAGCGCCACGCAATGCCCCGCGGAGCCGGTGAAGCCGGTCAGCCAGGCCAGCCGGTCGTCGCGCGGCGCGACATATTCGCCCTGATGCGCGTCGGCGCGCGGCACCAGGAAGCCATCGAGCCCTTCTGCGGCCAGTTCGGCGCGCAGCGCCGCGAGCCGCGGCGGTCCCTGTTCGGGGGAAGCGCTCTGTTCGAAAGTCTGGAACATGCGGAGGTCTCCTGCGGTCGTGGGACGGGGGTGTCATGTGGTCAGGGCAGGGGCGCTGCCCCTCTTGGCCTGACGGCCAATTCACCCCGGGATATTTACACCTAGAAGAAGGCCGGATGCCGGGCTTTCTTCTAGGTGCAAATTTCCCGGGGAGCCCGAGGGGCCGGCCCCTCGGTCCTGCGGTCTCAGCCGGCGCGGCGGATGCCCATGACGCGCGCCCGCGCCCGTGGGTCGGAATCGAAGAGCGCGGCGAGCTGTTCGGTCATCGCACCGGCCAGCTGCTCGACGTCGGTGATGGTCACCGCGCGCTCGTAGTAGCGCGTGACGTCGTGACCGATGCCGATCGCCAGCAGCTCGACCTGCTTCTTGCGCTCGACCATGGCGATCACGTCGCGCAGGTGCTTCTCGAGGTAGTTGGCGGGGTTCACCGACAGGGTGGAATCGTCCACCGGCGCGCCGTCGGAGATCACCATGAGGATCTTGCGCGCTTCGGGGCGATGCGCCATGCGCTTATGCGCCCATTCCAGCGCCTCGCCGTCGATGTTCTCCTTCAGCAGGCCTTCCTTCATCATCAGCCCGAGATTGTCGCGCACCCGGCGCCAGGGCGCGTCGGCGCTCTTGTAGATGATGTGGCGCAGATCATTGAGGCGGCCAGGCTGCTGTTCGCGGCCCTCGGCCAGCCATTTCTCGCGCGCCACCCCGCCTTTCCAGGCGCGGGTGGTGAAGCCGAGGATCTCGACCTTCACCGAGCAGCGCTCGAGGGTGCGCGCCAGCACGTCGGCGCAGATCGCGGCGATCGAGATCGGGCGGCCGCGCATCGAGCCGGAGTTGTCGATCAGCAGCGTCACCACCGTGTCGCGGAACTCTGTGTCCTTCTCGACCTTGAACGAGAGCGGCGTGGTGGGGTTGGCGACGACGCGGGCCAGCCGGCCGGCATCGAGCACGCCCTCTTCCTTGTCAAACTCCCACGAGCGATTCTGCTGCGCCTGCAGCCGGCGCTGCAGCTTGTTGGCCAGCCGCGAGACCGCGCCCTTCAGCGGCTCGAGCTGCTGGTCGAGATAGGCGCGCAGGCGCTCCAGTTCCTGCGGGTCGGCCAGCTCCTCGGCGGGAATTTCCTCGTCGTGGGTCGAATCGTAAACCTTGTAGCCGGGATCTGCCTCGGACACGGGGGCGGGGGGCGGCGGCTCCATCGGCGCGTCGCCCTCGGGCAGCTCGGCCTCCTCGCCCATCTCCTGGTCAGCCATGTCGTCGGCCGAGACCTGCGCCTGGCTCTGGTCCTGGGTTTGCTCCTGCGACTGCTCGGGCGAGGCTTCGGCCTCGTCCTGCTGCTGGTCGTCCTGACCGGTCGAATCGGGCTGTTCCTGGTCCTCGCTGCCGGGGTCGGCCTCGTCCTGCGCCTCGTCGTCGAGCTGGTCGGGATCTTCGCCGAGCTGGTCGCCGTAGCCGAGGTCGGTGATGATCTGCCGCGCGAAGCGGGCAAAGGCCGCCTGATCGGCGAGCTTGGCCTGCAGATCCTCGAGCGTGCCGCCGGCCTGCTCCTCGATGAAGCCGCGCCAGAGTTCCATCACGTGGGCGGCGTCCTTCGGCAGGTCGCGCCCGGTGGCGAGATGGCGGATCATGTAGCCCGCGGCGACCGGCAGCGGCGCCTCCGAGGCCTGGGTGATCTGCCCGTAGCCGCGGCGCGCGGCCTCGTGGCCGATCTTGGCGTCGATATTGCCCGCGGTGCCCGGCATGTCACGCGCGCCCATCGCCTCGCAGCGGGCGGTCTCCATCGCCTCGTAGAGCTCGCGCGCCATCTCGCCCTGCGGCGCGTAGCGCGTGTGGGTGGCGCCGTCGTGGTAGCGGCGGTAGAGCGCCAGCGCATCGGCGGTGCCGCGGGCCAGCAGCACCTCGTCGCGGGTCATCCGGCGTGACACCTGCGGCAGCCGCATGATGTCCCCCGAGACGCCTGAGGGGTCGACGGAATAGTTGACCGTGAGCTCGGGGTCGTCGGCCATGACCTTGGTGGCCTCGGCCAAAGCCTTCTTGAACGGATCTGCGGGGTTGTCGGTGTCGCGTGCCATGCTCACAGGTTTCGCGCCGTGGCGGGGAATTGGCAAGAGGGGATGCGCGCCATTCTGCGCCGCGCGGCGTTCAGCCCTGCGGCAGAAGGTGGCTGCAATCCTCCGAGCGGCGTTCGAAAAGCGCGCGGCTCTGCGCATCGCCGGCAAGCACGCCGCGGTAGAGCAGCCGGTAGCCGGGCAGGGCCTCGAGGATCGCGGCGCGCAGCGTCGGGCCGGTGAGCCCGCCCGCGGCGGCGCTCAGGCTGAACTGGCGCGCCAGCAGGCTGGCGCTCTCGGACGAGTCGCCGGGAGAGGGATCATCGGCGATTTCCAGCGCCGCGCCCTGCCAGAGCGCCGCGCAATCGGCGGCTTCGGGATGGGCGTGGGCGGCTCCGGCGGCGAGCATCAGTGCGGCGACAAGACCCTTCACAGCGCCGCCCTCCCGGTGGCCAGCCCTGCAAGCACATCGACATGCACGTCGAGCGCATCGATCACCCGGTAGCCCGGATCATGGCGGCCGTCGAAGGCGAGGTTGAGATCGGTGCCCGCCAGCACGATGGCCTCGGCGCCCATGTCCTCCACCATGCGCCGCCCGGCCTCGAAGAAAGCCGCGCGGTCGGCCTCGGAACAGGACCCGGCCACCGCCATCTCCTGGTAGCGCTGCCCCAGCGCCTCGGTCTCGCCATCAAGCGCCACCGCCTCGGTGCGGGCGAGCTGCCCGTAGAGCCGCGTGCGCATCACCACCCGCGTGCCAAGCAAGCCGACCCGCAAGAGTCCCTCACGGGCAAAGAAATCGTCCAGCGGCGCCACGGCCGAGACCAGCGGCAGGCTGGCGCGGGCAACGGTTTCCTCGAAGCAGAAATGCCCGCCAAGCGAGGTGATCGCAGCGCAGTCGCAGCCCGCTGCCGCGAGCCGGTCGATCAGCCGTGCGTAGACCTCGGCCTGTGCGGCACGCTTGTCGGCGAGGTTGTTGCGGATCAACTCCTGGACATCCGCCTGTACGATGGTCAGCTCGAGCGGCGCGCCGAGCGCCGCCACGGCCGCCGCCAGCCGCTGGTAATAGACCACCGTGGCGGCGACACCGATGCCGCCGATCAGCCCGATATGCAAAGCTTTTCCCATGCGCCGTCCTCCTGGCCGCACCCGGCCCAGCCCTTTAACCCAAGGGGCGCGGGCTCGATCGGCCCGCGCCCCCTGGTCTTTTCGCGTTCTTCTAGGCGGAAGTATCCCGGGGGAGTCCGCGTCAGCGGACGGGGGCAGAGCCCCCGATCGTCCCGGATCAGGCCAGCGACAGCGAGGCCGCGCTCTCGGGAAGTTCCTCGTCGAAGCAGCGCTGGTAGAACTCGGCCACGGTCTGGCGCTCGAGCTCGTCGCACTTGTTGAGGAACGACAGGCGGAAGGCATAGCCGACGTTGCGGAAGATCTCGGCGTTGGCGGCCCAGGCGATCACGGTCCGCGGCGACATCACGGTCGAGAGCTCGCCGTTCATGAAGGCACGGCGGGTGAAGTCGGCCACGGTGACCATCTGGCGGATGGTCTTGCGGCCTTTCTCGTTGTTGTAGTGCGGCGCCTTCGACAGCACGATGTTCACCTCCGCGTCGATGCTGAGGTAGTTCAGCGTCGCGACGAGGCTCCAGCGGTCCATCTGGCCCTGGTTGATCTGCTGGGTGCCGTGGTAGAGCCCGGTGGTGTCACCGAGGCCGACGGTGTTCGCGGTCGCGAAGATGCGGAAGTACTTGTGCGGCGTGATCACCTGGTTCTGGTCCAGCAGGGTCAGCTTGCCGTCGGTTTCCAGCACGCGCTGGATCACGAACATCACGTCGGCGCGGCCCGCGTCATATTCGTCGAAGACGATGGCGGTCGGGTTGCGCAGCGCCCAGGGCAGGATGCCTTCCTGGAACTGGGTGACCTGCTTGCCGTCGACCAGCTTGATGGCGTCCTTGCCGATCAGGTCGATCCGGGAGATGTGGCTGTCGAGGTTGACGCGCACGCAGGGCCAGTTCAGCCGCGAGGCGACCTGCTCGATGTGGGTCGACTTGCCGGTGCCGTGGTAGCCCTGGATCATCACCCGGCGGTTGTTGCGGAAACCCGCGAGGATCGCCAGCGTGGTGTCGGGGTCGAACTTGTAGGTGCTGTCGAGATCCGGAACGCGGTCGGTGCGGTCGGGGAAGCCGTGGACCACCATGTCCGTGTCGATGCCGAACACCTCGCGGACCGAGATTTCCTCGGTGGGTTTCGCATTGATGTCGATCGTGCCATCCGCCATGGTCGTGCCCCTGTCCGGTCGTTAGAAAGTCTTGCGCACCGTCGTGCCCCATATCGCAGGCAAGGGCAAGGGGGCCGCAGCCGGGTTTGCGTGATGGCCGGGCCAGCCGCGGATCGGGGTGGCAAGCCGGGCACGGAATGTATTTGCGCCTGCCGCTTTCCGGGCACTAATCTGCGGCAAGTGCAGGAACCAAACAGGCGCGTTACGTGGCAAGTTCACCCCATCCCGACCTCGAGGAGTTGATCGCGCGGGTCGCCATGGCCGACCGCACCGCCTTTGCCCGGCTCTACGAGCGCACCTCGGCAAAACTGTTCGGGGTCTGCCTGCGGGTGCTGCAGGACAGGGCGCAGGCCGAGGAGGCGTTGCAGGATACCTACGTCAAGGTCTGGAACAATGCCGGCAGCTATCGGGTCAATGGCTACTCCCCGATGACCTGGCTGATCACCCTGGCGCGCAATGCCGCGGTCGATCGTCGCCGGCGCAGCGACGCCGGGCGCGTGGTGCAGCCGATCGAGCTTGATGACCGGCTTGCCGACCCGGCGCCGGGCCCGGCCCAGCAGGCCGAGGCGCGCGACGAGGCGCAGGCGCTGGCACTCTGCATGGACGAGCTGCCGCCCGAGCGTGCCGAGATGGTGCGCCGCGCCTATCTTGAGGGGGCCACCTACGCCGAGCTCGCTGCCGCCACCGGGGTCAAGCTCAATACCGTCAGGACCTGGCTGCGGCGCAGCCTTCTGAGCCTGCGGGAGTGCCTGAGCCGATGACCGGGACGCCGCAGCCCGGCCCGCCCGGAGGGGAAGAGGCCACCGCGGCAGAATACGTGCTGGGGCTGCTGCCCGTGCCGGAGCGGCAGGCTTTCGAGGCGCGGCTGGCGCGCGACCCTGCGCTGGCGCGCGAGGTCGCAAGCTGGTGCGCCTGCTTTGCCGCGCTGACCGCCGACATCTCCGAGGTCGCGCCGCCCGCCAGCCTCTGGCCGCGGCTCGAAGCCCGGCTGCATGGAGCGGCGCAGCCGCCGCTCTGGCGGCAGCTGCTGCCCTATCTTCTCGGCGCGGTGCTGGCGGCGGGGCTGGCCTGGGCGGCGATGGTGACGGGTCTTCTCGGTCCGGCGCTGCCGGATCTCCGCGCCGATCTGCGTGCCGGGGTGCAGGGGCTGGAGATCAGCCTCGACTACGCGGCGGGCCGCAGGACGCTCACGGTGCATCGCACGGCGGGGGCGTATCCGCCGGACCAGGTTCTGCAACTGTGGATGTTGTCCGACAGCGCCGAAGCGCCGGTGCCGCTCGGCATCGTGGCGCCTGAAGGGCCGACCGATCTGGTGTTGGAGAGGGCGCTTGCGGGGCAGATCTCCGGGGCCACGCTCGCGCTTTCGCTGGAGCCTCCGGGTGGTGCGCCGGACGGGCGGCCCACGGGCCCGGTGATCGCGCTCGGCAAACTCGCGCCGCTTTGATGCGGCGGAATGAACGATGCTGCGTCCCTATCCCCGGTTCCGCCCGTAGAAAGCGGGAGCGCCGCGCGCCAAGGCGCCCCGGCCAGAGCCAGATCTATCTTGCCCCTGCCGCAGGCGTTGCCAGCCGCCGCGGCATGACAGCCGGGTCGAAGCCGCCGCTCTGGACGAAAGGGGGCCGGTGCAAGTGGCGCCGGTCCCGTTAAACACGTTCCCCGTGCCATCCGCTCTTTCCCGTGCCATCTGCTGCGCCGCTTGACCTCCGGCATTTCCGAGGCGCATCCTCGGCCGCGAGGAGACCAGGGAGGAAACCATGAAACGCCGAGGAGTGCTCGCGGGTCTTGCAACGCTCGTGGCCGGTCGAGGTCCGGCGCGCGCCGCGGAGAGCTTCGAGATCACCCGCAGCCCGCAAGAGTGGCGCGCCCGCCTGACCCCGGCGGAGTATAAGGTGCTGCGCGAGGCCGGAACCGAGCGCGCGTTCAGCTCGCCGCTCGACCGCGAGAAACGCGCGGGGAACTTCCTGTGCAAGGGTTGCGACCTGCCGCTCTACGGCTCGGAGGCAAAATTCGACAGCGGCACCGGATGGCCGTCGTTCTACGCGGCGCTTCCGGGGGCGATTGCCACCAGGCGCGATCTGTCGCTTTTCATGATCCGCACCGAATGCCACTGCCGCCGCTGCGGCGGGCACATGGGGCATATCTTCGACGATGGCCCGCCACCTACCGGAAAACGCCATTGCATCAACGGTATCGCGCTGCGTTTCGTGCCGAGTTGACGGGATTACGCTGGGGAAGGGTTCCGACCTGACCGGGTGGGCCGGTCAGGTCGGGTGCGGGGGTGCGGGGGTCGGCCCAAGGGGCCTGCACGGCCAGGGGGAGCGGTGTGCAGGCCGACTTGGTCCGTGAGTGGACACGACAGGGAGCTCGCGTCACCTTGGTCCGGCCCGAAATCTGGGCCGATACGATGACGGTATCACAACCTTACGTCACCTGTCGAGAAAATCACACCAATAGGTTGTGAATATCGTGGATCGTGAATGTTGCCGGCACAGACGCGGCTCGCGGCCCCAACGAAAACGGGCCCCGCGGGGCCCGTTCGTCACTTGAAGTTGCGGCTGTCCTTGATCTGGTCCCAGGCCCAGACGACTTCCTGCAGCTGCTCTTCCTGAGAGCGGTCGCCGCCGTTCATGTCCGGGTGCAGCACCTTGATCAGCTTCTTGTACGCCTTGCGCACGTCGGCCTTGGTCTCGGCGCTCTCGACATCGAGGATCTCGAGCGCGCGCTTCTCGGTCGGGGGCAGGCGGCGTCCGCCGCCCGGGGCCTTGCGGCCGGGGTTGCGGGTGGCGTTGTCGCCAAGCACCTGATGCGCGTCCTCGATGCCCAGACGGGCCCAGGCCCGCTGTTCGGGGTCGCGGTAATCCTTGGTCTTGCGCTCCCACACCTTGTCGGACGTGGCCTGAGCGTTCATCTCGGCCTCGGTCTTGCCGTGGAAGAAGTTCCACTGGTTGTTGTACTCGCGCACATGGTCCTTGCAGAACCATTTGAATTCATCGAGCACGTCCGGCGCCTTGGGAGCGCGGAACTTGCCCGGCTCTTCGCATCCGTCGTGCTCGCACACGCGGGTGGAGGTTTCCTGTTCGCCGGTCATCCCGCGTCGTCCGCGCGGGTTCTTTTTCTTAGCCGACTTAATCGACATGTCGAAACCGAAGGGGTCGGGTCTGCTCATGGTCTCACCTTTTCGACTCGGACGAGGGAGTTTAGACAATCCTGACCGAGTTTGAAGAGGCAGGAGCCAAAAATGTCGCGAGCAAGCGAGATCGAAACCCGTCTGCGGGCGGCCTTTGATCCTACCGAACTGGAGGTTCTTGACGAAAGTCAAAAGCATGCCGGCCATGCCGGATACCAGGAGGGCGGCGAAAGCCATTTCCATGTCCGCATGCGTGCTGCGGAACTCGCCGAGATGAGCCGCATCCAGCGCCATCGCGCCGTGCATTCCGCGCTGGGATCCGATCTGGTCGGGGCGATCCACGCGCTCTCCCTCGACGTGCAGGGCTGATCCCCATGGGCGGGGCGCGGGCGACTCGCGCGCCTGCCCCTGCGTCTTCGGCTGTGTGACGGGCGTCGCAGCCATGTTGCGGGTTTGCGCAAACGTCGTCTCGAAATGAGCGGATTAATCCGGACTTTTGGCGTCCTGACGCGACGTCACCGAAGTGCGGTTTCTCGGTATGTCTGGGGTATCCTGCGCCGCCTGTGATCTCAGAATGCATTGGTATGCGATGGAATTCCGAAGTCATACCGTTGAAATAGCGAGATATCTTGAGAAAGGCCCAAGGTCGGACCCTGGGGTGCCCCTGCTTGCACATGTGCGGATTCCTGCTCATGCGTCTTTCCGCAAAACGGAAAGAATTCAGGAGGACTTCCATGGAGGCCATTACCAACTTCTCGGTGCGGATCGTACAGAGATACCTTCCGAGCGCGTTCGTGCTCGCGTTGATCCTGACGGCGATCGTCTTCGTGCTGGGGATGGCCGCGGGGGGCGAGACGCCCATGGCAATGGCCGGCTACTGGGGCGACGGCTTCTCGAAGCTGTTCAAATTCGGCATGCAGATGACACTGGTGCTGCTCACCGGCTACGTGCTGGCGATGACCCCGCCGGTGCAGAAGATGCTGACCGGGCTGACCCATCTGGCCGGCAGCACCCGGCAGGCGCTGGTCATCACCATCGTCACCAGCTTCGTGTGCTACTATCTCAACTGGGGCTTCGGCATGGTCGCGGGCGCGATCCTCGCGCGCGAAATGGGCCGCCGCGTGGCGGTGCACTTCCCGCTCATCGTGGCGGCAGCCTATGGCGGCGAGCTGGTGCGCGGTCCGTCCTCCTCGATCCCGCTGGTGATCGCGACGCCGGGTCACTTCCTTGAGGAAAAGATCGGCCTCGTGCCGGTGACCGAAACGCTCTACGCGCCCTGGAATATCGCGATGACCGTCGCGCTGCTGGTGTTGCTGGTGCTGTTCTTCATGGTCCAGAAGCAGCCCGCAAAGATCGACAGGCTGCAGATCGACGAGACCGAGGAGGCCCCGGAGTCGGTGCTTGACCGCAGCGCCATGTCGCCCTCGGACCGCATCGAGACCTCGCGTATGCCGACGCTGTTCCTCGGCCTGCTGACGGCGGCCTACCTGCTGGGCCAGGTCTTCGACGGCAGCTTCGCCATCACGCTCGACACGGTGATCCTGATCTTCCTCGCGCTAGGCCTGCTGCTGCACAGGAATTCGGCGTCCTATCTCAAGGCCGCGGAAAAGGCCGTGGCGGCGGCGCGCGGCATCATCGTGCAGTTCCCGCTCTACGCCGGGATCGCGGGCATGATGACCGACTCCGGCCTTGTCACCCAGTTCTCCGAGGCGATCATCTCGGTGGCCACCCCGACCAGCTTCCCGCTGCTGACCTTCCTGTCGGCCGGGCTGGTGAACTTCTTCATCCCCTCGGGGGGCGGCCAATGGGCGATCCAGGGCCCGATCATGATGGAAGCGGCGGCGGCGCTCGGCGCGGATCCGGCGCAGACCATCATGGCCTTCACATGGGGCGATGGCTGGACCAACCAGATCCAGCCGTTCTGGGCGCTGCCGCTGCTTGGCGTCGCCGGGCTCTCGGCGCGGGACATCATGGGCTACCTGCTGATCTGGCTGGCGATCTCGGGGGTCGCCATCGGTGGCACCTTCGTCCTGCTGTCGATGATGGGCTGAGCACGAACCCCTTGAAACACGCGAAAGGCGGGCCCGCTGGCCCGCCTTTTTTTGTGCATCGAGCGGCGCTGCGGCGCGTTCAGCCGACCTTGTCGTCCGCCTGCTGCTCGCGCGTGGGCATCACCGGCTCCGGGGTCTCCTCCGGCGGCGAGGCCGTGAGCGGGGGGGCGATCGGCACCGCCACCGGCTCGTGGTGGAAGGGGGCAGCCGCCGGGGCCTGAGGAACCGGGCGGCGGAAGACCAGCAGCGTGCGCCAGACCGTGGTGCTCGAGGTCAGCCCGCTGCGCTCCTCGCTCGGCAGGGTGTCGGCGCGGATGTAGTCCCAGCCTTGTTCGGCCATTTCGTTCAGCAACCGTGACATGGAGACCGCAAAGCGCCCCTCTGGTCCCTTGGCCGCCTTGGCCTTCTCTCCCTTGGTGGGGGCGGGGAGCACCTTGTACTCGTGGGTTTTCATCCGGGCGCGTCCCTTCCTGGTTCTGACCCCAAAGGGGTACGGCGCGGGGATGGGCAAGTAAAGGGCGCGGCAAATACCCGAGAGTGCGCCGGTGCGACACTCTCGGGTCAGCGATGAAATCGGGGTCAAAATCCCCAAAAAAATCATTTGTCCCCGTGGCCCCGATCAATTCTGGGGGCGGAACCGCGACCTCACGGTGCCCCGGTAGACATCGGAACTATTGCGCCGATCCGGGAAGGAAAGGGCGCAGGTGCATTTTGCAACTCCCGCGGTAAATGCCTGCGCGAACTCAGCTTTTGCGCGGGCGAAACGCCAGGACGATGCCCCCGAACGCCAGCCCCCAGACCGCCGCGCCGAGGCCCCAGAGCGTGAGGCCCGAGGCGGTCACCAGAAAGGTCACCGCCGCCCCCTCGCGGCTCTCTTCTTCGCGCAGTGCGCCGCTGGCCGAGGCGGCGAAGACCGGCAGAAGGGCCACGCCTGCCAGCACCTGCAGCGTCATCGCCGGGGCAAGCGCGGCCACGGCCGTCACCGCCACGGCGAAGAGACCGAAAAGGCTGTAGAAAACACCGGCCATCACCGCCGACCAGTAGCGCCGCGAGGGGTCCGGATGGCTGTCGGCGTTGGCGCACATGGTGGCGGTGATCGCGGCGAGGCAGGTCGCCGGGTTGCCGAAGGGGGCGGTCAGCAGCGAGATGCCGCCGACCCCGGCCAACAGTGGTCCGGGCGGCGGCGTGTAGCCGAAGCTGCGCAGCACCGCCACGGCGGGAATGTTCTGCGTTGCCATGGTGACGATGAAAAGTGGGATGCCGAGGCTCAGGATTGCCTCGGGCGAGAACACCGGCGTCACCCAGACAGGGTGGCTCATCCAGCTGCCGGTGATCGGCAGCGAGAAATCATGCGCCCAGAGCGTCACTCCCAGCGCCGCCAGCACCGCCGCAGGCACGGCGAGGATGCGTTTCACCCGCCCGACGAGAAACCAGCTGAGCAGGATCGGCAGGGCGACCTCGGGTGCCTCGGCGAGGCCGCGAAACGGTGCCATGCAGAGCCCCGCCAGCACGCCCGCCAGCATTGCCTGTGCCAGCGCCGTGGGCACCGAGGTCACCAGCCGCGCCAGCGCCGGCCAGAGCCCGGCAAGCGCGATCAGCCCGCCCGCCACGATGAAGGCCGCCACCGCCCCGGCAAAGCCGTCGGCCAATGGCTGCGAGGCGGCCAGCAGCGCCACGGCGGGGGTGGACCAGGCGCAGGACACGGGCTCGCGCCGCCACCAGGCCAGAACGATGCCCGCGATGGCCATGGAGAGCGCCGCCGCCGCAAGGCCCGCGCCTGCCTGCTCGGGGGTCGCGCCCACTGCGGTCAGCCCCTGCAGCACGATCGGGAAGGAGCTGAACACGCCGACGATCGCCACCATCGCCCCGGTTGTCACGTTCTGCAGGTCGGGACCGGGGCGGCGCGGGGATCGGGACATGATGGCTCCTTACGTGGGGTCTTGTTCGCCCTTAGGCAGCGCGCCGCCGAATGGCAAGCGGGGGCGGACTTGCAGGAGGTGTTCGGTGTCGGGTAGATGGTACGTTATAACGTAACGAATCACGAGAGCGACCATGCCGACATCCGCCACCCCCGCCGACCCGCGTCTTCCTGTCACCGTGCTGTCGGGCTTTCTCGGAGCGGGCAAGACAACGTTGCTCAACCAGGTGCTGAACAATCGCGAAGGCCGCCGTGTCGCGGTCATCGTGAATGACATGTCAGAGGTGAACATCGACGCCGACCTTGTGCGCGGGGGCGGGGCCGAGCTGTCGCAGACCGAGGAAACCCTGGTCGAGATGACCAACGGCTGCATCTGCTGCACCCTGCGCGACGATCTCTTGACCGAGGTCCGCCGTCTCGCAGCGCAGCATCGCTTTGACTACCTCCTGATCGAAAGCACCGGGATTTCCGAGCCGCTGCCGGTCGCCGCGACCTTCGAGTTCCGCGACGCGGCGGGCGAGAGCTTGTCCGACATCGCCCGGCTCGACACGATGGTGACCGTTGTGGACGCTGCCAATCTGCTGCGCGACTACGCCAGCCATGACTTCCTCGCCGACCGCGGCGAGAGTCTGGGCGAGGCGGACACGCGCACGCTGGTGGACCTGCTGGTCGACCAGATCGAGTTCGCCGACGTGGTGGTGCTCAACAAGGTCACGACCGCGGGCGAGGACGCGCGGGCCGCGGCGCGGCTGATCATCACCGCGCTCAACCCCGACGCGGAGATCGTCGAGGCGGACCATGGCCGGGTCGATCCCGCCCGCATCATGGGCACCGGGCGCTTCGATTTCGAGACCGCGCACGAGCACCCGCTCTGGGCCAAGGAGCTGTACGGCTTTGCGGACCACGTGCCCGAAACCGAGGAATACGGCGTCTCGTCTTTCGTCTACCGGGCCCGGCGGCCCTTCGTGCCTGCGAAGATCCATGCGGTGCTGAACGGCCCGCTGCCGGGGGTGATCCGTGCCAAGGGGCACTTCTGGATCGCCACGCGTCCGGACTGGCTGGCAGAGTTCTCGTTGGCGGGGGCGCTCAGCTCCGTGCGGCCGATGGGGCGCTGGTGGGCGAGCGTGCCGCCCGAGCGGATGCCGGCGCACGCTGGGTTTCGCGACTATCTGGCGCAGCATTGGCAAGAGCCATTTGGCGACCGGCGGCAAGAGCTGGTGTTCATCGGCGCGGGGTTTGACAGGGCGGCGATCACCGCGGCGCTCGATGGGGCGTTGGTCTGCGAAGGGGTTTTCGAACCGGGGAACTGGGATGGGCTGACAGATCCCTTCCCCGCCTGGCGCGAGGTGCAGGGGTCGTGAGGCGCGGCCAGCGGCGCAACCTTGGGGCGAGTCCCAGCCGCCGGCGCGAGACCGATATCATGGCTGCCTATGACCGGCTGCCGCCCGAGCTGAGGGCCTGGCTGGCTCAGGCGGCGCTGCCCTGGTCGCCGCGCTCGGCACTGCGCGCCTGGCGCGCAGCGCTTCGCCGGAGCGGCTGCTGCAAGGCGGCGGCCGAGCGGTTGAACGCGATCGAGGCCAGGCAGCTCGCGCGCGAGGGTGCCTGGCCGGGGCACCCATGACCCCGGCCAGCCCTTGGCTTCACGCCGCGGCCACGGACTTCTTTTCCCAGGCGAACTTCTGCATCACCTGATCCACCGGGGTGTCCGCGAGATGGTTGGTGTAGTTCGACATGACCTTCTGCGCGACGGCGAGGATCACCTCGAGGATCTGCCGCTGCGTGTACCCGGCGTCGAGGAAGGCCTGCACCTGGGCTTCGTCCAACGCGCCGCGCTGGCGGACCACTTGCAGGGTGAAGTCGCGCAGTGCTTCGAGCCGGGCGTTCGGCAATGGCGTCTCGTCGCGCAGCGCCTCGGTGATCGCGTCATCCACTTGCATCATCTTGGCGATGCCGGTGTGGGCGGGCACGCAGTAGTGGCAGGCGTGTTCGACGTTGATCGTCTGCCAGACCACGGTGATCTCGTCCTTGTCGAAGCTGGTTTCCTCGGCGAACAGCCGATGCAGATGCTTGTAGCCGTCGAGCAGCGCCGGGGCCTCGGCCATCACCGAATGCAGTCCGGGCAGGCGCCCAAAGGCTTTTTGCGAATGCTCCAGAAGAGGTCGGCTCGCCTCGGGGGCGGTGTCGAGCGTGTGCTTGGTGAACTGGGTCATCTCTGTCTTTCCCTGATTCTTGAGCGATTGCTCAAATTGATGAGGGAGAGATAGCTTTACTTGAGTGATCACTCAAGATACATTTTGAGCGCTCGTTCAGGCAAAGCGGATCGCAGCCGACGGCGGGCGAGGGAAGGGAACGGGCAGGGCAATGGCCAGACAGGCGCGACACGACAGGCAGGAGGTGCTGGGCAAGGCGCTCGAACTCTTCTGGTCGAAAGGTTACCACGCAACCTCGCTCAAGGACCTCGAGCTGGCGCTCGACATGCGCCCCGGCTCGATCTACGCCGCCTTCGGCTCGAAAGAGGCGCTGTATTCCGAAACGCTGGCGCTCTACGCCGAAACCTCGCGCCTGCAATTCCTCGAAACCCTCGAGGCCGGGCCGCGCCGTCTGCAGGGGCTCGCCAACCACGTGCGCAAACTCGGATGCGCCAGCGATACCGTTCCCTCGCGCGCCTGCATGCTGGTCAAGACGCTTCTTGAAACGCCAGACGACGATCCGGGCCTGCGCGTGCAGACAGAAAATCTGATGCGCGGCATGGAGACGATGTTCGCCCATGCCTTCCGCGAGGCGCAGGAGCGCGGTGAACTCGGTCCAGAGGCCGACCCGCAGCGCTGCGCCAGTCGGCTCCAGGCCGAGATCTTCGGTCTGCGTGCCTATGCGCAGCGAACCGACAGCCGCGAAAAGGTGGCACAGCTCGCCGAGGACATCGCGCGCGAACTGGAAGGGCGCGCCCTTGCCTGAGGCCGTGTGCGGGGGCTGCCCGGTGTCGCCTACTTGACGTAAGGTCGGAAAATCGGCAAAGCCTCGCGCATCCGTGGCAAATGCGATTGCTGCGACGCGGAAAAGTGCCAAATTTGCTCAGGAATATTCGTTTTCCGGAGACCCGCATGTCCGACGCTCTGCTCGACCGCCGCGCCTTCCTTGCATCCGTGCTTGCTACCGGCGCCTTTTCGGTGCTGCCCGATTTCGCCCGTGCGCAGTCCGGGGCCATCGCCTCTGGCATCCCGCTCGGCCCGCCCAAGCCCTTCAGCTTCGACATGCTGCGCGAGCTTGCGTCAAATCTGGCGAAGGAAAACTTCACGCCGATGGCGGTGCCGGATGCCGAGATCCTTCAGGAGATCGACTACGATGCGCATGGTGCAATCCGTTTCCGCGAGGACCGGGCGCTCTGGTCCGGGCAAGGAGATGCGCAGCCGGTGCGCTTCTTCTTTCCGGGCCGCTACTTCCCCGAGCCGGTGCATGTCTACGCGCTCGAAGAGGGCACCGCGCGCGAGGTTCCGTTTTCCCGCGATCTGTTCGAGATCCCGCAGGGCAGCCCTGCCAATCGGCTCGAGAAAACCGAAGGATTTGCCGGTTTCGCGGTGCAGGACCCCGCCGACCGGCTCGACTGGATGGCCTTCCTAGGCGCCTCGTATTGGCGCACGGCGGGGTATTCCGGGCAGTTCGGGCTGTCGGTGCGCGGGCTGGCCATGGACACGGCGATCCCCGACGGCCCCGAGGAATTTCCCCGCTTCACCCGCTTCTGGCTGGAACAGGGGGCGGAGGGGGCGGTGACCACCTACGCGCTGCTGGAAAGCCCGCGCGCCACCGGCGCCTACCGCATCGCCTCGCGGCGCGACAACGGGGTGATCCAGGACGTCTCGGCCGAGATCTTCCTGCGCGGCGATGTCGCGCGTCTGGGGGTTGCGCCGCTGACCTCGATGTTCTGGTTCGGCAAGCACAACCGCCACGTCGCCGCCGACTGGCGTCCCGAGGTGCATGACAGCGACGGGCTGGAAATCCACACCGGCGGCGGAGAGCGCATCTGGCGCCCGCTCAACAACCCGCCGCGGGTCATGGCCAATGCCTTTGGCGCCACTGATCTTGCCGGGTTCGGGCTGATGCAGCGCGAGCGAAACTTCAGCGAATACGAGGATGATGGCGTGTTCTACGAGCGCCGCGCCTCGGCCTGGATCAAACCGCAGGAGGGTTGGGGGCCGGGCGCCGTGACACTGGTCGAACTGCCCACGGACGATGAGATCCACGACAATATCGTCGCCTTCTGGACCCCGGCGGAGCCCGCCGCTGCGGGAAGTTCCTACAGCATGAACTACCAGCTTTCCTGGCTCGAGGATTGCCCGGTGCCGCCGCAGGCCGCGCGGTTCATCGCGGTGCGCATGGGCAAGGGCGGCATCCCCGGCCAGCCGCGCCCGGCGGATACGGTGAAGGTCGTCTGCGACTTCGACGGTTTGGGGATGGAGGGGATGGACCGTGGTCCCGACACGCTGCCGGTTGTCACCGCCTCGCGCGGAAAGGTCTCGGGCGAGGCGGCCTATCCCGTGGTCAGCACGCAGAACTGGCGGGCGATGTTCGACCTCGATTTCTCGGCGATCGCGGCGGAGGACGACGAACCGATCGACCTGCGGGTCTATGTCTCGCATGAGGGCGAGGCGATGACCGAGACGATGATCCTGCAGCTTTTCCCGAGCCAGCTGCGCGCGCTGCTCGCGGCGCGGGGGTAGGGCGCGGCCCAGCCCGGCGCGCCGCCCGCGTGATCTGACCAAAGAAAAAGGCCGCCCGCTTGGGCGGCCTTTCCGATTTCGCGAAGCGACGTCGTCAGAGCCCGAGTTTCGCCGCGACGATATCGTTCACCGCCTTGGGGTTGGCCTTGCCGCCGGTGGTCTTCATCACCTGGCCGACGAACCAGCCCGCGAGCTTGGGGTTCTGCTTGGCCTTCTCGACCTGCGCCGGGTTGGCGGCGATCACCTCGTCCACGGCGGCCTCGATGGCGCCGGTATCGGTGACCTGCTTGAGGCCCTTCTCCTCGACGATCTTCGCCGGGTCGCCGCCCTCGGTGTAGACAATCTCGAAGACGTCCTTGCCGATCTTGCCCGAGATGTCGCCCTTCTTGATCAGCGAGATGATCCCGGCGAGCTGCGCCGGCGAGACCGGGCTCTCGGTGATGTCGTGGCCTTCCTTCTTGAGGCGGCCGAAGAGCTCGTTGATCACCCAATTGGCGGCCAGCTTGCCGTCGTCGCAGCCCTTCAGCACGTCCTCGAAATAGGCCGAGTTCACCACTTCCGCGGTGAGCACGCCGGCATCGTATTCCGACAGGCCGAAGTCATTGACGAAGCGCGCCTTCTTCTCGTCCGGCAACTCCGGGAGCGAGGCCTTGATGTCGTCCACCCAGGCCTGCTCGATTTCGAGCGGCAGCAGGTCGGGATCGGGGAAGTAGCGGTAGTCGTGCGCCTCTTCCTTGGAGCGCATCGAGCGGGTCTCGCCCTTGTCCGGATCGTAGAGACGCGTCTCCTGGTCCACCTTGCCGCCGTTTTCGAGGATGGCGATCTGGCGGCGGGCTTCGTAGTCGATGGCCTGCTGGATGAAGCGCATCGAGTTCATGTTCTTGATCTCGCAGCGCGTGCCGAGGTGGCTGAAGTCCTGCGTTTCCTGGTACTTCTCATACTGGCCGGGACGGCAGACCGAGACGTTGACGTCCGCCCGCAGGTTGCCGTTCTGCATGTTGCCGTCGCAGGTGCCGAGGTAGCGCAGGATCTGCCGCAGCTTGACCACATAGGCCGCCGCTTCCTCGGGGCCGCGGATGTCGGGGCGGGAGACGATCTCCATCAGCGCCACGCCGGTGCGGTTGAGGTCGACGAAGGACATCGCCGGATCCATGTCGTGGATCGACTTGCCGGCGTCCTGCTCGACGTGGATGCGCTCGATACGCACCTTGCGGGCGATGCCGGGCTCCATGTCCACGATCACCTCACCTTCGCCGACAAGCGGATGGTAAAGCTGGGAAATCTGGTAGCCCTGCGGCAGGTCGGGGTAGAAGTAGTTCTTGCGGTCGAAGGCGGATTTCAGGTTGATCTCTGCCTTCAGGCCAAGCCCGGTGCGCACGGCCTGCTCGATGCAGTACTCGTTGATCACCGGCAGCATGCCGGGCATCGCCGCGTCCACGAAGGCGACGTTCGAGTTGGGCTCGGCGCCGAATTTGGTCGAGGCGCCGGAGAACAGCTTCGCCTCGGTGGAAATCTGGGCGTGGATTTCCATCCCGATCACCAGCTCCCAATCGTATTTGGCGCCGGCGATGACCTTGGGTTTGGGGGGCTCGAAGCTCAGGTCAAGCATGGGGGGTCCTCGTCTCTCAGGTTGCGACGGGGATACGCCAGAGCGGCACAGGGGGCAAGGGTGCAGGAGCCGCGGCCGTCCGGCTGAAGGCCAAGCCCATCCTCGGTGAAGATGACGCGGCGCCCACGGTCCAGTTGATGGGCGAGAACCCCGCGGAGTGCGGCCCGAGCGGCTTCTGTGCCGCGGGTGCGGATCGCCGACCTTTCCGTCTCGGGCACGTGGCGTGCACCGTCGGTCGCGGCCCAGAGCAGAGGGTGCAATTCCCGCAGCTGGTCCGTGACGATCCAGCCGAGGCAGCCGCCGATGCGGGCGCGGGCAGGGTCACCGGGCTGGCGGCACGGCTCGGGGCGTGCCGAAGTGTGCCGGCTGCACCAGGCGGCAAGCAGGTTGGCAAGATGCTGGTCCGGTCGGCAATCCCGCGGTCTGCCGCTGCCCGGCCGCAGGATGTCGTGCATCCCCTCGACGAAAAGTTCGGCGTCCACATGCCCGAAACCCTCGGGCTGCTGCGCCAGCACATCGAGCCAGACCCACGTGTAGGCCGCGCACCCGCGATGCGCGCCGCCCCGGGCAACCATCCCGCGCGCGGCGCGATCGAGCCGTGACCAGGTTCCAAAGCGCGCCGGAGACAGGTCGAGCCCGAAGGCGCGCTGATGCTCCGTGCCGCCCGGATCGGCCTTGAACAGCGTCTTGTAGCTGCGCGCGACATGCGACGCGGGCGCGGGGAGCACCTCCAGCACCGCGCAGCGCGCGGCGGCAAGCGCCGCAGAGCCCAGCTCCTCCGGATCATGCGGGCGGAGCACGAGATGTGCCGTCTCCAGGTGCTGTTGCACAGCGGCGCGACGCTGGGGCTCCGGCAGGGGGGAGATGCCCGCTTCGCGCCAGAGCCGGGCCACGGCAATATGTGCCGAAGCCGCGAGCAGCGCCCGCATGGGGGACTCGATGGTGGGGCCGAGCGCGCCGCCAAAGCCGAGCACCGCCATCCGCGCCGCGGCGGGGTCGCCGAGCGCCACCGCCTCTGCCGCGCGCGCAACGACGTCCTCGACGGCACCTTCGCAGAGCAGCCGACTCGACAGCATGCCGCCGGGGGTACGGCTGCGGGCGAGGTCGGCCTCGCGCAGGGTGCTGTCGAGTGTCGACCAGCGCTCCTGCCGGGCAAGCCGCATTCCGCGCCCGCGCAGGTCGTCACAGGCGCTTTCATCGGGGCTCGTGTCGAGCGCCGGGATGAGGATATCGCCGCCTCCGGAAACCGCCGCAGGCGCGTCTTCGCGGCCGCTCCCGATCACCGGGACTCGGCGCCGGGGCATGCCCGGCAGAAGCGGAAAGAGGCGGGTCACATCACGCGGCATGGGCGCGAGACTCGCCGGAGAATCAGGCCGGAACTGGGCAGACACGCGCAGGTCCCGAGACAAGGCAAGGGCGTGACGGTGGCAAATTGTTCGATTTCAGGAGATCGGGATTCTCGAATTATCTGCGGAAAATCAGATGTCTTTTGTTCGGATCGGCGATCCGCCGCCCATAAAGAAGCGTCAGGCTTGCCCGGATTGTCCGTCATGGGCAAGTTCTGCGCCATGCTGAACCGTTCCATTCCAGCCCTCGCGGCGTTGATGATCGCGCCGATGGCCCAAGCGAATACCGGCCCTGCACCCGTCACGCAGGCAGCCTTCGCGGTGTCCGCTCCGACGATGCCTCGCGTCTCGCCCCACGCGTTGTCCGAGGCCCCGGAGTCGCTCCGCGCCGTGTCCGTTTCGCCTCGCCCGCTGGCGCGGCGGATGACCATTCCAAAGGCCCGCTGGGGAACCTCCGGCGGCCGCAGCACCTGGTCGCTGGCGGTACTTTCCTCGCTCCGCGGTCACGCCAATGCGCTGCCCGACGTGGTGCCGGCAGACATCGACACTTGGTGCCCCGCCTACGAAAGCGGCTCGCGCGAACAGCGCGAGGCGTTCTGGCTGGGCCTCGTCTCGGCGCTGGTCAAGCACGAGAGCACCTTCAAGCCGACCGCCGTTGGTGGCGGCGGCAAGTGGATCGGCCTGATGCAGATCCTGCCTTCGACCGCGCGGCTCTATGGCTGCCAGGCAACCACCGTCGACGGTTTGAAGGATCCGCGCGCCAACCTGTCCTGCGGCCTGCGCATCATGGCACGTACCGTTGCCCGCGACGGCGTGGTCAGCGCCAACATGCGCGGGGTGGCTGCCGATTGGGGGCCGTTCCATTCCCGCGCGAAGCGCGAGGACATGATCGAGTGGACCCGCTCGCAGGCCTATTGCACGGGGCTTGGCCGCTCGCTGCGCCCGATCGAGCGCCCGGTCAGCCTGCTGCCCGGCATCATGGCCTCCAACGAGGCGGGCACCGGCATCCGTCCGCTGGCCAGATCGCGCCCGCTCGACGCAAGCTATGCGAACACCTTCATCTCGACCCAGGGACAGCTTCTGGAGACCGACGGCTGATCTGCTGAACATCGCTTCAAGGTATCAACGGGCGGGACCAGACATGGTTCCGCCCGAATTTCTTCGGGGCCTCAGCGCCCGCCGCCGACATCTAGGATGCTGCGCGTGACATAGCCCGCGCGGTCCGACAGAAGCCACAGGATGCTTTCAGCCACTTCCTCGGCGGTGCCGGCGCGGCCCAGCGGCGGGGTGTGGCCGATGCGCGCCAGCCGATCCGGCTCGCCGCCCTTGGCGTGGATACCGGTCTCGATCAGGCCGGGGCGCACGGCGTTGACCCTGACGCCTTCGGCGGCCAGTTCATCGGCGAGGCCGAGCGTGAACGTGTCGATCGCGCCCTTCGAGGCGGCATAGTCCATGTACTGCCGCGCCGAGCCGAGCCGCGCCGCCACCGAGGAGACGTTCACGATGCCGCCCCCCGCGTGGGCGCGCATGTAGGCCACCGCCTGGCGGGCCACCTCGATCGCGCCGAAAACGTTGACCTCGAAGACACGGCGGACGCGCTCGGGCGTGAGATCGGCGAGCGCTCCGGTGGGCGCGACGATCCCGGCGTTGTTGACCAGATCGAGCGGCCCCGGTGCCAGCGCCGTCAGCTCGGCGAAAAGCTCTACCACCTGCGCGGGGTCCGCGACATCGGCGCCCAGCACATGCGCCTCGGCGCCCTCAGCGCGGACCTCCTCGGCCACCGCCTCGGCGGCCTCGCGGTCGCGCCCGTAGTGGACCACCACGCGCTCCCAGCCGCGCGCGGGAGCGAGGCGGCACGTGGCCGCCCCGATGCCGGCGCTGCCGCCGGTGACCAGCAGCAGCCGGCTCATGACAGCAGCCGCGTGACCATTTCGGTCACGTCGCGCGACAGGCCCGGCTTGGCGGCGATCTTCTCGAGTTCGGCCTGCATCAGCCCGCGCCGCGTCGCGTCGTAGCGCTTCCAAGTCTGGAAGGCCGAGCACATGCGCGCGGTGGTCTGCGGGTTCTTCTCGTCGAGCTTGATCAGCCAGTCCGCCAGCAGCCTGTAGCCCGCGCCGTCGATGCGGTGGAACCCGGCGTGGTTCATCGCCAGCGCGCCCATCACCGCGCGGAAGCGGTTGGGGTTCTTCATGTCGAAGTCCGGATCCTCGGTCAGTGCCTTGGCGCGGTCCGCGGTTTCCGACGGACCCGAGGCGGCGACCTGCAGGCCGAACCACTTGTCCATCACCAGACGGTCGCCGTTCCACTGGGAGCGGAACTTCGCCAGCGCGTCCGCGCCCGCGCCCGCCTGCACGAGGCAGGCCAGCGCCGAGAGTTGCAGCGTCATGTTGTCGGCGCTGTCGTATTGCGCCTGCGCCGCCGCGCCGCCGTCGAGCCGGGTGGTCAGCGCCAGCACCGCGCCGCCAAGCGCGCGCTTGCCGGATTGCTCGGCGTCGGGCTGGTAGGGCTCGGTGACCTTGGCCTCTTCGGCGAGCTGGGGCAGCAGTTTCGACCAGCGCTCGGCGCGGGTGGTCTTGAGGGTCTCGGTGGCAGTCCAGATCGCGTCGGGGTCGGGCGTCACGCCGCGCGCATGCAGCACCTGCGCCAGCTCGGATTGGGTCGGCGTGCCGAGCATCAGCGCGCGGTAGGCCGGATCGAGCGCGCTGTCGCGGATCACCGCCTCCAGCCCGTCGAGCCAGGCCACGTCCGGCGCGGCACGTTCGGTGATCATCGCCACGAGGCACTCGCGGGCGAGGTCGCGGTTGGCTTCCCAGCGGTTGAAGCTGTCGGTGTCATGGGCGAGCAGGAAGGCGCGCTCCTCGGGGCTGCTCTCACGCTCCAGCACGACAGGGGCGGAGAAACCGCGCAGGATCGAGGGCACGGGCTTGGCGCTGAGGCCGTCGAAGGTGAAGCTCTGCTCGGCCTCGGTCAGCTCCAGCACCGTGGTCGGCACCACCTCGTCGCCGTTGGGCGAGAGCAGGCCGACCGCCACCGGGATCACCTGCGGCAGCTTTTCGGGCTGGCCGGGGGTGGGGGGCGTGTGCTGCTTGAGGGTCAGCGTGTAGGTGCCATCCGCGAACGCCTCCGACACGGCCACATGCGGCGTGCCCGCCTGGCTGTACCAGCGCTTGAACTGGGTCAGGTCGCGGCCCGTGGCCTCCTCGAAGACCTTCAGCCAGTCCTCGATCGTGGCCGCATCGCCGTCGTGCCGCTCGAAGTAGAGGTCGAGCGCCTTGGCATAGCCCTCGTCGCCCACCAGCCGCTTCAGCATGCCGATGACCTCCGCGCCCTTCTCGTAGACTGTGGCAGTGTAGAAGTTGTTGATCTCCTGGAAGCTCTCGGGGCGCACCGGGTGCGAGAGGGGCCCCTGGTCCTCGGGGAACTGGCGGCCGCGCAGGTCGATCACGTCGGAGATGCGCTTCACCTCCTCGCCGCGCATGTCCGAGGTGAACTGCGCGTCGCGGAAGACCGTCAGACCCTCTTTCAGGCACAGCTGGAACCAGTCGCGGCAGGTGATGCGGTTGCCCGTCCAGTTGTGGAAATACTCATGCGCGATGATCGCCTCGATGCGCTCGAAGTTGGCATCGGTGGCGGTCTCGGGCGAGGCGAGCACGGCGGAGGAGTTGAAGATGTTCAGCCCCTTGTTTTCCATCGCACCCATGTTGAAATCATCGACGGCGACGATGTTGAAGATGTCGAGGTCGTACTCGCGGCCATAGACCTCCTCGTCCCACTTCATCGACTTCTTCAGCGCCTCCATGCCGAAGGCGCATTTGCCCTCGTCGCCGGGGCGCACCCAGAGGTTCAGCTCGACCTCGCGGCCCGACATGGTGGTGAAACTGCCGGGATGGTTGACCAGATCGCCGGCGACCAATGCGAACAGGTACGCGGGCTTCGGCCACGGGTCGTGCCACTCGGCCCAGCCCTCGCCGCTGCCTTTCGGGTTGCCGTTCGACAGTTTGACCCTCTCGTCGCCCTCGATCCGCACGGTGAAGACCGACATCACGTCGGGGCGGTCCGGGTAGAAGGTGATCTTGCGGAACCCCTCGGCCTCGCATTGCGTGCAGTACATGCCGTTCGACATGTAGAGACCTTCGAGCGCGAAATTCTCGACCGGCGCGATCTCGACCTCGGCCTCCCAGGTGAAGCCGCCCTCGGGCACCGCGCAGGTGAGGCCGGTGTCGCTGATCTCGGGGGTGACAGGGGTGCCGTCGATGGCGAAGGAGATCGGCTTCAGCTGCTCGCCGTGCAGGAAGAAGTCCTGCTTCGGTGCCTCGGGGTTCGGCGCGAAGCGGATGCGCGAGCGGACACGGGTCGCCGAGGGCGCAAGCACGAAGGTCAGATGCACCTCCTCGGCGGTCCAGCCGAAGGGGGTGTAATCCTTGAGGTAGATGGTTTGGGGGCTTGCGTCCTTCATGGGCGTCTCCTTGCCTTTGGAGTTGCGGCCGGAACCGGCAGTCATGCGCGACGTTATGCCCATGAGCAGGACGCTACAACCGCTGCGCAGGGGAAATGCGCCTGCGGGCGGGCACGAAGGCCGGAGCCGCGCCGCAGGGCCTGCGGGGCGGAGGCAAAGGAGAGACATGTCATCACCCAAGACCCGCAGCGAAACGCAGGAGGAGGAACACCGCGGTGCTCTGATGGCGATCTGGGCCGGATTGGTGGTCGCGGCGCTACTGCTGGTGTGGTGGTTGCTCTATGCCGCGGAAAGCGACGCTCCCGATCCAGGGCAGGCAGAACCTCCGGCGGCGGCAACGCGCGCGGAGACCCCTTCAGAGGGCGAACGTCAATGACGTAGGATCACTCGCAGCGCACGATCCCGTCGCGATCGGTGGTGCAGTTCTTCTCTGCGCGGCGGGTCGTGCTGGGCGGCCGGACCGGGCTGACGCTGCCGCCGCGGTCGGCGGTCGGATCGCCGGGTGCGATGAAATAGCCGCCGCCGGTATTGTCCCGCACGATGCCGTTGCGATCCGTGGTCTGCGGGGCGCTGCGGGTTTCGCGGGTGATGCCCAGTTGGTCGGTGGAAAATGTCGATGCGCCGGGGCAGCGGGTGATGCCGTTCTTGTCGGGCGCGCAGCCCTTGAGCTGCGCCAGCGCGGGCAAGGGCAGGGCGGCAAGGACGAGGGCGGCAATCACAGTTTTCATCGGGGGTCTCCGGATCGCAGGCGCGGCTTATCCGACGCCTGCCTTAGATATAGGCGCTGCCCCCGGCCGCGCCAAATCTCGGCGCTGCCGGAGCCCCGCGCTATTCCGCCGCGCGCATGGTGGTCTTCGCGCCCGGTGCACCGGTGCCCTCGGCATCCGGATCGTCCCAGAGGATCAGCGGAGCCTTCACCTTGCGGGCCTCGCGTTGCAGCGCCCAGTCCCGCGCCGCGCGGCTGCCACGCCCGAAGGAGGCGATGGCCAGAAGCCGCGCCAGCCAATGCGCGTAGGTCGACAGCCACACCCGCAGCGCCAGCATCGCCGGGGTGAAGACCAGCGTCAGCACCGTGGCGATCGACAGGCCGAAGACAACGGCCGAGGCCAGCGGCTTCCACCACAGCGAGGTCGGCGCGTCGATCGAATAGCCGCCGCCGAAGAAGTCGAGGCTGAGGCCGATCATCATCGGGAAAAGCCCGGCGATGGTGGTGATCGTGGTCAGCAGCACCGGCCGGATGCGGTCCTCGGCGGTGCGGATGATCGCCTCGATCCGGGGCATGTAGCGCGAGTAGTCCTGGAAGGTGTCGATCAGCACGATGTTGTTGTTCACCACGATGCCCGCCAGCGCCACGACCCCGGTGCCCGACATGATGATCGAGAAGGTCTGGTCCATCACGATCATCCCGAGGAACACGCCCGCCGTGGACAGCACCACCGCCAGCAGCACCAGAACCGAGTTGTAGAAGCTGTTGAACTGCGCCAGCAGGATGATGAACATCAGCCCCAGCGCGGCGGCGAAGGCCTGCGTCAGGAAGGCCTGGCTTTCCGCCTCCTCTTCCTGGTCGCCGGTCCACTCCCAGCTGATGCCGGACGGGAAGTCGGTCTCCTGCAAGGCGGTGGTCAGGGTGGCAATGCGCTCGTTGGCGGTGACCGGCACCGTGGCCAGCGCGCCGGTGGTGGCCGCCTCGCGGATCGCTTCGGCGCTTTGGCCGTCTTCGGTTCGGGTGATTTCGTAGCCGGCCCCTCGCACGGTGAGCGCACCGCCCTCGACCTCGCGCCCGTAGCCGAGCGTCTCACCACCCGAGGTGAATTTCACCAGCCCCTCGGTCACGCCCGCCTTCACGTCGAAGTAGCGCTTGCGGCCTTCCCGGTTGATCTCGGCCAGCTTGGGCACCGGGGTGCGGGTGATGAAATGCGACAGCGGGATCAGCCCATCGGTGGTGCGCACCCTGAGATTGTCGAGCGTCGAGAGCACGCGATCCTCCTCGGGCAGGCGGACGCGGATGTCGATCTCCTCGTCCGAGCTGTCCACCGGCATGGTGTCGAGCGTCACGCCGCGCGTCACCAGCTGCACCATGGCGCCGACGGTGGCCACGTCGGCGCCGTAGCGCCCGGCCTCCTCCACGTCGACGTCGATCTGCCAGTCGATGCCGGGCAGGGGGCGGGTGTCCTCGATCAGCCGCAGCCCGGCCATGGCGTCGAACTCGGCGCGTGCGGTCTCGGTGGCGGCCAGCAGGTCCTGCCAGTTGTCGCCCTTGATCCGCAGGTGCACCGGCTTGGCCGAGGCCGGGCCCATGGCGAGGTTGAGGATCTCTGTCTGGATACCGGGGATCGTCGCGAGCTGCTCGGTCAGCTCGGCCAGCACCAGGTCGCCGTCAAGCTCGGGCCGGTCGCGGCGGTTTTCCCAAGGGACAACCTCGAGCTGGATCTGCCCGATGGTGTCGGTGGGCGGCTGCGCGCCGCCGGTGTTCGATTCCAGCCCGCCGTCGCCGGCAAAGGCAAAGGCGGTCTCGATGCCCGGATGCTGCAGCACGATCGCCTCGGCACGCTGAACCAACGCGTCCTTCTCGGCCAACGAGAGGTTGCCTCGGGCGCGCACGTAGACGATGGCCTGCTCGGGCTCGCTCTCGGTGAAGAACTCGGTGCCGTTGTTGTTCTGCCCGTAGTAGCCGAAGACTGAGATGACGAAGAAGATCACCCCGCCGATGGTCACCAGCGGCATCACGGGGTTGCCGGTGACGAACTGGATCACCCGCCCGAAGACCGTCCGGCGGTAGGTCTTGCGCACGCGCTTCTGCGTGCGCTCGATCTGCGCCGCATCGAGGGTGATCGAGGCCATGACGGCGAAGAGCAGGAAGACCACGATCCCCGGCACCCGTGCGCCGCGCCCCTCCATCAGCGTGACCCCGAGGAACGACGGGTTCAGCACCAGCAGCGCCCCCAGCAGCATCCCCCCGAGCGCGACCACCACCAGCGCCGCGCGTGCGGGCCAGCCCTGCACCCGCTTGCGCAGCGCCATAGAGGCATTGTGCAGCAGGCGCGAGAAGCGCCCCGAAACACCGCCCATCACCGGCAGGTAGACCAGCGCCACGATCAGCGAGGCCGAGAGCACGAAGATCAGCGTGACCGGCAGCATGCCCATGAACTCGCCCGCGACGCCGGGCCAGAACAGCATCGGCAGGAAGGCGCAGAGCGTGGTGGCGGTGGAGCTGACCACCGGCCAGAACATCCGCTTGGCGGCCTCGACATAGGCATGCATCGGCCCCACGCCATCGGAGATGCGCTTGTCGGCGTATTCCACCACCACGATGGCGCCGTCGACCAGCATGCCCACGGCGAGGATCAGGCCGAACATCACGATGTTCGACACGGTGATGCCCATCACCGCCAGCAGCACGAAACACAGCAGGAAGGAGGTGGGAATCGCGAAGCCGACCAGCAGCGCCGCGCGGGTGCCGAGCGAGCCCAGCACCACGATCATCACCAGCGCGATGGCGGTCAGCACCGCGCCTTCGAGCTGGCTGACCATCGAGTCGACGATGCGCGACTGGTCGTTGCTTTCCTCGACCGTCACCGTGGCGCGCAGTTCTTCGGGCCAGCCCCGCTGCGCTTCGGCCACGGTCGCGCGCACCGCGCTGGCGGTGTCGATGAGGTTGAAACCCTTGCGCTTGACCACCTGCAGCGCCACCGCCGTGTCGCCGCTGAAGCGCGCGGTGCCGGTGCGGTCCTCGAAGGTGAGGCGGATGTCCGCGAGATCGCCGAGGGTCACCACCCGGTCGCCATTCACCTTGATCGGCAGGTTGAAGATGTCCTGAGGCTCGCGGAAGCTCGAGGGGATCTTCACCGAGAAGGTGCCGCGCTCGGAGCGCACTTCACCGGCGGCGATCAGCTGGTTGTTGTTCTGGACGGTCTGGATCAGCTCGCTGGCGGTGACGTTGTAGCTTTCCAGCTTCAGCGGGTCGATCACCACCTCGACCATCTCGTCGCGATTGCCCGCGATGCCCGCTTCGAGCACCGAATCCAGCGCCTCGACGCGGTCCTGCAGGTCCTTGGCGACTTGCGCCATGGTGCGTTCGGGCAGCGGGCCGGTGAGCGAGACGATGATGATCGGGAACTCCGAGAAGTTGATCTCGGAGATGGTGTATTGCTCGGCGCCCTCGGGGAACTTGGCCTGCGCCTTGGTCATCGCGTCGCGCACCTCGGCCATGGTCTCGGTGCGGTTCCAGCCGAACTCGAACTCCATGGCGACCCCGGCATAGCCCTCGGAGGCGACGCCGCTGATCTTGTCGAGCCCGTCGATGTCCGAAAGCTCGGTCTCCATCGGCTTGACCATCAGCGTCTCGGCGTCCTCGGCCGAGATGCCGGGGAAGGGGACCGAGACGAAGAGCGCCGGGATCTCGATGTCCGGCTCGCCCTCTTTCGGCAGGGTGATATAGGCGAAGGCCCCGGCGACGATCGACAGGACGATGAAGGCGAGCACCATGCGCGCGCGCTGCGCCGCCCAGTCGACGATGCCGGTCACTGGAGGATCTCCTGGTAGCTCGGCGCGACCGGCACGCCGTCGGTGACGTATTCCTGCCCGAGGGTGATCACGTCGACACTGTCCGGCAATCCGGCGATCCAGACGCCTTCGGGGGTGTCGCGCAGGATGCTCACCGGCATGAATTGCGCGGTCTGCTCGGCGCTGACCGTGCGCAGCCCCATGCGGCCCTCGTCGTTCAGCGTCAGCGCGCTCTGCGGCAGCAGGTGGGCCAGCGCGCCATCGGCCTCGATCAAAATGCGCGCTGTCTGCCCGGCGCGCAGCGTCAGATCGGGGTTCTCCAGCGTGACCTCGATGCGGAAGGTGCGGGTGGTCTCGTCGGCCTGCCGCGAGACGAAGGTGACGGTGCCCGCCTGCGTCTGCCCGCCGGTCAGCTGCGCCCCGGCGCGTGCGCCCAGACGGATGCGCGCCACGTCGGCCTCGGGCGCGTAGCCCACCAGCCGGATCGGATCGAGTTGCAAGATGTGCGCACAGCTGGCGTTGCCGGTGGTGCTCATCAGCAGACCGAGTTCGGCGGTGTCGCTCTCCAGCACGCCGCCGAAGGGCGCGGTGATGGTCAGGTTCCCGACGGCTTTGCGGGCGGTGGCGACGGCGGCCTCGGCGCTCTGGATCGAGGCCTCGAGGCTGTCCGTGCCGGCGCGGGCGGCTTCCAGCCCGGCTTCGGCGCTGCGCACGCTGGCCTCGGCAGCCCGCATCTTGGCCTCGGCGGAGGCAACGGAGGTGCGCGAGGAATAGCCGCCCTGCGACAGTTCGCGCGCGGCGGTGAGGTTGATCTCGGCTTCGGCCACGGCGGCCTCGGCCTGCGCCAGCAGGGCCTCGGCCTCGGGCAGCGCGGCCTCGACTTGCGGGCGCTGCGCCCGTGCCTCGGCAAGCCGTGCCTCGGCCTCGACGAGCGCCGCGCCTGTGGTGCCGGGGTCGAGTTCGCAAAGTACCGCGCCTTCCTCGACCATGCTGCCCTTGCGCAGCGGCGTCGAGATCACCCGGCCCGAGGCCTCGGACAGCACTTCGACCTCGCGCGAGGGCTGGGTTTCGCCACGCAGCAGAACCGCGTCGTCGATCTCCTGCGCCTGGGAATGTCGGGCCATCACCGCGACCGCGCCAGCCACCGTCGCTGCTTCGGCGGGTGCTGCCGGGGGGTCCTGGGAGGCCGCGGTTGCGGTCTCTTGCTGCTCCTGCGCGCCACCGCGGGCCCAGCCCATGAGCCGGTCGCGGTCGAGAACCACCGCGTAGAGCACCGCTGCGACCAAAATGGCGGTCAGGATCGAAATCAGTTTCATGATGGCCTTCCCAAGTGCTGGCCCTTGTCCGGGATCATTACGGCCCGCGCGCCGCACCGGATCAGCCGACAGACCGCAAAGGGTCCGGAACCGGGGTCTGACCGGGAGCGCGCGAAGACGTGACTAAACTCCTCAGTTCAGAATAGTGGATTTGGGAAACCGTTCAAGCGGCCTTCTGCCGCAGGGGCACGCGCGGGCGGGCAGGGGCCGACGCCGGAGCGATCGGGCAATGGCTGCGCGGGCTTGGCCTTGGCAGCCTGCGCCTGCCGCGCTAAGAGGGGGCAACAATCGAAAGGTGAGGCAGCCCCGTGAGCAATACCGACAGTTTCATCGACGAGGTGACCGAGGAGGTCCGCCGCGACAAGCTCTTCGCGCTGCTCAAGCGTTATGGCTGGGTCGGCGTGGTGGCGGTGCTGGCGATCGTCGGCGGCGCGGCTTGGCGCGAATACAGTGCTGTGCAAAGGCAGGCGCAGGCCGAGGCTTTCGGTGACGCGCTGCGCGGCGCGCTCGAGGCAGAGGCCCCGGCGGACCGTGCCGCGGCCCTGACCGCGGTCAGCGCGCCCGGTGCCGAGGCAACCGCCGTGACCGACCTGCTGGCGGCGAGCGAACTGGCCGCTGCCGAGGATGGCGCTGCCGCGACCAAGCTGCTCGACGATGCGGCGGCCGATGGCGCCCTGCCCGAGATTTACCGCGAGATCGCGGCATACAAAGCGGTCAGCCGCACGGACTCGGGGCTTTCGGACGACGAGCGCCGCATCCGGCTCGAGGCGCTGGCGGTGCCCGGAAAACCGCTGCGCCTGCTCGCCGAAGAGCAGCTCGCCCTGCTTGACATCAAGGCGGGCGACACTGAGGCGGCGCTCGGCAAACTGCAGCGCATCCTGCAGGATTCCGAGATCACCGCGGGCTTGCGCCAGCGCGCCGCACAGTTGATTGTGGCCCTCGGTGGCACGCCCGATGCGGGCTGACACGGCCCGCGGGGCCACGGTAAGGACCAAGTACGACGGGGGCAGTGTTTTGCGCATCACCACGATTTCCGCAGCGCTTCTGGGGCTGACGGCGCTTGCCGCCTGCGAACGGCCCGAGGCGGTGCTGCCCGGCGAGCGGCTCGGCGCACGCGAAATTCTCGTAAATGGCGGGGCGGATGATGTCGCTCCGGCCAATCGCGCGCAGGCGATCTCGCTTGGCGGCATGTCGAACGGCGTTGCGGCGCAAAGCCCCGTGTCGCCCTTCGCACGCAGCGGTCACGCGGCGCTCGCGCTGCCGCTCCAGCCGGTCTTTGCGACCGACATCGGCCAGGGCGACACCAAGCGCAACCGTCTGAACGTCGACCCGGTGTCGGACGGTAGCCGTATCTTCACCATGGATTCCGCCCATACGGTGAGCGCCGTCAGCACCTCGGGTCAGCTGCTCTGGCAGCGCAGCCTGGTGCCGGCGCGCGACCAGGCGCGGCAGGCGCAGGGCGGCGGCCTCGCGGTCGAGGGCGGGCGGCTCTACGTCACCTCGGGCTTCGGCCGGTTGACCGCGCTCGACGCGGCCACCGGGGGCGAGGTCTGGAGCCAACAGCTCGGCGGGACCGCCACCGGCGCCCCGACCGTGCGCGGCGGGCTGGCCTATGTCACCTCGTCGGATTCCACCGGCTGGGCGATCGAGACCGCCACGGGGCGCGTCCGCTGGCGCATCGACTACCCCGAGGACTTCAACAATGTCGCCGGAGCCCCGGCGCCGGCCACGGACGGCGAGATGGTGGTCTTCGCCTTCGGATCGGGCGCGCTGCAGGCGGCCTTCAAGCAGGGCGGGCTGCGCCGCTGGACCGCCGATGTCGCGGGCAGCCGCAACGGCAAGGCGCTGGCGTCGGTCACCGATATCACCGGCGATCCGCTGATCGCGAACGGCGTGGTTTACGCGGGCAACCATTCCGGCCGGGTCGTGGCGCTGTCGCTCTCGGGCGGCGAGCGCCTGTGGACCGCGCGCATGGGCGCGCTCGACATGGTCTGGCCGGCGGGAGATTCGGTCTTCCTCGTGTCTGACATCAACCAGCTGGTGCGGCTCGACGCGCGCAGCGGCGCGCAGATCTGGGCGGTGGATCTGCCGGGCTACAAGCCGGTCAGGAAACCCCAGAAGCGCCGCGACAGTGCCTATGTGAACCACGGGCCGATCCTGGCGGGCGGGCGGCTGATCGTCGCCTCCTCGGACGGGCTGATCCGGGCGTTCGATCCGGCCTCGGGCCAGCTTGTCGGCAGCACCCAGATCGACGGCGGTGCGACGACCCGTCCGATCGTGGTCAATGGCACGCTCTACGTGGTCTCGGCAGAGGGCGTGCTGCACGCCTATCGCTGATCCGGATCGGACAGGAACGCCACAAATTCGCACGGGCGGCAGCGCATAGGCTGCCGCCCGTGTCCGTTTCGCGGCTCTACTCGGCGGACAGCGGCAGGCCGCGTCGCCGGCAGCGGTCGAGCAGCGGCGGCAGCGCGTTGCGCAGCTCCTGGCTGTCGGGTGTGTGGCGATACTCGAAGGCGCTCTGTCCCGGCGCGAGCCGCGCCGCCAGGTAGTCGGCCCCGGTGGCATAGACCAGCACATCGGCTTCGGCGATGCGCGCGCGGGCGGCCTCGCTCTCGTCGCCGCGCACCACCATGCTCAGGCGGCTGACATGCGGCGCGTAGCGCATCACGTTGGCTTTCATCATCGAGACATAGGTGGGGAAATACGAGTAGCCCACCACCGACGCCTCGGGCGGGATCGCCGCAAGCGCGACGCGGGTCGCTTCGTTCGGGATGACCGTCAGCCCGAGTACTTCCGCCCGCGGAAACAGGGCGCGCGCCTGCGGCAGCAGCGTCCGGGGCGAGAGCACGATGTCGAAATCCTGCGGGGGGCTCTCGGCCACCTCGTCGATCAGCATCGGCTCGATGCTGTCGCCGGGCGCGAGATGCGGTCGCACGTCGGCGGCATAGGCCCGCGTCGCCTCGGCGAAATTGCCCAGCATGAGCACCCGCAGCGGGCGTGCGTTGCGCGGTCGGTCCATGCCGATGCGGGTCGCCAGTTCGGCGCGGTCGATGCCGCAGTCGCGGGCGAGGGCGATCAGGTTGGTGATCGCCCGCTCGAGCGCGTGGAACTTCTCGGGGTCGGCGACGGGAGCGTTCGGGCTCACGTAGGTGCCCGAGCCGACGCGCCCCTCGACATGGCCCGCGGCCTGAAGCGCTGCATAGACGTTGCTGACGGTGACCGGCGAGAGGTTCAGCTGCCGCGCCAGCGCCCGCACCGAGGGCAGTCGCGCGCCGATCGGAAGCTCTCCGGCGGCGATGCCGAACTCCAATGCGCCGCGCAATTGCTGAGGAACCGCGACCGTGGAGTCCGGGTCAATTGCGTCGGCAATTCGGGCGAGGGCCTCGTCGAGCTGTGACTGTCGTGCTGCCATGGCGTCTCATTGCTGAAAAGCTGTACCGGAGACAAGCAATTGAAGCACATATATTTCCGTTTGAATACATGTGAATCTGTTTCAGCGAGGCGGCGGGATGCCCCAATCCGGAGGGGGCGGCATTGCTCCCGATATTCGTCTTGGGCGCCAAAAGCGGGGCTTGATCCCCAAGCTGCGTGGCACAATGATCGGCCTGGCTCCGTCGCGGGGCGATTGCTGGGGTTACGCATGCTGCCGAAAACATCACCGCTACGCCATTCAGGGTTCCGCAGGCTTTTTGCCGCGCAGATCCTCTCGTTGCTGGGAATCGGGGTGATGACGGTCTCGCTGTCGCTGAGCGCCTACGCGGTCGGTGGCACGGAATCGGGTGGGACGATTCTGGGCGGCATCTTGGGGCTGAAAATGATCGCCTACGTGCTGATCGCCCCCCTGGCCGAGGCACTGCTGTCGCGGCTGCCGCGCCGGGGCACGCTGGTGGCGCTCGATCTGGCCCGGCTGGCGCTGGTTGGCGCGATGGGCCTTGCCGGTGGCCCCTGGCAGATCGCGGCGCTGGCCTTCGTCTTCTTTGCCGTCTCGGCGGGGTTCACACCGCTCTTTCAGTCGGTGCTGCCGGACATGCTGCCAGAACCGGAGCGCTATTCCCGCGCGCTGGCCCTGTCGCGGCTGGCCTATACGCTGGAATCGATTCTGAGTCCGGTGATCGCCGGGGCGGCGCTGCTGCTGCTCGCGGCATCTGACCTGTTCTTCCTTGCATCAGCCTGTTTTGCCGGCTCGGCGCTGCTGCTGGTGCTGACGGCCTTTCCGGCCGGGGTCGCGCCGCTGAAGGCGCCTTTTCTCGATCGGCTGGGCAAGGGGGTGCGCATCTTCATTCACACGCCGCGACTGCGCGGGCTCTTCGTGCTGAACGTCGCCCTGTCGCTGGTCATGGCCTGGGTGATCGTTGACACGGTGGTCTTCGCCGGGGCGAGGCTAGGAGATGCCGAGCGTCACTACACAAGGCTCATGGCCGCGTATGGGGTCGGCGCGGCGCTCGGGGCGCTGGCGGTCCCGCGCCTCGTAGCATGGCTGGAGGAGCGGCTCTGCATGGCCGCGGGGGTGATCGGCTTTGCGCTGCTGGGCGGAGTCCTGGCCCTGCTGCCCGGCCTTCCGATG
Source organism: Salipiger mangrovisoli (assembly GCF_015223355.1). Taxonomy (GTDB): domain Bacteria; phylum Pseudomonadota; class Alphaproteobacteria; order Rhodobacterales; family Rhodobacteraceae; genus Salipiger; species Salipiger mangrovisoli. The sequence continues at coordinate 18,587 of NZ_JADFFK010000012.1, read as the reverse complement.
GCGGGTCTTCTGGCGCTCTGGGCGGGCTTCGGCGCGGTCTCGTCGCTGGTGCTGACACCGGGCGGGCTGGTGCTGGCGCGTTCGGCGCAACCGGGCGACCGGCCCGCCGTCTTCGCGGCGCAGTTCTCGCTCAGCCATGCGGGCTGGCTGCTGGCCTATCCTCTGGCCGGCTGGCTGGGCGCGGCGCTTGCCCCCGAGCATGCATTGGGGATCCTGGGGCTGGCCGCGGCGGCTGGCGCGCTGATGGCGCTGCGCGTCTGGCCGGCGCGCGACCCGCTGGCAAGGGCGCACGACCATCCGGAACTGCCCGGCGACCATCCACACCTGCAAGAGCACCCGGTGGCGGATGGCGGGCATCGGCACGCGCATGACTACCGGATCGACGCGTTGCACCCGCGCTGGCCAGAGGTCGGCTGAGCGGGCGGGCAGAGCCCTTTTCGCCCCTCGTGGTGAACGGCTCGGCTCATGCGAGCGCCCGGAATAGGCGCGGCGCATCGACCGGGCTTGAGCGCAGGGCTTCAGATTGCATCTCCGGGCGGCAAGCGTGAAGGTGGCGTGCGGAGGGCCCATGCGACCAGGCACGATTATCAGACCTTGTGAAATGCGCGATTACCGGGCGCTCAAGAGTTTTGACGAGTTCATCGGGGACCGCCGCATGGACATGCAACAAGGCAGCCTCATGGTCGCGACGCTGCAAGGCGCAGTCGCCGGCTATGCAAAGGTTGCGCCTTGCGACTTTTTGGGCTGGCCGCTGCTGTCGATCGTTTGTGTCTCACCCGCTGCGCGCAGACAGGGGATAGGTCGGGAGCTGGTGGCGGCTGCCACCTCCGCCTCGCGCTGGCTCCGGCTCTACACCTCCACGGAGGCGTCGAATTTTCCGATGCGGGCCCTCCTGCGAACCTGCGACGCCCGCGAAATCGGCTGTGCGGACGATCTCAACCTGTCGGGGGAGCGTGAGATCTTTTTCAGGCTGAAGTAGAACGCTGAAGCAAGGCGCGGGCACCCCGGCAACGACACCGAGCTGCGCGAGATGGCTGTCGGGTGTGATGCTGGGACGAGGCGGCGCCGAGCCCTGTGCCAAACCCTTGCAAGAAGGGCGCCCCGAGGGGCGCCCTTGTCACTGCATGCGGTACGGCGGCAGGTCAGGCCAGCCCTTCGGCCTGCACCCACTCCCAGCCGCGGTCGAGCGCGCGGCCGAGGCGGGCGAGGATCTGGTCGATGTCTTCCTCGGTGACGATCAGCGGCGGGCAGAGCGCGACGGTCTCGTAGACCGCGCGCAGGATCAGCCCTTCCTCGGCGCAGAATTTCACCACCTGCGGCGCGACCTTGCCCGCGGGCTCGAAGCTGAGGCGCTTTTCCTTGTCCTTGGCCAGTTCGATGCCGCCGATGAGGCCGACGCCACGCACCTCGCCGACCAGCGGGTGATCTGCAAATTTGCGCAGACCCTCCTGGAACTTTGCCTCTAGACGGGCGGCATTGCCCATCAGGTCCTGTTCCTCGATGATCTTCAGGTTCTCGAGGCCGACGGCGCAGGCGACGGGGTGGCCGGAGCCGGTGAAGCCATGCCCGAAGGTGCCGAGCTTGGCGGTGTGATCGGCGATGGTGTTGTACACCTTGTCGTTCACGATGATCGCCGCCAGCGGCATGTAGGACGACGTGAGCTGCTTCGAGGTCACCATGATGTCGGGCGTAAAGCCGTATTTCTGGCAGCCGAAGGGCGTGCCGCAGCGACCGAAGCCGTTGATCACCTCGTCCGAGACCAGCAGGATGTCATACTTGTCGCAGAGCGCGCGGATGCCCGGCCAGTAGCCCTCGGGCGGGGTCATCACGCCGCCGGCACCCATCACCGGCTCGCCGATGAAGGCGGCGATGGTCTCGGGGCCCTCGGAAAGGATCGTGTCCTCGGCCTCTTTCAGCAGGCGCGCGGTGAACTCGGCCTCGGTTTCGCCGTCCTCGGCCCACTTCCAGTAGTGCGGGCAGGTGAGGTGGGTCACCGGGATCGCCGGCAGGTCGAAATCCTTGTGGTTCGCCGGCAGGCCGGTCAGCGAACCCGAGGCGATGGTGATGCCGTGATAACCCTTGTTGCGGGCAAGGAACTTTTTCTTTTCGGGGCGGCCGAGCGCGTTGTTGTAGAACCAGACCATCTTGATGACGGTGTCGTTCGCCTCGGAGCCGGAGTTGGTGAAGAACACCCGATCCATGCCCTCGGGGGTCATCTCGGCAAGCTTCTCGGCCAGACGGATCGACGGCTCATGCGCCTTGTGCGCGAAGCTGTGGTAGTAGGGCAGCTCGGCCATCTGCTTGGCGGCGGCCTCGACCAGACGCGGCTGCGAGAAGCCGACGGCGACGGACCAGAGGCCGGCAAGACCCTCGATGTATTCCTTTCCCTCGGAATCGTAGACGTGGACGCCTTCGCCACGGGTGATGATCATCGGCCCCTGCTCCTCGTGGAGGCGCATGTTCGTGTAGGGGTGCATGCTGTGGGCAATGTCCGAGGCGTGCAGCGAGTTGGGGATCTTGTTCATCTGTTAACTCCGAATTCCAGTGTGACGCGCCATCAGGCTGCGCGCGGGTCCTTGCCGAGAAACCCTCCCATGAAGGAGGTCAGCGACGTGGTGAGGTCGGGCGACAGGTAGCCGCCTTCCTGCACGATCACCGTGGGGAGCCCCGCCTCGGCAATCCGGCGTCCCGCTTCGGCGAAACCATCGAAGCTCACCTTCATGCCGTCAAGGGGGTCATTCTCATGCGCGTCGAGGCCAAGGCTGACGACCAGCGCGCCGGGGGCATAGGCCCTGATCCGGTCGATGCCCTGATCGACGGCGGCGAGCCAGCCGGGTGTGGTGGTGCTGCGCGGCAGCGGCAGGTTGAGATTGAAGCCCTTGCCGTCGCCGATGCCGGTTTCATGGGCGTAACCGGTATAGAACGGGTAGTAGTCGTGCGTTTCGGCGTGGACCGAAACCATCAGCACGTCGGCGCGGTCGTAGAAGATCGCCTGCGTGCCGTTGCCATGGTGCACGTCGATGTCGAGCACCGCGACGTGGCTGTGTGCCCGGCGCAGGTGCTGCGCGGCGATGGCGGTGACGTTCATCAGGCAGTGCCCGCCGGCCACGTCGGCGGTGGTGTGGTGCCCCGGCGGGCGGCACAGCGCGTAGGCGGCGCGTTCACCCGCCATCACCGCCTCGGCGGCGGCCACGGCGCAATCGGCGGCGCGGCGCGTGGCTTCCCAGCTCTTCGGGCCGATCGGGGCAGAGGTGTCGGACATGTGCCAGCCGGCGCGGGCGACGATTGTTTCGGGGTAGGTGGTCACCGGCCCGCGCGGAAAGACGTTGGGCACCACCTCGGGGCCGGCATTCGGCAGCTTCTGCCACGCGTCCCACCCGGTTTCGAGAAAGCGCAGGAACTCGGCCGTATGCACCGCCTCGAGCGCGGCGCGCGGCGCCTCGGGCGGGCTGTCCGTGCCGAGGCCGAGCTGGTCCAGCCCCTTGAGCAGCAGCTTCGCGCGCTCGGCGCGCTCGGCGTTGCGCACCACCGTGCCGTGGGTGAGCCGGAAGCTCGGGTCGTGCCCCTCGGTTTCCGGGGCGTAGAAGCATTTCATCTGGCTCGACCTCCTTGGTGCAGTGTTTTTCTGCCCTTGGTGGTAGCAGGCCGCCCCTGCGCTTGTCGATGGAGCGCTCCGCAACATCCGGCCGGTGCGTCCTGAATGCCTGCTTGGCGGGCAGGGCGAAGGCTTTGTCCCCACAGCCCTTTCCATGCCGCTCGCCGCACTCTAGATTGGGCGCATGAGCCTCGCCGACGTCGTCGCCTCCGAGCTGCCGCCGCAGATCAACCCGGCCCTCCCGCCGCCCGCTTTCACCGCGGAGCAGGCCGGACACCTCATTGCCTGCCCGCTCTGCGACGCGCTGCACGAGGAGCGCGAGATCGCCACGGGCGAGACCGCCCGCTGCGCCCGCTGCCACGCGGTGCTGGAGCAGCCGCGCAGCATGGCGATGACCCGGATCATCATGCTCGCGCTCTCGGCGCTGGTGCTGATGATCGCCGCGATGTTCTTTCCATTCCTCGAGCTTTCCGTCGCGGGGCGGGTGCAGCGCAGCTCGCTGCTCGACACCATCCTCGCCTTCTCGAACGGGATGACCGCGCCGCTGACCATCGCCATGGCCTCGCTGATCGTGATCTTGCCGACGGTGCGCTTCCTGTCGCTGGTCTACGTGCTGGCGCCGATGGCCTTTGGCCACCGCCCGGCGCGGCACGCCGATTTCTTCTTCCGCCTCGCCGACCACCTGCGCCCCTGGGCCATGGCCGAGGTGTTCATCGTCGGCGTCGCGGTGGCGCTGGTGAAGGTGGCGGGGCTGGCGCATCTGTCGATCGGCCCGGCCTTCTGGGCCTTCGTGGCACTGGTGCTGGTCACCGTGCTGAAGGACAATTTCATGTGCAGGGTCACCGTATGGAAGACGCTAGAGACGCGCCGGTCCTGACCGCGCGCCGCGCGGGCATGATCGCCTGCACCGAATGCGGCAAGGTGCATGTGCCGGGCCCCGAGCGCTGCGACCGCTGCGGCTCGCGCCTGTCGAGCCGCGACGAGACCTCGCTGCAGCGGGTCTGGGCCTGGCTGGGGGCGGGGCTGGTGATCTACGTGCCGGCCAATGTCTACCCGATGCTGAAGACCACGCTGCTGGGCAAGACCACCAACAGCACGATCTTCGGCGGGGTGGTCGATCTCGTGCACCACGGCTCCTACGGCATTGCCGGGATCGTCTTCTTCGCCTCGATCATGATCCCCGTCGCCAAGTTCATCGCCATCGCCTACCTGGCGCTGAGCGTGACCCACCGGGTGAAGCTCTCGCCCGGCAAGCGCCAGCATCTCTACGAGGTGGTGGAATTCGTCGGCCGCTGGTCGATGATCGACGTCTTCGTGGTGGCCATCCTCGCATCGCTGGTGCAACTGGACTTCGCCGCCGCGATCAATCCTGGAATAGCAGCGATCAGTTTCGCGCTTTCCGTTGCATTCACAATGCTTTCGGCGCAGAGCTTCGACCCGAGGCTGATCTGGGACGCGAGTGAGGAACCCGAGCAATGAGTGATCCGAAACCGGCCCAGATGGAGATCGAGCCCAAGCGCCGCTCCGTCTGGCGCAACCTCTCGCTGGTCTGGCTGGTGCCGATGGCTGCCATCGCGGTGACGCTGTTCATCGCCTGGCAGAGCTTTGCCGAACGCGGCGCGAAGATCGAGATCACCTTCGAGAACGCCGCCGGGATCACCGCCGAAGAGACCACCATCCGCTACCGTGACGTGGTCGTCGGAACGGTCGAGGACGTGGTCTTCTCGGACGACCTGGCCGAGGTGCGCGTCACCGCGCGGATCGACCGCAACGTGGCGGATTCGCTGCCGTCTGACGCAGAGTTCTGGGTGGTCCGCCCCGAGGTCTCGACCTCCGGGATCACCGGGCTCTCGACCGTCCTCTCGGGGGTCTACATCGAGGCGGGCTTCGCGCCCGAGGAGGGGGCCACTGCGCGCAGCTTCCGCGGCCTCGACACCAGCCCGCTGGTGCGCCCCGGCGTGAAGGGCACGCGCATCACCATCCGCGCCGATGATGGCACGCAGCTCTCGGCCGGCGCGCCGATCTTCTACCGCGGCATCGAGGTCGGCCGGATCGAGACCCCGCGGCTGCTCGAGCGCGGCAACGGCGTCGTCGTCGATGCCTTCATCGAGGCCCCGAACGATCGCCGCATCACCACGGCAACGCGGTTCTGGGACACCTCGGGCTTCTCGGTCAACATCGGCCCATCGGGTCTCAACCTCTCGGTCGGCTCGGTGGCCGCGCTGATCCGCGGCGGGATCGCCTTCGACACCGTGGTCTCGGGCGGCAACGCGGTGCCGGCGGGCTACGCCTTCGACCTCTACGATGACGAGGCGGCGGCCCGCGACAGCCTGTTCTCGGAAAGCATTTCCAACGCGGTGGAGCTGACCGCCGAATTCGACGAATCCGTGCGCGGGCTCGAGGTCGGATCCTCGGTCACCTACCGCGGGCTGCGCGTTGGCCGGGTCACCGCCATCGGGGCTTTCATCGACGGCGAGGGCGAGCAGCAGACCGTGCGCCTGCGCACCACGCTCTCGATCGATCCCCGCGCGCTGGGGCTCGAGGAAGAGGCGCCGCAGTCCGACACCATCGCCTTCCTGTCCAACGCGGTGAAGAACGGGCTGCGCGCCCGGCTGGCCTCGCAGAGCCTGTTCAGCCAGTCGCTGGTGGTCGAACTGGCCGAGGTGCCGGACGCCGAGCCCGCGACCTTCGGCGTCTTCGCCCAGGACGCGCCGCTGATCCCCTCGGTCGAGTCGGACCTGCCGGACATCACCGCCACCGCCGAGGGCCTGTTCCAGAGGATCAACGACCTGCCGGTCGAGGACCTGCTCGACCAGGCGATCGACACCCTGGCCTCGATCGAGAACTTCACCGCCAACCCGCGTCTGCGCGACGCCCCGGAGGCGGTGATCGGCCTGCTCGAAGACGCCCGCGGGCTGATCGGCAACGAGGAAATCCAGGCCATTCCGGGCGAGCTGCGCGGCACCGTCGCCGAGCTGCGCGGGGTGATCGAGGACATGCGCGCCGCCGGCGCGGTGCAGCAACTGGTGTCGACCCTCGAGGCGGCCGAGGCCGCGGCAGAAGAGGTCACCGGCGTGGCGGGCTCGGTGGATGAGAGCATGGCCGGCGTGCCCGACCTGCTCGCCGATCTGCGGGCGCTCACTCAGAAGGCCACGGCGCTCGACCTGGAAAGCTTCCTGGCCGATGCCGGGCAGTTCCTCGACGGGGCGGGCAAGCTCGTCGACCAGGACAGCACCCGCCAGCTGCCCGCCGATCTCTCGGCCATGCTGCAGGAGGCGCAGGGCGCGCTTTCCGAGCTGCGCGCCGGCGGGGTGATCGAGAACACCAATGCCACGCTGGCCTCGGCGCGCGACGCCGCCGCGGCGGTGGAGGAGGCGGCGGCCACGCTGCCCGACCTCTCGGCGCGCATCCAGCGCCTCGTCGCCGAGGCGGAGCAGGTGATCAAGGGCTATGACGGCAATTCTGCCTTCAACCGCCAGACCGTTTCGGCCCTGCGCGAGGTGCAGACCGCCGCCGAGGCGTTGAACAAACTTGCCCGCACGATCGAACGCAACCCCAACTCGCTGCTCTTCGGCCGCTGACAGGAGACCCCGAATGCGCCTCAAGACGACCCTCCCGCTTCTGCTGCTGCCGCTTCTTGCCGCCGCCTGCGGCTCCGAGCCGCGCTACCGGATGGAGACCGCCCCGCCCACCGCCAGCGTCCGTCTCGCCGTGGGCACGCTCGAAGTGCGCGAGGTCTCGCTGCCGGCCTATGCCGATGCCTCCGAGATCCTGCTCGAAGAGACCTCCGGCGCGATGAACCAGGTCGAGGGTGCGCTCTGGGCCGACGATCCGCGCCGCGCGATGACCCAGGCGTTGGCCGAGCGCCTCGGGCAGATCAGCGGCGCGACCGTGGCCGCCGAACCCTGGCCGCTCGAGGAACCGGCGCAGGCGGCGGTGCATGTGCGCGTGTCCGAGGCGGTGGCGAGTGAGGCGGGAACGTTCCGGCTCAAGGGGCAATACGCGCTGTCGTCCTACGACAGGGTGATCCGCGAACGCGTCAACCGCTTCGAGATCACCGTACCCTTGGCCGCGGCCAGCGCCGCCGGAATCGCCGCGGCGGCGGGCAGTGCCACCGACCAGCTCGCCACCCGCATCGCCAGCGACCTGGCGCGCTGACCCCTTGCCGCGCCCGGCACCGGCGCGGCAAGGGCGTATTTGGAAAGAGAAGAAGCGGAGGCCTCTTCTTCTCTTCCAAAATACGCCGGGGGAGCCCGCAGGGCGGGGGCGGAGCCCCCTCGTCGCGCGATCCGGGATTGCGCCGTTGCACCTTCCCGCGGGTTGCGCTTATGTCCGGACATGACCCTTTCGACGCTCTCCCTCCGGATGATCCTCACCACCGGCTGCCTGCTGGTTGCGGGCAGCCTTGGCGGCTGGCTCGCGCAGTTGGCGCATCTGCCGATGCCCTATATGCTCGGCTCGCTCTTCACCTCGGGTGCCGCGGTGGCGCTGTTCCACCGGCGCGCGCTGGCGGACTACGCCTTTCCGATGCGGTTCCGGACACTGTTCATCGGGCTCATCGGCGTGATGATCGGCACGCAGGTCACGCCCGAGATCTTCGCGCTGCTGCCCGAACTGCCGCTGACCCTGTCGATGCTGGCCGCCTTCGTGGTGCTGGCGCAATTCGGCAACTTCCTGATCTTCCACCGTCTTGGCGGCTATGATCGGGCAACGGCCTTTTACGCCGGCGCGCCGGGCGGGTTGATGGAAAGCCTGGTGCTCGGCGAGAGGGCGGGAGCGGATCTGCGGCTGCTGACCGCGCAGCAGTTCCTGCGCATCATCCTGGTCATCTCGATCCTGCCCTCGGCGCTGTCGCTGTGGGTCGGTCATCCGGTCGGCAGCGCCGCCGGCCAGAGCGTCATGCCCACGGGGCCCGCCACGGCGGCGGAGCTGCTCGTGGTCGTTCTGGCGGCGCTCGCCGGGCTCTTCGTGGCCTCGAAGATCAAGCTGCCGGCGGGGCAGATCACCGGGCCGCTGCTGCTCTCGGCGGCGCTGACCTTGTCCGGCCTAGTGGACATGCACCTGCCGTTCTGGCTGATCGCCGCGGCGCAGGTGGTGGTGGGCAGCTCGCTCGGCGTGCGCTTCACCGGCATGACCGCGGCGATGCTGCGGCGTTCGGCCGGGCTCAGCTTTCTGTCGGTGCTGTGGATGCTGGCGCTCGGCGGCAGTTTCGCGCTGGGGTTGACCTGGGCGACCGACATCCCGTTCCTGCACCTGATGATCTCCTATGCGCCGGGCGGCGTCACCGAGATGTCGATCATCGCGCTGTCGCTTGCCGCCAACCCGGCGCTGGTCAGCCTGCACCACGTGGTGCGCATCCTGCTGACCGTGGGGGTCATGGTGATTGCCGAGAAGCGCCTGCCGCTGCACCAGCCGGGCGAGTAAGAGGCAAGAGCCTTCGAAGGCTCTTGCAAATCTCTTCGAAGAGATTTGGCCGGCGACGGCGGGTTCAGCCTGCCGCTTCGGCCTTCTCCGCGAGTTCCAGCCATTCCTCCTCGGCGGCGGCGAGCTTTTCCTGCCGCTCGTCCAGCGCCTCGGTGGCTTTCTTGAACTTCATCGGCTCGCGGGTGAAGAGCTCGGGGTCCGCCAGCAGCCCTTCAAGCTTGCCGATCTCGGCGGTCAGCCGGTCGATCAGGCCGGGCAGTTCCTCCAGCCGGTGCTTGTCCTTGAAGCTCATGCCCTTCTGCTGCGCCTTGGGTTTCGGCGCGGCGGAGCTGTCCTTGCCGGGCTTGGCGACGGGCTTCTCCTTCGGTGCGCTCGCCGCCTCGGCCTCGGCCTTCTGCGCCTGGTAGTCGCTCCAGCCGCCGGCGTAGGCGACGGCACGGCCGTCGCCCTCCATGGCGATGGTCGAGCTGGCCACCCGGTCGAGGAAGTCGCGGTCATGGCTGATCAGCAGCACGGTGCCGTCATAGTCTCCGAGCAGGTCCTGCAACAGGTCGAGCGTTTCCACGTCGAGATCGTTGGTCGGTTCGTCGAGCACCAGCATGTTGCTTTCGCTGGCCATGATCTTGGCCAGCAGCAGCCGGGCCTTCTCGCCGCCCGAGAGGGACCGCACGGGCGCGCGGGCCTGGCGCTCGTCGAAGAGGAATTCCTTGAGGTAGCCGACGACATGCTTGGGTTGGCCGCGTACCAGCACCTGGTCGGCCTTGCCGGAAACGCGCATCTCGGGATCGCCGGTGAGGCTTTCCCAGAGCGTCATCTCGGGGTCGAGCCGGGCGCGGGTCTGGTCGAAGATCGCCGGCATCAGGTTGGTGCCGAGCTTGACGCTGCCGGCGTCGGGCGCGATCTCGCCCATCAGCATGCGGATGAGGGTGGTCTTGCCGACGCCGTTCGGACCGACAAAGGCGACGCGGTCGCCGCGCATCACGGTCAGCGAGAACTCCTTGACGATCTGCTTGTCGCCGAAGCCCTTGGTGAGCGCCACGGCCTCGATCACCTTCTTGCCCGAGGTCGGGCCAGAGGACAGCTCCATTGCCGCGGTGCCCTGGCGACGGATCTGCGACGAGCGCTCTGCGCGCAGCGCCTGCAGCGCGCGCACGCGGCCCTGGTTGCGGGTGCGGCGGGCCGAGATGCCCTCGACCGCCCATTTCGCCTCGGCCTTGATCTTGCGGTCGAGCTTGTGGCGGGCCTCGTCCTCCTCGGCCCAGGTCTTGTCGCGCCAAACCTCGAAGGCAGCGAAGCCCTGCTCCTGACGGCGCACCGCGCCGCGGTCGATCCACAGCGTGGCGCGGGTGAGGTTCTCGAGGAAGCGCCGGTCGTGCGAGATCAGGACGAAGGCCTTGCGGGTGCGCTTCAGCTCGTCCTCGAGCCAGCCGATCGCGTTGATGTCGAGGTGGTTCGTCGGCTCGTCGAGCAGCATGACGTCCGGGTCCTGTGCCATCAGCTTGGCGAGCGCGGCGCGTCGGCGCTCGCCGCCCGAGGCGGTGGCGACGGGGCGGGCGGGGTCGAAGCCGAGCCCTTCGCCCGCTGCCTCGACCTTGTACATTTCCGCCGGGCCGAGGCCCTCGGCGGCATAATCGCCCAGCGTCTCGAAACCCGAGAGGTCCGGCTCCTGCTCCATGTAGCCCACCGAGATGCCCGGCGGCACGATGCGCTCGCCGGTGTCGGGCTCGACGAAGCCCGCCATGACCTTCATCAGGGTGGATTTGCCCGAGCCATTGCGGCCGACCAGCGCGACGCGGTCGCCGGGCTGGACGTTGAGCGAGAGGCCGGAAAACACCGGCTCGCCACCGAAGGTGAGCGCGATGTCGGAGAGCTGGAGAAGGGGTGCCTGTGCCATGCCCAGAGCGCTAGGGCCGCGCCGGGGAAAGGTCAAGTGGGCGCGTGAGGAGGTCAGGCGGGCCGGTGGCGTTAACCTTGCCTTCAAGGCGCCTGAGCTATGCGGAAGGACATGGAACCGCTTTGTCTCGCCCGTCTCGGATTGCTCGGAAACCCGCTGCGCGTCACGGTGCTGCGGCTGCTGATCCGCCATCTGCCGCATCCCCTGGCTGCGGGCGATCTGGCGCGCGCGCTGGCGGTGCCGCCCTCGACGCTCTCGGCGCATCTGGCGGCGCTCTGCGACGCGGGGCTGCTGGTGCAGCGTGCGCAGGGGCCGCTGCGGCTCTACCACGCGGTGCCGGGCGCGCTGGCGCATGTGATCGACTGGCTCGGGGCGGATGTGGCGCTGGGGCGGGCCGGCGCGGTGCCGGAGCGCGAGGTTCCGGGCAGGCGCAGGTCGGCCAGGGCGCGGCTGCTGTTTCTCTGCTCGGACGGCGCGCTGCTGTCGCCGCTGGCCGCGGCGCTGGCGCGGCGGCGGCTCAGGGGCGGGGCGCGCGTGTCGGCGGCGGGCGCTGACCCCGCCTGTGCCTTCGATCCGCTGCTGCTGGCGCTGCTCGGGGTCTGGGGACTGCCGCCGCCCGGCGACGTTCCGCGCGGCGCGATGGAACGGGGTGCGGATATGGTGATCGCCCTCGACACCGTCGCGGCGGATGCCCTGCCGCTCGGTTCGCAAATGCCGCCGCCGGTCTGCGCCTACTGGCCGCTGCCGCGGGCGGGTGCGGGCCGGGTGATCCCGCGCGCGGTCGCGCTACACGCCGCCATGTGCGCCCTCGAGCCGCGGCTGGCGGCGCTGGCGCGGCTGCCATCTGGGTCCGCTCCGCGCGAGGCCGTGCAGGCGGCGCTCGACAGCCTCAGTTCAGGTCTTCCAGAAGTTGCCCGTGCTGCCGGGTCTGCGCCAGCACCGCGCCGAAGGTCGCCATTCCCTGCGCTTCCAGCATCGGCAGCATCCTGACCAGCACCTCGGCGGTGGCCTGCGCATCGCCGAGCGCGGTGTGCCGCCGAGCGGGGGGGATGGACACGGAGAGCCGGTCGCAGAGCGCATCCAGCGTGTGGGTCTGGCTCGCGCCGAAAAGCACCGCCGACAGCAGCACCGTGTCGAGGATCGGATTGGTCCAGTCGATCCCCATACGGGACTGGTGGCGGCGCAGGAAAGCCATGTCGAAGGGCGCATTATGCGCCACGATCACCGCGTTGCGGGCGAAGTGATGAAAGCGCCGCCCGGCCTCGGCGATGTCCGGCTGGCCGTGCACCATGGCGTCGGTCACCTTGTGCACCCTGGTCGAGGATTGCGGGATCGGGATGCCGGGATCGACCAGCTGGTCGATCTGCTCGCCGGGAACGATGCGCCCGTTCACGACCCGCACCGCACCGATCTGCACCACCTCGTCCTTGTGCGGCAGCAGTCCCGTCGTCTCGGTGTCGAACACCACGTAGGTCAAGGCCCGCAGCGGCGTGTCCTCCAGCGCGGCAGGGGCCGGTGCGGTGAGCAGCGAGAAGTCGAAAACCATCGGGCGCTCGGCCTGTGGCGGAAGGCGCGCCTCGGCCTCTTCGATGATCAGCAGATAGCCGCCTGCGTCGAGCGGTTTCATCCGCCCCAGGTAGCTTTGCGCCTCGTCGACCGAGCGCAGGGTGAGCGTGACCTCGCGGCCGGTGCGATGCATCTCGCGCACCGCGGCTTCGACCCCGGCTGCGAGGAAATAATCGGTCACCGCCGCGTCGAGCCGCGGCACGTGGATCTGGGCGAGCACCTCGGCGGCCTGCCCATCGTAGAGCACGATGCGGCCATTGGGGCTGACCATGAGGGTGGCCACGGGGATCTCGGTGAGCAGGGCGGTCAGCCGTTCCTTGTCGGCGGCGAGCTGCGCGGTCTCCTCGGCCACCCGCTGCGCCGAGGCCAGCGCGGTTTCCGTCAGCCGGGCCGAGACCGCCTCGGCCGCATGCGCCAGATCGCCGAGGTAGCGCGCGGCATGGGTGTCCACCTGCCGCTCGACCCCCGCATGCGCGCGCACGCGCATCTCCGAGGCGATGCGCTCGACCGGCTTGGCGACATTCTCGTCGAAGAGCAGCCAGACGCCGACGGTCAGCGCAGTCAGGCCGAAGATGGCAAGAATGCCGGCAAAGACAAAGCCGTTGCCGGGCGTGGTGCCGAGCGCGCGCCCGTAGCCGAGCCAGAGCGCCAGCGCCATGATCCCCGCACCGCCGACCGCAATCAGGACGAAGAAGAGGAAGATGCGCAGGCGCAGGCTCAGATGGGTCACGTGCGCGCCTCCGGGCAGACCGCGGCGACGATGCTGTCCTCGGACCCGACCTCGCGCCAGCGCGGCGTGCCGCCATCGCCGCCCATGGGGTCGGCGCGGCGTCCGCCGGGGCAATCGACCATGACCTCGACCACCTGCGTCGGCTGCCAGCGCGCGAAGAAATAGAGATCGGCGAGGTAGAGGCCCGGCGTCTGCGCATTTTCGCGCCGCCCGCCGGCGTTCACCGCGATGAAGCGGTCGGTCATCGGGACGGCATAAGTCCACGGCCGCCAGAGCGCCGTGGAGGCATGGGTCTCGACGATCTCGAAGCCCTCCGGCAGCGATTGGGCGGTGCTGCCGTACCAGCTGTATTCGCTGGCGATGGAGGCGATCAGCATCGCCGCCCCGGCTCCCAGGGGGATCATCCAGCGCGGCAGCCGTCCGCCCGTCGCGCGACTGAGCAGCATCACCACGCCGGCCCCGGCAAGGCCGGCCACCAGCACGGCAATCAATTCGTAGAACATCTCTCCCCCCTCAGGTCCCTAGCCCAGCATGCCGCGCCCGTGACCGATCGACGATTGCATCGACTTGATCACCACGAAGGCGTCACGCAGGTGGCTGCGCTCGAAATCCGACAGGTCGGACGGCGCCAGATAGTTGTCGGGCTTTTCGCCGCGCTTGACCAGAGCTGCCTGATGCTCAAGGCGGGTTTCGGCAATCAGATCATAGGCATCGAGCAAATCCTGACCGCCCGAGCCGGAAACGGTGCCGGCGGCGATCGCCGCCTCGATCCGGGCGCGGGTGCCGGCTTCGGGCACCCGTGCCTGCAGCGCGTAGACCCGCGCCAGATCGACCACGGGCACCACGCCGTTGTGCTTGAGATCGACGGTGTTCTTGTGCTCGCCCGAGCGGATCGTGGCAAAGCCGCGCAAGAGGCCGAGCGGCGGGGTGTGCTTGAGCGAGTTGGAAATCATGTGGGCGGTGAAGATCGAATTCCTCGAGGCGGCGTCCAGCGTCTCGGCCTGCAGGTCCTCGAACAGCGACTTGCTGCCGCCGATGGGCCGCAGGTCGAACATCACCGAGGCCAGCATCTGGGCCTCGGGGTCGGGCGTCTCGATCCAGCCCCGGAAGTACTTGCGCCACACCGATTGCGTCTGCAGCCAGCGCGGGTTGGTCGCCATCATGTCACCAGGGCAGTAGAAATATCCCGCTTTATCAAGGCCGTCGCAGACAAACTTCGCCATCTCCGCGAAGTATTCCATGTCGCGCTCGGTGGCGCTGTCGTCGAGGATCATGCAATTGTCCTGGTCCGACACGCCGGTCTGTTCCTGCCGTCCCTGCGAACCGCAGGCCAGCCACAGCCAGGGCACCGGGGCCGAGCCCAAGTCCTCCTCGGCCAGCGCCAGCAGGCGGCGGGTGACCGTGTCGGCGATGTCGGTGATCAGCCGCGTCGTCACCTCGTGGCGATTGCCGTTGGCGACGAGCTGCGCCAGCAACTGCGGGATGCGGGCGGTGGTCTCGGCCATCTGCTCGGGGCTGCGGGCGCGGGCGATGGCGGCGACCAGCTCGGCCGAGCTGACCGCCTGGAAGCGGGTGAGGTCGGTCTGGGTGACGATGCCCACTAGCCGCCCGGCGTCGGTGATCGGCACATGGCCGATGCCGCGTTCGACCATCGTGTGCAGCACGTCCGAGCCGATCGCCGAGGGCGGCAGGGTGACCGGCGAATGGGTCATGATCTCGGAGACGGGGACGTTGATGTCCATGCCGCCCGCAACCACCTTGGCCGAGATGTCGCGGATGGTGACGATGCCGATGAGGTCGCGCCCCTCGGTGACGCAGAGCGACGACACCGCCTCTTCGCGCATCATCAGGGCCGCTTGCTGGGCGGGGGTCTCGGGGGGCACGGTGAGCGGGGCGCGGGCCATCAGCGTCTCGACCCGGCTGTGCGCGAGGTCGGACTTGCGCGGCCGCGCGGCGCGCGAACGGTCGAAGAAGCGGCGGGCGGCGGCATGTTCGGCCACCAGCTCGCGGAAGGCATAGGCGGGCAGCAGCAGCAGCACCGTGTCATCGAGCGAGCTGGCGGTGGTGGCAGCCAGGCCCTCGCGCATCAGCCCGCGCTCGCCGAAGGAATTGCGCGGACCCAGCAACGAGACGGCGACGCCGTTCTCGTCGCGAATCTCCACCTGGCCGCTGTGGACGAGGTAGAGCCCCTCGAGTTGCGCGCCGACGGCGTAGATTTCCTCGCCCGGCTTGTAGCTGCGCGTGAGGAACTGCGGCACCAGCACGTCGAGCGCATCGGTGTCCAGCGCGTCATAGGGGTGCACCGAGGTCAGGAAACGGCGCAGGTCGTCGGGCTCAATCGGCATTTTGGCGCTCCGGTGGTGCGATAAGGGGCAATCGCGGAAGAAAAAATCCCGCCCCGGCATAGCGCGGGACGGGACATTTGCCTAGGGCGAGGGCGCGCCTGCGCCCCCGCGCGGGGTCACCGCTCAGTGATCCTGGGCTGCACCGGCACCGCGCGGAATGCGCACGCTTTCCACCAGCTGCGAGATCTCGCGCGGGATCGGCTTGCTCATCGCCGAGACCGTGAAGGCCACCACGAAGTTCACCAGCGCCCCGACTGCGCCGAACGAGGTCGACTTGATCGTGCCGAGCATGGGATCGGCGTCCGAGTAGCTCGCCGTGTCGGGGATGAAGAACCAGCCCTTGTGCAGGAAGATGTAGACCAGGGTGACCAGCAGGCCGGCGATCATGCCCGCCACGGCGCCCTTGTTGTTCACCTTCGAGAAGATGCCCATCATCAGCGCCGGGAAGATCGAGGCAGCGGCAAGGCCGAAGGCCAGCGCCACGGTCTGCGCCGCGAAGCCCGGCGGGTTCATGCCAAGCCAGGTCGCGACGGCGATGGCCACGGCCATGGCGACGCGGGCCGACATGAGCTCGCCCTTCTCGGAGATTGCGGGGTTGATCTGACCCTTGATCAGGTCGTGGCTGACCGCCGAGGAGATGGCGAGCAGCAGGCCGGCGGCGGTCGACAGCGCGGCGGCAAGACCACCGGCAGCGACGAGGCCGATCACCCAACCCGGAAGGTTGGCGATCTCGGGGTTGGCGAGCACGAGGATGTCGTTGTCGAACTTGGTCAGCTCGTTGCCGGCCCAGCCTTCGGCCGTGGCCTTTTCCTGCATCGCGGGGTTCTTGTCATTGTAGTACTGGATCAGCCCGTCACCATTGGTGTCGTTCCAGGTCAGCAGACCGGTCTTCTGCCAGGTTGCCATCCAGTCATAGGCCGGGTCGTTCTCGATCTGCTCGATCGAGACGGCCTTGCCCTCGGTGCCTTCCGGCCAGAACTGCTGGGTGATGTTGAGGCGTGCCATCGCGCCCACGGCCGGGGCCGTCAGGTAGAGCAGGGCGATGAAGACCAGTGCCCAGCCGGCGGACCAGCGTGCGTCGGCCACCTTGGGCACGGTGAAGAACCGCATGATAACGTGCGGCAGGCCGGCGGTGCCGATCATCAGCGACAGGGTGAAGAGCACCATGTTGAGCGTGTCGCCGTTGTGGGCGGTATATTCGCCGAAGCCCAGCTCGCGCACGATCTGGTCGAGCTTGGCCAGCAGCGGCTCGCCCGAGGCCTGGTCGGTTCCGAAGAGGCCGAGGCCGGGGATCGGGTTGCCGGTCAGCTGCAGCGAGATGAAGATCGCCGGGATGGTGTAGGCGAGGATCAGCACGACGTATTGCGCGACCTGCGTGTAGGTCACGCCCTTCATGCCGCCGAACACCGCGTAAGCGAAGACGATCACTGCGCCGATCAGCAGGCCGGTGGTGCTGTCCACCTCGAGGAAGCGGCCGAAGGCCACGCCGACGCCGGTCATCTGGCCGATCACGTAGGTGGTCGAGGCGATGATCAGGCAGATCACCGCCACGAGACGCGCGGTCGGCGAGTAGAAGCGGTCGCCGATGAATTCCGACACGGTGAACTTGCCGAACTTGCGCAGGTAGGGCGCAAGCAGCAGCGCCAGCAGCACGTAGCCGCCGGTCCAGCCCATCAGGTAGGCCGAGTTGTCATAGCCGGTGAAGGCGATGAGGCCCGCCATCGACAGGAAGGAGGCCGCGGACATCCAGTCCGCCGCCGTCGCCATGCCGTTGGTGACCGGGTGCACGCCGCGCCCGGCGGCGTAGAATTCCGACGTGGAGCCCGCGCGGGCCCAGATCGCGATGCCGATGTAGAGCGCGAAGGAGGCGCCCACGAACAGCAGGTTGATGGTGAACTGATCCATGGCGCCTTACTCCTCGTCCACGCCGTATTCACGGTCGAGCTTGTTCATCCGCCAGGCGTAGAAGAAGATCAGCGCCAGGAAGACGATGATGCTGCCCTGCTGGGCGAACCAGAAGCCTAGGTCGGACCCGCCGACCTTGATGCCCGAGAGCATCGGGCGCAGCAGGATGCCGAAGCCGAAGCTGCACAGCGCCCAGATGACCAGGCTGATGTAGATGAGGCGCAGGTTGGCCGACCAGTAGGCCTTGCCGGCCTCCTCGGCGCCATGCGCATGGTGCGTTGATTGATCCGCCATGGCGGTTCCTCCTCCTGAAAATGCAGCCGCCCCTCCTTTGAGCGGCCGTCGACGGTCAGCCCGTCGCTTTCTCCACGATCGCGCCGAGCCCGGCGGCGACCTCCTCGATCCTGCCCATCGCGTCGATGCGGCTCAGGGCGTTCTTGCCTTCGTAGTAGCCGATGAGCGGGGCGGTCGAAGCGTGGTAGGCCTCGAGCCGCGAGGCCACCGTTTCCGCCTTGTCATCGGCGCGGCGCTTCATTTCCGTCGCGCCGCAATTGTCGCAGACGCCGTCCTCTTTCGGCGTCTTGAACCTGTCGTGATAGCCCTCGCCGCAGGCGCCGCAGGTGTAGCGGCCCGAGATCCGCTCGACCATGGCGGCATCGTCCACCTCGAGGCTGATCGCTGCGTTGATCTTCTGCCCGCTCTCGGCCAGCAGCGCGTCGAGCGCCTCGGCCTGCACCGTGGTGCGCGGGAAGCCGTCGAGGATCACACCGCTGGTGCAGTCGGGCGCCTTGATGCGGTCGCGCAGGATGGCGATGACGATCTCGTCGCTGACCAGCCCGCCGGCCTCCATCACCGCCTTGGCGGCCTTGCCGGCCTCGGTGCCCTGCGCCACGGCGGCGCGCAGCAGATCGCCGGTCGAGAGCTGCACCAGCCCGTACTTGTCCTCGAGCTTGCGCGCCTGGGTGCCTTTCCCGGCCCCCGGAGGGCCGAGAAGGATGAGCACGGGGGCGCGGGTCACGGTGGTTGCCTCCATCTCGCTCACCCCTTGTTCGCGCGGTTTTCGATGAGGTCGTCGACGACCGAGGGGTCGGCGAGGGTCGAGGTGTCGCCCAAGGCGCCGTAGTCGTT
>NZ_JADFFK010000011.1 GCF_015223355.1 Salipiger mangrovisoli | reverse complement strand
ATCTGGCAGATACTGCTGGCGTCCGAATTGGCCGTTTCCACGTCGATCGCGATGAACCTGTAGGTCTTCGACAAGACGGCCCCGAGGGCGCGGAAGGAGTCCGGCGCCGAAGCGCGAAGAGCATTTGTGACCATGTCGGACCCGGTTCGGATTTCAGTGGCTTGAATGCGCAATGCATCCTCCGGGCGTTGCAGAGTCAACCGGCGGCGGTACCGCCGCCGCAAACGTCGGGCAAGCGCGCCGCACCGAGCCCCGGCGTTGCTGCTTGTGCCCGGTGCAGGACACCCTGGGCGCGGTCCTCTCCGTAGGGCGGAATGTGGCCGTGGGCCGAGAAGCAGACACCCGCGAAGTCACGAGCCAGAAGGGTCGTCTGGCCAGGGTTCGATATGATCGCCGCCGCTACGACCGATGTCCGAATGTCTTCCTCTCAGCCATTGCCCCGCCGCTACCGTCTTTCCCTGGCTCTGGATACCAATGGGTCTGAACCCTCGAAAAGACTGCGCAAGGCCCCCCTACCCAGCAGATCAACCGTGACGCCGTTCCAGGAAACCGCTGAGGAAATCCAGCACCTGCCGTGCGGCGAAGCTCTGGTGACGGGTCACGGAATGGCTCAGCTCGATCAGCGTTTCGATTCGGCTCCTCGGCTCGAACGCCCGCATCACCAGATCGCCATCGTCGAGCTCGCGCTGCACCGTCATCTGCGGCAGGATCAGGATCGCCGAACCGCGCCGGGCCAGTTCCTTCTGCAACTCCAGCGACGAGGTGGTGAAGGCCGCCTCGAAGGGATCGAACCCATGCGTGCGCAGCCGCGTGTCGAAGATCCGGCGCACGCCGAAGCTGCGGTCGGGAAGCGCGAGCCGATGGCCGACGAGGTCCGCGATCGAGAGCCGCTCCTGCGCCGCCAGCGGATGGTTCGGAGACAGGATCGGCTCGTGGCGCACCGGCATGCGGAAGCGCGTCATCACGCGCGCATCGGCCGGGGCGAACATGGTCACCGCCATGTCTGTCTGGCCGGTCGCCACCGCATCGAGCGCCCCCTGCGCCGAGGAGACCACCACTTCGATCGAGATGTTGGGATGCATTCCCGAGAATTCGGACAAAGCTGGCGCCAGGATCGAGCTGATCGCCGCGCCGTTCACATGCACAGACACATGGCCCCGCCGCAACCCCTTCAGCTCGTCGATCATCTGCTTGGCCGTGGCCAACTCCCGCGCCACGTCACGTGATTTCGCGGCGATCACCTCACCCGCTGCGGTCAGCCGCACTCCGCGCGGGGTGCGCTCGACCAGCGGCGTGCCGAACGCGCGCTCGAGCTTGTCGAGCTGCCGGGCCACCGCGGTGGGCGACACGCCAATCGCCTCGGCGGTCTGGCGGATCGACCCAGAGCGCGCCAGCTCCTGAAACAGCTCGATGGTCATCATATCCATGGCGCTCTCCGGTCAGTGCAACGATTTTCGTAGCACAGTGACTTTGTAATTTCAGTTTTCAGGACACTCGATCTGCTCTTTCATCTGTCGTCAAGATGTGACGAAGACCACACTGACACTCATAACGACAGGGACCCCAATGACTCTTACGCTCCGCGCTCTTGCCGGCTCCATCTCGGCGGCTGCCCTCATCGCTGCGGCACCGCTTGCGGCCCATGCCGCCGGCGACGTCAGCTTCATCCAGGCGGTCGAGCCTGCCGGTCTCGATCCGACCGTCGGCTCGCCGGTCGCCGCAGGCCAGGTCACCTGGCAGAACATCTTCGAGGGTCTCGTCACCATTGATCGCGACGGTGCGTTGCAGCCGCAGCTCGCCACCAGCTGGGAGATCTCGGAGGATGGCCTGACCTATACCTTCCTCCTGCGCGAGGGCGTCACCTTCCACAACGGCGCGGTCTTCGACAGCAGCGTCGCCAAGTTCAGCCTGGAGCGCATCCTCGCCGAGCAGTCCACCAACGGTCAGAAGGCCCTCTTCACGGTGATCGAGGCGGTGGAGGCCCCGGACGCACAGACCCTGGTGCTGCGCCTGTCCGCCCCCTCCTCCGATCTGCTCTATTGGCTCGGGTTCCCGGCGGCGGTGATCGTCGAGCCGGGCTCGGCCGAGACCAACACCAGTGCCCCCGTCGGCACCGGCCCGTTCAAGCTCGACGAGTGGCGTCAGGGCGACCGCGTGATCATGAGCGCCTATGACGGCTACTGGGG
This sequence comes from Salipiger mangrovisoli, assembly GCF_015223355.1. GTDB lineage: Bacteria > Pseudomonadota > Alphaproteobacteria > Rhodobacterales > Rhodobacteraceae > Salipiger > Salipiger mangrovisoli. The sequence goes on along the minus strand of NZ_JADFFK010000011.1, from coordinate 201,552 downwards.
CGAGGCCCCGGCGCTCGACCGGGTGACCGCGCGCTTCATCGCCGACCCGCAGGCCCAGGTCGCGGCGCTGCGCTCGGGACAGGTGGATGGCATTGCCGAGTTCGGCGCGCCCGAGCTTTTCGAGCAGTTCACCAAGGATGCGGGCTTCGTCACCCATGTCGGCACCGGCGAAATGGAGATCGTCGCGGGCATGAACACGGCCAGGCCGCCCTTCGATGACGTGCGCGTGCGCCGCGCGCTGATGATGGCGGTGGACCGTAACATGCTGATCGAGGCGGTGAAATCCGGCTACGGCACGCCCATCGGCTCGCATTTCTCGCCTGCCAGCCCGTTCTACGAGGATCTGACCGGCGCGTTCCCCTACGACCCCGAGGGCGCGAAGGCGCTGTTGGCCGAGGCGGGCTACGGCGACGGCTTCGAGTTCACCTTCAAGGTGCCGACCCGCACCTATGCGCAGCGCTCGGCCGAGATTCTTCAGGCCTATTTCTCGCAGATCGGGGTGACAGCGGAGATCGAGAGCTCGGACTTCCCGGCGGCCTGGATCCAGGACGTGTTCAAGGACACCAATTACGACATGACCATCATCGGCCATGCCGAGCCGCTGGACATCAATATCTACGCTCGCCACCCCTATTACTTCAACTACGAGAACCCCGCGTTCGACGCGACCATCGCCGAAATCGCCGGGGCCGCAACCCCCGACGCCCGCGCCGAGGGCTACCACAAGGCGCAGGAGATCATCGCGCAGGACATGCCCGCGCTCTTCCTCTTCTCCGAGCCGAAGCTGGGCATCTGGAAGGCCGGTCTCGAAGGCGTCTGGGAAAACGGCCCGGTGCCGTCCAACGACATGACCGAGGTGCACTGGGCCGAGTAAGGCCGGCGCATCGGGGCGGTCCCCCATCCCTGGCCGCCCCGCCCTTTTCCCGAAAGACCACAACGACAAGAACTGGCCCCTTTCAGGGGCCGAGAGGTACCATGCTTGCATTCAAGAGATTGGCACGGCAGATCGGCGGCCTCGCGGTCGTTCTCGCGATCGCGTCGCTGGTGATCTTCCTGCTGATCGAGGCCGCCCCCGGCGATCCTGCCTCGATCATGCTGGGCACCAACGCCTCGCCCGACACCGTCGCCGCGCTGCGCGCGGAGCTGGGGCTCGATCGCCCGCTGCTGCTGCGCTACCTGTCCTGGCTGGGCGGGGTATTCACCGGCGATCTGGGCAACTCCTACACCTATGGCGTGCCGGTGGCGCAGTTGATCGGCGACCGGCTGGCGGTGACCGTGCCGCTGACGGCGATCGCCACGCTGCTGTCGATTGTCATCTCCCTGCCGCTCGGAGTCTGGGCCGCCAACCGCCCGAACGGGCCGGTGGACACGCTCGCCTCGCTGTTCTCGCAGGTCGGCATCGCGGTGCCGAACTTCTGGATCGGCCTGCTGCTGATCCTCGGCGTCGCCCTGGGTCTCGGCTGGCTCACCCCTGGCGGCTTTCCGGGCTGGCAGGCCGGTGCCTGGCCCGCACTCGAGGCGTTGATCCTGCCTGCCATCGCGCTTGCCATCCCGCAGTCGGCAGTGCTCACGCGGGTGACCCGCGCGGCGGTGATCGAGGTCACCAACGAGGACTTCGTGCGCACCGCCCGCGCCAAGGGCATGAGCCGCACGCGCGCGCTCTGGCGTCACACGGTGCCCAATGCGCTGCTGCCGGTGGTCACCATGCTGGGGCTGCAAATTCCCTTCCTGATCTCCGGCGCGGTTCTGGTCGAAAACGTGTTCACCCTGCCGGGCATCGGCACGCTGGCCTATCAGGCGCTGTCCCAGCGCGACCTCATCGTGGTGCAGAACGTGGTGCTCATGTTCACCCTGATCGTGATGGTCGTGAACGTCATCGTCGACGCGCTCTACGCCGTGCTCGACCCGCGCCTGAGGGGCCGGACATGAGGAAACTTCCCTTTTCGCTGATCGCGGGCGGGATGATCACCGGCGGACTGCTGGCCGCGGCGCTGCTGAGCCGGGTCTGGACGCCGGCCGATCCCACCGCGATGAACATTCTCAACCGCCTCAAGGCTCCGGGCGAGGCCGGGCTGCTCGGCGCCGACCAAATCGGCCGCGACGTGCTCTCGATCATCATGGCCGGGGCATGGACCTCGCTGGGCATCGCCGTCACCGCGACGCTGGTGGGCGGCGCCATCGGCACGCTGGTGGGCGTCTCTGCCGCTGCCAAGGGCGGCGCCTTCGAGCGCGTTTCGATGGCGGTCAACGGCGTGCTCTTTTCCTTTCCACCGATCCTCTCGGCGATCCTTCTGGGCGCGCTGATGGGTCCGGGAGCGCTGACGTCGATCACCGCCATCGGCGTCTTCATGATCCCGGTCTTCGCCCGCGTGACCCGCGGCGCGGCGCTGCAAATCTGGTCGCGCGACTTCGTGCAGGCCGCGCGCATGGCGGGCAAGGGTCCGGCGCTGATCACACTTCAGCACATCCTCCCCAACATCTCGGCGCAGATCATCGTGCAGCTTGCGATCCAGACCGGCCTTGCGATCCTGTCGGAGGCGGGGCTCAGTTTCCTCGGCATGGGTGTCGCCCCGCCAACCCCGAGCTGGGGCCGGATGCTGGCGGATGCGCAGACCTTCATCTCGGCCGCGCCGCACCTCGTGCTGGCTCCCGGCCTTGCCATTGCCGCGGCGGTGCTCGGGCTGAATCTGCTCGGCGACGGGCTGCGCGACCTCACCGACCCAAGACGGAGGCAGGCATCATGATGCTGTCTGTTCACGACCTGCGCGTCTCCTTCGCGCGCGAACATGGCGATCCGGTCGAGGTCGTCCACGGCATCAGCCTCGATCTGGCCAAGGGCGAAACGCTGGGCATCGTCGGCGAAAGCGGCTCGGGCAAGTCGGTGCTCTCGCTGGCCACCATGGGGCTGCTGCCGCGCACCGCAAGGGCAACGGGGAGGATCCTGCTCGACGGCGAGGACATCCTGACCATGTCCGAGCGCCAGCTCTGCCGGGTCCGCGGCCGCAAGATCGGGATGATCTTCCAGGAACCTATGACCGCGCTCAACCCGTCGATGCGGGTCGGCGCGCAGATCGCCGAGGGACTGCGGCTGGCCCAGGGCCTGTCGCGGCGCGACGCCCGCATCGAGGCGCTGCGTCTGCTCGAGATGGTGAAGATACCGCGTGCCGCCGAGCGCATCGACAGCTTCCCGCACGAGATGTCGGGCGGACAGCGCCAGCGCATCGGCATCGCCATCGCGCTGGCGCTGAAGCCGGAGCTGCTGATCGCCGACGAGCCGACCACCGCGCTTGACGTGACGGTGCAGGCCGAGGTGCTCGACATCCTCGACGAGCTGGTCGCCGAGCTGGGGATCGCGCTGATCCTGATCTCGCACGACCTGGGCGTCATCGCCCGCATCGCCGACCGCACGCTGGTCATGTACCGCGGCGACGAGATGGAACAGGGCGAAACCGAGCAGGTGCTGCGCCGTCCCACCCACGCCTACACGCGCAAACTCCTCGCGGCGATGCCGGGACGGGTGCGCGCCTCGCTGGAGCTTTCCGATGGCTGAAATCCTCAAGGTCCAGAACCTCTCGCGCCACTACACGCTGAACGGCAGCACCATCCGGGCGCTGGATGACGTGACGCTCGGTCTCGACGAGGGGCGCATCCTCGGCGTGGTGGGCGAAAGCGGGTCGGGCAAGTCGACGCTGGCGAAGCAGGTGATGGCACTCGACACACCGACCTCGGGCGAGGTGCTGCTCGACGGGCGAAGCCTCTTTGCCCTGTCGCCGCGCCAGTTGCGCGCAGCGCGGCGCAATTTCCAGATGGTCTTCCAGGACCCTTACAGCTCGCTCGACCCGCGCCACGACGTGGGCCGCATCATCGCCGAGCCGCTGCACCTCGACCCCGCCGCACCGAAGGGCGCCGAGCGGCGCGAACTGGTGGGTGAACTGCTCGAGGACGTCGGTCTCTCGGCCTCGGACGTGACCCGCTACCCGCACGAATTCTCCGGCGGCCAGCGTCAGCGCATCGCCATCGCCCGCGCGCTGATCACCAAGCCCCGGCTGCTGGTCGCGGACGAGGCCACCTCGGCGCTCGATCTGACGGTGCAGAAGCAGATCCTCGAACTGATCCTCAAGCTGCGCGAGGAGCACGGCATCAGCGTGCTCTTCATCACCCACAACATCGGCGTGGTCGACGAGATCTGCGACGAGGTGGCGGTGATGCAGCACGGCAGGCTGGTCGAGACCGGTCCCGCACGCGCTGTCCTGGATGCCCCCCGCGAAGACTACACCCGCCGTCTCCTTGCGGCCGAGCCGACCCTCGAGGTCATCGGCCGCAGGTCCCGCCGCGTGGCGGCACGCTGACCGCCCTCCTCCCAGAAAGGTCCCTTCCATGTCTGACATCCTGGACAAATCCGCGCGCGAGACGCTGGCCGCCTTCGCCGCCAAGAGCCTGTCGCCGGTCGACTACATGACGGCGCTGATCGCCCGCGTCGAAGCCAGCGAGCCGAAGGTCGGCGCGCTTTACGCCTTCGAACCCGAGCGCTCGCTGGCCGAGGCGAAGGCCGCCGAGGCGCGCTACATGGCCGGTGCGCCGAAGGGCGCGCTCGACGGCATGCCGGTGACAATCAAGGAGCTGATCGCGGTGAAGGGCGAGCCGGTCCCGCTCGGCACCGCCGCCATCGACCTCGTCCCCGCCGAGGACGATGCCCCCACCTCGGCACGGCTGCGCGAGGACGGGGCGATCATGTTCGCCAAGACCACATGCCCCGACTACGGGATGCTCTCCTCGGGACTGTCGAGCTTTCACCAGCTGGCGCGCAACCCCTGGAAGCTCTCCGAGAACCCCGGCGGCTCTTCGGCCGGGGCCTCGGCGGCCGGCGCGGCGGGCTATGGCCCGTTGCACGTCGGCACCGACATCGGAGGCTCGGTGCGGCTGCCGGCGGGCTGGACCGGCCTCTTCGGCTTCAAGCCCACGCTGGGGCGGATCCCGATCTATCCCTATTACACCGGCCGTGCCGCCGGCCCGATGACCCCCACGGTGGATGACGCCGCCCTGCTCATGCAGACCATCACCCGCCCCGACTGGCGCGACGCGACCTCGCCGGCCTACGAGCCGATCAATTGGGACGTGGCCCCCGCGGATGTGCGCGGCATGAAGATCGGCCTGATGCTCGACGCGGGCTGCGGCATCGACGCCGAGCCAGAGGTCATGGCCGCCGTGCAGGCCGCCGCCGAGGCCTTCGCCGCGCATGGGGCAGAGATCGTACCGATCGCTCCGGTGTTGAGCCGCGAGATGCTCGACGGGCTCGACGTGGCCTGGCGCGCGCGGTTCTGGGGCATGATGGAGGCGCTCTCGCCCGAGAAGCGCGCGATGATCCTGCCCTATATCCGCGAATGGGCCGCCTCGGGGGCCGCAGCCTCGCCGGTGCAGGTAGCGCAGGGCTTCGACCAGACCTTCGCGATGCGCAAGACCGCGGCAGAGGCCTTCCAGAAGGTCGATGCGATCCTGTCGCCGGTGAACCCGAACGTCAGCTATCCCGCCGATTGGGCCTCTCCGACCAACGACCCCATCCGACCCTTCGAGCACATCTGCTTCACCGTGCCGTGGAACATGGGCGAGCAGCCGGCCTGCTCGATCAACTGCGGCTTCTCGGCAAGCGGTATGCCCATCGGCCTGCAGATCGTCGCCCCCCGCTTCCAGGACGCCAAGGTCTTCGCGCTGGCCAAGGCCTACGAGGGCTGGCGTGGGCCGATCACCAGCTGGCCGCGCTACGACCGCGAGCTGGCGCTGGCCTGACGGCTCCTCGGGCGCACCCTCCCATGCGTCGAGAGCCCCCGCCGGGGCTCTCGACAATGCGCCTCAGGAGGCGCGCGCTTGAGCGCGGCGCAGCATCGGCCTGAGATAGGGCCAGACGATGCTCAGCACCGCCGCGGCCAGAAGCGCCGCCGAGATCGGCCGGGTGAAAAAGGCCAGCGCCCCGTCCGCCGAATAGGTGAACCCCTTGCGCAGGTTCGATTCCAGCATCGGGCCGAGGATGAAGGCCAGCAGGAAAGGGCTTACCGGCAGGCGCACCATGTCCATCACGATCCCCAGCGCCGCAAAGCCAAGCAGGAACAGGAAGATATAGGTCCCGCCGACGTTGACGAAGACGCCGACGAAGCTCAGCACCACGATCGGCGGGTAGAGGTAGTGGTAGGGCACCTTGAGGATCGCCGGGAAGAGCCGCATCCCGAAGAACTGCACCAACACCACCAGCACCGCCGAAAGCAGCGCCGTGCCGAAGACCATGTAGACGATCTCGGGGTTGTTGGTGAACAGCAGCGGGCCGGGCTGCACGCCGTGGATCATCAGCCCGCCGAGAAGGATCGCGGTGGTGCCATCGCCGGGTATCCCCAGCGCGATCATCGGGATGAGCGAGCCGCCGACGCTGGCGTTGTTCGAGATCTCCGAGGCAAAGACCCCGTCGATGCACCCCTTTCCGAACTTCTCGGGGTGCTTCGAGGCGCTCTTGGCCTGCGCATAGGCGACCATGTTCGACAGCGCCGCCCCCATGCCCGGCAGGAATCCGATCCAGATGCCGATGCCGAAGGAGCGCACGAGGTTCCACAGGTTGTCGCGGTACTCGCGCAGGCTGACCCCGAACCCAGAGATGCGCCCGGCATCGACGCTGGGCAGGTCCTGCGTGCCCTTGGCGAAGTCCATGACGATCTGTTTCAGGGCGAAGATGCCCAGCATCATCGCAATGAGGTCGAAGCCGCTCGACAGGTACATGTTGTCAAACGAGAACCGCGCCGTGCCGTCGATCGGCGCGAAGCCGACGCAGGCGAAAAGCAACCCGAGCGAGGCCGAGGCCATGCCTTTGCCGACGTTCTCGCGCGAGAGCGAGGCGACAAGCGCGATGGCACAGAAGCCGAGCGAGAAATACTCCCACGGCCCCAGCTTCAGCGCGAGATCGGCCAGCACCGGGCTTGCCACCGCGGCGACCAGGATCGAGAAGAACGTGCCGAGGAAGCTGGCGGTGATCGCCGCGCCAAGGGCTTTCACGGCCTCGCCGTTGCGGGTCATCGGGTAGCCGTCGAAACAGGTGGCGATCGCAGAGGGCGAGCCGGGGATGCCAAGCAGGATCGACCCGATCATCGCGCCCGACACGCCGCCGATCCAGATCGCCACCAGCATGGCCAGGCCGGTACCGGGCTCCATGCCGAAGGTGACTGGCAGCAACAGCGCCACGCCAAGGCCGCCCGAGAGGCCCGGGATCGCTCCGAGGATGACGCCGAGGATCGAGGCACCGAGGATGATCGCAAAGGTGACCGGGTCGAAGAGGCTCAGGACTACATCGAACATGGCGGCCTCAGAACATCGAGGCTTCGGGCAGGTAGGACCCCAGCCCGAGCGTGAAGAGAAGATAGACGGCCAGGGTGCAGCCAAGGCCCAGAACCGCACCCCGCCAGACCGCGCGCCGCTTCGGCCCGGCGATCAGCCAATAGACGGCGAAGACCAGCAGCGGCGTCACCGCGTAGAACCCGAAGAGCTTCATCGCCAGCGCGTAGAGTGCCAGCAGCACGAAGAAGATGCCGCCGCGGCGGATCTGCGCGCGGTCCACCGGGATGGTTTCCTCAGCGATCTCGCTGCGCCCGGCGCGCAGGAAAATCCCAAGGCCCGACAGGATCAGCACCGCCGCGCCGAAATAGGGAAAGAGGCGTGGTCCGGGGTCGTCGGTGAAAGACGTGTAGGTGATCCGGCTGGTCAACCAGACCACGATCAGGCCGAGCCCGATCAGCGCGAGGCTGGTGATACGATCCGTGCGTTGCATCTGTGTCTGCTCCTCCCTTGCGGCGGCCGGTCCCGAAGCGGGGCCGGCCCCTGTTCGTCACTTGCGGGCCAGTCCGAGGTCCTGGGCAAGCGTGCCGATCTTCGCATCCTCGGCGGCGATCAGCGCCTGCGCCTCCGCGACATCGTAGGCGCGCACCTTGCTCGACATCTTGTCGAGCTGCTCGATAACCTCGTCATTCTCGGCCATGCCCTTCACCGCGGCGTTGATCTCCTCCACGAGCGCCGGGTCCATACCCGCCGGCCCCCAGAGCACGAGCGGCGCGACCCAGCTGGCATTCACCCCCTGATCCAGCGCCGGCACGAAGTCGGGATACTTGGGATCGGCCTCGGCATCGATCATCGCCAGCACCTTGAGCTTGCCCGCCTCGACATATTGCGCCGCGGCGCCGGCCCCCATGTTGCCGATGTCGATATGCCCGCCCTGCAGTGCCGCGACCTTATCGACCTCCGAGGACGCCTCCACCAGCTTGAACGCCACATCCTCGGCGTCCATGATCTGCCCGGCGATGAAATGCGAGGTACCGCCGAGCGCCACGCCAAAGGTGTACTCGCCGGGATGCGCGCGGGCGTCCTCGACGAAGTCCTTCATGTCGGACCAGGGCGCATCGGGGGCCACCGCGTAGACCTGCGGCGGGTAGCTCTGGCCGATGGCGATGGTGGTGAACTCCGAGAGCGGATGGTCGTAGCGCCCGGTGTGATAGTTCACCAGCAGCCCGGTGTGGGTGAAGATCAGCGTCTGGCCGTCGGGCGTGGCGTTGCGCACGGTCTCGAAAGCCACGGTGCCGCCGCCAGCAGGCTGGTTGACCACCACCACCGGTTTGCCGATCTGCGATTGCAGGTAGTCGGCAAAGACGCGGCCCATGACGTCAGAGCCGCCGCCGGCCTTGGCCGGGATCAGCAGCTGCACCGGCCCCTTCGGCCAGTCTCCGGCCAGCGCCGCGCTGCCGACGACAAGACCGAAGGTCGCGGCGGCAAGTGTCTTCAGGTACTTCATGGTTTTCTCCTCCCCTTGAAAATGATCGTGATTGCCGCCTCAGGACGCCCGCCGAAAGGCCCCGATCAGCGCATCCACGATGAGGCCGCGGGCCTCCGCCGCCTCTTCCAGACCGTTGGTCACGAAGCCGTGCCGGCTGTTCAGAAACTTGCGCAGGCGCACGTCCACTCCGGCCTCGATCAGCATTTGGCCGTAGCGCAGCGCCTCGCCCGCGAGCGGATCCCGTCCGGCCACCAGCACCACGGCGGGCGGCATTCCCGGCAGATCCGCGGGATCGGCGCGCACAACCGAAAGGTAAGGGTTCAGCGCATCCTCGGGGCTGCGCAGGATCAGCTTGTTGAAGGAGCGCATCCGCTCGTAGGGCAGCACCTCATCCTCTGATCCCGGCGTCTTGTCGGCGGGATCGGTGGCCGCGTCGAGAAACGGATAGTCGAGCACCTGCAGCACCGGGACGAAATCGCCGGTCTGGTTGGCGCGCAGGTTGATCGCCGCGGTCAGGTTGCCCCCCGCACTGTGCCCGCCGATGGCGATGCGGGCGGCGTCGACACCGAGTGCCGCGGCATTGCCGAAGGCCCAGGCGCAGAGGTCGTAGCATTCCTCGAAGGCGACCGGGAAGCGGTGTTCGGGGGCCAGCCGGTAGTCCACATCGAGCACCTTCGCCCCGGTACGCAGTGCGACGTCAGCGCAGAAGATCGTGTCGCGCACCTCGTAGCCGCGCACGAAGCCGCCGCCGTGGAAGTTGATGAAGAGCGGCGCGTCCTCGCTCGCGCCCGGCGGCGCCACCAGCATCGCGCGGCAGTCACCGTGGCGGGTCGGGATCGCCAGCTCGGAGACCGTGACACGGTCGAGCAATGCCCGTTTCTCCGGCGTATTCTCGAACACCAGCGTCGGGTTGTTGCGCAGTCTTTCGGCCAGCTTTCCGCGGTCCTGTTCGGTCATCTCTGTGGTGCTCACGTCGCTCTCCTGTCTGGCATCGGGCATGGGGCGTCCGGCCCCGCGCGCGGCGCGGCCGGAAGGGTCTGGAAATCATGGGTTACTTGAAGCCGAGCAGCCGCGCCGTTGCGGCCATGCCGGCATCGGCCTCCGCCAGCCGCGCCTCGCCTTCCGCGCGGCCATAGATGCCGAGCGGCATCTTCATCTTGTCGAACTGCGCGACGATCTCGGGATCGGTCAGGACCTCGGCAAAGGCGGCGTTGATCGCCTCGGCAATGTCCTCGGGCAGGCCCTTCGGCGCCAGTGCGAAGAAGGTGAAGCCGAACACAACGTCCGGATAGCCCTGCTCGTCGAGCGACGGCAGGTCGGGCGTCATCGGATCGCGGCCCGGCTCGCCAGAAAGCGTGCCAAGGATGCGCACCTTGCCCGCCTCGGCGTATTGCAGCGCCCCCGCGGTGTTGACGAAGGCCGCGTCGACCTGCCCGCCCTGCACGGCGATCAGCTTGTCACTGTCCGAGCCGGCATCAACCACGCGGAAGGCGGCACCGCTGTCCTTCTGGAGCAGCCCCGCCATGAAATGCGAGGCGCCGCGGATCTGCACCGCAAGCGTCACCTCGTCGGGAAGCGCCTTGGCCCGCGCCACAAGGTCGGGCACGCCCGCGGTCTCGCTGTCTGGCCCGGCCACCAGCGCATAGCTGCCGCCGATCGGCATGACCGCGGGGGCGCTGAACTCTTCGGCCGGAGAATGCGCGTATCCGCCCGTGTGAAAGGCCGACAGCAACCCCGAGTGATAGAACAGCAGGGTCGCGCCGTCGGGCCTTGCATTGCGCACCGTCTCGGCGGCCACCGCCCCGCCGCCGCCGGGCTGGTTGACCACGATCACCGGGCGGCCGATCACCGACTTCAGCTTGGCCGCAACGACCCGCGCGGCGGAATCCGTCCCGCCCCCCGGTTTCGCGGGCACCACGAGCTGCACCGCGCCCTGCGGCCAGTCGGCCGCGGCGGCTGGCGTCAGCGAGGCCGCCAAAGCGATCCCCGACAGGATCAGCGTCCTGCGCGTCAGCCGCGCCACGAATTGCAATGACATGGTCACCTCCTCCTTTTCTCCTCCGGTTCGAAGCTGTAAGGACAAAAGGCATAAATGAATAATAAAGAATGACGCGCATGCATAAGAGAGTGTGATGACCAGAGACATCGATACCCATGCCCTGGTCCAGCGCCTTATGTCGCGTGGCAAGTTCCGCCACATGCAGGCGCTCATCCGGCTGTGCGACCTGCGCAGCATGGGGCGCGCCGCCGAGGCGATGGGGATTACCCAGCCCGGCATGTCGCAGCTTTGCTCCGAGCTGGAACGGCTCGTCGGCCTGCCATTGTTCCTGCGCCATTCGCGCGGCGTGGACCCGACCGAACTGGCACGCGATCTCGAGCAGGTGGCCCGGCGCATCGTCACCGCGGTCGAGGAAAGCGCCGAGACCATCGTGCTGCGCCGCGACTTCGACGCGACGCTGGTGCGCGTCGCCACCACCGTTGCCGCCGCCGGCGGGCTGCTGCACGACCTGCTGCCGCTGTTCGTGCACCGCCACCGAAGCGTGCAGGTGCAACTGAGCGAAGTCATGGGCATGGGGCAGGAAGCCGCATTGGCCAGCGGCGAGATCGACCTGCTCTGCTGCCGGTCGCCAGAGGTCCTGCCCGATGGCTGGAGCTTCCTGCCGTGCCGCGTCGACCAGATGGTGGTGATCGCCGCGGCGAACCATCCGCTCGCCCGGAAGGCGCGGATCAGCAGCGACGATCTGGCCAGCGCCCTGTGGCTGCCCAACCATATCTCGACCCTCGCGCGGCACGAGTTCGAGCGGCTCGCGCGTGAACACGGGTTCGAGAAAGCACCGCAGGCGCGCGTGGTGTCGCGGCAGATGGCGCTGTCGTGGATGCTGCTGCGCGAGGGCACGATGATCACGCTGATGCCCCGCAGCGTGGCGCTGCCCTGGATCGTCACCGGACAGATCGTCGTTCTGCCGACCGGGATCGACGCCCCGCTTGCGCCGCTGGGGTTGGTTTGGGACCCCGCGCGGGCGCAACGCGCCACCCGCACCTTCGTCGATTTCATCACCGCGCAGAGCCGGCCCCAAGACAGCGCGCCGGCAACAGACAGGACAGCAGAATGACCGACAGCCTCAGCCATTTCGACCGCGTGCCGCCCGCCGCCCCCAGCGCCCATCTCGTCTGGGAGGCGCTGGTGGACATCGCGCCGCGCGAAGACCTCGGCACCGGGCCGGCGGGTCACCGCTTCATCGTGCCGATCACCGGCGGCAGCTTTCGCGGCGCGGCGGGCTACGAGGGCTTTCGCGGCACGGTTCTTGCGGGCGGTGCCGACCGGCAGCTGCTGCGTCCCGACGGCTGCAAGGAACTGGATGCGCTTTACGAGATGCGGTTGGAGGACGGTGGCGTCATCACCGTCCGCAACAGCGTGGTGATCGACGAAAGCAGCGCCGGCCCGCGCTACGCCATGTCGCGCATCACCCTGACGGTGCCACAGGGACCATGGGAAGGGCTCAACAAGCGGCTGTTCATCGGCACCCTGCAAAGCGCCCGTCCGGAGCGCGAGGCGGTGATCATCCGCGGCTGGTGCGTCGACACCGGCCCCAACGCAGCCACGACCTGAACGGAGACCAGCGGGCCCGCGCGCCAGGGGCGCGGGTCACTCCACCATGCGCGGCTGCGGCGCGAAGACGCTGAGCTTCAGCCAGGTCTTCAGCCGTGCCTCGAGTTCCGGGACCGCATCGATCTGGATGTGGCCCCCGGCGATCTCGTCCCGGAGCTTCGACAGGCCCATCCAGACCGAGGTCATCGCCCTCAGGTCGGCGGTGACGAGGATGTCGATCTCGAAGCCGGGATCGAATTTGCACAGGTCCGTGTCATCCTTGCCGACGACCAGCCACCAGTCGCGCAGATTTTCCCCGATTTCCGGGTACAGAAATTGAATCGTGCAACGTCTGTCGGGGCGCGGATCGGGCTCGAAGTTGCGCCTTATGTCCCACATCAGCAGCGAAGGATCGAGATTGCGCAGCGACAGGCGCGATTCGACCCAGCGCTGCCCCCAGGAGCCTATGCCGAGCACGATCGGGCGCAGTTCCTCGCCAGCCTGGGTCAGGTGGTATTCCTGGGTGCCGCGCTCGCCCGGCACCGTCTTGATCACACCGGCCAGTTCCAACTCCTTGAGTCGTTTCGACAAAAGGCTGGGCGACATCTTTGGCACGCCCTTGCGGATGTCGTTGAACCGGGTCGATCCGCAGAGCAGCTCGCGCACGACCAACGGCGTCCATCGCGTGCAGAACACTTCTGACGCCATCGAGATCGGGCAGAACTGGCCATAGAGGTTGGTGATCTCCATGCCCCGACTATAGCAGAGCAGGTACATTTCCTGAACTATCGCGGCGCGCAGCCTTCTGCATTCTGAAGGGACGACAGGGAATGAAAGGATCACCGACATGACCCAGATCGATACAATCCACCGTCCCGTGGCGCGCGACCTTGCCACCATCGCGGACGCATTCGCCGAGCACTGCGGACAGAAAGCCATGGCCCGCGACACCGAGGAGAGCTTCGTCGCCGACAGCTACGTCAGGGCGGCCGAGCTCGGGCTGCTTGATGCCGGGGTGCCCACGGAGCTTGGTGGCGGCGGCGCGGACATCCGCGCGCTCAGCGACATGCTGCGGCGGCTTGCGCATGGCTGCTCGTCGACCGCGCTTGCCTTGTCCATGCACACCCACCAGGTCGCCTTTCCGGCATGGCGCTGGCACCATCAGCAGGCCACGCGGGACAAGACCGAACCCCTGCTGAAGCGGGTGGCGGCCGAAAAGCTGGTGCTGCTCTCCTCGGGGGGCGGCGACTGGATCGGAGGGTCGGGCAAGGCCGAGCCGGTCCCGGGCGGATACCGGATCACCGCGCGGAAGATGTTCGTCTCGGGCGCGCCCGCGGGCGATCTGCTGATGACCAGCGCGATCTCGCCCGAGAACGGCGGAACCATCCTCCACTTCGGCTGCCCGATGGCCGCGCCAGAGGTCACGGTGCTCGACACCTGGCACACGCTGGGGATGCGCGGCACGGGCAGCCACGACGTGATGATCGAGGGGCTTTTCGTCCCGGAAGACAAGGTGGCCGTGAAACGGCCGCGGGGCAAATGGCATCCGCTCTTCTTCATGCTCGGCACCATCGCCTTCCCGCTGATCTACGCGGTCTATCTCGGCGTTGCCGAGCGGGCGCGCGACCTTGCGGTGGAGATCGCCGCGCGGCGCCCCGCGACCGCGCTGCTGCGCGACCGGGCCGGGCGGATGGAGACGGCGCTCATTACGGCGCGGCTGGCCCATGCCCACATGGTGGCGACCAGCGAGCTGAACGCGCCCTCGGCCGACACCGTCGCGCAGGTGATGACCGGGCGGCGGCTGGTCGAGGAAAACGCGATCCGCACGGTCGAGTTGGCGATGGAACTTGCCGGTGGCGCAGGCTTCTACCGCAAGGCCGAGCTTGAACGGTTGTTCCGCGACATCCAGGCCGCCCGCTACCACCCTCTGCAAAAGGAGATACAGGCGGAGTTTGTCGGCGCACTTGCGCTCGGTCACCCCGTCGAGAGCATCTTCTAGGCACCCGGCGCGGTCGAGCGGGGTGCACAGCGACCGGCCTGGCCCGATCACTGGGCCGGGCCACTATTGCCAGAACCCGCGATGCCCCTCGGCGACCTCTTCCTCGATCTCTGGAAAGGGGCCGCGCGTCTCGACCCTGCGCTGCCCCGCCGCGAAAACCGTCTCGCAGGACAGATCGAGCGTGAGGTTCTCGGGGTTGTCGCCGGTCAGAACCGCCAGGCGCTTTTCGGTCATGCCGTAGACAACCGTGCCGATCCCCGCCCAGTAGCAGGCCCCGGCGCACATGCAGCAAGGTTCGACCGAGGTGTAAAGCGTGCAGCCTTCGAGGACCTCTGGCGCATAGAGCCGGCTGGCCTCCTGCGCGACCAGCAATTCGGCGTGCCCCACGCCCCGGTCTTCGCCGTAGGCATTGCCCCGCCGGATCAGCACCGCACCGTCCGGCCCGACAAGCATCGCGCCAAAGGGGTGATTTCCGGCTTCGCGGCTTTGGTGCGCGATGCGGATCGTTTCGCGCAAATGCCTTAGATCGTCGTCTTTCATGACCACTCCTGTCTCTGGATCGTGCGAGCCCTAGCGCATCGCGGTGCCCTGACAGGAATAGAATATATCGCACCCGCTGCGCGGAAATTCAGTACGCGCCGCGCGACCTCCGAGATCCCCGGCCTTTGGTCCGGCCTGCGCGACGGGGCTGCGCACCTTCAAGACGCGCGCAGCCCCCGGTCGGCTCAGTCGCCTGCCGCCAGCTGGCAGAGCGTCAGGCACAACTCGGTGGCGACAGCCATGTCCTGTACAGAGATCCATTCCAGCGGTCCGTGGATGTTCTGCATGCCGGTGAATAGGTTCGGCGTCGGCACGCCCATCTCGGTCAGCCGCGAGCCGTCGGTGCCGCCGCGGATGGGGATCGACACCGGCTCGAGGTCGAGCGCCCGGCAGGCCGCGCGCGCTAGATCGATCGGCCGCGTGTCGTCCTCCAGCCAGTAGCGCATGTTGCGGTACTGCGGCCGGATCTCGCAGGTGATCGTGGCGCGCGGCTCGGTGGCCTGCACCGCCTCGCAGACCTGACGCAGCAGCGCGCCCTTGGCCGCGAGACCGTCGCGCTCGAAGTCGCGCAGGATCAGCCGGATTTTCATCTCCGACGAGCCGCCGGTCATGTCGGTGACATGCACGAAGCCCTCGCGACCGCTGGTGGTTTCGGGGGTCATCACCGCCTGCGGCAGCGTCTGGACGATCTTCGCGGCCAGATGCGTGGCATTCACCATCTTGTCCTTGGCGAAGCCGGGGTGGATCGACACGCCGGTGACCGTGACCTCGGCGGCATCGGCCGAAAAGGTCTCTTCCTCGATCTCGCCGACGCGGCCACCGTCGAACGTATAGGCGAACTCCGCCCCCAGATCCTCCGGCAGCGCCGGTGAAACGCCGCGGCCGATTTCCTCGTCGGGGGTGAAGGCGATGCGGATCGGGCCGTGCGGAATATCGGGGGTGGACAGCAGGTGGCGCACGGCAGTCATGATGATCGCGACACCGGCCTTGTCATCGGCGCCCAGCAGCGTGGTGCCCGACGCGGTGATGATGTCATGGCCCTGCTTTTCCGCCAGATAGGGGAAATCCTCGGGCGAGAGCCGCAGCGCAGGATCGTCGGGGAAGGTGATCTCGCCGCCGTTGTAGCCCCGGATCACCCGCGGTTTCACGCCGCTGGCGTTGAACTGCGGCGCGGTGTCCACATGCGCCAGAAAGCCGATCGTAGGGCCGGGCACCGTGCCGGGGATGGTCGCCAGCACCACACCGTAATCGGTCAGCCGCACGTCCTGCGCGCCCATGGCGGCAAGTTCGGTTTCGAGCAGCCGAAGAAGGTCGAGTTGGATCGCGGTGCTGGGAGAGCTGGGGGAATCCTCGTCGCTCTGGCTGTCGATGGCCGCGTAGCGGACCAGCCGCCCTCGAGCTCCCGGTCGAAATCCTGTGGCATCTGCGCTCCTGCCTGGTGATGTCTTCGGAGCCGACAGGGACGCGCGCAAGGCCGAGAGTCAAGCTTTCCGCAACTGCGGGCGCGCCCACATTGCCCGGCGCTTGGATCAGACCTGCGGCGCTGCGCGGTTGAGCCAGCCACGCAGCGCGTTCACGTCTTCCTGCCGCAGCGAATGCCCGGCTCCGGGGTAAACCCTTTGCGTCACATCGGCCCCCAATTCCTGCAAGCGCGCCGTGCTTTGGGCAAAACGGGCCAGCGGGATATGCGGATCGCGCTCGTGGCAACTCATGTCGATCCGCAGGCCATCCACGTGGTCCGGGTAGTCGAAGCGCTTGGGCGCAAAGCCGTAGAGCGCTTCGCTCGGCGGGCCCGCGTCGTCACCGGTGCCGACCAACGCGCCGGAATGGCAGAAAACCGCGGAAAGACCCTGCCCTTCGCGTGCTGCGAACTCCAGCGCCAGACAGCCGCCTTGGCTGAAGCCGAGCAGGCAGATCGCGCTGCGCGCCAGCCCTTCCTCCTCGAGTGCGGCGATGCTGTTCCGGACGGCGGCAAGGCCGCGGTCGAGCCAGGGCGCGATCTCTGCACTGGGAGCCAGGAAACTTGTCGGCCACCAGGAGCGCCCCGGTGCCTCTGGTGCCAGAAGCGCCACCTGCGGCAGCGCCAATGCCTCGCCCAGCCCCAGCATGTCCGCTGCTGAACTGCCGCGACCGTGCACCAGCACCAGCCCGGCGCTGGCCTTGCTGGCCGGAGCACCCGCGCGCCTCATCGCACCGGCCTCAGCTCGGGCAGGACGCGCTCGAGCCGATCGCGGATCGGCTCGTATTGCGCCGGCAGCTTGAGCCCGCTGCCAAGGGCCTCGGGAGCCTCGTCCACCGCAAAGCCCGGCGGATCGGTGGCGATCTCGAACAGCACGCCGCCCGGCTCGCGGAAGTAGACCGCGTTGAAATATTGCCGGTCGATCACCGGGGTCACGTCGAAACCGGCGCTGGCGAGGCGGTCGTGCCAGTCCAGCTGGACCTCGTCGCTTTCGGCGCGGAAGGCGACTTGGTGAATGGTGCCCGCGCCGCTGCGGGGCAATGTCGGCGCGTCAGAGCGGATAATGTCGATCACCGATCCGCGCCCCGCCCCCTGCGCGACGAAGCGCAGCCGTTCGACACCGCCGGTCGTCTCGCCACCCGCGGCACTGTAGCCGAAGTGCTCGGTCAGCACGCGTGCCGTGACATCGGGATCAGCCTCCCAGAGCGTCACCGAGTGAAGCCCCGCCAGCGCCTCGCCGGAGGCCTCCGTTTCGATCAACTCGACCGGCGCGCCATCGGCGTCGCGCAGCAGGAGCATCCGCGCGCCGAAGCGCTCGACCGGCCCGTCGAAATCCACCGCGGCAAGCGCGAGCCGCTCCATCCATCCCTCGAAACTCTGCCCCGGCACCGCATAGGCCACGGCGCTGGCCATGCCGGGACCGGCCCGGCCGGGTCCCGCATCGGTGAAGGGAAAGAAGGTCATCAGCGTGCCTGGGCTCCCCGCCGTGTCACCGTAGTAGAGATGATAGGTGTCCGGCGCGTCGAAATTGACGGTCTTCTTGACCAGCCGCTGGCCGAGGCATCCCGCATAGAAATCGAGATTTGCCTGCGGGTCGCTGCAGATGGACGTGACATGGTGAAGTCCGGGTATCGCACCTTGGGGCATGGCTCGCCTCCTGTCCTCGCTTGGCGCGGAACGCGCCCGCCGCCGAAGAGGTAGCAGCCCGCGCGTCTTCGGTCGACGCATTGCGTGGCTGCCGGAGACGAATTCCGGCGAATTCCGGCGAATTTTGCCGGACCCGCCCGCGATCGGTCTGTTCCAGACCATGCGCACCCGGCGAAAAAAACTGCCATCGGCCCGGCTCGGCGATCCACCGGACGTGAGCGCCGACGCGGGCGGCGCAGCGGGGCCACCACCGGCGGCGCGGCGCAGCGGCCGCACCGTCAGGACCGCCCCCGCGCAGGTGGTTCGGCGAGGTGACGCCAGACCTCGGGCACCACCACCGATCGCTCGCCCACCGTCGAGGCCACGCGCTTGACCGATCCTGCACGGATGTCGCCGACGGCGAAGATGCCCGGCTGCGTCGTCTCGAACGACAGGTCGCGCCGGGCGGCAGCACCCGTCACAATGTACCCGCCCGCGTCCAGCGTGACCAAATCGCCGAGCCAGCGGCAGTTCGGCGCGGCCCCGGCCGTGACGAAGACCGCGCAGGCCGGAATGCGCCAGCGCCCCGGCACCACGGGTTTCAATCGTGACCTCCTCGAGCCGGTCCTTACCGGCAACGCCGCAAGTCCGGCTTTCCAGATGGACGCTGACGCGGGGATCTGCTGCAAGTCTGCTGGAGAGGTGGTGGGACATCGACACGGCCAGAGAGGTCCCGCGCGCCAGCAGGTGAAGGTGGCTCGCCGCGCGTCAGGAACATCGCCGCCTGTCCGGCGGAATTGCCGCCGCCGACCACCACCGCCTGTGCATCGCGGCAATGGCGGGCCCCGATCTCGGTCACGGCATGGTAGACGCCCCTGCCCGCGAAGCGCGTCATCCCCGGCCCCGCAATCTGGCGATACTGCACGCCGGTGGCCACGAGCCACGACCACCGCGCGCGCGCAGACACGGGTCCGGCAGTCGAGCGTGGCGCAGAACAGGCCGTCCTTCTGCCGCTCAAGCCGCGTGACCCACCGCGGCCAGGCAAAGCGGGTGCCGAACTTCAGCGCCTGCACCTCGCCGCGCCAGATCAGGTCGGCACCGCTGATGCCGGTGGGGACCCCCATGTAGTTCTCGATCCGGCTGGAAGTGCCCGCCTGCCCGCCGATGGCCAGTTCCTCGATGACCAGCGCGCGCAGGCGCTCGGCCCCCGCATCGACGGCGACCGCAACCCCGGCGGGACCGCCACCGACGATCAGCGCATCGAAGACCTGGCCCGGATCGGCCCGGAGATCGAGCCCGAGGCGCTGCGCCACCTTGAGCGGCTTTGGCACCTCGATCATGTCCCCTTCGCCGAAGACAACGGCCGGCACACCGGGCGCGATCCCGCAGTCGCGGGCAATCGCCTTGGACTGGGTACCGGCAAGGTTGAACGAGCGCAGCGGGATGCGATTGCGTCCGGCGAACTCCTCGATCCGGCGCAGCGCCTCGTCCTGATCCGCGCCGATCAGCGTCAGCGGCGTCCCGGCGTAGGGATGCAGCATCTCGACCTCGTCCTCGAGCACGAACAGAAACCGGTCGGCAGGATCGACGAGCCGTGCGATCCGCGCTCCAGCTTCAAAACGCACCTCCGCGCCCGGCGCGCGCAGCGCCGCGATAGGCTCGGGATGCAGCGGGGTGCGCTGCATCTGCCGCAGGTCAGGGCCAAGACTGTCCATCACGCACCTCCAGGAACAGGCAGGCAGATCGTCGACATCGCGCCGTAACCGGCGCTCGTCCGCGTCGAGCGAGCGGCGCACCGAATGGCCCGTCGCTGTCCGATGCCGCGAAAGGCGGTTGGCCGACCTGTCTCGGCTGTTGCGCTGTTCCCGCTGCGCACATCGTGGCACGCGCCCGCTCATTGCCCGCGCCGCCGCAAGCGTCCCGGAGATATTCCCTCCAGCCTTATGAAGATGCGGGTAAAATGGTTGTGGTCCGAAAACCCGCAGCTCAGCGCGATCTCGACCAGCGGCAGCTTTGTCATCAGCAGCAGTTGCCGCGCCTGCGCCACCCGCGGCCGGAGTACCCATTGATAGGGTGACAGGCCAACGGTCTCGCGGAAGGACTTGGCGGTCACCGCATCCGAGGGATGCGACAGCTCGGGAGCGGACCGGATGACCTGAGGAGACTTCATCTCTGCAGGGAGTACGCGCATCCACATGCGGAGGTGGCCCGCTTCGGGCGAGCCGAGGGCGGTTGTCGCGATGTCTCGCGGGGTAAACTCGCACGGCGGGCAATATGGCTGGACCGGGGATCGGCTCGCCGGGCTTGGGTTCACGGCTTGCGCTTGACCTGCGTGGACGCGACCTGTCCGACAGTGAGAGGTTCTACGTCGAGGACATCGCGGACTCTGTGGCAGACCTGCGCGGGCTGCTCCAGATCGCGCGCTCGCGTCACCCGGATGTGCCGCTCTTTGTGCTTGGCCACAGCGCCGGCGGCGTCATCTGCTGCACCTACGCGCTCGACCACCCGGACGAGATCGACGGATTTATCCGCGAGAGCTTCGCGTTTCAGGTGCCCGCCCCCGGAGTCGTGCTTTCAGCGGTCAGGGGGCTCAGTCATCTGGCACGAAAGCTTGGCGTCCTAACGCTGAAGAGGAAGGATTTCACCTGCGATCCCGAGGCCCTCCACGTACTCGAAGCGGACCCGCTGACCAAGGACGAGCGCCAGCCCGCCGCGACGGTGGCCGCGCTGGTTCTCTCGGGCGAGAGGCTGCATGACAGTTTCGCGCGGATCGCCCTGCCGGTGCTCATCCTGCATGGCACCGAGGATCGCGCGACGGTCTGCCGGGGCAGCGAGTTTTTCCTCACCAATGCAGGCTCGAAGGACAAGACCCTGAAGCTCTACGACGGGCATTTCCACGACTTGCTGAACGACATCGGCAAGGAACAGGTGCTGGGAGACATCGTGGGTTGGATCGAGGCCCGCCTGCCGGACGGAAGCCCGCGGCAGCAAGGCGCTGGAACGGGGCAGACGCGAGGTGAAAAGCGCGGTGGGCTGCTGGCAGTGGCTCAGGCTGGTTCGAAACGGCGCATCAAATTCGCCCGATTTCGTACGGTTCGGCGTGCGCATGCCCGGCGGCGCAACTTTACAGTTGACAGAATCCCCCTGAATGCGCGCCATTAGATCAAATCAAATGACCATTCAATTTACATGACTTAACTTTCCGATCCCGAAAGGGGAGCACTTGGCGCTATCGGGCACGAACCAGGGGCAGGCACGGCCGCACAACCGCCGGACGGTGCTCGAGGCAATCCGGCAGCATGGACCAATTTCGCGCGCGGACATTGCACGGCGCGTCGGACTGACGACCCAGACGGTCTCGACGATCACCTCAGAACTGCTCGATCACGGCTTTCTCAGCCTGCGGCCAGGCGCGCGCAAGGGCCGCGGCTTCCCGGCCCCCTGCTTCGAGATTGCCCCCGAAGGTGCCTTTGCGATCGGGGTCTCGATCTCGCCGCGCGGGCTCGAGGCCGGCTTGATGGACCTGGCAGGCAACCTGGTCTCGGGTCGCCGGGTGGCGGCCTCGCGTCTCTCGGCGAAACAGGCCTTCGGAGCGATCCGCGAACTGGTCGATGACCTGGCATCGGGCCATGCAGAGGAGCGGATCCTCGGCGTCGGCATCTCGCTGCCAGGTCCCTTCGGGATCGAGGCGATGAGCTTCGTCGGCTCGACCACCATGGAGGGTTGGAGCGAGGCCGACATCCGCGAGGGGCTGCACGACACACTGCCCTACCCGACCTTCGTAGATGGCGACATGTCGGCCGCCGCCCATGGCGAGCGGCTGTTCGGCCGGGGCACGGAGTTTCGCGATTTCTTCTATCTCTACATGGGCGTCGGACTTGGTGGCGCGATGATCTACAACAACCAGGTCATGCGGGGCGCGCATGGCAATGCCTCGGAAATCGGTCACATCCCGATCGTGCTGAACGGCGAGCCTTGCTCCTGCGGCAACCGCGGCTGTCTCGAGCGCTACTTCTCGCTGGAGGCCTACGACCGCCGCGTGCCCGAGATCGGCGAAGCCGCCTGGCTCGACGAAATCCGCCCGATCTTCTGCGCCGCCATCGTCACGATAGAGAACATGTACGAGCCCGAAACCATCGTGCTGGGCGGACAGGCTCCCGACGGGCTGCTCGCCCGCCTGCTCGCGCTCGCGGACGATCTTCCCGTGTCGCTGGGCGCGCGCTCGGACCGCAAGGTGCCGCGGATCGTCCCCTCACTGGCGGGGTCCGACGCGGTCATCCGGGGGGCCGCCTCGCTCGCCGTCAACCGCGTCTTCGCACCGGGCGAAACCCCGCCCGACCGCAGCGGCAGGGACGCCGCGCCCGACCTGTTCTCCAGCCGGATGGAAAGAGAGACCCGATGACCGAGCCGCTTCTCAGCCTGAGCGCCATCACCCGCAACTACGGTGCCGTGCAGGCGTTGCGCGGCATCGACATGGATGTGCGCGCGGGCGAGGTCGTGGCGCTGCTCGGCGACAATGGCGCGGGCAAGTCCACCCTGGTCAAGATCATCTCGGGCGGGCTGAAACCCACCTCGGGCAGCATACGCTTCGACGGCCAGGAGCGTCATTTCACCGACCCTTCCGAGGCCAAGGCGGCCGGAATCGAAACCGTCTACCAGGACCTTTCGCTGTGCCTGAACGTCGATGTCGTGGCGAATTTCTTCATGGGTCGCGAAATCACCCGCAAGGTCTGCGGCATCCCGATCCTCCAGGAAAAGGAAATGGAGCGCGTCACCGGCAAGGCGATCTCGGACGCGGGCACGCGCATCCCCTCGCTGCGCACCAACGTCGAGCATCTGTCGGGCGGGCAGCGCCAGGCGATCGAGCTGAACCGTTTCGTGCATTTCGGCGGCAAGCTGGTGCTGCTCGACGAGCCCTTCGCCGCGCTGGGGGTCGAACAGACCGCGCGCGGGCTGAAGATGATCCGCGACGTTGCGGCCCGCGGCGTCGGCGTGATCGTCATCACCCACATCATGGCGCAGGCCTTCCAGGTCGCCGACCGGATCGTCGTGATCCGTCACGGCCGGGTCGCCGGCGACATCGAAACCGCAAAGACAACCCCGGATCACGCCGTCGAGCTGATCACCGGGGGAACCTTGTCCCTAGCCGGGAGGGACACGGCCAAGCTGGATCATATCCCGGTCCAACAGGAAGAGGACTGACGACGATGAAGATGACACGACGATATCTCATGGGCGCGGCGGCAGCCGTCGCGTTGGCATCATCCGCCCAGGCCCAGGACAAGGGGACCGTCTACTATATGGTCCCGACACTGCTGGACGAGTTCCAGACCACTTCGGTCGACGCGATCGAGAGCTTCTTCAAGGATGTCGGCTACGAGGTGGTAACGCTGAACGCCGACAACAAGACCGACGTGCAGCAAAGCCAGATGGCCGACACGATCCTTCTCAAGCCGGCGGCGATCGTCCTCGCCGCGGTGGACTTCAATGCGCTCACCCCCTCGATCGAGGAGGCACGAGCGGCGGGCATCCCGGTGATGCAGTTCGACCGGCAGATCACCTCGACCGTCTCGGACCTGACCTCGGTCGCCGGCACCATCGAGATCGGCCATGTGGCCGCCGATGAGATCAAGCGGCTGCTGACCGAGAAGAAGGGAGCGGTCTCGGGCAAGATCCTTCAGGTGCTGGGCGATCCGGGCGACCCCTACACATTGGATATCCAGAAGGGCTTCGAGGAGATGATGGACGGCACCGACGTCGAGATCATCACCCATCCCGCCATGCAATGGGAGGCGTCCAACGCTGGCTCCATCGTTGCCGATGAGCTGTTGGCGACGCCCGACATCGACCTGATCTTCGTCCATGCAGCGCATCTTGCGGTGGCGGCCGTGGCCTCGCTCGAGGCGGCGGGCAAGCAGCCGGGAGACGTCATGCTGGTCTCGTCGAACGGCGCGCCGGTCGGGCTCGACCTGATCAGGCAGGGCTGGGAGCAGGTCGAGGTCGAGCAGCCGCTCTTCGCACAGGCCGCGGCGCTGGCGATGTTCGCCGACAAGGTGGTGAACGGCGAGGAGATCGCGCCGGGCACCTATGACGTGCTGGGGCTGGAGTCGGTGGTGACGATCGAGGACTGGGGTCCGAACATCAAGATCCCCGGCGCCGCGATCACCGCCGGGAATGTCGACGACTCCAGGTTCTGGGGCAACCTGCAGGCCCCAAGCGATCCGATTTCGCCCGTCGAGTGAAAGGCGCTTGCGCAGGGTGCCGGGCCGACCAGCGTTGGTCCGGCGCCTCTCTCCCCTTGCTGATCTCTGCGAAAGGCCCCCGATGACGCCCGCGCGCCGCCGCACCTTCGAGTTCCTGCTCGACAATCTCGTCTGGCTCATGCTGATCACCGTGCTGGTGATCTTCTCGCTGACGATCCCGCACTACTTCCAGTTCGGCATCTTTGCCAACATCCTCGAACAATCCACCTACGTCGGCGTGATGGCGATCGGCCTGGCCATCGTGATCATTGCCGGGCACCTCGATCTGTCGGTGGAATCGACCGCCGCGCTCGCTGCAATGGTCACCGGGCTGCTCTTCGCCTCCTCCGGCATCGGGCTTGGCCTGTCCTTGGGGCCACCCATCGTGATGATCCCTGTCTCGATGGCCATCGCCGTCGCCGTCGGCGTCGTCATCGGCTTCATCAACGGCTTCTTCGTGATCAAGGTCGGCATGTCCGCCTTCATCGTCACGCTCGCCTCCTTCATCTGGGTGCGCGGGCTGGTGGTCGCGATCTCGGGCGGGCGGTCAGCCCAGAGCCTGGACAGCGCGATCCGCATCATCGGCGTCGAGCGCATCTTCGGTATCCCGCTGCTCGCCTGGATCTCGATGCTCTGCTTCGTGGTCTTTTCCTTCATCATGGCGAAGACCCCGTTCGGCCGCTACGTCACGCTGGTCGGCGGCAACGAGACAGCCACCTACCGCGCCGGCATTGCTGCCCCGAAAATCCTGTGGAGCTCGTTCATCCTCGCCGGGGCGCTCGCGGGCCTGGCCGGATGGCTGCTCGCGATCCGCACCTCGGGGGCCACGGCGAACCTTGGGACCGGCATGCTGTTCAATGCCTTCGCCGCTGTGGTGATCGGCGGCGTGTCGCTGAAGGGCGGCATCGGCAAACTGCCGGGCGTCTATGCCGGCGTGCTGCTGATCTATTCCATCCACACCGCGATCAACCTGATGCGGCTGCCCGCGCATTGGACCCAGGTCATCCTCGGTCTGCTGGTGCTGGCGGCGGTGCTGCTCGACACGCTGAAACTGCGACTGAGGGAGAAACTGCTGTGACAGGTCGGCTCGACGGGCGCGTGGCCCTCATCATCGGCGGCGCAAGGGGGATCGGCGGAGGCATCGCCACGCGCTTCGCCGCCGAGGGCGCTAGGATCGTCATCGCCGATCTGGAGGATGCGGACGGCATGGCGCTGGCCGCGAAGCTGGGGGCGTCCTATCATCACGCGGATGTTTCTGACCCGGCGCAGGCCGAGGCCATCGTCGCCGCTGCGCTCGACCTGCACGGCAGGCTCGACATCCTCGTGCAGAACGCCGGCATCTACCCCTGGACGCTGATCGAGGACACCAGCCCCGAGGAGTGGAACCGCGTGCTCGGCGTCAACCTCGGCGGGTGCTTCCTGGCCACGAAGGCGGCGGTGAAACCGATGAAGGCGCAGGGCTACGGCCGGATCGTCCTGACGTCCTCGATCACCGGACCGCGCGTGACCTCGCCGGGGCACGGTCACTACTCGGCCTCCAAGGCGGGGATCAACGGCTTCATCCGCGCCGCGGCGCTGGAATTTGCCGGCTGCGGCATCACCGTGAACGGCATCGAGCCTGGCAATATCCTGACAGAGGGGATGCAGGCGCACCGCTCGGCCGCTTTCATCCGCGACATGGAAAGCGCCATCCCCGTGGGCCGCATGGGAACGCCGAAAGACATCGCCGCCGCCGCGACCTACCTCGCCTCGGAAGAGGCGGCCTTTGTCACCGGCACCACCATCGTGGTCGATGGCGGCCAGCTTCTCCCAGAGGGCAACGATTTCCGGCTGACCGTGGGATGAGCCCCGCTGCGCGGCTCATCAACGCGGCGGGCACCCTGACGCGGCTCTCCGGCGCGCCGCTTGCACCCGGAGTGCTCGAAGCGATGATCGCGGCGGAACGCTTTGCCGTCGACATGGTCGAACTGCACGCCGATGCCGGCGCCCGCATCGCCGGGGCGACCGGGGCCGAATCCGGCCTTGTCACCGCCGGGGCATCCGCCGGGCTACTGCTTGCCGCAGCCGCCTGCCTGGCGCGCGACGACGTGGCGCGGATGAACGCCCTGCCCCGCACCGGCCCTCTGCGCGAGATCGTCGTCGCCCGCTCGCAGCGCAATGGCTACGACCACGCGCTGCGCACCGCCGGAGCGCGCCTTGTCGAGGTCGGCTTGCCCGACCCCGCGGCCGGGGCAGGCACACGCGATGCGGAGCCTTGGGAATACGCCGCCGCGCTTGGCCCGCGCAGCGCCGCCCTGCTCTTCGTCGCGCGGCCCGGCAATCACGATGCGCTCGCCGAGGTCGCGGCGGTCGCCCGCGCGCACGCCGTGCCGATCATCGTCGATGCTGCCGCGGAACTCCCTCCCGCCGCGAACCTGCGCCGCTTTCTTGCAGATGGGGCCGACCTCGTCGTCTTCTCCGGCGGCAAGCTTCTTGGCGGGCCCGCCGGGACCGGAATGCTGGCCGGTCGACGCGATCTTGTCGCCTCAGCCGCGCTGCAATGCCTGGACCTCGACCTGCCGATCTCCGAGTTCTCGCCCCCGGCGGGCTTCATCGACATGTCCCGCTACCGGGGGCTGCCCCGGCATGGGGTTGGCCGCGCCGCCAAGCTGGGAAAGCATGAGATCGCCGGATTAATGGCCGCGCTCGATCACTTCCTCTCGGTTTCGGACGCACAGCGCCACGCGCACTGGCTGAGCGTCTGCGACCGGATCGCCGACGCGCTTCCAGAGCCCCGCATCCGTGTCGTGAATCGCGACAACCCTGACCGTATCCCCTTGCTTGAGATCGATTTTTCCAGTCCCGCGAAGGCCTGCGAAATGGACTGCAGGCTGCGGACCCTGTCCCCGCCG
Organism: Salipiger mangrovisoli; assembly: GCF_015223355.1. Classification (GTDB taxonomy): domain Bacteria; phylum Pseudomonadota; class Alphaproteobacteria; order Rhodobacterales; family Rhodobacteraceae; genus Salipiger; species Salipiger mangrovisoli. Next base: position 174,409 of record NZ_JADFFK010000011.1, on the reverse strand, counting down.
GTCCATCTTGCCAAGACCCCTCGCGCGCCCTCCTCCCTCGTCTTGAACCCGGTCTGCCTGCGAAACGAGGATATCGCCGTGGTCAGAACGGCCCTCCGCGCCGTGCTGCCGCGCCCCTGGGACACCTGAGCCGGCGCCCGAACGCCACTACTGCGATCTTGCCCCTCCTGGACGGAGGAGCCTGTTTTGGAGCGGCCCGTCCGAGCGGTGTTCAAGCCACGCCACGGCGCAAGCCCGTGCCGCGCGGCCAAGCGATCGACGCGGCCCGGCCACCTGTGGGTGCCCCCTGAGGGGCCTCACGGGCGCGCCCATTGGCGGCCGCGGGAAGACGGACCCGAGGACACAAGCCCTCCGGCACTTTGCCCGCAGACAATCCAGAAGGCGGCTTACCCCGGCGTCGTCACTTCTTGCCGAGAAACTGCCCGACGATCGCGGTCAGAACGCCGCCGCCGGCCGCGCCGCCCAGCAGCTGGCCGATCAGCGCCCCGATATCCATGCCCCCGGCGGCAGTCGCCGCATCGGCCGCCGCCGTTGGATCGCCACCTCCCAGGATCGCGCCAATGGCCGAGCCACCGAGAATGCCGCCGATGGCCCCCGACAGAAGCTTGGGCAGGACGGCCATGCCAACGGTCTTGACCAGCTGGCCCGCAACGCCGCCGCCGACCATACCTGCAATTGCCTGAACAATAAGAGCTGCAATACCTTCCATGAAATTCGTCCTTGTGGTTGCCGCGATCACAAATTGATCGCCCCATGATAGCGCAGCGGTTTCATTGCCGTAAGGTAAACATTATTTTCACAATCCCTTTCCGCCCTGGACTGCCGGTGAGCCGTGCCTGCGGATCTCTCGGTGTTCGCATGAGCCACGACGGACTTCTCCCCGCGCGGAGTGCCAACGGCCCGCAGGGCACGGCAACCCGCTACGCACGAGCCGCTGGCCGCAGACGTGACGGCGCGTATACTAAGGCTTGGCGGCTCGCCAGATCGACGCAGAAACGGGTCCGAGAGACACGGGATCGTGGTTTTGAATTGAAAAAATCTAGAAGAGCATCGCTCGGGCAGAAAATTCCATACCCGCGGCTCAAACGCATAAACCACTGCCTAGAGCAAGGTTTATGGCGGAGAGGAAGGGATTCGAACCCTCGAGACGGTTCCCCGCCTACACACTTTCCAGGCGTGCGCCTTCGACCACTCGGCCACCTCTCCGCCGACCGCTTTACCGGAAAGTCGCGACCGGGTGCAAGAGCCGTAATCCGAAAAAATTTGCCCCGGCACATGGCCGGGGCATTCCGTAACGTCAGCGCTTACAACCCAAATCACATGTTTGGATAGTTCGGGCCGTCACCGCCCTGCGGAACGGTCCAGGTGATGTTCTGCGAGGGATCCTTGATGTCGCAGGTCTTGCAGTGCACGCAGTTCTGGAAGTTGATCACGAACTCCGTCCTGCCGTCCTTCTCGACGAACTCGTAGACCCCCGCCGGGCAGTAGCGCTGCGAGGGACCCGCGTATTTCGGCAGGTTGTCGAGCACCGGCACCCGCGCGTCCTTCAGCTTCAGATGCGCCGGCTGGCTCTCCTCGTGGTTGGTGAAGGAGAAGGCGACGTTGGTCAGCCGGTCGAAGCTCAGCTTGCCGTCGGGCTTGGGGTAGTCGATGGGCTGGTGGCCCGCCGCCATCTCGGTCGAGGCGGCGTCGCTCTTGCCATGCTTCACCGTGCCGAACAGCGAGAAGCCGAAGCTGTTGGTCCACATGTCAAGCCCGCCCAGCGTCAACGAGCCCAGCAGCCCGGTCTTCGACCACAGCGGCTTGACGTTGCGCACCTTCCACAGGTCCTTGCCGATCGCGCCCTCGCGCACCTCGGTCTCATAGGCCGTCAGCTCGTCCGAGGCGCGGCCCGCGCTGATCGCGGCATAAGCCGCCTCGGCCGCCGCCTTGCCCGAGAGCATGGCGTTGTGGTTGCCCTTGATCCGCGGCACGTTGACCATGCCCACCGAACAGCCCAGCAACGCGACGCCGGGCGCCACCATCTTCGGCATCGACTGGAAGCCGCCCTCGGAGATCGCCCGCGCGCCATAGGCCACGCGCTTGCCGCCCTCGAGCAGCGCCGCCACATGCGGGTGATGCTTGAAGCGCTGGAACTCCATGTAGGGGTAGAGGTGCGGGTTCTTGTAGTTCAGGTGCACCACGAAGCCGACGTAGACCTGGTTGTTGTCGAGGTGGTAGATGAACGCCCCGCCCCCGGCATTGCCCCCGAGCGGCCAGCCCATGGTGTGCTCGACCCGGCCCTCGCTGTGCTTGGCGGGGTCGATCTCCCAGATCTCCTTCATGCCGAGGCCGAACTTCTGCGGGCAGTGACCGTCGGAAAGGTTGTATTTCTCGATCACCTCCTTCGAGAGCGAGCCGCGCACACCCTCCGACAGGAAGACATATTTGCCCAGCAGTTCCATGCCCGGCTCGTAGCCCGGCCCGGGGGTGCCGTCGGCTTCCTTGCCGAACTCGCCCGCGACCACGCCGCGAATCTCGCCCTTCTCGCCGTAGACCAGCTCCGAGCAGGCCATGCCGGGGAAGATCTCGACCCCGAGCGCCTCGGCCTGTTCGGCCATCCAGCGGCAGACGTTGCCCATCGAGACGATGTAGTTGCCCTCGTTCGACATGAACTTCGGCATCGGCCAGTGCGGGATGGTGACCTTGCCGGCCGCGCCCAGCAGGTAGAACTTGTCTTCCCGGACGGGCACGGTGATCGGCGCGCCCTTCTCCTTCCAGTCGGGAATCAGGGCGTCGAGCCCGCAGGGATCCAGAACGGCGCCCGACAGGATGTGCGCGCCCACTTCCGAGCCCTTCTCGAGCACAACGACGGAGAGATCCGCATCGAGCTGCTTCAGCCGGATCGCGGCCGAGAGCCCCGCCGGCCCCGCCCCCACGATCACAACATCATATTCCATCGACTCGCGCTCGACTTCGGCCATGCCGATCCTCCGCTGGCTGCTTGCTGTAATTATCTTGCGCATTGGCGTAGCGCGGCACCGCGGCACAGGTCAATCTAAAGGCGGCATAAAAGGTATCTGTCGCGACCTTCGGAAAATAATAGTGGACAGCGCCGCCCCGGCGAACCACCCGCAGGCCCGTGACGCCCCAGGCGCAGCCCGCCCTTGCCAAAGACGTGGACAATCCCCACTCTTGCCAGAACCGACCACACATGGTTTTAGACGGCAAACGCAAAGGGGCCGGGGACAGGCCCCCGGGACAGTTCCGGAAAGACTCAATGGAAAAGATACTGATGACCCGCGCGGGCTTCACCGCGCTCGAAACAGAATTGAAAACGCTCAAGTCCGTCGAGCGTCCCGCCATCATCAAGGCCATTGCCGAGGCGCGCGAGCACGGCGATCTGTCAGAGAACGCCGAGTACCATTCCGCCCGCGAAAAGCAGAGCTTCATCGAGGGCCGGATCAAGGAGATCGAGGGCGTGATCTCGCTGGCCGAGGTGATCGACCCGACCAAGCTCTCGGGCTCGGTGAAATTCGGCGCGACGGTCACCGTCGTCGACGAGGACACCGACGAGGAGAAGACCTGGCAGATCGTCGGCGAGCACGAGGCCAACATCGAGAAGGGCCTGCTCAACATCAAGTCGCCCATCGCCCGCGCCCTGATCGGCAAGGAGGAAGGCGACAGCGTCGAGGTCCGCACGCCCGGCGGCGAAAAGAGCTACGAGATCCTCTCGATCGCCTACAAGTAACCTCCGCAGCTAAGGGTCGCGCCCCATCATGGCAGACAGCAACGACAGCCGTTCCGCGCCGCTCGGCATGCTCGACGGCACCGGCAAGCGCCGCCTGAGCGCGGTCGAGATCGCCGCGCTCCTGGCCAGCCTGCTCTGGCTGCTGCTCTCGGGCGGCTACGTGTTCGTGCTCGGCACCGAGGTGCCGGGCGGGCTGGGCTTCGTGCTGGCGGTCATGGTGGTGTTCCTGCCGGTCGCGATGATCTGGGTGGCGGCGCTGACCGCCCGCGCGGCGCGTATCATGCGCGAGGAAAGCACCCGCCTGCAGGCCGCCATCGAGGCGATCCGCAAGTCCTACCTGACCCAGGCGCAGACCGGGCGCAACGACCCCTCCGCCAGCACGCTTGCGCGCAAGCTCGACGAGATCGGCGCAGCGCAGCGCAAGATCGAGACCACGCTGGCCATGCTCGGCTCGACCCGAGCCGCCCAGGCGGCGCTGCAGCAGGTTCAGGCTCCGGCGGCGGCCGCGCCCGCTCCGGCCGATGACCAGCCGGCGCTCTCGCTCGGCACCCCGGCCGAGGCGCTGGAGCCGCCGCTGGTCAATGCCGACTTCATCCGGGCGCTGAATTTTCCCGACACGGCCGAGGATCTCGAGGGATTCGCCGCCCTGCGCCGGGCGCTGAAGGACCGGCAGGCGGCGCAGCTCATCCAGGCCTCGCAGGACGTGCTGACGCTGCTGTCGCAGGATGGCATCTACATGGACGACCTGCGCCCCGACCTTGCCCGCCCCGAGGTCTGGCGCGACTTCGCCAAGGGCAGCCGCGGCCGCGCCGTGGCCGCGCTCGGCGGGGTCCGCGACCGCAGTTCACTGGCCCTCAGCTCGGGCCGGATGAAACAGGACGCGATCTTCCGCGACGCCGCGCATCACTTCCTGCGCCTCTACGACCGCGCCTTCGTGCGCTTCGCCGAGACCGCCTCGGACAGCGAGATCGCAGAGCTTTCGAACACCCGCACCGCCCGCGCCTTCATGCTGCTCGGTCGCGTCGCCGGTGCCTTCGACTGATCCCTGCGCCCGCACGCCTGCACGTTTTCTTCTAGGTCCAAATATCCCGGGGGAGACCGCCGCAGGCGGGCGGGGGCAGCGCCCCCCCTGCTTCACGCCTGACCAGGGTGCTCGCGGCAGCTTTGCGGCGCTGACACCTCCCGCGCCGCAGCAGACCGGAACCTGCATCAGCGCAGATTGCATCTCCCCCGGCCCTTGGCTAGGCCTTGCCCGGCAGATCGACCGGAGACCACAATGGCCGCGCCCACCCAAAGTTCCGACTACTGGCAAGGCGTGCGCGCCGGGCTCCCCTTCCTGCTGGTGATCGCGCCGTTCGGCACGCTTTTCGGGGTTCTGGCCACGGAGGCCGGGCTCAATCTCTTCGAGACGCTCACCTTCTCGGTGGTGGTGATCGCCGGGGCCGCGCAGTTTGTCTCGCTGCAGATGCTCCAGGAGCATGTGCCGGCGCTGATCGTGCTGGCCTCGGCGCTTGCGGTGAACCTGCGCATGGCGATGTATTCCGCCGCAATCACACCGCATCTCGGCGGGCTGCCGCTGTGGAAACGGGCGCTCGGCGCCTATTTCCTCATCGACCAGACCTACGCGGCCTCGGCGCTGCATTTCGAACGTCACCCCGGGAAGACCCTGTCCCAGAAATTCGCCTTCTTCCTGGGGACGATGACCCCGACCTGCCCGCCTTGGTACGGGTTCACCCTGCTCGGCGCCTGGCTGGGCGAGGCGGTGCCCGCCGACTTCGGCCTGGACTTCGCGCTGCCCATCGCCTTTCTCGCGATGATCGCCCCGGCACTGCGCACCGGCGCGCATGTGGTGGCGGCCTTCACCGCCACGCTTGGCGCGCTGCTTCTGGCCTGGATGCCCTACAACCTCGGGGTGCTCTGCGCCGCCGCACTCGGCATGATCGCCGGGGCCGAGACCGAACGGAGGATGCAGAAATGATCGATCGCACAGACCTCTGGCTGGTGATCCTCGGACTGGGGTTCGGCAGCTACACGCTGCGCTTCCTGTTCCTCGGGCTGGTCGGGAACCGCCCGCTGCCCGAATGGCTGACCCGGCACCTGCGCTACACCGCCGTGGCGATGATGCCGGCGCTGGTGGCGCCGCTGGTGGCCTGGCCAGCCGCAACCGGCGGCCAGACCGACCCCGCGCGGCTGCTCGCCGCCGCGGCCACGCTGGGCGTCGGCCTGATCAGCAGGAACGTGATCCTGTCGATCCTCAGCGGCGCGGTGACGCTTGTGGCGGGCAGTTACTGGTTCGGCTGACCGTCCGGACCGGCGCTCTGCTCGAAGGCGGCGACGGCAAGCTGCTTGTCGTCCGAATCCTCTTCGCGCAGCACCCGGTCGGTGACGCCGGGAAATTGCGCCAGCTGGTCTGCAAGGCTGTTGGGGAACCAGGTCCGGCTGATGCCCTCGAAGCCGGGCAACTGGCTCAGAATCGTGGACGTCGCCTGGGTGCAGCGGGTCTGCGACACCGGGCCATAGGCCTGCACCGCGCGCAGCGCCTGCTCCGCGACCTCGGGCGGGACCTCGACGCTCTGGATGCGGACGCGGTAGGTCTCGCGCGCGTGGGCACGGGCATAGAACTCGGCGACCTCTGGGGTCACGCCGTAGAGCACGTCGTCCACCTCGGGGACATTGCGCGCGCGCACCGATCCTGCCGGATCGAAGACCACACGCTGCGAGGGCGCGCTGATCATCAGGCTTGAATGCGCCCCGCTGTCCGAGCGGTTGTTGATCATCGTGTAGAGCGTCAGCCTGCTTGGCCCGCTGTCGACGTAGCGCGCTGCAGCCACCTCTTCGGGCGTGGCATTGGGATAACGCATGGCCGGCGTAGAGCAGCCCGCAAGCGTCAACGCTGCGAGGCCCGCCAGGAACGTGGCACGATGGTACATGGAAGCCGACTCTCTCTGGTCAGCGGGCGGCTCCTCCGCCGCCCGGCCGTGGCTGAATTTCTCCTCCCGCGATCCCGAGGGATCAGGAGTTGAAGACCGCCAGGAACAGGAGGATCGCGATGATCACATAGACCGTGCGGATCACGAACTTGATGAAGCCGTTAAAGGTCTGTTCCTGCGTGGTGATGTCCATGCTGCCAGGCTTGTAGTCTGCCATGTGTCCGTCCATTCCTCGGGCGTTTCTTCTCCGCTCAGAGGCTTAGCGGATTCTGCATCACCTGTCACCTGTTCTTGAGCCGCCGTGAGCCCCCGCGCCGGCTCAGCCGCGTGCTGCCTGCCACAGCCAGGCACCGGTCTCGCTCAGCGTTCGCGTGGCCCGCCCCTCGCGGTAGAGATGCTGGCAATGCGCCATCGCCTCGACCAGCGCGAGCCCGTATTCCGCGTCGCCGATGCTGCGCTTGAACAGCGGCGCAAAACAGTCTCCGGCACTCTTCGGCCTGTCCAGATAGGCCTCCAGCCGCTCCAGCGCACCGTGGTGATTGTCGATCAGCTGGCGCATGCGGAAGGGCAGCCCGGTAAAGGGCAGCTTGTGCCCGCCGAGCACGAAATGCGCCTCGCGCGCCAGCGTGGCAAGCCGTTCGCAGGCCTCGAGCCACTCGCCCACGGGATCGGCCTCGGGTTCGGTTGCATAGACGCCGAGGTTGGAGCTGATGGTCGAGAGGATCTGGTCCCCCGCCAGCACAAGGTCGTCATCCATCGACCAGAAGGTCGCGTGTTCCGGGGCGTGGCCATTGCCGATGTGCACCTGCCAGTTGCGCCCCCCCATGCGCAGCGCGTCGCCCTGCCGGATGCGGCTGAAGCCAAGCGGCATCGGCCAGACGCAATCGGCGAAGTTGAAGGGCCGTTCGGTCCGGCGCCGCTCCAGCACCTGCGGCTCCATGCCGCAGCGCTGCCAGTAGGTCACCTGCTCGGGTGGCGGTGCCTCCTGCGCGTCGAGCTGCAACATGCGCGAGAACAGCCAGGCGGTGCGCGTGGTCACGAGCTCTGCGCCGCGCTGCTGGAACCACCCCGCGAGCCCCATGTGATCGGGATGGTGATGGGTCACCACCACACGTCGCACCGGCTTGCCACCGAGCGGCCCGGCAAGCAGCGTCTCCCAGACCCGCAGCGCCCGCGGGGTGTGCATCCCGGTGTCGACCAGCGTCCAGCCATCGCCATCGTCCAGCGCGTAGACATTGACGTGGTCGAGCTTCATCGGCAGCGGCAGGCGCATCCAGAGCACGCCCTCGGCAACTTCCAGGGCCTCACCCCAGGCGGGGGGTGCGTCGTAGGGGTAGTGCAGCGCAGGCTTCATCAGGCAGCAAGATCCTCGGCAGTAATGGACATCAGCTCGGCATCCCCCCGCGAGACATGGGCCAACAGGCTGGCGTGTTCGGGCAGGAGCCGCGTGACGTAGAAGAGCGCAAGACGCGCATGGGCTCCCGAGGGGTCTGCCATGGCAGCGCGCAGATGGAAATGCCCCCCGAGTACGCGGGCAAAGGCGCGCAGGTAGGGCACCGCCACGCCGAAGCGCTCCGCCGCCGGCCGGGCGACCAGGGATTCGGTGGCCTCGCGCAGGCTTTCGGCGGCCTCCCAGACCGCGGCGGCAAGGTCGGGCATCACCACCTTGGCCGCTTCGGCCTGCGCCTCGATCTCGTCGAGCAGCCGCGCCGCCGCCTCGCCGCCGTCCATCAGCTTGCGCCCCACGAGATCCATCGCCTGAATGCCATTGGTGCCCTCGTAGATCGCGGTCACCCTCACGTCGCGATAGAATTGCGCGGCGCCGCTTTCCTCGATGTAGCCCATGCCGCCATAGACCTGCACGCCTGCCTCGGCCGCCTCGCAGCCGACATCCGTGCCGAACGCCTTGGCGATGGGCGTCAGGAAGGCCGCACGCGCCATCCATTCCTCCTCGCCGGTGGCGCGGCCCATGTCGATGGCCACGGCACAGGCCAGCGCGATCGACCGCGCCGCGAGGATATCCGCCTTCATCCCCGCCAGCATCCGCCGCACATCCGCGTGGCCGACAATGGTCCCGTCGGGCGAGCGCCCCTGTCTGCGCTCCATCGCGTAGGCGAGCGCGTGCTGATAGGCGCCTTCCGCCGCGCCGATGCCCTGCCCGCCGACGCCCAGCCGGGCGTTGTTCATCATGGTGAACATGGCGCGCATGCCATCGCCCGCCTCGCCGATCAGCCAGCCGGTCGCGCCCTCGAAGCTCATCACGCAGGTCGGCGAGCCGTGCAGGCCCATCTTGTGCTCGAGGCTGACCACCTTCAGCGCGTTCGCCACACCCGGCGCGCCATTTGCGTCCGGGATGTACTTCGGCACGAGGAAGAGGCTGATGCCCTTGGTCCCCGCAGGCGCATCCGGCAGCCGCGCCAGCACAAGGTGGCAGACGTTGCCGACGAAATCGCAATCCCCCCAAGAGATGAAGATTTTCTGCCCGGACACCGCGTAGGTGCCATCGCCGCTCGGCACCGCCTTGGTTGAGAGCGCGCCGACGTCCGAGCCCGCCTGAGGCTCGGTCAGGTTCATCGTGCCCGACCATTCGCCGGAAATCAGCCGTGGCAGGTAGAGCGCCTTGATCTCCGCGCTGGCGTGATGCTCGAGCGCCTCGATCTGGCCCTGCGTCAGCAGCGGGTTGAGATGCAACGCCAGGCAGGCCCCCGACATCATCTCGTTGACCGCCGCGCCCACCGCCACGGGCAGCCCCATGCCGCCGAACTCGGGCGGCGCCGAGACCGAGACCCAGCCGCCCTCCGCCAGTGCCGCATACCCCTCGGCGAAGCCGGGCGAGCTGCGCAGCACGCCGTTCTCCAGCACCGCGCCCTGCAGGTCGCCCGCGCGGTTGAGCGGGGCCAGCACCGCGTCGCAGATCCGCCCCGCCTCGCCCAGGACGGCCTCTACCATATCCGCGCTCGCCTCCTCGTAGCGCGGCGTCGCGGCCACCTCGTCGTAGCCGACCACCTCCTTCAGAAGAAAGGTCATCTCAGCGACGGGCGCACGATAGGGCATGGCAGGTCCTCCGATCCTAGTTGGCAAGGCGGGTCCCCTCGGGTAGGGAGGATCCCACGATTTCGGTGCGACCCTAAGACTATGGCTCGCCCCGAACCAAACGGAACGCAGCGTCACGGATAGCCCGATGCCCGATACCTCCACCCTGCGCCTGCCCGCCGATGACGCGGGGATCGCCCGCGCCGCAGACCTGCTGCGCGCCGGCGAGCTCGTCGCCTTCCCGACCGAGACGGTCTACGGGCTCGGCGCGGATGCCCGGATCGACGCGGCCGTTGCAGCGATCTACGAGGCCAAGGGGCGCCCCAGCTTCAACCCGCTGATCGTGCATGTGCCCAGCATCGAGCACGCCAAGCAGCTGGTGCATTGGTCCGGTACCGCCGAGAATATCGCGCAGGCCCTCTGGCCCGGCCCGCTGACGCTGGTGCTGCCCCTGCGCGAGGATGCCGGCATTGCCGACCGCGTGACCGCGGGCCTCAGCACGCTTGCCGTGCGCCTGCCCGCCGCGCCGCTGGCGCGCCGGTTGCTGACTGAATTCGGCGGCCCGCTGGCCGGCCCCTCGGCCAACCGCTCGGGGCTGATCAGCCCGACCACCGCCGACCACGTCCTAGGCACGCTCGACGGGCGCATCTCGGCGGTGCTCGACGGTGGCCCCTGCCCCGTCGGCGTCGAGAGCACCATCCTCGGCCTCGCCGGCCGACCGACCCTGCTGCGCCCCGGCGGAATCAGCGCCGAGCAGCTCTCCGAGGCGCTCGGCCACCCGGTCATGCGTCGGCAGGAGCGCGAGGCCATCTCGGCCCCCGGCCAGACCGCCTCGCATTACGCGCCGCGCGCGCGGTTGCGGCTGAACGCCGCCGACTGGCGCGAGGGCGAGGCCCGGCTCGGTTTCGGTGACATCGACTGCGATCTGAACCTCTCGGTCGCCGGCGACCTCGACGAGGCGGCCTCGAACCTCTTCGCGCATCTTCACACGCTTGACGCGGAAGGGGCCGAGGTGATCGCCGTAGCCCCGATCCCGCATGTCGGCGCGGGCGTGGCGATCAACGACCGGCTGAGCCGCGCCGCCGCGCCGCGCTGAGGCGCGGCGCCTCTCTTTCAACTTTCGACAAATACTCGGGCGCCGCGCGGGCCAGTGCCTCCGGCGGGAGCTTTTGCAGAAAGATGAAATGAGGTCGGTGGCGAGGGGCGCGCCCCGCCCGAGCGAAGAGGCCGCGCGCTTTCAGGCCCGGCCGCCCTCGCCAGAGAGCGCCAGGGCCGCGATGCCAAGGCTGTCCAACGCAGCGCCCCACTTGGCGGCGTCGGGCGTGCCGAAGACCAGCTCGCGGCTCGCCGGGCAGACCAGCCAGGCGTTGTCGGCAAGTTCGCCTTCGAGCTGTCCCGGTCCCCAACCCGCATAGCCGAGCATGGCGATCCACTCGTGCGGGCCGTCGCCGCGCGCGATATGTTCGAGCACGTCGAGCGTGCCGGTCATCGAGAATCCGTCGTCGACCTGAAGCGTGGTCAGCTCCGAACGGTAGTCGTCGCTGTGCAGCACGAAGCCGCGGCCCATCTCGACCGGGCCGCCGAAGTGTACCGGCACCTGTCCGGACCCCGGCTCTGCCTCGATTCCCAGCTGCTCGAACAACCCCTCCAGCGTCACGTCGGCCGAGGGCTTGTTCAGGATCAGCCCCATCGCGCCCTCGTCGGAATGGGCGCAAAGGTAGATCACCGCATGTTCGAAACGTTCATCGCCCATGCCGGGCATGGCGATCAGCACGGAGCCGGTGAGGTCGGTGGCGCCGGAGGCGATCTGGGCGTGCGTCATGAGGACCTTTCTGCGATCTGCCCAGCGAGTGTGACCTTCCGGCACTGAGGGTGCAAGCACACATCCCGCTTGAAACACCGCGCTCTCGCTGCAATGTGACTTGGCAGGAGCGCGGAGAGGGACCATTTGACATCTATGATCCGCAATATCTTCAGAGTCCTGACCTGTCTTGGCGTGCTCGGCATGGTGCCGCTTGCCGCACCGGCGGCGCGCGCCGAGGAGCCCGTCGTGGCCGAGCTGCGTCCCGGCTGGCGCCTTCCCGATGGCGACCACATGGCGGCGCTGCACCTGCGTCTTGCGCCCGGCTGGAAGACCTACTGGCGCGCGCCCGGCGAGGCCGGCATCCCGCCGGTCTTCGACTGGAGCGGCTCGGACAATGTCTCGCGGGTCACCGCGCTCTGGCCGACGCCGCATGTGTTCCGCCAATCCGGTGCGCGCTCCGTCGGCTACAAGGGCGAGCTGGTGCTGCCGCTGCGGATCTCCGGAAACGGCGGGCCGGTGACGCTTGAGGCCAACATGATGATCGGCGTGTGCAGCGACATCTGCGTGCCGCAGACGCTGCATGTGGAAGCTGTGCTGCCCGACAGCACCAGCGTTGATCCGATGATCGCCGCCGCGCTGGCAGAGGCGCCCTTCACCGCCCGCGAAGCCAAGGTGAGCGCCGTGCGCTGCACCGTGAGCCCGGCCAAGGGTGGCATCAAGCTGCGCGCCGAGATCGACATGCCGGCCATCGCGGGCTCCGAAGAGACCGTGGTCGAGGCCGGCCACCCCGAGGTCTGGGCCTCTGAGCCGAAGACCCGGCGCAGCGGCGGCACGCTGGTCAGCGAGACCAAGCTGATGCACATGGAGGGCAAGCCCTTCGCGCTCGACCGCTCGAAACTGCGGTTCACAGTGCTCGGCCACGACCAGGCGGTCGATATCCAGGGCTGCGGCTGAGCAAGCTCCGTCGGCGGAAACTAAGGGCGCGTCAGCCCTCGGCCCGGCGCCTGCGCAGCCCCATCGCCAGCACCGCCAGCCATACCAGCCCCAGCAGCAGCGCCACACCGCCGACGAAGAGCGCAAAGCCAGCCACCTGCTCGGGCAACCCTGCAAGCAACGGAAGGCGCAGCGCCTGGGGCAGCGCGCCATGAACCAGCAGGCTGCCCATGGTGGCCCCTAGCCAGCCCAGCACGATCAGGCCAAGCCCCAGCACCAGTGCCCGCACGCGGCGGTGACGGTGGCGCGCGCCGCGGCGGGCGGCGGCGACGCGGCGGGCGATGTCATGCTGCGCCGCCAGCAGCGCCGGCACCACCAGCAGCACCAGCAGCATTCCGAAGCCCAGCCCGTAGACCAGCGTGATCACCGTGGGCTTGAGGAACTGCGCGTCCGAGCTGCGCTCGTAGAGCAGCGGCGCAAGGCCGAGGACGGTTGTCGCGGTGGTCAGGAAGACCGGGCGCAGCCGGTCTGCCGCGCCGTCGATGATCGCCTGGAAGATCCCGCGGTCCGGCGCGTATTCATCGATCTGGCTGACCAGCACGATCGAATCGTTGATGATGATCCCGGTCATGCCCAGCAGCCCGACCACGGTGAACATCGACAGCGGCACATCCCAATGCGCATGGCCGTAGATCGCCCCGACAAGGCCGAAGGGAATCACCGCCATCACCACGAGGGGCCGCGTCCAGCTGGCGAAGACCCACGCCAGCACCAGGTAGATGCCCAGCAGCACCAGCACCAGCCCAGTGCCCGCGTCGGCGAGGAAATCCTGCTCATCCTCGGCCAGGCCCGCGACGTGGTACTCGACCTGACGCTCGGCAGCGATGGCGGGGAGGATCTCGTCCTGCAGGGCTTTCATGATCTCGGCGGCGCGCTCGGCATCATCCTCGGAGATGTCGCCGGTGACCGAAACCGTCCGCAGCCCGTTTTCGCGGCGCACGGTGGAGAACCCGCTCGAGCGGTCAACCCGCACGATGTCGGCAAGCTGCACATAGGCCCCCTCGGGCGTGCGGATCTGCGTGCGTTCAAGGAAATCGGCGGTCTGCTCGCTTTCGGGCAGCTCCACCCGCACCTCGGCGCTGCGCGGGCCGACCGGGAAGGTCGCCGCCTCGATGCCGCCGATGCGGTTGCGCAGCACCCGGCCCAGATCATCCACCGTCAGCCCCAGCGCCTGTCCCTGTGGCGTCAGCTCGAGCACCAGCTCATCCTTGTCGTAGGACAGGTTGTCCTCGACCGCCGAGACCTCGGGGAACCGCATCACCGCGGTCTTCAGATCCTCGGCGGCATGTTTCAGCGTCGCGGCAACGGCACCGTAGAACTGCACGTCAAGCGCATCTCCGCCCGGCCCCGAGCGCCAGCCGCGGAAGCTGATCACCTCGACCAGCGGGTGCTGCTCGACCCGCTCCTGCAGGTCGGCGACAAACTGGAAGCTGGAGTAGGGGCGGAAGTCGGGCTCGATCAGCTCGATGGAGATCGCGCCGAGCTGGTCGGCTTCCTTGTTCTCGGCCTCGGCCAGGGCCCGGCCCGAGTTGCCACCGATCTCGGCGATCACGTAGTCGAGCGGGTTGCGGCCGTATCGCTCTTCATACTCGGCCCCCAGCGCCTCGGTGGCGCGTTGCAGGGCGCGCATCTGTTCCAGCGTGTCCTCGCGCGTGGCCCCCGGTGCCATGGCGAAGTTGCCGCTGACCGAGGGCTGCTCGGGCGAGTTGAAAAAGCGCCAGACCACATCGCCGCGGATGAAACTCGCGGCCTGCGACGCCAGCAGCAGCACCGCCGCGGCAAGCACCACGTAGCGTGCTGCGATAACCCCCGCCATCAGCGGGCGGAACAGCGTCTCGCGCATCCATCGGAAGCCGCGGTTCACCATGCGCGAGGGCCAGTCGTACCAATGCTCCTCGGTCGACTTGGCGATGGCATGGGCCATGTGGTTGGGCAGGATCAGGAAGCATTCGACCAAGCTCGCCAGCAGCACGACGATCACCGTGAAGGGAATGTCCGAGATCATCTCGCCGAAGCGTCCGCCGATCACCGTCAGGCCGAAAAAGGCGATGACCGTGGTCAGTGTCGAGCTGAACACCGGCAGCGCCATGCGCCGCGCGGCGGTCTCGGCGGCCTCGACAGGGCCAAGCCCGCGCCGCCGGTGCAGGTGATCGGCGTGCTCGCCCACCACGATGGCGTCGTCGACCACGATGCCCAGCGTGATGATCAGCGCAAAGAGCGAGATCATGTTGAGCGTCAGGCCCGAGGCATACATCAGCGCCAGCGCCGCCAGCATCGAGGTCGGAATCCCCGCCGCCACCCAAAGTGCGGTGCGCGCGTTGAGAAAGAGGAACAGCAGCCCCACCACCAGCGCGAGACCCGACAGGCCGTTGTGCAACAGCAGATCGAGCCGGTTGGTGATCGCCTCGGCGCGGGTGCGGATCAGATCGACCGTGGTTCCCTCGGGCAACACCGACTGGAACTCTCGCGCCACCTTGGCCACGGCATTCTGGATCTTGATCGCGTCGCCCTCTGCCGAGCGCTCCACCTGCACCGAGATCGCCGGGTGGTCGCCGACGTAATAGGCGCGTTCACGGTCGATCCCCTCCTCGCGCAACAGCGCCACGTCGCCGACGGTCAGCTTCGTGCCGTCCGGCTCCGAGCGCAGCACGATGGCAGAGATGTCGCGCAGGGCGCGCTTCTCGACACCGGCGCGGACGCGGGCATTGGCGCCGCTCACGTCGCCCGCCGGGGCAGCATCCACTTCGGCCGAGATCGCCTCGGCGATCTGCTGCATGGTGACGTCGTAGCCGAGCAGATTGGCGGTGGGCACCTCGACCACGATCTGCGGCGCCGCGAGGCCGCGGATGGTGGTGCGCGTGACCCCCTCGGCAAAGAGCCGGACGACGAACTCGTCGGCGAAACGCCCGAGCTGGCCCACCCCCACCGGGCCGGTGATCACCACATCGGTCACCCGGTCGCGCCAGCCGCCCGAGGTCACCTGCGGATCGTCGGCCTGCTCGGGCAGGTTGTCGACGGAATCCACCGCCGTCTGCACATCGTCCAGCGCCCTGGCCATGTTGTAGTTGGGCTCGAACTCCAGCTCGATCCGCGCCGAGCCCTCGCGCGAGAGGCTCTCGGTCGCCACCACGCCCTCGACCGCCAGCAACACCGGTTCCAGCAGCTGCACGATGGCATTGTCGATGTCCTGCGCCCCGGCGCCCTCCCAGGCGACGCGGACATCGACCTCGTCCTCGATCACGTCGGGAAAATACTGCGCCCGCATGTTCGGCACGGCCAGCAGCCCCGCCCCGATGAGGATCACCAGCAGAAGGTTGGCGACCGTCCGATGGCGGGTGAAATAGCTCAGGATGCCGCTCGCTTGGCCGGCAATCGGTCCGGGGAGGTGCCGCATCGGCTCAGCCTCCCATGCGCGCTTCGAGCCGTTCGATCACCTGCGCGGGGACCATCGGCTCGGAAATCTGTGCCAGCAGGCGCTGCTTGGCCTCGGCGGGCATGCGCTCGTTGCCCTCGATGAAGGCCACCAGCCGCGCGCGGCGTTCCTCGGTCAGCTCGAGCATGCTTGCCTCGGCCTGCACATCGGGGCCGGTCGGCCCGCTCGGCGCATCGGTGTTGAGCGGGCGCACCTTGATGCCGGCACCGAGCAGCGGTGAGCGCTCGGCCACCACCAGCCGCCCGCCCAGCCCGGCGGCGCGGATGATCACCGCATCCCCCTGGCGCCGCAGCAGTTCGACTTGGACCGCCTCCAGCCGGTCCTCGCCGTCCAGCACAAGCACGTCGCCCGTCGGGCCGAGCGCCGTGGCGGGCAGCAGCGCGACCTGCTCAAGCGCCGGCTCGGCGATCTTGACCGTGACGAAATCCCCCGGCTTGAAGCCACGCGGAGCGTCCAGCGCGGCGAACAGCAGCCGCCCCGTCTGACCCTCGCCGACGGCCGCGCCCTCGCGCGTCAGCGTCCCCTCGCTGCTGACCGAGGCACCGTAGAAATCCAGCGTCACCGTCACCGGCAGCTCGCGCGGGCGATCCGAGGCGTTGAGCAATTGCAGGTATTGCTGGGTCGAGACGCGGAAGGCCACTTCCAGCGCGGCGGGATCGACCAGCGTCGCCAGCTGTTCGTTGGCCGAGACCCGCCGCCCGCCAACCACCGCGACATCCTTGAGCTGGGCATCAAAGCCGGCGCGGATCTCGGTCTCGTCGAGCCGCCGCTGCGCCTCGTCGAGCGCGATATGCGCACGCGCCAGCGAGGTCGTGCTCTGGTCCACCCGCGCCTCGGCCTGCGCCAGCGCCTGCCGCCGCGTGACCACCGCCTGCCGCGCCGAGGAGGCCGAGAGCTCGGCCTCTTCGACCAGCGCCGAGGTGCCGACACCGCGGGACTGAAGATCGGCCTGCCGCTGGTAGGCGCGCTGGCGCAGCTCGGCCTGCTCTTCGGCGGCGGCGAGCGCATCCTTTTCCAGTTCGACCGAGCGCAGCGCCTCGCGCCGTTCGGCCTCGGAGTCCTGCAAGGCGCTCTGCGCCCGCTCCAGTTCCGCCTGCATGTCGGCCGGGTCAATCCGCGCGAGCAGCGTTCCCGCCTCGACCCGCCCCCCCTCGACGAACTCGGGGGCGAGATCGATCAGCGTGCCGCCCACCGCGCTGCGCAGCTCGAGCGTGCGCCGGCTCTGGATCTCGCCGAATGCGGTCATCACCGGCGCGACGCTCTCCAGCCGCACGGGAACCGCATTGACCGCGAAGACCCGCTCGCGCGCCTGCGGAATGCGCGGGGCGTCGGTCAGATAGACCTGCACCGCATCGCGGACCAGTATTCCGGCCCAGGCCAGCAGGCCCAGCGTCAGCGAAAGAAGAAAGAGCCCGACGAGGCTCCGGCGTAGAAACCGCATGTGATCGTCCCGCGAAATGGAGAGGCACTGCCCCCCTGTCTGGCTGTCTTCACTTTACGCCCACGGCCCGGCGCAATCCAAGCCGTCACTGTGATACGCGGGACCGTATCATTTCCGTCGCTTGTGCTCCTCGAGGCGCGGAAAAATCTCGACGAAGTTGCAGGGCATGTGCCGGTAGTCGAGTTGCCAGCGCAGGATCTCGTCCCAGGCGTCCTTGCAGGCGCCGGTGCTGCCCGGCAGCGCAAAGAGGTAGGTGCCCCCCGCGACCCCTCCGGTTGCCCGCGACTGCACCGCGGAAGTGCCTATTTTCTGCATGGAAACCATGGTGAAGACCGTCCCGAAAGCGTCGATCTCCTTTTCGTAGACATCCCGATGCGCCTCGACCGTGACGTCGCGCCCGGTCAGCCCCGTACCGCCGGTCGAGATGACAACATCCACCTCGGGGTTCGCGATCCAGCTGCGCAGCCGGTCCGAGATCGCCGCGCGGTCGTCCTTCACGATTGCGCGATCCGCCAGCAGATGCCCCGCATCGGTCAGCCGCTGCACCAGCGTGTCGCCTGATCGGTCCTGATCGAGGCCACGGGTGTCGCTCACGGTCAGCACCGCGATGCGGACGGGGATGAACTCTCGGGTTTCGTCGATGCGGCTCATGCGGGCTCTCTCTGGGCAGGGGGGGCAGGTCTGCCGACATCCATAGCGTCAGGGACAGGGCTGCGCCACAGGCAGCCGAGGTACGGCGAAGATATGGGCGAAGCGGCGGGCGGCCTCGTCGGTGGCGAGGCTGCGGGCAAAGCGCACCCAATCTGCCTCGGTCTCGGGCAGCGGACAGCTGCCGCCCTGCGCCAACCGCGCCTTGGCGAGCGCCGCGGCGAGCGCATCCTCGCGTTCTTCCAGCGTCAGGGGCGGATAGGTGTTGTCGCCGGCGAAGGCCGCCGCGCGCAGCAGCAGGCTGGCCAGCCGATCGCGCTCGGCCAAGCTCAACAGCTCTGGACAGAGCTGCACCGCCGCGGTGATCTCGACCAGCCGGGCCAGCGCGCATCCGGCGGGGCCATGCCCGCTCTGATCCTCGGCCCGGACGCCGCTGCCGTCGCGGCGGGTGACGATGACCGGCCCCGGCAGTTCGAGGATCTCCAGTCCCGGCGACGGCTCCTCGACATCATCCATGTGGTCGCGGAAGAGCGCGGTGTAATCTGGCGTGAAACCGTCGGCGGCCGCGGGGCCCGCCATGGCCAGCAGCAGCGCGCTGATCGCGGCCCCGGCACCCCTGCGCCCGGCCCGCACCGGTCTCATCCCAGCGCCTTCAGCTTGGCCTGAAGTTCCAGCAGGTCGGCCCAGGCCTGGCGCTTTGCCGCCGGCTGGCGCAGCAGGTAGGCCGGATGGAACATCGGCAGCGCCGGGCGGCCCTCGGCCTCGGCCCACTTGCCGCGCAGGCGCGTGATGCCGCGTTGGCCAAGCAGCGCGTCGCAGGAAATGTTGCCCATGACCACCAGCAGGTCGGGATCGGCCAGCTCGATGTGCCGCGCCAGGAAGGGCGTCATCATGGCAATCTCGTCGGGACGCGGATCGCGGTTCTGCGGCGGACGCCAGGGCAGCACGTTGGTGATATAGACCGACGCGGCGCGGTCGAGGCCGATGGCCGCCAGCATCCGGTCGAGCAGCTGCCCGGCCCGACCGACGAACGGTTTGCCCTGAAGGTCCTCTTCACGGCCGGGCGCTTCGCCCACGATCATCACCCGCGCACCCGCGACACCATCGCTGAACACCAGGTTGCGCGCACCGCGCTTCAGCTCGCAAAACTCGAAATCCGCCATCGCCGCCCGCAGCGCTTCGAGGCTGCCGGCAGCCTTGGCGGCCTGCTGCGCCACCATCACGGGATCGGGACCCGCGGGTTCGGCCGGAGGCAGCGGCACGGCGGATCTCTCGGGCGTCGCCGCAACGGGCCGAGCCCGCGCCGCCTGCTCCGCCGCCTCCAGCGCAAAACGGTCCACCGGCGCTTCGCCGATCGCCTCGTCGGCGCCCAGCTCAAGCTGCCAGTCCAGCGCCGCGCGCGCCCAATGCCAGTCGATCCCCGAATCCATGCGCCGACACTAGCCGAGCGCGGCGGCAGAGCAAATCTCCTCTGGCTTCATTGTTCCGAAAATACGCATGTCCCGCCCCGCGGTCTGGGCGGCGCCCTGCGTATTTGGGGGACAATGAACGGGGCGGCCGCGCGCCGGCCTCAGGACCGCGGCTTCTTGCGGGCGCGGATCAGAGTATTGTGGCTAATGATCTCGTAGCCCAGCCGCTCGACAAGTTCGCGCCGGAGCTGCTCGATCTCGGCGCTCTCGATCTCGATCACCTCGCCGGTGTCCACGTCGACAAGGTGGTCGTGTTCGGCCGCCGGGGTCACCTCGAAGCGCGCCGGCTCGTGCTCGAAGCTGAGCTTGCGGATCAGCCCCGCCTCCTCCAGCGCCGCCAGCGTGCGGTAGACCGTGGCGAAGGAGACCGAGCCGTCGATGACCTTGGTGCGGGCGAAGAGTTCGTCGGCGTTCGGGTGGTCCTCGGACTCCATGAGCACGGACATCACGATCATGCGCTGCTGCGTCACGCGCAGCCCCGCATCGCGCAAGGCCTGGGCAAAGTCCGTTGAGACCGCGGTCATGGGCAACTCCTGTTCAGAGCAGTTTGATAGCCCCGGACCCGCCACGAGGCAACCACGCCGCCAAGGGAGCGGCACAAGCATGCACATAAATGAGAACGACTCGCAACTACCTTGACTTTTGCGAATGCCTCGCATTTACATTTGAAGACAGTTCCCCGACGGAGACCCCAGATGCCCGCGACGCCCCGGTTCATTCCCGCATGTGCCACCCTCGGTCTGCTGCTTGCCCTGCCCGTCGCCGCCGAGGCGAAGATGAAGGTCGTCACCACCTTCACGGTCCTGGCCGACATGGCTGCGCAGGTCGCCGGCGACGCCGCCGAGGTGGTCTCGGTCACCAAGCCGGGGGCAGAGATCCACGGCTACGAGCCGACCCCGCGCGACATCGTGCGGGCGCAGGGGGCCGACCTCATCCTGTGGAACGGGTTGAATCTCGAGCTGTGGTTCGAGCAATTCCTGTCGAACCTTCGGGATGTGCCCTCGGTGACCCTGTCCGAGGGGATCGACACCATCCCGATCTCGGCGGGTGCCTACGAAGGCAAGCCCAACCCCCATGCCTGGATGGGGCTTGGCAACGCGGAAACCTATATCGACAACATCGCCGCCGCCTTCGCCGCGCATGACCCCGACAACGCCGCGATCTACGCGGCCAACGCCGAGACCTACAAGGCCGAGCTGCGCACCACGCTCGAGCCGCTGCGCGACCGCATCGCCGCCATCCCCGAGGACAGCCGCTGGCTGGTCACCTGCGAGGGGGCATTCAGCTACCTCGCCCGCGATTTCGGCATGAAGGAGCTCTACCTCTGGCCGATGAACGCCGACCAGATGGGCACGCCGCAGCAGGTGCGCGCGGTGATCGACGGGGTGACAGAGAACCATATCCCGGTGGTCTTCTGCGAGAGCACCGTCAGCACCCGCCCCGCCGAGCAGGTGGCGCGCGAAACCGGCGCGGCCTATGGCGGCGTGCTCTACGTCGACAGCCTCTCGGAGCCGGACGGGCCGGTGCCAAGCTACCTCGAGCTGCTCGCCGTCACCGCGCGCACCATCGCCGAGGGGCTCGAGGCCGGGCGCGCAGCGAAATGACCGGGGCGGAGCGCGCAATAACCAACACGGGCACCACGATGGACGGCATCCGCGTCTCCGACGTCACCGTCACCTACCGCAACGGCCACACCGCGCTGCGCCGCGCCAGCTTCGAGATCCCGCGCGGCACGATCACCGCGCTGGTCGGCGTCAATGGCGCGGGCAAGTCGACGCTGTTCAAGGCGATCATGGGCTTCGTGCCGGTGGCGCAGGGCGGGATCACCCTGCTTGGCCTCTCGGTCAAGGAGGCGCTGAAGCGCAACCTCGTCGCCTACGTGCCGCAGTCAGAAGAGGTCGACTGGAGCTTCCCCGTGCTGGTCGAGGACGTGGTGATGATGGGCCGCTACGGCCACATGGGTTTCCTGCGCCGTCCTGCAAAAGCCGACCATGCCGCGGTGGACGCCGCGCTGGCCCGCGTCGGCATGACCGACTTCCGCTTGCGCCAGATCGGCGAGCTCTCGGGCGGGCAGAAGAAGCGCGTCTTCCTTGCCCGCGCGCTGGCGCAGGAGGGGCAGGTGATCCTGCTCGACGAGCCCTTCACCGGCGTCGACGTGAAGACCGAGGAGCAGATCATCGCGCTGCTGCGCGAGCTCAAGGAAGAGGGCCGGGTCATGCTGGTCTCGACCCACAACCTCGGCACGGTGCCCGAGTTCTGCGACCGCACGGTGCTGGTCAAGGGCACGGTGCTGGCCTTTGGTCCGACCGAGACCACCTTCACCCGCGCCGCGCTGGAAGAGGCCTTTGGCGGGGTGCTGCGGCATTTCACCATCGAGGGCGCCGACCTGCACGACGACGCCGACCCGCGCCGCCTGTCGATCCTCACCGACGACGAGCGCCCGCTGGTGCGCTACGGCGGCGAGATGCGGCGGGCCCGCCGGGAGGAAAGGGACCGGGAGGAGACGGAATGAGCCTGCTCGAGCCCTTCACCTATGGCTACATGACCAATGCCATGTGGGTTTCGGCGCTGGTGGGCGCGGTCTGCGCCTTCCTGTCGAGCTACCTCATGCTCAAGGGCTGGTCGCTGATCGGCGACGCGCTTTCGCACTCGGTGGTGCCGGGCGTCGCGGGGGCCTACATGCTCGGCCTGCCCTTCGCGCTCGGCGCGTTCATCTCCGGCGGGCTGGCGGCGGCGGCGATGCTGCTGCTCTCGGACCGATCCGGGCTGAAGAGCGACGTGATCATCGGGCTCATCTTCACCTCCTTCTTCGGGCTCGGGCTGTTCATGGCCTCGGTGAACCCGATGGCGATCTCGATCCAGACCATCACCATGGGCAATATCCTCGCGATCACGCCCGCCGACACGTTGCAGCTCGCGATCATCGGTGTCGTTTCGCTCGCGGTGCTGCTGGCGAAATGGAAGGACCTCATGGTGGTCTTCTTCGACGAGGGCCACGCGCGCTCGATCGGGCTGCGGCCGGGGCTGCTGAAGGCGCTCTTCTTCACCCTGCTCTCGGCCTGCGTGGTGGCGGCGATGCAGACCGTCGGGGCCTTTCTGGTGATCGCCATGGTGGTGACGCCCGGCGCCACCGCCTACCTGCTCTGCGACCGCTTCCCGCGGCTGATCCTGACCTCGGTGGCGATCGGCACGGTGACCAGCTTCGCGGGGGCCTACCTCAGCTATTTCCTCGACGGTGCCACCGGCGGGATCATCGTGCTCTTGCAGACGGCGATCTTCCTGCTGGCCTTCACCTTCGCCCCCAAGCACGGACGGCTCGCCGCGCGCCGCAAGGCCCGCGCGGCGCTGGAGGAGGCCGCATGATCGAGACCCTCACCCTGCCCTTCCAGTTTCCCTTCATGCAGAACGCCTTTCTGATCTGCGCCATCGTCGCCATCCCCTGCGCGCTGCTGTCGTGCTTCCTCGTGCTGAAGGGCTGGGCGCTGATGGGGGACGCGATCAGCCACGCGATCCTGCCCGGCGTGGTGCTGGCCTATCTGCTGAACCTGCCGCTGATCCTCGGCGCCTTTGCCGCGGGCATGGTCACGGCGCTGGCCACCGGGTTCCTTGCGGGCAACAGCCGGGTCAAGCAGGACACGGTGATGGGCGTGGTCTTCTCGGGCATGTTCGCTCTGGGGATCGTGCTCTACACGCAGGTCCACACCAACGTGCACCTCGACCACATCCTCTTCGGCAACATGCTGGGCGTCGGCACCGGGGACCTCTGGACCGCGGGGCTGATCTCGCTCTTCGTCGCGGGGGTGCTGCTGCTGAAATGGAAGGACCTGCTGCTGCACGCCTTCGATCCGGCGCAGGCGCGGGCGAGCGGCCTGCGTGTGGGGCTGCTGCACTACGGGCTCTTGACGCTGATCTCTCTGACCATCGTGGCGACGCTGACCGCGACCGGGCTGATCCTCGCCGTGGGGCTGCTGATCGCGCCGGGGGCCATCGGCTTCCTGACCGCGCGCAGCTTTGGCAGGATGATGGCGGCGTCCTGCGCGGCCTGTCTGACGGCGATGCTGGCGGGGACCTACCTCAGCTTCTTCCTCGACAGCGCCCCGGCCCCGACGATCATCCTGATCCTGACGGCGTTCTTCCTTCTGGCGCTGGTCCGGCGCGCGATCCTCACGCGCCGGGCCTCGGCCCAGATCTGATCAGGGCGCCGGGAAGGCGATCTGCACCTTCATCGCGCGGCTCTTGTCGGCGGCCAGTTCGAAGGCCTCCTGTGCCTGCGCCACCGGCAGCACGCCGGTGAGCAGCGGCTTGAGATCGAGCCGCCCGCTGTCGATCAGCCGCGCCGCCGTGGCGAACTCGGGATCGAAGCGGAAGCTCCCCATGAGCCGCAATTCCTTGGCGACGATCACCGTCATCGGCAGCGGCGTTTCCGGCCCGAGGCCCACGGTCACCATCTTGCCCCGCGGGCGCAGGATCGCGCAGCCCGCGACCACCGCCGCCGGTGCCCCCGAGCATTCGAACAGCACGTCCACCTGCCCCTTGCCCGCCTGCAACGGCTCCAGAGCGCCGTCAGTCCCGGCAAGGTTGATCACCCGGTCCGCGCCCATCACCTTCGCCACCTCGAGCGCAGAGGCGGAAATATCCGTCGCCACGATCTCCTCGGCTCCGGCGAGCTTCGCCGCCGCGATGGTCAGGCACCCGATGGGACCGCAGCCCGAGACCGCCACGCGCTTGCCGATCAGGCTTCCCGCCTGCGCCACCGCGTGCAGGCAGACCGCCAGCGGCTCGGACATGGCGGTGAGCGCAAGGTCGGCCTTGTGCGACAGCCGCACCGCCTGCCGCGCCGGCAGCGTCAGCTGCGCGCGGAAGAACCCCTGCTCGTGCGGAAAGCGCATGGCCGAGCCGGCAAAACGCATGTCGAGGCAATGGTTGGCCATACCGCGCAGGCAGTACTCGCAATCATTGCAAGGGCGCGAGGGGTTGATCGCCACGCGGTCGCCTTCCGACAGCCCGCTGACCCCGGCGCCAACGTCGGTAATGATCCCCGAGACCTCGTGCCCCAGCGCCATGGGCTCGCGGATGCGGATCGTGCCGAAGCCACCGTGCAGGTAGTAGTGCAGATCCGAGCCGCAGATGCCGCCATGGCTGACCGCGATACGCACCTCGCCCGGTCCGGGGGTCGGGGCGCCCTGCATGGTGTCGAGCCGCAGGTCCTTCGGGGCGTGGATGACGACGGCCTCCATCAGGCGCGTCCTGCGGGCATCGGGGTCGCGGATCGGGTCATGGGCTGTCTCCTCTGCGGCGCGACGGGCGCCTGTTCTCGCGGACAGCTAGACAGGCGCGGGGACGGGTTTCAAGGCGAAAGACCGGGCGCACCCCGGCTCACGCCAGAGGCGTGACCACCGCCTTGATCAGCGCGTCGCGGTCCTTGGCCAGCAGCGGAAAGCGCTCCGGCAGATCGGCCAGCGCGATGCGCTCCGAAAGCAGCGCATCGGTGTCGATGTCGCCCGCCGCGATCGCCGCCATCACCCGCTCGAAATCGGACTTCAGCGCGTTGCGCGAGCCGATGATCCGGGTCTCGCGCTTGTGGAACTCCGCGTCCTCGAAGGTGATCTGATCCTTCACCACGCTGACCAGCACGTAGGTCGAGCCATGCGCCAGAAGCGGGAAGCCCGCCTCGATGGCCCTGGCGTTGCCGGTGGCATCGAAGATCAGGTCGAAGCCGTCCGACAGGTCTCCTTCCAGAATGGGCTCACCCGCCACATGCAGGTGCTCGAACCCGAAGAGCCGCTGCGCCTGTTCGAGCCGCGCCGGGCTGAGGTCCATCAGGTGCACCTCGGCCCCTTCGAGCCGGGCAAAGAGCGCGGTGCCGAGACCGATCGGTCCCGCCCCGGTGACCAGCACCCAATCCCCGGCCTGAATCCCCGAGCGGCTGACCGCATGGGCGCCGATGGCGAGGAATTCGACCATCGCCGCCTGCTCGGGCCGCAGCCCCTCGGCGGCATAGAGGTTGCCCGCCGGCACCGCGATGCGCGCACAGAGCCCGCCGTCGCGGTGCACGCCCAGAACTTCGATGGACATGCAGCAGTTGGGCTTGCCACGCTTGCAGGCCCGGCACTCGCCGCAGGAAAGATAGGGGTTGATCACCACCAGATCGCCCGCCGACCAGCCCGCCGCATCCTCGGCGACATGGCCCGAAAGCTCGTGACCGATCACCCGGGGATAGTTCAGGTAGGGGTGCTTGCCCTCGAGGATGTGATAGTCGGTACCGCAGAGGCCCACCGCCGCGATGTCCACCAGCACCCAGCCCTCGGGCGCGCTGGCAGGCTTCGGCCGCGCCTCGAGCGCGAATTTTCCGGGCTCCACGCAGGTGCCGCAGAGCATGGTCTCGGTATGGCTGTTCATTGCGCCGCCTCCAGGTTGCGCGGCCGCCAGTCGGTCGGCAGCTCGCCCTTGATGATCAGCGACAGGATATCATCCTTGTGCACCTCGTCGATGGGGTGGGCGCCGACAAGCTTGCCCTTGTTCATCACCACCACCCGGTCGCAGAGGTCGAAGACGTCGTGCATGTCGTGGCTGACGAGGAAGATGCCGATCCCCTGCGCGCGCAGCTTGCGGATGAGATCGGCGACCATCGCCGTCTCCGACGGGCCGAGCGCCGCGGTGGGCTCGTCCATGATCAGGATCTTCACGTCGAAATAGATCGCGCGGGCAATCGCGATGACCTGCCGCTGGCCGCCCGAGAGGCTCGACACCGGGTCCTTGAGGTTGGTGAAATTCGGGTTCAGCGTCGCCAGCACCTTGCGCGCCTCGGCCAGCATGCGCTTGTCGTCGAGGTTGCCGAAGCGGGTCTTCAGCTCGCGCCCAAGGAACAGGTTCGCCGGTGCGTCAAGGTGATCGGCCAGCGCCAGCGTCTGGTAGATGGTCTCGACCCCATGCGCCCGCGCGTCCTGCGGCGAGCCCATCTCGACCACCTCGCCGCCGATGCGGATCTCGCCGTGGCTCGGCGCCATGGCCCCCGACAGGATACGCATCAGGCAGGACTTGCCCGCGCCGTTGTGGCCGAGCACGCCGACCACCTCGCCGGGCATCAGATCGAGCGAGACGCCGTTGACGGCCACCACGCCGCCGAAATGCTTCTCGATGCCGCGCATCTCGACAAGGGGGGCCGGAGCCCCGGGGGCGGGCTGTGTCTGGCTCATGCTGGGCAGTCCTCGAATGGGGTCTTCAAACGGATCGGCCGGGGCCGCGCGGGCCCCGGCCGGATGGCTCAGTAAAGGACGTTCTGCGCCTCGGGGGCGTCGATGTTGTCCTTGGTGACCAGCACCACGCCGGTGTCGATGAAGCTCTCGACGGTCTTGCCCGCCAGCACGTCCATCACCGCGTTGACGCCCAGCTCGCCCATCTGGAACGAGCCCTGCACCGCGATGGCGTCGAGCGTGCCCGAGCGCACGAACTCCTGCAGGTCGGCGTTGCCGTCGAAGCCGAAGGCGGCGATCTGACCCGCCTTGCCCGCCTGCTCGATGGCGCGGCCCATGCCCACGGCGGTGGGCTCGTTGGCGCCGAAGATGCCCACGAGGTCGGGGTTCGCCGCCAGCACGTCGGTGGTCTGGTTCAGCGCGTTGGCCATCTGCGACTGCGAGTAGTACGGCCCGACGATCTCCAGCGAGGAGTTGGCCTTCAGGTAGTCGCTGAAGCAGCCGACGCGCCCGATCTCTGAGCCGACGCCCGCGACATAGGACATGACCGCGACCTTGCCCTCGGTGCCGACCTTGTCGATCATCGCGCTGGCGACCAGCTCGCCCGCGGCGCAATTGTCGGTCGAGAGGAACGCCTGGTAGGTGCCCTTGGCGCTATCGGCCAGCGCAGAGTCGATGATCACCACGGGGATCGCCGATTCAAAGGCGCGCTTCACCGCCGGGGCCAGCGCCTCGGGGTCCGAGGGGGCCAGCACGATGCCCGCGACGCCGCGGTTGATGGCGTTCTCGACGAGGTTCACCTGATCGGCGATGGCGCTCTCGGTGGCCGGGCCGTCGAAGCTCATCGTGTGCTCGGACTGGCCCTCGATCGCCGCCGTGGCGCCGAGGTTCACGTTCTGCCAGAAGTTCGAGCTGGTGGTCTTGACGATCACCGCGATCTCGCCCGCCTGGGCGGCGCCCGCCGCGGTGAGCGCCAGCGCGCTTGCCGCCATGAGCTTGGTCAGTCTTCCGTTCATCCTGTCTTTCCTCCCTAGATGACAGTCTTCGTTGGAAAATTCTGGGATCTTCAGCACCGCGCCACGCCTCAGCGGCGGTTGCGCAGCTGGTCGATGTAGACGGCGCCGATGACGACGAAACCGATGACAATCTGCTGGATGAAGGACGACACGCCGCCCATGTTCAGCCCGTTCCGCAGCACGCCGATGATGAAGGCGCCGATCATCGTGCCCGAGATGCCGCCGACGCCGCCCATCAGCGAGGCACCCCCGATCACCGCCGCGGCGATGGCGTCGAGCTCGTACATCACGCCCTCGCTTGGCTGGGCGGTGATCAGCCGCGACATCAGCACGTTGCCCGCCACCCCTGCCAGGGCGCCCGAGAGCGTGTAGGCAATCAGCTTGGTGCGGTCGACCAGCACGCCCGAAAGCCGCGCCGCCTCCTCGTTCGATCCGGTGGCATAGATGTGACGGCCGATGGCCCGGCGGCGCAGCATGTAGGAGGCCACGATGGCGACGATGACCAGCAGGATCGCCGGATAGGGGATGCCGGGGAAGATCACCTTCGGAAAGCCATTGGGCTGCATCTCGACCACGCGGAAGAGCGCGCCGTTGCCAAGCACGCCAAAGGCCTCGCCCAGTTGCGAAATCGGTGCCGCGCCGGTCAGCTGAAGCGCCGCGCCGCGGGCGATCAGCATCATGCCGAGCGTCGCCACGAAGGGGGTGATCTTCATCTTGGTGACGACGAAGCCGTTGAAGAGACCGCAGGCCGCGCCCATGCAGACGCCGAGCATCATCGCGGGCACCACCGGCACGCCCGCCTTGACCATCATGCCGGTGACGGTGCCCGAAAGCGCCAGCACCGACCCCACGGAAAGGTCGATCCCGCCGGTGATGATCACCATGGTCATGCCGATGCCGAGCAGCCCGATCACCGAGGTCTGCAGAAGGATCGTCAGCGTGTTGTTCACTGACAGGAAGGCGGGGCTGGCGAAGGCGAAGGCGATCACCAGGATCGCCAGCGTCAGCAGCGCCGAGACGCGATGAAAGGCGGTCGCCGAGTTGCTGGGCAACAGACGGCTCCAGGCGCCTTGCGACGGCTGCGAGATATTTGCCATGGGTCCTCCCGGTGTCTTCCGACAGTGCCGATCCGCGGCGCCTCCTCCGCTCGGCACAAAATTATTAAAAACAGGGTGTCGCGATGCTTGACCGCGGTCAAGTGTTTTTAATAATTTAATTCATCGGTAAAAAACCAACCGGAAAGACGGGCAGCCACCGAGGAAGACCAGATGACATTCGTTCCGCCACACCGCATTGCAGGCCGCTGACGCATGGCCCGCAGTGACAACCGCTTCCGCGAGACCTACAACGCCCTGCTCGACTTCTGCGCCGAGCTGTCGCCAACGGACACTCTGCCGTCGGAAAACCTGCTCGGCGACCGGCTCGGCGTCAGCCGAACGGTGGTACGCGCTTGCCTTCAGCGGGCGTCGGACGACCGGCTCATTCGCTGGGACGGGCGTGACAAGACCCTGCTGCGCGCGCCGCTGCCCGGCGACCGGATGCCGCTCGACATGCAGACCGAAGACCCCGAGACGCTGGAGCAGCGCTTTCTCGAATGGATCCTGCGCTTCGACGTCCCGGCGGGAACGCCGCTCAACGTTGCCGCCCTGTCGCGCGAGTTCGGCGTGACGCCGCAGCTCTTGCAGGAGTTCCTTGCCGGACTCAGCCGCTTCGGTCTTGTCGAGCGGCGCAAGAAGGGCGGATGGCTGCTGCTCGGCTTCACCGCCAGCTTCGCCGTCGAGCTGTCCGAGTTCCGCAGCCTGCTGGAGCTGAACGCGGTGCAACAGCTCGTCACCCTGCCCGGCAGCCACCCGATCTGGCCGAGGTTGGAGGCGCTGCGCGAGGACCACCTTTCCCTGCTCGACCGGATCGAGACCGACTTCCATGACTTCTCGCCGCTCGACGAACGCTTTCACGCAACGATCAACTCGGTGGTGCAGAACCGCTTCGTGGCCGAGTTCCAGAAGGTGATCGCGCTGATTTTCCACTACCACTACATGTGGGACAAAACATTGGAAAGACACAGGAACCAAGCCGCGATCGGCGAACAC
The DNA here is from genome assembly GCF_015223355.1 of Salipiger mangrovisoli. Classification (GTDB taxonomy): domain Bacteria; phylum Pseudomonadota; class Alphaproteobacteria; order Rhodobacterales; family Rhodobacteraceae; genus Salipiger; species Salipiger mangrovisoli. Next base: position 144,629 of record NZ_JADFFK010000011.1, on the reverse strand, counting down.
CTGGCGCTGCTCGACGCGCTGCTTCTGCGCGACGCGGCGGCCTCGGAGCGGGCTGCGCGGCGGCATCTTCTGACGTCGAAGACAACGCTGCTCTCCTCGCTTCGAGACCACCGGCTCGGCTGAGGGTCAGACGAAAAGCGCCTCTGCGCCCGCGGGCAAGTCGCGCTGGATCGCATCGAGGTTGCGCGTCAGGCTCGACGCTTTTGCCGTGCCCAGCAGCACCGAGGCGGTGGCCGGATGGCGCAGCGCGAAATGCAAGGCGGCGGTGGCAAGCGGGATGCCGTGGCTCTCGGCTTCGGCCTGCAGTGCGGCGACGCGGTCTAGCACCTCCTTCGGCGCGGGACCGTAGTCGTAGGTCGCGCCCTCGACCGGGCCCGTCGCAAGGATCCCCGAGTTGAACACCCCGCCCAGCACAAGACTCGTGCCCGCTTCACGGCAGCGCGGCACCAGCGCCTCCTCGGCCGAGCGGTCGAGCAGGGTCAGCCGCCCGGCCAGCAGGATGGCGTCGATCGGCCCGTGATCCATCACGTCGAGGCAGACCTGGCACTCGTTGACACCCAGTCCGAAGGCGCCGATCTTTCCCGCCTCCTTGAGCGTGACCAGCGCTTCGTAACCGCTCCCGAAAAACGCCTCCATATGCCGCGCGTTGGTGTCTTCGCCATGGGTATAGGCCCCGATATCGTGCACGTAGGCGATGTCGAGCCGAGTAACCCCGAGCCGCCCGCAGGCCTGTTCAAAGCTCTCACGGATGCCGTCGCCCGAGTAGTCGTAGCGCATCAGGTTGGGCAGCGGCTCGATGTAGCTGTCGGCCTCGGCGATGGGCTCGGGCGCGGGCGAGAGCACCCGGCCAAGTTTCGACGACAGCGCGTAGCTGTCCCGGTCGCGCCCCTTCAGGAAGCGCCCGAGACGGGTCTCGGACAGGCCCCGGCCGTAGTGCGGTGCGGTGTCGAAATACCGGATGCCCGCGTCCCAGGCGGTTTGCAGGACCGCTTCGGCCTCGGCATCGCTCACCTTCCGGTAAAGATTGCCGATGCTGGCACAGCCGAAGGAAACTTCGGTCACCTCGACGCCCGTCTTGCCGATCTGTCTGGTCTTCATGCGGTTTCCTCCCTGCCTGCCAGCGCGGCCTCGAGCCGCGGCTTTGCCGTGCGATCCCCCTGCCCGCGCGCCCAAGTGACAAAGGCGGCGATCCGGCGATCAAGTTTCTCGGAATGGTTCTGCGCGATGTCTGCCAAGGCGTGGTCGAGGAAAGGGTTGGCGAAGCGGTCCAGCGTCTCGGCCACATAGGCAGCCGCGGCCGCGCCCTCTCCCGCCGCGGCAAAACCGGGCAGCACCTCGTCTTGATAGAGTCCCTCGAGCGCCGCGCGGCGGCTGGGATCGGCCAGCACGTCGCGCACCAGCGCCGGGCCGTCGCACCCCTCGTCCAGCCAGCGCGAGACCATCCAGCTGTGACCGAGGTTGAGCACGAAAAGCTTCAGCCGCGCCACTTTGTCCAGATCGCCAACCACCTGCACATCGGGATGGGCGCAGGGCAGGATCAGGCCGGGGCGGTCCTCGATCGCCCAGAGCGCATATGGCTCGGCCACGGCCCCGGCGGGCTCCAGCGGCTCCGAGACGATGCGGTCCACCAAGGAATTGACCCAGAGCACATCGGTACTGAGCCAGTCACGGAATGCCTGCGGCAGGTGCGCCGAGGCGGCGAGCACAAGTTCGCGCAGCACGTCGCCGTTGTTCTGCACCAGCTCGGTCGGCATCACCTGGATCCGCGTGCCGCCCGCCTCGTGGCGCGCCAGCAGCAGCCGGGACAGCTTGCCCGGAAAGGACATCTCCTGAAGCGGGCGCGTCTCGCCGGATGCATCGGCGGGCTGGGCGCGGAAACCCGCGTCGGCGGTGTTGGACAGGATGATTTGCACCTCATCCACCATCATCTCCAGCAACAGGTCCATATCGCTGGCGGTAGAGAGCGTCCGGGCGACGCTCGTGACGCGCCGCTCCTCGTCCACCGTGCGACCGTCCCGCAGCCCCTTCAGGCGCACCGGATAGCCGCCGGGCTGAAGCAGGCCACCCAGCCGCGCGGCACGCGCGGGGTCCCCCGAAGATTGCACCACCGTGACCGGACCCAGCGCCTCGCCATGCGCCAGCGCCTCGGACAGGAAAAGATCGACATGGGCCTGAAGAAAACGGCTCGTCCCGAATTGCAGGATCGGCGTACTGAGCATGGTTCTCCTCCTCCCTGCTCCGCGGGGCGCACCCGCATTTGGTTTTTTATTATTGAGTACCTACGTCGGGTCAAGGGCTAGTTTCCACACCCAAACCCCCCGCAGCGACGGCAGGACCTGCGCGGGCCGGCGATGCGACGCGATATGTCGCAGGATTGTCATGCAGGCGTCACGTGGCTGTGATCACCCTCCTGTCTGAAGCGCCCGACACCCAAAACCGTGCAACGGGCCAAGCCCTCCAGACTTCGGAGCATTCCTGTCGTGAAAACGATCTTCTCCACCACCTCTCTCGCCCTGATCCTCGCCACGGGGGCCGCCAGCGCGCAGGAGCTTCCGCAGGCGAACGACGCCTGGTTCACCGCTGGTCAGGACGCCATCCAGGCGATCATCGACCGCGAGATCAACACCGGCCGCGCCAAGAACGTCATCCTGCTCGTTGCAGACGGCAATGGCGTCGGCACCAACTACGCCACGCGCCTCTATGCCGGTCAGCAGGAAGGCCAGTTCGGCGAAGAGCACGTGCTGCCCTACGAGACCCCGGACTTCCACAGCGCGCTGGTGAAAACCTACAACATCAACGCCCAGACCCCGGACTCGGCCCCGACCGCGGGCGCGATGAACACCGGCGTGAAGCAGCGTTTCAACCTGATCAACCTCGGCGGTGACGCGATCCACGACGATTGCGCGACCGTGACCGGCAACGAGCTGACCACCTTCGCCGAGATCGTCTCGGGCATGGACAAGTCGGTCGGCATCATCTCGACCGCGCGCCTCACCCACGCCACCCCCGCCGCCGTCTATGCCAAGACCGCGAACCGCGACTGGGAAGACGAGGTCCCCGAGGGCTGCACCGCGCAGAAGGACATCGCCGCGCAGCTGATCGACCAGATGGACGCCGGGGTCATCGACCTCGCCATGGGCGGCGGCCGCCGCTACTTCGCGGGCAAGGACGTGACGCTGGACGAGGGCGGCACCGGCCACCGTCCCGACGGCCAGAACCTGATCGAGAAGGCCACCACCCTCGGCGCGCAATACGCCTGGAACACCGAGACCTTCAGCAGCCTGAACCTCGACGGCTCGAAACCGGTGCTGGCGCTGTTCAACGACAGCCACATGGAATACGAGGCCGACCGCGCCGAGGACGACGAGCCCTCGCTGGCCGAGATGACCAAATCGGCGATCGAGTACCTGTCGAACAACGAGAGCGGCTACTACCTCGAGATCGAGGCCGGTCGCGTCGATCACGGCAACCACGCCGGCAACGCCAAGCGCACCATGATCGACGGCGTCGCCTTCGCCGAGGCCGTCGCCATGGCCGACGAACTGACCGACGATGCCGACACGCTGATCATCGTCACCGCCGACCATGAGCACGGCATCGCCTTCAACGGCTACTGCGGCCGCGGCACGCCGATCGATGGCCTGTGCTACGCCGTCGCCCAGACCGGCGACAAGCACAGCGACGAGCTGCTGCTCGCCGATGATGGCAAGCCCTACACCGTGGTCGGCTTCCTCAACGGCCCCGGCGCGGTGCTGAAGGCGGGCGAAGGCAACGACTACACCGGCAGCCGCGACGAGCTCACCCAGGACGAAGCACAGGACCTCGACTACATCCAGCAGGCGCTGATCCCCTCGTCCTCCGAGATGCACTCGGGCGTGGATGTCGCGGTCTACGCCAAGGGTCCGTGGGCACATCTCTTCGACGGCACGATCGAGCAGAACGTGATCTTCCACGTGATGAACCACGCCGTCGCCGCCGAGTGATGCCTGCCTGATAGACTTCGCGGGGGCGGGCTGACCGCCCCCGCAGCCGTTCCTGCCCGAAAGCCCCTTGCCATGCTGACCCGCCGCACTTTCCTTGCCTCCGCGCTCGCCGCGCCCTGCCTCGCCGCGCCCGCCGCTGCCGATCTTCTGAAGGTACGCGACCTCTACCAGGTCAAGGGGCGCGGTCTGTCCGATCTCGCGCAGCAGAGTGTCGGCCAACGGCTCGAGATCGAAGGCTTCATGGCCCCGCCGCTGAAAGCCGAAAGCCGTTTCTTCGTGCTCACCAAGATGCCGATGGCGGTCTGCCCGTTCTGCGAAACCGAGGCGGAATGGCCGAACGACATCATCGCCGTCTACACCAAGCGCATCGTCGACGTGACGCCGTTCAACGTGAAGATCACCACCAGCGGCGTGCTCGAAGTCGGCGCCTACACCGATCCCGACACCGGCTTCGTCAGCCTGCTGCGGCTGGTTGACGCGACCTACGGCTGACCTGCGCATGTCCCTTCCGCTGATGATTTCAGGCCTTGCCGTGCGCAGTCCGCGCGGCCGCATCCTGCTCGAGCTGCCCGCGCTCGCTGCCGCGCCCGGCGCGTTGATCGGCATCCGCGGCGCCTCGGGCGCTGGCAAGACCACGCTGCTCTATGCCCTCGCCGGACTGCTCGACCGCGCCGAGGGATCGGTGCGCTGGGGCAGCACCGACGTACTGGCGCTGGGATCCGAGGGACGCGCCCGCTTCCGCGCCGGGAATATCGGAATGATCTTTCAGGATTTCATGCTCTTCGAGGAGCTGAACGCACAGGACAATGCGGCGCTGACAGCGCTGTTCCGCCCACGCGCGGAGCGCGCCGCGCTGCGGGACCGCGCCAAGGCCCGGCTGGCGTTGCTCGGACTGGCTGAAGCGGAACATCGGGTCACCAGCTTTTCGGGTGGCGAGCGCCAACGCGTGGCCATTGCCCGCGCCATGGCCTCCGAGGCCCCGGTGCTTCTGGCTGACGAGCCTACCGCAAGCCTCGACCGCGGCACCGCCGACCGGCTGATCGACGACTTGGTGGCGCTGGTCCGCACACAGGGGACCACGCTGATTGCGGTCAGCCATGACGCGACCCTGCTGGAGCGGATGGACCGGGTGCTGACCATTGCAGGCGGCAGGCTGGTCTCCGACGAGGGAGGGATATGCGCGTGATCTGGGACTCCCTGCCCGGTGCGGCGCAGGACCTTGCGTTGCTGATTGCCCTGCTGGTGCCGGCGCTGATCACCGGCCTTTTGGTGCTGCGCGGCTACGCCCCCTGGCCGCTGCTGCGCGGCTTTCTCGGGCGGTTCCGCTGGAGCGCCCTGCTTTTCGTGCTGCTCATCGCCATCTCGACCGGCATGGGCATCGGGCTTCTGGCGCAGGAACGCGGCCTGCGCCGCGGCACGGCGCAGGCCGCCGACAAGTTCGACCTGATCGTCGCCGCGCCCGGAAGCGAGTTGACCGCGCTTTTTGCCTCGGTCTTCCTGCAGCCCTCGGACATGGGGCTGGTCTCGGGCAACGCCTTCGCCGAGATCGCCGGGCACTCAGAGGTCGAGATTGCCGCGCCGCTGGCCTTCGGCGACAGCCATGGCGCGGCACCGGTGGTCGGCACGACGGCCGAGTTCCTGCGCCATCTCTCCGGAAACCGCGTCGAAGGACGGCTCTGGCACGATCATGCCGAGGCGGTGATTGGCGCGCTTGTACCGCTGGAGATCGGCGAAGGCTTCACCCCCGCACATGGCATCGGCGATGCCGCCGAGCCCGAGGCACACGGCGGGGCACCGGACGGAGATGAGGTGGATCACGGCCAGACCGATGCGCATGCGCACAGCCATGACCATGGCGGCGCCCTCACCGTTGTCGGCCGCATGGCACCGACCGGCTCGCCCTGGGACCGCGCGATCCTGATCCCGGTCGAATTCGTCTGGGAAATCCATGGGCTGGCAAACGGTCACGCACCGGAGCGCGAAGCGCAGATCGGCCCGCCCTTCGACGCCGAATATTTCCCCGGCACCCCCGCCGTGGTCGTTCGCGCGCGCGCGCTCTGGGCAAATTACGCCCTGCGCTCCGAGTTCACCCGCGACGGCGAGACCATGGCCTTCTTCCCCGGCGCGGTGCTTTCCGGCCTCTACCGCGTGATGGGCGACGTGCGGCAGGCGATGTCGCTGATGGCGCTGGTCACCCAGGGTCTGGTTGCGGCAAGCGTTCTGACCGGGCTCTTCATCCTCACCCGACTGTTCCGCCGCCAGATCGCCTTGCTGCGCGCGCTCGGCGCGCCGCGGCGCTTCGTCTTCGCCACGGTCTGGGTCTTCTGCGCCGCGCTGCTGCTGTGCGGCGCGCTGCTCGGGCTGCTGGTCGGCTGGGGGGCCGCAGAGCTGCTGTCCCGTGTGGTCAGCGCGCGCACGGATATCGCGATATCGGCGCTGCCCGGCTGGACCGAGCTGCATCTGCTGGCCGGCTTCGTGTCCCTGTCGATGCTGCTCTCGCTGCTGCCCGCCGCGGTGGTGTTGCGCCAGCCGGTGGTCGACGGGCTGCGCAGCTAGGAGACCCGCCACGCGCGCAGGGGTCTCGGCACCCCTGCGCCGTCCCCTCCGCCCCGCCCTATGTGCCCCGCTCCCTTCGCCCTGACCGAAGCTGGACGTTGCGCCCTGCGCGGCGAGCGGCTATGCCGTTTCTGCTTCGGTTCCGGGCGGCCTGCCGTCCGGTGAATAGGGAATGCGGTGCGGGCCCCGGCCCAACTCCGCGACTGCCCCCGCAACTGTAGGCGGAGAGCGACGCCGGACCCAAGTCACTGCCCTTTTCGGGCGGGAAGACCCGGCCAAGCGATGACCCGCGAGTCAGGAGACCTGCCGAAGCCGATCACCCAGTCCCGGTGCGGGGAGCGCCGCGGGCAACGGACCTTCCGTAGAGGTGGCATCGCGCTAACCGTCTGCGGGAGAGGACTCCCTTCCGACGACAGAAAAAACGGAGAAGGGACAATGAAGCAACCTTATCTTTCGGGCCTGCGCGCCGCGACTGCCCTAACGGCAGTCAGCCTGTGCGGCGCGGCCTTCGCTCAGGACGGCTACGACCTCGGCACGCTCACCCTCAGCGCCAACCGGGGCGAGAGCACCGAGCTTTCGCGCAGCGGCGTGACGGTGGAAGTGGTCACCAAGGAAGACCTCGACCAGAGCGGCGAGACGCTTCTCGCCGACTACCTCGCGCGGCTGCCCGGCGTCAGCGTTTCGACCAACGGCGGGATCGGCGGGCTCACCTACATGCGCATTCGCGGCCTCTCGAGCCGCTATGTCGGCGTCTATGTCGACGGCATCGACGTCACCGACACCTCGGCACCGCAGATCCAGTACGACTTCGGCACGCTGACCACCGCCGGCATCAGCCGCATCGAGGTGCTGAAGGGCTCGCAGTCGGCGCTCTACGGCTCGGAGGCGATCGGCGGCGTGGTGAACATCACCACCAACCGCGCAACCGAAGAAGGGCTGACGCAGAGCGTCGAAGCCGAATACGGCAGCTATGACACCCGCAAGCTGGGCTACAACCTCAGCTACCTCGGCACGCGCGGCAGCTTCGCCTCGTCGCTGAGCTACATCAAGACCGACGGCTATTCCGCCGCCGACGAGGATGCCGGCAACGACGAGGCCGACGGCCACGAGGCTACCCGCCTCAGCTTCTCGGGCGATTACGCACTGACCGACACGGTGACCGTGGGCGGCGCGGCCTTCTGGGAAGAGAGCACCCACGATTACGACGAGTTCGGCCCGATGGACGGCGTCACGCATGACGAGAAGGTCGAGGGCGAGCAATATGGCGCGCGGGCCTTCGCGCGCGTGGAGACCGGCGCCGTCAGCCACGAATTCTCGGCGCAGATCTTCGAGAACGACCGCACCGACACCTACGAGGGCTCGGATACCGACTATCTCGGCCAGCGCAGCGGGCTCGGCTACGAGGGCCAGACCGAACTTGGCGCCGCAACCCTCACCTTCGGCGCCGACTACATGCGCGAGAAGTTCGAGGTTCTCAGCGCATGGGGTGACAGCGATGGCGACTACGAGACTTTCGGCATCTGGGCACAGGCCGACTGGCACCTGAGCGACAAGCTGGAGCTGGTCACCGCCCTGCGCCATGACGATCACTCCGAATTCGGCGGCAAGACCACCGGGCGGATCTCGCTGGCCTATCTTCCGAACCCCGACCTCACGCTGCGTGCCAGCGTCGGCACCGGCTTCCGCGCGCCCTCTCCATACGAGCTCTACTCGACCGGCTCGGGCGACCCGGACCTCGAGCCAGAGACCTCGGTGAGCTACGAGCTCGGCGTCGAGCAGCGCTTCGGCACCGGCTTTGTCGGGGCGACCCTGTTCCGCACCGAGATCACTGACCTCATCGACTACAACTATCCAGGCTACGTCCAGATCGACGGCGACAGCTGGACGCAGGGCGTCGAGCTGACCGGCGGGCTGCAGTTGACCGACCGGATCGACCTTGCCGGGGCCTACACCTGGACCGACAGCGAGGATGCGCAGACCAAGGACCGGCTCATCCGCGTGCCGCTGCGCGACCTGTCGCTCTCGCTCGATGCCGAGGTGACCGATGGCTTCCGCGCCGGGTTCACCGTGCAGCATGTCTCGGGGTTGACCGACTCCACGGGCGATCTGGACGACTACACCGTCGCGAACATGAACCTGCGCTACGAGCTCTCGGATAGCGCCGAGCTTTACCTGCGGGTCGAGAACCTCTTCGACGAGGACTACCAGGTGGTGACCGGCTACGGGACCTCGGACCGCGCCGCCTACTTCGGCGTCCGGGCGAGCTTCTGATGCTGCGGCGCGCGCTGATCGGCCTCCTGCTCGCCGCGGCTCCGGCCGCGGCGCAGGACGCACCGGCGCGCGTCGTCTCGATGAACCTATGCACCGACCAGTTGGCCATGCTGCTTGCCGCCCCCGGCCAGCTGGTCTCGGTCTCGACCCTGGCGCGCGACCCGATGAGTTCCGCGATGGCGCGCGAGGCCCTGGCCTACCCGGTCAACCACGGCCAGGCCGAGGAAGTCTGGCTGATGCAACCCGAACTCGTGGTGGTCGGCGCCTTCACCGCGCAGGCCGCGGCGCAGATGCTCGAACGGCTCGGCACTCCGGTGCTGCGCCTTGAGCCGGCCTACGGGCTGGCGGATGTGCCAGCGCGGCTGCGCACTCTGGGCGCGGCGATGGGCCGGCAGGCGCGCGCCGAGGCGCTGATCGCCGATTTCGAGACCCGGCTGACGGCGCTGCGCGAAGAGCTGCTGCGCCGCCCCTCCGCCGCGCTCTACTATGCCAACGGCTACACCACCGGCGATCAGACGCTCGCCGGGGAAATCCTGCTGGCCGCCGGTTTCGACAATATCGCGGGGGACCGCGGCGGCGGGCAGCTGCCGCTCGAGGCGCTGGCCATGGCCGAACCCGAGGCGCTGATCACCGCCCGCCCCTATCCCGGTGCCTCGCGCTCGGAAGAGATCCTGATGCACCCCGTGGTTCGACGCCTGCGCGCCGCCCATGCCGCCAGCGCGACCACCGGCAGCGACTGGATCTGCGGCACGCCGCATGTGCTCGGGGCCATCGACCAGCTCGCGGCGTTCCGCCGGGAGCTTGAAACGGAGACCGAATGACCCGCGCCCTCGCGTTTCTTCTGCCGCTGGTGCTGGCGCTCTCGGCGCTGTCGCTGTCGCTTGGCCCGGCCGACGTGAGCCTGCCCGAAAGCCTGCGCGCGCTGCTTCTCGGCGGCGACGGCCCCCTGCCGCTGGTGATGCGCGAGATCCGCCTGCCGCGGGTGCTGCTGGCGCTGATGATCGGCGGCACACTCGGGCTGGCGGGCGCGGCGATGCAGGGCTACCTGCGCAACCCGCTGGCCGAGCCCGGCCTGCTCGGCGTCAGCGCCAGCGCGGCGCTGGGGGCGGTGCTGGCGATCCAGACCGGGGTTTCCGCCGCCTTTGCGCTCGCGCTGCCCCTGAGCGCCCTTGCCGGCGCGGTGGTGGCGGTGCTGATCCTCATCGTGCTTGCCGGGCCGCGCGCCGAGACGCTGACCCTGATCCTCGCAGGGGTCGCCCTGTCGGCGGTCGCGGGGGCGCTCACGCAGCTGGTGCTGAACCTCTCGCCCAACCCGTTCGCCGCCAGCGAGATCGTGTTCTGGATGATGGGCTCGCTCGCCGACCGCTCGATGCTGCACGTCTGGCTGGCCTTGCCCTTCATGGCCGTGGGCGTGCTGCTGCTGGCCGGGGTCGGGCGCGGGCTCGACGCGCTGACGCTGGGCGAGGACGCGGCCTCGTCGATGGGGATCGACCTTGCGCGCCTGCGGCTGCGGGTGGTGCTGGGAACCGCCTGCGTGGTCGGCGCGGGCACCGCTGTGGCGGGGGCGATCGGCTTCGTCGGCCTGGTCGTGCCGCACCTGCTGCGCGGCGTGGTGGGCGGGCGGCCCGGCCCGCTGCTCTGGGTCTCGGCGGCGGGCGGAGCGGCGATGCTGCTGGCGGCCGACATCGCGGTGCGCCTGGTGGCCCCGGACCGCGACCTGAAGCTCGGGGTTCTGACCGCGCTGGTCGGCGCGCCCTTCTTCCTCCACCTCGTCTGGCGCAGCCGGGGAGAGCGGGCATGAGCCTTCTGTCCCTCGAAAACCTCTCGGTAACCCTGCGCGGGCGCAAGGTGTTCTCCGATATCTCGCTGACCATCGGCCCCCGCGAAGTGGTCGGCCTCATCGGCCCCAATGGCGCGGGCAAGACCAGCCTGATGCGCGCCGCGCTGGGGCTGATCCCCTCGGGCGGTCGCAGCTCGCTGGCCGGTCTGACACCGCAGCAGCGGGCCAAGGCCGTCGCCTGGATGCCGCAGGCGCGCGAGATCGCCTGGCCGGTGAAGGTCGAGGACCTGGTGTCGCTCGGCCGTCTGCCGCATGGCGATCACGCGCAGGCCCCGGTCGAGGCGGCGATCGCCAAGATGGGGCTGGAGGGGTTGCGCAAGCGGCGCTCCACCAACCTCTCGGGCGGCGAGCAGGCGCGGGCGCTGCTGGCCCGCGCGCTGGCGCAGGAGACACCGCTGCTGATGGCCGACGAGCCGACGGCGGGGCTCGACCCGGCGCATCAGATCGCCACGATGGAGGTTTTTGGAACCCTCGCGGCCGAGGGCCACGGAGTGCTGCTCTCGCTGCATGATATCGGCCTGGCGGCGCGGCATTGCACACGGCTGGTGCTGCTGGCCGAGGGGCGGCTGCTGGCGGATGGCGCGCCGGAAGCGGTGCTGACCGATGAGCTGCTGGCACGGGGCTTCGGGATCACCGCCTACCACGCGCAGACGCCCGACGGGCCGGTGTTCCAGCCGATGCACCGGGCGCGCTAGGCGCAGGGCTTGCCGGGTGCGCCTTGGGCGATACCTTCCATGCAGGGCCAGACCGGAGGACCAGCGCGATGAAACACCACGAAGGCGGCTGCCTCTGCGGCGCGGTCCGGATCCGGGCAGAGGGTGAACCCTACCGGGTCGGCCTCTGCCATTGTCTCGACTGCCGCAAGCATCATGGCGCGCTGTTCTATGCCGCCGCGATGTTCCCGGACCACGCGGTCACGGTGACCGGCGAGACGCGCGGCTACAACGGGCGGCACTTCTGTCCGCTCTGCGGCTCATCCGTGTTTGCGGTGGACGGGGACGAGATCGAGCTGCATCTCGGCACGCTCGACGCGCCGGGACAGCTGGTTCCGAGCTACGAGAACTGGACGGTGCGGCGCGAGCCGTGGCTGCCGGAGTTCCCGCTGGCGCATCACTACACGGGCAACCGAGAGGGCACGGGGCGGCGCGAGGATTAGGCTGGTGATCCGGGCGATGATCCGCCCGGACCCGATGCGTGGGCCGGAGCCTCAGGCGATCTCGACGCCGAGGTGCTTGGCGACGGCGAAGATGTCCTTGTCGCCGCGGCCGCACATGTTCATGACGATGATGTGGTCTTTCGGCAGATCGGGCGCGATCTTCATCACGTGGGCCAGCGCATGGCTCGGCTCGAGCGCCGGGATGATCCCCTCGAGCGCGCAGGAGAGCTGGAACGCCTCGAGCGCCTCCTTGTCGGTGATCGCCACGTATTCGGCGCGGCCGGTGTCATGCAGCCAGGCGTGTTCCGGCCCGATGCCCGGATAGTCGAGACCCGCCGAGATCGAGAAGCCCTCGAGGATCTGGCCGTCGTCGTCCTGCAGCAGGTAGGTGCGGTTGCCATGCAGCACGCCGGGGCGGCCGCCGGTGAGAGAGGCGCAATGCTCCATCTTCTCGTTGACGCCCTTGCCGCCGGCCTCGACGCCGATGATGCGCACGTCCTTGTCGTCGAGGAACGGGTAGAACAGGCCCATGGCGTTCGAGCCACCGCCGATCGCGGCGATGATCGTGTCGGGCAGTCGGCCCTCCTGCTCGAGGATCTGCTCCTTGGTTTCCTTGCCGATGATCGACTGGAAATCGCGGACCATCGCCGGATAGGGGTGCGGACCCGCCACCGTGCCGATGCAGTAGAAGGTGTCGCGCACGTTGGTCACCCAGTCGCGCAGCGCGTCGTTCATCGCATCCTTCAGCGTGCCGCGGCCGGAGGTCACCGGGACCACCTCGGCGCCCAGAAGGCGCATGCGGAAGACGTTGGGCTGCTGGCGCTCGACGTCATGCGCGCCCATGTAGACGACGCACTTCAGGCCGAACTTGGCGCAGACCGTCGCCGTCGCCACGCCGTGCTGGCCGGCACCGGTCTCGGCGATGATGCGGGTCTTGCCCATGCGCTTGGCGAGAATGATCTGGCCCAGCACGTTGTTGATCTTATGCGCGCCGGTGTGGTTCAGCTCGTCGCGCTTGAAGTAGACCTTGGCACCGCCGAGGTGGTCGGACAGGCGCTCGGCGTAGTAGAGCGGCGAGGGGCGGCCGACATAGTGCTTCCACAGCCAGTCCATCTCGTCCCAGAAGCTCTGGTCGGTCTTGGCGCGCTCGTACTGATCCTCGAGCTCGAGGATCAGCGGCATGAGCGTCTCGGACACGAAGCGCCCGCCGTAGATGCCGAACCGGCCCTTCTCGTCGGGGCCCGTCATGAAGGAATTGACCAGATCGTCCATCGCGTCTCTCCCGCAGAATTTTCTCCTCTCTAAAGCAAGCGCGCGGCCAATGACCAGAGGTCACGCGCGTGGCCAGCGGAAATGGCGCGGGATTTGTCCCGCGCCCCGCGCCTCCGGTCCGCAGCCGCTGCGCCCCTAGCCCTCGCTGGCCTGGTCGAGAAGGTAGCTCTGGATCTCCGCGCCATCGGTGCCGCCGGGATTGCCGCGCAGCTCGTCGGGCACGATCCATCCCGGCTCCACCCCGGTCATGTCGGGAAGCTGGTGGGCGATGCCCTTGTGGCAGTCGATGCAGGTGCGCTGGCCGGTCAGCATGTACTGGCTGTGGATGTTCGCCGCCCGCGGCGACTGTTTCGACAGGTCCATGGCCACCGCGGTGTGACAATTGCGGCATTCCAGGCTGTCGTTGGCCTTCAGCCGCGCCCATTCGCGCTTCGCAAGAACGATCCGGTGCTCGAGGAACTTCTGGCGCGTGTCGATGGTGCCGAAGATCTTCCCCCAAACCTCCTTCGAGGCCTGCATCTTGCGGGCGATCTTGCGCGTCCATTCGTGCGGCACGTGGCAAGCCGGGCATTCGGCGCGCACCCCCGAGCGGTTCGAGAAGTGCACGGTATGCGAGAGCTCTTCGTAGACGTTGTCCTTCATCTCGTGGCACGAGATGCAGAACTCCTCGGTGTTGGTGATCTCCAGCGCGGTGTTGAAGCCGCCCCAGAACAGCACCCCGCCGATGAAGCCGCCAAGCACCAGAAAGCCTAGGCCGAGCGTGGTGGCGGGGGTAGTGACCACCCCCCAGAACCAGCGGAATATTCCCGTGATGAAGCGCATGTCATTCGCTCCCCGCGCCGGTCGCGCCCATCTCGGCCATGTCGGTGAAGCTGTTGCCGATCAACGCCGCGGTGTCGGCCTGCGGCACGTGGCACTGGGTGCAGAAGTAGCGCCGGGGCGAGACGTCGGCGAGCATCTGTGCGTCGCGCGTCATGTAATGGGTGATCGAGATCATCGGTGCGCCGGTGCCCAGCGAGGTTTCGCGCTTGTGGCACGACAGGCAGCGGTTGGCATTGACCGAAAGCTCGTAGCCCTCGATCGAATGCGGGATGATCGGCGGCTGCTCGGGATAGGCCCGCATGAGCCGCACGTCGTCGGTCACCATGCGTTCGAGCGGGGCCGCTGCGACCGGCTCCATCGGGTTGGGGCTGGGGCCGGTCAATTCGCTGACCGGCTCGCGGACGGATTGAGCAAGGGCCATGCCGCCGACAAGCGCGACGACGAGACCGAGGGTCGTTGCCAACTGTCGCATCACACTGCCTCCACCCGGACCGCGCATTTCTTGAAGTCGGTCTGTTTCGAGATCGGATCGGTGGCGTCGAGCGTCACCTTGTTGATCAGCTGGCTGGCGTCGAACCACGGCACGAAGATCACGCCGGGCGGCATCCGGTTGCGCCCGCGCGTCTCGATCCGGCTGCGGATTTCGCCGCGGCGCGAGATCACCCGTACCTCCATGCCCTGATTGAGCCCGCGCTCGCGCGCGTCCACCGCGTTCATGAAGACCTTGGCCCCCGGAAACGCCTTGTAGAGCTCGGGGACGCGCAGGGTCATCGAGCCCGAGTGCCAGTGCTCCAGCACCCGGCCGGTGACCAGCCACATGTCGAACTCGTCGTCAGGGCTTTCGGCGGGCGGCTCGTAGGGCACCGAGATGATCACCGCGCGCCCGTCCGGCCGGCCATAGAACTCGACGTCGGCCCCCGCCTTCACGTAGGGGTCGTAGCCTTCGCGGAAGCGCCAGAGCGTCTCCTTGCCATCGACCACCGGCCAGCGCAGGCCCCGCGTCTCGTCGGCCTGGTAGACGTCGTAGGGCGCAAGGTCATGGCCATGGCCGCGTCCGAAGGCGGCGTATTCCTCGAAAAGCCCCTTTTGCAGGTAGAAGCCGAAATCCCTGGACTCCTGGTTCTCGTAGTCCTCGCGCAGTTCGCTCAATGGGAACTGGTCGACCTGCCCGTTGGCATAAAGCACGTCGAAAAGGGTCTTGCCCTTGTACTCGGGGTTGGCCTCGAGAAGCTCCGCCGGCCAGACCTCGTCGGTGGTGAAGCGTTTCGAGAACTCCACCAGCTGCCAGAGGTCCGAGCGCGCTTCCCCCGGCGCGTTCACCATCTGGTGCCAGGCGGCGGTGCGGCGCTCGGCATTGCCGTAGACACCCTCTTTCTCGACCCACATGGCAGCGGGCAGCACGATGTCCGCCGCCATGGCGGTGACCGTGGGATAGGCATCCGAGACCACGATCATATTGTCGGGGTTGCGGTAGCCGAGATAGGTCTCGTTCGACGAGTTCGGCGCGGCCTGCAGGTTGTTGTTCACCTGTACCCAGTAGAAGTTGAGCTTGCCGTCCTTCAGCATCCGGTCCTGCAGCACAGCATGGTAGCCCGGCACGGTGTTGAGCAGCCCATGCGGCAGCTTCCACAGCTCCTCGGCATGTTCCACATGCTCGGGGTTGGTCACCACCATGTCGGCGGGCAGCCGGTGGGCAAAGGTGCCCACCTCGCGCGCCGTGCCGCAGGCCGAGGGCTGGCCGGTCAGAGAGAAGGGCGAGTTGCCCGGCTCCGAGATCTTCCCGGTCAACAGGTGGATGTTATAGACAAGCTGGTTGGCCCAGACGCCCCGCACATGCTGGTTGAAACCCATGGTCCAGAGCGACATGACCTTCTTGTCGGGGTCTGCGTAAAGCTCGGCCAGATCTTCGAGGAACCCCGGCTCGACCCCCGACAGCTCGCTCACATAGTCGAGCGTGTAAGTCGAGAGGTGCTGCCTGTAACTGTCGAAATCCGTCGGCTCCATCTTCGCGGCGTTCTGGTTGCCCGTCGCCGCCTGCTCCAGCGGGTGCTCGGGGCGCAACCCGTAGCCGATGTCGGTCTGACCCTTCATGAAGGTCGTGTGCTTGTCGACGAAGTCCTGGTTCACCCGGCCGGTTTCGATGATGTGATGCGCGATGTAGTTGAGGATCGCCAGGTCGGTGCCCGGCTTGAAGACGATGGGAATGTCGGCCAGGTCCATCGAGCGGTGGGTGAAGGTCGACAGCACCGCGCATTTCACCCCCGGCGTGCCGAGCCGCCGGTCCGCCAGCCGGGTCCAGAGGATCGGATGCATCTCGGCCATGTTCGAGCCCCAGAGGACGAAGGCATCGGCATGTTCGAAATCGTCGTAACAGCCCATGGGCTCGTCGATCCCGAAGCTGCGCATGAAGGCGACGGCGGCCGAGGCCATGCAGTGCCGCGCGTTCGGATCGAGGTTGTTCGACCGGAAGCCGCCGCGCATCAGCTTGCTCGCGGCGTAGCCCTCGAGCACCGTCCACTGCCCCGAGCCGAACATGCCCACGGCCTCCGGCCCCTTCTCCTTGAGCAGGGACTTGACCCGCTCCGCCATCGTGTCGAAGGCCTCGTCCCAGCTCACCGGCTCCAGCTCGCCGTTCTTGTCATAGACGCCGCCCGACTTGCGCATGAGCGGCGTGGTCAGCCGGTCCTCGCCATACATGATCTTGGACAGGAAATAGCCCTTCACGCAGTTGAGGCCGCGATTGACCTCATGCTGCATGTCGCCGTGGCTGGCGACGACCTTGCCTTCCTTGACCCCGACCATGACGCCGCAGCCGGTACCGCAGAAGCGGCAGGGGGCCTTGGACCATTTGATCTGAAGCGCCTCGACCCCGCCCGACACGGGCTGGGCCAGCGCCTCCTGCGGAAGGCCCGCGGCACTGGCCGCCAGCGCGGCGGCCTGCGCCTTGAGAAGTTGTCGACGTGTAAGGTCTAGGGGCATGTGTCGTCCTCCCGGTCTTCCGCGTGCTCGAAGACCATGTTGGCTGCCAGGACACCCGGCATCAGGTTGATACGGGTCAGCGTGTCGCCAAGCTGGCCGGTGCTGGTTCCTTCGATGGTGACAATGAGCCGTGTGGCATCGCCGCCGTGCACCTCGACCCCATCGATCGCGAGCACCTGCGCCCGCACCGCCTCCATGTCGCTCGGCGCGGCGGTGACGACGGCAGAAGAGACATGCCAGCGCGGCCCGGGGGTACGAGGGTCAGGCATCGGCGGGAGCCTTGATGGGAACGGCTTCGATGGCATCCGCCGGACAAGGCGCGATGCAGGCGTTGCACCCGGTGCAGGCCGACGCGTCGAGGTGGGGCAGGAACGGCCCGCCGATGCGCGGGATCAGGGTGATCGCCATTTCGGGGCAGGCATCGCGGCAGGTCATGCAGGTGATGCCCGCCCGCACCAGGCAATCCGGACCGATCTGCGCCACATGCACCATCACGGGGATTGCATCGAACACCGGCTCGGGGCAGATCTCGGCGCAGGCGCCGCAAAAGCTGCATTCGCCCGCCCCGGGCAGCAGCATGACCCCATCGACCGCCAGCCCGAGCACGTGCTGCGGGCAGGCTTCGACGCAAAGCCCGCAACGGGTGCAGGCGCTCAGGCCGTCATGGCTCACCGCTGGCGGCAGCGGGTGCCACGGGGGTGGGACAGGGTTGCCCCGGAGAAGCTGGCGACGGGATATGCTGGCTTTGGCAGTCACGACACGGCACCGGCAGCGCTAGTGAACCGGCGGGCCTGGCGGCCCGGTCAGAATCTGGAACATCCACACAAGAAACCCGTAGCCGCCGACCACCGCGATCGCGGCAATGGGCCAGACACCGAAAGCGAGCAGCAGAAAATAGAACCACTCTTTGAAAGAACGCTCCCGCTTCGGAGGATCCTGTGGGCGCACGCTATCGATCATAGCGGAGCTCCCAATTTGTTAAGCAAAGGTATTGGTACGTCAGGCGAAATGCGACTCAACCGTAACAGAGGGCGGCGCAGCTGAACAGCAAACAGTGGTTGCATCAGATCCGGTGGCTCCGATCCGCTCATGCTACTGCGGCGCGCTCTTTCTGCCCGGATTGGCGCGGTCCGGCGGCAGTCCGCACCTGCATGGGCAGCCGGAACCGCTTCGCGGCCATGTGCGGCTTGCCAAGCCGCGCGCCACTTTCTACCTTCGCCGAGGCGCCGGCCTTTTCGCCGAATTCCGCGCTTCAAACACTTTGTCACAAGTCATTTGCCTGCGCGCCCTGCCCCGGCGCCATGATAACGATTGGAGCCACTTGGATGCGCTTGAAGATTTACACCGATCCTGCCTACGCCTCCCCGGTCAACCCGATGCGTTGCGCCATGCTCCTGCCGTTTCACGGCAACGAGGAGAGCACCTTCTGGTCGGCCGGCACCAATGTCTTTGACAAGTACAGGAAGAACGGCGCGGGGTATTTCGAGCTGACCGACACGATGGAGGAAGCGGAATACGTGGTGTTGCCCAGCACCTGGCACCGCTATCTTGCCGACGGCACCACCGAGGTCGCCCTGCGTTTCGCCCAGAAGGCCGCCGATGCCGGCAAGCGGATCATCGTGTTCCACGAACGGGACCACGACTACAAGTTCCCTGCCTCCAATGCGCTGCTGTTCACCCCGACCATCGAAAAGGACCGGCAACCGCACGAATACGCCCTGCCCGCCTGGATGCCCGATCACACCAACGGACCCGCGCCGCTGCGCCAGAAGCAGGAGCGCCCGTCGATCGGCTTCTGCGGGTTGGTTCTCAGGCCCAACGCGAAATCCCGAGCGGTGCAATTCGCCCGCAGGCAGCTGCCCTATTTTTCCGAGCGGCGCATGGCGGGCTATTCCGCCTCGCTGAAGAAAAGCTACGAGTACAAGTTTCTGCGTGCCAAGGCGGTGCAGACCCTGCTCGACCATCCCGGCATCGACACCAACTTCGTGCTGCGCGGCAACTTCTTTGCCGGAGCCACGAAGAAGGCGACCGAAGCCGCGCAGATGGAGGCCAAGAAAAGCGCGCTCGAGGAGTTTCTCGGCAATCTGGCGGACAGCGACTACAGCCTCTGCGTGCGGGGTGTCGGGAATTACTCGCTGCGATTTTACGAGATCATGGCCGCGGGCCGCCCGCCGCTGTTCCTCGACACGACCTGCATCCTGCCCTACGACTTCCTGCTCGACTGGCCGAAGGAACTGGTCTGGGTGCCGCTGGAGGACCATCACCGCGCGGGTCAGATCCTCGCGGACCACCACGCCGCACTCAGCCCCGAGCAATTCGTCGACCAGCAACGGCGCATGCGCGAGATCTGGGAGGAGTGGCTTTCGCCCGACGGCTACTTCCGCAACTTCTACCGCCACTTCCGCCCGCAATGAGCCTTCAGAGGTAGATCAGTTCGTAGACGTAGGACTTCGGACCCTTGCGGCTGACCCAGATGCCTTCGGGCGGGGCGGCCTCGGGCTGCACCTGCGCCTGGTCCCAGGGCCGTCCGAAAACCTCATCGCTGTCCCAGTGACCGGCGATCCACCCGAGCCGCTCGTGGCGGAAGATCCAGTGTTCGCCATCGGTCCGCTTGAAACCGACACGCCCATGCGGCCCGGTGTGGCGCTCGAAACGATAGATCAGCCCATCGATCTGCCGGTGCAGCTCGAAGCAGGCGGGGGACATGGCAGAGGCGTGTTCGCGGTTCATGCGGTCAGCTTCGCCCTCACCGTCCGCCAAGACCAGCGCAAACAGAGCGACCCGCGGCGTTCCCCCGCCGGGCGCGCGCGCCGATCACATGGCCCAGGCTTCGGTGAAACTCTCGACCCCGAATTCGCGGTCAATGTTCGGCAGGTCATGCGGGCTCAGCAGCAGCACCCCTGTCGTCGCGGCCAGCCGTCGCGCGCTCGGGGTGAACCCGGCGGTGGCCAGCACCCCCGCCCCGGCAAGCCCGTAGTAGTTCTTGCCGGTGAAAGCCTCCTGGATCGCCTTGTTGCCGACGGGCGAATTGTAGCGCTTCACCTGGAGCCCGATCACCAGCGCGCCCTTGCGCGCCACGATGTCGATGCCCTGATCGTAGCCGCGCTTGGTGACATCCGCATCCCATCCGAAATGACGCAGCTGCGCGGCGCACCAATGCTCGAACTCGGTGGGGTCGCTGGGATAGTCATTGGCGTCAAAACCGCCCTCGCGCGCCTCGCCCTCGACCCGCTCGACCTCTGCCAGAACGTAGTCGACCACCGCCGGCTCGATCCGGCGGTAGTCGAAGGAGAGATCGACGCTGTCGAGGAATTCGAGCACCGTTTCCTGCCGCTCGTCGGCCACCACGCGGTTGTAGTCGTTCTTCTTCACCGCCAGCCGGAGGTTGCGTGACAGCGCCGGGGCATGGGCCTCGACGTGACGGGTCAACTCCTGCCGCTTCGCGCGGGTGAGCGACAGGCCGAGCGCCTTGAACACCAGCACGAGCACCGCGACATACCCCATGACGATCACCGGCAGCGCCCGCGTCGTGGCCACATGCGCCTCCAGCGCATAATAGGCATACCCCGCGCAGAGCAGCGCCAAGAAGGTCACCGCGCCCAGGATCGTTTCGTACTCTTTCCTCATCTGCTGCCGCCTCGGTACGTTGTTTTCCGCCTCCTAACGCGAGCGGAACATTACAGCAACATATGACGTGAGAGTCGGCATCTAAGCGCTTATCACTAAGGGGTGAATCCCCTTGGATGGTATGCCGGGAGAATTCTTCTTCCAAAGCTCCGGCGGACCCGGCGGAGGCCGCCGGATCCGCGCTTTGATCACGCCTTGGCGGCCAGTCCGCCGGCGCGGATTTCCGACAGCGTGCGATAGGGCGTCAGCGCCTCCGCGGCGATGTCGAGCTCGAGCACGGCGCCATGCGGCGCGGCCAGTGCCCGCTGGAAGGCGGCAGCAAACTCCTCGGTCCGCGTGACGTGTTCGCCGTGCATCCCGTAGGCCCGTCCCAGCGCCGCGAAATCGGGATTGACGATGGTCGTTCCGCTGACCCGCGCGGGGAACTCCCGTTCCTGGTGGGCACGGATGGTGCCGTAGGTGCCGTTGTTGAGCACCAGCACGATCACCGCCGCCCCGGCCTGCCGCGCCGAGGAGAGCTCCTGCCCGTTCATCTGGAAATCCCCGTCCCCGGCAAAGCAGATCACCGTCGATTCGGGTCGCGCCAGCTTGGCGGCAATGGCGGCCGGAACCCCGTAGCCCATCGCGCCGGATTGCGGTGCGAGCAGCCGCATTCCCGGGCGGAACCGGAAGAAGCGCGTCGGCCAGACGGTGAAATTTCCTGCGCCGTTGGTCAGCACCAGATCGGTGCCCAGCACCGCGCGCATGTGCTTGCAGACCGCCACCATGTCGACCGGGCCAGGCTGCGCCGGAGCCTTGTCGATGAAGCCGAGATAGGCCGCCCGCGCCTCGGCGCGCCAGGCTTTCCAGGTGCCGGCGACCTTGGCGGGGAGCGCCTGCGCGAAGCGCCCCGGATCGGCGTGGACACCGAGTGTCGGCTGGTAGACCTTGCCGATCTCGCGGTCCGAGGCATGGACATGGATGATCTTCTGCAGCGGCTGCGGCACAGAGAGCAGCGTGTAGCCGTCGGTCATGTTCTCGCCGAAGCGCGTGCCGAGCGCCAGCACCACGTCGGCGTCCTTCAGCAGCGCGCGCACGCCCGCCGTCATGCCCACACCCGCGTCGCCGCAGAAGCAGGCACAGGCGCTGTCGACCTGGTCCTGGTACCGGAACGAGGTGATGATCGGGATGTCGGAGGCCTCGGCGAAGCTCTGCAGGGCCGCACGCGCCGGGCCGGTCCATTCGGCACCGCCGACCACGATCAGCGGCCGCTCGGCGCCCTTCAGCAGGGCCACAGCCTCGACCACGGCGTCGGCCGCCGGCTCGGCTTCGTAGACCTTTGCCGGACCGCTCAACGGCGGCGTGTCGGTCTGCGCCATGAGCACGTCCTCGGGAAGCGCCACGACCACCGGGCCGGGCCGGCCGGTGGTGGCGGTGATCCAGGCGCGCGAGAGGATCTCCGGGATCCTTTCGACGTGCTCGATCTCGGTCGCCCATTTCGCCATTGTGCCAAAGACCGCGCGGTAGTCGACTTCCTGGAAGGCCTCGCGCTCCTTCATGTCGGTTGCCACCTGGCCGACCAACAGGATCATCGGCACGCTGTCCTGCATCGCCGTGTGTACGCCGATCGCCGCGTTGGTGGCCCCCGGCCCGCGGGTGACCATGCAGATGCCGGGGCTGCCAGTCAGCTTGCCATGCGCCGCCGCCATGAAGGCCGCGCCCCCTTCCTGCCGGCAGAGCACGAAATCGAGCTTGCCGCCGGTGTCATGCAGCGCGTCGAGCACGGCCAGATAACTCTCTCCCGGAACGCCGAAGGCCCGCGTGGCTCCCAGGGCCATCAGGCTCTCGACCACCAATTGTCCACCGTTGCGCATCGTCTCCCGCTCCCTCTCAGATCGCTTTTCGAGATTTCTGCGCGCTGCATCGGGGGGATGCAAGCACCACCGCACGCCGATCCGCCACCGCTTTGCGCGGCACGCGGAAATGCCGCCGCTCAGAACGCTTTGTTCCGGTGTATATGGCACATCCCAAATGGCGGGGTGCGCCGGGGTCTTATTTATAAGAGCTTTAGGAGCCGTTGGCTTTACGCAGGGGCACCACATTGCCCCCCGGTTCCGCCGCTGGTGTGCGTGTCTGTGTGCGTGTCTGCCCTTTTTGCTGGCCCGTGTGCGCGCCGCCAAGCAGACCAGCCAATGCCTGCCCCCATGCCGCACCGGCAGCATCAGCGGCAGCGGCCATGTGGGTTTCATCCGGGTGGGTGTAGATGCTCATGGTAATTGCCGGGCTGCTGTGCCCGAGGCGCTTGGCCAAAATGGCCGTGGGCACCCGGCCAAGCATCTGCGTGGCGCTGGCGTGGCGCAGCCCGTGCATGGGGCTTACATCCGGCGATATACCTGCCGCGTCACGCATGCGGGCCAAGCGCCGGGTCATGCTCTTGGGGTTCTGAGGCTCGTGCTGTGCGGTAAAGGCGCGCGGCCATACGTAGGCGTTGGGCGACCAGTCGGCCCGGTTGCGACGGGCGGCTGCTACCATCTCGTCATGCAGGCTGCGCAGGATTGCGGCCTCGGGCTCGGACAGGGGAAAGGCGCGCAGGGAGCTATCGGTTTTGCCCACGTTCTGCACGGCAACGTAGGGCTTGCCCTCGGCATCATATTGCAGCGTCACGGTGCGCCTGATGTGCATGTGCGGCTGCTCGCCAAGGTCTAAGTCGCACCAGCGCAGACCGGCCAGCTCTGAGCGGCGCGCGCCGGTTGAGGCGGCTATAAGGACCAGCGCACGGTCGGGCATGTTGGTGGCTTGCTGCGCCATGGCCATCACTTGGTCGGGCGTGGGGCACTTGAGCTTCTGGCGCTGCGGCCCGCTGGTGCGGAACTCAGCTGAGGTGGGCATGGGGTTGGTCTGGTAGGTGCCGCGCGCCACCAAATCGCCGAACATTTTGCGGGCGCAGGCGCGGGTGAGGCGCACGGTAGCCGGGCTCTTGCAGCGGGCCACATGTTGTATGGCATTGCGGCAGTCTGCGTTGGTTATGTCACCTAGCTTCATGTCGCCCAAGGTGGGCAGCAGATGCGCGCTGGCAAGCCGGTATGCGGCGACGGTGCTTGGTGACAGCCCGCGCTGCCCGCTTCCTGTTGCCTCTGTTTGGGCGAACTGGGAGGCCAGCCATTGCTCCCGGTACTGGGCAAAGGTCATGCGGCCTTCGCTCCCCTTGCCCGGCTGTAGCTCCAACGTGGCGGCGAACTTTTTGGCTGCGGCCAGTGTAGGGAACGTCTTGGCGCGCGCCTTGCTGTCGCGTGTGCCCGCAGGTCGCCAGCGCACTTGGAAGGTGGTTTTGCCCGCTTTGGTGTGCGTCCGTGAGATACTCGCCATGGGTTTTAGCCTTATTTTGTTATGCTTTGAGGCCAAGTGTGGGTCTAAACATGTGTGCGTGTAAAGGCTGAAGGTTACAACACGGGAAAGGTCGAGCAACAGCGCAACTGAAAGCTGATTGTGCTATTTTATCAGTTGTATACCGGGCCTGTCAGATTGCCCCATGGTTGCATTAAGGCCACACTGTGAAAGCGCCCCTGATGTGGTGTCAGGGGCGCCTTCTGTAACCGCTGGGGGCAGCGGCGATGCATGTGAACGTTGGTGAGCCCAATGTGCATCTGAACCCGCCTCCTGCGCAATCGCAGCGGAGGCTGAATTATGAACAACACGCAGATGCATTATGGGCGCTCCCCCAGTGCCGTTCACATTGGCCTGTCGCACCGTGAGGTGCTGGCTCTGTTTTCTGCCAAGGCGCGGGGCAAGCGGCCCGGTGTGCAGATGGCACTTGCCACGGCTCATAGCTGGCTACCCAAGGCGAAGGGGGTCACGTGCAGCGCCGCCGACGTCCTCGGGCATCAGCTTGTGGGTGGGCATGGCCAGCCTATCCAGTGCGGCAAGTGTGATTGCTACGTCTCAGCCGATGGCGTTCTGGCTTACGTGGGTCTGTCTGCCGCCGAGGTGGTACTTGGTTTCAGCGGCAGTCCTGTGCGGCTCCTGCCGCGCACCCTCGGCCTGCCGGTTTGCTCGTCCTGTGTGGCCAAGTATGGCGGCGCTAGTGAGCGGTTGGCCAACTCGGTCCTGGGGGTGGCGCTGAAACGCAAGGCCGCCTTTTGTGGGATGCGCCCTGCGGTTCCGGTTCGGATTACCAAGGGGGAGCCGCAGGGGGTGTGCAAGGGCAATGTCGTGCCGCTGCATGCGTGAGACGGGCGGCGGTTACGCACACGCCTACAGTCGCGCCCGCAGGCCACGGCCTCAATACGGCCCGAACAAGTCTCCAGAATTTCTGAAACGCGCACCCTAAGCTATCGCATACGGCCCACTGATCCCTTAGGATTCGCGCAAGTGATATTTCTGGGGTGCGCAATGGGATTTAGTAGGTTGGCGTGTTTGCGCTCGAAGGCGCGATCTATGGGCCAGAAGCTCACGCAGCTAGCGAGACAGCTGAGATTTCGGTTTCTTCAGGAATACGCCCTCCTCTGCCACAAACTTGCAAAGATGCACTTCAGGTTTGCCGAATGGCGCAAGCACAATAGCACTCGCCTAGTTATTGTGATCTGGGCTGCTCTAGCAGCCCTCTCGCTAGCCACTGTCACCGACGTGCAGCAGCATCTCGGCCCGTTGTTCACAACTGAGGCGCGCTTAGCTGCGTTCACGTCCGCCCTGATCACTCTGGGCGGCGCTCTGGTTGGTGCGGCTGCGATTGTGTCCTCGCTCGTCTTGTTTTCGATGCAGGTCAACATTGAGCGCATGCCACATGGCCTATTCCGAAAGCTGAGCCAAGACCCGCGCCTGCTGGCTGCCTTCGCTGGAACCTTCATATTTGCGCTGGCGATCTCTGGCATCTCGCTCTTTGTGAGTCAGGAGAGGATTGGTCTCGTTACGCTCGGAACCGTATGGCTGATCGGACTGATTTTAGCACTCTTTCTATACGGCTACCGCCGCGCACTCCTCCTGGTTAACCCACTTAAACAGCTTGAAATAATTGTACTCCAATCCGAGCGCGATCTCCGCATGTGGGGCAAGCGCGCGACACGAACCGGCCCCCTCATTGCTGGTGAGGCACCACAAGTCGGGGAACCTGAAAAGCATAAGTTCGACACCGCGCGTCTGATCTTCTTTCAGAAGAACCCAAGCTGGACGCTCGAGGCCACGAAAAGTGTTCAATATGCTGTCTCGTTTGCACGGCGCTACGCCGAGCAAGGCGACCACGAGGTCAGCGCCGCAGCCATCAATGCAATATTGGCCATAAACAATGCCTACATCAGCACGAAGGGGAGAACGTTTATTGCGAGCAATCCCTTTGCAGACGCAGACCTCTCAACTGATGCCTTCATCAACCACACTCTGGAGTGCCTTCGGCAAACAGGCCATATAGCGGTAGCACGGGGCGACGAACAACTTACCCGCCAAAACCTCCAAGCAATAACGCGCTTGGCCATCTTGTATCTCAACATCAGCTATTCTTCTTCGCGCGCATCGCGAACCCACACGCATCTAGCGACCAACTATCTTACTAATGAAGTCCAGCAGCTACTTCCGCTGAACAGACCTGATATCATTATGGAAGGCGTCCGCCAAATGGGGACGTGTGCTGCAAGACTGATGCGAACAGAGGAACCCGACAGCATTCTCGATCTCGTGCGTGACATAGGAAGCATCGCTTGCACGGGTGTCACACGCGAGAACTACCGACCGATCATCTCCACCGGGGTCGCACAATTGGCAATGCTAAGCGGTCAGCTCCTAACGCTCAAAGAGCATGACGTTGGTTTAGCCGCCGACGCGATACGCAATGCCATGGCGAACATCTCGCGTCTTGTCATCAGCCTTCCGAGTGTCGGGCCGTTCGATCATTCCTCGCACTACCTGTCTCCCTTCTACTCTGGTGCGCTGTTGAACAGGCTGGTGAAAATCGCAAACGGACTGGCCGAAGCGCCAGCGGACGACGAAGCAGCCAAGAACGTTATCTGGAATCTGAGCAACTGGGCAGATGGCACCCAAAGCTCAGCGAAGGAGCAGATGCTCTACGCTATCGAGAAACGCTCGAACTTTGCCTTTGAGACCTTCACCTGGCTCCACCATATGGCGAATGTCCTTATTTCCGCCGCCGCCTCTCCCGCCTGCGATGCATCTTTGAGCAATGACCTTCGAAATATAGCACAGCGACTCTTAGGGGTCTTTACCTTCATCCCAACAGACAAAGAAACTCTCGGGTTCGTCGGCTCTTACGACATAGCAGAGACGCTGTATGAAGCGGCATCCTTTGCCGAAGATAACGATGCCTCTGAAGTTTCCGAAGCGGTCGCCGGCTACCTGCTTTCCTGGGCATTTCGTGCAAGTACGCACAAAACGGGATGGCACACGTTGGAACATGCAATCTACGCACTAGCTACGCTTGCTCTAAAATCTCCTGACCCGACTTTCCGATCGGCTGTGCTGTTGGGAAATATCAAGAAGAAGCTCGATTTGGGAGCCGCACCAGATCCTGCCATAAGAACTGACGTAGCGAAAAATATTCGAGACTGCGCGAATACGCTCCACTCTGGCGCACACCATACTTCACTCATTGAGGAGGATATGTTGGAGGTGGACCATAGCAAGCTTGAGCCACTCCTGCGGGATATTGCTGATCTTCTTGCCCCCTTACCCTGAAGTAATTTGCAACCTTTATGAATCGCATCTCCACACCAACCAAACGAACTTAGAAGTCGAAAATTTGGCGAACGCCACACGAGTCAGATTAGCAAACCCAGTTTCCACAGTCGGCATCGTTCGATGACTAAACCTCATCACCTACAATTCGTGTCTCATGCAGCGGCGTCATACTAAGGCTTGGCTTTGCAGCTAAGGTTCGGCCAGCCCCACGATGCCAGAAACTTATTGTAGCCCAGACACTTAAATGCCAATTGGCCGGGCCAATTTGGGTGATTTTGTGTTGCCAAGGGAGGGGCGGCGCGGCACCATATGCGGGCTTTCGGTTCTTATGGGACCACCGGGCGACGGCCCGCCAAAGTACTTCTCACACCCATCGCCGCTAAATGGTAGCGGCCCTGAGCGTATGCCGCGCTCAGGGCCGCGATCATAAACCTTGTCACAACCAAGGAGAATGACTTGCCTAGCTCCCATATTGCCTCAGCCAAAACAGCCAAGCAACCTGATATAGCCGCGTCTATACAAAAAGGCGGCAATGGCGGCGGCATGCTTGAGGCCGCGCTGGCATTGGTTGCTTTCGGCTTCCGGGTGTTTCCGACCTACGTAACCAAGGCAGGTCAAAAGGCGGGCATCATTGGCAAGCGCAATCGCCTGTACAACGGCCAGCGGTGGTCTAACACCGGGGATGCCGAGGTGGTGCGCCGGTACTGGGAATACAGCCCGCGCGCCATGATTGGCATCCCCACCGGCGAACTTCTCCCCTGCGGCAACCGTCTCATGGTCATTGATGTGGATGTGCCCTCACCGGGCGGTCACAAAGCCGATGGCGTTGCAGCCTTCAAAGCCCTCTGCGAGCCCCATGGCGTTGCCCCTGTGACCGTAACCGCGCGCACGGCAAGCGGCGGCTGGCACCTGTATTTCACCGTCCCGGAATCCTGCCATGTGGTTAACGGTACTGAGGTGTTGCCGGGCGTCGATGTCCGCGGCATGCGCGGCATGGTTATAGCCCCGCCCTCGCGTCACAGGCGCACGGGGTCATACCATTGGGTAAGAGGCCGTGCGCCCGGCGAGGTGCCCATTGCCCCCGCCCCCGCATGGCTGCTCGCCGTGCTCAAACAGGAAGGGCAGCGCAAGCCCAATGGCGTCGGCTCTGACCTGGGGAATACGATCACCCAACAGGTCATGCTTGAGCCCACGCCCATCGTCCTGCCCGCTCCCGCTGCGCATGCCGAAATGCTGTGGGCCGATCAGGGCCATGGGTATGTGGGCGTCACGCGCTTCGATGCCCTGCCGTGGGTCACCACGGCTGAGATGGCTGCGCTGCTTGACCTGCTGGATCCCGATCTCGGCCACGACAACTGGTATCAGATCGGCATGGCCCTGCACCTCATGACCGGCGGTGGCCCCGCTGGCCTTCAGCTTTGGGAGCAGTGGTCAGCCAACGGCGACAAGTACAAGCCCGCTGACGCGGAAAGGGCCGATCCGTCAGAGTGTGAGTACCGCTACGGCACCTTTGAGACGGACAAGGATACCATGGTCGGCTTCGGCACCATCGTACGCGTCCTTAAACAGGAAGCGGCCGATGCCATGACGGCATACGAGCTTCTGGCCGAGGTGGGTGTCGTGCCCAGCTTGCGCACTGCGGCGCTGGCCGACCGCTGGCATCGTGCCCAGCAACAGGCCGCCGCACACGCGGCTATGGATGCCATTTCAGCGAAACTTAGCGGAGGTAGCGCCATGGCGTAGCACAGGCAGGGACGGCCCCCGTGTCCTTAAACCGTGGGCAAACAAAGGGCCGCAACTAGTGCGGCCCCAAGTAGCTCATCTTTCACACGGATATAGTACCCACCATGTCTGCAAATGAAAACACCCCCGAGGGTCAAGTTGTGCTGCCCGATGGCCGTATCATTTATGCACAAAACACGCGTCTTAACTTCAACCGGGTGCGCGACACCCACATGCACATCAACAACCTTAGCGGCAACAACGCCATCCTCACGCCCGGCAACGAGTTGGACACGCTGCTGGCGGCGATGAACGGCATCTTCCACGTAATACGGTCCCGTGGCGGAAAATCATGTGTGCTCATGGCGAAAGCCAAGCGCATGAAGCACCTGCGCTTCACCCAGTTTGAAGCAATGACGGTCGGAAACTTTCGCAGCGCGTGGGGCAATATCACGGTTCTTACCAACCCGGAGGAGGAGGAGAATAAGCACAAGTACGTGCCTCTCAGTTCCTACTGGTACAACCGCACCCGGAACTTCTACACCAGCATCGGCTTCTATCCCGGCGAGGCTCCCAGCGTTGACGGAAACTTTAACCTCTGGCGCGGCTTCGGCTATGCCCCCAAGCACAGCGACTGGTCGCTTATGGCATACCATATCCGTGAGGTCCTGGCCGGGGGAAACAAGGAGTACGCCGAGTATATTCTAAATTGGGCCGCATTCACCTTGCAGAACCTTAACCGCAAGGCCGAGGTCGCACTGGTCTTCCGTGGCAACAAGGGCAACGGCAAGGGCACCTTCGCCAACGCACTGGTCGCCCTGTTCGGAATACACGCCATGCACGTAACCAGCTCGCAGCATGTCACGGGCCGCTTCAACAGCCACATGCAGGACAAGAAGCTGATCTTTGCCGATGAGGCGCTGGCACCCGATGACCGGCAGGCCGAGGCCGTTCTAAAGGGCCTCATCACGGAGAACGTGCTCGCGGTGGAAGCCAAGGGGGTGGATATCATGTCGGATGAGAGCCACGTGAACTTGGTTATGGCAGCGAACCAGCGCACCGTTGTACCCGCCACGCTGGGGGAGCGCCGCTTCGCCTGCTTCGATGTGTCGGACAAGCACAAGCAAGACCATGCGTACTTCGGGCGGCTGAACGAACAAATGGAGGCGGGCGGCTACGAGGCCATGCTGTACGACCTGCTCATGCGCCCGCTGGCCAACTGGCACCCGCGCTCACATATCCCCATGACCGCTGCGTTGCGTGAACAGATGTTCAGCGGCATGAGCAGCGTCGAGCAGTTCGTCCTCTACATGCTGGAAATGGGCACCTTGCCCACGGGCACTGTGGAGAACGCCAGGACCAAGGAACTTCAGGTGCCGGTAAGCTGCCGGGGCAAGAAAGAGGTGGAAGGGCTGGAGGAAGCCTACGGCAGCTTCTGCAAGCTGCACGGCATCGGACGTAAAGATAAGAACCCGTTCACCAAGGAACTTAAGACCATTTTTGAGAACATCGGCTTTGCGCGGAAGCGTGTCAGGCAGGGACCGCTCTATCTGGCCCCCCTGCTTTCCGAAGCCCGCTACGCATGGGACATGAAGTACCAGCCCTACCCGTGGGATGACGGCGGGGAGTGGTCCCAGAGCATGCAGTGGGAGGAGGACGGCTCAGACGGCGTTTCGGCCAGCTACGCCCCGAACAAGCGCCGCCACTGATACCTTGGCAGCTCCCTCGGTTTTTGCTTGCTTGCAGGGTGCAGCCATGCCCTACTAAAAAGGCAAAGCTTCTCAGGACATTTTGGCCACCGGGTGTCGGGGGTGTCGGGGCGGTGTCAGCAGACCAAATTTGCTGACACCTTTTTTGCTGCGCAAGTACAACCATTTACATCATCGGGTGTCGGGGGTGTCGGCACAGGGACTTTTCTCGGTTTTTTGCTAATAGAGCAGCCGCTGCACCACTGGCTGCGTTTTTTCTATTTACTCTATTCTCCTGACACTCCTAACACCAAATAGAATAAGTATAAGAAAAGAAGGACAAAAAAGGGTGTCGGTAAAATCCGTGTACCGACACACTACCGACACCCCCGACACCAAACATGGTTAAGCCGTTGTAAAACCAATGGCTCCGACATTGGCACGGCCCCTGCTTCACTCGTTCCCCTGCACCCGATAGGCTGGTCGCGCTACGGTGATGTCAGCCAACCTTGGCGGGCCCGCCAGCATCCGCTTCCTGTGGCCGGTTGCTGGCGGGTTTCGTGTCTCGCAGTTAGGCACACCGTCCTCGGCCTACACCACCCCTGCCGCGCCCCTTGGTCTTTGGCTTGCCATGTGCTCGCCTCACATCGTCACCGCTTCGCTTGCCGGGTGTACGCCGGGCGGCGGCAGCGGACAGCGCATGCAGTGGCCCTGTTCTTGGTGTTCGGCTTCACTATGCTGGGCGGGGTCACCGAGGACGCGGGTATGCGCGCCCGTGGGACGGTGACCTTAAGCTAGGTGGGGCGGGCTAGCCCCGCCACGCTGCCCTCTGTGCGCGCCGCCTGTGCGTTGTGCTGCGCGCCCGCCCCTGCCTGCCTGCCATGCCCTAGCATCGGCCATGCGATGCCCGCCTTGCTTGCCGCTGCACTGAGGCCCGACGCCGTTGCGCTGCGCACGAGGTCACGTGTTGCGCCAGAGCAACTGATCGCAGCGCGGCCGAGCATGGGGCTTCAGATAGACGGGGGGGCGTCCAAATTATAGGGGCCTCGGGGGTGTCCACACCGCGCAGGGGGCTCTTCTTTGCACTTTGAAGAGTGCCAAAAGGCTCGGCTCTGCCGAACCCCAAGCAAGCCTTTCCCGCACTCAAAACCAGTTCAGGCTAACTCACCCCACCATGGGACGGCGCGCCCGGCAATTTCGCTATAGTCAAAGGTGTCCTTAGGGCCGCTTTTCGCTGCAAACCCCTCAATTATCCCAGAGAGCTGATAACCATGGTATTTCTCCTCGACCGATAGCCTGAT
Source organism: Salipiger mangrovisoli (assembly GCF_015223355.1). Lineage (GTDB taxonomy): Bacteria > Pseudomonadota > Alphaproteobacteria > Rhodobacterales > Rhodobacteraceae > Salipiger > Salipiger mangrovisoli. The sequence continues at coordinate 112,752 of NZ_JADFFK010000011.1, read as the reverse complement.
GCCCTCTCGGATAGCATCTATTTCGTACCATCTGAGGCAAGATTCGAACTCAGCATAGCCCACAAGAGCAACAGGAATCCTACGCGCCTTCGGAATTCCCAACCTATCGGCTTTATCTCCTGCCTTCACGAATATTTCCTGAATGAACGCGTTCCCCATCACTGTCCAAGGATCATATTGCAGCACCACTCCGACCATCTCTGGTCTTGATATGGCATAAAGCTCTGCCTGAGTGCGCCAAATCTGCACAATACCCTTTACGATATCATCAAACGCGTCGGCGCAATCTCGCCAAGGGTCAGGAGACGTCAAAACTCTCTGCGGAATTCTTCTGATCTTGCATTCAACGGTGATGCCCGCCTCACCATTGCGATCAAGAAGAAAAAGATCCGCACTTTTCCCATATGAAGTTTCCCGTTCTCTCTCCACATAGTTCTCAGGCCCCGCGAAGTGCTCCAACAACTGGAAACACAAATCTTCAAATTTATCCCCCGAAACCCTACGCGCATCAGGATCACTAACTATGTCGTAGTACAGGCCATCGGTTATTCGCAGAAGCAAACACTCTCTGGACGGAACGAAGAAACCCTTACTTCCATCACGCGCCAAATACTCGAAGAGTGGCCTCTCCTTAATGACACTGCGTCGAAACACTCTGGGCAAATCCGAGTCCCTCAACTCGACAGAATATCTCATCTGCCCCTCAAAGTTAGAACCGATCACGCGAGACACGCTTGCAATTTCTGCCCTACTAGCCCCGACACCCTCAATCCGAGCATAACTAACGCCGGGACTATCTTCAGTTCCGGCATAAATTGCCAGCACGACCTTCATAAATAGGTCCAACTCGATATCGTACTTCGCCTCGAACACCTCCCTAGCTTCTGGTGTTACATATACATGCCAAGCCCGAGCCAAACGGAACATGTTGTCATAGCCAATCTGCCAATCGTACTGTGGCCAAAACAGCCTAGGCAAAGCCGCAACTATTTTATTATCCTCTATATCCTTGACACTTTCCACATTTGCGAGAGCGTTGTACGTACCCAATAATTTAGCAATACTCCCCCAAGCCTTTAAATCAAGACGCCGAACTGGTTGCCCACCTGCGCCGCCCAGAACCAACTTCTCGTTGAGCACAGCATCCACGCTCCAAGGCGGCACAAATAACCTGCCACCTATAGCGTGATCAGCTGGCGCACCAGGAAGCGCAGCATGCTTGAGTGCAGCCTGATCTCGACCAGTCCTGAATGCCTCGATTGCCCACGCCATGATAAGCAAATCTTCCAGCGAAAGAGGGGTTAGTAGGTCCCAAAGTTTTTCCTCCCAATACCGTTGTTTTTGACGAAACGGACTTTTGCCAGACACCAAGGACTCTCCTGCGGACGCAACTCTGAAATCCTCCGGACGCTACTGACTCGGTGGCCCGGAAACAAGCAGCCGCCTCTACTCAGTTTGCAAAGCGAAATGGGTGACGTAATGTTGTACCAATGGTACGCGAGACACCTTCAATGCCCACCAACAAGCCGCCCAAAAAGTCTGGTCGCCCATCCGGCCCCGCCGCCCGCGCCCGCAAGCTGACCGATCACCTCGGCATTGACCTTCCTTCTGACCTCACCGCCAACGGCAAGCTCCGGTTCGCGATGCTGGCCAGCGAGGTTCAGCGCACCTACGACAACCTAACCCCGGCTGACATTGAGATGGTCCGCAAGGCCGCGCTCGGCCGTGACGAGGCTGATTTCTGCAAGGCTCAGGCCGATGCCGCAAAGGCGGCGGGTGACGTCAAAACCTACTTGGCGATGAGCAGTGCGATGCGGCAGCAGCTTCGCGTGATGCAAAGCGCGCTGGAATGCCTCGGCCTTACTGGCAGCCGCCGTGGGGTGGTCAGCCGCAGTCGCGCCAACGCCGCAGGCGTCTTGGCGGAGACCAAAGATGCCGAAAGTGGGTGGGCAAGCATCCTAAACTAGCCTCCACAGGAGCCGCCCATGGGTCGCACCCGTCCTAGCAAGCGCATACGAGACGCAGAGGAGGCCCCCGGTGTTCCACCCGCAGGAGAACCCTGAGACGGTGCGCAGTCACACCTCCCAGAGCCGCCAGCACCGCCGCAAGTTGCAACATGGCACGGCGCGCGCACTCACCTTGCGCGAGGCGCACTGGCTGGTTCGTGAGGCGGCAATTCGCGATTGGCCCCTGTCGCTGGTGCGCGCCTCGCCGGGGGAGGCTTACGAAGACCTATACGCTCTTGCCGCGCAGGAGGAGGCACCCGAAGTCAGGCAGCGGTATCGGATCTTCAATGACCGGGCCAGAGTTGGCGGTATTGGGCGCTAGTGTAAACTAACACCCTGAGTATACAGCATTATTCATTCACGCCCTTTGCCCATTGAAGTACCCTTTTGTTAGCCCCCGCAACATTAGGTGTGCCAGATGGGACCACAGTTTGCGTCACTTATCCCTGCCCAACCGACCGCAGCCGATGCCATTGCGCTTGCGCAGTATCAGGCCGATGCACTGCACACGTTGGAGCGCGTCAGGTATCTCCTGCGTCACAGCAAGAACGCGCCCAAGCTGGTAAAGCCTCAGCTACGGGAGGTTGAGGAGGTTCTGCTCGGCGACCTCCTAGCCACTGGCATGGACCCGGCGCTCTTGGCTGATACGGGGGTTAGCAAATGCTCCTAAAGAAGCTGCGTCCGCTTTCGTACGATCTTGGCGATGGCTGGGTCATTTCTGCCAGTGCTCATGTTGCGCGGCATATGAGCGGTGAGCTGCGGCGGCAGTGCTTGGCTTTGGGCATCCGCAACAAGACACCGCTTGATGACGTCATGGGCATTCTTGAGCAAGGGCACCAACTGGCAGACTTGGTGCTGCGTCTGCTGGTCGAAATTGACGCGGCCATCTTGGAAATCCAGCAGGTTATGAACACGCTTGGCGCGGCGGCTGCGGGCGAGGAGTGGCAGCCAATAGATGAATCTGCTGTTGGCCCGCCTAGCGAGAGCGTCCCTTTGGCAACGGATGTTGAGGCATCGCTGCGCACCCTGCGCATGATGCAGCCCGATGCCGATGTGCCCGAGCTTTCCGAGACGCTTGAGGTGCTTAAGGTGGCCCTTGGCCATCTTACGCAAGAGCGGGACATTGTTGCCGCCCGCGCGGAGGAGATGGACGCGCACATGCGCGAACAGGTTACGCATGCGGTGGCGCTGTCTGACGATCCTAGCGCGGCAGAGCGCAGCCATATGCTCCAAGCAGCATTTGAGATGGCACGGGAAAAAGGCGTCTCCACGCAATCCGCTTGGCAGAAAGTATTAGAGGTGGGCCGACCGACTCTGCCTGCCCGCGAAATCCTGGCCAAATACGAGCCGGTTGCGGACATGGAGAATGTTCTGCCTCGCCTCCCAGTGTCTGAGGCCAAGAAAGCCGCAAAAGCTTGGGTGCAGGCTCGGGCGAGCGAGCGCAACGCACTTCTGAAACGGCGCAAGGCCACGGCTCAAAAGGCTGTGCTGGATAACGTGGCGACAATTTGGGAGGGGTCACGCGCATGAGGGGACAAATATCGCAAAAGGCCATGCTCGACGCCATTACCGAAATGTTCATAGAGGAGCGGGATTGGACCAAGCAGCAACTGGAGAACATTGACGGTAACGCCCTTTTACGCAGTGCGGCAATGACCATGGCGCGCGAGAACCTTAAATCCATCCGAGCCCGCTTCGAGCCCGTTGGCACCCGCAAGTCTGAGACGGTAAAGGGCCATCCCCCCGCCTCTCTCAAGCGGCATTGGGAGGGGTCTAGCCGTGGGTAATTCGGCCGTCTCCATAAGCAAGCACGAGCTTCGGCATTTGCTCAGCACTGCCGCTGCGGTGTGTGAGTTGGCCCCTTCGCGTTATAGCGAGGCCACGGTTGAGATAGCCATTCGCAGCGCCAGCGGGCACGTGATTTGCAAGGTGGGCGACGTGTTGGCCAGCACTGCGGATTTCGAGGTCAGCCGCCGCATTGCTGCGTTGTGTGCCATTGGCCCGGCTGCGGCGGTAAAGGATGCCGTGCAGTATCTCCGAAACGACGAGTTTGGGGCGCTGGCTGAGAAGGCCGGGTTGTCGCCTGCTGACGTTGTCTTGGTGCGCAGCATGCCGGGGGCCAACGCTGACGTGCGCTTGGCCAAGAATGTTTTGGCGGTGCAGCACATGGAGGATCAGCTTGGCGTGAGCCGGTTCCAGCGGTTGGCCAAGGCGCTGCGCGATGGCTTCAACCAAGGCATACTGGAATGGCGGCTGTGCGATCTGGTGCCGCAGGAGGTTGCCCAGCGCGCATGCACGGCGGCGGCTGACGCGCTGGCCGAGGTCATGGGGGCGGAAAGCCAAGAGGACACCTCACGTAAGGAAGTTGCCAAAATCGTTGCGAGAACAAACGCCGAACAAGCTGTGCGAGAAGCAAAGGGCAAGCCATGACCAGCACCGCCATACCGGAACAAATTGACCTCGCCTTGGCCATCCACGAGGCGGCGCATGCGGTCGCTTACGCTACCCAACTTCCCGATAGGCCGGGGGCGGATCGTATTACGATCCACTGCGGCACGGACGCGCGCGGGTTTTACGCTGAGTGCAACGGCTACTGGCGCAACAACGATGGCAGTATGCGCAAGATGCCGTTCCACCCCTTAGGCGTCTGTGCTGGCCCTGCGGCTACCGCGCTGTTTGACCCACGGGTGCAGCTTACCCGCCATGAGGCGCTGCGGCTTGGCGCGGGTCTGTTTCCTGCGCTGGCTCACGAGCGGGTGGCCATTGCGCCTGACGACTGGGAGCAGGCGCAGGCCATGGGTCTCAGCCCGGCGGTGCTTAACGCGCACATGCGCGCTGCTCTGCTTATGTGCATCACCTTTGAGACGCTTATCCTCACCGTGGGCCGCGTCATAGAGCGCCAGTTGGTTACCGAGGGTCTGCCGGTGGCTGAGGTCTGCCCGGTGTTCTTGCGGCAGCACGTTACGGGGGTGGCCAACCTTATAAACTTGGGTAGCACGACGCTGTTCTACAGCAGCGCCGAGGTCTGTCAGCACTTGGCCTCCGAGATAGGCAAAGCGGCTGCGGTTTACACGCTGGCCTTGGCGAAACCCTTCACGGAGGCGGTGCAATGAGTACGGAACTCAACTTCGTGCAGGAGCTCGAACCTGGGGATGTGATTCAGCTATGGGCTCGCGCGCCCATAGCCGGTGGCGGCACCGTCACAGGGGTGGTGCGCGGGAGTAATTACTACGGGATCACTGTGCAGCACACGCAGGGGCAAGGCGGGGCAGAGGTCACCTACCCATGGGCGCGCGGCAAGGAATGGTGCGCGGCACGTCGGCCTAATCCTGCCCCGCTTGGCGGGGAGGGCGCGCAATGAGGCGTGTGGCAATCCTTAAAGCCCGCCTTGGCAGGCTCCGTCACATGGTGCCCAGCAATTACCGTGCGCGTCTGACGGAATGCGATGGCCTGCCGGTGGTTGAGGTAACCAACTTACTTACAAACAAGCTCGTGGAGGTTGTGCCCGCCGAGCAGTATCTGGCGCGGCTTGCGGGCAGCGATGCCCGAGGGTCTTACCGCAAAATGCTGCGCCCGGAGTGGCGTGGTTCGCAGCTTACACCGCGCGGCAGGATGACGGCATGGGGGACTGAATAGCCATGGCTGACGTACACCACAGGCTACAGATTGACGTTGTGGGCGCGGAACGCCTCAACGACGTGCGCAAGACGCTCACTGCGTACAACACCGTGATCCGCAAGGTGAACGGGCAGACGCAGCAGTTTGGCAAGAACCAAGATGGTCTTACGCGCAAGCAGCGGCAGTTCAACCAAGCCATGCAGAACACCGGCTATCAGGTGCAGGATTTGGCTGTTCAGCTTGGGGGTGGTGTAAGTGCCACGCAGGCACTAGGGCAGCAGCTCCCACAGCTATTGTCTAGCTTTGGCGCGTTGGGCATTGGCATTGGCGCATTCGTGGCGGTTGCTGCCGCGCTGGCCCCTGTGTTGTTGGACATGGGCAAGAGCATTGAGGAGATTGCGGCGGCGTCTGAGAAGGCGTCCAAAAGCTTGGATACCTACACCAGCAGCCTCAACAACAACCTTGGCAGCATCACCAATGTTGTGAAGCAGACGGGCACGTTCAACGAGGATTTGGCGGACCTCGATAAGACGCTGTTGCAGATTGAGAAGCGGCGCGCGTTCCTTGATATGACGGAGCAGCTTAAGGCGCTTGGCGATTTTAACCCTGACACGGGGTGGTTTGATTTCCTTGACTACCGTTGGGAGCGCATCAGGGATTCCATTGGTGGCACCAATGAGCAGGCGCAACAGCTTGAGTATAGGTTCCGCGATCTTGCCAAGGCGTCTAGCCTTACGGAGATGGATGCTGCTCTAGCTGGCATCGAAGGCCAGATGCTTCGCATAGCTGGCAGCACGGACAAGATGAACGCGGCGCAGCTTGAGGCGTACAATCAGGTTGCTAATGCGCGGCGCAACATCGCGCGCTACGAGGCGACTGAGGAAGCCTTGCGGGCGCGCAATACCAACTTGCTCAAGGAGCAGGTTGGTCCTGCCAAATTGGTCCGCGACTACTTTCAGGACATTATTGATATTGAGGGCAGCATTGGCGGCCAGCTCAGCGGGTTGGTGTCTAACGTTGACGCTATTCTCAACAACCAGAAGCTTTCCAGCGAGGAGATTGCGGCATCTGTTGCCAGCCTCCTTACCTCTTACGATGGCATGGAGCTTTCGGCGCGTGAGCGTATAGTTATTGAGCGCGCGCTCTCGCTGGTAATGGACCAGCAGGTAGGCACCAGCGCCGCCATTGCTGAAAACTTCAACCGTGCCGCCGCTGCTGTCTCTGCGCTTAAGGCCAGCTTTGAGGGGCTGGCGCTTCAGAACATCATTGACGAGACGCAGCTACAGGTTCTCGAGGCTGGCGGTGACGCTATTGACGTGCAGATTGCTGGTCTGCGCAAGGCGGTGGATCTCAAGTACGAAGAAGCCATGGCCAACGCCAAACTTGAGGAACAAGCGGCGGCTGCGGCGGCTTACCGGGACAAGGCGTATACGGAGCTTGAGAAGCAGGAGGAAATCCTGCGGCGGCGCAAGAAAATTGAGGACGAGGCGGCTGCTGCCAGCAAGGCGGCATCTGCTGCCACTGCGGCTGCTGCCAAGGACGCTAAGGAGCGGGTGCAGGAGACCACCAAGGCGCTTGAGGCGTTCCGCAATAACATCAAAGCCACCCTTACTCCCATTGGCAAGGTGCGGGCTGAGATTGACCAGCTTGAGATGGATTACGACGCGCTACGCAAGGCCAAGCTGTTGGATGACGCAGACGTGGAGGCGTACAAGGCCAAGCTGGCAGAGCTGCATGCAGAACTGGGGCGGCTTGAGTTGGAACTTAGCGGGGTCACCGACGTAGTTGGCATTTTTGCCGATGGCATTACCGGCATGTTCGACAGCCTCATTGATGGCACCAGCACGGTTGGCGATGCCTTTAAGGATATGCTCAACAACATCCTGCGCGACATTGCCCGGTTCCTGCTGAGCCAGCAGGTGCAGCAATTTAGCAATCTGCTTCTTAGTGCACTTGGCGCGGCCTCGGGCTCTGGCACGGTGACCACCAGCCCCTCGCCGGTGCCTAACGCTGCCACGGCAATATCCCCCTTGGCTCGGGTTGCCGTACCGGCGCTGCCTGAGTTTGCCATCCAGCCCGCCGCCCGGCGCATCTCGGCCTCGGCGTTTATAAACTCGGCTGGCACCCCGCGCACGGCTGAGGCGGGCGTTGTTATTAACGTGAACAACAACAATGGCAGCCAAATCACCATGGCCGAGGGGCAGGACAGCATGGGCCGCAAGACCGTTGATATGTATATAGATAACCGTGTGCGCACCGCCATGGCCAACGGCAGCATGGATCGCACCATGCGGGCCACCTATGGCTTGCGGAGGATCGTCTAGTGGCCAGCCACAGAGACCTCCTACAGCGCCGCCTAGAGGCTCTGCGCGCCCGTGTGTCCCTGCCCTACGACGCGCGCTTGGTTCAGGTAGGTACGGGCATGTATGCGGTTGACCTCTACCAAGGCGGCTGGCGGTTGTCCCGGCAGGAAGCCAACGCTTGGCTTACCGAGATGGAGCGGTTGGCCAAGGCGGGCGTGTGATGCACCCCGCCACGGCATATCATATGTTAACTGCGGTCTGGCATACGCGACCCCGCCCTTTGCCGCATACGGGCGGCGCGCACACGGAACCTTGTGTGCGGGTTTGGTGCGTGTGGGGCTCCCACCCTCAGCTCTAAGTTCATTCCCTGTTAAGGCTTATTTTGCCCAACGTGTCCTCACGCTTTGTTAAGACCCCGGCTGTAGTTCTCGAAGCCATCCCAGCGGCCATCACGCTGGCGAAAGGGACGGTTCGGGCGCGCCGCAGATGTGTCCTTCCGACCACCCGGCACCGGCGCCGTCGCCGGGGCGTAGGCTCGACGATCACTTGGCGACCGGCATCCGACAGGGCGCAGGTTGTCCCCGCTCTCCTTTGGCAAAGGACCGATATCGCGATGACAGAGCTTCATAGCCACGTGCTCGATCCCGGGCGCAACCGCAACGGCGAGGACCCGCTCGTGCCTTTCCTGCTCGGGGCCCGGCACATGCCCGTGGCGATCTCGGTGCGTGACGTTCTGCGGCTCGATGCGCATCGGCTGCAAATCCTGCTCGTCGCGCAGAGGCAATGGCGCGCCGAGCAGCTGCCCTTCACCCTCTGCGATATCACTGAATCCTTCCGCACCGGACTGCAACAGCTCGGGTTGCCGCCCGACCACTTCGACAGTCAGGGCCTCAAGACTGGTGAGGAGCTCGTGCAATGACGACGAAGGTTCTCGCAATCGACGATTCCCGCACGATCCGCAACCTGCTGCGCATCTCGCTCGAGGGCGCCGGGTTCGAATTCCATTCCGCCTGCGACGGCGTCGAAGGGGTCGAACAATTCTCCGAGGTCGAGCCCGACGTGGTGATCACCGACATCAACATGCCGAACATGGACGGCTTTGGCGTGATCGAGACGCTGCGCAGCGGCCCCAACCGCACGACCGTGCCGATCATCGTGCTGACCACCGAGAGCGGCGCCGACCTCAAGGCCCGCGCCCGCGCGGCCGGCGCCACCGGCTGGATCGTGAAACCTTTCGACGACGCATCGCTGGTCTCGGTGCTGCGCCGGCTCACAGGACACATGGTGTAAAGATGTCGGGAAATTCGATCCGCGATACATTTTTCGAAGAGTGCGAAGAGCTTCTTGAAGCGCTTGTCGAAGGGCTCTCCTCGATGGAGCAGGACCCTGACGACATGGATGTTGTCAACGCCGTGTTCCGGGCGGTCCATTCGATCAAGGGCGGGGCCGGTGCCTTCGCGCTCGACCGCCTGGTCAGCTTCGCCCACACCTTCGAGACGGTGATGGACAAGGTGCGCAGTCAGGAACTGAAAGTCACCGAGGCACTGATGCACCTGTTCCACCGTTCCGGCGACCAGCTCGCCGATCTGGTGGAAGCGGCACGCGACGACCGCGAACCCAATGCCGAATCCGAAGCCGCCATCCTCAAGGAACTCGACAGCTATCTCGGCGAGGCGGACAAGGATGACAGTTTCAGCTTTGACGCAGTGACGCTCGACTTCGGAGCCGCCCCGGCGGATCCCGACCTGGCCGACGACGCCACAGAGACCGAGGCGGCGCTGCGGCTCTTCCACATCCGTTTCAAACCCAGCCCGGCGCTCTACGCCAACGGCCATGAGCCACTCCTGCTCTTCGATGCGCTCGCCGAACTCGGCGATCTCCGCGCTGCCGCCGACCTCTCCGGGCTGCCGGATTTCGACGCCTTCGATCCCAATGACGCGGTCATCGCCTGGACGCTGCAGCTCGAAACCTCCGAGCCCGAGACGGTGCTGCACGAAATCTTCGAGTTCGTCGAATCGCTCTGCGACCTCGACATCCGCGAAGACGACGGCGACGCGCAACCGCCGCTCAGCGTGGTACCGCCCGACGACGAGGGCATAGCGCCTCCGCCGCCGTCCCCGGTCCGGGACGGGCCCGCACCGGGTGCCGAGATTCTTGACCCCCGCGCCGATTCCCAGCGCGGCGAGGCGCGCGGCCCCCGCCCCACCCTGCGGGTCGATCTCGAACGGGTGGACCGGCTGATCAACACGGTGGGCGAGCTGATCATCAACCAGGCGATGATCTCGCAGCGCATCGAGGAACTGGACCTGCCCGCGGTGGCCCATCTCACCAATGAGCTCGAAGCCTACAAACTCCTTGCACGGGACATCCAAGAGGGGGTCATGGCGATCCGCGCTCAGCCCGTTAAGCCCCTGTTCCAGCGCATGTCACGCATCGTGCGCGAGGCGGCGGAAGCGACGGGCAAGAAGGCAAGGCTGGTCACGGTCGGTGATTCGACCGAGGTCGACAAGACGGTGATCGAGCGGCTGGCCGATCCACTGACCCACATGGTGCGCAACGCCGTCGACCACGGCCTGGAAAAGGCCGATGTCCGCGCCGCCGCCGGAAAGGAAAGGGTGGGCACGATCCGCCTGTCGGCCTCCCACCGCTCGGGCAGTGTCTTCATCGAGATCGGCGACGACGGCGCCGGGCTGAACCGCGCGCGAATCCTGGAAAAGGCCATCGAGAAAGGGCTTGTCTTGCCCGAGGCGGAGCTGTCGGAATCCGAAATCGACAACTTGCTCTTCCTGCCCGGCTTCTCGACCGCAAGCGAAGTGTCGAACCTTTCGGGCCGCGGCGTCGGCATGGATGTGGTAAAGAATGCCGTTGCCGCGCTCGGCGGCCGGGTGTCCATCGCCTCGACCCCCGGTTCCGGCACCACCTTCACCATCGTGCTTCCGCTCACCCTCGCGGTGATGGATGGCTTTGTGATTTCGGTCGCCGATCAGACCATGGTGATCCCGATCGCCTCGATCATCGAAACGATCCGCCCCAGCCAACGTGACCTGCACGCGGTGGGAACCAAGGGGGTGGTGATCCTCGTGCGCGGCGCTTACGTCCCGGTGGTCGACGTCGCCTTCAATCTCGGCCTTGCCGCGACGCGCAAGGAGGCGGGCGAAGGCGTGCTGCTGCTGGTGAGCACCGAAAGCCAGGGGCTCACCGCCCTGCGGGTCGAGGCGATCCATGATCAGCGCCAGGTGGTGATCAAGAGCCTCGAGAGCAACTATGCCGCCATCCCCGGCGTTTCAGCCGCCACCATTCTCGGTGACGGCAAGATCGCACTGATCCTTGACCCCGAAGAAGTGGTCAAGTTGCAGCCCGCCGCCCCCTATTTTCCCGCAATTACCCCCCCGAAACTGGAGCTTCACCATGCTTGACGCCAACGAGGGACCGACCGAGGCGCAGTTTGAATTCATCACCTTCTCGGCGGGCAACCAGAGCTTCTGCCTCGAGATCATGCAGATCCGCGAGATCCGCAGATGGACCCCGGTCACCAAGCTGCCGCACACGCCCGACGATGTGCTGGGGGTGATGAACCTGCGCGGCGCGGTGATCCCGATCTTCGATCTTTCGGCGCGCTTCGGGCTCGGGGTGACCGCGGACAATGAGCGCAACGTGGTGATCGTGGCCGCCGCGGGCGGGACGACCATCGGTCTCCTGGTTGAATCGGTCTCCGAAATCCTCTCGGTTGCCAAGTCGTCGATCCAGGAAACGCCCGACATGAAGTCCGATGCGGCGCGTCAGGCCATCCTCGGCGTGATCTCGGTCGGGGAATCCATGGTGCGGGTCGTCAATCTCGACGCGGTGCTCGATCAGGAAGGCGGGGCCGCCGCATGAGTCTCGTTGCCGCTGACGCGCTGCCGGGGGAATTTGCTTTCACCGATGCGGACTTCGAGGCGCTGGCCCGGCTCGCGCGCAGCGAGTTCGGCCTCAGCCTCGCCGTCAGCAAGAAGCCCCTGGTCTACTCCCGGCTCGCGCGGCGTTTGCGGGCACGCGGGCTCGGCTCCTTTCGCGATTACATGGCATTGCTCGACCTCGAGAGTGAGAGCGCGGAGCGGCTCGAACTGGTCTCGGCGCTGACAACGAATGTCACCAGCTTCTTCCGCGAGAAGCACCATTTCGAAACCCTGTGCGAGGCGCTCATCCCCGAGCTTGGGCTTCAACGGCGCGTCCGCATCTGGTCCGCTGGCTGCTCGTCTGGACAGGAACCCTTCTCGATCGCCATGACATTGCTGAACTTCCTGCCGCCTGGCACGCGCGACACCCGGATTCTAGCCACCGACATAGACCCGGCGATCCTGCGCAAGGCGCGCCAGGGACGCTACGCCGCGGAGGATTGCGAGACGGTTCCTGCTGACTACCGGCACCGCTGGCTGCGTCCCGTGGCCGGCGAGCCCGAGATGGTGGAAACGGGCCCAGACCTCAGGGCGCTGATCAGCTTCGCGGAGCTCAACCTGATCTGCGATTGGCCCTTCAACGGACCTTTCGACGCGATTTTCTGCCGAAACGTCGCGATCTACTTCGACCAAGAAACGCAACAACGGCTCTGGACCCGTTTCAGCGGCATGTTGCGCGCCGGAGGCTTTCTGTTCATCGGCCACTCCGAACGTCTGTCCGGCCCAGCCCTGGCAGAATTCACCACCGCGGGTGTGACCACCTATCGCAAACGCGCCTCGCATGGCCCGTCACGGCCAACCTAGGAGAATAAGATGAGTTTGAAGGATTCGCTGCGCATCATGGTGGTCGATGACATGGCCACGAGCCGCGGGCTGATTACCCAGGCGCTCGATGAGATCGGCATCAAGAACTACCTGACCGAAAACGATGGCAGCAAGGCCCTTGCCCGTATGGCCGGCAGTCCGGTTCACCTGGTGCTGTCGGACTTCAACATGCCAAATATGGATGGCCTTGCCCTGCTGAAAGCTGTTCGGCAAAACCGCGCAACGCAGAAGGTCGGCTTCATCCTGGTTACCGGAAAACCGACGCCAGACATGGTGGCGCAGGCGAAACAGCTCGGTCTCAACAACATGATAAAGAAACCCTTCACTTCCCTTGCGATGAAGCAATGCATCGAAAGCGTCGTCGGAAAGCTCTGAAGCCATGACCGCCTCGACCTCGGCCCCGATGACCGCAAATGAAGCGACATGGTTGCTGTCTCGCGAGATCAGACACCTCCAGCAGCGTCTGGAGAGGCTCGAGCATGGCATGGAGCATATCTATTCGGGCAATGCGGATTCGCGCCTCGGGTCCGTGGCGATCACCGCCTTTCAGGAACTAGATATGCTGGCGCAATCGACTGACGCGCTTGCCGGCTATGTCGAACGCCTCGCACGCCTTCTGGACGGGGAAGCCGCGTTGGATCTTCGCGAGGCGCTCTCGATCATTCCCCTTCGTGATCTCCGGCACCGGCTCGGCGGCGCGCAGGGGGACGGGCTGGAACCCAATGCCCCCGAGCTGTTCTGACGTGGCCGTGCATCTGGACATCGCGGCGATGCCTGCACTTGCTCCGATGCGCGACCGGCGGCGACCGATGGAAGCCGCAGGTCGGGACTGGCAAACGCCCGAGCCGCGCCGTGACCCGCGAAGCGGGGTCCTGCCACGCAGTCTCTGCGCGATGTGGATGGGCCTTCCTGCCGCAAACTGCGTCTCCTGCGCCCTGCCGCCGTGGCGAAGGCGGGCCGCCATGACCCCGGCGACCGCACGGCATGGCCCGGGCGAGACGAATTCCGTGCCGCGATCACAGCCGACACCACAGGCCGCAAAGGAAAAGACCGATGTCGAAGATATCCCTGATCCTGGCCCATCCGGACCTGGGACTGCGGCGGCAGATCGCGGCCGGGCTGCGTCCATCTCCGCATATCGAGCTGATCGCCGAAACACATGACCTCATGACCACCTACACCGCGGTCGAAGAGCAGGAGCCGATGGCGGTCCTCATCGCCGAGCGGCTCGCCATGCTGCCCGAATTCGAGGTCATGCGCGCGCTCTTCGCCACGCTCGACGTGCGCTGGCTGGTCATCAAGACCCGCAGCGTGACCGGGGCCGCCCTGCCTGCAAGCCCCTGGGACAAGCGCTCCGATCTCTTCGCAATCGATCCCGAAGTGCCCTCCGAGGAACTCATCGGCACGCTGCGCTCGCTGACCCGCACGGCACGGCGACGCGGCATCCTGCCGGAACCACCGGCGGCGCCGAGCCTGCCAGGCGGGGCGCTGAGCAATCGTTTCATACTGCTGGGGGCTTCGACCGGCGGCGTCGATGCGCTGCTGACCGTCCTCTCCTATTTTCCCGCCGACTGCCCGCCCACTTTCATCGTGCAGCATACCGGCGGCGGCTTTGGCGAAAGCCTCACGCGGTTGCTCGACCGGCAATGCGCCGCACAGGTGCGGCCCGCGCGGGACGGCGAGCGGGTGGATCACGGCCAGGTCGTGATCGCCGCCGGCAGCCGCGCGCATCTGCATCTGGCCGGTGGCGCGCCGATGAAGATCGCCTTGCGCGCGGGAGAGCCGATTTCCGGACACATGCCCTCTGTGGATGCGCTTTTCACCTCCGCGCTGCCCGGCGCCCCGCGCGCCGTGGCGGCGCTGCTGACCGGCATGGGCCGCGACGGCGCCCAGGGTCTCAAGGCGTTGCGCGACGCCGGAGCCAGGACCTTCGCGCAGGACGAGGAGACCTGCATCGTCTATGGCATGCCCCGCGCCGCGCGCGATCTCGGCGCGGTCGAGACCAGCCTTCCGCTTCCGGGGATCGGCCCCGCGCTGCTGCGCGCCTGTGCCACCCCGGCCCCCGCCTCGCATGGAAGGATGACCGCAAGATGACCGAAGCCGCTGAAAAGCTCGTGAATGTGATCCAGGGAGAATACCGGATCTCCTCGTCGCGCTCCGAAGTGCTGTCGACAGTTCTGGGGTCCTGCGTGGCGGTGTGCCTGACCGATATCGAGGCCGGGGTCGGCGGCATGAACCATTTCCTGCTGCCGCAACGCGCCGGCAAGGAGGGGGAGAACGTGCGCTATGGCGCCTACTCGATGGAACTGCTCATCAACGGGCTGCTCAAAAGCGGGGCGCATAAGACCCGGCTGGTCGCCAAACTTTTCGGCGGTGCGAACATGCTCAGCCAGTTGCGTGACATCGGCGGCTCGAACGTCGCCTTCGCCAAGGAGTTCTTGCAGAACGAAGCCATTCCGCTGGCTTCTGAGAGCACCGGCGGCACCTCGGCCAGGCGCATCCGCTTCTGGCCCGCCGACGGTCGCGTGCGGCAGTTCATCGTGCCCGGTGAAATCGAGGCAGTGGCCCCGATCACCCCACCGAAACCGCCGCAGACCGAAATCACCCTGTTCTGAACCGTCGCGGCAGGCCGCGGCACGACCGGGCAATCTTGTCGGCGCAGCCTTGCCCGGTCAGATCGGATCGATCTCGGCGAAGGCGTTGCGCAGCGCCTCGGACCAGTCGTGGCTCATCTTCTGGAAAGCCTCGTCGCTGGGTTCGATGCGCCGCCGCCGGGTTACCGCCAGCGCGTCGCGCTCGATCACCGCGAAATCGAGCGGCATGCCGACGCTCAGGTTCGAGCGCAGCGTCGAATCCATCGACAGCAGAACCGCCTTCTCGGCGTCGGCCAGCGTGGTCTCGGAGGAGATCACCCGGTCGAGGATCGGCTTGCCGTATTTGTGCTCGCCGATTTGCAGGAAAGGCGTGTCGGGCGTCGCTTCGATGAAATTTCCTTCGGGATAGACGAGGAACATCCGCATCGGCCCGCCCTTGCGCTGCCCCGCGACGATCATCGAGGCGGTGGCGCTCTGGTTCATCCGCTCCATCTTGGACGACACTTCGGAGGTGACATCCGAAAGCGTCGCCCCGACGATCTCGGCGACCTGCAGCATGCCCGGCGCGCGCAGGATCGCGCGCGGCGAGTCAGGCTCCTCGTTGGCTTCGGTCAGCCGGGCGATCACCGTCTGGGTAATCGACAGCGAGCCCGCGGTCATGATGCCGATGGCACGGTCGCCTTGCTTCTCGAAAAGGAACATCTTGCGATAGGTCGCAATATTGTCGAGCCCGGCATTGGTGCGCGTGTCGGACAGCAGGACCACGCCCGCATCCAGCAGCAATCCCACGCAATAGGTCATCTGTCCCCGAGTCCCTTCCGATTGGCAACGCACCGATATACCGCCGCCCCCCCGCCCCCGCAATCCTGCTCTAAGGGATAGGGTTACGGCGCCGTGAGTGCCTGTTCATGATTGCGGCGGCCAGCGGCACCTATTGCTGTTGTTGCTGCCCGGACTGGACCGCGGTCACCATGACCTCGACGTCGAGGTGTTCCTCGGGCGTGGCGCCTTGCACCAGCCCCCGGATCGGCGCCGCGTCGAGCGCATCGTAGCCCGATCCCAGGCGCACGTAGCGCGCGTCGGGGCAGCAGGCATTGGCAGCGTCGAACCCGACCCAGCCCAGTTCGGGCACCCAGATCTCGGCCCAGGCATGGCTGGCCTCATGCGGGCTTCCGTCCGCGCTCGCCTGCAGGTAGCCGGTCACATAGCGCGCCGGCATCTCCGCCACATGGGCAACTGAGATCAGCGCATGGGCGTGGTCCTGGCAGACGCCGACCCCGCCCGAGAGCGCCTCCGAGGCGGTCGTGTGGGGCTGGGTCTCGCCGGGCTTGTAGGCAATCGCCTCAGAGACAGCACGGCTGAGCGCATGGGCGCGGTCGAGCGCGCTGGCGCCGTCCAGCCCCTTCAGCGCGACGGCGGACAGCATCTTCAGCTCGGCATCGGCTTCGACCTGGCGCGTCGGCCGCAGGTAGGCCGAGGGCGGGATGCGTTCGCGGTGCTCGCGCAGCACGCCGTAGAGGTCCGCCGTCTCGACCTCACCCTCGACTTCGACGGTCAGCTCGGTGAGCGGACCGCGCCAGGTCGCAAGGCGGATCATGTCGCCCGCCCCGTCGACGAATTCGGCCCCGGTCTGCGCCCCGTGCGAGGTGACGGTCCACGCCAGGACGCGCTGGCTTGCGCAATCGGCGGGCCAGAGTTTCTGCGACTGGACGATACCGCGCACCGGTTCGTCGAACCGGTAGCGCGTGATATGACGGATCGAGAGTCTCATGTCGGCATCCCGCTCAGGTAGACCTCGTGCACCGTGGTCGCGACCTCGGCATTGCGCGACATGAAGCGTGCGAGGAATTCGTGCAGCCCCTCCTCGAAAATTTCCTCGACGGTCGCCGCACGCAGATCGTCGAGCAACTTGTGCGCCACCTCCTGCGCCGCAGTGGCAGTCTGGTAGCTCTCGGCGAGATTGTCGAGATGCTCGCAATACCATTGCACGCAGGCGCGCAGCGAGCGCGGGAACCGGCGGTTGAGGATCAGCAGGTGCGCGATCTTGGCGGCGGTGATTTCGCCCTGATAGCTCCAGTTGAAGGCGCGCTGCGCGGTCATCGACTGCAGCAACAGTGCCCATTGGCTCTGATCGAGCCCAGAGCCGACGTAATTCACCGTGGGCAGCAGCACGTAGTATTTCACGTCGATCAGCCGGGCGGTGTTGTCGGCGCGCTCGATGGTCGTGCCGATGCCGGAGAAATCGTAGCCGTCGTTGCGCAACTGGGTCGACATGAAGGCGCCGCGGATCAGCTGGCAGGCGCGCAGCGTCCATTCGGTCAGATCGGTCACCATCAGCTTGCTGCGCTCGGTGCGGTGCAGCTGCTGGAGTTCCTGGAAGGATCCGTTGATCGCGTCCCAGACCGGCGCGGTCAGCGCGGTGCGCACCACGCGGGCATTCTCGCGCGCCGCCGACAGGCACGAGTAGACCGACGAGGGGTTGTCGGAGTCGAAGAACAGCCAGGTCTCGATATTGCGCTGGTTGGTCTCTCGATACTTCTCGAGGAAGGGCTCGAGCGTGCCTTTCGCCAGCAGCACAGCCTCCCAGTCGTTGCGGTACCCGCCCGTGGCATTGGGCAAGAGCGCGTTGCGCGCCCCGACCTCAAGCAGGCGGGCGGTGGTTTCGGTGCGCTCGATGTAGCGCGCCATCCAGTAAAGATGTTCTGCAGTCCGGCTCAACATGTCGTCACTCCGCCAATACCCAGGTGTCCTTGACCCCGCCGCCCTGCGACGAGTTCACCACCAGCGAGCCTTCCTTCAGTGCCACGCGGGTCAGCCCGCCCGGCACCAGTTCGATGGTCTCGCCGACCAGGCAGTAGGGACGCAGATCGACGTGGCGCGGTGCGATCCCCTCCTCGACGAAGGTGGGACAGGCCGAGAGCGCCAATGTCGGCTGGGCAATGTAATTGTCGGGGTTCTTGCGGATCTTCGCGGCAAAGGACTCGATGGTCGACTTGTCGGACTTCGGCCCCACGAGCATGCCGTAGCCCCCCGAGCCGTGCACCTCCTTGACCACCAGCTCGGACAGGTTCTCGAGCACGTACTTGCAGTCATCTTCCTTGGCACATTGCCAGGTCGGCACGTTTTCGAGGATCGGCTCCTCGCCAAGGTAGAAGCGGATCATCTCTGGCACATAGGTGTAGATCGCCTTGTCGTCGGCAACCCCGGCACCCGGGGCCGAGCAGATGGTGACCCCGCCCGAGCGGTAGACGCTCATCAGCCCCGGCACGCCCAGCATCGAGTCTGGCCGGAAGCACAGCGGATCGATGAAGGCGTCGTCGATCCGTCGGTAGATCACGTCGACCTTGCGGGGGCCCTCGGTGGTCTTCATCCAGACGAAATCGCCCTCGACAAAGAGGTCCTGCCCCTCGACCAGCTCGACGCCCATCAGGTCGGCAAGGAAGCTGTGCTCGTAATAGGCCGAGTTGAAATGGCCCGGCGTGAGGATGACAATGTTGGGCTCGCCCTGGCATTTCTGAGGGGCGACCGAGGCCAGCGTCTTTTTCAGCAGCCCGGCGTAGCCATCCACCGGGCGGATGCGACTTTCCATGAAGAGCTGCGGGAACATGCGCATCATGATCTCGCGGTTCTGCAGCATGTAGCTGACCCCCGAGGGCGTGCGGCAGTTGTCTTCCAGCACGTAGAACTGGTCCGGCCCGGTGCGCACCAGATCGACGCCGACGATATGGCTGAACACGCCGCGCGGCGGGCGGAAGCCGATGGCCGCCTTCTCGAAGGCCTCGTTGTTGGTCACCAGGTGCTCGGGGATCCGGCCCGCGCGGATGATCTCGCGCCGGTCGTAGACATCGGCCAGGAAGGCATTCAGCGCCGCCGCCCGCTGCCGCACGCCGCGGTCGAGCTTGCGCCACTCCTCGGCGGTCATCACGCGCGGGAACATGTCGAAGGGTATCAGGCGCTCGGGATCCCCGCCCTCGCCGTAGACCGCAAAGGTGATCCCGACCCGGCGAAACAGCGCCTCGGCCTCGTTCTGCTTCAGGCTTCGCAATTCGGCCGGCATCGACCGATACCATTTCTCCAGGTTCTGATAGGCCGAGCGAACCTGCTCGCCGTTCAACATCTCATTGAAAATCGCTGGCTTCGTGGCGCTCATGACAATCCCTTTGCTCTGAGGCTCACGTTCTCCGTTTCGCAGGCAGAGGAAAAGCCCCCCGCGCGCAAAATAGAACACTGCCCCATTTTACTTGCCCAAAAAACCGGCAAATAGCCCGTCACGAATCTGATCTCCTGAGCATTCGCCTTAGTTTAGCCGGATAGCCCCCCAATTCCCCATATATTTCGACCAAATATTAAGCACACGGAGTGGCGAAAGCCCTCGGATTAATCACACCCCGCCAGCGCCCGTCTCCACCACGGAAAGCGCGTGGCGGCGGGTCACGGCTCCGTTATCCGAAAGGAGCGCCGAGTGTCGGCGCGTCAACGGGGAGCCGTGGCGGCCCAAGCTCAACAGGGCAGCCGCCTGTGGCACAACGATAATCGAAGCGGAGGAGGACCCGCCCAGATCGCCGAACACGAGCCGATCCGCGCGGAGCCCTGACCCCGCTCTATAGGGATGTTGAACATGATCAAAGCAATGAAGTTTTCTACCGTTGCAGCGCTGGCACTGATTTCCGCCGGTGCCGCTCAGGCGGCCGATTGCCCGATCAAGGTGGGCGTGCTGCACTCGCTCTCCGGCACCATGGCGATTTCCGAGACCACTCTGAAAGACACCATGCTGATGCTGATCGACAAGCAGAACAAGGCCGGCGGCCTGCTGGGCTGCCAGCTCGAAGCCGTCGTGAAGGACCCGGCCTCCGACTGGCCGCTCTTCGCGGAAAAGGCGCGCGAGCTGATCTCCAACGACAAGGTCGACGTGATCTTCGGCTCCTGGACCTCGGCCTCGCGCAAGGCCGTGCTGCCGGTCATCGAAGAGCTCAACGCGCTCTACTTCTACCCGGTGCAATACGAGGGCGAGGAAAGCTCGAAGAACGTCTTCTACACCGGCGCCGCCCCGAACCAGCAGGCGATCCCGGCCACCGACTACTTCCTCGACGAGCTTGGCGTCGAGAAGTTCGCGTTGCTCGGCACCGACTACGTCTACCCGCGCACCACGAACCGCATCCTCGAGGCCTACCTGAAGTCGAAGGGCATCGCCGAAGAGGACATCTTCGTCAACTACACCCCCTTCGGCCACTCCGACTGGTCGACCATCGTGTCGGACGTGAAGGCGCTCGGCGCCGACGGCAAGCAGGTCGGCGTGATCTCGACCATCAACGGTGACGCCAACATCGGCTTCTACAAGGAACTCGCGGCGCAGGGTGTCTCGGCAGACGACATCCCCGTGGTCGCCTTCTCGGTGGGCGAAGAGGAACTCTCGGGCCTCGACACCTCGAACCTCGTCGGCCACCTCGCCGCGTGGAACTACTTCATGTCCGCCGAAGGCGAGGCCAACGCCGAGTTCATCAAGGAATGGCATGCCTTCATCGGCGACGAGAAGCGCGTGACCAACGACCCGATGGAAGCCCATTACATCGGCTTCAACATGTGGGTGAACGCGGTCACCGCCGCCGAGACCACCGATGTCGACGCCGTGCGCGGGCACATGTGGGGCCAGGAGTTCCCGAACCTGACCGGCGGCACCGCCGTGATGGGCGTGAACCACCACCTCTCGAAGCCGGTGCTGATCGGCGAGATCCGCGCCGACGGCCAGTTCGACATCATCTCCTCGACCGAGCCGGTGCCGGGCGACGCCTGGACCGACTACCTGCCCGAGTCCGCGGTGCTGGAGTCCGATTGGAAAGACCTCGAGTGCGGCATGTACAACACCGAGACCAAGACCTGCGTGCAGATTCAGTCCAACTACTGATCTGAGCCGAACGACAGCGGGCGCGCGCCAGATCGCGCGCCCGCTGCACCACTCCGCCAATGTCTGAACTCTGTTCCCGGGGGCCGTCCATGCCGCGCGCGCTTCTCTCTTTTCTCGCGCTCCTGCTCTGCCTGAGCCTTGCGCCGCTCGCAGCCACCGCGCAGAACACGGGCCTCAAGGCGATCCTCCAGCAATATTCCGGCGAGGTTGCCAAGCCCGGCCGCCAGACCGTCGACACGCTGATCGCTGCACTGGTTGCCTCCGGCGACGCCGCCGTGCCCGCCTTCCTGCAAAACTGGGCCGATCGCGAGGTCTACCAGCGCAGGACCGACGGAGAATTCTTCTACGCCGAGAAGCAGGGCGACGCCTACGCGTTGACCGACATCGCCACCGGCGCGCCCGCCGGCACCGCCCCCGCCGCCGAGATCGAGCAGATCCGCCCCAACGGCGGCGTGCGCCGCACGATCAGCACCGCGCTGGTGCAGTTCCAGCTCTCCGACCCCAATATCGCCAGCCGCATCGCCGCGCTCGACGCCATCGCCCGCAGTCCCTCCGCCGACCAGATCGAGCCGCTGCGCGCCTCCATCGAGACCGAGCAGGACCCCGGCGTGCTGGCCCGCAAGAAACGCCTCGACGGCATGCTCACCGCCAGCTTCGGCACCACCCCCGAGGCGCGCATCGCCGCCATCGGGGCACTGTCCTCCGAGCTCAGCGTCGACGTGCGCGCGGTGCTCAACCAGATTCTCACCACCCGCGCCGGCGTCGCCGAGAGCCTGCCCGAGGGTGCCAATATCGCCCGGGTTCTGAAACCCGGCAAGGCGCTGACCGAGGCCGAGGCCTACGCCCGCCTCGTCTCCGCCGAACTCGCCCAGCCGGTGCAGAGCCGCGAGCAGATCAAGGCCGCGCTCACCGCCAACCTCGTGGATGGTGCCGTCGGCGGCGTGCCGCTCGGCCAACTGGTCTCGGAAGCGGGCCGCGACCGCGCCTATGCCGCCCTCGCGGCAGAGGGGCTCGTGCCGGCCCGCGTCACCGCGGAGGACCGCGCCGCCGCCCTCGCTTCCCACGTCTTCTATGAGGAATACGCCGAACCGGACGCGGCCATCACCGGAGCCGCCGAAGACGCGCTCGGCGCGGTGCGCACCCGCGTCGGCCTCTGGCAGGCGGTGGACTTCGGGCTCGACTCGCTGTCGCTGGCCTCGATCTACTTCCTCGCCGCCATCGGCCTTGCGATCACCTTCGGCGTCATGGGGGTGATCAACATGGCCCATGGCGAGTTCATCATGATGGGGGCCTATACCGGCTACGTCGTGCAGCAGCTCATCCCCGACTACACGCTGTCGCTGATCGTCGCCCTGCCGCTGGCCTTCGTGATCACCTTTGCCGCCGGCGTCGCGATGGAGCGGCTGGTGATCCGCTGGCTCTACCACCGTCCGCTCGAGACGCTGCTCGCCACCTTCGGCATCTCCATCGCGCTGCAGCAGCTTGCGAAGAACATCTTCGGCACCCAGGCCCGCCCGCTCACCTCGCCGCATTGGCTCGACGGGGCGTGGATCATCAACGACGTCGCCGGCATCGCCAATATCCGCATCGCGATCTTCGTGCTGGCGCTGGTGTTCCTGTGCCTGATCCTCTTCATCCTCAACAAGACCCGCATCGGGCTCGAGGTCCGCGCGGTCACCCAGAACCCCGGCATGGCCGCCTCGATGGGCATCAACCCCGACAAGATCAACATGCTGACCTTCGGCCTCGGCTCCGGCATCGCCGGTATCGCCGGCATCGCCATCGGCCTCTATGCGCAGGTCACCTCCGAGATGGGCGGCAACTACATCGTGCAGAGCTTCATGACCGTGGTCGTCGGCGGCGTCGGCAACGTCTGGGGCACGCTGGCGGGTGCCGCGCTGATCGGCATCCTGCAAAAGGGCATCGAGTGGATGAACCCCAGCAACACGCTGGCGGCGCAGACCTACATGATCCTCTTCATCATCCTCTTCATCCAGGTCCGCCCCAAGGGCATCGTCGCCCTCAAGGGCCGCGCGGCAGGAGACTGACCATGCCCTGCACCCAACACCCGCCCGTTCTTCTAGGCAGAAATATCCCGTCGGAGAGCCGCACCGCGGCTCGGGGGCAGCGCCCCCTCCCCCGCCTGGCCAAGGGAGCCGCCGCATGACCAGTTTCTTCGCGCAGAACAAGTCCGTGGCCTGGGTCCTGCTGGCGCTCGCGCTCTTCGTGCTGCTTGTCACCGTGCTGGCACCTGCCACGGGGACCGGGGTCCTCTCGACCTCCTTCGTCAAGACGCTGGGCAAGACGCTCTGCCTGATGCTCGTCGCCGTGGCGATGGACGTGGTCTGGGGCTACACCGGCATCCTCAGCCTCGGGCACATGGCCTTCTTCGGGCTCGGCGGCTACATGATCGGCATGTGGCTGATGTATGCCCGCACCGAGCTGATCATCGCCGAGAGCCTGCGCGCCGCGCCGATCCCGCCCACCCCCGAGGAGATCCACGACGCCATCGGCCAGCAGATCTTCGGCGTGGTCGGCAGCGCCGACTTTCCCTGGCTCTGGGGCTTCGCGCACAGCCTGCCGCTGCAGCTTGCCATGGTGGTGCTGGTGCCGGGCCTGCTGGCGCTGGTCTTCGGCTGGCTCGCCTTCCGCAGCCGCGTCACCGGCGTGTACCTGTCGATCCTGACGCAGGCGATGACCCTGGCGCTCTCGCTCTACCTCTTCCAGAACGAGGCCGGGCTGCGCGGCAACAACGGGCTGTCGGGACTGCAGAACCTGCCTGGGCTCGACGTGGTGCCGCAGGCGACGATCTCGATCTGGTTCTTCTGGGCCTCGGCGGCGGCGCTCGGACTTGGCTACCTGCTCTTTGCCTGGGTGGTCTCGGGCAAGATGGGCTCGGTGATACGCGGCATCCGCGACAACGAGAACCGGGTGCGTTTCCTCGGCTACCATGTGGAAAGCTACAAGCTTTTCATCTTCACGCTCACCGGCATCGTCTCGGGCCTCGCCGGGGCGCTCTACTATCCGCAGGCGGGCATCATAAACCCGGCAGAAATCGCCCCCATCGCCTCGATCTACCTCGCGGTCTGGGTCGCCATAGGCGGGCGCGGGCGGCTCTACGGCGCGGCGCTCGGGGCTGCCGTGGTCTCGCTGCTGTCGAGCTGGTTCACCGGCGGCGGCGCGCCGAACGTCAACCTCGGCTTTTACACGATCAACTGGACCGACTGGTGGCTGGTGCTGCTCGGCCTCAGCTTCGTCGCCGTGACGCTGCTTGCGCCCAAGGGCATCGGCGGCATCTTCGATCTCTTCAGCCGCCGCCACCCGGTGCCCGAGCGCGTCGGAGACTTCGGCCCTGATCAGGGCGCACGCCGCACCGTCGAAGGGGAGGAAGAGAAATGAGCACCCTGCTCGAAATGTCCGGCGTCTCCGTCAGCTTCGACGGGTTCAAGGCGATCAACAACCTCTCCTTCCGCATCGGCGAGCCCGAGCTGCGCGCCATCATCGGCCCCAACGGCGCAGGCAAGACCACCTTCATGGACATCATCACCGGCAAGACCCGCCCCGACGAGGGCCGCGTGCTCTGGGGCGAGAAATCCGTCTCGCTGCTGAAGATGAGCGAAAGCCAGATCGCCCGCGCCGGCGTCGGGCGCAAGTTCCAGAAACCCACGGTCTTCGAGGCCCAGACCGTGCGCGAGAACCTCGCGATGGCGCTGAAGAACAAGCGCGGACCGTTCGACGTGCTGTTCTACAACAAGACCCGCGCCGGGGCCGAGCGGATCGACGCCATCGCCGAGGAGATCGGCCTGTCGGACCAGCTTGGCCGCATTTCGGGCGAGCTCAGCCACGGCCAGAAGCAATGGCTCGAGATCGGCATGCTGCTGGCGCAGGACCCGCGCCTCTTGCTGGTCGACGAGCCCGCCGCAGGGATGACGCCGGCCGAGCGTGAACACACGACGGACCTCCTGCGCCGGGCGGCGACGAAACACGCGGTGGTGGTGGTCGAGCACGACATGGAATTCGTGCGGCGGCTCGATTGCAAGGTGACGGTGCTCTGCGAGGGCTCGGTGCTGGCCGAGGGCTCGCTCGATCACGTGACCGCCAACCAGGACGTCATCGACGTCTACCTGGGACGATGAAGACACACGCGGAACTGCAACGTCCTTCGAAGGACGTTGCAAATCTCTTCGAAGAGATTTGCGGACGGAGCGAGACGCCATGCTGAAGGTCGACAACCTCACCCTGCACTACGGGCAGAGCCAGATCCTGCACGGGATCGGCCTCGAAGCGGAGCCCGGCAAGGTCACCGCGGTGATGGGCACCAACGGCGTGGGCAAGACCTCGCTGCTCAAGGCCATCGCCGGGCGCCACCCCTACTCCAGCGGGACGATCAGCCTCGACGGCAAGCCGCTCGAGCACCTCAACGCCTATCTGGCCGCCCGCGCCGGCATCGCCTACGTCCCGCAGGGGCGCGAGATCTTCCCGCTGATGACCGTGCAGGAAAACCTCGAGTCGGGCTTTGCCTGCCTGCCGCGCGCCGAGCGCGGCGTGCCGGCGCATATCTTCGAGCTTTTCCCCATTCTCAAGGACTTCCTGCACCGCCGCGGCGGCGATCTCTCGGGCGGCCAGCAGCAGCAGCTCGCCATCGCCCGCGCGCTGATCACCCGCCCGCGCGTGCTGCTGCTCGACGAGCCGACCGAGGGCATCCAGCCCAACATCATCCAGCAGATCGGCCGGGTCATCGCGCAGCTGCGCGACCAGGGCGACATGGCGGTGGTTCTGGTCGAACAATACTTCGATTTCACCTGGGGGCTGGCCGACAGCTTCTATGCGGTCACCCGCGGGGCCGTATCGCTTTCCGGACAGGCCGGGCAGATCGATCGCGAGGCTCTGCTCGAAAAAGTCTCGATCTGATCCCGAAACCCCCTAAGTTGCCGCGTCGCGGCGTCTTTTTTCCTTGCCTAAAGCGCTTTGAGCCTCAAGTCTCCCCTCAGGAGATTGTTCATATGTTTATGGTGGTGAAGGGGTTATCCAGGGAGGAGGACTTGCCGCATTGTGGCAACCACGCGCTTCGGCGCCCGTCCTCGTTCATGTTTTGCGTCTCGCGCGCCCATCCCCTTCCGCCCGCTGGTTTGACGACCAACATCAGGAGGAAAACGATGACACCCATCAAACGCCGCGCTCTCGGCGGCACCGCCATGCTATTGGCGCTGACCGCCGGGATGGCCCATGCCGACACCATCCGGTTCTGGACCATCGAGGAGCAGCCCGAGCGGCTCGCCAAGCAGGAGGCCATGGCCGCCGCCTTCACCGAGGCCACCGGACATGAGGTCGAGGTGATCCCGGTCACCGAGAGCGAGATGGGCACCCGTGCCACCGCCGCCTTCGCCGCCGGCGACATGCCCGACGTCATCTACCACCCGCTGTCCTACGCCCTGCCCTGGGCCGAGGCCGGCATCCTCGATCCCGATGCCGCCACCGACGTGATCGAGGAACTGGGCGGCGCCACCTTTGCCCCCGGCGCGCTGAAGATGGCCGAGTTCGACGACGGCTTCGCCTCGGTGCCCGCCGACGGCTGGACGCAGATGATCATCTACCGCAAGGACCTCTTCGACGAGGCCGGGCTGGAGCCGCCGACCAGCTACGCCGCGGTCGAGGCCGCGATCGAGAAGCTGCACAACCCGCCCGAGATGTACGGCTTCGTCGCCGCCACAAAGGTGGACGAGGCCTTCATGAGTCAGGTGCTGGAACATGTCTTCCTCGCCAATGGCGTCTCGCCGGTCGGGTCGGACGGCTTTGCCGAGCTCGACGAGGCCACCACCATCGAGGTGCTCGACTTCTACAAGGCAATCGCCAAGGCCTCGCCGCCGGGCGATCTCTACTGGGACCAGGCGCGGACGATCTACTTCTCGGGCAATACCGCGATGACCATCTGGTCGCCCTTCATCCTCGACGAGCTGGCCGGCCTGCGCGACAGCGCGCCCCCCACGATCACCGATGATCCGACCTCGGCCGAGCTCGCCGGGAAGACCGGCATCGTCACCAATTTCTCGGGCCCGTCCAACCCCGACGGCGCCGCCTTTGCCGAGCTGAACTTCCTCGGCATTACCGGCGATGCCAATACCGACGTCGCCGAGGAATTCGTCAAGTTCTCGATGGACGAGGGCTATCTCGACACGCTGGCCATCGCCCCCGAGGGCAAGTTCCCGGTCCGCCGCGGCACCGACGAGGACCCCGAGATGTTCGTCACCGAGTGGTCGAAGCTGCCGGTCGGCGTTGACCGTCAGGCGGCGCTTGGCGACCTCTACGGCGAAGACACGGTGAACGAGCTTGTCGCCGGCCTCGACGTGGCGCAGCGCTGGGGTGCCGACGTCGGCCAGATGGCACTGGCCTCGAAGATGGTCAACAGCCAGGCGGTGAACCGCGTCGTCCGCGCCTTTATCGACGACGAGATCGACGCCGCCGAGGCGGTCAGCCAGCTCAATGAAGAGCTGGGCGCGATCCAGTAAGCGATTGATACGGCGGGGCGCTTTCCCGGCGCCCCGCATCTGTTGACGTGCAAGACCGGAGGGTGTCCATGATGGAACCCGTTCCACCGAAGGGCATGGGCCCGCTCGCCCGCCGCGAGGCGCGGCTAGCCTGGGGCCTGCTCTTTCCCACCCTCGCCGCCGTGGCGCTGGTGGTGATCCTGCCGCTGCTGGCGGTGTTCTGGATCGCCTTCAAACCCATCGGCCTCGCCGAGCTGCGCCCGCCCGCGCCGGTGGTGCGCGAGGACATCCGCGGCGACCTCGAGGAGGGCGATCCGGACGCCTACCTGCGCTACCGGCTGCGCAATTCGTCCCAAGATCAGGCGATCACCGGCGTCACGCTGACCGACACATGGCCCGAAGGGCTGAGTGCCACCGAGATGGATCCGCGCTGCACGCTCGACGGCGCCACGCTCACCTGCGATCTCGGCGACTGGGAGGGCGGCTTCCGCGACCAGATCCGCATCCCTGTCGCGGCGGACCCGTCTTATTTCGAGGGGCCCGACGTCGAGGCGAGCGAGCCGGTCATCACCGGACGCGCCAACAACGTCCTGACCTCCTTCTCGGGCTTCACGCTGGAGAACTTCGCGCGCATCTTCAACGGCGCCGAGTTCTGGTCGGTGCTCGGCGTGACGCTGTTCTACACCGTTTTCGGCACCGCCGGCGCGCTGATCCTCGGGCTCTTCGCCGCGATGCTTCTGGACAAGAGCTTCACCGGACAAGGCATCCTGCGCGGGCTGTACCTCTTTCCCTATGTTGCCCCGGTGATCGCCGTGGCCTTTGCCTGGATCCTGCTTTTCGACCCCTACTCCGGCTCGGCCAACGCCCTGCTGATGCAGATGGGCGTGACCAGCCAGGCGATCAACTTCTTCGGCGAGCGGCCGCTGGCGCTGATCATGGTGACCCTCTTCGAGATCTGGCGCTACTTCCCGCTGTCGTTCCTCTTCATCCTGGCCCGCATGCAGTCGATCGACACCGACATGTACGAGGCCGCGGACATGGACGGCGCCTCGCCCTTCCAGAAGTTCCGCGACCTGTCGCTGCCGCAACTGCTGGGGATCCTGTCGGTGCTGTTCCTGCTGCGCTTCATCTGGACCTTCAACAAGTTCGACGACATCTTCCTGCTCACCGGCGGCAACGCCGGGACGCGCGTGCTGACGGTCAACGTCTATGAGCAGGCCTTCGCCCTGTCGAACATCGGCGCGGGCGCGGCGGTGGCGGTGGTGATCTTCCTGTCGCTGATCCTCTTCTCGCTCCTCTTCTTCCGCGTGATGAGCCGGGAGGAGGGGCTGTGAGGCGCTTTTGCCATGAACCTGCGGGCGTGACCGGCACCGGACCGGGGGCCAGCCCCCGGACCCCCGGGATATTTCCGCCTAGAAGAACGAGGGCGCGCGCATGAAACTGCTGCGTTTGGGATATGTCACCGCGCCGCTGCTGGGGGCGCTCTGGGGGTGCGTCATCGCGACCACCGTGGCGGTTGCCATGAGCTTTGCCACCGGCGCGGGATTTCGCCCCTCCTGGCAAGCGCTGCCCTGGGGCGCGGTGATGGGGCTGGCCTGCCTGCGCGGCGGCCGCGGCACAGCCGTGCTGCCGCTGGCGGTCGGGGCGGTCATGCTGCTGGCCGCCGGGCTCGCCGGCGTCTCGCCCATCGCCATCGATCCCGAAGCCGCGCTGCTGGCACGCTGGTCCGGAACCTTCGCCACGGTGCTATTCAGCGGGCTGGGGCTTTGGAAGATCCTCGTCAAGGTGACTCCCGGCAAGCTCACCCGCCATGTCTTCGAGGCGGCGGTGATCCGGTTCCTCACCGGCTTCGGCTACATCTTCTTCACCGCCATCGTGGTCATCCCCTTCTACGTGATGGTGATGACCTCGCTGAAGAACCAGGCGGCGCTGGTGCAGAACCCGCTGGATTTCTCGCTCGACCTGGATCAGGGGCTGGGTCTCTTCCGGTCCTACGTCGAGCTGATGCGGGATTACGATTTCGGCAGCTACCTCTGGACCTCCTTCTACGTGTCGGTGCTGACCGTGCTGATCACCCTCGCCTTCGCCATCCCCGGCGCCTACGCCGTCGCGCGGCTGCGCTTCCGCGGCCAGACGCTGTTCTCGCGCTCGATCCTGCTGATCTACATGGTGCCGATGATCGTGCTGGCGCTGCCGATCTACATCGCCTTCTCGATGACCGGGCTGCGCAACACGCTCTTCGGCATCGTGCTGATCTACCCGGTCACCACCATCCCCGTGGCGCTCTACATGCTGCAGGGCTACTTCCGCGGCCTGCCGTCCGAGGTCGAGGAGGCCGGGCTGATGGACGGGCTGTCGCGGCTTCGGGTGATCTGGAGCATCACCCTGCCGCTCTCGCTGCCGGCGCTGGCCTCGGTCTCGCTCTACGTCTTCATGATCGCCTGGAACGAGTTCCTGCTGGCCTTCATGCTGCTCGACGATCCCGGCAAGTTCACCCTGACCCGAGGCATCGCCTCGCTGAACTCGTCCGAGGTGCCGCGCCAGCACCTGATGGCCGGCGCGGTGATCGCCACGCTGCCGATCATGGTGCTGTTCCTCGGACTCGAGCGCTTCATGACCAAGGGGCTGACCGCCGGCTCGGTGAAAGGATGACCCGGGCAGCGCCCCGCCCCGGACCAACGAGGAAAGACTGACATGGCAGGCATCGAGCTCAAATCCGTCGAGAAATGGTACGGCGACGCGCAGGTGATCAAGGGCGTGGATCTCGCCGTCGAGGAGGGCGAATTCATCATCTTCGTCGGCCCCTCGGGCTGCGGCAAGTCCACGCTGCTGCGGATGATCGCCGGGCTCGAGGAGACCTCGCGCGGGCAGATCGTGATCGGCGGGCGCGACGCCACCGCCGCGCCGCCCGCCGAGCGCGGCCTGGCGATGGTGTTCCAGAGCTACGCGCTCTACCCCCATATGTCGGTGCGCGAGAACATGGGCTTCTCGCTGAAATCCGCGGGCGCGCCGAAGCAGGAGATCGCGGCGAAGGTGAATGAGGCGGCGCGGGTGCTGAAGCTCGAGCCGCTGCTCGAACGCCGCCCCAAGGATCTTTCGGGCGGCCAGCGCCAACGGGTGGCGATCGGCCGATCTATCGTGCGCGATCCCACCGCCTTTCTCTTCGACGAGCCGCTGTCGAACCTCGATGCGGCGCTGCGCGTCGAGATGCGCTACGAGATCGCCAAGCTGCACCAGGCACTCGGCGCGACGATGATCTACGTCACCCATGACCAGGTCGAGGCGATGACCCTCGCCGACCGCATCGTGGTGCTGGAAGCCGGGCAGATCAGCCAGGTCGGCAGCCCGCGCGCGCTCTACGAGCGGCCGGGCAACCTCTTCGTCGCGCAGTTCATCGGCTCGCCGAAAATGAACGTCCTGCCCGCCGAGGTGGCGGGTCTCCGGCTTGCCGAGCCGCTGCCGGATGCCGCACGGCACCTCGGCATCCGCCCCGAGCACATCGCGCTCACCGCGCCGGGCGCGGGCCAGCTCGACGGCACCGTCGACGTGCTCGAGTATCTCGGCGCGGACACCTACGTGATCGTCGACTGCGGCGCGGCGGGCAGGCTCACGGTGCGCGCCATCGGCAGGACCGACCTCACCCCCGGCACGCCCTGTGGCCTCGCCTTCGAGCCGGCGCGGATCCACGGCTTCGATGCCGAGGGGTGCGCGCTGCGCTGAGGGCTTTCTTCTAGGCGAAAATATCCCCGGGGGAGTCCGCGTCAGCGGACGGGGGCAGAGCCCCCGATTGCGCCGCTTGCCGCAAGGCCCGCCCGCGTGCCATCACTATTCCAGCGAGGGGGAGGAGAGGACAATGCGCAAGATGGGCATGGCGCTTGTGGGGCTGACCCTGCTGGCGGGTCCCGGAGCCGCGGCCGAGTTGCGGCTGCCGCGCGCCGTGGGCGATGCGGATTACATCGAGACGACTGCCGAGGAAGTCGCGCTCGGGCAGCTGCTCTTTTACGACCGCATCCTCTCGGGCAACCGCAACATTGCCTGCGCCACCTGTCACCACCCGCGCTTTGCCACCTCGGACGGGCTGAGCCTCGGGCTCGGCGAGGGCGGCGTCGGGCTCGGCCCCGACCGCCACGCGACCGCGGACGATACGCCCGAACAGCGCATCCCGCGCAACGCCACCGCGCTCTTCAATCTCGGTGCGCATGAGTTCACCGTGCTGTTCCACGACGGCCGGATCGAGGCCGACCCGTCGCGCCCCGGCGGTCTGCGCACCCCAATGGCCGAAGACATGGAGCGGGGGTTCTCGGGGGTGCTCTCGGCGCAGACCATGTTCCCGGTGCTCTCGCCGGACGAGATGGCCGGGCACTATTCGGAAAGCGACGTCTCCAAGGCGGTGCGCTCGGGGCGGATCACCGGCGCGGGCGGGGCCTGGGATCTCATCTCGCAGCGGGTCGCGGCGATCCCGGACTACGCCGCGCGGTTCGAGGCGGTCTACCCGCATGTGGGCGCGGGCGCGCCGATCCATTTCACCGACATCTCCAACGCCATCGCCGCCTTTGTCGCCTTCGAGTGGCGCTCCGACGCCAGCCCCTTCGACGCGGCCCTGCGCGGCGAGACGCCGCTTGCAGGCACCGCGGCTGACGGCGCGGTGCTGTTCTACGGCACAGCAGGCTGCGCGGAATGCCACTCCGGCCCCTTCCTCACCGACCATGATTTCCATGCCATGGGCGCACCGCAGCTTGGGCCGGGCAAGGCCGAGCGCTTCGAGCGCCACGCCCGTGACGACGGTCGGATGCGGGTGACCGGGCGCGAGGCGGACCGTTTTGCCTTTCGCACGCCCTCGCTGCGCAATGTCGCGAAGACGGGGCCGTGGGGCCACGCGGGCGGCCATGACGACCTGACGGCCTTTCTCGCCGATCACGCCGCGCGCGCCGGGGGACTGGGTCGCTACGCGCGCCATGTCGTCCTGCCGGATCTGCCCGAGACCAAGCCCGACTGGGCGGTGATGGATGACCCGCAGGAGGTGCAAGCGCTGGTCGCGGCGGCGGGTCCGGGTGTGACCCTCAGCTCGGGCGAGGTTGCGGCGCTGCTGGCTTTTCTCGAAACGCTGACCGATCCGGTTGCGCTGGCGGGCCGCCTCGGCGTGCCCCAGACGGTGCCTTCGGGCCTGCCGGTGGATCGCTGAGCCGCTATCGCCGCTCGATCCGCATCACCTCGCCGGGACGCACGGGCTGCCAGTCGCCCTGCGTGCCATCGGGCCAGATCACCCGCAGCTCCGCGCCGCTCTGCCCGCCGAGCCCGAAATGCAGCGGCAGCGCGCTGCCACCCGCGTGGCCGCCCCCCACGGTGATCTCTTGCGCCTGGATGCCCGCCGCGCTGCGCAGCTCGACCCAAGCGCCGACGGCCAGCCGGTTGACCCCGGACTGCACGGCCGCGACCCCGACCCAGCTACCCGCCCCCGCGGTCACGTTGCGCCAGAGCTCCATTGGCGCACGGCGGTTGACGACCGCGATATCAATGAGCCCGTCGCCGTTCAGATCGGCCAGCGCCGCACCGCGCGCGCGGTGCATCGTGGCGATCCCCGCTTCGAGCCCGGCTTCGCTGAACTGCCCGTCCGGCCCCTGCACCAGCAGCGAGTTGGGATCATCCATCGCCATGCCCGGCATCTGGTCGACGTTGCCCTTCGCGATGAAGAGATCGGCCCGCCCGTCATTGTCCACGTCGCCAAACTCGGCGTGCCAGCCGGTCGAGGGCCGGCCGTCGCCGCCGGTATAGGGCCGGTGCGCCGTCGCCCCCTGCGCGTAGGGCGCGTCTTCGAAACCGCTGCCCCGGTTGAACTGCAGCAGCTGGTCGCCCATCGAGGTCATCATCACCTCGGGCAACCCGTCGCCGGTCAGGTCGCGCGAGGCGATGCCCATGCCCCAGAGCGAGACCTTCGCCCAGTCGCTGCGCTCTGCGAGCGGCGCGAGGCGGAACATCTGCTCGTAGCCGCCCTTCACGTAGTAGTGCCGGTCGTTCGACAGCCGCAGTTCGGGCGTGCCGCTGCGCTGCCAGTCCGAGATCAGCGCCGAGAGCGTGCACCAGCCGGGCTCGATGGTCTCGACCTTGCCGAAGCTGCCCTTGCCGGGGCGGATCAACTCGCTGCTGTCGCAGGCCTCGAAGGGGCCATCGGGATCGAAGCGGTCGACGTAATTGCCGGTGAAGAGCGTCGGCCAGTCCTGTCCCGGCTGCCAGGTGGCGGTAAAGGCGGTGGACCAGGCGTCGCGCTGCGGCAGCTGCCAGGCCTCGGTGACATCCTCGAAGCGGCAATCGCCAAGCCCGCGCAGCACGCGGTTCGGCCCGACGCGCAGCACGAAGAGGTCGAGGTGACCGTCGCTGTCGATGTCCAGCGGGTAGGCCCCGGTGACCCCGGTCATCTGCGGCAGCGCGCCGTGCTCGAAGCGCAGCGCCCCGCCCGTCTCGGAGCGGTTGACGAAAAGCCCGGCAGAGGAGGTGCCCCCGGCAGCGAAAAGTTCGGGCAGATCGTCGCCATTGCAGTCGAAAGTCGCGACACCGCCGCCGACGAAATGCTCCCAGCCGCCCGAGTAGATGTGCTCGGCCGGCAGACCGGCACTGTCATCGACAAACCTCGGCCCCGCCGCCGCCAGCGACGGCACCAGCGCAAGACAAAGCACCGCCCGGATCATTGTGCCGCCATGTCGCGGCCCGCGCCGAGCATCTGCTCGGTCAGCGTCTCCAGCGCCAGCGCCGCCGCACCGCGTGCCCAGACCATGTCACCCCAGGCATGGATCTCCACCTTCGGGGCCTCGCGGCCGGTCTCGATCATCATCGTCTTCATCTCCGTCAGCGTGCCCTCGGCATAGAGGTAGTCGTAGCGCATCCGCTCCCCCGACAGGATGATCAGTTGCGGATCGAAGAGGTTGGTCACATTGGCCAGCGCCAGCGACAGGTAGCGACCGGCGCGGCGGAAGATCGAATGCGCCGCCGGGTTGCCCGCCTTGGCCTGGCTGAACAGGCTCTCGAGCAGCGCCCGCACCGAGCGGGTCTCGAGGTCGGGCAGGTTCAGCGCGGTGCGCGCCTCGCGCACCAGTGCGTAGTCCGCGACATAGGCCTCGAGGCAGCCGCGCTGGCCGCAGCGGCAGAGCGCACCGTCGAGGTGCACCTTCATGTGGCCCAGCTCCATACCCATGCCATGCGCGCCGCGATAGAGCCGGTGGTTCATCACGAAGCCCATGCCGACGCCGTGCTCGATGGTCACCACGGCGAAATTCGACATCGTCCGCCCCGCCCCGAACCAGAGCTCTGCAAGGGTCACGAGGTTGGCGTCATTGTCGATATGCACGGGCAGTCCGAGCCGCTGTGCAAGCGCCGGGCTCAGGTCGGTGTCGCGCAGGTCGAGGATCGGCGACCAGCGCACCAGCCCGGTTTCGGCATCGACGAAGCCGGGCACGCCCAGACCGAGAGCGCGCAGCGACCCGGCATCGATCCCCGCCGCGGTGCAGAGCTCGGTCATCAGCGCCTCGGTCACATCGCCCACGATCGCCACCGACAGCTGCCCCGGCGTCCGCGGCATCGAGGCGGTCGCGATCACCCGTCCGGACAGGTCGGCAAGCACGGCCGTGTGCTGGATGTCCGAGAGCTTCACTCCCATCACGTGATGCACGCCCGGTCGAACCTGAAGCGCCACCGCCGGACGGCCGCGACCGCTGTCGCCGATCCGCGCGGCCTGCACCTCCTCCAGAAAGCCGGTCTCGATCAGCTCCGAGGTGATCGTGGTCACCGAGGCCGGGCTGACACGAAGGTCCTTGGCGACCTGGACCCGCGGCACGCGGCCAAGCGCGCGCACGTGCTCGAAGACCTGCTGCCGCAAGGGGCGCTGCACCGAGTCCGGGGACTGAAGAAGGGGGCCGCAGCCGATGATGTCCGCTTCGTCGCTCATGCCTCAGCTGTATCCAGAATTCATTTAAGTCGCGAACAAAATTCATCTTCAAATCCGCGATACGAGTGCCAGATCGGCACTTCATAGCGGCTCATGGCCAAATTTTGCTCTGCACGGCAATATGCGCGGGTAAATTTAATTTGACAACTGAATTTAAGAGGCTCAGGCTGACGCAGCGTCGAGGGAGAACGACGCAGCCCCACCGGGGCACCTAGGGAGGAAAACATGTACAAGACTTTGCTGGCCTCTGCGGCCATCACACTCGGGCTTGCCGTGACGGCATCCGCCCAGACCGTCGGCGTGTCCTGGTCCAACTTCCAGGAGGAGCGCTGGAAGACCGACGAGGCGGCAATCAAGTCTGCGCTGGAGGCGGCGGGGGCGACCTATATATCGGCCGACGCGCAATCCTCGTCCTCGAAGCAGCTGTCGGACGTCGAGTCGCTGATGGCGCAGGGCGTGGACGCGCTGATCATCCTCGCGCAGGACACCCAGGCCATCATCCCCGCCGTCGAGGCCGCCGCCAACGAGGGCGTGCCGGTGATCGCCTATGACCGGCTGATCGAGGACAGCCGCGCCTTCTACCTGACCTTCGACAACGTCGAGGTTGGCCGGATGCAGGCCCGCGCCGTGCTCGAAGCGGCCCCCGAGGGCAACTACGTGATGATCAAGGGCTCGCCCACCGATCCCAACGCCGACTTCCTGCGCGGCGGCCAGCAAGAGGTGCTGCAGGAGGCCATCGACAGCGGCAAGATCACCATCGTCGGCGAGGCCTATACCGACGGCTGGCTGCCCGCCAACGCGCAGCGCAACATGGAACAGATCCTGACCGCCAACGACAACAAGGTGGATGCCGTGGTCGCCTCGAACGACGGCACCGCCGGCGGCGCCGTGGCGGCGCTGACCGCGCAGGGCCTCGATGGCATCCCCGTCTCGGGGCAGGACGGCGACCATGCCGCGCTGAACCGCGTCGCACGCGGCACGCAGACCGTCTCGGTCTGGAAGGACGCACGCGAGCTGGGCAAGGCGGCGGGCGAGATCGCCGTGCAGCTGGCCGGCGACACCATGGCCAGCGACATCGATGGGGCAGCGGAATGGACCTCTCCGGCGGGCACGACGCTCTGGGCGAAGTTCCTCGAGCCGGTGCCGATCACCAAGGACAACCTCAGCACCGTCGTGGATGCGGGCTGGATCAGCAAGGACGCGCTCTGCCAGGGCGTGTCGGGCGGCCCGGCGCCCTGCAACTGATGCAGGCACCTGCCTGACGCATCTGCCCCCGCCGCGAACCACGCGGCGGGGAACCCGACCACAGACACCGCTCCAACACCCAGAGGTCACCATGGCAGAGGCGAATGCCTCCGGCGCAGGGGCCGGCCGCAGGAACATCTTCAAGACCCTCGAGTTCGACACCCGCCTGCTCGGCATGGTCGGCGCGTTCATCCTGGTCTGCATCGTGTTCAACGTCCTGACGGACGGCCGTTTCCTGACGCCGCGCAACATCTTCAACCTGACGATCCAGACGGTCAGCGTGGCAATCATGGCCACCGGCATGGTCTTCGTCATCGTCACCCGCAACATCGACCTGAGCGTCGGCTCGCTGCTCGCCACCTGCTCGGCAATGATGGCGATCACCCAGACACAGGCCCTGCCCAGCCTCGGGCTCGATTATGGCAACCCGGTGATCGCGCCGGTCGCGATCCTTGTCGGGCTGCTCACCGGCGGCCTCATCGGCGCCTTCCAGGGCTGGATCGTCGGCTACCTTTCGGTGCCGGCCTTCATCGTCTCGCTCGGCGGGCTGCTGGTCTGGCGCAACGTCGCCTGGTACCTGACCAGCGGCCAGACCATCGGACCGCTCGACGACACCTTCCAGACCCTCGGCGGCATCGGCGGCACACTCGGCGTCACCGGCAGCTGGATCTTCGGCGTGCTCGCCACGCTGGTCGCCTGGGCCGCCATCGCACAGGCCCGCAAAGCCCGGATCAATCACGAGTTCCCGGTGAAGCCGCTCTGGGCCGAGGGCGTTCTCATGGCGCTTTCGGCGGCGGCGATCCTCGGCTTCGTCGCCATCCTCAACGCCTATGAGGTGCCCAGCCGCGTGCTGCGCCGCGCCTTCGAGGCGCGCGGCGAGACCATGCCCGAGGGCTTCACCGCAGGCTACGGCATCCCCTTCTCGGTGTTGCTGCTGATCGCCGTGGCGGTGGTGATGACCGTCATCGCCCGCCGCACCCGGCTCGGACGCTACATCTTCGCCACCGGCGGCAACCCCGAGGCGGCGGAGCTTTCCGGCATCAACACGCGGCTGCTGACGGTCAAGGTCTTTGCCCTGATGGGCGTGCTCTGCGCGCTGGCGGGCATGGTCGCCTCGGCGCGCCTGTCGTTCCACTCCAATGACATCGGCACGCTCGACGAGCTGCGCGTCATCGCCGCCGCGGTGATCGGCGGCACCGCGCTGGCGGGCGGCATCGGCACGATCTACGGCGCCATCCTCGGCGCGCTGATCATGCAATCCTTGCAATCGGGCATGGCCATGGTCGGCGTCGATGCGCCCTTCCAGAACATCGTCGTGGGCGTCGTGCTGGTGCTGGCCGTGCTCATCGACATCCTCTACCGCAAACGCACGGGAGACAGATGATGGTCAGCAGAACCGGAGCGCCCCTCGTAGAGATGCGTGACATCTCGGTCTCCTTCGGCGGCATCAAGGCGGTCGACCACGTCACGGTCGATCTCTACCCCGGCGAGGTGGTCGGCCTGCTTGGCCACAATGGTGCGGGCAAGTCGACGCTGATCAAGTGCCTGTCGGGCGCCTACCGCATGGACAGCGGCGAGATTCTCATCGACGGCGAGAAGGTCGAGATCACCAACCCCCGTGACGCCCGCCGCTACAACATCGAGACGATCTACCAGACGCTGGCGCTGGCCGACAATCTCGACGCCGCCTCGAACCTCTTTCTGGGGCGCGAGCTGGTCTCGCCCACGGGGCTCGTGGACGATGCGCAGATGGAGGCCGAGACCCGCAAGATCATGGCGCGGCTCAACCCCAACTTCCGCAAGTTCCAGGATCCGGTGAAGGCGCTCTCGGGCGGGCAGCGGCAATCGGTGGCCATCGCCCGCGCGGTCTATTTCAACGCCCGCATCCTGATCATGGACGAGCCCACCGCCGCGCTCGGCCCGCAGGAAACGCAGATGGTCGCCGAGCTGATCGAGCAGCTGAAGGCGCAGGGCATCGGCATCTTCCTCATCGAGCATGACATCCACAACGTGATGAAGCTCTGCGACCGCGCCTCGGTGATGAAAAACGGCCAGCTCGTCGGCACGGTGAACGTGGCCGAGGTCACCGACGAGGACATTCTCGGGATGATCATCCTCGGCAAGCAGCCGCGCCCCCACGGCGCGCAATGACACACCCCCATTTCCACACGAGGCATTCATGACGGGCTTCTTCCGAGACATCCCGAAACTCACCTACCAGCCGGACGCAGACAGCGACTTCGCCTTCCGCCACTACGATCCCGACGAGATCGTCATGGGCAAGCGGCTGGAGGACCACCTGCGCTTCGCCGTCGCCTACTGGCACAGCTTTGCATGGGAGGGCGGCGATCCCTTCGGCGGGCGCACCTTCGACCGGCCGTGGTTCGGCTCGGAGATGGAGAAGGCCAAGCTCAAGGCCGACGTCGCCTTCGAGATGTTCGACCTGCTCGGCGTGCCGTTCTTCTGCTTCCACGACGCCGACGTGCGCCCCGAGGGCGCGGATTTCGCCGAGACCACCCGCAACCTCGAAGAGATAACCGACTATTTCGCGCAGAAGA
Source organism: Salipiger mangrovisoli (assembly GCF_015223355.1). Lineage (GTDB taxonomy): Bacteria > Pseudomonadota > Alphaproteobacteria > Rhodobacterales > Rhodobacteraceae > Salipiger > Salipiger mangrovisoli. The sequence goes on along the minus strand of NZ_JADFFK010000011.1, from coordinate 73,345 downwards.
TGGAAGGCTCGAAAACCCGGCTGCTCTGGGGCACGGCGAACCTCTTCACCCACCGCCGTTTCATGTCGGGCGCGGCCACCAACCCCGACCCCGAGGTCTTTGCCTGGTCCGCCGCGACGGTGAAGACCTGCATGGACGCCACCCACAGGCTCGGCGGCGAGAACTACGTGCTCTGGGGCGGGCGCGAGGGCTACGAGACGCTGCTCAACACCGACCTTTCGCGCGAGGCCGAGCAGGCCGGGGCCTTCCTGTCGATGGTCGTCGATTACAAGCACAAGATCGGCTTCAAGGGCACCATCCTGATCGAGCCGAAGCCGCAGGAGCCGTCGAAGCACCAGTACGATTACGACGTCGCCACGGTCTACGGTTTTCTCAAGCGCTTCGGGCTGGAAAACGAGGTGAAGCTCAACATCGAGCAGGGCCACGCCATCCTTGCCGGGCACAGTTTCGAGCACGAGCTGGCACTGGCCGCCTCGCTCGGGCTCCTTGGCTCGATCGACATGAACCGCAATGATTACCAGTCCGGCTGGGACACCGACCAGTTCCCCGACAATGTGCCAGAGGTCGCCCGCGCCTATTACGAGGTGCTGAAGGCGGGCGGCTTCACCACCGGCGGCACCAATTTCGATGCCAAGCTGCGGCGGCAGTCACTCGACCCCGAGGACCTGATCCTCGGCCATGCCGGGGCAATGGATGTCTGTGCCCGCGGGCTGAAGGCGGCGGCGGCGCTGCTCGAGGATGGTGCGCTGGAAGCGCGGCGCGCCGAGCGCTACGCCGGCTGGAACCGGCCCGAGAACAAGGCGCTGCTCACCTCCGACCTTGCGAGCATCGAGGCGCGGGTGCGGGACGGGGGCCTCAACCCTGAGCCGCGCTCGGGGCGGCAGGAGCGGCTCGAGAACCTCTGGAACCGCTACGTCTGAGGCCAGCACCCGGCGCGTCACACTTCTGCCGACTTGCCCCGCGAAGTTCGGGCTTGCGCCCGGAGTGCGACTCGCATGTCATTCTGGGACCGACACTTTTCCAACCGGAGGTCGCCCCGATGTGCAGGATCGCCTGTCTTGTCCCGCTGCTGATCAGCCTTGCCGCCCCGCTCTGGGCGCAGGGGACGGTGGTCGATCTGGACGCCGCGGAGCGCAGCCGCCCATTCCGCTGGCCCGAGCGTCCCGGCTGGCCCGCGCGTCCCGACCGTCCCGGACATCCGCATCGTCCCGGCTGGCCGGGATCGGGCGGCATCACCGGCTGGGGGGGCTATGGCGGGCTTGGCCTTTCCATCGACCTCGGCACCCGCGTGCCCGGCGCCGATGGCTCGGTGCGCGAGCCCGTCATGACCATTGAGCGCGACAGCCCCGCCCGCACCAAGCAGATCCGCAACTCGCCCGGCGCACCCGTCGTCAGCGGCCCGGCCGCCGATGCGCCGCAGCTCGCCGCGCGTGCCGCGCAGCCGCCCATCGTCGAGCGCGCCCCCGCCACCACGTCCCCGGCCCTGCCAGCGCAGGCGCTTCAAGGGGTCGGCGAACTCAACGGCGGCGGCTCGGCGCTCGGACAGGTGCTGAGCTCGGACGGCGAGAACTACGTGCTGCTGCTCACCCTGCCCGACACCCGCATCACCTGCCTCGGCCAGCTCGACGGACCGCCCGCGCTCTTTCCCAGCATGGGCTCGGCGCTGGCCTGCACCGACGGGGCGCAGGGCAACGCGCTCTTCGCCACGCCCGAGGAAGGCATCGGCAGCAGCGCCAGCTTCACCCTCGACGGCGGACGCGGCGGCTACCTGATCTTCCCCTGAGCTAGGCGTCCGCCAGCGCGAAGCTGCGCGGGAAGGACGCGGCAAAGGTCGCGCCATGGCCAAGCCCTTTCAGCACCTCGAGTTGCACATGCAGGTCGGCCCGCGCTGCGAGACGCGCGCCCGTCGCCATCGTGTCGGGGTTGGGGCGCGGCTCCGCCGGCTCCGGCGTGCCCGAGCGGTGCTCGCTGTCGCCGAGCATCATGAGCACCTCGGCGCCCCCTTCCGCCAGCCTTGGCGCCCCGGCCTCCATGGCCTGCAAGGCGCCGCCACCGAAGCCGCTGGACGGGCTGATCGCCATGTAGGCACGGAAGGCCTCGGGCGCCGAGAGCAGCGTGGCCAGCACGAAGACGCCGCCGTAGGAATGACCCCAGAGACTCCGCCGCGCCGGATCGAGCGGCGCGCGCTCGGCCAGTGCCTGCGCCAGCGGACCAAGCAGACGGGCGCGGAATGCCTCCTGCCCCCCGAACTGCCAGTCGCGGCCGCGGCCGTGCGTCGGCTGTTCCAGCGGCACGGGTGTATAGTCGCGGGCGCGGGACGCGCCGTCGAAGGCCGCTTCCACAGGGTAGCCAATGCCGATCACCGCCAGCCCCGGATGCGCCGCGAGCCGCGCGGCATCCAGCCGGCTGAAGGCGGCGTTGCCGTCCAGCATCCAGAGCGACGGCCAGCCCTGCGCCGGGACCTCGCCATGGGGACACGCCAGGAACAGCCGGTAGCTCAGCCCCTCTGCGACCACGTCGAACTGCGTCAGCGTGTGGCTGGCGGGCGGGGCGTCGAACAGCGGGAACTCGGCGGGGCCTTGCCGCATCTGCGCCACGGCCGGAACGGCGGGGCAGGATGCGAAGGCGGCAAGCGTGGTCAGAAAGCGTCGGCGACCGGGGATCATTCACCATCTCCTTGATACGGAAGGGGCTGGCGAAAGGCTGGCTCTGCGCCCGCTCTATCCGAGCGGTGACGGGCTGGCAATCGTCACGGCTACGGTCAGTCGACGTGGCGCAGGAACAGCGCGGCGCAGCGCGGCGCCTGCAGGGCCCAGCCCATCTGCGCCTCGGTTTCCACGGCGCAGGGGCGCAGGTGGCGCAGCCGGGCCAGCGCCTCGTCGGTGGCCTCGCCGGCCTCGATCATCAGCCGCAGCGCCACCATGCCGGACCGCCCGCAGCCGCCCCGGCAATGCACCAGCACCCGGCCACCGCCCGAGAGCGCCTGCCGCGCCTGCGCGCTGACCTCGGGCCAGCGCCTGAGCATCTCGTCGGGAGGGGTGCCGAAGTCGGGGATCGGCAGATGCACCCAGCGCGAGCCGTGGTCCTCCACGTGAATGCCGAGCGCCGCCGCCCCAGCCGCCTCCAGTTCCGCGCGCGTGACGAGCGTGATCACCATGGCCGGGCGCCACTCGGTCACATGCTCCATGTCGCCCGGGAAGTCCCCACCCGACCCCGGCAGGGGCGAGATGGCGAGAATGCCATCGAGGACAGAGAGCGCATGGATCATCATCGGATCAGATATCCCCGGAGAAAGTGTCGCAGGCAGCGATATTGCCCGCCTCGTAGCCGCGCGCGAACCACCCCGAGCGCTGCGCGCTGGTGCCATGGGTGAAGGTATGCGGCTGCGGCACCCGTCCGGCCCGTTTCTGCAACAGGTCGTCGCCGATCATCTTGGCGGCATTCAGCGCCTCTTCGACGTCGCCGGGCTCGAGGATGCCGTCCACATGGGTCGCCCAGACGCCGGACAGGCAGTCGGCCTGCAACTCCAGCCGCACGGTCAGCGCGTTGGACTGGGTCTCGCTCGACTGCTGCCGGATCTCCTCGACCTGCGGCAGGATGCCGAGCAGGTTCTGCACGTGGTGCGCCACTTCATGGGCGATCACATAGGCGGCGGCGAAATCGCCCTCTGCGCCGAGCTGCTGCTCGAGCGTGGCGAAGAACTCGGTGTCGAGATAGGCCTGCTGGTCGAGCGGGCAGTAGAACGGTCCCGTCGCGCCGCTGGCACCGCCGCAGGGCGAGGCGGTCTGACCGGAGAAGAGCACCAGCACCGGCGGCACGTAGTCGCGGCCCGCCTGTTCGGGCAGCAGCTGGCTCCAGACCTCCTCGGTTGTGGCCAGCACCTGCGAGGCGAACTCGCCGGCCAGCTTCTCCTGCGGCGTCAGTTCGCGCGGCTCGCTCGAAGTCTGCACCGTGCTGTTGTTGAGCAGCGGGGTGACATCGACGCCTGCGAAATAGCCGATGGCCAGGACGATCAGCAGCGCGATGCCGCCGAGCCCGCCGCCCATGGCGACGCGGCCCCCGGACCGGCGCCGGTCCTCGACATTGCTGCTTCGGCGCACTCCTCTGAGACGCATGACAAAATTCCTTTTATGAAAATACGTGCGGCAGCCCAGATTGTAGGGCGTGCCGCGGTTTTGTGAAACAGAATTTCCCGCCTTGGGCGACCCGTCCCTCCGGCGGGCGGGATCAGACGAGCTGCCCCGGATGCGCCTTGGCCCAGTCCCCCAGGAACCCGGCGAGATCGGGCCTGCCGACCATCGCCATGGCCTTGCGCGGCAGCGCAACCCCATGCTCGAGCAGCAGCTTCAGACAGGCGAGATGGTCGCGCTCCGCGGTCTTCGGCGCGTTCTCGGCCCCGTGCAGCAAGGTGCCGAGCAAGGTGCCGCCATGGGCGTTCACGTGGCTCAAGTCCGGCCGCAGGTCCAGGAAATACGCCATCACCTCGGGATACCCCTCCCAGGCGGCCGCCTGTACCGGCGTCACGCCATCGCCGGCATCCGCTGCGTCATAGGGCAGCCCGAGCGCCACCAGCGCGGTGATCTGCGCCAGCCGGTCCGGGCGGCCCGCAAGCCCGCGCAGCAGCCCGTCGTAGGCCGGTGGCAGCGCCTCGGGATCGATGTAGGTGCCCGTGGTGATACGCCCCTCGGCGGCCTCGGCCAAAAGCGCCTCTTCCCGCGACAGAGCAGCGGCGAGGCCGCGCGCCTCCAGCGCCTCGACCAGCGGGCGGCACCCCATCACCTTGGCATAGGCATAGGGCGAGACCCAGCGCCACTCGCGCGCGGGGTCCGCCCCGGCCTCGAGCAGCAGGTCAACCATGCGCCGGTCGCAGCCCCGCCGCGCCGCCTGATGGAGCGCGGGAATGGTCTGCGTGTCCTCATCGAGCCGCGCGCCATGGGCGAGCAGAAGCTCCACCGCGCCATGGTCGTTGAAGTCGAGCGCGCGCAAGAGCGCGTTGGTGCCCCGCGGCCTTGCGCCATGGTCGAGCAGCAGCTTCAGCCCGTCCGGTGCGCCCATTTCCACCGAATGGTAGAGCGACTCGCCATCGTCGGGAGAGGCCCCCTGCTCCAGCAGCCAGCGCGCCAGATCAAGGTTGCGCGCGACGCAAAGCGCGCCGTAGAGCGCCGAGAGCTTCTCTCCCCCTGCGCCCTCCTGCGCGTCGTTCACATCCGCCCCCTGCGCGACCAGCAGGGCGGCGATCTCCCGCGTCGCGGGGCGCAGTTCGGGATGCACCTGATGCCAGCGCGAGAAGGCGAGGTGCAGGATCGGGCTGCGCGGCCCGAACCGCTCGGTGGCCAACCGGGGCATCTGCGCCAGCGCCCTGCGCACACCGGGCAGGTCGGCCAAAGCGCATTGCAGGCCGAAGTGGCCCTCGGCAAGGTCGGGTGTCTCGGCCAGCAGCGCCTGCACCACCGGCATCTGCCCGTGAAACAGCGCAATCTTCAGCCGTTGGATTCGCGCCGCGCGGTCAAGACCCTGCGTTTCGGCCGCCAGCTTGAGCTTGGGCCAGCTTTCAAAGCCGCGTTCGCGCGCCACGACCTGCAGGAAGTCGGCGCGCTTGAGCACCCGCCCGTCATTGCGCGGCGGCAACGCGCGCAGGCGTTCGCGCGCGCCGCGCTCGCCAGCCTCGTAGGACTTGTGAAGTCGGCGCGCCTCGCGGCGCAGGTCGTCGATGGATGGGGTCGGCCCCCAAAAGGGCTCAGCAAAGAGCATGCCGGTATCCTCCGTCATCGCCCGAGTGTCCGCTGGTCTGGGCAGGAGTGAAACCGAAGATTTGGGATCGGCTCTCAAAGGCAGGTGCGCGCGCTTTCCGCGGACGGGGCGGCCCCCTGCGATCGGGCCTGAGGGCGTCATACCAGAGCGGCGGCGCATGGGGAAGTCCCCGCGCAACACATGTGGAGGGATCGTCGCCGCCCCGACGCCCGGCTTTACCTCGCCCCTCCCCCACCTTACCTTGGCCGCAACCGAAGGAGCGCCACGGATTCCATGACTGACGACAGCCCCAAGTACCAGGTACTCGCGCGCAAGTACCGCCCCGAGACCTTTGCCGATCTCGTCGGGCAGGATGCCATGGTGCGCACCCTGAAGAACGCCTTCAAGGCGGACCGCATCGCGCAGGCCTTCATCATGACCGGCATCCGCGGCACCGGGAAGACCACCACCGCGCGGATCATCGCCAAGGGCATGAACTGCATCGGACCGGACGGCACCGGCGGGCCGACCACCGAGCCCTGCGGTCAGTGCGAGCATTGCAAGGCGATCATGGAGGGCCGTCACGTCGACGTGCTGGAAATGGACGCGGCCTCCAACACCGGCGTCGGCGACATCCGCGAGATCATCGACAGCGTGCACTACCGGGCGGCCTCCGCGCGCTACAAGATCTACATCATCGACGAGGTGCACATGCTCTCGAACAGCGCCTTCAACGCGCTGCTCAAGACGCTGGAGGAGCCGCCCGCCCACGTGAAGTTCATCTTCGCCACCACCGAGATCCGCAAGGTGCCGGTGACGGTGCTGTCGCGCTGCCAGCGGTTCGATCTGCGCCGCATCGAGCCCGAGGTGATGATCGCGCTGCTGCGCAAGATCGCCACTCGCGAAAGCGCCGAGATCACCGATGACGCGCTGGCGCTGATCACCCGCGCCGCCGAGGGCTCGGCCCGCGACGCCACCTCGCTGCTCGATCAGGCGATCAGCCACGGCGCCGGGGAGACCACCGCCGACCAGGTCCGCGCCATGCTCGGCCTCGCCGACCGCGGCCGGGTCATGGATCTTTTCGAGAAGATCATGCACGGCGACGCGCCGGGCGCGCTGACCGAGCTCTCCGAGCAATATGCCGAGGGCGCCGACCCGCTGGCGGTGCTGCGTGACCTGGCCGAGCTGACCCATTGGATCTCGGTGGTGAAGATCACCCCCGAGGCCGCCGAGGATCCCACCGTCGGCCCCGACGAGCGGCTGCGCGGCTCGGCGCTGGCGGCCAACCTCGGGATGCGGGCGCTCACCCGCATGTGGCAGATGCTGCTCAAGGCGCTGGACGAGGTCTCGCAGGCGCCCAACGCGATGATGGCCGCCGAGATGGCGGTGATCCGGCTGACCCATGTGGCCGAGCTGCCCTCGCCCGAGGAGCTGCTGCGCAAGCTGCAGGACACGCCGCCCCCGCCGCCCGGCCCGAACGGCCCCGGCGGAGGTTATGCCCATGCGCCCGCGGGCGCCGCGACGGGCGGCAGCACGCAGGCCTATGGCTCCCAGGTGCAGCCGACCCATCCCGGCCCCTCCGGTCCCAGCGCGATCTACGGCAACGCCGTGCCCGCGGTGGCACAGAACAACGCCCTCGCCCGCTATCCCACCTTCGAGCACGTGCTCGAGCTGATCCGCGCCAACCGCGACGTGAAGCTGCTGGTCGAGGTGGAAAGCGGCCTGCGCCTGGCCGCCTACCAGCCCGGCCGCATCGAGTTTACCCCGGCTCGCAACGCCGCGGGCGATCTGGCGCAGCGCCTCGGCACCGCGCTGCAGCGCTTCACCGGCGCACGCTGGGGGGTGTCGCTGGTCAATGGCTGCGAAACGCCGACCATCGTGGAAAAGCGCGACGCCGCCGAGTTCGCGCTGCGCGCCGAAGCCGCGCAACACCCGCTGGTGCAGGCCGCCATCGCCGCCTTCCCAAAGGCGAAGATCGTCGCGATCCGCACCCCCGAGGCCGAGCAGCAGCAGGCCGCGGTCGAGGCGCTGCCCGAGGTCGAGGACGAGTGGGATCCCTTCGAGGAGGAGTGATCGGCACCTGAAGCGGGAACCCGCGCGCCGCTGCCGGGTTTGACTTCTGTCATATCCCGGAGGACCCGCCATGAGTTTCGACCCGCACAAGGCCGTGCACAAGGCCACCCTGCCCGCCCTGCGCGACCGCCTCGGCGATGCGCTGCCCGCCTCCCGCCGCGACCGGCTCGCCCCGATCGTCTTCGCCGGCGGGCTGCTGGCGATCGGCGCGCTGCTGATCAAGGCCAAGCCGCGCATCGGGCACGTGCCCCAGCCCAAGCAGTTCGGCGACCTGCCCCGGCGCTCGCGCGCGCGCCGCGCCGCGCTGACCACCCGCGATCACGTCGCCCCCTTTGCCCCCACCAATGTCACCGACTCCCTTGGCCGGTCGCTGATGCTGGGCGGCGCGGCGCTGCTGCTGACGCGCCTGCTCGACGAGGCCGCGGGACGCGACGGCAAGTAGAGCCGCCGCAACCGCGCGCAGCAGCGCCATGCCGTTCACCTTTGCGCAATTTCGCGCGGCGCGGCCTGTCGCGACCGCGCCCGGCCCTTCATTGTTCCGCAAATACGCCTGCCCCTCCCTTGCCGCCTGCCCCCGCCACCCGTATCTAGAAGGCAACATCCGCACAGGACCCATTACAGGAGAAGACACATGTTCAAAGGATTGGGCGGTCTTGGCGACATGGCCAAGATGATGAAGGCCGCGCAGGACATGCAGAGCAAGATGGCCGAGCTGCAGGAAGGCCTGCATACCACCATGGTGACCGGCGAGTCCGGTGCCGGTCTGGTGAAGGCGACCGCCACCGCTAAGGGCGAACTCAAGGGGCTCGACATCGATCCGTCGATCTTCAACAGCGACGACAAGGAAGTGGTCGAGGACCTGATCCTGGCCGCGATCAAGGACGCGCAGTCCAAGGCGCAGGACCGTGCCGAGCAGGAGATGCGCAAGCTCACCGAAGAGCTGGGCCTGCCCGCCGACATGAAGATGCCGTTCTAAGACGCCTGCCTCAGGCACCGGGACCGGCCGGACAGAGCGGAGCGCCGCGGGCCCTCTGCGCAGTCCGGCGGGTCGTGGTCTGCCGCCCATAAGGTCACTCCCCCATGCCCGACCGCAGCGAGATCGATGCGCTGATCGAGATGATGGCCCGCCTGCCGGGCCTCGGACCGCGCTCGGCGCGGCGCACCGTGCTGCACCTCATCCGCAAGCGCGAGTTGCAGCTCAAGCCGCTGGCCGAGCTGATGACCAAGGTCGCCTCGACCGCGCGCGAATGCCTCAACTGCGGCAACGTGGGCACCGCCGAGATCTGCCCGATCTGCGCCGACGAGCGCCGCGCCAACGGGCAGATCTGCGTGGTCGAGGACGTGGGTGATCTCTGGGCGATGGAGCGCGGCGGCAGCTTCAAGGGCCGTTACCACGTGCTTGGCGGCACGCTCTCGGCGCTCGACCGCGTCGGCCCCGAGGAACTGCGCATTCCGCAACTGGTGGCTCGGGTGGACAGCGAGGCGGTCACCGAGGTCATCCTCGCGCTCAACGCCACCGTCGATGGGCAGACCACGGCGCATTACATTGCCGACCAGCTCGAGAGCCGCGTGGCGCTCACCTCGCTGGCGCAGGGTGTGCCGATCGGCGGCGAGCTGGATTACCTCGACGACGGCACGATCACCGCGGCGCTGAACGCCCGCCGCAAACTCTGAAACGCGCTGCCCGCGGGTAACACGCCTGTGACCCCCGGCATCTGGGCGGAGCGCCTGCTTGGAGCTAAAGCCAGACCATGACATCCGCGCCCTCCCTCCTCCGCCTCGCCCTTCTCGCCGCTCTCGTGCCGCTGGCCGCACGCGCCCAGGAGGCCAGCGTCCCCGCGCTCGACCCCGCGCCGCTGACGCAGGCCGATCTGCTGTCGCGCGAGATCGGCTTCGGCATCGGCCATACCGCCCTGTCCAGCCGGCAGGACGGCTTCTTCCTTGGTGGCTACGCCGCCGGCGGCAGCAGCGCAGCCGACCATGCCCAGGACTCGGATTACAACAGCCGGGGCCTGGTGCTGGGCTGGGGCTGGAGCAACGGCCTGTCGGCCTTTGCGGGCTATGGGCAGGGTGTCTCCTACCTCGAGGATGATGTGCACGAGGCGCGCATCCGCTCGTATTTCCTCGGCACCGGTTACAGCGGCGAGTCGAATGGCGTCAGCTATGGTGGCACGCTCTACATGGGGCGCACCCACAACAAGCTGTCCAGCCCCGCTTCGGCGAGCGGCAGCACCGACCATGACGGCCGCATCCTCGGCCTCAGCCTGCGCGGCGAGACCATGCTGAAAGAGGGCGATGCGCCGGGCACGGGACTCGACTTCGTGATGACCGGCGACGTGCTGCGCCACGCCACGGGGAATTATGATCTGGTGCGCAAGGGCGGCGAGATCGAAAGCCGGGTGACCTATTCCAGCGCCTTCCGTGCCGAACTCGGGGCACCGATGCGCGCCGTGGGCGGCACGCTGCGCCCCTATGCCGCCTACACCGTCTTCGGCGGTGATCAGGACAAGCTGACCTATGTCACCGAGGCTGGGAGCCGCAGCTTCGTGGCCAGCGAGCTTCTCGAGCAGGACCAGCTGGCGCTGGGTGTCGACTATGGTGCCGCGGGCGGCCACGGGCTGGGCGGGCGACTGGAGGCGGCATCGAACCTCGATGGCGACGCCGCCCTTCGGCTGAACCTCAGCTTCAACTTCTGACCCGCAGGGGCAGGCGCTCTAGACGAGCGCCTCGGCCTCGCCGTCGCCCTCGCGATCCAGCACCCGCGACGCGGCCCGCGCGGTGACCAGAAGTGCGGCCACATCCTGCCCGCGGTCCTGCCGCAGCACGCAATCCGCCAAAACGACCCCGGCAAACCCCGCCTCGGCCAGAAGGCCCTGAACATAGGCGCGCGAATGCGCGAAGCGGCGGCTTTCCCGCAGCTGCACAGGCGCCTCGCCGAGCTCCAGCGTGAACGCCAGATGCCCACCCGGAGCCAGCGCCCCGGCGCACCAGCCGATCACCCGCTCCAGCGCCCCGAGGTAGATGAACACATCTGCCGCGACGATGAGGTCGAAGCGCGGCAGGATCGCCGACATCGCCCCGATGTCACGCTTTTCGAGCCCGTCGTAGAGACCTTTGACCTCGGCCTCGGCCAGCATGCCCGACGAGATGTCATAACCGTCAAGACGGGTGCAGGAGGAGCGCAGGACCTCGCCCATGAGCCCGGTGCCACAGCCAAGATCCAGCGCGTGTCCAGCCTGCGTGAACCCCTGCGCCCGCAGCGCGGCAAGCAACAGTTCCGGTCCGCGGTAGTTCAGCTTGCCCACCAAAGAGCGCTCGAAGCGCGGCGCGTATTGGTCGAACAAGAGCTCGACAAAGGCCGGAGGCATGCTTTCGGCCACCGGCACGCCGCGCAGCAAGTCTCGGCGCAGCCCCGCGCCAAGCGGGTCGCGCGGATCGGCGACAACCGCCTTGTCCCAGGCCTCGGCCGCAGCCTCGACCTCGCCCACCGCCTCGAAGTATTCGCCAAGCCGGAACCAGCCGGCCGCCCAGCCCGGCACGATGTCCATCGCACCGCGCAGGACTTCGATCGCCCCGCCGTAGTCGCCCAGATGGGCCATCGTTTCAGCAAAACCCGCGCGCCGTTCGGCAAGCGGATCACCACAGGGAAAAGACGTTCCCAGCATCGTTCATCTGTCCAAAGGGCCCGCTCATTTGCCGGTAATGGCCACGCGGCGGGCGACACGCTGCACCGTGCTCGGGTGCATCTTTTGCAGCCGATATCCGCTTGCGCGAAACCCGTCAATCCGCCGCATCGGCGCGTGACGCGAGGACGCGGACGCCGTGTCGGCGCTGCCCGCAGAGAGGCTCTTCCGGAATGGAAAAAGCCCGGCGCATCGCTGCGCCGGGCCTGCATAGTTCGGGACGATCCGGGATCGGAACGCGCGTTAGCGGCGCGGATCCTCGTCGTCCTCGTCCTCGTCATCGTCGTGACCGCCGGAGGGCAGGTTGAAGAAGCTGTCGGCATCCGAGAAATCGCTCGGACCGGTGTCCTCTTCCTCGTCGTCCTCGCCACGCGGATCGGAGAGCGAGAAGGTCTCGAGCCCCTCGATCGCGGTCGGCAGACGCGGCTCGTGGCTGTCCATGCCGAGGCTCTGCTCGGTCGACACCAGCTTGCGGCGCTCGTCGTCGGTCATCACCTCGGCGCGGTTCTTCGCGGCCTTGGCCACGGCGGCGTCCAATTCGGACTGGCGGCAGAGGCCAAGCGCGACCGGATCGATCGGCTGCATGTTCTGGATGTTCCAGTGGGTGCGCTCGCGGATCGACTGGATCGTCGGCTTGGTGGTGCCCACCAGCTTCGAGATCTGGCCGTCGGAAAGCTCGGGGTGGAATTTCACCAGCCACAGGATCGCGTTCGGACGGTCCTGGCGCTTCGACAGCGGGGTGTAGCGCGGGCCACGGCGCTTGTCTTCGTCGACAGCGGCGGGGTTGTACTTGAGCTTGAGCTTGGCGAGCGGGTTCTTCTCGGCCTTGTCGATTTCCGACTGCTCGATCTGGTTGTTGGCGACCGGGTCGAAACCCTTCACGCCGCCAGCCACGTCACCGTCGGCGATGCCCTGAATTTCCAGTTCGTGCATGCCGGTGAAGTCGGCAATCTGCTTGAAGGTGAGGGTGGTGTTGTCGACGAGCCAGACAGCGGTCGCCTTGGGATGCAGCAGTTTTGCCATGGATCATCTCCTTACGTAAATCTTCTCCCCTCCCCCAAGGCGCTTGCCTCGGGAGGTCCCGGATTACTTCTCCAGGACGGGTTACCGTTGTCGGGGAACTTCGGGCCTATATAGTCGCGGCGAACCCAAGAGGAAAGAGAAAATGCGCTGGCTGCCCATCCCGCTCTTCTTTGCCGCATGTCTTGCCGCCTGTGCACCGGCGGCCCGCGCCGACGGCGAGCGGCCGGGCGAGTTCGACTATTACGTGCTGTCTCTGAGCTGGTCGCCGACCTGGTGCGCGCTTGGCGGCGAGGCCAAGAAGTCGCCGCAATGCGACCGCGACCTGGGATGGGTGCTGCACGGGCTCTGGCCGCAGTACCATCGCGGCTATCCGTCCTATTGCGCCAGTCCGGCGCGCCCGCCAAGCCGGGCCGAGACCGCGGCCATGGCCGACATCATGGGCACGCAGGGGCTCGCCTGGTACCAGTGGAAGAAGCACGGCGTCTGCGCCGGGCTGTCCGCGCAGGACTACTTCGCGCTCGCGCGGCGCGCCTTTGCCGCGGTGAACCGGCCCGAGGTGCTGCGCCGGCTCGATGCGCCGGTCACCCTGCCTGCACAGGTGGTCGAGGACGCCTTTCTCGAGGCGAACCCCGGATGGCAGCCGGACATGCTGACCATCACCTGCCAGTCCGGGCGCATTCAGGAGGCACGGCTGTGCCTGTCCAAGGACCTGGAGCCGGTACCCTGTGGCCAGGACGTGGTTAAGGACTGCCGCCTGAAGAACGCGCTTCTCGATCCGATCCGTTGAGATCCTCGTCAGGCAGCCCAGAAGGCGCGCGCGACCAAGCCAGCACAGGCCTGCGCGGAACGGTCCGAGATTGCCGGGATAAAAAGCGCCAGAGGGTGTACCCGATCCAAGATCAAATGCTTGCCAGCATACAGAAAACGGAAACGATCATAGGGCGGTTCACCCCCTGGCACGGCCGCCAGTAGACGAAGGCGCGACCGTGCCGACAGTCAAATCGGCAAGCTCTTAACAATTGGTTAACGAAACTCTTAATGGCCCTTTACTCGGCATAATTTTTCCAATCATCGCCACAAAGGTCACGCGCCGCTGTCCCCGTCGAAGCCATAGCCGAAGCGGGCGATCTCCAAAGCGCAGATTTCGGCGAGATGGTCCGCGGTGCGCGCATCGTAGTAGCCCCGGTAGTCGCGGCGGCGGGCCGAGGCGTTTTCATGGCCGATGTCGAGCCGGAAACCCAGATGCGCCTCGAAGGGCGCGAGATCACCTTCAAGCTGCTCGAGCCGCAGCCAGATGTCGCCCCGATCCGCCCCGGTGGCATCGCGCAGGTAGCGCTCGGCGGGCCAGGCGCGCAGGCTGGCGGTGGTCTGCGGATGCAGCAGGAAGGCCCCGAAGTCGAGTTCCTGCGAGAGCCGCACCGCGGGGTGCTCGAAGCGCTGCCCGCGCAGCCAGTGATAGTAGCTCACCATCCGGTCCCACGGGTTGCGCACCAGGGCAACGCGGCGCATCCCGGCGATCTGCACCGGCGTCAGGATGCCATCGATGTCGGCCAGCGTGGAATGCTTCCAGAGTCGCCCACGCGGTGTCAGCCCCTTCAACCGCCCCCGGCGCCGCAGTGCCTTCGGCGTATCGCCGACCAGGATGTCGTCGCGGTGGGCGCGCGCCTCCAGCGCCCGCGCCAGCGAGGTGCCCCCGGTCTTGGGGATATGCACGAAGATGTAGCCACGGCCGGGCGAGATGATCATGCCGGCGAGCCTAACCGCCACCGGCCGCGCTGAACATCCGTAACCCCCATCCAGGCCGCGTCTTTTTCGCCACCTTATCGCCTTCTCGGGGCCCCGAGTGCCGCCAGTGGCGCGGCAGCGATTGCTCCTGCGCGGGGAGCTTGCTAATCAGGGGCGGAACAAGGCCCGGGCAGGTCGATGTCCGACCCTGAACAGCGCCCGTGACCGCCCCTGACCGCCCCCGAGATCGCCCCGAGAACGCCTCAAGCATGACAGCCCTCAAGGAGTACCAGCGCCTCGAAGCCACCGCGCTCTGGCGGCCCGAGCCGGATGCGCAGCGGCGCGAGGTGATCCTGTCGATGGGCGACGCCACGCTGACCGTCTCGGATATTTCCGGCCGCGCGCTGTCGCATTGGTCCATGGCCGCGGTGGTGCGCGCCAACAAGGGCCGCAGCCCGGCGCTCTATCACCCCGACGGCGACCCTGGCGAGACACTGGAGCTGTCCGAGGACGAAACCACGATGATCGATGCCATCGACCGGGTGTTGCGCGACATCGAGCGGCGGCGTCCCAAGCCAGGCAAGCTGCGTCTGCGCATGGTGATCGGCATCGCCGCGTTGGTCGCGGCCGGGGTACTGCTCTGGCTGCCCGGCGCGCTTCTCGATCACGCGGAGCGCGTCGTGCCACGCGCCAAGCGGGTCGAGATCGGCCAGGCGCTGCTTGGCCAGATCAGCCGCGTTTCGGGGCGTCCCTGCGGCACCGACGAGGCGGTGCGTCCGCTGCGCCACCTCGCGGCGCGTGTGCTTGGCGAGAGCCGCCGCGGCGACCTCGTGGTGCTGCGTGACGGGCTGCGCGACACGGCACATCTGCCCGGCGGGCTCATCCTGATCAGCGACGAATTGCTGGAGGATTACGAGGATCCCGACGTCGCGGCCGGATACATCCTCGCCGAGTCGCTGCGGGCCAAGCAATCGGACCCGCTGGGCGACCTGCTGCGCCACGCCGGCCTATGGTCGAGCCTCAAGCTGCTGACCACCGGTTCATTGCCGCGCGGCACGCTGGAAAGCTACGCCGAGGCGCTGCTCACGAGGCCGCAGACCCCCGTCCCGACCAACGAGCTGCTGGCCGGCTTCGCGAAAATCGAGCTGCGCAGCTCGCCCTATGCCTACGCCCGCGACATCACCGGAGAGTCGGTGCTGCCGCTGGTCGAGGGCGACCCGCGCGCCGCCGAGGGCAGCGTGCAGGTGCTCAGCGATGCGGATTGGGTAAGGTTGCAGGGCATCTGCGGCGGCTGACGACGCGCTGGCAGAGCGGCTTTGGTCCCGTGTCTTCTCAGACGATCCATCCCGCGGGCTTTTCAGCGCGGCAAATGACGGCAGCGCCCCGACCGTAGCGGCGGTCTCTCCCGAGATATCCTGCCTAGGCGAATGTCACGCTCAACGCAGGATCGCACCCCGATAGCCGGTGGCGCGGACCTTCGCCAGCGCGAGACCCGCGTCCCGTGCATCGGAATAGGGGCCGACGCGCAGGCGGCGCATGCCGTCGGATTTGCGCAGGAGTTCTTCGACCGGCAGCCCCGCGGCGCGCAGGCGGCGTGTCGCCTCGCCGGCGCGATCCGCCGTCGAGAAGACCCCGATCTGAACATAGCGCGGCGCGGAGCCGGCGTCGGAGGCGCCGTCCGAGGCCGCGGCGATCATCGTGGTGGCGGTGGTCGATTGCGCCGGCTTCAGCGCCGGGTCCCCCTCGAAGCGCACGCGCGGGGCCTGGGCGACGACCACCGTGCCGGCGGTGGAGGCACGCGGCACCTCCTGGGTCCAGACCCGCTGGGTGTCGTAATAGCCCTTCACCGTTTGCAGGGCGCGGTTCGGATTCAGCCGATCATCTTCCCAGGCGGGGCGATAGCCCGCCGGAACGACGGTGCGCTCGGCCGGGCCTTCCTCGAAGACATGGCGCGGCAGAATGCGGGTACTTCCCGGCACCATGAGCTTGCCGTCCTGCCAGCTGCCAAGGCCGCCGCCGTGATTGTAGTAGACGTTCTTGCCCGGAGCCGGTGCTTCGCCGCGCCGCACTTCGGTTGCATAGGGGCTGGTCTGCGGACCGCAGCGCACGCTGCGCCCGTCGCTGACGATCTGGCCGCTGAAGCCCGGAGCGCAGGCGCCGCCGACAAGTTGGCCACGGGTCGGCGCGGGCACGGCGGTCGCAGACGGGGCACGGGTTGGGGCCGGCTTCGCCGCCGGCACGCTGGCCACGACACGCGGTGCCGGGGCGGCGGGTGGCTTCGATGCGGGCGCCTTCACCACGGCGACCGGTGCCGGGGCAGACGCCGGCTTCGAGGCGACGGTGGCCATCGGAGCGCCGGTGGGCGCGGCACGGGCGCTGCGTGTCTGGGTGGTCGGGGCGGGGGCCGGAGCGGGCGCGGCGGGGGCCTCGACGCTGCGGCTCTGGCCGGCAAGGCTCGGTGCGTAGCCGCAGACCGGCGCGCCCGCACGGCTGACCCGCGGCACCCAGATCACCGCATCGTCAAAGCCGGCGCGGATGAACACGCAGCCACGGCTGTCGACATATTGCGGGCCAGTGAAGCTTGATGGGGGCAGTTCTGCCGGCTCGCTGATCGTGTCGATCCGCTGTGCCAGCACCGGCGCGGCTGCGAGAACCGACCCGAGGGCCGTGCCGAGTGCCAGAATGGCGTGACGTGCCAGAACCGTGATACGCATGTCGCCCCCAGGAAGCTGCGCGGCCAGTCTTGCATGACCGCCGCGCAGCTGTAAAGCGTTGAGAGGGCTTATTTTGTGCCGAACATGCGGTCTCCCGCATCCCCTAGTCCAGGAACGATATAGCCTTTTTCATTGAGCTTCTCATCGAGCGAGGCGGTGATGATCGGAACGTCGGGGTGCGCCTCTTTCATCCGCGCCACGCCCTCGGGCGAGGCCAGCAGGCACAGGAAGATGATGTTCTTCGCGCCCGCCTGTTTCAGCAGGTCGATCGCCGCGGCCGAGGAGTTGCCCGTGGCCAGCATCGGGTCCACCGCGATCACCGTGCGGTCCTCGAGGTTCTTGGGAACCTTGAAGTAATACTGCACCGGCTCCAGCGTCTCCTCGTCGCGGTAGAGGCCGACAAAGCCGACGCGGGCCGCCGGGATCAGCTCGAGGATGCCGTCGAGCAGCCCGTTTCCGGCGCGCAGGATCGACACCAGCACCAGCTTCTTGCCCTCGATCGTCGGGGCGGCCATCTCGCAGAGCGGGGTCTCGATCTGCTTGCTGGTCACCGGCAACTCGCGGGTCACCTCATAGGCCAGCAGCAGGGAAATCTCGCGCAGCAGCTGGCGGAAGGAGGCAGTCGACGTGTCCTTTTCCCGCATGAGGGTGAGTTTGTGCTGCACCAGCGGGTGATCTACGACGGTCAGGTGTTTCATGCGCTCTCCAGTCTCTTCAGCAGCGCCTCGCGCGTGTCGGCCGAGCAGAAGGCCGAGGTCGCGGAGGACTTGGCGATCTCGATGAAGTCCTCTTCCTCCCATCCGAAGGTGCGTGCAAGGTTTTCGTACTCCTGCACCATGGTGGAATGGAAGAACGGCGGGTCATCCGTCGAGACGGTGACCTTTGCCCCGCGATCGCGCAGCTTCTGGATCGGATGCGCGGCAAGCGAGGGGAAAACGCCAAGCCGCACGTTGGAGCCGGGGCAGACCTCGAGCGTGATGCCGCGCTCGGCGATGAGGTCGACCAGCGCGAGATCCTCGATGGCGCGCACGCCGTGGCCGATGCGCTCGACGCCCAGATCCTCGATCGCCCGCCGCACCTCGGCCGCGCCGCGCCATTCGCCGGCGTGGGTGGTCAGCCGCAGCCCGGCCTCGCGCGCCATGTCGAAACTGTAGGCAAAGTCGCGCTGCTCGCCGCGGTTCTCGTCGCCGCCCATGCCGAAGCCGACAATCCAGTCGCCGGCGGTCTCCGCCGCGCAGAGCGCCGCCGCCTTGGCCTTCTCGGGGCCGAAGTGGCGCACGCAGGTGACCACGCCGCGCAGGGTGATGCCCATGTCGCGCTCGGCGCGGTCCGCCGCATCCTGCATCGCGTGCAGATATTCACGCCACGCGCCGACGTCGCCGCCGCCGCAGAAGTCGGGCGAGATGAAGGTCTCGGCGTAGATCACGCCGTTCGAGGCGCATTCCTCGAGCACCGCCGTGGTCAGCCGGGCGTAATCCTCGGGCGACCTCAGAACCGAGGTGGCCGCCTCGTAGACCTCGAGGAAATGCACGAAGTCGCGGTAGATGTACGAGCCGTCCTCGGCGAAGACGCCGTCGAGCCGCACCTTCTTTTCCTGCGCCAGCCCGCGAATGAAGGACGGCGGTGCCGCGCCCTCGATGTGCAGGTGCAGTTCGACCTTGGGCAGCCCCTTGATCCGGTGCAGGCTTTCCTCGTCGTGGTCTCTTGGGTCTCTCAAAGGAAGCTCCTTCCCGGTCCTTGCGCGGGCACCCCCAGGTGCGCCGCGATACTTGCCGCCACATCGGCGAATGCGATCCGCCCGATCTGCCCTGCCCCGCGCCCGTGCACAAGCACCGGAACGCGCTCGCGCGTGTGGTCGGTGCCGGTCCACGTCGGGTCATTGCCATGATCGGCGGTGATCAGCAGCAGGTCCCCCGCACGCAGGCGCGGCAGCAGCCGGCCCAGCCCGGCGTCGAACCACTCGAGCGCGCGGGCGTAGCCAGAGACGTCGCGGCGGTGACCGTAGAGGCTGTCGAACTCGACGAAATTGGCGAAGGTGAGCGAGCCCTCCTCGGCCTCGTCCACGAGATCGTTCAGATGGCGCATGAGCGTGGCATCGTCGCCCTTGCGGACCTCGTCGATGCCCTGCATCGAGAAGATGTCGCCGATCTTGCCGATGGCGTAGACCCGCCGCCCGGCATCCTGCACCCAGTTGGTGAGGATCCGCTCCGGCGGCATGATCGCGTAGTCGTGCCGGTTGGTGGTGCGCCTGTAGCTGCCCGGCTCCCCGAGGAAGGGTCGCGCGATGACCCGGCCCACCTTCATCTCGTGCAGCACCGGGGCGATCTTCTCGCAGAGGTCGAGCAGGCGCTCCAGCCCGAAGCTCTCCTCATGCGCGGCGATCTGGAAGACGCTGTCGGCCGAGGTGTAGCAGATCGGCCATCCCGTGCGCTGGTGCGCCTCGCCATATTCCTCAAGCATCACCGTGCCCGAGCCGTGGCAATTGGCCAGCGTGCCCTCTGCGCCGGCGATCTCGCAGACCCTTGCCAAGAGCTCCGCCGGGAAAACCGGCGGCGCTTCGGGGAAATAGTGCCAGTCCCAGGGCACCGGCAGCCCCGCCAGTTCCCAATGGCCCGAGGGCGTGTCCTTGCCCCTCGAGCGCTCCGACGCCGCGCCCCAAAGCCCCGAAGGCTCCGCCCCCAGCCCCGGCACCGCGTCGCCGCTGGCCAGCCGCACGGCTGCGCCCAGTCCCAACGCATCCAGCACCGGCAGGCGCAGCGGCCCGCTGCGACCCTCCTCGGCCCGGCCCCCGGCACAGGCCTGCGCGATATGGGCCAGCGTATTGGCCCCGGTGTCGGGCACGCCTGCGTTGAAATACGAGGCCGCATCCGGCGCGCCGCCGATCCCCACCGAATCCATCACCACCAGGAAGGCCCGCATCACGCGATCCTTTCCCGCACCAGCGGCGCCACTTCGGGCGCCTCGCCGATGCGGATCGCCGCCTGCACCGCCCGCGCCGCGAGCCGTGCCGCCGCCTCGTTCGCGGCGTGCACCCGCGCCAGCGGCTGTCCCGCCTCGAGCGCCTGCCCGAGCCGCACCACATGCGACAGGCCGACGGCGGGGTCCACCGGATCGCTCTCGACCTCGCGCCCGCCACCAAGGTGCACCACCGCCAGCCCCAACGCCTCGCCGTCCATGGCCGCCACATGCCCGGCCTCGGGCGCGGCCACGTCGATCACCACCGGGGCCTGCGGCAGCATCTCCCGCCAACGCTCGACGAGATCCGCCGGGCCACCCAACCCGCGCACCATGCGCCCGAAGCGCTCCGCCGCGGCGCCGCTGGCAATGCTCTCGCGCAGCCGTGCCTCGCCCTGCGGGATCCCGGCGCCGGCCAGCAGCTCCGCCCCCAGCGCCACGGAGAGCTCAAGCAGCGGCCCGCCCGCGCCTTCGGTCAGAACCTCGAGCGACGCGCGCACCTCCAGCGCATTGCCCAGCGCATCGGCAAGCGGCTGGTCCATGTCGGTGATCAGCGCCGTCGTCGGACAGCCCGCGGCATTGGCGGTGCCGACCAGCGAGCGCGCCAATGCCCGCGCCTCCTCCATGGTCTTCATGAAGGCCCCGGATCCCACCTTCACGTCCAGCACCAGCCCCTCCAGTCCCGCCGCCAGCTTCTTCGACAGGATAGACGCGGTGATCAGGTCGAGCGACTCCACCGTCGCCGTGACGTCCCTTATGGCATAGAGCCGCTTGTCGGCCGGGGCGATCCCCTCCGAGGCCGAGACGATGGCGCAGCCTGCATCCCGCAGCACGGCACGCAACCGGTCCTCCGACGGGCTTGTCTCATAGCCGGGGATCGCCTCGAGCTTGTCGAGCGTGCCGCCGGTGTGCCCCAGCCCCCGACCCGAGATCATCGGCACGTAGACCCCGCAACTCGCCAGCATCGGCGCCAGCACGAGGCTCACGCAATCGCCCACCCCGCCGGTCGAATGCTTGTCGAGCACCGGTCCCGGCAGGTCCCAGCGCAGCACGTGGCCGCTGTCGCGCATCGCCAGCGTCAGCACCGCCCGCGCCGCCTCGGGCAGGCCGCGCAGGCAGACCCCCATGGCAAAGGCCCCGGCCTGCGCCGCGGTCACCGTGCCGTCCGCGAGCCCCGCCGCGAACCAGCGCAACCCTTCGTCCGAGGGTGCCTCGCCCCGGCGCAGCGCCGCGATGACGGTGCGGGCATCCATCAGACGCGGTCCATGTGCCCCGTGCCGAAGGCGCCGGGAAGCAGCTCGCCCACGGTGGTCTCCAGAGTCGCCCCGTCGGTGGTGGCCAGCGTCACCTTGGCATGGGACTTGCCGAACTCTGCCAGCTTCTGTCGGCAGCCGCCGCAGGGCGGCAGCGGGTGCGCGCAATCGGCAATGACATAGGCCTCGATGATCTCGGTCTCGCCCGCGGCCACCATGGCGGCAATCGCCCCGGCCTCGGCGCAGGTGCCTTCGGGATAGGCGACGTTCTCGACGTTGCAACCGGCATAGATCTTGCCCGAGGGTGCCAGCATCGCGGCCCCCACCTTGAACTTCGAATAGGGGACATAGGCGTTTTCACGCACCGCGCGGGCGGCTTTCTCGAGCGACATGGCGCACCTCTTTCAACTTGCTGGCCGCAGTTTGCTGGGCGGCCAAGGGGAATGCAATCCCGCAGCCGCGGCGCGCTTTCTTCTAGGCCGAAATATCCCACGGGGGTCCGGGGGTGTGAAACCCCCGGCGCGCGGCGATGCCTCAGACCGAGCCCTTGGGCAAGGGCGTGCGCGCCCTGTTGTAGGCGGACCAGTCCTCGATCTCGGGGTACCATGTCCGGCGCCAGGCCCTGACCTTCGGATTCATCACCCGCCGCCACACCGGCGGCACCATCGCCGCCATGGTCATCAGCGGATAGCCATAGGGCAGCTGCGGCGCCTCGCTCTCGGCGTAGGTCTGCAAGAGCGGAAAGCGCCGGTCGGGCTTGTAATGGTGATCGGAGTGGCGCTGCAGGTTGATCAGCAGCCAATTGGTCGCGGTATGGGCCGAGTTCCACGAATGGTGCGGCTTGACGTGCTCGTAGCGCCCCGCGCCGAGGTACTTCCGGGTCAGCGCATAGTGCTCGACGTAATTGGTCAGTTCGAGCTGCCAGATCGCCACCCCCGCCTGCACGAGGAACAGCACCAGCCCGCCCCAGCCGCCGAGCAACAGAGCCAGTGCCAGCATGGCAGCCTGCAAGAGCAGGTAGAGCCAGAACGGGTTGCGCCGGTGCCACCAGGGCAGCCCGCGCCGGGCCAGGAGCTTTCTCTCGGCGCGGAACGCCGAGACCGGGCATTGGCGCAGCACCCGCGCGTAGTAGCGGTGGAAGCCCTCGTTATAGCGCGCGGTGACCGGATCGCGCGGCGTGCCGACCCAGAGGTGATGCACCAGCAGGTGCTCGGAGCGGAAATGCGAATAGAGCACCATCGCCAGCAGCCAGTCCCCGAGCCGCCGCTCGAGGTTGTTGCGCTGGTGCAGCAATTCGTGGGAATAGACGATCCCCACCGTGCCGGTCATCACCCCGGTGCCGAAGAAGACGCCGAACTTCTCCCAGTTGGTCAGTCCCTCGTTGCCGGATACGTACCAGATCAACGCGAACAGCGTGACGCATTGCACCGGCGCCCAGAGCATCACCCCGGCGCGATACCAGAAGAGGTCGCTCTCCTCGGCTTGCGGATCGGCATTGGCGGTGTTGAGCCCCAGCGCCGCATCGAGCGCCGAGAAGAGGTACCAGGTGGCCAGCGGCGGCAGCAGCACCCAGAGCCCGCCCTTCAGCGCGCCAATCCAGACCAGCGCCGGCAACAGGTAGACCAGCCAGAAAGGCGCAGCGGCGGTCCAGCGCGCCAGCCTGGCCGGGGAAATCGTCAAACCCGTGTGCATCGTCACCTACCCATGATCTCGCCCGGCTGGCACGGCGCGTGGCAAGGGCGGCTGCGGGCAGACTGTGCCGATCGCGCCGCCCTGGTCAATGCGGCGCGCGCTCCGGTCAGGACGACGTCAGGGTAAAGGCCTTGCGCATGACCGTCGGCAGGTCCTCCGGGTCGAAGACCTCGGGCGCGACGAAGGTGCCGCGCTCGGGCTGGCGTTCCATCGGCACCAGCGCGGTCTTCACCGTCAGGCACAGGTGGAAATGGGTGAAGGTGTGGCGGGCCTCGACGTTGAGCGTCTTCCACTCGGCGCGGATCGGCGGCATGTCGGCGGGCGCCTCCTCGGACCACTCCGAGCCGGGCCAGCCGAGCATGCCACCCAGCAGCCCGCTGTCGGGCCGCCGCTCGAGCAGCCAGGCGCCGTCCACCCGCTTCACCAGGTAGGCGATGCCGTGACGGGTCGGCTTGCGCTTCTTCGGCGCCTTCTTCGGCAGCTCTGCCTGCGTGCCGCGGTCCCAGCCGGCACAGGCGCTGCGCCAGGGGCAAAGGCCGCAGGCCGGGTTGCGCGGCGTGCAGATGGTGGCCCCGAGGTCCATCACCGCCTGGGCGTAATCCCCCGGACGCTCCTGCGGCGTCAGCACCGCGGCGTAGCCGGTCAGCACGGGTTTCGACTGCGGCAGCGGCATGTGCTCGTCATGCAGCCGCGCCATGACCCGCTCGACGTTGCCGTCGACCACCGTCTCGGGCAGGTCGAAGGCAATCGCCGCCACCGCCGCCGCCGTGTAGGGCCCGACACCCGGCAGGGCGCGCAGACCCTCCAGGGTCTGCGGGAAGACCCCGCCATGCTCGTCGGCGACCGCGCGGGCGCATTTCAGCAGGTTGCGGGCGCGGGCGTAGTAGCCGAGCCCCGCCCAGGCGGCCATGACGTCGGCATCCTCGGCGGCGGCGAGCTCCGACACCGTGGGCCAGCGCGCGGTGAAGGCCTCGAAATAGCTCTTTACCGCCGCGACGGTGGTCTGCTGCAGCATGATCTCGGACATCCAGACGCGATAGGGATCGGGCCTCACCCCCGCCGCCCGCGCCGCCGGGCTGACCCGCCAGGGCAGGTCCCGGGCATGGCGATCGTACCATGTGAGCAGATCTGCGGCCTGCGCCGTGTCACGCGTGGCTGACATTCCCTTGATCATCGACGACAAAAGCGATTCCCTGCTGGCATGCGGATGCGGGGTCACTAGAATAGGTCCGCAGAGAGGGATTCAAGATGGCACGGCGCAACACCTCAACATACGGCTTCGCCAAGACCTCGGGCCTGCTGAACGCGCAGATCCGCAAGGCCAGCGAGAGCCGCGGCTTCGCGCAGTCGCGCCTGCTGACCCATTGGGACGAGATCGTCGGCGCCGACATCGCCGCCATGGCCCGCCCGGTCGAGGTCAGCTACGCGCGCCAGCAGGGGCTCGGCGCGACGCTGACGCTGCTGACCACCGGCGCCAATGCGCCGCTGCTGGAGATGCAGAAGGAGCAGCTGCGCGAGAAGGTCAACGCGGTCTACGGCTACAACGCCATCGCCCGCGTCCGCATCACCCAGACCGCCGCCACCGGCTTTGCCGAGGGCCGCGTCGCCTTTGGCCACGCGGCCAAGGCGGAAAAGCCCGAGCCCTCGCCCGAGATCAAGGCCGAGGCGCACCGGGTGGCAGAAGACATCCATGACGAGGGCCTGCGCGCCGCGCTCGAGCGCCTCGCAGGCAACGTCATTTCGAAATCGCGGCAATAGCGCCGTGAGGCAATTGGCGGCGGAAACGCCGCAGGCAAGGCAACCACAAGAGGACCTTACATGACCCGCATTCTTCCCGTCGCCGCGCTCGCGGCCGCATTCGCCCTCGGGGGCGTCGCCCTGCCCGGCGCGGCCAGCGCGCAGGAGGCGAGCAGCGAGGCCAGCGCCGCGGAAACCACGCCCGAGATCGTCGAGATGGTGAAAGGCGATGTGAACGCCCCGGTCGAGATCATCGAGTACGCCTCCTTCACCTGCCCGCACTGCGCGCGCTTCTCCAATGAGGTGCTGCCGCAGATCGACGAGAACTACATCAAGACCGGCAAGGTGAAGCTGGTCTACCGCGATGTCTACTTCGACAAATACGGCATGTGGGCGGCGATGGTCGCGCGCTGCTCGCCCGAGAAGTTCTTCGGCATCTCCGACATGATCTACAAGACCCAGGGCGACTGGATCAAGGCGGGCTCGGACCAGGGCATCGCCGACGGGCTGCGCAAGATCGGCCTGATGGCCGGCGTCGGCAAGGACCAGCTCGACGCCTGCATGAACGACGGGGCCAAGCTGAAGGCTCTCGTCGGCTGGTACCAGGAGAACGCGACCCGCGACAACATCACCGCGACGCCCTCCTTCATCATCGACGGAAAGCCCTATTCGAACATGTCCTACGACGAGTTCGCCAAGGTGCTCGACGAGCACTACGAGGCAGCGCAGTAAGCACGCCCCGCAAAGCACAAAGGCGCGTCCCCCCGGGGCGCGCCTTTTGCATGACGGCACGCCCCGCATCAGGGGCGAAGGTCATGGCAGCATTGCGATTTCTGCTGTGGCCTTCGAAACGCTGCCACGCTATAGCCGCGTATGTATTTCGCCTATTTTTCGATCACAACCCGTGTGTCCCGTGGCCAAAGAAATCGAGCGCAAGTTCCTTGTCGCCAGTGATGACTGGAAATCCGGCGTCTCCCACAGCGAACGGCTGCGCGACGGGCTCATCGCTGCCGAGGACGGGCGCAAGGCGCGCGTGCGCTTCTACGACGACCGCGCGACGCTCTGCATCAAGGGCAGGCGCGACGGCCTGGCCCGAGACGAGTTCGAATACCCGATCCCGGCGCAGGACGCCGAGGAGATGCTCGCCGCCCATTGCACCGATGTTGTCGAGAAGACACGAGCCTATGTGCCCGCAGGCGATCTGACCTGGACGATCGACCTCTATACGGGACTTCTTGCCGGGATCGTCATCGCCGAGGTGGAACTGCCAAGCCTCGACACCCCCCTGCCCCTGCCCGGCTGGATCGGCCGCGAGGTCACCGGGCTGCAGGAGTTCCGCAAGGTGAACATGGTCGCAGCCCGCAAGGCGCTGCGCGCTTCAAGCGTCGCCTGAGCCGCGCGCACGGCGCGCCGCCGGGCAGATTCAAAGAACCTGCCCGGCCGTTGCCGCTTAGCCGGCCTCGGTCACCCGCATCATCCGCTGCGCCAGGCCCTCGACGTCGCCGAGCCAGCGCGCCACCAGCCTGGGATCGGAGGGCGCCGCCGAGACGCCCGGAGTGATCTCGCGGCTGAGCACCGCCTCGACCGCCCAGGACACCGGCATCGACACCAGACGCGCCATGGCCGAGCCGCGCGCGTCGCCCCAGGCGTCCATCACCCAGGTCTTGTGCCAGACCGCCTTGCCCGCCTTCTCGGCCTTGAGCGTCACGCAGAGCACCACCCGGTCGGGCTCGCCCTCTGCGTATTTGTTCTTGGCCAGCAGGTCCGAAGCCATCTGCGCCAGCCGTGCGTCGTCGGCGGTCTCGACCTCGGCGAGGATCTCCTTCCACGCATCGGACCAGCCATTGAGGCGCAGCGTGCCGCGCACGAAGTCCTTCACTTTCCAGTCCTGGCCGAACTCGTACTGCTCGATGAAGGGCAGCGAGTCGCGGTTGGGATAGACCTCGAAGCTCTCGGGCGGATCGAGCGGCGCGTCGTAGCGGGTCAGCGCATCCCAGGGGCGCTGCACGGTCAGCTCCTCGAAGTGGCGGATCGAGCGCGAGGGCGAGCGCAGCGCCTTCAGCACGCCGACCGGCGCCCAGGAGAACTTGTAGCGGAAGGCATTCGCCTCCTTCGGCACGCCGCCGCAATAGCTCAGGAAGCTGATCTCGTTCTCGGGATCGAAAGCGTCGGACGCCCGGTAGGCCGCGACCAGGTCATGCGCCATCAGGTGGTCGATGCCGGGATCGAGCCCGACCTCGTTGACCAGCGCCACCCCGGCCTCCCGCGCCTTGGCGTCGAGCCCGCGCATCTCGGGCGAGATGTAGGAGGAGGACACGAAATGCGCCTTCTTCCTGATGGCGATCTCGGCCAGCTTCACGTGCCAGTCGCCGGGCAGCATCGAGACGATCACGTCGCCCTCCTGCACCGCGGGCTCCAGCACCTCGGGCGCGAACGAGAGAATGCGATTGGTAATGTCGCCCACGGCCTCGCGGGCCTTGGTCTCGGTCCGGTTCCATACCATCACGTCGTGGCCGGCCTCGATCAGCCGCCGCAGGCCGGGAATGGATGAAAGCCCCGTTCCGCACCAATGAATCATGCAAGTTCCTCCTTGAGGTATCTGTCGTAGGTCGCCGCCGCCCGGCCCCAGACGCCCGCGTTCAGCGCGGGCAGGGTCAGCAGATGCGGCAGCAGTTGCGCGGCGAAATCCTCCGAGCTCTCCCGCGGGAGAAGCGACGGAAGGTTGTCGATCGCCATGACGTCGAGCGGCGGCTCCTCGTGAACCCGCAGCGCGGGGGCCTGCCAGTCGGTCACGCGGTCATAGACCTTCACCGGCGAGAAGTCACTGTCCGGATCGCAGGCAATGTCGCCGATGGCCCGCAACCTGCGCGGATCGGTGGTCGCCGAGGCGGGCACGAAGACCGGCGTGCCGGGATGCGCGAGGATGCAGTTGAAGAAGACCTCATGCTCCAGCACCTCGGGGAAGGGCCCGCCGTGAGCGGTCTCGGCCATGTCCCAGCCGGTGATCTCGACGCCGACCTTGCGGCAGAGATCCGACGCCCCGGTGCCGACCCGCCCGAGCGCGCCGATGACCAGCGCCTTCGGCCGCGCCGCGCCCGCCGCGTCGAGCGCGTCGGTGACCGCCGCCTCCATCGCCGCCGCCCCCGGCCAGACCGAAACCGGCGCGCAAGTTCCGCCCTGCACCTGCGCTGCATAGGCCAGCAGCGTCACCGCCGCCCCGGCGTAGCCCGCCCAGTAGCCGAAGGCCGCCACCCGGCGCCCGTCCTCGCCGACGAGGTATTCGAGGTCGTAAAGCGCCCCGCCCCCGGCGACGAAGCGCTTCAGCAGCACCTGCCCGGCGGGCTGGCCCTTGAAGGCATGGCCGAACATGATGTGGCGGTGGCGCAGGGGCGTTCCGTCCTCGGGCAGCTCCTTGAGGCCGAAGATGATCGCGTCCCCGGGCGCCTCGGGCCAGCTGTTTTCCGGCGCGATCTCGGCCCCGGCGGCGCGGTAGCCCTCGATGCCGATGACCCGCGCGCGGCTCTCCTCGACGGTGACGCGCAGCCCCGCGGCGATCAGCGCCTTCACCCCCTCGGGGGTCACGCCCACCCGGTCCTCGTTCTGGCGCTGCTCCGCGCGCACCCAGAGATGTGTCATCGGTCTCTCCACAGCCAAAGTCCCCGCCTAGCTACCGAAAACCGGCACTCGGGGAAACCCGGCTGTCAGAGATGCGTGCGTGCCAGTGACCTCTCCGCCCCTTCGAGGTGCGGCACCGCGTTGAACAGCGTCAGGCACAGCCCCGTCGAGATCGGCTGGAAGCGGTGCAGCGAAGTGTTCTCTATCGCAAGGCAGGCATGGGCGAGCGCCTGCATCTCGAGCCCCATGGTCACCCGCATCGCCATGCCGATCAGCCCGCCCGAGGTGACCACCACGGCCCGGCCTTCACCCGCGGCGATCTCATCCAGCACGTCGCGGACGCGGCTCTCGAAATGCCTGAAGCTCTCGGGCGCGCCCTCGAGCCGACCCTCGCGCCAGTAGGTGAACAGCGTCGGCAAATGACGGATGAAGCCCTCGCGGTCCGGTGGCAGCGCGATGCCGTGCTGCTGGTGCATGAGCTGCGCCATGGTGAAATATTCCAGCTCGTTGAGGCGGGCGTCCTGCACCACCTCCAGCGCGAGCCCCATCTCCGCGGCGGTCTCGCGGTGGCGCTGCAGCGTGCCCGAGTAGGCGCGGGCAAAGACCTCGCCGGTGCCACGCAGGTGATCGCCGAGCCAGCGCGCCTGCTGGCGCCCCAGATCGCTCAGCCGGTCATAGTTGATCTCGTCCTTGGCATGGGTATTGGCCTGCCCGTGCCGAACAAGGGTGACATGAGACATGTGCTGCCCCTTTCATTGTTCCGTCAAATACGCCGGGGGTGAGCCGCGCAGCGGCGAGGGGGCAGCGCCCCCTTCACGGCGACGCCTCGCACCGGCAACTTCAGCAGAAATACTCCGGACCGACGCGCTGCGCCTCGGAGTAGCGGTCGCCATGCGCCCAGCCCAGCGGAAGCACCTGATCGATCCGCGCCAGATCGTCCGCGCTCAGCTTGGCACGGGTGCCGGTCAGCAGCTCTTCGAGATGCGCGACCGAGCGTGTGCCGGGGATCGGGATCACGTGATCGCCGCGGGTCAGCAGCCAGGCAATCGCCAATCCCGCCGCCGGCAACCCCATCTCGGCGGCCAGCGCCGCGAAGCGCGCGGTATAGGCGCGGTTGGCCGAGAGGTTCGGCGCCATGAAACGCGGATTCGTCGCGATGAAGGGGTTGGCGGCGATGGCCTCGGCCCCGATCGGGCTGTCGGTCAGCAGCGAGCGGCCGACCGGCGAGAAGGCGACCAGAGCGGTTCCCAGCTCGGCGCAGGCCTGCACCAGCCCGAGCTCGACGAAGCGCGTCGCCAGCGAGTACTCCGACTGCACCGCCGCCACCGGGTGCACCGCCGCGGCCCAGCGCAGCGAGGCGGGGGCGATCTCGGAGAAGCCGAAGCTCTTGATCTTGCCCTTTTTCACGAGCCCGGCCAGCGTCTCTGTCACCTCTTCGATGGGCCGCGCCTGCTCGCGCCTGTGCACGTAGAAGAGATCCACCTGCTCGACCCCGAGCCGCGCCAGCGAGCCGTCGAGTTCACCCTCGAGATGCTCGGGCGCGTTGTCGTAGCAGCGCCGGCCCTGCGCGTCCTTGGTGATGCCGGCCTTGGTGGCGATGTGCAATTTCTCGCGGGCACCGGGGTTGGCTTTCAGCCAGGCACCGATCGCCTTTTCCGAGCGCCCCATGCCGTACACGTTGGAGGTGTCGATATGCACCACCCCGGCCGCCGCCGCGGCGTCCAGCACCGCGTAGGAATTCTCTTCGGTGGTCGGCCCGTAGAAATCGGCGAAGGACATCGCGCCAATACCGAAGGCGGGAACCTCGGGGCCGCCTGCCCCCATGCGAACTGTCTTCATGGTCATCCCTTCAGCCGCTCCAGGCTCCGAGCCTCGACCGCCGAGATGGCGGCGGCCACGGCCGCCTCGACATCCAGCTCCGAGGTATCGATCATCAGCGCATCCGCCGCCGGCTTCAGCGGCGCATCGGCGCGGGTGGCGTCGCGGTGGTCGCGCTCGCGGGTCTCGGCCAGGACGGTCTCGAAATCGGTCACGGCTCCGCCGGCCAACAGTTCCTCGTAGCGGCGGCGGGCGCGCACTTCGGCGCTGGCGGTGACGAAGAGCTTGGCCTCGGCTTCGGGGCAGATCACCGTGCCGATATCGCGCCCGTCGAGCACAGCGCCGCCGTCGCGGCGGGCAAAGGCGCGCTGGAAGTCGAGAAGCGCCGCGCGCACCTCGGGAAGGACCGCCACGCGCGAGGCCGCCTGCCCCACCGCGGCGGTGCGCAGACCGTCTACCCCGAGGTCCTCGGGCCGAAGCTGCTGCGCCGCGAGGATCGGCTCGACCCCATCCAGCATCTTGCGCCCGACGGCGCGGTAGAGGAGCCCGGTGTCGAGATGGGCGAACCCGAAATGCGCCGCAACGGCGCGGCTGATCGTGCCCTTGCCGGCGGCTGCCGGCCCGTCGATGGCAATGGTGAAGGCCATGGCGGTCCCTTTCTGTCAGATCGCGGCCTTTATGGACGTCGCCAGCAAGGGCCGCAAGTTACCCGCCCCGCCGCTGCCGCCACAGGCCGAAGAGCGCCACGCCGCAGACCGCCAGCAGCACGAACTTCAGCCGGGTGAACAGGCTCGCCCAGTCCACCAGTGCGCGATCCAGCGCCACCGGGCCGCGCAGCAGCATCTCGTTGACCAGCAGGTTCTCGGCCGCATCCGCGCCCATCCAGGCGAGCGCCAGGAACAGAAAGACACCGCGCCGCCAGGCGGCCCGACCGCGCGACAGGTGCCAGGACCCGAGCAGCAGCGCACTGCCAAGCACGACGCGGAAGGCCAGCCCCAGCCAGCGCATCTCCAGCAGGTAGACCGCGCGTGCGTCGTCACTCAGGGCGAGCAGGTAGCGCTGCGCCTCGGTCGCCGAATACCCCAGCACGCGCAGGTCGAAGGGCAGCTGCCCCCCGGCACCGGGCCAGAGCACCGTCCAGGCGTAATAGCCCATGCAGATGAGCAGCGCGGCCGCGAAGGCCGCGACCAGCGGCAGGAGGCGCGTCACGCCTCGCGGCCCAGATCCGCCCCGAGCCCGGTCATCAGCGTCTCGAAGATCGGGAAGGAGGTGGCGATCGGTCCGCCGTCATCCACCCGTACCGGCGCTTCCGTGGCAAGCCCCATCACCATGAAGGACATGGCGATGCGGTGATCGAGATGGCTTTGCACCGTGGCGCCGCCCTTCACTTCGCCGAAGCCGCGGCCGTGCACCGTCCACCAGTCCTCGCCCTCGTCGACCTCCACACCGTTGAGCCTCAGGCCGGTCGCCATGGCGTCGATCCGGTCGCTTTCCTTGACGCGCAGTTCCTTGACGCCGGGCATGTGGGTCTTGCCGCTGGCAAAGGCCGCCACGACCGAAAGCACCGGGTATTCGTCGATCATGCTCGCGGCGCGTTCCGCGGGCACTTCGATCCCCTTGAGGTTCGGCGAGAACTTTGCACGCAGGTCGGCGACGGGTTCGCCGCCCTCTTCGCGCATGTTCTCGAAGGTCAGGTCCGCGCCCATGTCCTGCAGGGTGAAGAACAGCCCGGCGCGGGTCGGGTTCAGGCCGATGTTCGGCACCAGCACCTCCGAGCCCTCGGTGATCAGCGCGGCGCAGACCGGGAAGGCGGCCGACGAGGGATCGCGCGGCACGATGATCGTCTGCGGCTTCAGCTCGGGCTGGCCGACAAGGGTAATCACCCGGCCCTCGGGGGTCTGCTCGGTGGTGACGGTCGCGCCAAAGCCGGTCAGCATCCGCTCGGAGTGGTCGCGGGTCGCCTCGCGTTCGATCACCACGGTCTCGCCGGGGGCGTTGAGCCCCGCCAGCAGCACCGCGGATTTCACCTGCGCGGACGGAACGGGGGTGGTGTAGCGCACCGGGATCGCCGCCTCGGCCCCGACGATGGTCATCGGCAGCCGCCCCCCCTTGCGCCCGTAGGCGCGCGCGCCGAAGAGCGCCAGCGGGTCGGTGACGCGGGCCATGGGCCGAGAGTTCAGCGAGGCATCGCCGGTGAAGGTGGCGGTGATCGGGGTGGTCGCCATGGCCCCCATGATCAGCCGCACGCCGGTGCCGGAGTTGCCGCAGTCGATGACGTTGCCCGGCTCGGCGAAGCCGCCGACGCCGACGCCATGCACGTGCCAGGTGTCGCCGCGCTTCTCGACCTCGGCGCCGAAGGCGCGCATCGCCTTGGCGGTGTCGAGCACATCCTGCCCTTCGAGCAGGCCGGTCACCCTGGTCTCGCCCACGGCCATCGCGCCGAGGATCAGCGAGCGGTGCGAAATGGACTTGTCGCCCGGCACATGCGCCTCGCCCTTAAGGCCCGCGGACTTGCGGGCAATCATCGGAATCGGGTCCCCGTGGCTCGACATGGCGCCTCTCCTGTTATCGCTCGCGCGCCTGATAGCAGCGTGCTGCGGCTGCGTCCATCGCCCGCGCGCCGCACTGTGCCCTCGCGGCAGGCACTGTTGTGCGCAAACCCCCCGAGCCGCGCCGGCAAGCCTTGCCACCCCTGCCGCTGCGTCCTAGGTGTGATCTCAGGGAGCGAGGCAGACCCGGAATCCCTCCCGATTCCCGACAGACCAGATGGATTGGCATGACCGACAGAGCGGCCCAGACCGCGCCTGCCTCGATGGCTGGCAGCGAGAGACAGATTTCCGCGCGCACGGTGCTCTTTGCACTGGCCATGGGCGGCTTTGCCATTGGCACCACCGAATTTGCCGCGATGGCGTTGCTGCCCAGCTTCGCGCAGGATCTTGGCGTCAGCGAGGCCCGCGCGGCGGATGCGATCAGCGCCTATGCGCTTGGCGTGGTGGTCGGCGCGCCGGTGCTGGCCGTGGCCGGCGCGAAGATGCGCAAGCGGATGCTGCTGATCTGGCTGATGCTGGCCTTTGCCACCTTCAACACGCTTTCGGCGCTGGCGCCGACCTTTGGGCTCTTCACCCTGTCGCGCTTCGCCTCGGGCCTGCCGCATGGTGCCTATTTCGGCGTGGCGGCGCTGGTCGCCGCCTCCATCGTGCCGCGCAACAAGCGCGCCACGGCGGTCTCGCGGGTGTTCCTCGGGCTGACCATCGCCACCACCATCGGCGTGCCCGCCGCGAGCTGGCTGAGCCAGTTCATCGGCTGGCGCTCGGGCTTCGTCATCGTCGGCGCGCTGTCGCTGGCGACGGCGCTGGCGGTCTACCTGAAGGCGCCGCGCACCCCGGCCGATCCCGATGCCAACCCCCTGCGCGAGCTTGGCGCGCTGAAGAACCGGCAGGTCTGGCTGACGCTGGCCACCGGCGCCGTCGGCTTCGGCGGCTTCTTCGCGGTCTACACCTATATTGCCTCGACCGTGCAGAGCACGCTCGGTGCCTCCGACGACATGGTGGCGCTGATGCTGATGGTCGCGGGCTTCGGCATGACCATCTTCAACCTGCTGATGGGCGCGCTGGCGGACCGCAATCTCAACCTCACCGCCTTCGCCTCCTTCGGCGGGGGCGCGATCGTGCTGGCGCTTTTCCCCGCCGCCGTCGCGGGCGGGCTCTGGACCATGGCTCTGGCGGTGCTCTGCATGAGCATCCTCGGCGGGGTCTCGACGGTCATGCAGACCCGCCTGATGAACGTCGCGGGCGAGGCGCAGCAGCTGGCCGCCTCGCTGCACCACGCGGCCTTCAACGTCGCCAACGCGGTCGGGCCGTTCCTTGCAGCGCGGGTGATCGCGGCGGGCCACGACTTCCCCGCCGCAGGCTACGTCGGCGCGGCACTGAGCGCGGGCGGCTTCCTGCTCTTCATGCTCACCCTGTGGGACGCCCGGCGCAGCGGACTGGAGTGAGGCACACGGAACGCTGTCCCGACCCAACCGGCCAAACCGCCAGGTGAATAAGAACAACGTTGCCCTGCGCTGCCATCGGAGAGGATGATGTTCCTCTTTCGATGCCGCAGGCAATCAGCAGTCCCCGTCGCGGACGCACGCCGGAGCGCTGTTCTGCCGCGGCAGTCCCCGGCACCGCGCGCGGCCCTTGCCGCCCGCGCCTGATCGACCGAAATACTTCCCGAAAACGAACACCTGTCCCGAAGAGGCCCCACCATGCGCTACAAAGCGATTGCCCTCACCGCCGCGATCAGCGGGTTTGCCGCGACCGCGGCACTGGCCGCCGACCTCGCCCCGCTGGTCAGCCCCGCCGAGCTCGAAGGCGCCCTGGCCGGAGCCGAGACGCCGCAGATCCTCGACATCCGCGGCGATGCCTATGCCGACGGCCATATCGCCGGTGCCCTTTCGGCACCCTATGGCCTGTTCCGCGGTCCCGAGGACAACCCCGGCGCCGTGGTCCCGGCAGACCAGCTCGAGACCACCTATGAGACGCTGGGCCTGTCGCCCGACGCGCCGGTGGTCATCGTCGCGCAGGGCGATACGGATACCGACTTCGGTGCCGCTGCACGCGTCTACTGGACCCTGAAAAGCTCGGGCTTCACCGAGCTGTCGATCCTCAACGGCGGCTCTCAGGCCTGGGTGAACTCCGGACTGCCGCTCAGCAAGGACGCGGTGACCCCCGAGCCCACCGAGCTCGACATCACCTGGAACGACGCCTGGACCGCCGAGACCGCCGAGGTCGCAGACGTGGTCGATGGCGGCCACGAGGCGCTGCTGCTCGACGCCCGCCCCGCCGCCTTCTTCGAGGGCAAGAAGGCGCATGGCGCCGCGGCCAAGCCCGGCACGCTGCCCGGCGCCCAGAACTACGCCTACACGCAGTTCTTCCAGAGCGGCGCCACCGCCATCGGCCAGATCTCGGACGTGCAGGCGCTGAAGGCCTCGCTCGGCGTGACCGAAGGCGAAGAGATCGTCTCGTTCTGCAACACCGGCCACTGGGCGGCGACCAACTGGTTCGCGCTGAGCGAGATGGCGGGGATCGAGAACGTCAAGCTCTACCCCGGCTCGATGGTCGAATACTCGCAGACCGGCCGTGACATGCAGAACTCCCCCGGCCTGTTCAAGAACCTGCTGAACCAGGTCACCGGGGGCAACTGATGAGCCAGACCGCCACCAACGGCGCGGCAGGGGCCGCGCCCGCAGGGGCCATGGGAAAGCGCGCCGGGCTGATCCTCGGCGCGCTTGTCGTCGTGGCGCTTGTCGCGCTCTTCGCCGGGGCCCGCTACGGCCTTCTGCTGGCCATCGGTCTCGGCTTCGGCATCGCGCTGGAAGGGATGCGCTTCGGCTTCGCCGGGCCGTGGCGCGCGATGATCCTGCGCCGCGAGCCCTCGGGCGTCCTGGCGCAGCTGCTGTCGATCGCGCTGGTTGCCGTGGTCGCCATCCCGCTGCTGTCGAGCCATGCCGGGGAACTGGTCGGCGCGCAGGCCCCCATCGGCTTTGCCATGGTCGGCGGCGCCTTCGTCTTCGGCGCCTGCATGCAGATCGTGCTCGGCTGCGGCTCGGGCACGCTGGTCAACGCGGGCAGCGGCAACCCGGTGAGCCTGCTGGCCCTGCCCTTCTTCGCGCTCGGCAGCTTCGCCGGGGCGTGGAACCTGATCTGGTGGACCGACCTCGGCGCACTGCCGATCCTGACGCTGTCGGGCGGTGCGGGGCTTGGTGTCACGCTGGTGCTGCTGGCCATCGCCGCCGCGATCTTCCTGTGGCGCGCCGCACCCGGCACCGTGAAACTGAGCCGCCGCCACGCCATCGCCGCCGTCATCCTGGCGCTGCTCGCCATCGGCAACCTGCTGGTCGCGGGCCAGCCCTGGGGCGTGGTCTACGGGCTCGGTCTCTGGGCCGCGAAGGGCTACGCCGCGCTTGGCGGAGACCTCTCGGCCTCGGCCTTCTGGGCAGCCCCCGGTTCGATGGAGCGAGTGCAATCGAGCGTGCTGACCGACTACACCTCGCTCACCGACATCGGCATCATCCTCGGCGCCTTCGGCGTGGCCGCCTGGCGCCGCGGCGCGCTGGCGACAAAGCTGCCCGCCTATCCGGCACGCGCCTGGGTGGCGACGATCATCGCCGGCTTCCTGCTGGGCTATTCGTCGCGGCTGGCCTTCGGCTGCAACGTCGGGGCCTTCTTCTCGGGCATCTCCACCGGCAGCCTGCACGGCTGGGTCTGGTTCGTCGCCGCCTTCGCTGGGGCCTTCCTCGGCATCCGGCTGCGCCCGGCGCTGGGGCTGGAGGCGCGGAGATGACCCGCACCGTCACCGCCGCGCTTGCCTTGGCCTTCGTTGCCGCGCTGCTGGTTCTCGACCTGGCCCGCACGCCGCCAAACCCCTACCAGGCCCCCGCGCTGCTGGCCTTCGGCTCCGGCGCCGCGGCCTCGGGCGGCTTCTGCGGCGCCCTGCCGAACTGACCGCCAGACACCGTCTACCAATCACCGGCTACCAATCACCGGCTACCAGACACACGCACGGCCGCCCCTCGGGCGGCCGTGCCCGCTTTGCGCGCCGCTTGATCAAAGACCCTGCCCGCCCGAGAGTTCCACCCGCTGGCCACTCATCCACCCGAGGCCGCCGGCAAGCAGCGCCGCGACGCCCGCCCCGATGTCCTCGGCTTCGCCAACCCGGCCAAGCGCGATCATCGCGGCGACACGTTGGTTCAGCTGTGCATTGTCGCGCACCGCGCCGCCGCCGAAATCCGTGGCAATCGCACCGGGTGCGAGGCAGTTCACCCGGATGCCGCGCGGTCCGAACTCCTGCGCCGCATAGCGGGTCAGCACCTCGACCGCGCCCTTCATCATCGCATAGGCGGCATGGCCCGGCAGGGTGAAGCGCGCCAGCCCCGACGACACGAAGAGCACCGAGCCGCCCTCGGCGATCCGCGGCGCGAGCGCTCGGGTGAGCAGGAAAGGCGCGCGCACGTGCACCCGGTACAGCAGGTCGAGCTGATCGGGCTCGGTCTCGGCGATGCTGCGGTTCAGGCCCAGACCTGCGTTGTTCACCAGGTAGTCGAAGCTGTCCCGGTCGAATGTCTCCTGCAGGAGCGTGCCGACCTCAGCGGCAAAGCGCGTCATGTCGGTCCGCTCCGCGTCGAAGGGCAGCATTGCCGCGCGACCGCCATGCGCCTCGATCTCCTTCGCCACCTCGGCGGCAGCCTCGGGCGAGCTGTTGTAGGTGCCGATCACCGCGACACCCGCGCGGGCGAGGTGCAGCGCGGCGGCGCGGCCGAGGCCGCGGCTTGCGCCGGTTATGAGGGCAATCTTGCTGGTCATGTCGAAATCTCCTGTGGCCGGGACGAAACCTCCGCCCCACTGGGCGCAGAGATAGGTTGCGCAGCACATTCGATAAATCGTACAGTTCCGCATAGTCTATACGGATTTCCGAACAGTGCAGCCCCCCGACCTGAACACCCTCGCGCAGTTCGTCGCGGTGGCGCGGCATCTCAACTTCCGGCGCGCCGCGGCGGAACTTGCGATGTCGCCCTCGACCTTGAGCGAGCGCATTCGCGAGCTCGAAGCACGGCTCGGGGTGCGCCTGCTCAACCGCAACACCCGCAGCACCTCGCTGACAGAGGAGGGCGAGCGCCTGCTCGACCGGACACGCGACGCGATCGCTGTGCTGGAGGGGGCCGCCGCCGCGCTCGGCATTGCGCCGGACGCGCCGCTCACCGGGCGTATCCGCATCAACGGCCCTGCCCCGGCGATCGAGCTGCGGCTGATGCCACTCGTCGCGTCGTTTCTTGCCGCACATCCCGGCGTTCGGGTCGAGGCGGTCAGCGAGGGCGATCTCGTCGATGTGGTCGAGCGCGGGTTCGATGCCGGGTTGCGCTATGACGAGGCACTGGCGCAGGACATGGTGGCGGTCCGCCTCGGCCCCGACCAGCGCATGGTGGTGGCCGCCGCGCCGGGGTACCTTGCGCGTCATGGCCTGCCCGCAACGCCCGAAGACCTGTCCCGCCACAGCTGCATCGGACATGTGTTCGGTTCCGGCACCCGGCTGCCCTGGTCCTTCGAGAAGAACGGGCGCGCCATGGACCTCCGCCCCGAGGGACGGCTGGCGGTGAACAGCACGGCGGCGGCGCTGGTCGCCGCACGCGCCGGGCACGGGCTGATCTATGCCTTCGATGACTATCTCGCGGCCGATCTCGCCTCGGGACAGCTGGTGCAGGTGCTGGACGACTGGACCCCGCCCTTCCCCGGTCCGTCGCTCTACTTCACCGAGCGCCGGCTCATGCCTCCGGCGCTGCGCGCCTTCATCGACCACGTGAAGGCCCACGCCCCGCGGAGCTGAGGCGGCTTGTTCCCGCGCCGCAAATCCCTATGTTTGGAGGACCATTCTCTGAGCCATCGGGACCCGCCATGAAAAGCTTTGCCGTCGTCTTCGTGATCAGCGCCATGCTGGTTGTCGTTGGGCTCGCCGCGGCCAATCGCAGCCGCAGCGCACTGCCGGGTGACGTGGCCGCCGCGCCGCGCAGCGATGCGGAAGGCGAACGCTACGCGATGAGCGTCGGCCGACCGGTCGAACTCACGCAGGGCGAAGCCCAGGATCTGCGGACCATTGCCCCCGGCATCGATCCCGCGATGGTCCCGCCGCAAAAGGTCGGCAAGATCCGCGCCATCCTCTATGGTCCGGGCAACACCGCCAACAAGCGCAGCCGCATCGAGAGCCTGCTGAACTAAGGGCCACAGCGGCTCAGATCTCGATTGCCGCGATATCCTCGGCGACGCGCGACCCCAGCTTGCGCGCCACCTGAGGCCCGGCGATGCCGAACACCTGGGCGTTCACCGACATGGTCTGGCTGAACTGGCGCAGCGTGGCATCCGACGTCCCGAAGCGGAAGAACAGCACCTGGGTGACCGAGCGCTGCGCATCGAGCTCGAAAGCGACGAGT
The DNA here is from genome assembly GCF_015223355.1 of Salipiger mangrovisoli. Lineage (GTDB taxonomy): Bacteria > Pseudomonadota > Alphaproteobacteria > Rhodobacterales > Rhodobacteraceae > Salipiger > Salipiger mangrovisoli. Next base: position 34,362 of record NZ_JADFFK010000011.1, on the reverse strand, counting down.
CGCACCACCGGCGTGCCCGCCTCGATGCTCGCCGTGCTGATCTGGAACTGGTTGGCATTGGCGCGCTGGCTGCGGCGCTGAAAGAGCGTGATCCACGGCGCATCCTTGTCCATGTTCGCAAGCCCGTTCAGCACCGCGATCACACCCGCCGCCGCGCCGGCCGCCGCGCCAAGCAGCACCGTCACCACCGAAACGATCTCGCGGTGCACCTCGGCCGATCCGCCCGCCACCACGCGCATCGACCGATCGGCACTTTCGGCGGTCCAGCCGAGCTTGCCCAGTGTCGCGACGTAGCTGTCGTACCACTCCGCTCCGCCGCCACCCGCTTCAATCGCCTTGTTGGCCGCGAGCTGCGCCAGCAGGAAGGCATCGGCGATATGCGCGCGCAGGGTCGGTGGCACGCTCTCGGCAAAGCTGGCGATCTGCGACCCCACGGCGACCGACAGCCCGCCCGGCCGGTCGAAATCGGGCGGTGGCAGGTCGTTCTCTTCGGCCATTTCAAAGCCGTCTCGGCGCGGGCGTACGGGAAGCTCGACGCTTTCGACAAAGGCCAGCGCCTCGGCAACAGGGTCGGTCATGGCAAGATCCCCTCCTATGGGTCCGCGCGGATCACGTGGTCAGGTCCTCGAAAAGCGCCCGCGCGTCGAGCACGCCGTAGCCCGCCCCGACGTGGTGATGCAGCGGGCTGCCGCGCACCGTGCGGATCAGCGCGGTCTGGAACTGCACCGCGTTGAGCGGCGCCAGCCCGAGCTTGCGGCGACGCGACATGACCAGCGCGATCGCCCCTGTCACATGCGGCGCGGCCATGCTGGTGCCGCTCTTGGCCACGACCGCCTGCAAGTCGCTGCCGCCGGCCTGCGCCGAGCGGATCTGGAAGCCCGGCGCGCAGAGCTCGGGCTTGCGCCGCCCGTCGCGCGTCAGCCCCCAGGACGAGCTGTCATTGAGCCGCGAGGGGACCTCGGAGTTGCAAGCCCCCACCGCGATCACCGTGCGCGCGGTGCCGGGCACCGAAAGCGTCATCTCGGGGTCCTGGGTGTCGAAGCGGATCGGCCGCTCCTGCGTGCGCTCGACCCAGATATGCACTTCGCGCGCGGCGCTCACCATGCGGCGGCCATGCATCTCCAGCCGCCACGCGCCGGACTGGATCGCCTCGGGCTGGGCGAGGATCGAGATCACCAGCCGGTGCGCGCCATTGTCGGGATGCAGTTCCTTGAGGTGCAGGCGGCAGAGGTTGCCGCCCAGGGTCACCTCGGTTTCGGGCGCGTCGAAAGAGGTGAAGACGGAAGCCTCGCCGGAGGGCGCGATCAGCCGGAAGGCCACATCGTCCATGCCGTCGATCCAGGCCTCGAAATAATCGGCCTCGCGGAAGCGGGACGAACTGGTCCAGCTGAGGTCGGCCAGCAACCCGTCGGCCACGGAGACCTTCGCGTGGCCCGCGTGGCCGCGCTCGTTTCCGGCCGACTTCACGATCACGCAATCCGGGTCGCGCCCGCCCCCGGTGATCGCATCGAAGGCCGCCTCGAGCGTGGTGGACCCGTCGTGCGCCCCGGCGTTCATCCCGAGACTGACGTTGATCGCGATCGGCAGCGGCGGCGCCAGCACCGCCGTGCCGCCCTGCGCAGCCCGCCGCAGGAAGGCCAGCGCATCCACATGGCTCATGGAATAACCGACGCTCGGCGGCTCGTCCGGCCGCTGGGTGATGGCCGCCACGACGCAGAGGATGGCCGCCTCGGGCGCCATGCCATCGGCCATGCCACCCACCGCCCGTCCGGCCGCGATCCCGGCGACATGCGTGCCGTGCCCGGCAAGGTCGCGCAGCCGTTCCGGCACCTCTTGCCGGCCCGCCTCATGCGCCGCGATCAGCGCGTCGATCTCTGCGCCGAGATAGAGCCGGCCGTGGTCCTGCGTGAAGGCGGCATCCTGCGCCGCCGGGGTCGCGCCGCCGCTGCCGCGCTGGTCCCAGAGCGCCAGCAGGCGCGTGCTGCCATCGGGCCTGCGGAACGCCTGGTGCAGGATGTCGACGCCGGTGTCGATGAGCCCGACGATCGCCTGATCGCCGCGCTCGTCGATCGGCGGACGGTGGATGTCGGCCGCGCCGACGAAACGCACAGACTCGTCAAGCTCCTCGATCCCCGCCTCGCGGCTCACCTCGATCGCGCCCACCATAGGATCCCGGCGCAGCGCGTCGATATCCGCCGCGCTGGCACGCCCCGTGGCGAATTGTCCGAAGCGCGACGAGACCGGCATTCCGGCGGGCGGCACCCAAGCCTCGCTCCGCAGGCGGATCACCACCGGCTGGCGCGCCGACCGCGGCGAGGCGCGGGGCGTCTGCGGGGGCGGTGCCGCGTCACCGCTTTCGGCATCATCCGCCTCGAAACCCATCTCGAAGCTGGACTCGAGCCCGCCCTCGGTGTCGTCATCGCGCGGGCGCAGCAAGGCTCCCGCACCATCGTCGAACGTGTCATCTTCCGCCTCGGTCGCCAGGGCGCGCACCCGCATGAGCTGCACATAGGCGTCGATCCGATGCGCCGGCACTCCGGGGATCACCCCTTCGATCGCCACATCGGCCCCGCGCGCGACCCGCCCTTCCAGGCCGTCGAACTCCAGCTCGCCGCCCGGCACCGCCGCATCCACCGCGCGGGCGGTCCGCTCGATCGCCGCCTCCTCCTCGGGACTGACCCGCGCCGGCCCGTCGTTCTCGGCGGCAACCTCTGCGGCGACGCCGCGACCGTCGGGGCCCGCGCCCTCGCTCTCCAGCGCCCCGGCGAAATCGAAGTGCAGCAGCCGGCCGGAATGACGATAGATGATCGGGATGCGCGCCACGACATCGTCGTCGTTGACCACCCGCACGTAGCTGCTGCCGAAAGCGGACGTCATGAAGCCCGCCGCCCCGTCCGACAGCATGCGCGGCTGCCCGAAGGTGACCACGCCGGCCGGGTGGCGCGCGCGGTGGTGCGCGGCGGCGATCACCGCGATGGCCCCACCCAGGCTGTGGCCGGTGAACCAGAGCGTGCGCCCGCCCGCCTCCTGCACCGCCCTGTCCACCAGATGCGCCACCGTGGCATAGGCCGCGAGAAAGCCGCTGTGCACCGCGGCACCGAAGGCCGCGGAGTGCGCCGGCGGGATTTGCAGGTTGCTCATCCAGTCGGCCAGCCCCTGCGTGCCGCGAAAGGCGATCACCGCGGACCGCGGACCCATCGCCAGCAGCCCCTCGGTGCTGCCGGCGCGAAACACCCGGCCCTGCACGCGCCAGACCTGTCCCAGGACCCGGCGCGACTCGGCCGTGGGCTCGTAGGACAGCCTGCAGGCCGAGACCAGCGCATAGGCTGCCTTCCAGGAAAACCCGCGCTGCGCGACCCACTCATCCGTGAATTGCATGGTGCCGCTCCTCGGTTTGCGGCCCAGGGGCGATGACCTGTCCGGCGGTCCTCGGGCATTGGCCGGGTGCGGAACGGCGCATCACACGCCTCTTGGGAAAACGATTTCGCAATGGAATGGAGATGATTGTAGCATGAAACCCCACACCAAAGAAGCGAGCCGACGTGATCCGCGCACGCTTTGAGGGACGACGGCCCGCCCCCCGGACAGGCACGCATTGGCCCAGAGCGGTGCAGTGCTTGTGAATTGACAGCCCTCACACCGCCGCGCTAGGTGCGGAGCAGAGACTGCGCGGCGTCGCGCACCTGATCACTCACAGCACCCACCGAACCGGCAGGCAGCTCCTAGAACAGGATTTGTTCCTTGAGCGAACTTGCATTTCCCCTGGCCGCGGCTGCCACCTGCCTAGGCCTTTCGCTGCGTCTTGGTGCGCAGAGCGGTGTCATCGAGGCTTCCCATAGCGCGCCTTTGTCCGAGCTTGCCGCGCGCGGCCCGTCATTGACGCGGCGGATGTACGGAGCCTTTCCCTTCAAGCGGCATCTGCCCGGCTGGCTCTACGCCATCCGCCCCGAGCCGAAGCAGGCACAGCCGCCCGCCCCGCCGAGCGCCGCCGAGGCCCGCCCGCTCGCCCTGCAACGGCTGCCCTCGCAGGACGGATACGCCCGTGCCGTGGGTGCCACCGCGGCGCAGGTCGCCGACCCTGCCGGCCCGCTCCGAAAGGCCGTGCTGGCACGGGCGCTCGACCTGCGCACCGATCGCGCCCTTGACCCCTTTGCCGTGGCGGACCGGCTGGGCAGCGATCCGCATGTGACCGCCTATTGCCTGCCCCTGCCCGGCGCGCATGCCGAGCCGCGCTGGCTGGTCGGAGCGACGCCGGAGCTTCTGCTGCGCAAGACCGGCGCCGCGATTCGCTCGCACCCGCTGGCCGGATCGGCGCGCCGCCGCGAGGAGGCCAGCGAGGACGCGCAGGCGAAGGCGGCGCTGCTCGGCTCGGAAAAGGACAACGTCGAGCACCGCGTGGTGGTCGAATACATCCACGACATCCTCGCCCCCTATTGCGCCACCCTCAGCGTGCCCGCTGCGCCGCAGCTCGACCGGACCGCCAGCATGTGGCACCTTGGCACGTGCATCGACGGCATCCTGCGCGACGCCGACACGCCCTGTCTCGAGCTGCTGGCTGCGCTGCACCCGACCCCCGCGGTCGCCGGCGCGCCGCTGTCCGAGGCGCTGCGGGCGATCGCCGCGGCCGAGCCCTTTGAACGCGAGTTCTACGCCGGGACGCTGGGCTGGGTGGACGCCCGCAACGATGGCGAATGGCATGTCACCCTGCGCTGCGCGATGATCGAGGGCCGTGCGGCGCGGCTCTTTGCCGGGGCGGGCATTGTCGCCGCCTCGGATCCGCAGGCCGAGGTCGCCGAGACCCGCGCGAAGTTCATTGCCATGCGCCGCGCGCTCGGCATCGCCGAAAGCCTCTGATCTCCGATCCCCGACCCCCTCAAGCCAGACCTTGGAAGCGACACGATGGCCCTACCGAAGATCCCCGACTACCCGCTGCCCACTGCCGCCGAGCTGCCGCAGCCCCGCGCGCCCTTCGAGCTCTCCGCCGGGCGTGCCGCGCTGCTGGTGCATGACATGCAGCGCTATTTCTGTGCCGCCTACGGCGCCGACGCCCTCACCCGCGAGGGCAGCACCATCGCGGCCGCCGCGCGCAATATCGCGCGGCTGCTGCAGATCGCCCGCCGCGCCGGGGTGCCGGTCTTCTACACGGCGCAGAAAGGCAACCAGTTCCGCCCCGACCGCGGCCTGCAGGCCGACCTCTGGGGGCCGGGCATGTCGGCGATCCCCGAACACGAGGATATCATCCCGGTGCTCGCCCCGTCCGAGGGCGATATCACCCTCGTCAAGCACCGCTACAGCGCCTTCCAGCGCTCCAACCTCGCCGAGCTGATGCGCGCGCGCGGGCGGGACCAGCTGATCATCACCGGCATCTACGCGCACATCGGCTGCCTTGCCACCGCGGCGGAAGCCTTCCAACGCGACATCCAGCCGTTCTTCGTGGCAGATGGCCTCGCAGACTTCAGCCGCGACAAGCACGACATGGCCCTGAGCTGGGTCGCCGCCTGCACAGGCGTGCCGCTGACCAGCGACGCGGCCGCGGCAACGCTCGCGCGCGGCACACCGCACTGAGGCTCTCGGGCGTGCCCAGCCACGCGCCACGCAGCGGCGTCCGGATGCGCCCGAGCGCGCCTTATCGGGGTGGCCCGGACCCCATGGTACCGTGATTGACCAAGCGCTCGCAAAGCTCCGCCGGACCGCTTCCTGACGTCACGTCTCGCGCCAGCCCCACCACAGCCGGGGGCTGGTTCGGCGCCGACAGAGCCGTCTTCGACACGATGAACGACATGGACGGACTGGACGGTCGGGGAAATCGCCCCCGAAGATCAACGTGGCGGTCGGGACGCTGCGCGAGGGCGACCTGGGGGACGAAACCGGAACCGCGGGCCACAGCTCTGCTGTGCCGCCGACAGAGGAGGTTCAGCTTCCGGCCCGGCGCACCCCGGAACAGCAACGCGAGCTTCGGCTGACCGGGGAAAGGCTGCACCAGGTGACCGAGCGGCGCGAGGCCAGCGTCAAGGCGCTACGGGCTTCGAACGAAGAGCTGCTTGCGGTCCCCGAGGAGCTGCTTGCGATTAGCTCAGGGCACGAAGGCCAAATCGAGAGGTTCTCGGAGCTGGACCGCAGCACCGGACTGGTGCCGGAACCCGCGATGCTCGCGTCACCGCGCCGGACCGGGACTGCCGCATCCTGCGCCTCAGCCGGGTCATTGCCGGCAAATTCAGCTGGATCCGCATGACACCTCTCGCAAGCTGGCGGTGGTCGGGCCGCGGCGCACCCAGCAAGACCGGGCACCCCACGACCCCACCTCGAGCGCGGCGGCAGGCCCGGCGCGCCCGGCGCTCAGCTGAGTCGGCCGGGTTCCGGCGGCTGCCCCGAGAAATGGACCGATGCGCTTTTTTCCATGCGCCGCAGATGCTCGACGGCGCGCTTGTTGAACTCCGGCTTCCGGCTGCCGGGAAAGAAGCCGCTCGGAACCCGGTGCGCGTCTTCCCGCGTCACCGCGGCCACCAGATCGACACGGTCGGGCAGCGCCGGTGTCTCCGGCCGCTGGCGCGCGGCGACAGGCGGCCGGTCGCCCGGCGCGTGTTCGGCAAGCTTCGCCTGCGACCGGCGGGCGGCGATGAGCGCCGCCTCCGTGCGGTTCTTCGCACCGAGCTTTCGCATCACTTGGCGCACATGAAGCTTGACCGTGGCCTCGGTGGTGTCGAGCGCCCTTGCGATTTCCTTGTTCGATCGCGCCTGGCCGAGATTGTCGAGCACGGCGAGCTGCCGAGGCGTCAGCTCGCCAAGGTCCGGCTCCTCCGCGCCCGCCCCGATATCGGTTGCGTCGATCTCCTTCAGAAAAGTGTCGGCCCGGCGGGACTGCGGTGCAGCGGTGGGCCGCGGCGCTGCACCATGTTCGCCCGAAGAGCCGCCGGACAGGTCTGGCAATTGCTCCGGCCGCGAGGGTGGCGCATCGTCCGGCTCGCGCGAGGGCTCGGAACTATGCAGCAGATCCAGCACCGATGGAGGTACGAAGATGCCGCCATGCAGTGTCAGGTCCAGCGACTTCAGGGCCACCGCCGGATCGGTTGCAGCAGGCACCACGCCGCGCGCCCCCGCTTCGAGCGCACCGCGGACGAACTCCGCGCTGGCCATTTCGCAAAAGACGACAACCGGACCAAGCCGGGCCGTCTGGCTCAACTTCTGCACGATCGCGAACCAGATGGACGTGCTCGTGCTCGCGCCTGTGTTGATGACGCACATGCCGCCCTGAGCCTGCGGAAAGATATCATCCGTGTTGCTCGCGGAGACTTCCTCGATCCGCAATCCGTGCAGACGCGCGAAGCCGGACAGAAACTGCGAAAGCTGTGCCCGCGTCAGCGGCATTTCGTCCACGATGTAAAGGATCGGTTCGCTTGAGTTGGAAATACTCATCTCACCGCTCCCTCGAAGAGGAAAGCCGCAGCCTTTTGAATATGATTTAACATGACCCCCAGAAACTTCTTTTTTTGGAAATGTTTTCCAGATTTCAAATAACCCCATTTTTGCGCAAACGACTATAACACCGGGTCATCGCCGAATACTCGGCAATAAATCTCTTGATGAACACTTGGCGGATTATTGCTGAGAACACGGAAGCGAGACGAGAGAATATGAAATTCCGGAACGCAGCGGCACCACATCCACCGGGCCGACAACCGGGCAGGAATTTTCGGTCGCGCGCATCCCACTTTCCCGGAACTCTCGCAAAGGTTGAGACCTAGCTCACTGATTTCGCGTCATTCCCACCGCGTCCGGATCGGTCGGCACCTGAGCCCGGAAGACAGGTGCATGTCCTTTTGCATTGGGGTATTTCCGTTTCATGCCTGCCGCTTAGGAAAGTCCATGTTGCATAGGCGGAAAAGTGCACTTGCGCAGGTTGTGCCCCGTCTGCGCGGCAATGCCGCTGGGGACAGCGTGCCCTTGCACGGCATCGACTCGGATAGAGCCACAACCTCGGGAATCAGGGATTCTGCTCGCGCTATCATGCCAGCGCTGCGGACCCGCCCGCCGAAAAGCCCCGGTCCGTCGGCGCAATTGGTCAGCGCGGTTCAAGAAGGCTTCCCGCGGCACCGCGAGGGATCAATTGCAGGACGCGCCCGGCAATCTCGGCGGCACGCCCACCGCCACCCGCTGGAACAGCACCCGCCGCGGCGGGTGCTGAAGCGAAGTCAGAAAGTGAAGGCCGCGCGCCGGCAGCCTCAGCCGATCGCCAGGGTCGCTTCGATCAACGAGCCTGAATAGCTGTCCTCGATTGTCAGCGCCCCGGCATAGACGTCCGCGTAGGTGTGCTCTGCCCGGACCTCGACATCGAAGTCGACCTCGGCCACGTTCCCATCGGACACATGCTGATAGCTGCCGACCCGGTAACTGCTTTCCGGCGTGATGATGAGCGGGTTCCTCAGCGTGAGATCGGCAAAATCCACGGCAAACACCTGGGTCGTGGTTTCTTCCCAGTTCTTTCCGGTGACCGTCCTCGTCTTGGTAAAGACGAAATCCGCGCCATCCACCTCGCAAAAGGCGTCGGTCGTGGCGTATTGTGCCCCTCCCTCCGCGGCGGCCAGGAAGCTTGCGCTGCCAATCGCGAAAGACGCACGCCCGGTATCGACGATCTTCGCGTCCAACTCCGCCGAAGCGAAAGTGTGCTCACCCACCGCTTCGGCGCTGCCACCGAGCACCATGTCGATCGAGGTCTCGCCTCGCGCATCCTCGTCGCAGCGAGAATGCAGCCGCCCGCCGCGATGCCCCGTCGCCGCGCGTTCGACAAAATCTTCGAGAAAATCTAGCGCCCTATCCAGCGCTCTATCCGACCAGCTTCCCCGTTCGAGGATTTTGCTGACACGCGCCAAAACTGCCGAATACAAATCGTGGCCCTCCAATATATGTATCTTATCCAAAAGATGTGACGTCACAAATTTGACACGATCACTTTGCCCGCCGAATATGGAAAAATACATACACCTTACGATAGGCAATATATTCGAGATGCGGCACGCGACAGGATGACATGCCTCGCCCGTAATCATTTGCTTTTTTCCGACGCCTCTCGAAAATACCGCGCCGATAGAGATACCGCCGGTCTCGCACAAGGATATCGAAAGTGCCGCCGGGAACTTTCGATATCCTGCCGAGCTATCCCATCGGAGCATCGCCGCCCGGACGCGGCCGCGATGCGCCGCCGCCGCCACTGCGCGCCGCAACCTATGCGCGTCCCCCCGGTCCCCAGCCCTGGAAATTTTTCGCGGCAATTTCCGGAGACGGGCGCGGCCGGCGCGTGCTGGAAATAGCTGTTGTCTCGCCGCGGATCTTGTTGGCATTCTGAAGTGCCGCCCCCTGCCGGACGCGCTTCGCGGAAATGTCCCTGACGAGAAGACGTGTTCGGATGAAACCCAGCGCAATGACCCTCACCGCCCTCGCCCTGAGCGCCGGCATCGGCCTCTGGGGCATTCTCGATCCGCGCGGCCTGGGCACGGGCGCAGCGGCCATCGTCGCCGCCCAGTTCGAAAGCCTAGGCTGGTTCATCATGCTGACCGCCAGCGGGATGCTGCTTGCGGCGATCTACCTCGCCGTATCGCCCTTCGGATCGGTGCGGCTCGGGCCCGAGGAGTCCCGGCCCGATTTCTCGACACCCTCGTGGATCGCCATGCTCTTCGCCGCCGGGATGGGCGTCGGCCTGCTGTTTTACGGAGCCGCCGAGCCGCTCACCCATTTCGCCACGCTCAGCGCGCATTATCCGCCGTCGCGCGCGGCGGGGCTGGCGCTTTTCGTCACCTATGTGAACTGGGGGCTGCATGCCTGGGCGATCTACGGGATGGTCGGCCTTGCCATCGGCTTCTTTGGCTTCCGGCGCGGGCGTCCGCTTCTGCTCAGCGCCTCGGTCGAGGACAGTTTCGGGACCGCACGCTGGACCCGGACCCTGGGCTGGCTCTTTGACCTCATGGCCATCGTCGCCATCGCCGTGGGGCTCGCCGGTTCGCTGGCCATGGGCGTCTTCCAGATCCAGGCCGGACTGGCCAGGCTGCTCGGTCTCGCCCCCTCGCCGCAGCTCACCGGGGCCGTCTTTGTCGCGGTGTGCCTTGGCTTTGCGATCCCCCTTCGGCGCGAGCTTGGCGACGGCATGGCGCGCCTGTCGAACATCGCCATGATCCTCTCCATCGGCCTGCTGCTCTACCTGCTGATCATGGGACCGACGTCCTATCTGATGAATGCGATGGTCACCGGCTTCGGCCGCTACCTCTTCAACGTCCTGAAGGCAGGCTTCGCCACGGCCGAATTCCTCGAGGACGACGTGGTTGGCTGGTTCAAGGGCTGGACGCTGAACTACATGATCTGGTGGCTGGCCTGGTCGCCGTTCGTCGGGGTCTTCATCGCCCGCATCTCGCGCGGCCGCACGATCCGCGAGTTCCTCTTCGGGGTGATCCTCGCGCCGACGCTGTTTTCCGTCATCTGGTTCGGCGTCTTCGGGGGGCTGGGCTTCTACGACAGCCTGCGGATCGAGGGCGCGCTGGCGGCGGTCACCACCGAGAACCTCGACGCCACCACCTTTGCGCTGCTCGAGCGCTTCCCGCTGTCGGCGCTGACCAGCGGCGCGTCGATCGTCGCGGCCTTCCTGTTCGTCGTGACATCCGTGGTCAGCGCCGCCTTCGTGCTCGCGATGTTCGCCACCGGCGGTGCCGAGAACCCGCCGGTGCGCCTGCGGCTCACCTGGGGGGCGGTGCTGGCCGCGCTTGGCCTGGCCATGGTGCTGGTGGGTGACGTCACGCTTGTCCGCTCGGTGATCGCGCTGTCGGCCATCGTCTTCATCTTCATTGCGCCAATCCTGGTGCTCTGCCTGCTGCGGGCGCTTCGGCGGGAAGCCCGAGGATGAGCGCGCAACTGGTCGACACCCTGCTGAACCTCGCGGTCTTCGCTTATATCGGGGTGCTGATATGGCTCGCCCTGCGCCCGGATCCCTGACGGCAGCGGCAGGCGCGCGCCGCCATCGCGGCCCGGCAAGGAGACGCCGAGGCCCCTTTCATATCTTGCACGACATTGCAAATTGCAGCACAACTCGGCGCAAAGCGGAACAAAACGGCAGGCCCCTCGATGCCCCCATTCCTCCCGGACGCGCGCCAGGACGCCCTGCGGCTGCGGCTCGAACGTGGCAGCGCCCTCGAACTCTCGGCGGTCGCCAGCGAGTTCGGGGTCTCGATCGACACCGTGCGGCGCGACCTGAAGGCGCTCGAGGCGCAGGGCGTCGCACGCTGCGTGCGCGGTGGCGCGATGCCGGTGAGCCGGCCCTCCGGTGCCGCGCTCGAAAGGATGGCCGCTGCCCAGCCCGGCCACGAGGCCATTGCCGCCGCCGCCCTCGCGCTGATCGAGGACGGCATGGTGCTGCTGCTCGACGGCGGTGCCACGGTGCATGCGCTGGCGCAGGCGCTGCCGCTGCTGCCCAACTGCCTGGTGGTGACACCCGCGCCGGCGGTCGCGCTGGCCTGCCTTGCGGCCGGGCTGGACACGCAGCTTGTCGGCGGTCGCATGTCACCGGCAGGCGCGGTCTGCGTCGGGCATGGCGCGGTCGCGGCGCTTTCCGACATCGCGGCGGACATCGCCTTTCTCGGCGTCTGCGGGCTGGACCCGGTCTTCGGCCTCGGGGCCGATGACCTCGACGAGGCCGAACTGAAACGGGCCATGGCGGCGGCGAGTCACCGCGCCGTCGCGCTTGCCGGTGCCGGCAAGCTGGGGCTGCGCGCGCGTCACCGCGTGCTGCCCTGCAAGGCGCTGGACCTGCTGATCACCGATGCCGCCCCAGGCACCACCTCCCCTTATGCTGAACTTGGAATCGAGGTCCGTCATGCGTGATCCCAGAACCCCCTGGCGCGCGGTCGCCGCCGCCTTTGCGCTGAACGGCGTGCTGCTGGGCTGCTGGGCCTCGCGCATCCCGGCCTTCGTCGATCGGCTCGGCCTGGACGAGCGCACGCTCGGCGGGCTGCTGCTGGTCATGGGAGCCGGCGCGCTGACCTCCTTCCCGCTGGCCGGACGGCTGTCGGACCGGTTCGGCGCAGTGCGGCTCACGCGCTGGATCGCCCTTGCCTACCTGGGATCAGCGGTTTTCCTCGGCCTGTCGCAAACGCCGGCCATGCTGGCCGCCGCGCTGTTCTTCTTCGGCATGTGCCACGGCTCGATGGACGTGGCGATGAACAGCTGGGCCAGCGAGGTCGAGCGGCACATGCGGCGTTCGGTCATGTCCTCCTTCCACGCCATGTGGAGCCTGGGCGCCGGCCTCGGCGCGGCGGGCGGCTATCTCGCGGCGGCCAGCGGAACCTCCACCGGCCTGCATTTCGCGCTCGCTGCGGCGGTCTCGGCCGCGCTCTTCGGTCCGTTCCTGCGCCTGCCATGGCAGTCCGTCGCCCGCCGAGATCCCGCGCGCGCGCCGATCTTCGCCCTGCCCCGCGGCCCGCTGCTGTTGGTGGCGCTGATGGCGCTGGCCGCCGGGCTCGGCGAGGGCGCGGCGGTGGACTGGAGCGCCGTCTTCCTGACCGAGACCTTGGGCACCCCCGAGGCCCGCGCCACCTTCGCCTATGCCGCCTTTTCCGTCACGATGGTGGCGATGCGCCTGTCGATCGACACGATCATCACCCGTTTCGGCGCGGTGACGGTGGCCCGCGTCGGCGGACTTCTCGGCGCGGCGGGCTACGCGATCTGTGCCACGACCGGACTTCTGCCCGTCGCCCTCTTCGCGTTCATCCTGATGGGGATGGGCTATGCCGCGGTGATCCCCATGGCGTTCACCCGCGCCGCCAACGATCCCGAGGTGCCGCCGGGCCAGGCCATCGCCTCGGTCGCGACGCTCGGCTACGGCGCAATGCTCTTCGGCCCGCCGATCATCGGCTTCATCGCCCATGCCACCTCGCTGCGGGTGCCCTTCGCCATGGTCGGCGGCGCGGCGCTGCTCATCACCCTCTGCGCGAGTGCCCTAAGCACAACACGCGCGGCCCCTTCCGCACGTCCGGAGACTTCCGCCTAGGTAGAATGCCGTGATTGCAGTACCCTAGGGCAAGCTCCCGCTCTGGGGGACCCGCGCTGGCCGATGATCGGCGCGCGGCTGACACGGTGCGGTCAGTGCAAGAGAGCGTCGGTCCGCATCGCGGGACGGCAAGCCCGCGTAAGCGTTTCACCATGTCCTGAACAAAGGATCTCTGGAATGTCCCATACATCGTCCGGCCGCTTGGCCCCGCTGATGCTGAGTGTCCTGCGCATCGTCACCGCGCTCATCTTCCTGCTGCACGGAACCCAGAAGCTGTTCGGCTTCCCCGCCACCGAACAGCAACCCCCGCTGTTCTCGCTGATGGGTCTTGGCGGCGTGCTGGAACTCGTCGGCGGGCTGCTGATGCTGATCGGCTTGTTCACGCGCCCCGTGGCCTTCGTGCTGTCGGGCATGATGGCGGTCGCCTACTGGATGTTCCACGCGCCGCAGAACCTCTACCCCACGCTGAATGGCGGCGATGCGGCAATCCTCTATTGCTTCGTCTTCCTCTACTTCGCCGTGGTCGGCGGCGGCAGCCTGAGCCTTGATGCGCTGCGCGGGACCGGCGGCAAGAGGATCTGACACCCACCCCGGCCGCGTCATCGATCCGGCCCTGTCGCACCCTGCGTGGTGCAGGGCCGGAAGCCGTGGATATGCCGACACCGGGCGGGGACTCGCGCTGCGGCAGAGGCGTCCCCGCGCGGCGCCATGCCCCAAGGAAAACAATTCAAAGGTGTCTTGTGATGAAAGGCATCAACCCATCAGAGAAGAGCTTCCTTGGGTGGACCATTGGCCGGGACACCCGATCTGCCGACCGCGATTGTTGACAATATTTCCAAAGAATTCGCCATATCCATGAAATGGAATAACATTCCCGCAATCTTACATTTCCGCCCCACCTTAAACCCACTTATCTTCGCCAAAACCTCTGATTTTGTTGATCCATATCATGGCTTTAAAGTACCATTTCCGGCATAGGACTTCGGCATCCGCCAACGGCACCCACAGGTGATCGGAGGACTCACCTGACACAAGGCAGTCGCGCATGCCGCAGGGCGGGACGCGCATTGCCCTTCGCTCGAGACCACATCGTTCCAAGCACTCCCACAGGGCCACGCGCGGAACTGCTATCCCGTCTGATCGACCGTATTTCCAGCGTCCCGGTTTTCCTCGTCTCCTCGGTCTTCAGGCCAACACCCCGCGCGCCGGATGTCCCGGCCTGTGTAATGAGGAGGTTCGATCACATGACACCTGCAGCCGTGTACGGCGGCCTTTTGACAGCCCTCGCGGTGATGGGCCCGGCCCTGCCGTCCCACGCCCAGAGCGACTGGGACGTCCGCATCACCCCCTACATGTGGGCAACCGGCTTCGAGGGCGATCTCGGCACGATCCCCGGCTTCCCGGCGCAATCGCTCGACCTGTCGTTCGGCGACATATGGGACGAGCTCAATTACGGCCTGTTCCTGTTCGGCAGTGCCCGCAACGGGCCCTGGGTGATCTATTTCGACGGCTCGGTGGTACAGACGGATAGCACGGAGAAGATCGGCGGCCCCGACATCGACAAGGTGAACATCAAGAGCGACACCTCGACCCTGACCCTGGCCTTCGGCCGCACGGTGTCGCAGTCCTCCAGACACACCCTCGATGTCTTCGGCGGCATCCGCTACTGGCATCTCGAAAACAGCTACAGCGTCTATACCCCTTTCGGCCGGCAGAAGCGCGACACCGACACCGATTGGACCGACCCGATCGTCGGCATCTCCGGGCGCTATGCGCTCAACGACCGCTGGCAGGCCTTCGGGGCGGCGGACGTCGGCGGCTTCGGCGTCGGCTCGGAGTTCCAGGGCTCGCTCACCGCCGGCCTGGGCTACAGCATGTCGGACGCATTCTCGCTTGCCCTCGGCTGGCGTCTTCTGGACGTCAACTACGACACCGACGGGATCGTCTACGATGCGCGGCAGACCGGCCCGATCATCGGCGTGACGTTCAAATACTGACACGAAGCACGGTGCCGGACGGCGCTCGCCCGGCCCTGATCACCCAAGGGAGGAAGCTATGCGGTATCTCTATCTGACCGGAGCCTTGATCGCCGGGACGCTTTTTGGCGGCTGTAGCGACAATCAGGGCATCAACGCCGCCACCGGCGGCCTTGCCGGGGCGGCCATCGCGCATGAGGTGAGCGGCGGCAACAAGACCGCCGCCGCCCTCGGCGGCGCGGCCATCGGCACCGCCATCGGGGCCAATGTGCCCACCAGTTCCAGCGGCACCAAGCTCTGCAACTTCTACAACCCGCAGACCGGGGCCTCCTACAAGGCGGAATGCCCGAGGTAAGCCCCCACCACGCCGCCGCACCGCGCAGGTCCCTCTCCCTCGGCGCGGCCAGACCCCACGCAGCCCCGCTTGGCAGCGACACGCCCTCAGGCGGGGCCCGGCAAACGAAAGGGAGACCCATGAAACCTGCATCGCTCTGGACCACGCTGCTGCTGACGGCCGTCCCGGTCGCGGCATCCGCGCAATTCATCCCGTCAGAGGAGTCCCTCACCGGGCTCTATCACGGCAAGACCTACTCGCCCTACGCCCAGCGCTCCTTCCCCAGTCAGGTGTTCTGGGGGGACAGCCACCTGCACACGGCGCTCTCGGCCGATGCCGGGCTCTTCGGCAACACGCTGGGGCTCGAACCCGCCTATCGCTTCACCCGCGGCGAGGAGGTCACCTCGGCCACCGGTCTGCCGGTGAAGCTGGGACGGCCGCTCGACTGGGTGGTGATCGCCGACCACTCGGACATGATGGGCTTTTCCACCGATCTCGCCTCCGGCGCCCCCAACATCCTCGCGGTGCCCGAGGGCAAGCGGTGGTTCGACGGGCTGCAGGCCGGCGGACAGGAGGCCGCGGACGCCGCGCTCGATCTCATCACCAACTTCGCACAGGCAACGCTGCCCGAGAAGCTGCTGAAGGACTACGCGCCCGGCTCGAAGATCTACAACTCCGTCTGGGGCGATGTCATCGACGCCGCCGAGCGGTTCAACGACCCCGGCAACTTCACCGCCTTCATCGGCTACGAGTGGACCGCGCTCGACAAGGGCAACAACCTGCACCGCAACGTGATCTTCCGGGACGGCGGCGAGAAGGCCTCGCAAGTCGTGCCGATGGTCACCCAGCCGCCCTACGGCAGCACCGACCCGCTCGACCTCTACCAGTACCTCGAGGATTACGAGGCCAAGACCGGCGGCTCGGTGCTGGCCATCGCGCACAACGGCAACCTGTCGAACGGGCTCATGTTCCCCTTCGAGCAACAGTTCACCGGCAAGGCCATCGACGAAGGCTACGTGCAGAAGCGTGCCAAGTGGGAGCCGCTCTACGAGGCCACCCAGATCAAGGGCGATGGCGAGGCGCACCCGCTCCTCAGCCCTGACGACAAGTTCGCCGATTACGAGACATGGGACGTCGGCAACCTCGACCTGACCGAAGCCAAGACCGACGCCATGCTGAAATACGAGTACGCCCGCTCGGCGCTGAAGATGGGGCTCCAGCTCGAGGACAAGTTCGGCACCAACCCCTACAAGTTCGGCATGGTCGGCTCGACCGACTCGCACACCTCGCTGCCGGCGATCGAGGAGGACAACTTCTTCGGCAAGGCGGCCACCGCCGAGCCGTCTCCGACGCGGATGGAGCATCCCTTCGCCAAGTCCGACAAGGGCACCTACGAGGGCTACCAGCTCGTCGCATCCGGCCTCGCCGCTGTCTGGGCCAAGGAGAACACCCGCGCCGCGCTCTTCGACGCGATGGCGCGCAAGGAGGTCTATGCCACCACCGGGCCGCGCATGATGGTGCGCTTCTTCGGCGGCTGGGACTATACCGACGACGACCTGCGCTCGCGCCAGCCCGCCTTCATCGGCTATGAAAAGGGCGTGCCCATGGGCGGCGACCTGCGCGCCGCCTCCGAGGGGGCAACCGCCCCGAGCTTCATGGTCTACGCGCTGCGCGACCCGGTCGGTGCCAACCTCGACCGCATCCAGATCATCAAGGGCTGGATGGATACGGCGGGCGAGACCCACGAGAAGGTCTATGACGTCGCCTGGTCCGAGGGGCGCGAGATGGGCGCTGACGGCACCCTGCCCGAGGTCGGCAACACGGTCGATATCCCCGCCGCCACCTGGTACAACACCATCGGCGCGTCGGAGCTGGCGACGGTCTGGACCGACCCCGAGTTCGACCCGGCGCAGAAGGCCTTCTACTACGCGCGTGTGCTGGAGATCCCGACGCCGCGCTGGGTGGTCTACGACGCGCAGCGCTTCGGCGTGGAAATCCCCGAAGGCGCCGAAACCATCGGTCAGGAGCGCGCCTATACCTCGCCGATCTGGTACACGCCGTGACCTGAGAGGCTTACGGGCGGGGCGGCAGGACGCCCCGCTCTTGCAGAAGCTTGAGCAGCGCGATGATCGTGGCCGCGCTCAGATCTACCGATCCCGCAAGATGGATGCCCAGCCCGCCGTCGCCGATCTCCTGCGGCGCACCCTCATCGAAACGGGGATCGAGCATGCGCAGCTCCTCGGGCAGTTCAGGGCAGAGCGGGCGAGCCTTCAACAGGAGATCAACTGCATCGATGAACAGCGTCCGCGCCGCCTCTGTTCGCGCGCCCTGCCGGCCCTGGGACACCAGCGGAAGCGGTGGATCGCGCGCCAGATCGACCAGGTGGAACACCGCGCAGTTGCGGACAACCGAGGCGGACACCTCGGCCCGGACATCCACCTGCTCGCGCTGCTCCAACGCGCCGCGTTGCCAGGCGCTGTCGCCGACCCTGTCGCAGGTGAAACTGCGTGCATCGAGCCGGGCCAGCACGACAACCGTGGCCTCCTGCGCCGTCGCCTCGATGTTCTCCACCGAGACGCGCGCGCGGCAATCGTCGACCAGAACCGCCCCCTCGGCCAAGTCGGGCAACTGCTGCTGCACGGCGCGCAGGTCAAGCATCGCTGCGAGCCCGATGCGTGTGGGCGACTGCGGCCACATCCGCAGGTCGAGGCGATAGGGCACCGGCGGCGCTTGCTCGCCCAGGCTGCCCTCGAGACGCAACCGCAGTTCATCGGATCCCACGGGCTCTTCCCCGCCCTGCGGCAGCAGGCCCTTGCGCTGCCAGAGCGCCAGCAAGGCCACGATCCGCGCCGCGTCAGAGGCCACCGTTCCCACCAGCGCCGCCCCTAGCCCGCCATCGCCGATCTCGATGGCACCGCCAGAGCTGAACTCCGGCGACAGCAGCGACAGCGCCTCGGGCATGTCCGGGCAGACCGGGGCCGCGCGCAGCGCCGCGTTGCCCTCTTCGAGCAGCGCGCGGCGGACCTTCTCGGTGAGCCCGAGCAGCGTGCCAAGCCCTCCCACAATGCCGCGCGGGTCAAGCGCCAGGTCGCGCAAGTCGAAGACGACGCAATCGTCCCTCAACCCCGCGCCGACAAGCGCGTCGAAATCCACCATCTGCGTCCAGAGATGGGCGCCGCGCCTCTCACCGGCGGTGCCCCGCCCCTTGCAGCGGAAGAGCTCGGCGCGCACCGCGCCACGGGCGCGCACGGCATTGCCCTCTGCCTCGGCGCTTGCCAGCCCGAGCGTGAGACCAAGCCCGCAATCCGGCTCGACGCTGCCCGAAAGCAGGGTTGGAAGGAGGCTCTGGATCTCCCGCAGATCGGCGGCAGCCCTCACCGCGATGCGGGTCTCGCCGCCCGGCGCAAGCCCCATGTAGGCCCGGAAAGGCAGCGGCCGACCGGCGGTGTCGATCTCTTCCGCGATGCCGAAGACGAGATCGCCCTCATAAAGCGCGCGGTCAAGCGGGACGGTCGAAACCTCTTGCGCGACCGGCAAGGGCAACTCGCTGCTGCCGCATCCGGCCAGGACCAGCAACGCGGCGATCCCGGCCCTGACGATCCATGCCCCCGTTCTTGCCATGCGCCCTCCGCATCACGCCGGGCAGAAGCGACTGCGCGGCGGATTCTTCCCTTGGGGAAGCATCGCACAAGTTCGCTCGCCGGGACATGGCGGTGCGCGCGCGAAGGTGGACGCGCGGCCTGTCGCATCACCGGCCGCGACCCTTGCGCCCGGTTGGCAACGGGCACGTCGCGGTCATTGCCCCCAGGCGCGTTCCAGCGTGGCGATCCAGTTGCGATGGGCGATCTTGGCGAGATCCTCTTCGTCATAGCCTGCGGCCCTCAGGGCCTCCAGCAGGCGCTGCACCCCGGACACGTCGCCGATGTGCCGCGACATGAAGGTGCCGTCGAAATCCGAGCCAAGGCCGACGTGATCGATGCCGACGCGCTCGACGAGGTAGTCGATATGGCGCAGCATGACATCAAGGCCCATCTCCGGATCGCGTATGCCCTCGGGGTGCAGGAAGCGCACGCCGAAATTCAGCCCGATCAGCCCGCCGGTCTCGCGGATCGCGTCCAGTTGCCGATCGGTGGCGTTGCGGCTGTGCGGGCAAAGCGCGAAGGCGTTGGAATGCGAGGCGACGAGCGGCGCGTCGGAGATCTTCGCGACGTCCCAGAACCCGGCATCGTTCATGTGCGACAGATCGACGAGGATCCGCAGTTCGTTGCAGAGCCGGACCAGATCCTTGCCGGCCTCGGTCAACCCGCCGCCGAGATCCGGATCGTGGCCCATCACGAAGGGCACACCATGGGCGAAGATGTTCGGGCGGCTCCAGACCGGGCCGAGCGTGCGCAGCCCGGCGGCGTGGAGCACGTGCAACAGGTCGAGATCCTCGGTTGCGGCCTCGATGCCCTCGACATGGAACACCGCGGCAAAGCTGCCCTCTGCCATGGCGGCGCGGATCTCTGCCGCGCTGCGGCAGAGCCTGACTGCCCCGCCCGAGCGGCGCACGATGCGCTGCAGCAGCGCAGCCTGCGCGATGGTCTGCTGAAGCGCCGACTCCTGCGGCACGCGCGGCAGGTCGCCCTGGTCGTCAAGCGTCTGGTCCGGCGTGCTGACCCAGATCGCGCAGAGCCCGCCCGCAAAGCCCGAGGCCCGCGCCCGCGGCAGGTCCACCTGCATCTCCGGCGCGCCGGTCAGAAAGCGGCTCTCGGCCCCGTCCCGCGCGCGCAGCAGCTTGGACAGAACGTCGTTGTGGCCGTCAAAGACGGGGATCATCCCGTTCACAGCCGCACCTCGTGGATGTCTTCATGCGTGGCGACGAAGGCACGGCCCTCGGGCGTGACCCAGCCGCGGAACATGCCGGCGGTGTTGAAGGGCGCGCTGACCTGTCCTGCCGCATCCAGCGCCACCAGCCCCGCGCCGACGATGCCGCTGGTCTGCGAAGAGCCCGCCAGATCCACATGCACCACGTGTTCGGACGCCTGCCCCACGCTTTCGCCAAGATAGGCCATGCGTGCAGCGATCTCGTGGCCGACCACGTGGCGGATGAAGAATTCGCCCTTGCCGGTGCCCGAGACGGCACAGACCCCGTCGCGCGCATAGGTGCCCGCGCCGATCACCGGGCTGTCGCCGACCCGGCCCGCGGGCTTGTTGGTGTAACCGCCGGTCGAGGTGGCGGCGGCAAGATGCCCCGCCGCGTCGAGCGCCACCGCGCCGACGGTGCCGTGCTTCTCGTTCTCGGTGGCCTCGGTGCCCGCCGCCGCATGGGCCTTCATCGCCGCCAGCGCCTCGATCCGCTTCGGCGTGGTGAAATACCCCTGTGGCTCCACCGCAAGACCGGCTCCGGCGGCGAAATTGTCAGCCGCAATTCCGGTCAGGAACACTGCCCGACCGTCCTGCATCAGGGCGCGCGCCGCGCGGACAGGATTGCGGATGCCGCGGGCGGCGCTGACCGCCCCCGCTTCCAGCGTCGCGCCGTCCATGATCGAGGCATCGAGCTCGTGGACGCCCTCCTCGTTCAGCGCCGCCCCGTGCCCGGCGTTGAAATGCGGGCTGTCTTCCATGACCACGACAGCGGCTTCCACCGCGTCGACCGCAGAGCCACCTCCGGTCAGTTCCGCCCAGCCCGCCGCCAGCGCGCGCGCAAGGTCCCGCCGCGCCTCGGCCCAGTCCTCGGCGCTCATGCTGTCGAGAGGCAGCACGCCGCAGCCCCCGTGAATCGCCAGTGCAATCGTCGTCATCACCGTCATCCCGTTGTCATGCTGGGCGGCGCGCGATTTTCGCCCGCGCCGCCCGGTGCTCATCCAAAGCTGATATCACCGATCACCCGCACGCGCACACGCCGCGCGCCGCCGGGCAGGTAGGCGATCGGGATGTCCTCGACCTCGAGCACCTGAAGGCTGGTCTCGTCGGCTCCGGCGGCAACGGCGGCGGATTTCGCCCCGGCCTCGGCGGCCGAGAGCGCCTGATCGCGGCTCATGTCCGAGAACACCTGATCGACCTCGCCCGAGACCTGCGCCATGGCCGCGCCGAGGGCATTGGCGACGCCCGCATTCTCGACCCGCAGCACTTCGGAGGCGCCGGGCACCGCCTCGGGGATCAGGAAGGCCCCGCCGCCCACCGCGATCAGCGGCACGTCCTCGGCAGAGGTCTTCATCTGATCGAAGTTCTCAGCCACCATGGCGCGCATCCGCGCCAGCGTCTGCTGCACGAAGGCCGGGTCGAGATCGCGAACCCGGTCCGCGTCGCCCATCTCGATCATCCCCGCGGCCACAGCGATGTCCGAGGTGGTCAGCGTCTCGCCGCCGAAGACCCGGGCCTCCTGCAGGATGCGGTAGCCCACCGAGCGCGGGCCGATGGCGCCGGTCTCGGGATCGACCATCGTGCCGCCTCCGAGCGCGATGGGCAGCAGGTCGGGCATGCGGAAGAGCGTGCGCACGCCGCCGATGTGGACGATGTTGTTGGCTTCGCGGGGGAAGCCGCCGATCAGGCAGCCGATGTCCGAGGTCGTGCCGCCGACGTCGACCACCATCGCGTTGTCGAGCCCGGTCAGGAAGGCCGCCCCGCGCATCGAATTGGTCGGGCCCGAGGCAAAGCTGAACACCGGGTTCGCCGCCGCCACATCGGCCAGCGCCACCGTGCCGTCGTTCTGCGTCAGGAAGAACGGCGCATCGAGGCCGATCTCCGAAAGCGCCGTCTTGAAGGCCTGCACCGTGGTCCTGCCGAGCGATTGCAGCGAGGCGTTCAGCAGCGCGACGTTCTCGCGTTCCAGCAGGCCGATCCGGCCAAGGCTGTTCGACAGGGTGATCCGCGCCTCGGGGATGACCGAGCGCACGATCTCGGCGGCGCGGTCCTCGCATTCCGTGGTCAGCGGAGAGAAGGTCGCCGAGATCGCCACCGAGGTTACCCCGGCATCGCGGATCCTCATCGCTGCCTCGCGGATCTCGTCCTCGCGCATCGGCACCAGCAGGCTGCCGTCGTATTCGTGCCCGCCATGCACCATGAAGATCAGCGGATCGACCGCGCGATAGAGGTCCTCTGGCCAGTCGCACATCGGCGGCAGCGACGCCCCGGTCGGCATGGCGATGCGGATCGCGGCGACCCGTTCGAGCCGGGCGCGTTCCACCACGGCATTGGTGAAATGGGTCGTGCCGATCATCACCGCGTCGAGCGGACGCGGCGTGTCGCCGATATGCGCTGCGACATGCGCGAGCGCGGATTTCACCCCCGACAGCACGTCCTGCGTGGTGGGAACCTTGATCGAGGCGGTGATCTTGTCGCCGTCGATGAGCACCGCGTCCGTGTTGGTGCCGCCGACGTCAATGCCGATACGCTTCATTGGAATACCGATCTGAAGTCAATGTCATAGCCGAAGGCACGGGGGCCGACGGCCGCCACGCCCGCGGGCGTCGTGAGGATCTCGGGCGCCGGAAGCGCCACCACGCTCACGCGCTGGCCGTAGCGCACGGACTCGGTGCCGATCGCGCTGCCCGACACGCTGTCGAGCAGGCACAGCAAGTCCGGCGTCATGGCAACGGGCGCACCGTCGCGGAAGGCCACGGCCCATTCGTTCTGGAACGCCAGTTCGAGCGTCGCGCCGCGGTCCGCGTCGATGCCCTCGATCACCGTCTTGCCGCGCAGGAAGCCGCCGGTGGTGGTGCGGTCCACGTCGACGATCTTGCCGCGGAAGATCTGCTTGCCCTTGGCGTGGTCCAGCACGGCGGCCACCGGGTCGTCGTGACGGGCGCGCGCCTCGAGCACCACGCGGCCAAGCTCGGTCGCCTGCGTGATGGTGTCGTGGATGCCCCAGTCCTTGACTTCGCGGCCGGTGCGGGGCGCCTTGCAGGTGGCGGCGGTCGAGCCCACGGCGGTGCAGACCGCGCGCGAGATCTTCTCCATCCATTTCCAGCTTTCGGCGCGGGTGACGATCACCTCGTTGTCGCGCACGTCCACCAGCGAGAGCGGAAACATCGACAACCCGCCGATCGCGAAGGAGGTCATCTGCGCCTCGGGATAGGCGCGGCCCATGCAGTCGGCGTTGACCACCGGCCGCCCCAGCAGCGCCGCGGCGAGGAAGGGCGAGAGCGCGTTCGCGCCGCCGATCTCCAGCGCCATGATCGCGCGGAACGGACGGCCGAGGTAATCCTCCATCAGCTCGACGGCGCGGGCCATGTGGCGCGGGTCCTTGAGCCGTTCCTGCCCGACCAGCGGCGCGCCCATGCCCGAGACCACCGCGACCATGTCGTCATCGGCCAGGTCCTCGGGCTGCATCACCTGCACACGCGCGCCCTCGGCATAGAGCCGGCGCAGGTTCAGGGTTGAAAGATAGGGGTTGCCGCCGCCGCCCGTACCCAGAATCCACGCGCCGGTCGCGAGGGCTTCGATATTCTCTTCCGGAAATTCCTGGAGCATCTGTCCACCTTGGGCCTTGCTTGTGCCGGCCCCGCGCGTCGCGGGATCGGTCGATGTCATCGGGTGTCGCCGTCGATCAGTTCGACGGGCATTCCCAGGTGAAGTTCCAGAAGTTCAGGTCCCAGCTCTGCATCGGGACGAACTCGTAGCCCTGAAGGCAGGCGTTGGCCGCGTAGCGGCGCATCGGGGCCACGGCCCAGACGGCGGGCTGCAGGTCGTAAATCGACTGCTGCAGTTCCTTGTAGGTCGCGTTGATCTCGGCCGGGTCGGTCTGGGCGCGCGACTGGTCGATCAGCGCGTCGATCTCCGGGTCCTGCAGCCATTCCATCGACCACCAGGTGCCCGAGGCCTTGGAGTGGTACTGGTTGAAGAACATCGCGTCCGGCGAGGGGTAGCTCGGGCTCACGTTGACCTGCGTCGAGGCCGGGGTGGTGTCGGGGTTGGACGCCAGCTCGACGATGCGGTTCCACGGCTCGGGACGGATGTCGAGCGTGATGCCGATCTGCTCGAGGTTGGCCTGCATCAGCAGCGCCACTTCCTGCTCGAAGGCCAGCGAGGCGACGTAGCTGTTGACCAGCGTGATGTCCTCGCCCGCGTATTTGGACAGCGCCAGCTCTTCCTTGGCCTTCTCCAGATCGTAGACGCCGGTCGGGATCTCGGTGTTGAAGGCGGTCTCGAAGGTGTCCGAGAGCGGGCCGTGCATCGGAACGCCGGGGTAGATGATCTGCTGGATGGTCTCGTAGTCGGTCGCATAGGCGATGGCGCGGCGCACGTGCACGTCGTCGGTCGGGTAGACCTTGGTGTTCAGCTTGATCTGGAAGCCGCCGGCGGTGCGGGTCTGCAGCAGCTTGTAGCCGGGCATGTTGCCGATGGATTCAAAGGTGTCGTTGCCGAGACCATGCGAGGAGAGACCCAGCTCGCCCTTTTCCGCCAGCGCGCGCACGGTGGCGTCGTCCGAGGTCTGCACGAAGCGCACTTCGTCGATCGGCGTGCCCTTGTCCCAGCCGAGGAAGTAGTCGGGGTTGCGCTCGATCACCATGTCGGCCGAGCGGTTGTAGCTGACCAGCGCGTAGGGACCCGACCCGACCGAGTGCTCGCCCACGTAGGCCTCGCCGAGCGCATCCTCGGCGGCGGCGTTGGCTTCGACCAGCTTCTGGTTCAGCACCAGCAGGATCGGGGTCGAGGCAAGGAAGGGCGAGAACGGGCGGTTCAGCTTGATCTCGACGGTGGTCGCGTCGGGCGCGGTGACATTGGCCGGATCGATCAGGTCGACGAGCAGGTTCGACGGGCCCTTGTTGATCTTGATCAGGCGCTGGATCGACCAGACCGCATCCGCGGCGCTGAGCGCCGAGCCGTCCTGGAAGGTGACATCGTCGCGCAGGTGGAAGGTGTAGGTCAGCCCGTCCTCGGAGATCTCCCAGGATTTCGCCAGATGCGGCACGATCTCGCCCGAGGGGGCGACGGTGGTCAGGCCGTCGTACATGTTCACGACCGCCATGTAGCCGGTATAGTCGGTGACCTTCGCCGGATCGAGCGAGCTGAAGATCTGCATCGTGTTGACCACGGTCGAGACCTTTTCCTGCGCCAGCACGGCGGGCGCGGGACCAAGTCCGAGCACAGCGGCGAGCGCAAGGGCCGACAGCCCGCGTTGCTTTGCCAGAATAGACATCTTGTTACTCCTGTTGGGTTTTCTTCTTGGGCTCAGGCGGCCTGCCCCAGCGGGGCAAGCGGCGCAAAGGGGATATCGGGGTAGCCGAAGGCGGCGGGGCCGACGACGTCGAGCGCGCGCGCGGAGCGCAGCAGGTCGTGGCAGGGCACGGCCAGAACCGCGACGCGCTGGCCGTAGCGCAGCATCTCGGTGGTGATCGGGTAGCCGGTGTCGACGTCCAGCACGATGATGAGATCGGGCACGGTCACCTCGACCTCGCCCTCGCGGCGGAAGATCAGGAACTCGTTCTGGATCGCGATGCTGGCGGTCTGGCCCTGGAAGCCGTCGAAGCCGCCGAGTTCCAGGTCGCCCACGGCGAAGCCGCCGCGCAGGTGGCGCTTCAGGTCGGTGATCTTGCCGGTGAACACGTGCCGCCCGCCTTCCAGCGCGCAGACCGTCGCAACGGGATCGTCACCGTTGCGGCGCGCGTCCAGCACCGCCCGGCCGAGGCGGATCGCCTTGGTGTAGCTCTGGGGAATGGCATTCTGGCGCACGAAGCTCGCCGGCATCGGCGCGGTGGCCAGCATCGCCGCCCCGCCCTGCGCCACCACGCAGGCCCGCGCCATGCGTTCGTGGAACACCTCGGTCACCGCGTGCTGGAACACCACGCGGTTGCCGTGCAGGTCGCACATCACCGACGGCGTCGAGCTGTGTCCGTAGATCGAGAAGGTGGTCATCTGCATCTCGGGGAAGGCCCGGCCCATGCCGTCGCAATCCAGCACCGGCAACCCGCCGAGCGCCGCGGCGACCAGCGGGTTCATCGAGTTCGCGCCGCCGATCTCCTCGCAGACGATGGCGTCCATCTTGCGACCGGTCAGCTCTTCCATGCCCTGCAGGCAGCGCAGCCCCTCGCGGCCCTCGCGGATCCGCTCGGTGCCCACCACCGGTGCGCCGATGCCGCCGATGGACATGCAGAGCGCGTCATCGGCGATCTTGTCCGTGGCGAGGATGGTCATCTTGTGACCGGCCTTCATCGCTTCGCGGGTCAGCAGCTTGCCCTGGTAGGGGTTGCCGCCGCCGCCGGTGCCGAGGATCCCGGCGCCGACTTCCAGCGCCTCGAGATCGTCGAGTGTCAGCTCCCACAGGTCGGCGGGATCGTAGCTCAGCTCACGGGTATCAGGCATTTTCGACTTCCATTTCTGCGAGGGCCCCCATTTCCCCCACGACCTTCACGTGGATGCGGGTGGCATTACCGGGCAGGTAGGCGAGGGGCATGTCCTCGCGCTCGATCACCTCGAGGGTCTCGGCGACGGCCCCGGCGGCGATGGCCTGGGCCCGGGCTTCCGCCTCGGCCTCGGCCAGCGCGCTGTCGCGGGTGACGCCATCGGTCAGGCTGAAGATCCGGTCGGTCTCGCCCGAGATCTGCGCGATCGCCGCGCCCACCGCGTTGGCCACGGCGAAGTTCTCGGGGCGGATCACCTGCAGATCGCCGATCTGGTCGGGCATCAGCACCGAGCCGCCGCCGACCGCGATCACCGGCACCGGCTCGGCCGAGATGCGCGCCCGCTCGACACAGGTCTCGAACATCTCGGTCATGCGGGCTGCCGCCGCGGTGACCAGCGCGGGATCGAGGCTGGCCAGCAGCGCGGCATCGCCGATCTCGGCCTTGCCGGTGGCCACGGCGATGTCGGTCGCGGTCAGGGTCTGACCGCCGAAGACCAGCGCCTCCTGGCGGACACGGTAGCCGACGGACTGCGGGCCGATCACCACGCTCTCGGGGGTGCCCTTCACCAGCGAGCCGCCCCCGAGGCCGATCGAGAAGACGTCGGGCATGCGGAAGTTCGTCCGGACCCCGCCGATGTCCACCGAGGTGGAGGCCTGCCGCGGGAAGCCGTGCGACAGCGCGCCGACGTCCGAGGTGGTGCCGCCCACGTCGACCACGATCGCTTCCTTGAGGCCGGTGAGGAAGGCCGCGCCGCGCATCGAGTTGGTGGGACCCGAGGCGAAGGTCAGCACCGGGAACGCCCGGACCGTGTCGGCGGCCATCAGCGTGCCGTCGTTCTGGGTGATGAAGAAGGGCGCCTTCACGCCCGCCTGCTCCAGCGCGTGGCCGAAGGCATGCACCGTCTTGTCCGCGAGCCGCAGCAGCGAGGCGTTCATGATCGCCGCGCTCTCACGCGCCAGCAGCCCGTGACGGCCGATGTCGCGCGACAGCACGACGCTGAGGCCGGGGCATTCTTCCAGCAGGATCTCGCGGGCGCGCAGCTCCATCGCGTCGTTCACACCGGAGAAGACGCCGGTGACCGAGGCCGCCCGGATGCCCTTCTCACGAATTTCGCCCGCGATCCTGCGGATCTCCGGCTCGTCCAGCGGCGACAGGACACGGCCGTCGAACTCGTAGCCGCCCTTCACCTGGTAGCCGTGGTCGCCGACCATCTCGCGGATGTCCTCGGGCCAGTCGACCATCGGCGGCAGACCCGCTCCCGAAGGCAGGCCGAGGCGGATGGCGGCCACCGGGTCGAGGTGCCGGCGCTCGATCACCGCATTGGTGAAATGGGTGGTGCCGATCATCACCGCGCCGATACGGGCGCGGTCGATCCCCGAGGCGGCGATCACCTGTTCCAGCGCCTCGAACACGCCCGAGGTCACGTCCTCGGTGGTCGAAGCCTTGATCCCGGCGAGCACCTCACTGCCCTTCAGCACGACGGCATCGGTATTCGTGCCGCCTACGTCGATTCCTACGCGATACACCAAAGGCTCCTTCATCAATCAGTGGTTTTGACCAGGAAGGCTGCACGCTCTTCCGGGCTGACCGCGGGCTTGTAGCGTTCCTCGTCGTCGGTAACGACCGGGATCGCCGCGATCAGCGCGCGGGTATAAGGGTGTTTCGGGTCGGCGAAGATCTCGGGCGTGGCGCCTTCCTCGACGATCTCGCCGCGCAGCATGATCGCCAGGCGCGAGCAGAAATTGCGCATCAGCGACAGGTCGTGCGAGATCATGAAGTAGGTCAGCCCCAGCTCCTCGCGCAGGTGCAGCAGCAGCTCGATCACCGTCTTCTGCACCGACACGTCGAGCGCCGCCGTCGGCTCGTCGAGGATCAGCACCTTGGGATCGGCGGCCAGCGCGCGCGCGATGGCGACGCGCTGCTTCTGCCCGCCCGACAGCTCGTGCGGATACTTCGCCAGGTAGGACACCGGCAGGCGCACCAGCGCCATCAGCTCGGCCATGCGGGCGTCGCGCGCCGCGCCGGTCAGCCCGGCGTATTTCAGCGGCAGGCCCAGGCTCTGCTTCACCGTCCGCTTGGGGTTCAGCGAGGTGCCGGGGTTCTGGTAGACGATCTGCGCCAGCGGACGGCCGGGGTTCGGCGTGCCCTCGACGGTGACCGTGCCAGAGGTCGGGCGGCTGAGCCCCATCATCATCCGCGCGACCGTGGTCTTGCCCGAGCCCGACTCCCCGGCAAGGCCGAAGATCTCGCCCTCGCGCAGGGCGATCGACACGTCCTTAACCGCGGTGAAGCGCTTGCCGTGGCGGCCGAATTGCTTGCCGAGCCCGGTCGCCCTGACGATGGGCGCCTGCGCGCTGATCTTCTGGGTCTGCACCCGCGGCCCGTAGAGCGGCGGCACCGCGTCCAGCAGGCCGATTGTGTAGTCATGTTCGGGGGCCGCGAGGATCTTCTCGCAGGGACCGGCTTCGACGATATCGCCGTGCCGCATCACCACCACGCGGTCGGCGACCTTGCGCACCACCCCGAGGTTGTGGGTGATCATCAGCAGCGCCATGCCCTCTTCGGCCACCAGCGTGTTGATCAGGTTGAGGATTTCGTCCTGCGTGGTCACGTCGAGCGCGGTGCCCGGCTCGTCGGCGATCAGCAGCTTCGGCTGGTGCAGCAGGGCCAGACCGATCAGCACGCGCTGGCGCATGCCGCCCGACAGTTCCGACGGGTAGGCATTCATCACCCGGTCCGGATCGGCCAGCTGCACGCGGCGCAGCACGGCGGCGATACGGGCGCGCCGCTGGGCACGGCTCGATTTCACCCCCTCGCGGCTGTCGGCGAAGCGCAGCACGTCGTCGAGGTGGGTGCCGATCTTGAACACCGGATTAAAGGACGACAGCGGGTCCTGCATGATCAGCGAGAAGGCCGAGCCCTTGAGGGCATCGCGCGCGCCGCGCGGCAGTTCCAGCACGTTGCGCCCTTCCACCTCGATCCGCCCGGCGCTGACCGTGGCATTGCGTGGCAGCGTGCCGAGGATCGCCTTGGCGGTGACGGACTTGCCCGAGCCGGTCTCGCCGATCAGCGCCACGCGCTCGCCCGCGCCGACGGTGAACGAGATGTCGCGCAGAACCTGCCGGGTCTGGCCGTAGGAGGTGAACAGGACGTCGAGTCCCTCGACTTTCAGAAGTGCGTCGCTCATCTCAGCCCTCCATATCGAACATGTCGCGCAGACCGTCGCCCAGAAGGTTGAAGCCGAGCGTGACGTAGAGAATGACCGCGCCGGGGCACAGCACCTCCCACCAGAAGTCGGGCATGAACTGCCGCCCGTCGGCCACCATCGAGCCAAGGTCCGGGGTCGGGGGTTTCACGCCGAACCCGAGGAAGCTGAGGGTTGCGCCGAAGAGGATCACGAAGGCCGCGTCCAGCGTCGTCTTGACCGAGATCACCGAGACGCAGTTGGGCAGGATCTCGCGGAAGAGGATGTGCATCGGGCCAGCCCCGGCGATGCGGGCGGCCTCGATGTAGTCCTCCGAGGCCACGGATTTCGACACCGCGTAGATCAGCCGTGCGTGCCAGGTCCACCACAGCAGGGTGATCGCGATCATCGCGTTCATCAGCGTCGGCTCCAGCAGGTTCGACACGGCCAGCGCCATCACCAGCGGCGGCATCGCCAGCATCACGTTGGTCAGCCCGGTGATGATCCGCTCAGTCCAGCCGCCGAAATAGCCAGCGGCGAGGCCGAGCACCGTGCCGATCGGCACCGAGATCCCGAGCACGCCGATGACCAGCAGCAGCGAGATGCGCAGGCCGAAGACGGCGCGCGAGAAGATGTCGCGCCCGACCTTGTCGGTGCCGAACCAATGCGCCGCGTCCGGCGGCAGGTGGCGCGCACGGAAGTTCACCACGGCGCCTACGTCTTCCGGCTTCGGGGTGATGTAGGGCGCGAGGATCGCGAAGATCACCGCCGAGAGCACGATCAGGGTGCCGATCACCGCCGCGGGATTGCGGCTGAAGCGGTACCACATCATGTAGCTTGCGCTGAGATCCTTGTTGTCTCCGTCCAGAGCCATCTTCACCTCGGACATCAGCGGGCCTCCTTGCGGCGCATGCGGGGGTCGATGATCGAGATCAGGACATCGACGATCAGGTTGGCGACGATGAAGAACAGGCCCGACACCAGCACCACGGCGGTGACCGCGTTCAGGTCCTTCTGCAGGATCGCGTTGAGCCCGTAGGAGGCGAAGCCGCCCCAGGAGAAGACCATCTCGATGACGAAGGCATTGCCGATCAGCGAGGCGAACTCGAGCCCCATGATGGTCAGCGGCGCGATCGACGAGAGCTTCAGCAGGTAGCGGAAGATGATCACCCGTTCCGGCACGCCGAAGCTCTGCAGGGTGAGCACGTGGTCCTTGCGGCGGTTCTCCAGCATGGCCGAGCGGGTGATCCGGGTGATCTGCCCGATCCCGGCCATCGACAGGGCGACGGCGGGCAGCGCGAGATGCTGGAGCGCGCTGAGAAAGACGTCGATCCGCCCGGCGAGCAGGCTATCGACCAGCATCAGCCCGGTCGGCCCGCCCGCGAAGCCAAGCCCGTGATCCATCCGCCCGATGATCGGCCAGTCGCCGAAGTAGCGCGCGGCCAGAAGCTGCAGCGAGATGGCGAAGAGGAAACTCGGGATGGTCACCCCGACGAGCGACAGCAGCCGCCCGACGTGATCGACCCAGAGGTCGCGGAAATGCGCGGTCATGACACCGAGCGGAATGGCCACGGCGAACATGATGACCACCGCGACCAGCACCAGTTCCACCGTCGCGGGCACTGTCTGGGCAAGGTCCGTGGCGACCGGGCGCTGCGACAGCAGCGACATGCCGAGATCGCCCTGAAGGGCGCGCCCCATGTAGGAGACGTATTGCACCGGCAGGGAGTCATCGAGCCCCATCTCGCTGCGCAGGGCGCTGACCTGTTCCGGCGTGGCGGTGGGGCCGAGCGCCATGCGGGCCGGGTCGCCCGGAACCACCCTGGCCAGCACGAAGATCATGATCGACAACACGACCATGACCAGCACGAAGGTGCCGAGCCGCGTCAGGATGGCAGTGAATGGGTTTTGCTGCATCAGCCGGAAAGCTCCCGCTTGGTCTCTTTCGGGCGACTATTCTGCAGCGGCCGGGGTCCGACAATTTGAGGATGGTATGGGTTTTGACAAAAATGGTATAGGTCTTGGAATGACCAAGACCCCCCTCCCTTCGGCAAGATTGTTGCGTCCTCGGCTCGTCGATCGCATCGTGAGCGATCCGACCGGCTCGGTTTTCCTGCGCGCCCCGGCCGGGGCCGGGAAGTCGGTCCTGATGCAACAGGCGGCGGAGCGGGTCGGTGCGGCGGTCTGCGCGCTGCACGCCCCGCGCCCGAGCGACGTGCAGGATGGCTGGCTGTTCTGGGACGTGCCGAGCTCGGCGCGCACCGCGCGCCTGTCCGCGCAGGTGGCGGATACGGTGGCGCATCTGGTGATCGCGCATCGCCCGAGCCAGAAGATCACCGGGCTGGCCCGGCGGGTCCTGCACGGCGGGGCACAGACCATCGACGCGCGCGCGCTCAGCTTCAGCGCCGAGGAGATCGACACGCGGCTTCCCGCGCCGGTGATACGGCGGCTGATCGAGCAGTACGCTGGCTGGCCCGCGTTCCTGCCGCTGGCGGACACAGCCGATCACGAGCTGGCCGCGGCCTATGTCGGCGAGACCTTTCTCAGCCAGCTCTCTCCCGCGCCGACGACACGGCTGTCGCTCTGGCTCGAGGCCCCTGCCCCGGACCCGGAAGACGACTGGTGCGACGCCCTGCCGCCATTCCTGCTTGCCGCCCCCGACACGCAGGCCGAGCTGATCGCCGCGCTGCGCAGTGCCACGGCGGCGCGGCTCGAGGGATTCTCGAAGTCCGCCGCGGTCACCGAGGTCGCCACCGCACTCGAGGCCGCGCACCATCCGCTCGCGGCGATGCAGCTGCTGCTGGATCACGGCCACGAGGCGCATGCGGCACAGATCCTCGCCCATTCCCGCGGGCTCGAGCTGATCTACGAGTCAAACCTCGACGAATTCAGCCGGATCATCCTGCGTTTCTCGCAGGAGACCGTCGCCACCAATGAAACCGTGCTCTTCGCGATCACCCGCACGCTGATGAAACAAGGAGAGTTCCAGCGCGTCCGCCAGCTGGTGGCAAAGCACCTTGGGTCGGACTACCTCGACCCGCTGAAAGTGTTGTCGCGCGGCACGCGCTTTTCCTTTGCCGCCCGGCGCTTCCGCCTGAACATGATGATCAGCGAGGACATGACCCCCTCGGACGCGATGTTGCAGCGGCTCGGCGAGTTCATGGCCGATTACCCGGTGGGCGACGACCAGAAGTGGGCGGCTTTCTACAATGCGCTGCTCGAGTTCGAGATTCGGCGGCGCAACTTCCGCGAAGCCGAGGCCGCCGCGGCCCGCGCCCTGATCTACTTCCGCAAGATCGGCGGCCACCCGTTGCTCGAATTCTTCATCCACCTGCATCTGACCGTCCTGCATCTGACCAACGGCGATGCCCGCATGGCCCGTCCCGCGGCGCGAACGGCGCGCGAGAGGCTCCACTCGGTCACCCATCCGGTCGAGCAGGAGTTCCGGATGCTCCGCCTCGTCGAAGCCGCGCTGGCCTACGAGGAGGGCCAGCCGCAAAAGCTGGTTGCCTTTCTGCAGCAGGATTTCGACGCCTTCGCCCGCGCCGAGATCTGGCCGAGCCTGTTCCATTTCGCCATCCAGTACAGCTCGCAGGCGGTGATGGACCATTACCCCGCGAGCATCCGTCCGCGGTTTCTCGACGGACTTTGGCTGCACCTCGCGGAGCGGATGGACCTGTTGCAGACAATCCAGATCCGCACCGCAACGGCCTATCAAAACGAGGGCCGGATCGGCGATGCCGAGACGGCGCTGCAGAACCTGCGCGCCACGCAGGCGACCCCGGCCGAGGCCATGACGCCCGACTGGCTCTGCGCGCTGCAAGAACGCGACCAGATCACCCTTGCCACGGCGCGCCTGCGCTGCGCGGTGCAGCACCCCGCGCCGGGGCCGCAGATCGACCGGCAGGTCGCCGCGCTCGAGAGCAATCCGAAGGCGACCTTGCGAGAGAGCGTCGCGCTGAAGATCTGGCGCGCCCACCTTGCCCACAAGC
This sequence comes from Salipiger mangrovisoli, assembly GCF_015223355.1. Taxonomy (GTDB): domain Bacteria; phylum Pseudomonadota; class Alphaproteobacteria; order Rhodobacterales; family Rhodobacteraceae; genus Salipiger; species Salipiger mangrovisoli. The sequence goes on along the minus strand of NZ_JADFFK010000011.1, from coordinate 525 downwards.
GGCGCGACACCGCCGCGGCGCGCAGCCATCTACACTCCGCGCTGATATCCGCCTCTCGGCTCGGCTGCTTCGGGGTGCTGTCGGAGCAACGGATCTTCCTCGCACCGCTGCTGCGCGAAGCCCGCATCCGCCAGCATCTCGAGACCTCGCCCGACATCCGCGCCACCCTGGCGATCTACGCCGGATCGATCTCCACCCCGAAGGCGAAGGCGCGCGCCGGGGGGCTGACCGAGCGCGAGGCCCAGCTTCTGCAGCTGATCGCGAGCGGCAACCCCAACAAGCGGATCGCGCAGACGCTGAACATCGCCGAGCCGACGGTCAAGTTTCACCTCTCCCGTCTCTACGCGAAGCTTGGTGCCAAGAAGCGCGGCGAGGCGATCCAGTCCGCGCACGCGCTGGGGTGGCTGTAGCGCAGGCGCAGGATCAGGCCGCCGGCCCGTGTTCCTGCCGCAGCGCCTGCGGGGTGCAGCCGAAGCGGCGGCGGAACATGCGGCTCAGGTGCGACGAGTCGCAGAAGCCGCAATC
>NZ_JADFFK010000010.1 GCF_015223355.1 Salipiger mangrovisoli | reverse complement strand
GACCTCTGCGCGCAGCGCGAGGTGCCGATCCCCTTCTTCGGCGAGCTGGGCTCGGTCAACCCGATGTTCCTCCTTCCCGAGGCCGTGAAGGCGCGCGGTGCCGAGATCGGCACCGGCTGGGCCGGCTCGCTGACGATGGGTGCCGGCCAGTTCTGCACCAACCCCGGCATCGCCGTGGTCGAGACGGGCCCCGAGGGCGACGCCTTTGTCGCCGCCGCCGCCGAGGCGCTGAAGGGCGCATCCGCCCAATGCATGCTCACCGAGGGTATCGCGAAAGCGTATAAGGACGGTAAATCGCGCTTCGACGGGCGCAATGCCGTCAAGCCGGTGCTGACCACCGACAGCGAGGGCCGCAGCGCGCTGCCCAACCTCTTCGAGACGGACGCGGCGAATTACCTGCAGGATCATGCGCTTGGCGAGGAAGTCTTCGGCCCGCTCGGGCTCGTGGTGCGGGTCTCGGGGCCGGACGAGATGGAAGAGCTCGCCAAGGGGTTCGAGGGCCAGCTGACCGCGACGATCCACATGGACGCGGGCGATACCGCCCTGGCGCAGCGCCTCGTGCCGGTGCTCGAGCGCAAGGCCGGCCGGGTGCTGGTCAACGGCTTCCCCACCGGCGTCGAGGTCTGCGACGCGATGGTCCACGGCGGGCCTTACCCGGCCTCGACCAACTTCGGCGCGACCTCGGTCGGCACCCTCTCGATCCGCCGCTTCCTGCGCCCCGTCAGCTACCAGAACCTGCCCGACGCGCTGCTGCCGGACGATCTGAAGTAAGCCTGAACAGCTTTCGAGACGCGCCCGCGCTGCCCGACCGGTGGCGCGGGCGTTTGCGTTCCGATCTGCGTATTTTCAAAAGAGAAGAAGCCGCAGCGCGGCCCGGCGCATTCTTCTAGGCCCAAATATCCCGGGGGAGCCCGAAGGGCGGGGGCGGAGCCCCTCTTTCCGCAGCCGCTGCGACGAAGCGCGCGAGGTCCCTTTCTCCCGCCGACGCTTTGCGGTAAAGGCAGGGTTTGAATCCGCAAGAGGTGCGTGCCATGACATTCTCCCTCGCCATCGTCGGCCGCCCCAACGTTGGTAAGTCCACCCTGTTCAATCGCCTCGTCGGCAAACGGCTGGCGCTGGTCGATGACCAGCCCGGCGTCACGCGCGACCTGCGCGAGGGCGAGGGCAAGCTCGGCGACCTGCGCTTCACGGTGATCGACACGGCGGGCCTCGAGGAGGCCACCGACGAGTCGCTGCAGGGCCGGATGCGCAAGCTCACCGAGCGTGCGGTGGACATGGCCGATGTTTGCCTGTTCATGATCGACGCCCGCGTCGGGGTGACCCCGACCGATGAGGTCTTCGCGGAGATCCTGCGCAAGCGCTCCGCCCATGTGATCCTCGCCGCCAACAAGGGCGAGGGCTCGGCGGCCGATGCGGGCGTGATCGAGGCCTACAGCCTCGGCCTCGGCGAGCCGATCCGGCTCTCGGCCGAGCATGGCGAGGGCCTGCCCGAGCTCTATTCCGCGCTGATGCCGCTGGCCGATGCCTTCGCCGAGCGCGCCGCCGAGGAGGCCCCCGAGACCGAGCTCGAGCTGGACGACGAGGAGTTCGACGACGAGGACGGCGAGGGCAAGCTGGTCATGCCGACCGCGACCAAGCCGCTGCAGATCGCCGTGGTCGGCCGCCCGAACGCCGGCAAGTCGACCCTGATCAACAAGATCCTCGGCGAGGACCGGCTGCTGACAGGCCCCGAGGCCGGGATCACCCGCGACGCCATCTCGGTCCGCATGGACTGGGAGGGCGTGCCGATGCGCATCTTCGACACCGCCGGCATGCGCAAGCGCGCCAAGGTGCAGGAAAAGCTCGAGAAACTCTCGGTTTCCGACGGTCTGCGCGCGGTCAAGTTCGCCGAGGTCGTGGTGGTGCTGCTCGACGCCGCCATCCCCTTCGAGCAGCAGGACCTGCGCATCGCAGACCTCGCCGAGCGCGAGGGCCGGGCGGTGGTCGTTGCCGTCAACAAGTGGGACGTCGAGGAGCACAAGCAGGAGAAGCTGGCAGCGCTCAAGGAAGCCTTCGACCGGCTGCTGCCGCAGCTGCGCGGCGCGCCGCTGGTCACCGTCTCGGCCAAGACCGGGCGCGGGCTCGACCGGCTCAACGCCGCGATCATGAAGGCCTGGACCACCTGGAACCGCCGCGTCTCGACCGGCCAGCTCAACCGCTGGCTCGAGGGCATGGTGTCGAGCCACCCGCCGCCCGCGCCGCAGGGCCGCCGCATCAAGCTGCGCTACATGACCCAGGCCAAGACCCGTCCGCCGGGATTCGTCGTCATGTGCTCGCGCCCGCAGGACATGCCCGACAGCTACACGCGCTACCTTGTGAACGGTCTGCGCGAGGCCTTCGACATGCCCGGCACGCCGATCCGCCTGACGCTGCGCGGGCAGGGCGACAAGAACCCCTACAAGGGCCGCCGCGAGAAGAATGCGGGCGCGCTCAAGAAGCACCTCGGCAAGCTCCCCAAGCAGAAGGGCTGAGCCGCAGGGTCAGAATTGGCAAAAGCGCCGGAGCACGGGCTCCGGCGCTTTTCGTTCGGGGGGCAGCAGGGCCTTGGCCCCAAATGACGGCGCGAATCCCGCTGCCGCGCAGCGCTTGCACCAACGGGGCCGGTGCCCGGAGGGCGGGATAGTCCCCGGCGGCCGCGCCGGGGTGGTGACCCAGAAGCCGTTGGCTGTCGGTTTCCACCCAGACCCGACGTGGGCTCTCCATCAGGACGTGAATCATCTTGGAGTGGGTTTGACGGGTCATGTCTGGGTCAAGACATGGCGCAGCTCCCTCTTTTCCCGGGTTGGCCGGTGGAGACGCGCGGTGGCCAACTTGCGATCGCCGAACACGGTGGCCCACTCGCTGAAGCTGCGGTGCGCAATGATGATCACTTTGCTGCGCGCGTGGAGCTTGTTCATCAGATGAAAGCGCAAGCTGCCCCCTGAAGCGCTGCACGGCCGTCATTCGAGCCCGTCTATCGCCCGGCAGGCGATTGCGCAGCGATTTGCCGGGCGGGAAGGACCTCCAGGTCGCGGCTGGGAGGGTCTCCGCGATGTGTCCGGCTTTCCCCTTGGCTTTCTCCTGCTCGAGAGCGTTGACGAGTTCGATGGTCGAGAAGAAGGGCAGCTTTCGGCGATGTTGCCGGATGGTGTCAAAGCTCGAAACGCAGCTGCCGAGGCAGCCGGCGTCGTCCCGAACTCGGACGCCTCACCGGGCATCTGAACGGAAGCCTCGATCCGGCGGTCTCAAGGCGGCAGCATGATCCCGAGGCAGACCGAGCCGCGCTTCTGCATCAGCCTGATGTCAGGGGGCCCTCCCGTGCGCGCCATGCAGGTCACCCGTGAGGGCCCGATCTCCCGCATCGGCGAATTGCGAGATCGGTGCGGAAATCGGCGGCTGGTTCGCGAAGGCCGGCGGTTCTCGCTCGGGACGGCCCCACGGCACAGCGTTGGAAACCGCTGGACGACGCGCGGCGCGCGCGGGTAGAGGGGCGGGCGACAGCGGAAGGAGCACGAGACCACATGCAGCATGATATTCCGATGATCCCCGCCTCGAAGGGTCCACGATGACTCCCGGCGCACGGCTTCAAGCCGCCGCCGAGGTCCTCGACCGCATCGCCGCCGGTGCCCCGGCGGAGCAGGCGCTGCTGGGCTGGGCGCGCGGCGCGCGCTACGCCGGCTCGAAGGACCGGGCTGCGGTGCGGGACCATGTCTTCGACGTGCTGCGGCGCTGGCGCTCCACCGCCGTGCAGGGCGGGGGCGAGAGCGGCCGTGCGCGGCTCATCGGGCTGCTGCGCCAGCAGGGGAGCCCGGTCGGGGATGTGTTCACCGGCGACGGTCACGCGCCCGCGCCACTCACTGCCGAGGAACAGGCGGCGGGCCGCGCCGCTGAAGGGGCCGAGGCGCGCGACCTGCCGGATTGGATCGATGCGCTGCTTGGCGAGAGCCTCGGCGCGGGTGCCGCGGCGGCCGCCGAGGCGCTGCGGGGCCGCGCAGCTGTCTTCCTGCGCGTCAACGGCCTGCGCGGTGATCTTGCCGCGGCGCAGGCGGCGCTGGCGGGCGAGGGGATCGAGACCCGGCCGCATCCGCTGGCGTCCGGGGCGCTCGAGGTCACCGCTGGCGCGCGGCGCGTCGCGCAGAGCCAGGCTTTCGCCGAGGGGCGGGTCGAGCTTCAGGACGTGGCCAGCCAGGCCGTGGTCGAGGCGCTTCCGCTGGTGCCGGGAATGCGGGTGCTGGACTATTGCGCCGGCGGCGGCGGCAAGGCGCTGGCGATGGCGGCGCGCACGCAGGGCGAGGTCGAGGCGCATGACGCCGACCCGCGCCGCATGTCGGACCTGCCAGCCCGTGCCAAACGCGCCGGTGCCCGCATCCGCAGCGTCACCCGGCCCGAGGGGGCCTATGACCTTGTGCTCTGCGACGTGCCATGCTCCGGCAGCGGCGCCTGGCGCCGCGCGCCCGAGGGCAAGTGGCGGCTGACCTCCGAACGGCTGGACGAGTTGCAGACGCTGCAGGCCGGGATCCTCGACACCGCGGCGGCGCTGGTGCGCCCCGGCGGGCTGCTGGGCTACGCCACCTGCTCGATGCTCTCTGCCGAGAACGGTGCGCAGATCAGGGCCTTCCTCGCGCGCCACGAAGGCTGGACGCTGGAGCACGAGCGGCAGTATCTGCCGGGCGATGGTGGCGACGGGTTCTTTGGCGCGCAGCTGCGACGCCCGGCCTGAGCCCGGTCCGGATGCGTCGCGCCGGGCTTACGCAAGGTGAGATGGTAATTAACCTTTGGTTAAGGCCGACTGGTTAAGACCGACCATGCGACAAGATGCGCGGGGATACGGATCGAAAGGGATGACCGCGTGACGCCGACCGCGTTTTACGAGGATGCGCAGCTGCGGGGCGGAGTCCGGCAGGCGTTGCCCGGCCTTGTGCTGGTCGCGGCAGGGATTCTTTGCCTCGGTCTTGGCACGCTGGTGAACGGGACCCCTGCGGCTTTGGCGCTTTTCGCCGCGGCCGGGGCCTTTCTGGCCCTCGGGGCGTTGCTCGGTCTGCGCCGGATGCTTGTGGAACGGCGGTCGGAGCGGGCTGTTTCGGCGCTGCGCGAGCTCGTCGCCGCGGATCCGGCACCCGCCGCGATCGAAACCGCGCAGGGTCGCATTCTCTTCGCAAATGAGCCCGCGGAAAGCCTGCTCGGGGCTGGGGAGGCGCTGGCGGCACGGCTGGCGCCCCTGGTGCCGGAGCCTGAAGCCCTCGCGTTGCGTCTGCGGCTGCGCGCCGCGGGCCGCGGCGCCAGTGAAGACGTGGTCTCGCCCGCAGGGCGGCACCGGATCACCCTCGCCGCGGTCGCCGGGATGAACTACTGGCGGGTCGAGCCGCTGCCGCAGGGTCCGATGCAGGCGGAGCCGGGCGCGAGCGGCGGGGATCCCGATGGCGCGATGGAGGTGGCGTACGCGCCGGTGCTCACCGTCGGTCGGAGCGGCGCGGTGCTCTACATGAATGCCGCCGCCCGCACGTTGCTGGGCCGCCGGGTCAAGCGTCTCGACGAAGTGCTCGAGGCACCCGCGCGCTCGGGCAAGGTGCAGCAGATCGCCACGCCGACCGGCGTGCAGAGCGTGCGGATCCGCTGCTCGGACGCAGGGGTGGGGCGTCAGGAGGTTGTGCTCCACCCGATGGCCCAGCCCGGCACGTCCGAGGTGCGTGACGGGGTCGACGAACTGCCCGTGCCGCTGCTGCGCCTCGCGCCCGATGGCCGCATCCTGCGCGCCAACGCCGAGGCCTGCCGCATGCTCGAGGTGAAGAGCGCCGATGGCAGCGTCATCGACGATCACATGGAAGGGCTCGGGCGCTCGATTGCCGACTGGCTCACGGATGCCGCCGCGGGGCGCGGGCTGCACCGGTCCGAGTTTCTGCGTCTCGTGCGCCCGGACCGCGAGGTCTTCGTGCAGGTGACTCTCAACCGGGTGATCGAAGCGGGCCGCGCCGAGCTGGTGGCGGTGCTGAACGATGCGACCGAGCTGAAATCGCTCGAGGCGCAATTCGTCCAGAGCCAGAAAATGCAGGCCATCGGCCAGCTCGCCGGCGGCGTGGCGCATGACTTCAACAACCTGCTGACCGCCATCTCCGGCCATTGCGACCTGCTGCTGCTGCGCCATGACCTCGGCGATGCGGATTACGCCGATCTCATGCAGATCAACGAGAATGCCAACCGCGCCGCCTCGCTGGTGGGCCAGCTGCTCGCGTTCTCGCGCAAGCAGACACTGAGCGTCGAGAAGCTCGACCTGCGCGACACCTTGTCGGATCTGACACACCTGCTGAATCGCCTTGTCGGGGAGCGGGTGCATCTGACCTTGCGCCACGATCCGGTGCTGCCGCCGATCCGCGGCGATCGCAGGCAGCTCGAGCAGGTGATGATGAACCTCGTGGTGAACGCGCGCGACGCCATGCCGGGCGGCGGCGAGATCGTCATCGAGACCGAGCGCTGCATCGTCCACGATCCGCTGGTCCGCGATCGCGCGCGGGTCGAGCCGGGGGCCTATGTCTGCGTCAAGGTCATCGATCAGGGTTCAGGGATCCCGCAGGACAAGCTGCAGAAGGTGTTTGAACCCTTCTTCACCACCAAGCGCACAGGCGAGGGCACCGGGCTCGGGCTGTCGACGGTCTACGGGATCGTCAAGCAGACCGGCGGCTTCATCTTCGTCGACAGCGTGCTGGGCGAGGGCAGCTGCTTCACCCTGATGTTCCCGGCCTACGAGGACCCGGAGGTCCTCGACCCGCCCGCGCCGGAGCCCGCGCGCACGGCCGCGGCGCAGGACGGCAGCGTGGTGTTGCTGGTCGAGGACGAGGCACCGGTGCGCGCCTTCGCCGCCCGCGCCCTGCGCCTGCGCGGATTTACCGTAATCGAGGCCGAAACCGCGGAACAGGCGCTCGAGGTGCTCGAGGATGCCGCGCTCAAGGTGGATGTCTTTGTCACCGACGTGGTCATGCCCGGACTTGACGGGCCGAGCTGGGTGCGGCGGGCGCTCGAGGGCAGGCCCGGCACGCGCGTGGTTTTCGTCTCGGGCTATGCAGAGGAGGCGCTGGACAAGAGCCGGGTCGCAGTGCCGAATTCGGTCTTCCTGCCCAAGCCCTTCTCGTTGAGCGAGCTGACCGAGACCGTGCATCGACAGCTCGCCTGAGGGGTCAGCGGGCGCGCTCCCACAGCGCGAAATCGGCGGCGCAGTGCTGCCGCAGGCGTGCCTCGGTCTCGGGGGAGAGCGTCAGTTCCGAGCGCGGCGAGACATTCTCGCGCGGCAGATCGAGGGCAAGGCCCAGGCGCTCTTCGAGAAAGCCGATGATCGCGCCCTGGTTTTCGTATTTGAACAGGTGGCTCACCCCGGTGCCGTTGGGCCGCGGTTCGACGAATTTCGACTGGCTGCCGACATTGGCGAAGGCGGGGCGCTCGGTGCCGACATAGGCCTCGACAAAGGCGTCGAAATCGATCCCGCGGGTCGAGGTCGGCTTGCCGTCGAGAAAGGCACGCTGACGGTAGCGATACCAGGAGCCAAGCCAGGAAACCGGCTCTCGCACCACCGCCATCAGCTCCATCTGCTCGGCCCCCATCTTCTCGAACATCGGGCGGAAGAAGCGGTTGTAGCGGTAGACCGGGGCATGCTTCAGCTCGGGCGGGTCCAGCACGCTCATCGAGGCATGAGGCCCCAGTGCGGCCTCATAGGCCGAGGTTCCCGTCTTGGGAACGGCAAGCAGCACCAGCCGCGCCTTCCAGAATACCAGCATGTCACCGCCCCTCGGTCGTGTTCTTTTTGTCGATAAACTACTCCTTAACCCTGTTTCGCAAGAGTAAGAACAGTTCCTGCTTGAAATGTTCCCCTTTTGGTCTCATAACCCCGAAAGAGAACAAGAGGCGAACGAAAGCAGCGATTGCCGCCCCGCACGCGGTATGAAATAAGGATCGGAAATCATGGCAACGGCAGATCTTCTGACTATGGACAGCAAGCGAAACGCGGACCGGCAAAAGGCGCTCGACTCGGCGCTGGCCCAGATCGAGCGGCAGTTCGGCAAGGGTTCGATCATGAAGTTGGGCGGCGACAACGCCCTGCGCGACATCGAGGCAACCTCGACCGGCTCGCTCGGGCTCGACATCGCCCTCGGCATAGGCGGCCTGCCGAAGGGCCGGATCGTCGAGATCTATGGCCCGGAAAGCTCGGGCAAGACCACGCTGACGCTGCACGTCGTCGCCGAAGAGCAGAAGAAGGGCGGGGTCTGCGCCTTCGTCGACGCCGAACACGCGCTCGATCCGCAATACGCCAAGAAGCTGGGTGTCGACCTTGAAGAGCTGCTGATCTCGCAGCCCGACACCGGCGAGCAGGCGCTCGAGATCACCGACACGCTGGTGCGCTCTGGGGCAGTCAGCCTGGTGATCGTCGACTCCGTCGCTGCGCTGACCCCGAAGAGCGAGCTCGAGGGCGACATGGGCGACAGCTCGGTCGGCGTGCACGCCCGCCTGATGAGCCAGGCGATGCGCAAGCTCACGGGCTCGATCGCGCGCAGCAATTGCATGGTCATCTTCATCAACCAGATCCGGATGAAGATCGGCGTCATGTTCGGCTCGCCCGAGACCACGACGGGCGGCAACGCGCTGAAGTTCTACAGCTCGGTCCGCCTCGACATCCGCCGCATCGGCGCGATCAAGGACCGCGACGAGGTCGTTGGCAACCAGACCCGCGTGAAGGTGGTGAAGAACAAGGTCGCGCCGCCGTTCAAGCAGGTCGAATTCGACATCATGTACGGCGAGGGCATCTCGAAGACCGGCGAATTGCTGGATCTGGGGGTGAAGGCCGGCGTGGTCGACAAGTCGGGCGCCTGGTATTCCTACGGCGACGAGCGCATTGGCCAGGGCCGCGAGAATGCCAAGACCTTCCTGAAGGAAAACAGCCAGATCGCCAATGAGATCGAGGATAAAATCCGCGCGGCGCACGGGCTCGATTTCCACATGTCCGAGGACGACGGCGACGTCACCGAGGATTGAGCCAGAGGGACGGGGAGGGGCGCTGCCCCTCTTGGCCTGCGGCCAATTCACCCCGGCGTATTTGCAAAGAGAAGAGGGCGCGTCCTATGGGCGCGCTTTTTTATTTTATATCAATTTATTGGGAATAAGTCCGAATGTGCTGCGCGAGGGGCGCCGGACATCTTGGCGGGATCGCGGCGGCACGCAAAAGGGCCGCGCCAGACGGCACGGCCCAAATTGCAAACCCCGTCGCAGGGCGCGGCTTTTCAGATCGAGAAACTGGTGCCGCAGCCGCAGGAACTGGTGGCGTTCGGGTTCTCGATGGTGAAACGCGCGCCGATCAGCTCTTCGGAGAAATCGATCACCGCGTCGGCGAGGAAGGGCAGCGAAACGCTGTCGACCACCACACGCTCGCCGGCGCGCTCAAGCACCAGGTCGTCCTCGGCGGCGTCGTCGAGCTTGATCTCATATTGGAAGCCCGAGCAGCCGCCGCCCTCGACGGCCACACGCAGCGCCTTGCCTTGGGCGCCAGCGCCGATCTCGGCGAGGCGCTCGTAGGCGCGGTCAGTCACTTTCGGGGGCAGGTTCATGGGGTGCCTCAAAGGTTTATCTCCCGGTCGGTCCGTAATATAGGGATCCGCGAGAGCAGCGGCAACCGCCTGGCATGCATCGGGCCGGTCCGCAAGCAGAGGCGCGTGAAAGGCATGACAGAGATGGCGATCTATTGCTGCGACCCCGAGGGGGCCAGGCCCCGCCGCGTGGTGGAGGAGGAGAGCGCCTTTCGCTCGTGTTTCCAGCGGGATCGCGACCGGATCATCCACAGTTCGGCGTTTCGGCGGCTGAAGCACAAGACCCAGGTCTTCGTCGAGCACGAGGGGGATTTCTATCGTACCCGGCTGACCCACAGCATCGAGGTGGCGCAGGTGGCGCGCACCATTGCGGGGGCGCTTGGGCTGAACACCGACCTCACCGAGGCGGTGGCGCTGGCGCATGACCTTGGCCACACGCCCTTCGGCCATACCGGCGAGGACGCGATGCACGCGCTGATGGCGCCCTATGGCGGCTTTGACCACAACGCCCAGGCGTTGCGCATCGTCACCCGGCTGGAGTGCCATTACGCCGAGTTCGACGGGCTCAACCTGACCTGGGACACGCTCGAGGGCATCGCCAAGCACAACGGCCCGCTGCTGCCGCTGAAACCGGGCGAGGCGCTGCCGCTGGCCCTGGCCGAGTACAACGCCGAGCACGATCTAGAACTCGACACCCACGCCAGCGGCGAGGCGCAGGTGGCGGCCATCGCCGATGACGTGGCCTACAACAACCACGACCTGCAGGACGGGCTGCGCGCCGGGCTGTTCACCGAGGAAGAGATCGCCGAGCTGCCGCTGATCAAGCCGGCCTATGCCGAGGTCGATCGGCTTTACCCGCAGCTCGACGCCTACCGCCGCCGCCACGAGGCGCTGCGCCGGGTGTTCGGCTACATGGTCGGCGACGTGATCGACACCAGCCGGGCGCGGCTCGAGGCGGCGGGTCCGCAGAGCTGTGATGACATCCGGCGGCTCGGTCATCCGGTGGTGGCCTTCTCGGACGGCATGTACCAGGAGCTGAAGCAGGTCCGCAGCTTCCTCTTCACCCGCATGTACCGCGCGCCCTCGGTGGTGGTGATCCGCGAGAAGGTGACGCAGGCGCTGATGGAGCTCTTCCCGATCTACATGGAGAACCCCCTGCTGCTGCCCGCCCGCTGGCGCGCCACCGAGCCGACCGGCGAGACCGAGCTGGCGCGCATGGTGGCCGATTACGTCGCCGGGATGACCGACCGCTTCGCGCTGCTCCAGCACGCCAAGCTGACCGGCCGGGACATCCTGCACGACGTGCGCTGAGGCGCGCCGATCGCCGACTAAGCCTCTCGTCCCCCTCGTCGCACTGGACAGATTGCGCCCGCGTGCCAGATCATGGCGGCGGGAGGACCTCGGCGGGCGAAAGGGCGTTTCATGACCGGACCGGAAACAGGCGGTATCGACCCGCTGCTGGGTTTTGCCCTGGTGGGCGCATTGGGGGTAGGCTCGCAATGGCTGGCCTGGCGGATGAAGCTGCCGGCGATCGTCGTCATGCTGGTCGCGGGACTGGCCATCGGGCCGGGGCTGGGCGTGCTCGACCCGCACCAGGATTTCGGTGCGCTGATGGAGCCGATGCTGGCCATCGCCGTGGCGATCATCCTCTTCGAGGGCGGGCTGACGCTCAACTTCCAGGGGTTGCGCGACGCGCGGCTGGGAGTGCGGCGGCTGATCTTCCTGGGCGCGCCGCTCGGCTGGCTCGCCTCGGCGGCGGCGCTGCACTGGGTGGCGGGGCTGAGCTGGGAGAGCGCGGCGGTCTTCGGCGGCATCATGATCGTCACCGGCCCGACGGTGATCGCGCCGCTGCTGCGGCAGGCGCGGCTGAAGCACCGGCCCTCGGCGCTGCTGCAATGGGAAGCGATCGTCAACGATCCGGTCGGCGCGCTGGCGGCGGTGCTGGCCTTCGAGCTGGTGTCGGTTCTCGCCAATGCCGCCTCGCTCGGCGATGCGATGGCAGACATGGCCGTCGGCATCCTGGCGGCGGCGGCGCTCGGGGTGCTGGGGGGCTGGGGTCTGGCGCAATCCTTCAAGCGCGGCATGGTGCCGGAATACATGAAGGTGCCGGTGCTCTTCGTGTCGATGCTGGTGGTCTTCGCGCTGGCCGACTCGGTGCTGCATGAAAGCGGGCTGCTGGCGGTGACGCTGATGGGCGTGTGGATCGCCAACGCCGGCCTGCCCAGCTACGAGGAGATGCGCCGTTTCAAGGAGCACGCGACGATCCTGCTGGTCTCGGGGGTGTTCATCCTGCTCGCCGCGAACATGAGCCGCGAGATGCTGGGGTCTCTTGACTGGCGGGCGCTGGCCTTCGTGGTCTCGGTGATCCTGCTGGCGCGGCCGATCCCGGTGCTGATCTCGCTCATCGGCACCAACGTGCCCTGGAAGGAGCGGCTGCTGGTCGCCTTCACCGGCCCGCGCGGCGTGGTGCTGGTGGCGGTGGCGGGGCTCTTCGCGCAGCGGCTGGTGGCGCTGGGGATCGAGGACGCGGCGCGCATCCCGGCGCTGGCCTTCGCGCTGGTGGCGGCGACGGTGGTGCTGCATGGCTTTACCCTGGCGCCGCTGGCGCGCGCGCTTGGCCAGACGGCGACCGAGACGCCGGGCGTGCTGATCACCGGCGGCTCGCGCTGGTCGGTGGCTCTGGGGCTGGCGCTCAAGAAGCTCGAGCTGCCGGTGCTCATAGCCGATCCGAACCACGCGCATCTGCGCGATGCGCGGGACGCGGGGCTCGACACCTTCTTCGGCGACATCCTCTCCGAGGCGGCGGAGCACCGGCTCGACCTCGTGAGCTACGAATATCTGATCGCGGCGACCGACAACGACGCCTACAACACGCTGGTGGCCACCGACCTCGCGCCGGATTTCGGCCGCGAGCACATCTTCCAGCTCAAGCGCGCCCGTGACAGCTCGGCGCGCCATGCGCTTCCGGCGACCTTGGGCGGGCGGCGCTTCGGACCTGACGAGAGCTATGACGAAGGCAATGCCCGCATCGCCCAGGGCTGGGAGTTCCGCGTCTCGCGGCTGACCGAGGAATTCTCCATGGCCGACTGGCGCGAAAAGAACCCCGAGGCGATGATCGTCGCCGATCTCGGCCCCAATGGCACCTTCCGTCTGCTCGGCCCGGACGACGCGCCGAAGGAGGCAGACGGCGTGCGCCTGCTGGTGCTGGCCCCGCGGCGCGAGGAACGCGCAGAGGGCCGGCGGGACGAGAATGGCAACGACACGGTGAAGGCGGCCACCGCGGGCTAGGCCGCCGCCATCCCGTCTGTTTCCCGCCCTCTGCGGTGCATTCCGCGCCGTCCCGGCCATCTCGGCATTTGACCCCGCGAGCCAAGATGGTAGAGGAGCATCCGACCGTATGGAGACAGACAGATGAACCTCTTCACCGACATTCGCGCGCTTGTGCTTCAGGCGATCGAAGCGCTGCAGGCCGAAGGCGCGCTGCCCGAGGGCCTCGCCACCGCCGCCGTGACGGTGGAGCCGCCGCGAGACGCCTCGCATGGCGACATGGCGACCAACGCCGCGATGGTTCTGGCGAAGCCCGCGGGGAAGAAGCCGCGCGACATCGCCGAGGCGCTGGCGGCCAAGCTGGCCGAGGATCCGCGCATCGCGCTGGCCGAGGTGGCGGGGCCGGGCTTTCTCAACCTGCGGCTCGACTCTTCGGTCTGGCAGGCGCTGCCCGCCGCCGTGCTGAAGGCCGGCACCGATTACGGCCGCTCGGACATGGGGCAGGGGCTGAAGGTCAATGTCGAATACGTCTCTGCCAACCCCACAGGCCCGATGCACGTCGGCCACACCCGTGGCGCTGTCTTCGGCGATGCGCTGGCCTCGCTGCTGGCCTACGCCGGCTATGACGTCACCCGCGAATATTACATCAACGACGGCGGCGCGCAGGTCGACGTGCTGGCGCGCTCGGTCTACCTGCGCTACCTCGAAGCCCACGGCCGCACCGTCGAGTTCGAGGCCGGGACCTATCCGGGCGAGTATCTGATCGAGGTCGGCGCGAAGCTGAAGGCGCAGGTCGGCGACAAGTTTGTCGACCAGCCCGAGTCCGAATGGCTTGAGCAGGTGCGCGAGTTCGCCACTGACGAGATGATGGGCATGATCCGCGAGGATCTGGCGCTGCTCGGCGTGAAGATGGACCACTTCTTCTCGGAAAAATCGCTCTACGGCACCGGCAAGATCGAGGCGGCCATCGAGTCGCTCACCGAGAAGGGCCTGATCTACCGCGGCGTGCTCGAGCCGCCGAAGGGCAAGAAGCCCGAGGATTGGGAGCCGCGCGAGCAGACGCTGTTCAAATCCACCGAACACGGCGACGACGTCGACCGCCCGATCATGAAGTCGGACGGCAGCTGGACCTATTTCGCGCCCGACATCGCCTATCACTACGACAAGGTGAGCCGCGGCTTCGACATGCTGATCGACGTCTTCGGCGCCGACCACGGCGGTTACGTCAAGCGGATGAAGGCGGCGGTCTCGGCGCTGTCGGACGGCCGGGTGCCGCTCGACATCAAGCTGATCCAGCTGGTCAAGCTGTTCAAGAACGGCGAGGAATTCAAGATGTCCAAGCGGGCAGGGACCTTCGTGACCCTGCGCGACGTTGTCGAGGAGGTTGGCCCCGACGTCACCCGCTTCGTCATGCTGACCCGCAAGAACGACGCCTCGCTCGACTTCGACTTCGCCAAGGCGGTGGAGCAGAGCCGCGAGAACCCGGTGTTCTACGTGCAATACGCCCACGCCCGCGTCTGCTCGGTGCTGCGCAAGGCGGTCGAGGCCGGAATTGACGTTTCGGATGAAGCCCTTGCCGGTGTTGACCTCTCGGGCATGACGCATGAAGCCGAGCTGTCGCTGGCCCGGAAGGTCGCCGAATGGCCGCGCATCGTCGAGATCGCCGCCAAGGGCCACGAGCCGCACAAGGTGGCGATCTGGCTCAACGAGCTGGCCTCGGACCTGCACGGCCTGTGGAACCGCGGCCACGACGAGCCCGAGCTGCGCTTCCTGCAGGACGATGCCGCTGTCAGCCAAAGCAAAATCGCGCTGGCACGGGCCGTCGCGGTTGTCATTTCGGCGGGTCTTGGTATCTTGGGCGTGACCCCGGCAGAAGAGATGCGCTGACCGAAAGGCGCCTCGGGGCACGTAAGGCAGAGCGAGATGGCCGGCGGGGACCCCCTTTTGCCGGCCCGACAGGCAAACCGAGGCTAACATGGCGGATTACCCCTACGAAGGGCCGGGCGCACCGGCCCCGACCGGGCGAAGAGCAGCATCCCTGACAAACTGGGCCGGCGCGGCGGTGTCGCTTGCGCTGGTCGTGGGCGTTGGGATGTGGGGCTACGAGCTTCTCATGCGGGATGTGAACGGCATCCCCGTGGTGCAGGCAATGGATGGCCCGATGCGCGTGGCCCCCGAGGATCCGGGCGGATCGACCGCCGATCACATCGGGCTGGCGGTGAACGCCGTCGCCGGGACCGGCCTTGCCGAACCCGGCGCCGATCGGCTGCTGCTGGCGCCGCAGGGCATTGGCCTGTCGGACGAGGACATGCCGCAGAAGGAGCTCTCTGCGCGACGCGAGGCCGAGGGGCAGCCGGCTCCGGTCTCGCTGTCCGGCGACGACGCCTTCGCCGAGATCGACCAGGAGGGCGAAGAGATCGATCCGATCCAGGCGCTGGCCGATCAGATCGCCGCCAATGCCCGCCCGCTCAGCGATCTGTCCTCCGAGGACGGGGAACTCGTGGCCAGCGTCACCGGCGCTGCCCCGGCGGGCGCGCTGATCCGCTCGCGCCGCCCCGAGACCCGGCCCGGCGACCTGCTCAATCAGCCCGTTGTGCTGGCGCCCGCGGCCCCCGAGCCGACGGGCCCGGCCGAGGTTGATGCCGAAACGCTGCCCGCGGGCACGCGACTTGCGCAGCTCGGCGCCTACGCCAGCGCCGATGTGGCGCGTCAGGAATGGGAGCGCTTCAGCGCCCGCTTCGGCGAGTTCATGACCGGCAAGGACCGGGTGATCGAAAAGGCCAGCTCGGGGGGGCGCACCTTCTACCGACTGCGCGCCGCGGGTTTCGCCGATCTGGCCGACGCGCGCCGCTTCTGCGCCGCCTTCGTCGCCGAGAACGCCGACTGCATCCCGGTGACCACGCGATGAGCCGCTTCGGAGCCACCATTCTCGCACCACTGGACCTGCGTCTCAGCGCCGAGGAGAAACGCTTCTTCGCCGAGGCAAATCCGTTCGGATTCATCCTCTTTGCCCGCAACGTCGACAGCGCCGAGCAGTTGCGCGCGCTGACCTCCGAGCTGCGCGCCGCCGTCGGATGGCACGCGCCGGTCTTCGTTGATCAGGAGGGCGGCCGGGTGCAGCGCCTGCGCGCACCGCTGGCCACCGAATTCCTGCCGCCGCTCGACGAGGTGGCGCGGGCCGGCGCACATGCCGCCCAAGCCATGGAGATGCGCTTCCGCATCATTGCCGCCGAGCTTCTGGCGGTGGGCATCGATGGCAACTGTGCGCCCATGCTCGACGTGGCGCGGCCCGACACCCATGCTTTCCTGCGCAACCGCTGCTACGCTGAAGACGTGGCGCAGGTGATCGAGATCGGCAAGGCAGTGGTCAAGGGCCTCAGCGATGGCGGTGTGCTGCCGGTGATGAAACACCTGCCGGGCCATGGCCTCGCGCAGCTCGACAGCCACAAGGACCTGCCGCGCGTTTCCGCGCCGCGCGAGGAGCTGGAGGACATCGACTTCGCCGCCTTCCGGCCCTTCGCGGAACTGCCGCTCGCGATGACCGCGCATCTGGTCTACGAGGGGCTCAACACCCGTCCCGCCACCGTCGATCCCGAGATGGTCGCGCTGATCCGCGAGAATATCGGCTTTACCGGCCTGCTGATGAGCGACGATCTGTCGATGGAGGCGCTGTCGGGCACCATCGGCGAGCGCAGCGCCGCCACGGTGGCCGCAGGCTGCGACGTGGTTCTGCACTGCAATGGCAAGATGGAGGACATGGTGCCGGTGGTCGAGGCCGCAGGCATGATGACCGAGGCCGCGCAGGGCCGCGCCGAGGCGGCGCTCAGCGCCCGTACCATCCCTGCCGAGATTGACATCGCGGCGCTCAGGGCAGAGCATGAGGCCTTGCTGGCCGGGCCCCGCTGATCACCGATGCAGGACGATGCGCAACTGGAATTCGAGGCGCTCAGCGTCGCCGACCGCGTTGCGGCCGAGGCACTGATCGTCGATGTCGAGGGCTATGAGGGGCCGCTCGACCTGCTGCTGTCGCTGTCGCGCACGCAGAAGGTGGACCTGCGCAAGGTCTCGATCCTCGAGCTGGCACGGCAATACCTTGGCTTTGTCGAACGCGCCAAGGCGTTGCGCATCGAACTCGCGGCAGATTACCTTGTCATGGCCGCCTGGTTGGCCTTCCTGAAGTCGCGCCTGCTGCTGCCGCCCGATCCCACCGAGGACGGCCCGTCGGGCGAGGAACTGGCGGCGCATCTGGCCTTCCAGTTGCACCGGCTTCAGGCGATGCGCGACGTGGCGGCGCGGCTGATGGCGCGCGACCGGCTGGGGCGCGATTTCTTCGCCCGCGGCATCCCCGAGGACATGCAGCGGCTGCGCAAGGTGAAATACACGGCGTCCTTGCTCGACCTCATGCAGGGCTACGCCCGGACCCGCACCCGCGACGACTTCCGCCCCTTCGTGATGGACCGCCACGACGTCTTCACCATGGAGCAGGCCCTCGAGCGGATGCGCGGGATGATGGGCTACGCCGGGGAGTGGACCGACATTTCCCGCTGGCTGCCCGACGGCTGGTCCGCGGACCCGATGCGCTGGCGCTCGGCCACCGCCGCCACCTTTGCCGCCTCGCTCGAGCTGGTGAAAGAGGGCAAGGCCGAGATCCGCCAGGCCGACAGCTTTGCGCCCATCGAGCTGCGCAAGAGAGAGAGACCCCGTGAGTGACGACAGAGAGCTGACCCGCGCCGAGCGGCGCGCGGAGCAGGACACCAGCGAGAGCCTGTTCCAGGCCCCGCCGATCGGCGATCAGGAGCGCATGGTCGAGGCGATCCTCTTTGCCTCGGCCGAGCCGGTGACGGTGCGCGAGCTGGAGGACCGGATGCCGCATGGCTGCGATCCCGCCGAGGCCCTCGCCTATCTGCGCAAGCGCTACGAGGGCCGCGGCGTGCAGCTGGTGCGCGTGGGCGACGCCTGGGCGATCCGCACCGCGCCCGACCTCGGTTTCCTGATGCAGAAAGAGACGGTGGAAACCCGCAAACTGTCGCGTGCGGCGATCGAGACGCTGGCGATCGTCGCCTATCACCAGCCGGTAACCCGCGCCGAGATCGAGGAAATCCGCGGCGTGAGCGTGTCGCGCGGAACCGTCGATCAGCTGCTCGAGATGGAGTGGATCCGCTTTGGCCGCCGCAAGATGACGCCCGGTCGTCCGGTGACCTTCGTGGTGACCGAGGATTTCCTCGACCATTTCGGGCTCGAAAGCGCCCGCGACCTGCCGGGGCTCAAGGAGCTGCGCGCTGCCGGACTGCTGGACAACCGTCCGCCGCCTGGCCTGGTGCCGCTCGGCGAGCGCGATCCGGAGGACGAGGAGGAGGAAGCCCCCGGCCAGTCCGAGCTTTTCGAGGACTGACCGGCGGCTTCAAGGGCTTGCTCAAACGAAAGCGGCCCCGCATTTCGCGGGGCCTTTACTCATTAAGAACGGTAATTTACCGAACGATCTTCACAATGCGACGGGTCTCGGGATCGATCAGCACCTGCTGGCGGTTCACGTTCAGGTAGGCGTAATCGCTTTCCGGAACCTCATAGACCTCGATCTCCTGCGGAATGCCTGCGCCGACAGCGACCTCGCCGTCCAGGTAAACCGGCTCGACGGGGTTGGTCTCGACGTAGGTGACGGTCTTTTCTTCGACGTTGTTGGCGGCACCGGCGACGGCCCCCAGCACGGCACCCGCAGCCACGGCGGCCGGGCCACCCACGATCAGCGAGCCGACGGCCGCGCCCCATGCACCGCCCACACCGGCACCGGCGGCGGCGTTGCTGGTGTCGTCATAGGTCACGGTGTTCACTTCGACGCGCTCGCGGTTCTCGTAAAGGACCACGGGCTCGTCCTCGACCGGGGTGGTCAGATAGGCGGAATAGGCCCAGCCCGAGGTGCCCTGGTAGCTGACTTCACACCATTCGGCGTCTTGAAGGCAGCCCTGCACGTCCACTTCGGCGGTGGACGGAATGACGCTTTCGACAGCGTATTGCGGGCCGGGGCCGGAGCGCAGGTTCAGATCGGTGGTGGCCGACGCGCTGAGCGCAGCGGACACCGGGGCAGCGGCGAGGCCGAAGAGCGGGAGCGTGAGAAGGAGCGTTTTCTTGGCATTCATGATACAAGTCCTTTCAAGTCTTTGGCGGTCCGCGCTGCGATCCCGCCCTCTGGACCCCTAACCCGGCGCGTCGTGGCTTGTTCCAAGCGGAAGATGAGAAATGCCTCAGAACGTGCTGAAATATAGAAATTTGCCGCCCTGGTGCCTTTTCCGGTCCAGTTCCGGGAACTCAGAGGGTCGCGGGCGGGTTGGTATGGCTTGCCGGAACCTGCACACGTTAAACGAGAAAGTTTCGCTTAAACTTCTACGCGACTTTGCGGCGTGGACCGCGATTTGTGACCACGGCCGTAGCACACTGTTAACCGGACTCGGCGGAGCATCACTGCCTCTGGTCGAGTGCAGGAGGTGCAGATCGTGGACTACAGCGCGCGTTTCCGTGGGCTCAAGGCGCGGGACGGGGCCTTCCTGAGCCCCCCTCATCCAAGTCTGCGCCCGCTGGCGAGGACAAGGCAGGTCAGCCTGGTGCTGGCCGGGGCGGTGCTACTCATCGCGGCCGAAGGCCATATCTACGGCATCTCGAAGCTCTATGCCGTGACCGGGGCCAGCGCCTTGTCGCTGCCGACCTTGCTCGCGGGCTCCGGGGCCCTTGCCGCGACAATTCTGCAGCGGCCGCTGCTGCGCTCAGACCCGCGCGAAAGTCTTGTCTGGTGCCTGGTCATCCTGCTGTGCCTTGCGACCGGGCTGGGATACCGCGCGGGGGTCGAGCTGGGCGCGGGGCGCATGGGGGCGAACACGGCAGTCTCCTTTGTGCTGCTCGCAGGCGGACAGCTGTGCTACCGCCGCCTGTCCGCCTCCTCCTTCGGACTGTCGCTGATGTCGCTGGCGCTGCCCTTCATCGCGGCGATCGGCTACCTGAACAACGCGCCGATGCTGTTCGGGGAAATGTCGCTTTCGACCGCGGTGCTGCTGCTGTCGCTGGGCGTTGCAAATGTCTCGCGCCACGCGCGCAGGGCCTTGTTGCGCCCGCTGGTGAGTGGATCAGGCTCGGGGCGGACGGTGCGGGGGATCCTGCTGGGTTGGCTCGTGCTGGTCGCCCTGCAAGCCGTGGTGGCGCGCTTCGTCCCCGACCCCTGGATCGCGACCTCGGGGGTGGCGGTCATGGTGGTCGATACCCTCTCGATGCTCGCGGTCATCCTGTTTCTGGGCATGCGCTATGATGCTAGCGCGACCCGCCTGCGGCTGACGGAATGGCGGCTCTATCACGCGGCGCTGCGCGACCCGGCCACCGGCATGCGCGGGCGCGCCTCGGCGGAGCTGTTCAGCGCGACTTTCGGGCCGATCAGCAGCCATGGTCTTGTGCTCTTCGAGATCGAGGGGGTCTCTGACATCGCCCGGCGCTTCGGTCCGCAGTCCGCGGAACGGCTGCTGCGGCTCGTGTCAGAGACGCTGCAACGCACCCTGCGTCCCGAGGAGCTGCTTTGCCGGGAAGAGGAACTGGGGCTTCTGCTCATGGTGCGAAACTGTTCGCTGGAGACGCTCGGCGCGCGCGCTGCGGAACTCTGCGCGTTGGTGGCCGACCTGCGTGACCCCGAGCGCGAGATGATGCGCTTCGAGCTCGCTGCCGCCGCCGTCATGGCGCGGCGCGGCGATGGCGATCCCGCGCCGTCAATTCGCCGTGCCCGCGAGGCGCTGCGCTTGGCGCAGCAGGAGGGCGCACAGAGGGTCGTCCTCTGCGAGGCAGCGTGAGCTTCGCGGGACGCGCCCTTCAGCTGCGGAAGTGCTTGGACAGCTTCAGCCCTTGGCCCTGGTAATTCGAGGCGATGCCCGCGCCGTAGAGCTGTGCCGGCACCTCGTCCATACGCTCGTAGACAAGGCGGCCGACGATCTGCCCGTGCTCGAGCACGAAGGGGGCCTCGTGGCAGCGCACTTCCAGCACGCCGCGCGATCCGGTGCCACCGGCTGCCGAATGGCCGAATCCGGGATCGAAGAAACCCGCGTAATGCACCCGGAATTCACCGACCATGGCGAGATAGGGGGCCATTTCGGCGGCGAAGCGCGGCGGGATGTGCACCGCTTCGCGGCTCACCAGGATGTAGAAGGCGTCGGGGTCGAGGATGAGCTGCCCTCGCGATGCGTGCAGCGGGTCCCAGAAGTCGGCAGGATCGTAATGGCCGATCCGGTCCAGATCGATCACCCCTGTGTGGGGCTTCGCCCGCCAGCCCACCAGGTCGCCGGTCTCCGGCCGCAGGTCCACCGAGAAGCCAAGCCCTTCGCCGATCACCGCCGGGCCGCCGGTGACCAGAGTTTCGGCGGCGTGCAGCTCGGCGAGTTCGGCATCCCCGAGCACGGACTGGCCACGACGGAAGCGAATCTGGTTGAGCCGCATGCCGGTGCGCGCCAGCACCGAGAAGGAGCGGGGGCAGATCTCGGCGTAGAGCGGGCCGGTGTAGCCTGCGCCGATGCGGTCGAACTCGGTGCCGCCATCGGTGATGGTGCGGGTGAGCAGGTCGAGCCGGCCGGTCGAGCTCTTGGCGTTGGCCACGGCGGTCAGATCGGCGGGAAGATCGAGGCTTTCGAGCAGCGGCACGACGTAGACGCAGCCCTTTTCCAGCACCGCGCCTTCGGTCAGGTCGACCCGGTGCATCTCGAACTCCTCGAGCCGCGAGGCCAGCGTCCGGCCCTCGCCGGCAAGGAAGGAGGCGCGCACGCGGATCGCTTCGCGTCCGAGCCGCAGATCAAGGCTTGCAGGTTGGATCTGCCCGTCGACCAGCGGTGCCTCGATGCGGATCGCTCCGCTCTGCACGAGCGCCGATATCTGCTGGCTGGCAAGCACCCCTGTCATCGTCACGTTCCCTCGTATTGCGTTGACCGTGATTAACAAGCGGCGGGGGCGAAGGGAACGAGGAATGCGCGGCGTCCGGCCGTGGCTCGCGGCGGTGCGGCGCGGATGCCGCGATGCGGGTCTGCTCTGCCGGATCAGAGCGCTTGCTTTCGGGTGATTCCGCTTTTACGCCAGCGGGTTGGCGGGGCCGTTTCCTAACCTCCCTGCGGAGGCCGACAAGTCAGAAACGGCGTAGGGGAGAATTTGGTCGGGCTAGCAGGACTCGAACCTGCGACCTTCCGTCCCCCAGACGGACGCGCTACCAGGCTGCGCTATAGCCCGACTTGTGAGGCCGTTTCATACTGGTTTTCAGCGCACGCACAACCCCCAAAGCGCAAGTTTTTTCACCTGTCTCGTCAGGTAAGTCTCGCCGCCGCGCGCGCGGCCACGAAGTCGCGCAGCGCGGCGACATGCGGGGCAAGTGCGGCGGCTTGCACGGAGTCGATCCGGGCCATTTGCGCAACAAGGCCGAGCACGCCGGGCGCAGGGACGGGAAGCGCCGTGAGATCGGGAATCTCCGGCAGCGACACAGCCTCGGCGGGCAGCGGTTCGGCCCCGCGTTCGGCAAGAGAATCGGTGATGAAGCCGGGCAGACCCGAGCCGGTGTGATCGTCGGTGGCCTTCGGCGCTTCCGACTGCGCGGGCATATCGCCGATCGCGGGATCCTCCTCCCAGAGCGCGGCCTGCGCGGCCGGATGAGGCTCTGGATCCGTGATCTCGGGGAAGAGCGGGGTTGCGCTCCCGGCAGACAGCGCGGCCTCCGGGTCCTCGGCGGCGCGCGGAGCTTTCTGCTCTGGCAGATCGCCCGGGTTCGCAGCAATGTCGGGACCGCTTCCGGCCGCCGGCGCAAAGGGCAGGACCGTTGCGCTTTCCACGGCCTCGGGTGCCTCTGGCAGGTCAGTGGCCTGAGCCGGGTACTCGACCGCCTCGTCCAGCAGATCGGAAGGGGGCGCGATTCCGGCGACATGCCGCACGCCCTGCTCGCGCAGAACCTTCTGCACGCCCTTGATGGTGAGCCCGTCGTCATGCAACAGCTGCCGGATGCCGGCCAGCAGCGCCACGTCGTTCGGGCGGTAGTAGCGCCGCCCGCCGGCGCGTTTCACCGGCTTCACCTGGCTGAACTTGGTTTCCCAGAAACGCAGCACATGCGCTGGTGTGTCCAGAAGTTCCGCCACCTCGGAGATGGTGCGGAATGCGTCGCGCGACTTGCTCATGCGGTCTTCCCCCTGCTGCGCGGCCGCGGGGCGGGGCGCAGGCTTCAGATAGGTCTTGGATAGGTCAGGGGCGCAGGGTCAAGGACGCGGGGTCGCTGCGCCGGATTAGGACTTGTTGCCCTCGGCCACGCGCTCCTTCATCAGGTGCGACGGGCGGAAGGTCAGGACTCGGCGGGGTTGGATCGGCACTTCTTCCCCGGTCTTGGGGTTGCGGCCGATGCGCGCCGCCTTGTCACGCACCGAAAAGGTGCCGAAGGACGAGATCTTCACCTGTTCGCCACGGACCAGGGCATCGGACATGTGCTGAAGCACCGACTCGACGAGTTCGGCGCTTTCGTTGCGCGACAGCCCGACCTCGCGAAACACCGCTTCGCTGAGATCCATGCGCGTCAAAGTCTTGTCACTCATTTGGCAGCCTCCCAAGGTTGCGCCACAGCATAGGGGGGAGGCGGATTCCGAGTCAAGCAGCCCTTGCGGGCTGAAAGCCTGCAAGGGCTGGATTTTGCCGGGTTTTTGGGGTTACCAGCGCAGGACGACCGCGCCCCAGGCCAAACCGCCGCCAATCGCCTCGGTGACCACCACGTCGCCCTGCTTGATCTTGCCCTCGGCCTTGCCGACGGAAAGCGCCAGCGGAATCGAGGCGGCGGAGGTGTTGCCATGGTCCTGCACGGTGACCACGACGCGCTCCATCGGCAGGCCGAGCTTGCGGGCGGTGCCGTTGATGATGCGGATGTTGGCCTGGTGCGGCACCACCCAATCGACCTCTTCGGAGGAGATGCCGGCCTTGTCCATCGCCGCCGTGGCGGTCTGGGCGAGTTTTTCCACCGCATGGCGGAAGACTTCCTTGCCCTCCATGCGCAGATGGCCGGTGGACTGGGTGGACACGCCGCCGTCGACATAGAGCAGGTCGCGGAACTGGCCGTCCGAATGCAGGTCGACCGAGAGGATGCCGCGGTCGGCGGCGGTTCCCGCGCCCTCCGAGGCCTCGACGATCAGCGCCCCGGCGCCATCGCCGAAAAGCACGCAGGTCGAGCGGTCGGTCCAGTCCATGATGCGCGAGAAGGTCTCGGCCCCGATCACCATGACGCGCTTGGCCTGACCCGAGACGATCATCGCGTTCGCGGTCGACAGGGCGTAGACGAAACCGGCGCAGACCGCCTGCACGTCGAAGGCGAAGCCCCCGGTCATGCCGATGCGGGCCTGCACCATGGTGGCGGCAGAGGGGAAGGTCAGGTCGGGCGTCGAGGTGGCGACGATCAGCGCGTCGAGGTCAGAGGCATCAAGCCCGGCATCCTTCAGCGCCGCCTCGGCCGCGCTGGCGGCGAGCATCGAGGTGGTTTCCCCCTCGGCGGCGAAGTGACGGCGTTCGATGCCGGAGCGCGAGCGAATCCATTCGTCGGAGGTGTCGAGGGTCTTCTCGAATTCCGCGTTGGGGACCACACGCTGGGGCAGGTAATGCCCGATGCCCGCGACCTTCGCCCTGATGCTCATTTGCCTGTTCCGTTTTTCTTGGTGTCCGTGCCGTCCGTCGCAGCGCGGTCGCTCTCGACGGGGGCGGTATTCGCCACGCGCGCCGCGAGCCGATCGCCGAAGCCGGACTGCGCGAGGTCATAGGCCAGTTCCACCGCCGCGGCCACCCCGGTGGCATCCGCAGCGCCGTGGGATTTCACCACGGTGCCGTTAAGGCCGAGGAACACGCCGCCATTCTTGCGGCGCGGATCCACGCGCGCCTGCAAACGCTTGAGCGAACTCAGAGCGAGCAGGGCGGCAAGGCGGGACAGCGGCGAGTAGGTGAAGGCCTCTCGCAGAAGTGAATTGATCAGAGAGGCGGTGCCCTCGCCGGTCTTCAGCGCGATATTGCCGGTGAAGCCGTCGGTGACGATCACGTCGCAGCGCTTGCCGGGGATGTCTCCGCCCTCGACGAATCCGACGTAATCGAAGCCGCCCGCCTCGGCATTCGCGGCGATGAGGTCATGCGCCGCCTTGAGCTCGGCGCGGCCCTTGTGCTCTTCGGTGCCGACGTTCAGCAGGCCGATGCGCGGGCGCTCGAGGTTCAGGCCGTTGCGGGCGTAGGACGCCCCCATCATCGCGTATTTCAGCAGGTCATCGGCATCGGCGCGGATGTCAGCGCCGACATCGAGCATGACGTTGTAGCCCTGCGGGTTGCGCGAGGGCCAGAGCACGGCGATGGCGGGGCGGTTGACCCCGGGCAGCTTGCGCAGCCGCACCATCGACAGCAGCATGAGCGCGCCGGTATTGCCGCAGGAGACGGCGACCGTGGCCTCGCCATTGCGGACGGCGTCGAGCGTGGACCACATCGAGGTCTTCTGCCCGTTGCGCATCACGTGGCTTGGCTTGTCTTCCATCGACACGACGCCAGAGGCATCGCGGATCTCGACCTGGGCGGGCAAGCCTTTGTGCTTGTCCACCAGGGGGCGCAACTCGGCCTCGGGTCCGTGCAGCAGGAAGCGGACGTCGCGATGCTTCCGCGCAAAGGCGGAAAGACCGGCAACGATGGTTGCCGGTCCGCGATCGCTTCCCATAGCGTCGATGGAGAGGACCAGAGGCCCGTGCGCCTGACGGTTATCCATTGCGGATGTCATGCGACGACCGGGCCTTTCAGCAGCTTATGCCGCGTCTTCGTCCAGGTCGATCTCGTCAGCCATGGCGACGACCTCACGGTCGGCGTAGTGGCCGCAGGACGGGCAGACGTGGTGCGGGCGCTTGAGTTCGCCGCAGTTGCTGCACTCGTTGGGGTTAGCCGCGACCAGCGCGTCATGGGCGCGACGGTTGTTGCGGCGCGATTTCGATACTTTGTTCTGTTGGACGGCCATGTCTCAACCTCGATTGTTCGCGTGTGGGGGCTATACGGGTGCCCGATAACGTTCGGGCGTGCCCGGCCTCATAGTCTTAACCCATGAAGGCTTGCAACCCGGAATTCCGATGAAGGCGCGAAAATAGGTATTTCTTGCAAAGACGCAAGAGAGATTCCGCGCCGGAGGCGTTCACTCCTCGTCTTTTTCCTCCTTCGAGAGCTTATCGCGCAGCCCGGCGAGCCCGGCAAACGGGTTCGGACGAGATTCGGAAAGCTCCGCTTCGGACTCTTCGGGCGCGGCCTCGGCCAGCTCCTCGGCGGCGGCGCTGCGCGGGTAGGGCGGCAGCGCCAGCGACAGCGCCTCGGCGAGAACCTTGCGCAGATCGATCACGTCCGGCAGCGGCTCTTCCTCTTCCTCGGGGACCTCGACCTCGGAGCCGGGATCGGGCGCATCGATCTGCTGTGCCGGGCGGAACAGCAGCGAGATTTCCTCGTCGATGCGGGTGGTCACCGGATCAAGGGTGACGACACAGGCCTGCACCACGGTTGCGCCGAGATCGGCGGTCAAACGGTAGGCTCCACCCGCCTCGGGGACAAGCTCACCGGCCAGCCGCGCCTTGCGCAGTCCCAGGAGTCCGAGCTCCGCGGCGAGGGCTGCGCGCTCCTCTGCCTCGGGGCGCAGGTCGAATTGCGTGGGCACATCGCGGCGCAGCGTCGAGACACGCAGCCGCGCGGGGTTTCCGCCTCTGTCCATGGGCTCGCCTTTCCTTTGCTTGAAGCGCTTGGCTCGGTTGTGTAATGCGGGATAGAAGGCCCTCAGGGGCATGGCAAGGGGCAGGACTGCGTCCATGGTATCACGGTTGAGATTTGCGCTTCTGGCTGGAACTGCGGCGCTGGGACTGACCGCCTGCTCGGCGCAGTACCGGACTCATGGCTATGTCCCGCGCGAGGATGATCTTTTGCAGATCGTCCCCGGCATCGACACGCGCGCGACGGTCGAGGATGTGATCGGGGTTCCGTCGGCAGCGGGTGTCAGCGACCAGGGCGGGTTCTACTACATCGAATCCCAGGTCCGCAGCTTCGCCTGGCAGGAGCCCGAGATCGTCGACCGCCAGGTGCTGGCGATCACCTTCGATGGGCAGGGCGTCGTCGACAACATCACCCGCTACGGGTTGCAGGACGGCCAGGTCGTGCCGCTGACCCGCCGGATCACCCGCACCAACGATGGCGAGATTGGCTTCATCCGCAAGCTCTTCGGCAACATCGGCGGGCTGACCATCGGCGATATGTGACACGCAGGAGGCGCTGGCCATGTCCCCCGCTTCGCAAGACGATGCTGCGGGGACAGGCGGCGCGCTCCTGTCCCGTGGCCGCTTCCGGGCCCGCCTCGCACAGCGGGCCGCGGATCTGGACAAGGCGCAGGTTCTGCGCGGGCTGGCCTTTTTCGGTCCCGGCGGCGGCCCCGACACCGATCCGCTCGACCAGCGCTGCCGCCATGTGCTGATCGAGGACGACAACGGGCTGCTGCTCTGCTGCTTCCGCTATCTCTGGTTCGACTCCAGCGCCGAGATCGGCAGCAGCTATTCCGCGCAATATTACGATCTCTCGCGGCTCGAGGCCTTTGGTGGCCCGCTGATCGAACTGGGAAGGTTCTGCACCCGTCCGGGCATGGTCGATCCCGATGTGCTGCGGCTGGCCTGGGGGGCGATCGCCGCGCTGGTCGATGGCGGCGGTGCGCGGCTGCTGTTTGGCTGCGCCAGTTTCGCGGGCACCGAACCGGCGCGCTACGACAGCGCCTTCGGCTTTCTGCACGCGCGTCACGCCGCGCCCGAACGCTGGCAGATCGGGGTGAAGGCGGGCGAGGTGGTGCGCTTCCGCCCTGCCGGCAACGCGGCGCGCGGCGTGCTCAAGCAAATCCCGCCGCTGTTGCGCACCTACCTGGGGATGGGGGGATGGGTGAGCGATCACGCGGTGGTGGACCGGCAGATGAACACGCTGCATGTTTTCACCGGGGTCGAGACCGCCGGCATTCCTCCGGCACGGACGCGGGCGCTGCGGGCGATCGCCGGCTGAGCTCCGGTGGCAGGGCCGGGGAGGGGGCGCTGCCCCCTCTTTGCCTTCGGCAAATTCACCCCCGGCGTATTGGGAAAGAGAAGAAACGGAGGGCACCTATGGCGACGTTCATCGGCTCCGAGATCTACCGCGGTTCGCGCTACGGGCGGCTGCACCCGCTGTCGATCGAGCGGGTGCCGGCGGTGATCGACCTGTGCCGTGCGCTTGGCTGGCTGACGCCGCAGGAATGGCGGGTCTCGCCCCGCGCGCGGGCGGCGGCGCTCACCGGCTTCCATGCACCGCGCTACGTGGCGGCGTTGCAGGCGGCCGAGGCGGCGGGCGAGGTGAGCGAGGAGGTGCGCCTGCGTCACGGGCTTGGCACGCTGTCGAACCCGGTGTTTCCCGAGATGTTCCGGCGCCCGGCCACGGCGGTGGGGGGCGGGCTTTTGGCGGCCGAGCTGGTCGCGGCGCAGGGCGGCGTGGTGTTCAATCCCGGCGGCGGCACCCATCACGCGCTGGCCGACCGGGCCAGCGGTTTCTGTTTTCTCAACGAGCCGGTGCTGACCATCCGCCACCTGCTGCGGCTCGGAATGCGGCGCGTGGCCTACGTCGACATCGACGCACATCACGGCGACGGGGTGGAGATCGCCTTTGATGGGTCCGAGCAGGTGCGGGTGATCTCGGTGCATGAGGCGAAGCGCTGGCCGTTCACCGGGGCGCTGGCCGACCGGGCCGGGGGGGCGGCCTTCAACCTGCCGGTGCCGCGTGATTTCAACGACAGCGAGTTTGCGCACGTGCTGGAGGAGATGATCCTGCCCGCCGTCGCGGCGTTTCGCCCGGATGCGATCTTCCTGCAATGCGGAGCGGATGCGGTGACCGAGGATCCGCTGGCGCGGCTGTCGCTGTCGAACAACGCCCACGCCCGCGCCGCGGCCGCGCTGCGCGCGCTGGCGCCGGCGCTGATCGTCTCGGGCGGCGGCGGCTACAACCCGTGGAGCGCGCCGCGCTGCTGGTCGCTGGTCTGGGCCACATTGTCGGGACGCGAGGCGCCGGAGCGTCTGCCGGAGGCGGCGCAGGCGGTGCTCAGGCGGCAGGTCTGGGCGCGCAGCGGCCGTCCCTCCGAGGCGCTGCTGACCACGCTGCGCGACGCGCCGCGCGAGGGCCCGCTGCGGCAGGACATCCGCGAGGGCGTGCGCCTGCTGCGCCAGCGACTGCGCGCGCAGGCCTGAGGAAAAGGGGAATTCGGGCCAAGCCGAAAGGCAGGGCCGAAAGGCGGTGCAGTCAGGGATTTCGGAAGGTTTGGAGCGGGTAGCGGGAATCGAACCCGCGCGTTCAGCTTGGGAAGCTGACAGGCTACCATTACATCATACCCGCGCTCTGACCGCTGATCTACGCGGGCGGCGCGGGCGCGTCAAGCGGGGCCGCACAGAATCCGCGCACACGCGGCCGTGATGCCGCGTGGCCTTGCGGGGATCGCGGGCCGCGCCGATTTTCAAGGGCATGAGCCTCGGACCGAACCCCTCCCGCCGTGCCGTTCTTGGCGCTGCCGCCGCCCTGATCGCCGCGCCCGCGCTGGCGCAATCCCGGCCCTGGGCCGCCCGCGCCGAGGCGCTCGGGCAGCTGCACGCGCTGTTGGTTTGGCAGGGCGGCGCGCCGGTGCTCGAGGAGGCCTATCGCGGAGCGGGGCTTGACCGGGTGGCCAACGTGAAATCGGTGTCGAAGACCTTTCTGGCCTTGCTCACCGGCATTGCCATCGAGCGGGGCGCGATCGCGGGCGTCGAGGCGGAGGTGCTGCCGCTGCTTGGTCGCGGCCCGCTGGGGGACAGCCGCGATCGCCTGACGGTGGGCGATCTTTTGTCGATGCGCGCCGGGCTGGTGCGCACCTCGGGCACCTCGTACGGGGCCTGGGTGGCGAGCGAAAACTGGCTCGACAGCGCGCTGCGGCCGCAACCGCAGGCAGAGCCCGGTGGGACGTTTATCTATTCTACCGGCGGCTGGCATGTGCTGGGAGCGGCGCTTTCCGCGGCGACCGGGCAGAGCCTTCTGTCGCTGGCGCGGGCGGGTCTCGGCGATCCCCTGGGCATCGAGTTCGCGCCCTGGGTGCGCGACCCGCAGGGGCGCTATCTTGGCGGCAACGATATGGCGGTGAGCCCGCGCGGGCTGCTGCGCATCGGCGAGATGGTGCGGCGCGGCGGGCGCTGGCAACAACGCCAGGTGGTGCCGCAGGCCTGGATCGAAACCTCCTGGCAGCCGCGCGCGCGCTCGCCCTTCTCCGGCGATCAATATGGCTATGGCTGGTTCCTGACCCGTTTCGCCGGTGAAGAGGCGGCCTATGCGCGCGGCTATGGCGGGCAGATGCTGGTCGTGGTTCCGGCGCGCGAGATGGTCATCGCCATCACCTCCGATCCGATGGCGCCCGCGCGCTCGAACGGATATTTCGGGGATCTCCGAACTCTGGTGTCCGACATCGTGGCCAGCGCCGAGGTGTGACGTTCCGGACGGGTGTTCAGCCGCTGCGCGGGGTGCACCGCAATCGCCAGTCTTCAGCCCGTGACAGGCAAGAATGATCAAGCCGCACCAGGAACAAGGCGCTGCCGAGGTGGCGCAGGTCTTTGGCGTGTCCGTCCGCACGCGGCGCAGGTGGCCGGCTCGGTTTCGCACAGCGCTGTGCTGGCCGGGCATCCGCCACCTCGACGCGCGGCGCTGAACGCCAAAGACCGCCTGCAGGGCCGCGCGGTTCATCCATATCCTTCTGTGCGAACGGGCCCGTGGTCCTGCGCGCCCCTCCTCAACATGGCGCAACGCCGACCTGCGCGTCGGCTTGCCGGGTGAAAACGCTGAAGGCCTCATTCGGTGCCTCTGCTCGCGGCGATCACCGACCGCATGAGAAACCGCAGTTAGCGCCGCCTGCGGCGGCTGCCCTCGGTGTTGAACGAGGGCTCGGGCAGGGGCAGGTTCCGGCGCAGCCGCGCGAAGGCGGCGGTGGCATGGGGGATCGCGCTGGCGGCGACGAAATGCTCCTGGAACCGCGGTTCCAGCGCGGTTTCGACCTTGGTGATGCGGCGGACCTCGCGTTCGATCCGGCGGCGCGCGGCAAGGCTGCAGAGCGCGATGCGGGCACCGGTGCCGGCGGCATTGCCGGCTGAGCTTACGCGGATGACCGGCACGTCGGGGATCATGCCCAGAACCAGCGCATGTTGCGGCGAGACATGCGCGCCGAAGGCCCCGGCCAGCACCACCCGGTCCACCGCATCGACGCCCATCTCGTCCATCAGCAGTCTCGCGCCCGCGTAGAGCGCGGCCTTCGCCAGCTGGATGGCGCGGATGTCGGCCTGCGTGACGCTGACGATCGGCCCGCCCGAGGCGCTGCCGTCGTGGATCAGATAGGCGTGGGTCCGGCCTTCGGCGCGCATCCGCGCCGTTCCGGTCTGCTGCGCCGAGCCGATCAGCCCTCCCGCGTCGAGCAGCCCGGCCAGGCGCATTTCGGCCACCGCCTCGATGATGCCCGACCCGCAGAGGCCGGTGACGCCGGTGCGGGCGGTGGCCGCGGCAAAGCCGGGCTCGTCGGACCAGAGCGGACAGCCGATGACGCGGAAGCGGGGCTCTTTTGTCGCCGGGTCGATGCGGATCGCCTCGATGGCGCCGGGCGCGGCGCGCTGGCCGGAGCTGATCTGCGCCCCCTCGAAGGCCGGGCCGGTGGGCGAGGAACAGGCGAGCACCCGGCCGCGGTTGCCAAGCAGCAGCTCGGCATTGGTGCCGACATCGACAATCAGCACCAGATCGTCGGACAGTTCGGGTG
Source organism: Salipiger mangrovisoli (assembly GCF_015223355.1). Taxonomy (GTDB): domain Bacteria; phylum Pseudomonadota; class Alphaproteobacteria; order Rhodobacterales; family Rhodobacteraceae; genus Salipiger; species Salipiger mangrovisoli. Next base: position 177,603 of record NZ_JADFFK010000010.1, on the reverse strand, counting down.
CTTCGGCAAGGGCGACGGCGGCGGCATCGGCACCGACATGACCGGCGATGAGCGGCAGCAGGTAGACCTGCGCGCCGGAAGGCAGGGCGCCAAGGCCGAGATCGCGGGCTGGCAGGTCGCGCGCCGAGGCGGTGGCGAGTGCGAAGGGGGCCTGTCCCAGTTCCACGGGGTCCAGTCCGAGCAGCAGATGGTGCATCACCGGGTTTCCGACGATGGTCATGTCGAGAATGCGGTCGGTGCAGACGTCCGCGCTGGCGGCCAGCTCCGCCACCAGCCCATTCAGCGCCGCGCGCACGGCCCCGGTCATCTCGGCCGCCCCGCCGGGCGTCATCATCGCGTAGGAAATGCGCGACATGAGGTCCTCGCCGAAGCGGATCTGCGGGTTCATCACCCCTGACGATGCGACGACCTCGCCGCCGCGCAACGAGACGAGATGCGCGGCGATGGTGGTGGACCCGAGGTCGATGGCCAGACCATAGAGATCGCCCTCCAGCAGACCCGGCCAGAGCGCGGTGAGGAGCGGCGGGGCTTCTGCCGAGGCCCGGTGCAGCGCCGCGGTGACGGTCCAGTCGCCGGCGCGCAGGGTCTTCTGAAGCTGCGCGAATACGCCGGGATCGACGCTTGCGTCGGCGATCCCCCATTGCGCCCGGAGCGCTTCCATGAGCCGTTCGAGATCGCCGGACGGGGCGTGCATGTCGGGCGGGGCGACCTCGAGGAGGCAGAGCCGCAGCGCTGGGTCCATGGTCGCCGGCCGCGCGTCGGCAGCCTTGCGGATCACCTGCCGGTGCAGCTGGCTCTCGGCGGGCACGTCGATCACCACGTTACCGAGAATGCGCGCCTGGCAGCCGAGGCGGCGGCCGGGGGCAAGCCCGCGCTTCTCGGTGTAACGGGCCTCGGTCGCGTTCCGGTCGGACAGCGTGGTTTCGTCGCAGGTGATGCCATGCTTGGCGAAATGCCCGAAGACGGGGGTGACCTGGCAGCGCGCGCAGATGCCCCGCCCGCCGCAGACCGAGTCGAGATCGACGCCCAGTTGGCGGGCGGCCTCGAGCACCGGCGTCCCGGCAGCCACGCGGCCGCGTTTGCCGGAGGGGGTAAAGACGACGAGGGGATCGGCGGGCTCGGTCATGGCTCCAGCATGGCTGCGGGCCGGGCGGCGCACATGTCCGAAAGCGGCACGCTGTGCGGTGGAGTCGTCGTGCCGGGGCTTTCGGCGCGGGTCCGGGCGGGCTGTCCTTGCGGCAAAGAAGAAGGGCGGCACCGCGCGGCACCGCCCTTGTGAACTCCGGCCGGAAGAGCCTCAGCCCAGCTTCACCAGCGCGTGGCGTTTCTTGCCGGCCGAGAGCTTCACCGGCGAGGCCAGCGCCCCGGCGTCCAGCATCAGCCCGGCGTCGGTCAGCGGCGCGTCGTCGAGGCGCGCGCCGTTCTCGGCGATCAGGCGCTTCGCTTCCTTGCCGGTCTTGGCGAGCCCCGCGCGGACGATCAGCTGCACGATCGAGATGCCGTCGCCCACTTCCTCGGAGGTCAGCTCGAGCGTCGGCAGGTCGTCCCCGACGCCGCCCTTCTCGAAGACCTCGCGCGCCGTCGCCTCTGCGGCAGCAGCCGCCTCGGCGCCGTGGCAAAGCGTGGTGACCTCGTTGGCGAGGATGATCTTGGCGGCATTGATCTCCGAGCCCTGCAGCGCGCCGAGGCGCTCGCATTCCTCGACCGGCAGCTCGGTGTAGAGCTTGAGGAACCGGCCGGTGTCGGCATCGGTGGTGTTGCGCCAGAACTGCCAGAACTCGTAGGGCGAGAGCATGTCGGCGTTGAGCCACATGGCGCCGCCCTGGCTCTTGCCCATCTTGCGACCGTCCGAGGTGGTCAGCAGCGGCGAGGTCAGGCCGTAGATTTCGTGGTCCAGCACCCGGCGGGTCAGGTCGATGCCGTTGATGATGTTGCCCCACTGGTCCGAGCCGCCCATCTGCAGCACGCAGCCGTAGCGGCGGTTCAGTTCGAGGAAGTCGTAGGCCTGCAGGATCATGTAGTTGAACTCGAGGAACGACAGCGACTGCTCGCGGTCGAGGCGCGACTTCACGCTCTCGAAGGACAGCATCCGGTTCACCGAGAAATGGCGGCCGATGTCGCGCAGGAACTCGAGGTAATTGAGGTTGTCGAGCCACTCGGCGTTGTTGAGCATCAGCGCGTCGGTCTCGCCGCCGCCGTAGCTCAGGTACTTGGCGAAGACCTGCTTCATGCCCTCGATGTTGGCGTCGATCTGTTCCGGCCCGAGCAGCGGGCGCTCGTCCGAGCGGAACGAGGGATCGCCCACCTTGGTGGTGCCGCCGCCCATCAGGGTGATCGGCTTGTGGCCGGTCTTCTGCAGCCAGCGCAGCATCATGATGTTGAGCAGGTGGCCCACGTGCAGCGATTTCGCCGTCGCGTCATAGCCGATATAGGCGGTGACCACGCCCTTGCACAGCGCCTCGTCGAGGCCCTGGTAATCGGTGCAGTCGGCGAGATAGCCGCGCTCGATCATGACGCGCATGAAGTCCGATTTGGGATGGTAGGTCATCGTGGATCCCTCTTATAGTCCGAAAGTTCCTATAAGCGCGGGGAAGGCGAAGGTGAAGGGCAAGTTGGGTGCACGCTCCGTTTGGGCTCTGGGGTGTATGTCGGGGACCTCTCTCGACGGGGTGGACGCGGCGCTGATCCGCACCGACGGGGCGCAGATCCACGAGTTCGGACGCGGCGGCTACCGGCCCTATTCCGAGGCCGAGCGCCGGGTGCTGAAGGCGGCGCTGGGGCGCTGGCCGGGCGAGGGGCTGGAAGAGGCGCTCTCGGTTGTGCAGCGCGCCCATGCCGAGTTGCTGGCCGACTTTCCCGAGGCCGAGCTGGTGGGCTTCCACGGCCAGACGCTGGCGCATGAGCCGCAGGGGCGCGGCACGCATCAGCTGGGCGACGGCGCGGCGCTTGCCGAAGCGCTGGGGCGCGACGTGGTCTGGGATTTCCGCTCCGCCGACGTGGCCCTCGGAGGCGAGGGCGCGCCGCTGGCACCCTTCTATCACTTCGCCTGTGCCAAGTGGATGAAAGCCGACCGCCCGGTCGCCTTCCTGAACCTTGGCGGTGTCGGCAACCTGACGTGGGTCGATCCTCGCAAATCCTCGCCCGAGATACCGGGCGCGCTGCTCGCCTTCGACACCGGCCCGGCGAATGCGCCGATCAACGACCTGGTCGGCGAGCGCCTGGGGCTCGACTGCGACCGCGACGGCGCCCTCGCCGCGCAGGGAGAGGTGGCCGATGGCGCTCTGGAGCTCTTCCTGGAGGAGGGGTTCTTCCGCCGCATGCCGCCGAAATCCCTCGATCGGGATGATTTCTCGCTGATGCTCGACCTCGTGCGCGAGCTGTCGGATGCGGATGCCGCGGCCACGATGACCGCCATGGCAGCGGCGGCGGTGATGCAGGGCATGGAGCATTGCCCGAGCCCGCCCGAGCGGCTGCTGGTCACCGGCGGCGGGAGGCACAACCCGGTGATGATGGCGATGCTGGCCGCCGGGATCGACTGTCCGGTGGTTCCGGTCGAGGCGGCCGGGCTCGATGGCGACATGCTGGAAGCGCAAGCCTTCGGTTTCCTGGCGGTTCGGGTCGCGCAGGGCTGGCCGACCTCGGCGCCCGCGACCACGGGCGTCGCGGCGCCGGTCGGCGGCGGGCAGGTCTCGCGCGTCGGCTCGCTGGTGGTCTGACGCAGCGGCAGGCGCCGCCCGGCGACCTCGGTCGACGGCCAGGCAGGGTCGGGCGGGGGCGTGTCCTGGGTCAATCCCTGGTCGGTGTTACTGGCCCTCGGCCTCGGTCCGCAGCGCCTCCAGGCGGCGCCGGAAGCGCGGGGCGTTCATCCGCGCGGTGACATTGGTGCAGAGCCATTCGGCCAGCAGCGGTCGTTCCTCGGCGTCGAGCCGTGACAGCAGGCGGCGCAGGTAGGGCACGTGGCTGCGCCGCGCGCGCAGCAGCCGTGCCATCTCGGCGCGGTCGAGCCGGTCATCGGCGGCGGCATCGAGGATCGGGTGCACGAGGTCCATCTCGAGCAGGTCGCCCTGCAGCGCATCGCCCATGTAGGGCAGCCGGAAGCGCGTCACGTTGCGCCGTTCGAACAGCGCCGCATGCATGGCATCCATCCGCTCCTGAGGGTCGTAAAGCACATAGGCGGCCTGCGCGGCGTCGATCATGTCCGGCGCGTAGCCGAAGCGCGAGGTGAAATCGACACGGCGCATTTCAGGGAAGCGGTCGTCCCATTCCGCCACCCGCGGGTCGAGCGTGGCCTGCGGCTGGAGCAGGACGACGCGCGCGCCGGGCGCGGTCACCGAATAGGCGGCGGCGGCATAGCCGCAGGGTCCGGCACCGTAGAAGATCACCTTCTCGAACTCGTCGAAAAAGCCGTCATCCAACAACTGGTCGAAGAAATCGACGACCTCGCGGTCGCGGAACCAAGTGTCGGCGGTGCAGATCAGCGACAGATTGGACCACCCCTCGATCGCCTGCATCTCCCAGCCGAGCGGCGTGGCGGTTTGGCTGTAGGCGGCGATCCCAGGCATCGACTCGAAGGTCACGAGAAGCGTGTCGCCATCCTCGACAAAGATCGCGTGGTGGCGTTTGCCCAGCGGCTCGGCAAAGCCATGCGCCTCGCCAACCTCGGAGATGGCGTCGATCCAGGCGCGGCCGGAATGCATGCTGAGATCAACATCGGTGAGGTCGAGCTCGTCCTCGAAGACGTTCTCGGGCCTGATCAGATCCGCGCTGTCCTTCATGATACCTGCCATCGTCCTGTCGCTCGCCATCGGGGCCCGTTCAAGGCGGGGTCTTCGCGCCGCTTCCGACCGTCCGGTGCAAGGCTGAGCCTGCGCGTGGATTGAGGCGGAAATATGTGGGTTTAGGGGTAATACGACGGTGGTGCGGCGGCAAGAAAAATTGCCCGGATGGAAGCGTTTGCGCGGACAATCCTAACCTTCGCCGCGCTGCCTGGCGCGGGTGGCGGCGGCGATCAGCGGCCCGGCGAGTTCGGGCGGAAGCGGGCGCGAGGGCGGGGTCATCATCAGCCGCCCCATGAGCGCACGGAAAGGCTCCTGCGCCATTAGCTCGGCGAAACGCGCCTTGCGCCAGCGCACCGCGCGGTCGTGCAACGCGGCAAGTTGAGGGTCGGCGGCAAAGCCTGCGCGCCGCGCGCCGCTTGGCCTGGCCAGCGCCGCGATGCTGCGGTCCTCGTCGGTGTTGAAGTTCCGTTCGACCCAATAGTCCAGTCCAAGCAGCTGCTCGCTGTGAACCGCGCGGCCGCGATCGGCCTTGAGCACGTAGCTCTCCATCGCTCCGAGCGGGTAGTGGTTGAGCTGTGCCAGCGCGTAGTTCGACCGCCCGTAGTTCGAGAAGATCCGCCGGGTGCGGAACTGGCCGTCGAGCTCCCGCCCCTCGCCATCGAACCAGCGGGCCTGCGCCAGCCGGGCCGGATCGGGGCTGCGCGGTCGGTGGACGCCAAGCTTGGCGTAGCTGCCATCATTGCGGTAGAGCGTCTTGAACATCGCCGAGCGCCAGGGCCAATGCATCCGCACCGGCGCGGCGCGGGTGAATAGCGCGGGCACCGGGGTGTCGGTGTAGCCAACCACGCCGGCGTTGCCGAACAGCCGCCAGGTGAGGGTGATCGCCGTCGCCTCGGGCAGCGCGGCGATGAGCGCGGGCAGGGTGTGATCACCCGCGTGCACATTGACGAATTCATCCACGTCCAGCGCCAGCAGCCAATCCGCCCTGCGCACCGCCTCGGCGCGGTCCGCCAGCTTCAGCCCGGTGAACTGGATGCCGCCCTTGTCATAGGGGCCGTCGTTGCGGAGATGGGTCAGGGGCGCTACCTCGGCCAGCCGGTCGAGCAGCGCATCGGTGCCGTCCTGGCAGTCGTTGCTGAGGGCCACCACGTGGCTCACCCCGGCGGCGAGGTGATGCGCCAGCCAGTCGAGCAGGAATGCGCCCTCGTTGCGCAGGCAGATGACGGCGGTGATGTGGGGAGTCGGCATGCGTCAGCTCTCCATGTCCAGCGAGAGCGCCCAGGCAACGCGCTCCTCGGGGGTGAGAGACAAAGCCGTCGCCTCTCGGAATAGCTTTCCGAATTCGCGATCGGCGCGCAGTTCCGCGGCCCTGGCCCTGTGCCAGGCCATGCCGTCGGCGTGCAGCCGGGCAAGTTCGGGATCGCGCAAGAGCCGCGCCATCTCGGCCCGCAGCCGCGGCAGGTTGCGCTGGATGGTCAGGTCACGCGCACCGGACCAATCCATGCGGATCCAGTAGTTCAGCCCGATCTGCCGATCCACGTGCAGCGCCCGCCCGCGCTGCCGCTTGATCAGAAAGCTTTCCGCCGATCGCAGCGCGTAGTGGTTGAGCTGGACGAGATCGTAGCCGATCGACCGGCGCGAGTTGCGCCAGCCGTTGCCAAGCACTTCGCCGGTCATGTCCTGGCCTGATCCATTTGACCATTTTATAACGTTTTCAGTGTCTTGATGTAGCTTGTTCGGGCGGTGGCAGGACAGCTTCCCGTAGGGGGCGACGCCGCGCATCAGGGTCTTGAACCCCCAGTTCGTATGCGGCTTGGGGCAGTAGCGCGGTGCGCAGTCGCTGAACTGGGCGATCACCGGGGCATCCGACAACTCGCGGATACCGCCCGAGCCGAAGAGCCGCCAGGTCAGGGCGAAATGCGTGGCGTCCGGCGCCGCGGCGAAGAGGTCGTCCAGCGTGCCGTTGCCGCAGCGGATGTTGACGAATTCATCCACGTCCGAATGCAGCAGCCACGCCGCATCCCGGATCATTGGCTCGTCGAGCGCGCCGTCGAGCGCATGCTGCTGCGGCGAGTTTCCGCTCCAGCCGTTGTTGTCGCGGTGCCGCAGGATGCCCAACTGGTCCAGCCGCCCGAGGATCAGCTCGGTTCCATCCTCGCAGCCATTGGAATATATGAGAAAATCGTCAAAACCGATCACCCGGTGATAGGCGATCCACTCGACGACATAGGGGGCTTCGTTCTTCATGCAGCCGAGGATCACCCGCTGGCCCCGGTCCGGCGTCGCTGTCGCGGGTGTCGCGCTGTAAGGCGCCTGTGGTGCGGTTTCGTCCAGCCCGCCCAGACGGTTGTGCGGCACCCAGGGCGAGCCCTGCAACGCGGCCAGCTTGCGCTGCGCGGAGTCTGGGAGTTTTGACGATATATCAGTGTATTGCGTGGCGATCTTCGGGTCGGATGTGGCTTCCTTCGAGGCCTGGGCGATGCGCCAGCGGAACGCCATGAGATATTGCGTTGCGCGGAAGCCGAAGCCGGGATCGGCCTCCTGCCAGGCCGTGGTGGCGGGATCCGGGCGCAGGTGGTCGCGGGACAGGCCGGGGTGCTGCGCCAGCAGCCCCTCGATGTCCGCGGCGAAGCGGCGGCTCACGGCGTCGAGCGCACCGGGATCGAGCGGCGCGCCGTCGAGCTTGATCTCGCCCAGCAAGCGGCGCCAGAGCGGGCGTGGAATCTGCTGCGCGGGCTCGGCCGCGAGATAGCGCAGCAGCACGTCGTTCAGCCGCCGGCAGCGGCTCAGCCAGGCCGCCGAAGGCGGGCGCGGCGGCTCTGTCGGTGCCACCTTGCCGATTGCCGGCGCGATCTCGAAGGCGGCGCGGATCTCGTCGATCACCCCGGCGCCATGAAACGTCGCCGGATCCAGGCTGCGCAGCCGCACGGCTCCGGGTCCGAAGGCGGCCTCCCAGCCGCGCTGGAGCCGCGCGAGATCGAGCCAGTGAACCGCTCCCTGCGTCTCCGGGAAAAGCCCGCGCTCGGGCGCCGCCGCGGGCCGGCTGTCGAGCGCCGCCTGCCACCAGTCCGTGGCACCGGCAAGGCCGAGCTCCAGCTCGAGCCCGCGCCTGCGGCCCTCAAGAACCTGCGCCGCGTACTGGGCTGCGAGCATCCGGGCCGGGGCATCGACATGGGCGACGATGGTGATGTCTTCGGACAGCGGGGCAAGCAGGGCGCGCAACCGTGTCAGCTCGCTGCGGCTGGTCAGTGCGCTGCCGAGCTGATGTGCCGAGAGGATCAGCACCTCCGGCCGGGCCGCCTCGACCTCGCCGCGCAACTGGGCCGCAACCTCGTCGCGCAACGCGGCCTGGCGCGCAGGATCGGCAAAGCCGCGACCCCAGCGCAGCGCATCCACCGCCTGCGGATCGCTGACCGCCATGAAGAGCCGCGTGTGGTTGCGCGCGCCGGGGCTGCGGGCATAGAGCACACCGCGCTTGGCCATCTGCCGGCGCTTGGCGTCCATCACCTGCTGCAGACGCGCGCTGGTCCGGGCCTCGGGACCGATATGGACAAAAATTCTCACCCGTGTGCCCTCTTGCCGCGGCCGCCGGTGTTCTCGTTCGCCTTGCCCCACCAAGGCAGCGCAATGCCCAGATGCGCCGAGATCAGCGCCGGGGCCTGCGGGTCCGCGATGTCATAGGCCAGGAAGCGCGGATCGCCCGCGAAGATGCGGCGAAGGAATGCCTGATGTGCGGCGATCCACTGGGCGCGCTCCAGGCGGGTCTCTCCGTAGCCCGCCGGAAGGCCGGGGATCGCGTGGCGCGGCAGCCGGTTGGCGCCAAGGTCGGACCAGCGCAGCATGGATTGCGCCATGGCCTGCGGGTCACGCATCGAGGCGACGAACTTCAACTCGGGGTGATGCTGCCGCAGCGCCTCGATCAGCCCGAAATCGGTCTGCGGCCAGAGGTTGAGCCGGGTGTTCAGAACGCTGATCTCGGCAAGCGCGTCGATCCCGCCGAGGCGTTGCAGAGGATCGCCGGAGCGGAAATAGCCGTCGTAGAGCTGCCGCGCGACATAGCTGCCGGCAAGCGCCGGATTGGGGCACTTGCCCCGCCGCAGCCTGTGGTCGGCCACCGTGAGCCCGGCCCGTTCCAGCGCAAGGCCAAGCGTGGTGGTGCCGCTCTTCGGCAGGCCGAGGTTGACGACGATCACGCCGCGCCCTCCGCCAGTCCGAGCCGGGTCACGAGTTCCGCCTCTCCGGGCGGCAGCGCCGGAAGCGCGGCGAGATGCGCGGCGCGGGCGGCGATCTGCGGCTGCGCACGCAGCATTCCCACCTTGGCACGATGCGCCTGCACCGACAGCTCGTGCAGCCGGGCGACACCGGGCAGGGCGCGCAGCGCCGCGATGCCCGCCTGGACCGCGGGCAGCATGCGCAGGATCGAGCGCTCTTCCCAGGCGCTGTCGTTGCGTTCCTGCCAATAGCGCTCGTCGAAGACGCGCCCCTCGCGGTTGACGTCGCCGCGCTCGGTCTTGACCAGATAGCTGTCGAGCGAGCGCAGTGCATAATGGTTGAGCGTGGCAAGGCGCCGGGCTCCGGCGGCAGGGAATTTGCGCATCCGGCGCGGCCGGTCGGCGGCAAGGAAGGACGCGGGCACCGGGCGCCCGCTGCCATCGGTCCAGCGCGGCGGCTTACCGTCAGGCAGGCGCTTGCGGATGAACGGTCTGTGCGCGCCGAAATACTGCAGCGGGAAGTCGCTGCGGACCAGCGTCTTCACCTCGATGGCGCTCTGGTCGCACCAGAGATCCGGGTTGTGGGTCCGGGTGAACTGGCCGATGACCGGCGCATCCTCGAAGCCCAAGACGCCGCCGTTGGCGAAGAACTGGAAGCTGACCGAGATGGCCTGCGGTGCGCCGCAGGCGGCGATCAGGGCGGGCAGGCGGTGATCGCCGACATGCACGTTGAGGAACTCGTCGACATCGGCCACCCAGACCCAGTCGGCGCGGCGCACCACCTCCTGACGGGCGGCGTCCTTCAGCGCCTCCATCTGGTAATTGCGGCCGGCGGCGGGGTTGGCAAGATGCACGACACCGGCGGGCGCCAGCGCGTCGAGCAGCGCATCGGTGCCATCGTCGCAATCGTTGGAGTAGAAAAGAAAGTCGCTTACGCCGAGAGCACGGTTGTAGGCCACCCACTCCACCACGAAGGGGCCCTCGTTCTTCACGCAGGTGACCGCGCAGATGCGCGGCAAGGTCCCGTCTTCTTTACTCATACCGCTGCCCGTAGCCGTCCGGGCTGTGCCCCGGTTATCCTGCCGCAAAACCTTCGCATCTTGCCTTCGGCGCGTCAACGCGGGCGGGCCGCCGGGCCACGCTTGGCCCTTGACCGCACCGCCTCGGGCGGGCAGCAATTCAGGCAGGAGGAGACCTTGATGCAAGAACCCAGCTCGATCGACGCGGTGCAGGCGCTGCTGGCGGGCACCGGCTATGTCTGTCCCCGCCCGCTCGCCACGGTGCTGTTTCTGTCGTTGCGGCTCGGCCGGCCGCTGTTCCTCGAGGGCGAGGCGGGCGTCGGCAAGACCGAGATCGCCAAGGCGCTGGCGCTGGCCACCGGCCGGCGGCTGATCCGCCTGCAATGCTACGAGGGGCTCGACGCGGGCTCGGCGGTCTACGAGTGGAATTTCCCGGCGCAGATGATCGCCATCCGCGCCGCGGAGGCGGCCGGCGAGGCCGACCGCGGGCGGCTCCGGCACGATCTCTTCGGCCCCGATTTCCTGATCGAGCGCCCGCTTCTGCAGGCCATGCGCCCCGATGAGGCGGGCGCGCCGATCCTGCTGATCGACGAGCTTGACCGCACCGACGAGCCGTTCGAGGCCTTCCTGCTCGAGGCGCTGAGCGATTTCCAGGTCACCATCCCCGAGCTCGGCACGATCAGCGCCCCCGAGCCGCCGACGGTGATCCTCACCTCGAACCGCACGCGCGAGGTGCATGACGCGCTGAAGCGCCGCTGCCTCTACCACTGGGTCGATTACCCCGACTTCGCCCGCGAGCTCGAGATCCTGAACGCCCGCGCGCCAGAGGTGGCCGAGGCGCTGTCGCGCCAGATCGTCGCCTTCGTGCAGCGCCTGCGCACCGAGGATCTGTTCAAGAAACCCGGCGTCGCCGAGACCATCGACTGGGCCAAGTGCCTGCTGGCGCTCGACGTCATCGATCTTTCGCCCGAGGTGATCTCCGACACGCTTGGCGCCATCCTGAAATACCAGGACGACATCGCCAAGATCCAGGGCAGCGAGGCCAAGCGGCTGCTCGACGAGGCGCGGGCCTCCCTCGAACCCGCCTGATGTTTCTTCTAGGTCCAAATATCCCGGGGGTCCGGGGGCAGCGCCCCCGAAAGCCCTTCCCGCCAGTGGCATTCCGCGCCTGATGGCCGAGCAAATCCCCCTCACGCTCCCCGAGCACCCGCGGCTGGCGCAAAACATCCTGCATTTCGCCCGCGCCCTGCGCCGCGCCGGGCTCCCGGTGGGTCCGGGGCGGGTGGTCGACGCGGTGCGCGCGGTCGAGGCGGCGGGCTTCACCGACCGGATGGATTTCTACTGGACGCTGCACGCCTGTTTCGTCTCGCGCCCAGATCAGCGCGTGGTCTTTGCGCAGGTGTTCCGGCTCTACTGGCGCGACCCGCGCTATCTCGAGCACATGATGTCGATGATGCTGCCGGCGATCCGCGGCGTGCAGGAAGAGAAGCTGGCGCAATCGGCCGAGAAGCGCGCCGCGCAGGCGTTGCTGGGCGACCAGATGCCCGAGGTCCCGGCCGCCGAGCAGGCGGAGGAGGACACCAGGATCGAGGTCGATGCCTCGTTCACGACCTCGCGCGAGGAACGGCTGAAAAAGCTCGACTTCGAGCAGATGTCGCTCGCGGAGGTGGCCGAGGCGAAGCGCATGCTGGCCCGGCTCGAGCTTCCGGTAAAGCCCCTGCCATCGCGGCGCGGCAAGGCTTCGGCGCAGGGGCGGCGGCTCGATTGGCGGCGCACGTTGCGCGCGGCGATGCGGCAGGGGGGCGAGATCCGCGGGCTTGCCCATCTTGCCCCGCGCGAGAAATGGCCCAACCTCGTGGTGCTCTGCGACATCTCGGGCTCGATGAGCCAGTACTCCCGGATGGTGCTGCATTTCCTGCATGCGGTGGCGGGCCGGCGCGGCGCAGGCTGGGCGAGGGTGCATGCCTTCACCTTCGGCACGCGGCTCACCAATATCACCCGCCATCTTGCAGCCCGAGACGTCGATGCCGCGCTGAAGGCCGCCGGGGCCGAGGCGCAGGACTGGGAGGGCGGCACCCGCATCGGGCAATGTCTGCATGCCTTCAACCGCGATTGGTCGCGCCGGGTCATGGGGCAGGGCGCGGTGGTGCTGCTGATCACCGACGGGCTCGACCGCGACGACACGGTTCTGCTGGAGCGCGAGATGCAGCGGCTGCATCTCTCCGCGCGGCGGTTGATCTGGCTCAACCCCTTGTTGCGCTGGGACGGTTTCGCGCCGAAGGCCGCCGGGATCCGCGCCATGCTGCCGCATGTCGACAGCTTCCGCGCCGGGCATAGTATCGCCTCGCTCGAGGATCTCGCAGAGGTTATTTCCAGCGCGCGGGACAGCGGCGAGAAGATGCGGTTGATGACGCTGCTGACCGGTTCCTAGCGCCGGGCCAGCACATTTCCGCTTATTTATTACGCATTTTGAATGAACCTTTTTGCACCCCGCGTCGTTGCCCTCCCATGCCGCGCGATGCGGAAAAGCAGAAGGATGTAACGAATGACCAGAGGTCTTCTGAAATCGACGACGATGCTCGCCCTGGCTGCCAGCCTCGCCATGCCCGTTGCCGCTCAGAACCAGCAGGACAAGGCTGACTGCGCGCAGACCCCCGACGCCAAGGCGTGCCTCGACGCGGCGCCGAAGGCGAAGGGCAAGCAGGCGACCGCAGCCGAGCCGGAGGCATCCGCGGCAGAAACCGGTGTGACCGCCGAAGCCGAGGCCCAGGCCGACGCGCAGGCTGAAACCGGCGCGGCCGGTGGTGCCGAGGCAGCGCCCGAAGCAACCGCCGAAAGCGCCGCGCCGGTCCAGCCCGAGCAGCCGGCAGCAGAGGCGGCCGCGCAGGCTGCCCCCGCCGAACCCGCGCCCGAGGCGCAGATGGACGCCGAGGCCCAGGCCGAGGGCGGCGAGGCCGCGCCCGTCGAGACGCAACCGGAGGTGACCGCAACCGAGCCTGCCCCCGCGCCGAAGGCCGAGGCAGAGGCTCCCGCCGCCACCGCAGACGCCGAGGCGACGGCACCCGAAGGTGACGCCGTTGCAGCGGATGAGCTGAAACAGCAGCTCGAAGCGGAGCAGGCCGGCGATACCGCGGCTCCCGAGGCTTCGGCAGACGCCACCGCGGAACGCGGTGCCGAGCCCGAGGCACAGCCCGAGGAACAGGCCGAGGAACAGGCCGCCGAGACCACGGCCGAACCCACCGCGGCACCCGAGCCGACGGACGCCCCGGAGATGCAGGCCGAAACCGCTGGCGAGACCGAAGGCACGGACGAGCTGAAGCAGGCGCTCGAAGCGCAGCAGGCCGCCGAGGGCGAGGGTACCGCACAGGTCACCCCCGAGGCGCAGACTGAGGCCGAAGCCACCGCCGAGTCCGAAGCGACCGCGGATGCCGAACCGACCGCGGGTGCCGAAACTCCGGCAGCCGAAGCCGAGGCCGCCGCGGAACCCGCCGCCGAGCCCGAGGCGCCGAGCGCCGAGCAGCAGGCCGAGGCCGTTGCCCGCGAGGAAGAACAGCAGCAGACCGCCGCTGCCGCAGCTGCCGCATCTTCGGAAGAAACCCCCGACGATGCCGAGCTGGTCGAGGAAACCCTGACCGAGGCCGACGTGCGCACTTCGGACGAGGACTTTGCCACCGACCTGCGCGCGCAGGCCACGGCAGAACAACAGGCTGCCGCTGCGGCCGAAGCCAAGAAGGCGAAGAAGGATGACGACGAGGACGGTCTGAGCAACTTCGAGAAGGCGGCTCTGGTCGGTCTCGGCACCTTCGCGCTGAGCCAGATCCTCGACGACGGCGCGCAGGTGGTGCAGAACACCGGCGACCGCGTGGTGGTCGAGCAGGATGGCCAGTACCGCGTGCTGCGCAACGACGACGTGCTGCTGCGCCAGCCGGGGTCCGAGGTGAAGACCTATCGCTACAACGACGGCTCGACCCGCACGGTTGTCGCCTATGACGACGGCAACACCGTCGAGACGGTGAAAACCTCCGATGGCCGCGTGCTGCGCCGCACGCGCATCCTGCCCGACGGCCAGCGCGTGGTGCTCTTCGACGACACGCAGAGCGCCCAGCAGGTGGTGGTCAGCGAGCTGCCGCAGGCCAACACCCAGCGTCTGAACTTCCGCGAGATGGATGGCGAGGAACTTGCTGCCGCGCTCTCCGCACAGGAAGCCCAGGGCGTGAACCGTGCCTTCTCGCTCAATCAGATCCGCAACATCGACCGCGTGCGTCATCTGGTGCCCGAGATCTCGGTGGACACGGTGACCTTCCAAACCAACTCGGCGGCGATCCGTCCCGGCGAGGCCGAGGAACTGGCGGCGCTTGGCAACGCCATGAAGCGGATGATCGAGCAGAACCCCGGCGAGGTCTTCCTGATCGAGGGCCACACCGACGCAACGGGTGCGGCGAGCTACAACCTCGCCCTCTCTGACCGCCGCGCGGAATCGGTGGCGCTGGCGCTCAGCGAATATTTCGATGTGCCGCCCGAGAACATGGTGCTGCAGGGCTACGGCGAGAGCGACCTTGCCGTGCAGACCCAGGCCGACGAGCGCGAAAACCGCCGCGCCGCCGTGCGCCGCATCACGCCGCTGCTGCAGGGCAGCTGATCGGCCGCCAGGCGCTCGAGCGCGAAGCAAGCAAAGGCGCCCGCCCGGTCACTCCGGGCGGGCGCTGCATCTTGAGAGCGTCTTCTCTCGAAAAATACGCCGGGGGTGAGCCCGCATGGCGAGGGGGCAGCGCCCCCTTGGCCGAGCATTCGGCGGGGAAAGCGCGCTCCCCCTTTACGCAATATCCTTCCAGCGGACCGGCGTGACATAGGCAATGCGGTCGTCGGCACTGACCATGACGTCGCCGTCCTGGATATTCACCTGCAGCTTCATCGAGCGGCTCGCCATGTCCGCCAGATCACGGGTCGCCTCATCCGAGAAATTCATCACCTGCAGGTTGTCGAACCTTGTGGTGCTGCCCTTGATCTTGTCCCACCAGACCTCGGCGGGCCTGCCGCCGTAGGAATAGACGATGACCTTCGCGGCCTTGGCGCAGGACTGGCGCACCACCTTGTCGCTCGGCAAGCCCAGAGCCACCCAGAGATCAAGTTCGCCGCTCAGGCTCTTCTGCCAAATGTCGGGCTCGTCATCCGTCGACAGGCCCTTGGTGAGCTCGAGCTGCTCGTCGGCGTTGAGCGCAAAGGCCAGCAGGCGCACCATCAGCCTTTCGTCGGTCTCGGAGGGATGTTTCGCGACGGTCAGCTTGTGCGTCTCGTAATAGTGGCGGTCCATGTCCGAGACGGAAAGTTCAACTTTGTAGATGGTGGATTTTTGCGCCATGACAGGTCCCTTGCTCGCGTCGATAGCGCTGCCTAGTGGGTCGCGGGGCCTTGTGAAAGCAGATAGCGCCGCGGGGCCGCACAAAAGCCCCTGCAAACGGGCCGGGAGGCCACGGCGCGCGGTCCCCTCGGGAGCGGGCCGGGCACTTCTGGCGGACGGGTGAGCGATCGGATCCCGGGGGCGATCAGCCGCCGGTGTGGCTCATGTGGCGCGAGACGCGCCCATCCACCGACTGGCGCGAATAGTCGAAGTCATGCCCCTTGGGCTTGCGCGCGATGGCAGCGCGGATCGCCTCTTCCAGCGGAGCGTCGGTGCCCGGATGGTTGCGCAGCGGCGCGCGCAGGTCGGCGTTGTCTTCCTGGCCCAGGCACATGAACAGCTCGCCGGTGCAGGTCAGCCGGACACGGTTGCAGCTTTCGCAGAAATTATGGGTGAGCGGTGTGATGAAGCCGATCTTCTGGCCGGTTTCTTCCAGCCGCACGTAACGGGCCGGGCCGCCGGTGCTCTCGGGCAGGTCGGTGAGCGTGTACTGCTCGGCGAGCTTGGCACGCACGTCGGAAAGCTTCCAGTACTGCCCAAGCCGGTCCTCGTTGCCGATGTCGCCCATCGGCATGACCTCGATCCAGGTAAGATCAATGTCGCGGGCGGCGCACCATTCCGTCATCGCGAAGAGCTCATCCTCGTTGAAGCCCTTCAGCGCCACGGCATTGAGCTTCACGCGCATGCCGACCTGCTGCGCCGCGTCGATGCCGCGCAGCACCTGGGGCAGGCGGCCCCAGCGGGTGATCTCGGCGAACTTGCCCTCGTCGAGCGTGTCGAGCGAGACGTTGACCCGGCGCACGCCGGCATCCCAGAGCGGCTGGGCGAAGCGTTCGAGCTGCGAGCCGTTCGTGGTCAGCGTCAGCTCCTTCAGCGCGCCAGACTCGAGGTGGCGCGTCATGGCTCCGAAGAAGGTCATGATGTCCCGTCGCACCAAAGGCTCGCCGCCGGTGATGCGCAGCTTCTCGACGCCGAGTCCGACGAAGGCCGAACACAGCCGGTCCAGTTCCTCAAGCGTCAGCAGCTCCTTCTTGGGCAGGAAGCTCATGTTCTCTGACATGCAGTAGACACAGCGGAAATCGCAGCGGTCCGTCACCGAGACGCGCAGGTAGGAGATCGGCCGCAGGAACGGATCGACCAAAGGGGCGCTTGCGGATGTGATGAGCGAGGTCATGAAGCGAATGTATGCGCGAAACCCTGCCGGGACAAGCATCTGCGCAATTGCCAGAGAGGGGCGCGCGGCCTAGCTTCATCGCCATGAGAGTGATAGCACCCCTTCCCGCCCTTCTTCTGCCCGTCCTGCTTGCCGCCTGCGCCCAGCAGGGCCAGCAGGCGGCCGCCCCGGTGGCGGCTCCGGCCTCCTCCGCGGCGTCGGGGGCGGCGTTGCGTCCGCCGACGAGCGCGCGCACGCAAGAGCAGTTCGACACCACCAGCGCCGCCGAACGCAGCGCGGCTGCGGCGGCACCCGCGGCCTCCGAGCGCAAGCTGGGGAGTACCGTCGCCTCGCTGGGCGATCCGGCTGATCCCGGCTTCTGGCTGGAGACGCCGATGGTCTCGAGCGTGACCAAGGGCAGGGTGGTTTACCCGGCCACCGGAAAATCGGCGCAGGTCGAGCTGCGCCCCATAGAGGGCCCGGCCTCGGGGGGCAGCCGCATCTCGCTGCCCGCGATGCGGCTCATCGGCGCGCCGCTGACCGACCTGCCGACCCTGACTGTCTACGCGGGCGGGGCGACGGGCTAAGACCACATCAAGGACGGGATGACAGGCGGGGCGCCAGCGTGGCGCCCCCGGTGCGTTTGACCACGCGCCGGACCGCTCGCCGCGCCTCCGAGCTTGAAGGCGCCCCTGCGCTGGTTTATGTCCCCCCGGAACCAAGACGTCCCATTCGCAGGAACACCCGCATGCGCGCCGAGACCCAGAACACCGTCGAGAAAATCCGCAAGTCCCTGGGCCTGCTGGAGCAGCGGCTCGACTGGGAGACGGCGGAGTTCCGGCTCGAGGAGTTCAACGCGCGCGTCGAGGATCCGAACCTCTGGGACGATCCTGCCGCCGCGCAAAAGCTGATGCGCGAGCGTCAGCAGCTGGTCGATGCCATCGACACCTACAAGTCGATCAAGCAGGAGCTGGCCGACCAGATCGAGCTGATCGAGCTTGGCGAGATGGAAGACGACGCCGAAGTGGTCGGCGAGGCGGAGGCGTCGCTCAAGGCGCTGGCCGAGACCGCGGGCACCAAGGAACTCGAAGCGTTGCTCGACGGCGAGGCCGACAGCAACGACACCTTCCTCGAGATCAACGCAGGCGCTGGCGGCACCGAGGCCTGCGACTGGGCCGCGATGCTGCAGCGCATGTATGTCCGCTGGGCCGAAAAGCGCGGCTACGAGGTCGAGCTGCAGTCGGAAGAAGCCGGCGCCGAGGCGGGCATCAAGTCCTGCGCCTACAAGATCTCCGGCCTCAACGCCTATGGCTGGCTGAAGTCGGAAAGCGGCGTGCACCGGCTGGTGCGCATCTCGCCCTTCGGCAAGGGCACGCGCGAGACCTCTTTCGCCTCGGTCTGGGTCTACCCTGTGGTGGACGACAACATCGAGATCGAGGTGAACCCCGCCGACATCCGTGTCGACACCTATCGCTCGTCCGGTGCGGGCGGCCAGCACGTCAACACCACCGACTCTGCGGTGCGGATCACCCACCATCCCACGGGCATCGTGGTGACCTCGTCCGAGAAATCGCAGCACCAGAACCGTGACATCGCCATGAAAGCGCTGAAATCGCGACTCTACCAGCTCGAGCTCGACAAGCGGAACGCGGCGATCAACGAGGCGCATGAGAACAAGGGTTCGGCGGGCTGGGGCAACCAGATCCGCTCCTACGTGCTGCAGCCCTACCAGATGGTGAAGGACCTGCGCACCAGCCACGAGACCTCGGACACCCAGGGCGTGCTCGACGGCGATCTCGACCCGTTCATGGGCGCGACGCTGGCGCAGCAGGTCTCGGGCAAGTCCCGCGCCGACGCGCGCGAGGACTGATCCCGGCGCGGCCAAGCTGGCCGCCCCGCCGCCCGATCCGCGCCAAGCCTTGCCACAGGTCCATCTTCCCGGCTTAAATCCCTGCAAAGAGGGGATTTGAGGGAGAGAAGCCATGGAAAGCGTCATTCATGACGACGCGCCGCAGCAGGGGGTGCCGGAGTTCTCCGACGTCACCTTCGCCACGCTCGGCAAGGCGCTGCGCCTCGGGCTGAGCGATCTGATCTTCGCGCCCGGCTTTGCATTGGTTTTCGGCGGGGTCTACGTGCTCGCGGGCCTCTTCCTGACATGGCTGACCATGGCCACTGGCACGAGCTACTGGCTGGTGCTGGCGGCGATCGGCTTTCCCCTGTTCAGCCCCTTCGCGGCGGTGGGCTTCTACGAAGTCTCGCGCAGGCTGGAACGCGGCCAGCCGCTCGACTGGATGCAGGTCTTCAGCGTCATCCTGCGCCAGTCGAAACGCCAGTTGCCGTCACTCTGCGCGGTGATCGTCATCGTCTTCCTGTTCTGGTTCTTCCTTGGGCACATGATCTTCGCGCTGTTCCTCGGGCTGTCGCCGATGACCAATGTCAGCTCGAGCCTCGATGTCTTCCTGACCCCGAACGGGCTGACCATGCTGGCGGTGGGCACCGTGGTAGGCGCGGGATTCGCGCTGTTGCTCTACATGATCACCGTGCTGGCGCTGCCCCTGCTGCTGGATCGCGACGTCGACTTCGTCACGGCGATGATCACCTCTTTCGGCTACGTGCAGCGCCATCCGCTGCCGATGCTGGCCTGGGGGGCCTTCCTGGCGCTGGCGACCTTCGTGGCGATGCTGCCGTTCTTCCTGGGCCTGTTCGCGGCGCTGCCCGTGCTCGGCCATGCGACCTGGCATCTCTATGACCAGCTGCGCATCCCGGAAGAGGCCTGAGGCAAACCGGCACCGCGCGGGCGGTGCCGGGGCGCGGGGTCAGCGGAACTCTTCGTCGACCCGCAGTTGCTGGCGGTGGAAGGGGACGAGTTCCTTCGCGGTTCGGTAGCCGCTGCCGCGTGCCGCGGCGAGCACCTTGTGGGTGTCGAAGCCGAGATATTCGTAGACCAGACGCGCCGCGCGACGGCCAGAATGATTCTCGGGTGTGGTCCGGACCGCGTAGCCGACCCAGAAATGGTTGGCGAGACCGCCCGCCTTCGACAGGTAGTTGAACGAGGTGGTCACCGCGCCCTTGCGGCTGACCAGCGCGGCGATCCCCTCGGCCTGTTGCAGCACCAGCCCGCGATACTCGCGCGAGGCGGCATCGGTGGGCAGGTCATACATGGTGAGCGCCTCTTTCGGCTCGAAGCCGCGCAGGAAGGTCATCCCGTCCCGGCGGCTGATCTGCACCACGCCGACCACGAAGCGCGATTCCTCGGAAAATGCCGCGCGGGAAAAGCGGTAGAAGCCGGAGGGAAAGTCGTCCTCGCTCAGCCCCAGGACCCCCGCGCCGACGAAATCGGCGATGAAGGGATGACTGAGCAGGCTGCTCGGGGTTTCACGTATCTCTTCCACAGGTTCGAGCAGGATGCGCGCATCGACCTCGAAGAAGCTGCAGATGCGGTGGAGCACATCCGGCCTCGGGAACGACTCCCCCGCGAGATACCTGTTGAATTGAGTCCTGTTGATGCCAAGATCCCGGCACAGGGCCGAGATTGATGCCGCGTGACTTCCGAGTTTCCGGAGATTGGCACCGAAGACGCTGCGCAATTCCGCCGGACTGGGCTGATGCGCCAAGTCCTTTCGCGCCGTGAGCATCCCGTTTTCTTTCTGTTTCGCGACAGTTCTTTCCAAGGCGACGCCGTCCATACGTGTTTGCCCTCCCTGTGAACTTCTTGTTGTAGCTAAATAGCGTCATGTTAGATGCTATATGGAGACAAGCCTGATCGAAATTGACACAAAAAGCAAGCGCACGTCACGTTTCGTCGCATGTGAGCAGACGCGTATCTGCGTCACTCTAACGGTGATGAGGTGCGGGGGATTGCATGTCACAGATGGTGGGCGTCGTACTCTGGGCTGATCAGATGGATCAGAAGGCCGTGATCTGGTGCGAAGATCACGGCGAGCTGGCTTACTGGCACGATCCCGAGCCCAGCGTGCATGGAGGGGATGTGCTCGAGGTCGGTGATCTCGTGCAATTCGACATGGCGGGCAGCGACAGTCTGCGCCTTGCGATGAACCCGCAACGCCTGGAATCAAATCAATTTTTTGGGCTCGTCCAGAGCCTTCACGCGGCCGGAGATGCGGCGGAGCTCGCGCGGGGTCTCCGCCCTGCCGAAAGCCGGGTGATCAGCTTTCCCGGCACGCCGCCGCGCGAAAGAAACGTGGCCTGAGCAGCCCTTGCTCCGGGGGCCGGCCCCTTGATCCGGCGTATTTGGGCAAACAGAAACGGGCCCGTCCAAGGATCGGGCCCGTCTTCAAGGTGCATTCGGAAAAAGCTGCTCCGACGGCTGAACCGGCGTCAGGCCTTGCCGCGGGCAAGCGCGGCGACGCCGGTGCGCGCCACCTGCACCAGACCCAGCGGGCGCATCAGCTCGGCGAAGGCGTCGATCTTGTCGGGGGTGCCGGTCAGCTGGAAGACGAAGCTCTCCAGCGTGCTGTCCACCACCTGCGCGCGGAAGATGTCGGCGAGGCGCAGCGCCTCGACGCGCTTGTCACCGGTGCTGGCAACCTTCAGCAGCGCCAATTCGCGTTCGACCGAGCTCCCCTCGGCGGTGAGGTCGTGCACATCGCGCACCGAGACGATGCGGCCGAGCTGGGCCTTAATCTGCTCGATCACCTGCGGCGTGCCGGTGGTGACGATGGTGATGCGCGACAGGTGCCCCTCGTGGTCCACCTCGGCCACGGTGAGGCTGTCGATGTTGTAGCCCCGGCCCGAGAACAGGCCGATGACACGGGCCAGCACGCCCGGTTCGTTCTCGACAAGAACGGTGATGGTGTGGGTTTCCTGAACGTCCGAGAAGGTGGGCCGTAGGTTGTAGGCCGAATGCTTGGACGAGCCTTTCTTGATCTGTAGCGCGGACATGGGTTGCAGCTCCTGTAAACTTTTCTGGGGATGGCGATCTGCGGGGGCGGAGGGGCGAACCCCTCCGCGCCGTCCTCAGACCAGCACCGCGCCCTTGCCGGCGATGGCGTTGGTGGCCTGCGCGTCGCCGAGCAGCATCTTGTTGTGCGGCTCGCCCGACGGGATCATCGGGAAGCAGTTCTCGTGCTTCTCGACCAGGCAGTCGAAGATCACCGGACCGTCGTGATCAAGCATCTCCATGATCGCATCGTCCAGATCCTTGGGATCCTTGCAGATGATGCCCTTGGCGCCGAAGGCCTCTGCCAGCTTGACGAAATCAGGCAGCGCCTCGGACCAGCTCTGCGAATAGCGCTCGCCGTGCAGCAGCTGCTGCCACTGGCGCACCATGCCCAGACGCTCGTTGTTGAGGATGAACTGCTTCACCGGCAGGTTGAACTGCACCGCGGTGCCCATCTCCTGCATGTTCATCAGCCACGAGGCTTCGCCCGCGACGTTGATCACCAGCGCCTCGGGGTGGGCCACCTGCACGCCGACCGAGGCCGGGAAGCCGTAGCCCATGGTGCCGAGCCCGCCGGAGGTCATCCAGCGGTTCGGATCCTCGAAGCCGAGGTATTGCGCGGCCCACATCTGGTGCTGGCCCACCTCGGTGGTGATGTAGCGGTCGCGGCCCTTGGTCAGCGCCTCGAGCCGCTCGAGCGCGTACTGCGGCTTGATGACGGTCTCGGACTGCTTGTAGGTCAGGCACTTGACCTTCTTCCACTCCTCGATCTGCTGCCACCACTTGGCGATCGCCTCACGGTTGACCTTGCGGCCGCGCGCCTTCCAGATCTTCAGCACGTCTTCCAGCACGTGTCCGACGTCGCCGACGATCGGCATGTCCGCCTTGATCACCTTGTTGATCGACGACGGGTCGATGTCGATATGCGCCTTCTTCGAGCGCGGCGAGAAGGCATCGAGCCGGCCGGTGATGCGGTCGTCGAAGCGCGCGCCGATGTTGATCATCAGATCGCAGCCGTGCATCGCCAGGTTGGCCTCGTAGAGACCGTGCATGCCGAGCATTCCGAGCCACGCCTTGCCCGAGGCAGGGTAGGCACCGAGGCCCATCAGCGTCGAGGTGATCGGGAAGCCCGTGGCCTCGACCAGTTCGCGCAGCAGGTGGCTCGCGCCCGGACCCGAGTTGATCACGCCGCCGCCGGTGTAGAAGACCGGCTTCTCGGCCCTCTCGATGGCCTCGACGAGCTGGGTGATCGTCTCGATGTCGCCCTTGACCTGCGGCTGGTAGTGACCGATCGGCGCCTGCGGCTTCGGCGTGTAGTCACCGGTGGCGAACTGCACGTCCTTGGGGATGTCGACCAGCACCGGGCCGGGACGGCCCGAGGTCGCCACGTGGAAGGCCTGATGCAGGATGCCCGACAGCTTGTCGGTCTCCTTCACCAGCCAGTTGTGCTTGGTGCAGGGCCGGGTGATGCCGACGGTGTCGGCCTCCTGGAAGGCGTCCGAGCCGATCATGAAGGTCGGCACCTGGCCCGAGAGCACGACGATCGGGATCGAGTCGAGCAGCGCGTCGGTGAGGCCGGTCACGGCATTGGTGGCGCCGGGCCCCGAGGTCACCAGCGCAACGCCCGGCTTGCCGGTCGAGCGGGCATAGCCCTCGGCGGCGTGGATCGCTGCCTGCTCGTGCCGGACGAGGATGTGCCGGATGTCGTTCTGCTGGAAAATCTCGTCGTAAATCGGTAGCACCGCGCCACCGGGATAGCCGAATACCGTGTCCACACCCTGATCCTTCAGGGCTTGAACCACCATCTTCGCTCCGGTCATCTGACGTGTCATCGCGGTCTCCGTTCCAGACGTCATTTCGGTTTTACTTCTCGTTTGCGCACAAAAAAGCCCCCGAGGATTTCGGGGGCGCATGGGGGTCCATTATGGTTCCGGTTACCGGCCCATGCGCCATGTCTCTACGATAATTACAAGTAGGCCCATCTGGCGGACTCCCTTCGTGCGTGGGGCGGACCATAGGCTGAGGGGGAGGGAGGGTCAACACCTATCGACTCAGAAAAAATACTCTGGGGGCGAGAAAATTTTGCATTTATTGCGCGCTTGGGGGTCAAACGCGCATTTTCGCGAAAATTTGCCCGTGACGGGGGCGGAGTCCTGCAATGTTTCAAATCTCGCGGCGGCAGACGCGATGTCGTGATTTGCCCCGGATGTCTTACGCTGCAATACTGAACCCGAGGGTTTACTTTTTGCGCAGGAGGGTATCATGGCGCATTATCACCGGTTCTATCGCCAGGCGCGCGATTTCGGTGTCATCAAGGCGCTGACGCTGATCGGCTTGCTGGTTTTGACGCAGGCGCTTGCGACACTCGAGAGCGATCCCGAGGAAGAAGCGCGTCTGAAAAACCCCGAAGCGGTCCAGGTGCTTCCCGCGGCGCTCGGCGCGGCGGAGCGTGACGTGATGGCCTGGGTCGGCACGCTGATCTGAGACCGTCTCGGCCCGCCGGTCGCGGGCCGTATCGTGCCGCCGGCGGCGGCATCGGGGGCTCTGCCCCCGTCCGCTGGCGCGGACTCCCCCGGGATATTTTTCCTAGAAGAAATTCTCTTTCCGGAAAGAAAGCCGCTTCGCGAGGATTGCGTCAGCTGTTGACGCCCGTGCCCTGCAGCACGCCATGCTCGAGCGCGTAGCGCGTGAGCCCGGCCGTGGAGCTGATGCCGAGCTTGCGCTTGATGTTCTTGCGGTGGGTCTCGACCGTGCGGACCGAGATGTCGAGTACCTGCGCAACCTCCTTGTTCGACTTGCCCTGCGCCAGTTGCAGCAGGATGGTCTGCTCGCGGTTGGTGAGTTGTTCGCCGCCGTTCGACAGGACCGGTGCCAGCGCCCCCTCGGCGCCGGTGCAGAGGTAGCGTTCGCCGGCCATCACCGTGTCTATGGCGATCTTGATTTCCTCGGTCGGCACGTCCTTGAGCAGGTAGCCCGAGGCACCATGGCCGAGCGCGGTGGTGATGTATTGCGGTGTGTCATGCATCGAGAGCACCAGCACCCGCGTCTCGGGGCGGCGTTCGAGGATCATCTCGGTGGCCGAGAGCCCGCCCAGCCCCGGCATGTTGAGGTCCATCAGGATCACGTCGGGCAGAAGCTCGTCGAGCCGGTCTATCATCTGCTGCCCGTCCGACACCGTGGCGAGCACGCGGATGTCGTCGTAGCTTTCGAGCAGCGCCTCGATGCCCTCGGCGACAAGCGGGTGGTCGTCGACGATGACGACTTTGGTGGGTTCGGTCATGCGCTTGCCTTGGCTTTCGGGGTGGGGGCGCCGTCTTCGGGCGGAAGCAGGTGCGACAGCGGGATCTGTGCCTCGATAACCGTGCCGGATTTCGAGGACAAGATGCGCAGGCTGCCGCCAAGCTGGTCCATGCGCTCCTGCATGTTGCGCAGGCCGATGCCGCGCTGGCCGCGGACCTTGTCGGGGTCGATGCCCCGGCCGTTGTCCTCGATCCTGAGCGTCGCGCCGCGGCGGTGGCCGCGCAGGTCGAGCGTGACCTCGGTGGCCCCGGAGTGGCGCTCGATGTTGGTCAGCGCCTCCTGGGCGATGCGGTAGAGCGCGATGCGCCCCTCCTGGTCGACACGGTTGCGGAAGACCACGGTCTCGAGCCGGCTCACGATGCCGGTGCGGGCTTCGAAATCGTCGAGCAGCGCCTTCAGCGCCGGACCGAGCCCGAGGTCGTCGAGCACGCCGGGGCGCAGGTCGCGGCTGATGCGGCGGACCTCCTGGATGGCGCCGGTGAGCGCCTCGTGGCCGCGCTCGAGCGTGTCGGTGGCGCGCGGGTCGTTCTGCGCAAGCCGCCGCCGGGTGATATCGAGCGCGTATTTCACCCCGACGAGGATCTGGCTGATGCCGTCGTGCAACTCGCGCGCGACGCGGCGGCGCTCGTCCTCCTGCGCGTCGAACACGCGCTGGGTCAGCTCCTTGAGCTTGGCATCCGCCAGCCGCCGCTCGCGCAGGTTCATCGCAAGGCCGGAGAAGAACACCACCAAGAGCGCGCCGAGGGTGATGCCGCCGATGTAGAGGAAAGTGCGGCGGATGCGCGCCTTGACCTCGGCGCGGCTGGCGCTCACCGTGGCCAGCACGTCGTCGATCCAGACCCCGGTGCCCACCGCCCATTGCCAATCCTGAAAGCCGAGCACGAAGGCGATCATCTCGGCCTCTTCGCCGGTCGAGGGCTTGGGCCAGAGGAACGACAGGTAGCCCGATCCTTGCCGCGCGATCTCGATGATCGGATCAACGACCGGCGTGCCCGCGCTGTCGGTGAGTCCCGACCAGTTGCGGCCGATCATGTCGGTCTGCCGCGGCGAGACGAGGTTGGTGCCGTCATAGTCGTAGACGAAGAACGAGCCGTCCTCGCCGTAGATCATCGCCGCGAGGATCTGCGCCACCTGGGTCTTTGCCGCCTCGTCATCGGGAGCGGCGGCACCGTAGATGAAATAGAAGCCGTTGCGCGCCTGGGTGACGTAGTTGCGCAATTCCTGCTTCTTGGCTTCCAGCAATTCGTTTTCGAGTTGACGGATCTCGCGCTCGGCCAGCATGCGCGATTGGAAGGCAACGAGCAGGGCAATGGCGGCGCAGGCCAGAATGAGCGGCACCGAGGCCAGAAGGAAGAGCTTCTGTCCGTAGCTGAGCCTGAGGGTCTGCCTGAGGTTTCGTAAAATTGCGCCCATCCCCTGCGGATTACGTCACGATTCGGCGTCTTGGGAAGTCGAGAGGCTGCATTTCGTTAGGATTAACCCCACGGAAGGCAAGGGGAAGTCGCAGTTCCCTGACGTCATGGGCAAGATTATGTCCAATTCTACGCAGTGATGGGTATTTCGTTTGCGCAATTATCTGTCTTAGGGTGCCCGCACTGTAACGATCCGCGCGGGGACGGAGGAGACGACCCCGCGCAGAATAATCTATGGGAGGATTTACATGGATCGTCGTTCTTTTCTGAGGGCCTCCACCGCGGGCGGCGCTGCTGCCGCTGCGACCGCGCTTGCCGCACCGGCCATCGCGCAGGGTCGCCGCACCCTCACCCTCGTGACCACCTGGGGCCGCGGCCTCGCCGGTGTGCATGACAGCGCGCAGTACTGCGCAGACCAGATCACCGCAGCCACCGATGGCGAGCTGACCGTCGAGCTGAAGGCCGCGGGCGAACTCGTCGGTGCCTTCGAGGTGTTCGACGCGGTGTCCGCCGGCCAGGCCGACATGTACCACGGCGTCGACTACTACTTCCTCGGCCAGCATCCCGCGCTGTCGTTCTTCAGCCAGGTGCCGTTCGGCATGAACTTCATGGAATACTCCAACTGGATCTACCATGAGGGCGGCAACGAGCTGGCGGACGAGCTCTACTCGATCTTCGGCCTGAAAGCCTTTGCGGCCGGCAACACCGGTCCGCAGTCGGGCGGCTGGTTCAAGAAAGAGATCAACTCGCCCGAAGACTTCCAGGGCCTGAAGTTCCGCATGCCCGGCCAGGGTGGCCAGGTGCTCGGCAAGCTGGGCGCGAGCGTCCAGAACCTGCCCGGCGCGGAAGTGTACCAGGCGCTGTCCTCGGGCGCGATCGACGGCACCGAGTGGATCGGTCCCTGGGCGGACGAGAAGGCCGGTTTCCAGGAAATCACCAAGACATATTACACCGCGGGCTTCCACGAGCCGGGTCCGAACCTGAACCTGACGATGAACCTCGAAGTCTTCGAGAGCCTGACGCCCTCGCAGCAGAAGATCGTCGAGCAGGTGGCGCGCGCGTCGAACCTGTGGACCATGTCGCTGTTCATGGCGAACAACTCGGCGGCGCTGCAGCGCCTGCAGTCCGGCGGCGTGAAGCTGGTGGAGTTCCCCGACAGCGTCTGGGACGCCTTCGGCGCGGCAGCCAAGGAAGTGGTCGAGGAGCCCATGGGCGACGAGATCTACAAGAAGTGCTACGACAGCTACTACGCCTCGCTGAAGTCCTCCGCGCAGTGGATCTCCCGCTCGGAAGGCGCCTTCTCGGCACAGCGTAACCGCGTCATGGGCCTCTGATCAGGCATCGATCGCGTCAGTCGCCCCCGCGTTTCGCGGGGGCGCAACTGCTTTGAAGACACAACTCAGCCCCAGACCGCAGGAAACGCGGGGCGGGCCGGGTACCCAACAAGATCAACAAGAGACAAAAGGGGGCACAGGTCATGGAAGAGACGGCCTCGGGTGGGGCGTTCGGTGCGATACTGGACGGCCTGACCTGGTTCTTCGGCAATATCGCCATGTCCTTCTGGAACCTCGGCTACGCTGTGACGCACCCGTCGAGCTGGCTGAACTGGACGGACAACGAGGCGGTGATGCGCTTCGTCTACTACGGCGCATCGCTGGAATTGTTCTTCGTGGTGCTGACCACCTTCCTGGTGCTCACCGCCATCGGCATGTGGCGTCACAGCTTCATGTGGGGGATGGTGCGCGGTCTCGAGGCGTTCCACAACAGCATCGGTCGCATCGCCGCCTGGGCAGGCCTGATCATGGTGCTGCAGCAGGTGGTCATCATCCTGGTGCAGCGTGTCTTCGCCCGGCCTGACCTGTCGTTCGGCTTCGGCGTGCCGGTGACCTTCGACGTCAGCTGGTGGTCCGAGGAACTCAAGCTCTACAACTCCATCGTCGTGGCGCTCTGCCTGGCCTACACTTTCGTGCAGGGCGGGCACGTGCGGGTCGACCTGCTCTATTCGCCGGCAAGCTACCGCACGAAGAAGCTCATCGACATGTTCGGCAGCCTGTTCTTCATGATGCCGATGGCCGCGCTGGTCTGGCTCTACTCCTGGTACTTCCTGTGGCGCCACCTGATCGTGCCCAAGCCCTCGGCCTCGGAAGGCCTTGAGCGGCTGGTCATGAAGGCGCGCGCGCTGAAGTGGAACGTCGAGACCATCGGCTTCAGCCCCAACGGCTTTTCCGCCTACTTCCTGTTCAAGATCCTGATCGTGCTGATGTGCGGCTTCATCTTCCTGCAGGGGGTCGTGTTCTTCTGGCGCTCCTACCTCGAATGGAAGGAAGGCCCCGAGAGCGAAGGCAAATATCACGATCACGACCGGGTCGAGGCAGGCGAAGAAGCCTACGACCACGCGGAATTCTGAGAAGGACCTGGGGTAATGTTATTCGGACTCGATGGCGTCGAGATCGGCCTGATCATCGTCTTTCTCACGCTTTTCGGCGCGATCCTCTCTGGCTTCCCGGTGGCCTTTGCCATCGGTGGCGCGGGGGTGATCTCGTTCTTCATCATCGCGGCGCTCGACAGCGCCGGGCTTCTGGTGCACCAGGCCATCGACACCGGCTCCGAGGCCTATCGGGCGCTGGTCGCGAGCGGCGTGCGGGACGACGCCATATCCATCTTCCGCTATCCGGACCTGCCACGCTACGCGATGCCGGTCTTCGAGCGGGGCTGGGAAGTGGCGCTGGACCGCAACGTCTCCTTCATCGTCAACCGCATCAACGAGCGGGTCATCGCGGGCCAGTCCATCGAGACGCTGCTCGCCGTGCTGATGTTCGTGATGATGGGCATCGTGCTCGAGCGCTCGAAGATCGCCAACGACCTGCTGACCACCATGGCGCGCGTCTTCGGCCCGCTCCCGGGCGGTCTGGCCGTGTCGATCGTGGTCGTGGGCGCCTTCCTTGCGGCCTCGACCGGCATCGTCGGCGCGACCGTGGTCACCATGGGCCTGCTGGCCCTGCCGACCATGCTGCGCAACAACTACTCGCCGGAACTGGCGACCGGCGTCATTGCGGCCTCGGGCACGCTGGGGCAGATCATCCCGCCGTCGATCGTGATCGTTCTGCTCGGCACGCTGGCGGGTGACCTCTATGCCACCGCCCAGGAAGACCGCGCGCAGCTCGCCGGCTGCACCGACGCGCTGACCCTGCTGGGCGAGCCTGCGGTGGTCTCTGTGGGCACGCTCTTCCAGGCGGCGCTGCTGCCGGGCATCCTGCTGGCCGTGCTCTACGGCCTCTATGCCTTCGGCTTCGCCATGTTCCGCCCGCAGTCGGCCCCGCCGGTGCAGTTCGGTCCGAGCACCGGTGAGCCGGTGACCCGTGGCGAGGCCTTCACCTGGTATCTCGGCGTTCCGGCGCTGCTGATCGTCGGCACCATCGTGCTGGGGCAGGTGGGTCTCGTGGGCTCGCAGTCGACCCATGTCGACAGCTACTCCGACAGCGGCCAGATGGCGTCGCTGCGCACCAATGTCGGACCCGAGTGCAAGGCGGCGATGATCGACCTGCACGGTCAGGCGGCCTGGGACAAGGCCGAGGCCGAACAGAAGGTCATCGACGAGGCCGGCGGTGTCGAGCAGTCGCACAAGCTGACCGCGGAAGAGATCGAGACCCTGCGCGCGGCCAAGATCGAGAATGCGGCGCCCATCGGCACCGGCATCGCGGTCATCGCCGTGCTGATCGGCATCGTGCTGGCCTGGGCGCGGGCGGTCTCGCCCTCGTCGGACCCCAAGCCGCTGCTGATCGGCGCGGCGGGCCTGGCGCTTGGCATTTTGGTCGACGTGCTGTTCATCCATCCGAACACCTCGTCCATGGCCACCGTGCTGATGATGCTGATCCCCTGGGCGATCGCGCTCTGGGCCGCCGGCAAGGCGGCGGGGCGGCTGGCACACAACGATCTCATCCGGGTGGTCTTCCCGCCGCTGGTGCTGATCGTCGCGGTGCTCGGCTCGATCCTCGGCGGCATCACCAACCCGACGCCCGCCGCGGCGCTTGGCGCGGCCGGTGCCATCATGCTGGCGGCCTACCGCAAGCTGAACGAGGACGGCCGTTCGCCGAAGATCATCCTGATGTCCACCTTCGCGGTGGCGATCATGATCCTCATCGGGGTGAACTTCGACCTGCGGGTCGGCACCGAGGGCGCGGGCGCGGACACCTGGATCGCCTTCATGGTGGCTCAGGCAGCCTATCTCTACGCGCTCTTCGGGCTGCTCTTTGCCTGCTACGTGCTCTACAAGGCAGGGGTGCTGACCCCGGCGGTGCGCGAGACGGCAAAGGTGACCTCGATGGTCTTCACCATCCTGGTGGCCTCGCAGCTGCTGAACCTCGTGGTGATCTCCTTCGGCGGCGAGCACTACATCCAGAGCTTCCTGAAAAGCTTCGATGACGAGCACAAGGTCTTCCTGATCGTCATGCTGGTGCTGTTCATCCTCGGCTTCGTGCTCGACTTCCTCGAGATCATCTACATCGTGGTGCCGATCGTCGGCCCGGTGATCTACGGCGGCAGCTTCGATCCGAAGTGGGTGACCATCATGATCGCGGTCAACCTGCAGACCTCGTTCCTCACGCCGCCGTTCGGCTTCGCGCTGTTCTACCTGCGCGGCGTGGCACCGGCCTCGGTGACCACCGGCCATATCTACCGCGGCGTGATCCCCTTCGTGCTGATCCAGGTGGCAGGACTTGCGCTGCTGTGGTTCGCGCCGGGCATCGTGACCATCGTGCCGGACCTGATCCCGAACTGATCGGGCAGGGATGAGACAGCAGGGGGCGGGCCGCAAGGTCCGCCCCTTTGCGTTGGCAGGGGCAAATCTCTTCGAAGAGATTTGCAAAAGCCTTCGAAGGCTTTTGCCCACCATGTGAGCCGGACTCATGAAAACGATGATTATTATGAGATGGCCTTCAGCGGCCCGGATCGGTAGAGAGGGTCAATTCTCAGCTTGCCCCACGCCCGGAGTCCGTCATGTCCGCTTCCCTCCCGACCCGCTCCCCGGTCTTTGCCCGCCTCGAGGCCGCCGCGCGCGAGCGCATCCTGATCCTCGACGGCGCCATGGGCACGCAGATCCAGAAGCTCGGCCTTTCGGAGGGCGACTTCCAGGGCTGCGGCGGCGGCGCCTGCAGCTGCCACCTGCCGCATGCGTCCGACAAGCCGCAGCAGGGCAACAACGACCTGCTGAACCTGACGCGCCCCGAGGCGATCGAGGAAATCCACTACCAGTACGCCATGGCCGGCGCGGATATCGCCGAGACCAACACCTTCTCGTCGACCACCATCGCGCAGGCCGATTACGACATGCAGGCGGCGGTCTATGACCTGAACTTCGAGGGCGCGCGGCTGGCGCGCAAGGCGATGGACCGGGCCGAGGCCGAGGACGGGCGCGCGCGCTTCGTCGCCGGCGCGCTCGGGCCGACCAACCGCACCGCCTCGATCAGCCCCGACGTGAACAACCCCGGCTACCGCGCCGTGACCTTCGACCAGCTGCGCGAGGCCTATGCCCAGCAGGCGCGGGCGCTGATCGACGGCGGCGTCGACATCCTGCTGATCGAGACGATCTTCGACACGCTCAACGCCAAGGCCGCGATCTTCGCCTGCGAGGAGGTCTTCTCCGAGCGCGGCGAGCGGCTGCCGGTGATGATCTCGGGCACGATCACCGACCTTTCGGGCCGGACGCTCTCGGGTCAGACGCCGACCGCCTTCTGGCATTCGGTGCGCCATGCCGAGCCGCTGACCATCGGTCTGAACTGCGCGCTCGGGGCCAACGCCATGCGCCCGCACCTCGCCGAGCTCTCGTCGGTGGCCGACACGCTGATCTGCGCCTATCCTAACGCCGGTCTGCCCAACGAGATGGGCGAATACGACGAGACCCCCGAGCAGATGGCCGAGCAGGTCGCCGGTTTCGCCCGCGACGGGCTGGTGAACATCGTCGGAGGCTGCTGCGGCTCGACCTATCATCACATCCGTGCCATCGCCAAGGCGGTCGCCGGCTGCGCGCCGCGCGCCATCCCCGAGCAGCCCAAGCTGATGAAACTCTCGGGCCTCGAGCCCTTCACGCTGACCACCGAGATCCCCTTCGTCAACGTCGGCGAGCGCACCAACGTCACCGGCTCTGCCAAGTTCCGCAAGCTGATCACCAATGCCGATTACGCCGCCGCGCTCGACGTGGCGCGTCAGCAGGTCGAGAACGGCGCGCAGGTGATCGACATCAACATGGACGAGGGGCTCATCGACTCCAAGCAGGCGATGATCGAGTTCCTCAACCTGATCGCCGCCGAGCCCGACATCGCCCGTGTGCCGATCATGATCGACAGCTCCAAGTGGGAGGTGATCGAGGCCGGGCTGAAATGCGTGCAGGGCAAGCCGATCGTCAACTCGATCTCGCTGAAGGAAGGCGAAGAGGCCTTCCTGCATCAGGCACGCCTCTGCCGCGCCTATGGGGCCGCCGTGGTGGTCATGGCCTTCGACGAGACGGGTCAGGCCGACACCGAGGACCGCAAGGTCGCGATCTGCCAGCGCGCCTACAAGGTGCTGACCGAGCAGGTCGGCTTCCCGCCCGAGGACATCATCTTCGACCCCAACGTCTTTGCCGTCGCCACCGGCATCGAGGAGCATGACAACTACGGCGTCGATTTCATCGAGGCCACCAAGCGCATCACCGAGACCTGCCCGCATGTGCACATCTCGGGCGGCGTGTCGAACCTGTCGTTCTCGTTCCGCGGCAACGAGCCGGTGCGCGAGGCGATGCACGCGGTGTTCCTCTACCACGCCATCCAGAACGGCATGGACATGGGCATCGTCAACGCCGGGCAGCTGGCGGTCTACGACCAGATCGACGCCAAGCTGCGCGAGGCCTGCGAGGACGTGGTGCTGAACCGCGCGCCCGCCAATGGCGGCACGGCGACCGAGAACATGCTCGAGATCGCCGAGGAATACCGCGGTCAGGGCGGCTCGAAGGGCCGCGAGAAGGACATGAGCTGGCGCGAGCTGCCGGTCGACAAGCGGCTCGAACACGCGCTGGTCAACGGCATCACCGAGTTCATCGACGCCGACACCGAGGAAGCCCGGCAGGCCGCCGAGCGCCCGCTGCACGTCATCGAGGGGCCGCTGATGGCCGGGATGAACGTGGTCGGCGACCTCTTCGGCGCGGGCAAGATGTTCCTGCCGCAGGTGGTGAAGTCCGCCCGCGTCATGAAGCAGGCCGTGGCCGTGCTGCTGCCCTACATGGAAGAGGAAAAGCGCCTGAACGGCGGCGATGGCCGCGAAAGCGCCGGCAAGGTGCTGATGGCGACCGTGAAGGGCGATGTGCACGACATCGGCAAGAACATCGTCGGCGTCGTGCTGGCCTGCAACAACTACGAGATCATCGACCTTGGCGTCATGGTTCCGGCCGAGAAGATCCTCGCCACCGCGCGCGAGCAGAACGTGGACGTGATCGGCCTTTCGGGTCTCATCACCCCGTCGCTCGACGAGATGGTGCATGTCGCCTCCGAGATGGAGCGGCAGGGCTTCGACATCCCGCTGCTGATCGGCGGCGCGACCACCAGCCGCGTGCACACGGCGGTGAAGATCCACCCGCGCTACGGCGCCGGGCAGGCGGTGCATGTCAATGACGCCTCGCGCGCCGTGGGGGTGGTCTCGTCGCTGCTCTCGCCGGTGCAGAAGCCGGGCTATGTCGCCAACGTGCAGAGCGAATACGCCGACGTGGCCGAGAAGCACGCCCGCGCCGAACTGGCCAAGAAGCGCCTGCCGCTGGAGACCGCGCGTTCCAACGCGCTGACGCTGGAGTTCAAGCCGCAGCATGCGCCGAGCTTCCTTGGCACCAAGTCCTACGACGACTGGGATCTGGCGGAACTGGCGCGTTACATCGACTGGACGCCTTTCTTCCAGACATGGGAGCTGCGCGGCGTCTATCCCAAGATCCTCGAGGACGAGAAGCAGGGCGAGGCGGCGCGCGCGCTCTTCGCCGACGCGCAGGCGATGCTGAAGAAGATCATCGACGAGAAGTGGTTCAACCCGCGCGCCGTGGTCGGCTTCTGGCCCGCCAACGCGGTGGGCGACGATATCCGCCTGTTCAAGGATGAGAGCCGGGCCGAGGAAGTGGCCACCTTCTTCACCCTGCGCCAGCAGACCGCCAAGCGCGACGGCCGGCCCAACGTGGCGCTCTCGGACTTCGTCGCGCCCGAGGGCACGCCGGATTACGTCGGCGGCTTCGTGGTGACCGCGGGGATCGAGGAAGAGCGCATCGCCAAGGAGTTCGAGGCCAAGCACGACGACTATTCGTCGATCCTCGTGAAGGCGCTGGCCGACCGTTTCGCCGAGGCCTTCGCCGAGCGCATGCACGAGGTGGTGCGCAAGGAACTCTGGGGCTACGCGGCGGACGAGGATCGGACCAACGCGGAACTGATCGCCGAGAAATACGCCGGCATCCGCCCCGCGCCGGGCTATCCCGCGCAGCCCGACCACACCGAGAAGACCACGCTCTTCGAGCTGCTGGACGCGACCAATGCCACCGGCGTCGAGCTGACCGAGAGCTACGCCATGTGGCCGGGCTCGTCGGTTTCGGGGCTCTATATCGGCCACCCCGAGAGCTACTATTTCGGCGTCGCCAAGGTCGAGCGCGACCAGGTCGAGGATTACGCCGTGCGCAAGGGCATGACGGTCGAGGAGGTCGAGCGCTGGCTCGCGCCGATCCTCAACTACGTGCCGGGCGGCGTGCAGACGGTGGCGGCAGAGTAAGGTGACAGCGGTGGCCGGGCGTCAGGGCGCCCGGCACCAGGCATGAGGTTTGCAGGCCAAGTGGCCGTCCGGAAACAGAAAAGGCCGCCGCGATACCCTCGCGGCGGCCTCGTCATTTCCGGGAAGTGGAGGCCCTCAGGCCTCGACCTCGACCTTGCCGATCGGGTGCGAGCAGCAGGCCAGCACGTAGCCCTCGGCGATGTCGTCGTCGGTGATCCCGCCGTTGTGCACCATGTGCACCTGGCCGGACTTCTTCTTGATCTTGCAGGTGCCGCAGACGCCGAAGGTGCAGCCCGAGGGGATGTTGAGCCCGGCCGCCCGCGCGGTGGCGAGGATCGTGTCGGTCTCCTTGCAGGTCTGGACGATGCCGGAGTCGAGGAAGTTGACCTCGGCCTTGGCATCCTCGGGCACCACGTCGCCCTCGGTGGCGTCGCGGTCTTCTTCCTCGACGGAGGGCTGGAAGCTCTCCTGGTGGTAGTGGTCCATGTCGAAGCCGAGACCCGCCAGCGCGTCGCGCACTGCCCGCATGAAGGGCTCGGGGCCGCAGCAGAACACCTCGCGCTCCAGGTAGTCGGGCGCCGTGAGGCCCAGCATCAGCTGGTTGAACATGCCCTGATAGCCGGTCCAGGGCTGGAAGCGGTCGCCCTCTTCGACGACCCAGCGCAGCGCGACCCCGTCGATGCGGCTGGCGATATGCTCGAGCCGTTCGCGGAAGACGATCTCGGAGGGACGCTTGGCGCAATTGACGAAGACCACGTCCGGCGTGCGGCCGAGGTCGTACATGTAGGTGACCATCGACATCATCGGGGTGATGCCCGACCCCGCCGAGATGAACAGGTATTTCTCGGCCGGATGGTGATGCGAGGTGAAGTGCCCGGCCGGGCCCATCGCCTTCATCCGCATCCCCGGCCGCAGGTTGTCGAGCATCCAGCGGGTGCCGATCGAATTCGGCTGCGCCTTCACCGTCACGGTGATCGACAGCGGCCGCGAGGGCGAGGAGGAGATCGTGTAGGTGCGGTAGAGCGGCCCGCCCGGCACCGGCAGTTCAAGCGTGACGAACTGACCGGGCAGATAGTCGAACAGGGCGCCCGAGGGCGCGGCGAAACAGAAGGTCGACACGTTCGGCGCCTCGGGGATGACCGAGACGCATTCCAGCATCTCGTCATCCTTCCAGTAGCGCACCGCGGCGGAGGGCATGGAGCTTGCCGCCGTCATTATTCTGCTGCCATCCGCGCAGGTGCCAGGCGCTTGGACATGGTGGCGCAATACCAGTCCACGAACTGGTTCACGCCGTCTTCATGCGTGGTCGAGTAGGGGCCCGGCACATAGGCAGGCGAGTTGATGCCCTGCTGGTTGTCCTCGACGACGCGGCGGTCCTCGTCGTTGGTGTGTTCCCAGACGGTGGTGAGGTTCTCCAGATCGTAATCCACGCCCTCGACCGCGTCCTTGTGCACGAGCCAGGTGGTCTGCACCTCGGTCTCGGTCGGGCTGATCGGGGTCACGCGGAAGGTGATCGAATGGTCCGACAGGAAGTGGTTCCAGGTGGTCGGGTAGTGGAACTTCAGCAGTGTGCCGGCGTCGAGGAAGGGCACCCGGCCGAGGCGCTTCTGCACCGCGATCTTGCCGTTCATCGTGTAGCTTTCGGCGCCGTCGAGCAGCGGCATGCGCGCGACCCGGTACTGGCCGTCATCCGAGATCCGGAAGCGCGACGGCGCGCCTGCGCCCTCGAGCCGGTTGAAATGTTCCTCGACCTTGGGCGGGAAGGTGCCATCGGCCGAAACGCCGGTGATGGTGGGATCCTCGGGGTAGGTGCGGCACAGCGAGGGGTGGTTGCCGGCGCAGTGGTAGCACTCGCGGTTGTTTTCCCACACCAGCTTCCAGTTGCCGTTCTCGATGATCGTCGACTGATGCGCGACCTTGGCCTCGCGCAGGTCGTGAACCGCGAGATAGGGCTCTGTCATCTTGGCGAAGGCGTCGAAATCCGGCGCCTCATCGGCCAGGCAGATATAGACCAGCCCAGACAGCTCGCGGCAGTGCACCGGCTTGAGCCCATGCGCCGAGGGGTCGAAATCGCTGCCCATGTCGCGCGCCCAGAGCAGGCGGCCATCAAGCTCGTAGGTCCACTGGTGGTAAGGGCAGACCAGCTTGGCAACCTGACCCGAGGCGGCCTTGCAGATCACTGAGCCGCGGTGACGGCAGGTGTTGTGGAAGGCGCGCACCGACCCGTCCGGCCCGCGCACGATCACAACGCGGTAGGGGCCGACCTTCTGCGTCACGTAGCTGCCGGTCTTCGGCAGCGCCGCCACGGGCGTGGCAAACAGCCACTCGCGGTACCAGATCTGCTCGAGATCCTGCGCAAAAATGCCGGGATCGGTGTAGAAGGCCTGCTCGAGGGCATAGCCGGGCTTGCGGTGGCTCAGAAGGTCAAGGGTCGTGGCGTCAGCGGTCATGGCCGAACTCCGTAGGTCGGGCACGGGGCCCGTGCGGGTCTCTTATGGAGACACGGTCGGTTCGCGACCTGTCCCCGCGGTTGTGCGTGCTGCCCGCCCGACCCGCTTGCCCCTGCAAAGGCAGGGCGAAGGCCGGGCCGAAACCGGCAATCTGGCGTTAGGAATATCCTGCCTGCGACGATTCTGAGGGCTGGATGCGACATGGTGCGCTTCGAAACAGACTTGCGATTGAAATCGTTGCCCGGAGGTTTCTCCGGACCGGCACCGACTGCGCAAAAATACGGCAGAAGTGAATCGTTTTCTTTGGGCAGCAGCCTCTTGCGGGTGCGGGCCCGGTCGGGCTCCGGCCATGATGACCGTCCCGATGGAACCCTGCCGGGCGCGAGGGAAGTCCGCCCGGCAGGCTCGCCGCTTCCGCGCGGCCCCGGAACGCGCGGAAGCGGTGCGAACGGGGGCCGCGCTATGGCGCGCCCCGCGACGAGGTGTCAGATCCGCATGCGCGGAACGTCGTTCGGGTCGAGCCGCAATTCGATCAGCAGCGGGCGGTCGCGGGTCTCGATGGCGTCGAGCGCAGCCTGAAGCTCGTCGTCCGAGCGCACGAGGATGCCCTTGCCGCCGAGCGAGGTCGCCACCTCGGCAAAGCAGGGCCAGTCGAACTGGGTCAGCCCCGGATCCATCTTGCGGTCGATGAACTGGATGTGCTCGGCGCCATAGGCGCTGTCGTTGCACAGGATCACCACCATGTCCTGTCGCAGCCGGACCGCGGTGTTGAACTCGCCAAGCCCGCCCATCATGAAGCCGCCGTCTCCGGAAAACAGCACCACCGGCCGATCCGGCGCAGCAACTGCGGCACCGATCGCCTCTTGCAGACCCAGCCCGATCGAGCCGAAGTTGGCGGTGACCACGAAGCTGCGCGGATCCGGCGCCGAGATCCGGCACCAGACCTCGGTCATGAAGCGCCCGCCGTCGGTGACGAGGATGCGGTCCTTCGGCAGCGCCTGCTCCAGCCGCTCCAGCGCCGCGACGTAATTGACGCTGCTCTCGGGGGTCTTGTTGCTGCGCGCGGGCGGATGGCGGCGCAGCTCGGCCCCGTTCAACTCGCGGGTGAAGCCGCTGCCGGGAATCTCCGCCTCGTCGAGCCAATGCACGAAGTTGTCGGCGGTCAGCCCGGCATCGGCCACCAATGCGGCATCTGGATGCACGGTGCGTCCGATGGCGCTGCGGTCGCTGTCGATCTGCACGAGGCGCTTGCCGGTCAGCAGCTTGCCGCGGTCGGTGGTGAACTCGTGCAGCGCCGCGCCGAAGCTGATGATGCAGTCCGACTTGCCGATGACGTCATAGGCGGCGGGGGTGCTGAGCGTGCCGAAGATGTCGATGTCATGCGGATGACCGCTGAACAGCCCCTTGGCCTTGAGCGTGGTGGCCAGCGGCGCTTCGAGCCGGTCGGCAAGACGGATGATCTGCTCACGCGCTCCGTAGGCGCCGGCTCCGGCGAGGATCATCGGGCGGCGGGCGCTGGCGATCATGCCGATCGCCTCGTCGAGCGCCTCGCCTTCGGGCACGAAGCTGCGGGTCTCGAAGACGCTGAGCACGTAGGGGGCATAGGGTGCCTCCTGCCACATGAATTCGGCGGGCATGTTGAGCACGATTGGGCGCCGCTCGACACGGGCGCGGTAGAAGGCACGGGCGACGTCGCGCACCGCCAGCTCGGGCGAGCGCATCTGTTCGAAGCCTGCGCCGGTGGACATGACCACGGCGCGCTGGTCGATGCCCTGCAGGTGGCGCGGATTGGCGACGGGCGTGTCGCCCGCGAGCAGCACCATCGGGATCTGGCCGCGCGCGCCCTCGGTCAGCGCGGTGACGCAATTGGTCAGGGCCGGGCCGTGGGTGACCGTGGCGACGCCGATCTTTCCGGCGACATGCGCGTAGGCCAGCGCCATCAGCACCGAGCTTCCCTCATGCGC
Organism: Salipiger mangrovisoli; assembly: GCF_015223355.1. Taxonomy (GTDB): domain Bacteria; phylum Pseudomonadota; class Alphaproteobacteria; order Rhodobacterales; family Rhodobacteraceae; genus Salipiger; species Salipiger mangrovisoli. The sequence goes on along the minus strand of NZ_JADFFK010000010.1, from coordinate 138,252 downwards.
GGCCGGGACGAAGCGGCCGCCGCAGCCCCGTACGAAATGGTCGGCAATGAACAGGTTGGCATCGCCCATCAGGCCGAACATCGTGTCGATCCCGTGATCGCGCACCGCCTGGGCGATGGCCTGATGCACATGAATGGGGCCGGCGTCGTACATGGTCTCACTCCCGTATGTCTTTCGAGCAGGATAGCGCGACGGGGCTGCAAAAGGTGTGCAATTGCATGCAAGCCACGCGCGAGCTATGCATCAAGATGTGCGCGACAACGAAATTTATGCGTGAATCGTGCATGTAATTGCTTGCCTCTGCATGAAGGACGCCGAATGCCGCTCGACCGCTACGACCGCCTGATCCTCGACGCGCTCCAGAAGGACGGTGCGCTCACCAATGCGCAGCTCTCGGAGCGGGTGAACCTCTCGGCCTCGCAATGCTCGCGCCGCCGCGCCGCGCTGGAGGCCGAGGGGGTGATCGAGGGCTATCGTGCCCGGCTCAATGCCGGAAAGCTGGGGCTGGGGATCCGGGTGGTGGTGCGGGTCAACCTGCGCACCCACGCCAAGACCGCCGACATGGATTTTTCAGCGTGGATCGAGCGCCAGCCCGAGATCCAGGCGGCGTTCTCGGTCTCGGGTGATGCCGACTATGTTCTGCACGTGCGGGCGCGCGATCTCGAGAGTTTCTCGAACTTCCTGCACGAGCGACTGCTGCTGCGGCCCGACATCGCGCAGGTCCGTTCGGATTTCGTGCTGAAGACGCTGAAGGACAGCGATGCGCTGGATTTGTCGGGTCTCGGCGGCTAGGCCGTCCCCCTGAACCGCTGCAAGTTTGCCGGAGGCTGCACCCCCCGAGGAACATGGAGCATCGTGAGCAATGCCCGTGAACAGCTTCTTCCCCCTCAGGTCCGCGAAAGCGCGGTGCGGAGGGTTTGAGGTGGCACCGGCCCGCGCGGCGGTCGCTCGCAAGCGATCACGACCATGCGCCGCAGATCAGCCTGAAACCTGTGACGAAAGTAGGAGAGGACAACCTTGCCGCCTTCCTTCTTGCGGAGCACCGCTGAGAAGCTCTTTGCGCCGTCTTCCGTCTGGCGCTCCAAAATGGTACCCACTCGGGTCTCCCTTCGCGAGACGATTGCCGATGGTTCGAAGGTCGGACGTGCCGGTCGGACCTTTGATCAAGGTTCGATATCTCCTCACGACAGACCCGGCGGAGACCTCGCCTTCGCGGCGGAAAGGCGAGACTTCGCGGGGCGGTGACACAATTCGGATTCGGTGCAACATTCTGTTGCACCACCCCGGAAAACGGGGGCAAAAGGCCCCCAAATGAGCGAAGACAGGTTTGATGCTGATGACGGAAAAGCCAGAAAAGCAAGGGGTTTCAGGGCTTCCCAGGGCCGCCCGCCTGAGCGTCGCCCCGATGATGGACTGGACCGACCGGCATTGCCGCTACCTGCATCGCATCCTTTCGCGGCAGACGCTGCTCTATACCGAGATGGTGACGTCGCCCGCGCTGGTGCGGGGCGGAGCGCTGCACCTGCTGGCGCATGATCCCTCCGAGCACCCGTTGGCCCTGCAACTGGGCGGCTCGGACCCCCTCGAACTGGCGCAGGCGGCGAAACTGGGGGCCGAGGCGGGCTACGACGAGATCAACCTCAATTGCGGCTGCCCCTCGGACCGCGTGCAGTCGGGCACCTTCGGCGCGGTGCTGATGAAGCACCCCGAGCTGGTCGCCGAGTGCGTCGCCGCCATGCGCGAGGCGGTCGATGTCGAGGTGACGGTGAAATGCCGCATCGGGGTCGACGAACAGGAGCCGCAAGAAATCCTGCCGGATTTCCTTGAGAAGATCGCCGCGGCGGGCTGCGCGCGGGTGGCCATCCACGCCCGCAAGGCCTGGCTGAAGGGTCTCAGTCCCAAGGAGAACCGCGATGTCCCGCCGCTCGACTACGAGCTCGTGCACGCGATGAAGGCGGCGTTCCCGCAGCTGCACGTCTCGATCAACGGCGGGGTGCAGAGCCTTGACGAGGCCGAGGCGCATCTGGCGCGCGGGCTCGACGGGGTGATGATCGGGCGTTCGGCCTATCACACGCCGTGGGATGTGCTGGCCGAGGCCGATGCACGCATCTACGGCAGCGAGCGCGCCACCGTCTCGCCGGATGAGGCCGTCGCCGCCATGGTGCCCTATATCGAGCGGCACATCGCGGCGGGCGGCCGCCTGCACCAGGTCACACGGCACATGCTGGGGCTCTTCGCGGGCCGTCCGGGCGCGCGCAAGTGGCGGCAGGTCCTGTCGGAGAAAGCCTCGCGCGATGGCGCGGGCACGGAGGTGCTGGACGAGGCGCTGGGGCGGATGCGCGAGGCCGCCTGAGCGCCGTCCCGGAGTCGGCCCCGGGGCCGACCCACGCAGGTTGCCTCTCCCTGCGCGCCTCAGCGCTCGCGGTTCATCCGCCCTGCGCGCCCGCCGCGGCGCTGGCGCAACACCGCCTTGCGCTCGGGCAGGGCCTCCATGATGGCGCGGCGTTGCTCGGCGGTGTAGCCCGACCAGCCGGCGATCTCGTCAAGGGTGCGCAGGCAGCCGGTGCAGAGGCCGCTCTCGCGGTGCACCACGCAGATGTTCACGCAGGGGCTTTCGATGGGCCCGCTCATCAGCCGGTCCGCAGGTGCCGCAGCCGATCGAGCGCGCCCTGAAGGATGAAGCTCGCCGCAACGTGGTCGATCAGTTCCGCACGCCTCTTGCGCGAGGTGTCGGCCTCGAGCAGCGCGCGCTCGGCGGCAACGGTGGATAGGCGCTCGTCCCAATAGCCGATCGGCCCGTCCCAGAGCGCCGAGAGGTTGCGGGCGAAGGCGCGGGTGGACTGGGCGCGCGGTCCCTCCGATCCGTCCATGTTGCGCGGCAGGCCGAGGATGATGCCGCCGACCTCGCGATCCCGGACGATCTTCAAGAGCGCCTCGGCGTCGAGGGTGAATTTCTTGCGCTTGATCGTTTCCACCGGCGTCGCGACGGACAGCAGCCGGTCCGAGAGCGCCACGCCGATGGTCTTGGTGCCAAGGTCGAGCCCGGCAATGGCGCGCATCGGCGGCAGCGCGGCGGCGAATTCGGCGATGTCTTCCTGGATCATCGGTCCTGTCCTCTGGGGTGTCGCGATGTCCCTACCGCAGCTGCGCGCGCGAGGGAAGGCGGCTGCACCCCGGCCGGTGCCTCAGGTCAGCAGGTAGTTCACCGGCTTCGGCAGCTCCGGCAGGTCGCTGTCGCCGAGCGCGCCGCGCAGCGCGATCTCCATCGCCGTGGCATATGTGGTCAGCGGCATGGCGTTCTGGTTGTGCGAGAAGGGCATCTCCAGCTCGTCCGCCAGCGCGTCGAGGCCGAAGAAGGCATAGGCGACCAGCCCCGCGGCGAGCGGCGTCGCCCAGCCGAGTTCGTCCACGAAGCCGAAGGGCAGCATGATGCAGAACAGATAGGCGGTACGGTGCAGCAGCAGCGTGTAGGCGAAGGGCACCGGCGTATGGGCCAGCCGCTCGCAGCCAAGCAGCGCGCCCGCCATCCGCGCAAGGCTCTCGTGCAGCACCAGCGCCTCGGTGCCGGTGAGCCGCCCGTCGCGTTCCAGCCGCGAGACACTGCGCCCGGCCTCGATCAGCGCGGCGTCAGCGCTGTCGGCGGGGGGCTGGCCGCGCAGCTGCTTGGCGGCGCGATGTCCGAACTGCACGAGCGCCATCAGGATCTGGCGCCGCTCCGGGGTATCCTCAAGAACGATGGTCTGGCGCACCATGTCGCGCGCGGTCTGGATCATAAGCCCCCAGAGCTTGCGTGCTTCCCACCAGCGGTCGTAGCAGGCGCCGTTGCGGAAGCTGAGGAAGACAGAAAGCGCGATGCCGATCAGACCGAAAGGGGCGAAATCCAGCGCAACGACGACCTGCGGCAGCGCGCCATGTGCCCAGACCACGGCAAGCGCGACCGCCATGACCAGCAGCAGCTGTTTCCAGATCACCTGGATCACCGACCCCCGGAGAACCAGGAAAAGACCAAGGATACTGGGGCGCTTGCGGAGAATCACGCTGAGGACCTTTCCGGCGACGACGTTCGCAGGGGACGCCATTGCCTGCGTTAGCCTCGCGGATGGACGCCCGCAAGAGGCCGTGCGCGGGGCCCGCGCCCCAGCTGCCGCACGTCAGTCGGTGACGAGCCCGGCTCGGGCGGCGCCGTCGCGGACCGTGTCCAGCGCCTCGGGGCGGCTGGCGAAAACCTGCTGCGCCTCGGTCCAGATCGCGGCGGCGCGGTCGGTCTGTCCAAGCACGCCGAGCGCGGTCAGCAGGCGCGCCCATTCCTCGGGGCTGCCGCCCTGGCTGGCGAGCCGCTCGGACAGGTTGTCGACCATGCCCTCGATCATCGCCTGGCGGTCGGTGTCGGACATTTCAGAGGCGGCCTGCATGTCCTCGGTGCTGGGGCCGGGCAGGGCGGGCGGGACCTCTCCCTTGAGCGCGGCGCTGGCAATCTCGGGCAGGGCGTAGTCATTGACCCCGGCGCGCCGCGCCAGTTCGGGCATCTGCCCGGCGATGGCCGGGATCCAGGGCGCGCCCGGCTCGCTCTGGCGCAGCAGGCTGTCCCAGATGCGGAAGGCGGAATCGGGGCGGCCGGTCTGGGCCATCATCAGCCCGCCGTAGTAGCGCGCCACGCCGTTGTGCGGATCGCGCGCCATCACCTCGTCGAGCGCCGCCTCTGCCTCGGGCGAGACATAGCCTCCGGCGGCGAGCACCATCATGTCCGCCAGATCGGCAAAATCCGCCGCGCTCGCACCATCACCGCGAAGCGTGATCACCTGGCGCTGCGCCGCATAGGCGGCGCGGTAATTTCCGAGCGCCGCCTCGGAGCGGGCAAGCAGGGCCTGGCCCTGAAGATCGTCGGGGCGGCTGGCCACTGCCTCGCGCAGGCGGGTGACAAGCTGCATGTATTCCGCCGGGGCCTGGGAGGGCGGTGCTTCGCTGACCGCCGCTTCGGCTTCGGCCTGGCTCGGGCGCGTGGCGCGCAGTTCCTCGGCGGCGGAAATCCGGGTGCCGAGCGACAGATCGCCATAGCCCGGCGCGCCAAGCCGCAGGTAGAGCGCGTAGCTGCCACCGAGCAGCGCCAGCAGCACCAGCACGGCGGCGACGCGGCGCGGGCCCCGGCCAACCCGCCCCGTGCCGGGCTGATGCGCCCGGCTGTCGGCGGCGAGAATGCGGCGCGAGACCTCGGTGCGCAGGCGTTCGGCCTCGGCCTCGCCGATGGTGCCGCGGGCACGGTCGCGGTCGATCTCGGAAAGCTGGTCGCGATAGACCTTGAGGTCGAAGGCCTCGGCCCCGGCGATCTCGGTCCGTGCGCGCAGAAGCGCCAGGAGCAGCGGCGCCGAGACGGCCAGCACCGCCAGCGCGGTCACGATCCAGAATGTGGTCATTAAAACTCTCCCGTTCCAGGGATTGTGTAACCGGGAGAGGCGCGGGACAAAAGAGGCAAGGGGCGCGGCATTTGGCCTGCCGTCCCGCCTGCGTGGCGCGGCGGCGTCGGGCGGTTTCTGCCGATCCGGCGTGGCGACACCAAGGGGGTGGTTGCAGCCGGGCGCGGGCCGTGCAGGTATCGGGGTACCCTTGGGGTCAACAGAGGCGGATTCGATCAAAATGAAACGCTATTCGGTCTTTGCCATCGCCCGCGAGGCGGCACGCTATCACACCGGCTGGGCCCGCGCCTGGCGCAAGCCCGAGCCGAAGCGCCGTTACCAGGTGGTGATCGTCGGTGCGGGCGGGCACGGGCTCGCGACCGCCTATTACCTTGGTAAAAACTTCGGCATCACCGATGTGGCGATCCTCGAGAAGGGCTGGCTCGGCGGCGGCAACACCGGGCGCAACACCACGATCATTCGCTCGAACTACCTGCAGGATCCTTCCGCCGCGATCTACGAGAAGGCGCGCTCGCTCTACGAGGGGCTGAGCCAGGACCTCAACTACAACGTCATGTTCAGCCCGCGCGGCGTGATGATGCTGGCGCAGACGGAACACGAGCTGCGCGGCTACCAGCGCACGGTGCACGCCAACCGCCTCCAGGGCATCGAGACCGAGATGATCGGCCCGCGCGAGGTGAAGCGGCTCTGCCCGATCATGAACATCGAGGGGCCGCGCTACCCGGTGCTCGGCGCTCTCTGGCAGGCGCGCGGCGGCACCGCGCGGCATGACGCCGTGGCCTGGGGCTACGCGCGGGCCTGCTCGGACATGGGCATGGACATCCTCCAGAACTGCGAGGTCACCGCCGTGCGCGCCGAGGGCGGCAAGGTCCAGGGCGTGACCACCAGCAGGGGCGAGATCGACTGCGACAAGCTCGGCATCGTCGTCGCCGGGCATTCCGGCGTGATGGCCGAGAAGGCGGGCTTCCGGCTGCCGATCGAATCCGTCGCGCTGCAGGCGCTGGTGTCGGAGCCGATCAAGCCCTGCATGGACGTGGTGGTCATGGCCAACACGGTGCACGGCTACATGAGCCAGTCCGACAAGGGCGAGATGGTGATCGGCGGCGGCACCGACGGCTTCGTCAACTACACGCAGCGCGGCTCTTTCCAGCACATCGAGGAAACCGTGCGCGCGCTGACCGAGACCTTCCCGATGATCAGCCGCCTCAAGATGCTGCGGCAATGGGGCGGCATCGTCGATGTCACCGGCGACCGCTCGCCAATCCTGTCGAAGACGCCGCTCGAGAACTGCTTCCTGAACTGCGGCTGGGGCACCGGCGGCTTCAAGGCGATCCCCGGCTCGGGCTGGGGGTTCGCCGAGCTGATGGTCAAGGGGCATTCACCGCTGACCGCCGAGTTCGGGCTCGACCGCTTCCGCGAGGGCCGCTTCATCGATGAGAGCGTCGCGGCCGGGGTGGCGCATTGACCGCGCGACGCCCCCGATATGCGCCGTCAGTGGCGGGTGCTGCCGCGCGGCAGCGTCACCGGCAGCGGCGCGGCCAGCTCCATGAGACCGGCCTGGCTGCCCTGTCCGTCGTTGCACGGCGGGTGCCAGCTCTGGATGAATTCCAGCGCCACGGCGTGACGGTCCTCGGGGCGCGCCAGGGCGACCGCCCCGATGGTGTCGAACCCCAGCTCGTTCGCCCGCGCCCAGGCTCCGCCGGGCAGCTTGTCGCGCTCGAGCTGCGTGCCGAGCGCGCAGGTCTCGCCGACGTAGAGGATTTGCGCCTGCACGGCGCGGCCCTCGGGCAGGCGCAGCAGCATGTAGACCGCGCCTTCCTCGGCAAGCTCGGTGTCGCGGGTGAACAGCTCCAGCGGGTAGCGGCGTCCGCGACGGCTGGTCAGGGTCAGGGTCAGAAGTCTGCTCATGGGGCCTCCTTGGTGTCGGGCGCGTCTGGGCCGGGATGCGCCCTTGGGTCCCTCAGGATAGGTCCCGTGCGGCCCGCTCCATTGTTCTGCGACATCGCAGTGCTGACATCCGCGTGTAATTACCGCTTGCGCCGCGATTTGAGGCGGCGAACCACCGTCGCTGCCTCATCGCTAGGCGGAAAATGGAGCATGGCGCAGGGCTTCCGGAACTGCCGTCAGCCAAGCCGCGTTCTCTCCCCAGTCACGCTATGCACTGGAGAAGAGAAATGTCCGATTACACCACCGACACCCGCACCCCGCGCGATCCCCGCCTCGAGTCGCGTCCGGCGCGCGATCACACGACAACCACGACCACGACCACCACGAAGAGCGGCGCCGGCGCCGGCATGGCCTTCATCCTCGGCATCGTTGTCGTGGTCCTGGCCGTTCTGGCCTGGGCAATGTTCGGCGGCAGCGACGACAGCGCGCCGGCCCCGGCCGATGACGTCAACGTCACCATCCAGGACGGCAGCGCACCCGATGCCGGCGCAGCCCCGGTCGAGACCGCTCCGGCCGAGCCCGCAGCTCCGGTCGAAACCGCTCCCGAGGCCGCTCCGAGCGATGCCGCACCCGTCGAGACGGCCCCGGCCGATGGTGCCGCAACCGACACGACCAACGGCGGCAACTGACCCGCGCCGCGCCGTCCCCGGCGCGACGTCCAGCCTCACTGGAAGGCCCGGCCCCGCAGCGGTGGCCGGGCCTTTTGCGTGCCCGGCGCCCACCCCCCGAAACGGAGCAATCCGATGCTGATCCTCCCCTGTCCCTGCTGCGGCCTCGAGGCCGCGGAGATCGAGCTCGCCCCCGGCGGCGAGGCGCATCTGAAACGCTTTGGTCCCGGCAGCAGCGACGCCGAGTTCGAGGGCTACCTGTTCAACCGCCACGCGGCCAAGGGCCCGGTGCTGGAACGCTGGCGCCACGCCTATGGCTGCGGCAAGTGGTTCCTCGCCGCGCGCGACAGCGTGACTATGGAGGTCTACGGCACCTATGCCGCGCGCCTGCCGCAGCCGCCCGAGGAGATCATCGCCCGCATCCGCGCCCGTCACCCCGATTGGCAGGTGCCCGCATGAGCCTTCTTCTCTTTCCAAATACGCCCGCGCAGGGCCCCGCCACCGGGGACGCCGCCGGGTCCACGTGCACGAGGTTCCGCAGATGAGTACCCGTCTGGCCGGCGGCGGCCGCTTCCTCGACCGCACGCGCAAGATCCGCTTCACCTTCGACGGCGAGTCGATGAGCGCCCATCCCGGCGACACGCTCGCCTCGGCGCTGCTCGCCAACGACCGCCTGCTGGTCGGGCGCAGTTTCAAGTATCACCGCCCGCGCGGCGTGGTCGCCTCGGGCGCCGAGGAGCCGAACGCGCTGGTCGGGCTCGGCACCGGCCCGCGCTTCGAGCCGAACCAGCGCGCCACAACCACCGAGCTTTTCGACGGGCTGACCGCCGAGAGCCAGAACCGCTGGCCAAGCCTCGAGCAGGATGTCGGTGCGGTGAACGCGGCGCTCTCGCGCGTCCTGCCGGCGGGGTTCTACTACAAGACCTTCCTCTGGCCGCGCGCGTTCTGGAAACACCTCTACGAGCCGGTCATCCGCCGCGCCGCCGGTCTCGGCAAGGCGCCGCACCCGGAAAGCCGCGATGCCGACACCTACGAGCATTTCCATGTCCATGTGGACGTGCTGGTGATCGGGGGCGGCGTCGCCGGGCTTCAAGCGGCGAAGGTCGCGGCCGAAAGCGGCGCGCAGGTTTTGCTGATCGAGCAGTCGGCGCATTGGGGCGGCCGCGCGCCGGTCGATGGCGGCACGATTGACGGAGTTTCTACGGAGGAGTGGGTCGAGAAGACCCTCGGCGCGCTTGACGCGCTGCCCAACCTGCGCCGCATCGCGCGCTGCATGGGCGCTGCGGTGCAGGACCATGGCTATGTGCTTGGCTACGAGCGGCTGACCGACCACGCACCGGGCAGCATCGGGCCCCGCCACCGGCTCTGGCGCATCCGCGCCCGGCAGATCGTCACCGCGACCGGTGCCATCGAACGCCCGCTGAGCTTCGCGGGCAATGATGTGCCGGGGGTCATGCTGGCTTCGGCGATGCGCGATTACGTGGTCAACTACGGTGTGACACCGGGCCAGCGCGTGGTGCTGGTGACCAACAACGACGACGGCTATCGCACGGCGCTGGTGCTGGCGGAGGCCGGGGTCGAGGTGGTGCGCGTGCTCGATGCGCGGCAGATGGGGGGCGGCGCGCTGATGGTCCAGGTGCGCGAGAAGGGCATCCGCGTCGATCCCGGCCGCGCCATCGCCAGGGTCAGCGGCGGCAAGCGGGTGCGGACGGTGCACAGCTGTCTCGCTGACGGCACGGGCAACGTGCTCGAGGACATCCCCTGCGACGCGGTGGCCATGTCCGGCGGCTGGTCACCGGTGGTGCATCTCTGGTCGCATTGCGGCGGCAAGCTGCGCTGGGACGAGGCGGGGGCCTTCTTCCGCCCCGATCCCGCGCGCCCGCCGACCGGTGCCGATGGGCAGGCCATGGTAGTCCCCGCCGGCTCTGCGAATGGCGAGTTGACGCTGAGGAACTTGCTGCAAGATGCGGTGAAGGCAGGAAAAAGCGCGGCTCTTAAAGTTGGGTGTGAGGTCGGCGATATCCGCGTGCCGCTGGGGCAGGAGGTCGCCGAGTCCGCGCTCATGCCGCTGTGGATCGTGCCTGCCAGGGCGACGCCCGACCTGCGCATGAAAGCCTTCCTCGACTATCAGAACGACGTAAAGGTCTCTGACCTGCAACTCGCCGCGCGCGAGGGCTACGAAAGCGTCGAACACGCCAAGCGCTATACCACGCTCGGCATGGCCACGGATCAGGGTAAACTCAGCAATATCAATGGACTTGCGGTTCTTTCTGATGCGTTGGGTGAGCCGATCCCGCAGGTCGGCACCACCACCTTCCGGCCGCCCTACACGCCGATCTCATTCGGCGCGATCACCGGCGAGGCCCGCGGCGCGCTGTTCCAGCCGCTGCGGCGCACGCCGATGGACGCCTGGCATGACGCCAATGGGGCGCAATGGGAACCTGTCGGGCATTGGCGCAGACCCTATTGCTACCGCCGTCCGGGCGAGACCACCGAGATGGCGGTGAACCGAGAGATCCTCGCCACCCGCCGCAGCCTCGGGCTGCTCGACGCCTCGACGCTTGGCAAGATCGTGGTGAAGGGGCCGGACGCGGGGCGCTTCCTCGACATGCTCTATACCAACATGATGAGCACGCTGCCGCTCGGGAAATGCCGGTACGGGCTGATGTGCAACGAGAATGGCTTCCTGATCGACGACGGGGTCGTCGCACGCCTGTCCGAGGACAGCTGGCTCTGTCACACCACCACCGGCGGTGCCGAACGCATCCATGCTCACATGGAAGACTGGCTGCAATGTGAATGGTTTGACTGGCGAGTCTACACCGCCAACATCACCGAGCAATACGCGCAGGTCGCGGTTGTCGGACCCGAGGCGCGCAGGCTGCTGGAAAAGCTCGGCGGCATGGACCTCAGCCGCGAGGTGCTGCCCTTCATGACTTTCGCCGAGGGCACGCTTGGCGGTTTCCCGGCGCGGGTCTACCGGATCTCCTTCTCGGGCGAGCTGAGCTACGAGGTGGCGGTTCCGGCGAACCTCGGGCGCGCCTTCTGGGGCAAATTGCTCGAACTCGGCGCCGAATGGGACGTCACGCCCTACGGCACCGAGGCGCTGCACGTGATGCGGGCCGAGAAGGGCTTCATCATGATCGGCGACGAGACCGACGGCACGGTGATCCCGCAGGACCTGAACCTTGGCTGGGCGATTTCAAAAAAGAAAGAGGACTTCCTCGGCAAGCGGGCGCAGGAGCGCGTGCACATGGCCGATCCGAACCGCTGGAAGCTGGTCGGGCTGCAAACCCCCGATGGCGGCGTGCTGCCCACGGGGGCGCTGGCGCTGGCACCCGGCAAGAACGCCAACGGCCAGCGCAACACGCAGGGCCGGGTGACCTCGTCCTACTTCTCGCCGACGCTGGGGCGTGGCATCGCCATGGCGCTGGTGCTGGACGGGCCGCAGCGCATCGGCGAGGAACTGACCTTCACCACCGACGATTACGACGCGGCCGACGAGGCGAAGACAACGCTCACGGCGACGATCGTGAGCCCGGTCTTCTACGATGCCGAGGGGGCAAGGAACGATGTCTGAGAGCTATCCTGAGCCGGTCAGCCCGCTCATGGGCGCGTCTTCCGAGGGGGCGCTGACCGTGCGCGAGGCGGGCCCGACGGGGATGATCGCCCTGCGCGGCGATCTGTCCGATCCCGCGTTCACCGGGCCTGTCGCCGCGCTGGCGGGGTGCCCGCTTCCGACAGTCTGGCAGGCGCGCGGCGGCGACGGCCGCACGCTGCTGTGGATGGCGCCGGACGAGCTGCTGCTGCTCTTGCCCTATGCCGAGGCGCGGCAGGCCGCACCAAGGCTTCAGGCCGAGCTTGACGGGCGGGCTGTGCACGCGCTGGTGCAGGATGTATCGGACATGCGGGTGCGGCTGCTGCTGACAGGACCGCAGATGCGCGAGGCGCTGGCGCGGCTGACCCCGGTGGACATGTCGCCAGCGATGCTCGCACCGGGCAGCCTGCGGCGGACGCGGATCGCTCAGACCGCGGCCGCGATCCGGGTGATCTCGGAGGAGGAGGCAGAGGTTCTCTGTTTCCGTTCGGTTGCCGACTACGCCTTCCGGCTGCTCGGCGGTGCGGCGAGAAATGCTCCGGATTTCGGGTATTTCTGAATGACTTCGCATTGCGCCGACGGGCGGGCACCCGTAGCGTCAGCTTGGTGAATGTGCGCAAGAGGGGTGCTTGGATGAGAGGTTTGGCACGTGCCGTGGCCATCACGCTGGGCGTTGCCCTGCAGTTGGCCCCGGCGGCTGCGAGCCCGGCGCCCGATGCGCTGAAGCTGGTGGGCGATCAGGTCGGCGATCAGGCGGCGGCAGAGTCGATCTCGGACAAGGCAGTGGGCTACCTGTGCCAGCTGCGCGTGGCCTACAGCCAGCGCTGGGTGCCGCCCGTCCTGTTCATCGCCCATGATCCCGAGACCGGGCGCGTGGTGATCTCGGACCCGGTGGCGCTTTATCACAACGCGGGACTGCCGGTCCGGGGCAAGGTTGCCTCGGAGAGCACGGCGCGGGTCAGTTTCACCTGGGATTACCCGGTCGGAGCGGGCAGCCAGCAGACCCGCAGGATGCTCTACCGGGCGGGGATCGACAAGGCGAGCGGGAAGGTCACCGTCACCGCCATCCCCGCCGGATTTGATTCGGTGTTTCAAGCAGATGGCCGGTGCGAGGCACAACCTCTCGACGAGCTTTCCGCACAGCCCTGAGTGCGATGGTACACCAGACTTCGCTTGACCTCGCGTGTGGCAGGTCTAGGAATACACCCAAACTTTACCGACAGGCGAAAGGAAACGCATATGTCCTTTGAACTTCCCGATCTTCCCTATGCCCACGATGCGCTCGCGTCCAAGGGCATGTCCAAGGAAACGCTGGAGTATCACCACGACCTGCACCACAACGCCTATGTCACCACGCTGAACAAGCTGGTCGAGGGCACCGAGTGGGCCGGCAAGTCGCTGGAAGAGATCGTCAAGGGCACCTACCAGGCCGGCGCGGTTGCCCAGAACGGCATCTTCAACAACGCCTCGCAGCACTGGAACCACACCCAGTTCTGGGAAATGATGGGCCCGGGCGAGAACGCCATGCCGGGTGAGCTGGAGAAGGCGATCGCCGAGTCCTTCGGCACCTTCGACAAGTTCAAGGAAGACTTCGCCGCCGCCGGCGCCGGCCAGTTCGGCTCGGGCTGGGCGTGGCTGGTCAAGGACACCGACGGTGGCCTGAAGATCACCAAGACCGAAAACGGCGTGAACCCGCTGTGCTTCGGCCAGACCGCGCTGCTGGGCTGCGACGTATGGGAGCACTCCTACTACATCGACTTCCGCAACAAGCGCCCGGCCTACCTGGCGAACTTCCTCGACAACCTGGTGAACTGGGAAAACGTGGCCTCGCGCCTGTGATTTCCTGACCTCAGGTCGAACGTTCGACGCCCCGTGCCGCAAGGTGCGGGGCGTTTGCATTTTCGCGAGTTCACGCGCGATTCCCGGTGGATGGCGCGATGCCTTGCTTGCGCTGCCGCGGCGCGCGGCGTAGCACGGGACGCATTCTTGACCCGATCGCGGAGGCCCCATGTCCGGCTTTGTCAGTTTCGTCTCCTCCGGTCCCGGAGATCCCGAGCTTCTGACCGTGCGGGCGCTCAAATGCCTGCAAAAGGCCGATGCGGTGCTCTACGACGATCTTGCCTCGGGGCCGATCCTCGAGCTTTGCGCAGCCGGGACCGAGATGGTGGCCGTCGGCAAGCGCGCTGGCTGCCCGTCGCCGAAGCAGGAGTTCGTCAGCGCGCTGCTGGTGGATCACGCGCTGGCCGGTCAGCATGTGGTGCGGCTGAAGTCGGGCGATGCGGGGATTTTCGGACGGCTCGAGGAAGAGATCGCCGCGGTGACCGCAGCGGGTATTCCCTTCGAGGTGGTGCCGGGCGTGACCTCCGCGTCTGCCGCCGCCGCCGCCGCCGCGATGCCGCTGACCCGCAGGCTCACCGCGCGCCGCCTGCAATTCGTCACCGGCCATGACGTAACGGGAGCGCTGCCCGAACAGATGAACATGGCCGCGCTGGCGGATCCCGAGGCGGTCACCTGCCTTTACATGGGGCGGCGCACCTTCTCGAAGCTGGCCGAGCGGCTGATCGCGGCGGGGATGCCGCCCGAGACCCCCGCGCTGATGGCGGAGAACGTCAGCAAGGAGGGCCAGCGCATGGTGTCCTCGACCGTGGCGGAACTGGGAGAGGCGCTCAAGGAAGCGCCGAGCCGGGCGGTGGTGATGATCCTCTATGGCGCGCTTGCCACCCCGGTGCTCGATGCCGCAGAGCGCAGCACCCTCGCCTGAGCACGCCCTGACGCAACGTTCCGCGCCGCTGCGCTGGACGGGGCACGGCGCCTGCGGTTCAACTCCGCCCCGAGGATAAATCGGGAGGAGTATCATGCAGATCGGTGCAAACCTTGTGGCCGTGGTGTCGGGCGGTGCGTCCGGGCTGGGGGCTGCCACGGCGACACGTCTTGCGGCGCTGGGTGCCAAGGTCACGCTGCTCGACCGCGATGCCGAGCGCGGGCCGGTGACCGCGGCGGAGATCGGCGGGCGGTTCATCGAGACCGACGTGACGGATCCGGCGAGCGTCGCCGCGGCGCTGGCGCAGGTGCACGGGGCCGAAGGCGCGCTGCATGTGGCGGTGAGCTGCGCCGGGATCGCGCCGGGGGCCAAGACCGTCTCGCGCGGCGAGCCGCATGATCCGGCGCTCTTTGCCCGCGCCATCGCCATCAACCTCACGGGCACCTTCAACGTCGCCTCGCAGGCGGCGGCGCTGATGGCGAAGAACGCGCCTCTCGACGCCGACGGCAATCGCGGTGTGATCGTCAACACCGCCTCGGTCGCAGCCTACGAGGGGCAGGTGGGGCAGGTGGCCTATGCCGCGTCGAAGGGCGGCGTCGTGGGCATGACGCTGCCGATGGCGCGGGATCTGGCGAGCCTGGGGATCCGTGTCTGCGCCATCGCGCCGGGTCTGTTCCTGACGCCGATGATGCAGGGGTTGCCGCAGGAGGTGCAGGACAGCCTGGGCCAGCAGGTGCCCTTCCCGGCGCGGCTTGGCGATCCGGCGGAATATGCCGCATTGGTCCAGCACATCATCGAGAACTCCATGCTCAACGGCGAGGTGATCCGGCTCGACGGCGCGATCCGCATGGCGGCGCGCTGAGCCGGTTTGTGCAGGTGCACAGGGTGAGAGCTGCTTTGTGCGTCTGCGCAGGGTGACGGTGCGGGCAGGCGGGACCTATATCGGGGTCAACACGGAACAAGAGGTGCCGCATGACCCGCATTCCCTTCAGCCTGCTCGACCTTTCCCCGGTCCCCGAGGGCAGCACGCCGGCAGAGGCGCTGGCCAACACGCTCGATCTTGCGCAGCACGCGGAGCGCTGGGGCTATGAGCGCTACTGGCTGGCGGAGCACCACAACATGCGCGGCATCGCCTCGGCGGCGACGTCTCTGGTGATCGGACAGGTGGCGGCGGCGACGAAGACCATCCGCGTCGGTGCGGGCGGCATCATGCTGCCCAACCACGCACCGCTGGTCATCGCCGAGCAGTTCGGCACGCTCGAGACGCTCTTCCCCGGCCGTATCGACCTCGGTCTCGGCCGCGCGCCGGGTTCGGACCAGGTGACCGCCATGGCGTTGCGTCGCAATCTCAATTCCGCCGCCGACCGTTTCCCCGAGGACGTCATCGAGCTGCTGGGCTACTTCCAGGAGGCCGAGGACCATCAGGCCGTGATCGCGGTGCCGGGTGAGGGCACGCAAGTGCCGGTCTGGATTCTCGGCTCGTCGCTCTACGGCGCGCAGCTGGCCGCGCATCTGGGGCTGCCCTATGCCTTTGCCTCGCATTTCGCGCCCGACGCGCTCGAGCAGGCGATCGAGGTCTACCGCACGCGCTTCCAGCCCGGTGTCACCCGCGCGCCGCGCTTCATGCTCGCCGCCAACGTCTGGGCGGCCGAAACCACCGAAGAGGCGCTGAGGCTCAAGTCCTCGCAGCAACAAGCCTTCATCAACCTGCGCACCGGGCGTCCGGGACGGCTGCCGCGCCCGGTGGCCGATATCGCGGCGCAGACCGATCCGCGCTTTCTCGCGGCGGCCAATTCGGCGCTGAGCATCTCGGCGGCGGGCGACCGTGACAAGGTCGGCGCCGAGCTTGAGGCGCTGGTCGCGCGCTACCAGCCGGACGAGTTGATCCTCACCGGGATGATCCACGACCACGCGGCGCGGCTGCGCAGCTTCGAGATCGCCGCCGAGGTGCTTGGACAGGAAAAAGGCGCAGCGACCGAACGCTGCGCCTGAAGTCTGCATCGTGCTGTGCGCCGGGCCTAGGGCTTGGCGCGCAGCGACTGTATCTGCGTCTGAAGCCGCGCCAGAACCGCCGACAGCAACATGCTTTCGCGCGTGGCCTGCTCCTCGCGGGGGTAGACCATCTGACCGTCGGCCAGCGCCGTCGCGGTCCGGATGAGGCGCAGGAACGGCCGCGTAAGGTGATGGAAGAGCAGCAAGGTCGAGAGCAGCACGCCGAGCCCGATGGTCATCAGGATGAGGTTGATGTTGCGCAGGAACTGCGGGAAGGCCGAGCCGAAGGCATCCGCGCGCACATCGACGATGAGCGTCCAGCCGAAGCCGGGCATGGTATCGAGCGTGAAGTTCGGCAGCACGGCATAGAGGTGCCCGGCGTCGCTGCGGTGCAGGCGCGTGCGGTCGGCGTCGGGGCGTCCGGCAAGGATCATTCCCTCGACCCGCGCGGGCAGATCGGTGCCGGCCTCGGGGCGGGTGTCGACCAGTGTCTGGCCCTTGCGGTCACGGATAATCGCGCTGAGGTCGAGTTCCTGTGCGGCCTGCTCCATGTACTCCGCGACCCAGGAGATGCGCACGCTGTAGACCGCGACGGCCTGGGTGTCGCCGAAGCTGTCCTTGACCGGCATCGACAGGTTGATCAGGCTGACTTCCTCTTCGGTGCCCTCGTTTTTCGTATAGGCGGAGCCGACGGTCTCGCCGCTGAACCCTGCCCGGAACCAGTTGCGCTGCGAGACGTCGTCGCCGAGGCGCTCGCCACGTGACCCGGCGATGATCACCCCGTCCGGCGAGGCGAACCCGACCCAGGCGATCTGACCACCGGCACGCACCACGGCATTGGCGAATTCCTGCATCTCGGGGGCTTCGGCATAAGCGGTGCGGGAGGCGACGGCACGCAGCGAGTCCCATTCCCGGCTTATGGCCTTGTTGAAGGTCTGTGCCAGCGCCTGCGCACCGCGCAGGCCGAGCTCGCGCTGGAGCTGCACCTGATATTCCTGCGCCTGCCACCGGATGCCGAAGATTGCCGCGGCGGTTGCGGTGACCAGCACGAAGCCTAGGATTCCGAGAAAGGTCGTATTCATTTTCGGGTGTCGATCAAGGCGATCTGGCATTGGTTACCCTTTCTCTCATTCACTACTCGGCCCGGACCGCGCTGCGCGGTCAGCCCCGTTGAGGGGCGGCGCGTCGCGATCTTGGTTAATGAATTGTTAGAGCGAGGGCGGGGAAAAACTGTGATTGAACTGTGGCGGAAATGGGTCAAATCGCCCATGTCGATCCGGAATTGTTGAAGAGATGTGGTCGAATGTCGTCAACGCGACAGTCTGCCGACTGGTTGTCGTCTGGAGGGCAACAAAATTGGCAGGATCCAAGGCGGCGCGGGTCCGCCGGGGACGGGGGACGCTCTGCCGTGGTATGAGGGGGATTTGGTAGGCCCGGCAGGACTTGAACCCGCAACCAAGGCGTTATGAGCGCCCTGCTCTAACCAATTGAGCTACAGGCCCACCTTGTGGCCTGAGTACCATTCCAGCCGCGCCGGTCAAGTGGGCGTTGCGCTTGCCGTTGCTCCGGGAGGCGGTTCTGTCAGGGCTGGGCGGACGAGGCGGGGCACGGAAGTCCGGTTTTTCTTGTATCAGAAGCCTTTCCCTCACGCGATCGTGCGCTAGGTCACCCCTTGTCATCGCAGGTCCGCGGCCCTTGGGCGGCGCGCGTTGCCGGGTGTCGGGTGGTGGTGAGCAGGGCAGGTCCCGCTCGTCCACGGTCTGGCACCTAGGGGTGTTCGCAGGTGTCTACTTGCAGAGACCTCTAAATAAAACAATCACATAGGTCCGGGAGTTCCGGGCTGCCAAAGACGGAGGGGTCCATGTTCAACTGCATCATGGTTCCGGTCGATCTGACTCATGCGGATCGGCTCGCGAAGGCGTTGAAAGTGGCGGGTGAGCTTGCCGCGCATTTCGGTGCGCGGCTGGTCTACGTTGGGGTGACCGCCGCGACACCCTCGGCCATTGCGCATACCCCGCAGGAATATGGCGAAAGGCTCGCCAGCTTCGCCAAGGCGCAGGGGCTCGCTGTCGGGGCCGAGGCCTCGGCCCATCCGGTGGTGACCCATGATCCGGCTGTCGATCTTGATCCGGCGCTGATCAAGGCGGTCGAGGAGACCGGTGCCGACCTGGTGGTGATGGCCAGCCACATTCCCGGACTGGCAGAGCATTTCTGGCCGTCCAACGGCGGCACGATCGCGGCGCGGGCGAAGGTCTCGGTGATGGTGGTTCGGTGACGTTCGGCCGGCGATGCAACACAAGACACTGAAAATAAACGTAAGAAGAAAAGGAGGGTCCACGCGTGAGTGACACACCGGATACTGATACCACGGACCTGGGGATCCCTGCTCCAGAGGGTGCATCGGAGATCATCGAGACCGACTACGAGATCGGTCAGGACAATATCGAGGCGCAGTTCGGACCGTTCGGGCTCGACATTCACAACCCGGTCTTCGTGATCTCTGGGGCGGTTGTCGTTGCCTTCGTGTTCTATACGCTGGCGCTGCCCGAACAGGCCGGCAGCATCTTTACCTGGCTGTTCTCCTTCGCCACGAAGACCTTCGACTGGTTCTTCCTCGGCGCGGCCAACATCTTCGTCATCTTCTGCCTGCTGCTGATCGTCACGCCGATGGGATCGGTGCGGCTCGGCGGCGCCGAGGCGACGCCGGATTACGGTTACGCAGGCTGGTTCGCCATGCTGTTTGCCGCCGGCATGGGCATCGGCCTGATGTTCTTCGGGGTGCTCGAACCGGTGTACCACATGGCGGTCAGCTCACCTCTGGGCGTGCCCTCGCCGTTTGATGCCGACGGCAATCTCATTCCCGAGAACGTCGAGGCCGCCAAGGCCATGGGCCTAGCGGCAACGATCTTCCACTGGGGGCTGCACCCCTGGGCGATCTACGCGGTGATGGCGCTGGCGCTGGCGCTGTTTTCCTACAACAAGGGTCTGCCGCTGACCGTGCGCTCGGCTTTCTACCCGCTGCTGGGCGAGCGGGTCTGGGGCTGGTGGGGCCATATCATCGACATTCTCGCGGTGTTTGCGACGCTCTTCGGCCTGGCCACCTCGCTTGGCTTCGGAGCGCAGCAGGTCAACGCCGGGCTCAACCATGTCTTCGGCCTGCCGATCGGGCCGACCATGCAGGTGCTGATCATCACAGGCATCACCGCGGTCGCGCTGATCTCGGTGGTGCGCGGTCTTGATGGCGGGGTGAAGGTGCTTTCCGAGATCAACATGGTGCTGGCTGCCGCGCTGCTGCTCTTCGTGCTGATCGTCGGACCGACGATGCTGATCTTCAGCGATTTCGCCAGCGGGCTCTGGGCCTATATGGTCGATCTCGTGCCGCTGTCGAACCCGGTGGGCCGCGAGGACACCGACTTCGTGCAGGGCTGGACCTCGTTCTACTGGGCGTGGTGGATCAGCTGGTCACCCTTCGTCGGCATGTTCATCGCCCGCGTCAGCCGTGGCCGCACGGTGCGCGAGTTCATCACCTGCGTGCTGATCATCCCGAGCCTCGTCTGCGTGCTGTGGATGGCGGTCTTCGGCGGTGTTGCCATCGATCAGGTACTGAGCGATCCGGCGACCAGCATGGTGAAGGCCAATGTCATCGACAGCTACAACCCGCCGCTGTCGCTCTTCGCGATGCTCGAGGCGCTGCCGATGTCGTCGATCACCTCTGTGCTCGCGGTGGTGCTGGTGATCGTGTTCTTCGTCACCTCCTCGGACTCCGGCTCGCTGGTCATCGACACGATCACCGCGGGCGGCAAGGTCGATGCGCCGGTGCCGCAGCGGGTGTTCTGGGCCTGTTTCGAGGGCGCGGTGGCGATCGTGCTGCTGCTTTCGGCCGGGGGACTGTCGTCTCTCCAGTCGATGGTGATCTCGACCGGGCTGCCATTCACGCTGGTGCTTCTGGTGATGTGCCTGGCGATCTGGCGCGGATTGCAGGCAGAGCGCCGCGCCTGAGGCGCAGGCGGAACGGTACAGGCGCGGGCCCCCTCGGGGCCCGCGCTTCTTTATCTGCGGCTCAGTCCAGACCGAAGGCCGGATGAAAGCGCAACGCACCCTCGGGCAGGTCGGGGCCGAAGGGCAGGGCGAGGACCACCTCGGGGGGAATGCCCTCGACGGTCAGTCCCGGTGCCTGCCGGAAGCCGAAATGCCGGTAGAACTCGGGGTTTCCCACCAGCACCACGCCCTTGCAATGCGAGGCCCGCAGCTCGGCCAGCGCCGCGCGCATCAGCGCCGTGCCGATCCCCGAGCGCTGGCGTTCGGGGGTGACCGAGATCGGCCCGAGCCCCTGCCAGCCGTGATGCCCGGCGACCTCGACCGGCGAAACGGCCACATGCCCGAGCAGGGCGCCCTCTTCCTCGGCCACCAGCGAGACGGTCAGCGCCCCCGCGGCACGCAGTCTTTCCACGATGGCGGCCTCGGTGCCCTCGGCATGGGTGGCGCTGGCGAAGGCGTGCGTGGTAAGGGCAGAAATCGCCTCGGTCTCCTCCGGTCCCTCGGTCCTGATGTGCATGGTGCTCCTCCTCACTCACAATGTTCGGCACGGGCACCGCCCGCGCTCGGGGAAACGCCCGGCGCTGCCGGACGCGCCAGCGGTGATCCGCTTGCGCCACGGCATCGGGAATGGCTCGCGCGAGCCCTTCGCGGCGATCATGCCATCTTGTGCGATGCAGGTCACCTCAGGGATCCCGAGGCGGCGATCGAGGAACGTGCAGGCCAGGCTTCCCACATCCGGGAAGGTTTCACATGCAGGCGGGCGATGCGCAGGGCGCGGCACATGGCGTTCCGGCACGCGCGCCGACCTGCGCGAGATGGGCGCCTTGACCCTGCGCGCCGCCAGCGCTTTTCTGCGCCGAAACCTCAAGGAGCCGAAATGCTAGACGTCGATTACACCCGCAGCCTGTTTCCCGCCTTTGCCGAGCCGTCGTTGCAGGGCCTGGCGTTTTTCGAGAACGCGGGCGGCTCCTATACCTGTGCGCCGGTGATCGATCGGCTGACGCGCTTTTACCATGCGCGCAAGATGCAGCCCTACGGGCCCTACGCGCCCGCCCGCGATGGCGGCGCCGAGATGGACGAGGCGCGGGTTCGCATGGCGGCGCTTCTGGGCGTGGACACCGACGAGCTCAGCTTCGGTCCCTCGACCAGCGCCAACACCTTCGTGCTGGCCAATGCCTTCCGCCGGTTCCTGAAGCCGGGCGAGGCCATCATCGTCACCAACCAGGACCATGAGGCCAATTCCGGTCCGTGGCGGCGGTTGGCCGAGGAGGGCATCGAGATCCGCGAATGGCGGATGGATCCCGAGACCGGCCATCTTGACCCGGCGGCGCTTGCGGATCTGCTCGACGCGAAGGTGCGGCTGGTGTGCTTCCCGCATTGCTCGAACGTGGTGGGCGAGATCAACCCCGTCGCCGAGATCTGCACGATGGTCCACGCCGCCGGGGCCTTTGCCTGCGTCGATGGCGTCAGCTACGCGCCGCACGGCTTTCCGGACGTGGATGCGCTCGGGGCCGACATCTATCTCTTCTCGGCCTACAAGACCTATGGTCCGCACCAGGGGCTGATGGTGATCCGGCGGACGCTTGGCGAAGAACTTCCGAACCAGGGGCACTATTTCAACGGCGGCACGCTCTACAAGCGCTTCACCCCGGCGGGGCCGGACCACGCGCAGGTCGCCGCCTGCGCCGGCATGGCCGATTACATCGATGCGCAGGCCGCCCATCACGGCACCGACGCGCGCGGCGTCGCGGCGCTGATGCGGGCGCAGGAAGTGGCGCTGACGCAGCCGCTGCTCGACTACCTCGCCGGGCGCAACTCGGTGCGGGTGCTGGGCACGGCCGACGCCGAACGCCGCGCTCCGACCATCGCGCTGGAACACGCCCGACCGGGGCTCGAGCTGGCCGAGGCGCTGGCCGGGCACGGCATCATGGCGGGAGGCGGCGATTTCTACGCGGTGCGGGCGCTCGAGGCGCAGCGGGTCGACCCGGAAAAGGGCGTGCTGCGGCTGTCGTTCACCCATTACACCTCGCAGGACGAGATGACCAAGCTGCTGGAGGCGCTCGACGCGGTGCTCTGAGCTGGGCGCCTCCGGCACCGCCGGATGTGCGTATTTGGAAAGAGAAGAAGCGGCAGGCTGCGGCCCTGCCGCCGCCGCGGCACCGGGCTTGACCTCGCGCCGCGGCGGGACAGTTTTGCGTCAGTCAAGGAGGTGCCCGCATGGCCGATGTTTCCCCCACGTTGCTCTGGATCCGGCGCGATCTGCGCCTGTCGGACCATGCCGCGCTGAGCGCGGCGGTGGCGCGCGGCGGGCCGGTGATCCCGGTCTTCGTGCGAGACCATACCGTGGACGCTTTGGGTGCGGCGCCGAAATGGCGGCTGGAGCAGGGGCTCGAGGCCTTCATCGCGGCGCTGGAGGAGAAGGGGTCGCGGCTGATCCTGCGCGCCGGGCCGGCGCGCGAGGTGATCCCCGAGCTGGTGCGCGAGACCGGTGCCGGCGCGGTCTACTGGCAGCGCGCCTATGATCCCGCCTCGGTTGCACGCGACACGGACGTGAAGTCGGACCTCAGGGCGGCGGAGATCGCGGCGGAGAGCTTCAGCGGGCACCTGCTGTTCGAGCCGTGGAGCGTCGAGACCAAGCAGGGGGCCTACTACAAGGTCTACAGCCCCTACTGGCGCGCGGTGAAGGACCGCGAGGTGGCGGCGCCGGTGGCCGCGCCGGCGAAGATCCCGGTGCCGCGGGACTGGCCGGAGAGCGCGGCGCTGGCGGATTGGCACCTCGGCGCGGCGATGAACCGAGGCGCGACGGTGTTGTCGGGCCATGTGTTGCCGGGCGAGGCGGCGGCGCAGGCGCGGCTTGGAACCTTCATGCGTGACGGGGTGGCGGAGTACGGCGAGAGGCGCGACCGTCTCGACCAGCAAGGCACCTCGCGGATGTCCGAATATCTCAGCCTTGGCGAGATCAGCCCGGCGCGCTGCTGGCACGCGGGGCTGCGGGCGCAGGCCGAGGGCAAGGCAGGTGCGGGAAAATTTCTCTCGGAACTGGCGTGGCGCGAGTTTGCCTATCACCTGATGTGGCACACGCCCCATATCCTCGAGGAGAACTGGCGCGAGGAATGGCGGGCCTTCCCCTGGAAGGAGGACCGGCGGCTGCGCGAGGTGCGGCTGTGGGAACAGGCGCGCACCGGCATGGCGGTGGTCGATGCGGCGCTGCGCGAGATGTATGTCACCGGCTACATGCACAACCGCGCCCGGATGATCGTGGCGAGCTACCTGACCAAGCACCTGATGGTGCACTGGCGCATCGGGCAGGCCTGGTTCGATGACTGCCTGATCGACTGGGACCCGGCGGCCAACGCGATGGGCTGGCAATGGGTGGCGGGCTGCGGGCCGGATGCGGCGCCCTATTTCCGCGTCTTCAATCCCGAGACCCAGGCCGAGAAATTCGACCCCGAGGGGGCCTATCGCCGAACATGGATCGCGGAGGGGCAGGCGCAGCCGCCGCAGAGCGCGCTGGACTATTTTGCGGCGGTGCCGCGCAGCTGGCAGCTGGACCCCGCGGCGGAGTACCCCGCGCCCGTGGTCTCCGCGCAGGAAGGCCGTGCGGCGGCGCTTGCGGCCTACGAGCAGCGCGAGTTCTGATCCCGCGCGCAGCCCGGAGGCCTGCGCGCATTGTTGACCGGGAGGACGCAGACGGGTGACGTCAGCGCCGCTTCGGCGGTCTCTGTCTTGCATCCTTCCGCGCGGCGGCGTTAGCTACCGGTTAACAATTGCTTAGGGTTCGGAGGGCCTCCGTATGACCACCGCTGCGCGCCTCGTCGCCGCTCTGTGCCTCGCGCTGCTGGCCTTCATCGCCTCGCGGTACATCATGACCTCGCTGATGCCCGACACCACGGTGTTCGGCTATTTCCTGTGGGTGAACGTGATGCTGGGTCTGGTGTGCGGCTGGCGGGTGCTCGGCGCGCGGGCCGGGCGCGGCATGGCGAATGGCATCTCGGCGGGGATCACCGCGACGGCGACGCTGGTGTTCTGGGGGGTGATGGTCCAGGCGCTCAACGAGATGTTCCGCCTGGCCATGCGCCACAGGTACGACAGCATGATGGAGGCGGTCATGGCGGTGTTCCAACTCTTCCTTGATTTCGGTGCGCATCTGATCGACGGAGGGTTCATCGGCCTGATGATCGCCGGCGCGGTGCTGTCCGGCGCGCTGACGGAAGTGGTCGCGCGCAACTGGAGATGACTCGCATGAAGGTTTTCCTGTCGGGGACGCTGGCGGATACGGCGCTGCTGGAGATCGTGCTCGGCCGCGCGGCGGACCTGGTGCCGGCACGTCTTCCGGGGCATGTGGTGCTTGATCCCGAGGGCGGCGCCGATCGGCTTACGGCGCTTCGTCCCGATCCGGAGCAGGTGGCACCGGGGCTCTTGCTCGACGCGAGCGCGGCCGACGTGGAGCGGCTGTGTTACTTCACCGGCTGGCAATCCGAGGAGTTCCTGGATGTGGCGCTGCCGGGGGAGGCGGAACCGGTGCGTGCCCGCATCGACCTTAGCGCCGAGGGTGCCCCCTGGACGGGGGGCGCGCACGATCCGCAGGCGGCAGAGCTTGGCTGCGAGATCGCGCGGGAGATCATGCGCGGCCATGGTCGGCGTTCCGCCGCCATGGTGCGCAAGATCCGGCCCTATCTGGCGGCGCGGGCCTGGCCGCGGGTGCTGGCGAATGCCGAGACCCCCTGCACGCTGCGCTCGGACCGCACGCGCGAGGGGGCGGTCTGCATCCTCGAGGACCGTCCGGCGCATGACGGGTTCTTCCGGATGCGCGACTTCACGCTGCAACACGAGCGCTTCGATGGCAGCGTGTCGGAGGTGATCCACCGCGAGGGCTTCGTGGCCTATGACGCGGCGCTGGTGCTGCCCTACGACCCGCGGCGCGACCTGGTGTTGCTGATCGAGCAGATGCGCTACGGGCCGATCCTTCGCGAGGACAGGCACCCCTGGGTGCTCGAGCCGGTGGCCGGGCTGGTCGATGCCGGCGAGAGCCCCGAGACCTGTGCCCGGCGCGAGGCGGTCGAGGAGGCCGGGCTGCATCTCAGCACGCTCGAGCCGATGGTGCGGGTCTATGCCTCGCCGGGCTATACCAGCGAGTTCTTCCATTGTTTCCTGGGCCTCTGCGACCTTGGAGACCACAGTGGCGGCATGGGCGGGCTCGACAGCGAGCACGAGGACATCCGCAGCCACGTGTTGCCCTTCGAGCAGGCCATGCAGCTGGTCGACAGCGGCGAGGTCAACGCCGGGCCGCTGGCGATGATGCTGCTGTGGCTGGCACGGGCACGTGAGCGGCTCCGTTCGGCGGCTTGAGTTCACCCCGCGTCCGCCCTACACCTGACTTCCAACGAAGTGACGAAGTGGAGAGACCCATGCGCGTGGCACAGGATCTGGCGCAGGCCGTCGGACATACCCCGATGATCCGCCTGAAGAAGGCCAGCGAGATGACGGGCTGCGAGATCCTCGCCAAGGCCGAGTTCATGAACCCCGGTCAGTCGGTGAAGGACCGCGCGGCGCTGTACATCATCAAGGACGCGATGGAGAAGGGGCTGCTGGAACCCGGCGGCACCATCGTCGAGGGCACGGCGGGCAACACCGGCATCGGCCTCGCGCTGGTCGGTGCCTCGATGGGCTTCCGCACGGTGATCGTGATTCCCGAGACCCAGTCCCAGGAAAAGAAGGACATGATCCGTCTGGCCGGTGCCGAGCTGGTGCAGGTCCCGGCGGCGCCCTACCGCAACCCCAACAACTACGTGCGCTACTCGGGCCGGCTGGCCGAGCAGCTGGCGAAGACCGAAACGCATGGCGCGATCTGGGCCAACCAGTTCGACAATGTCGCCAACCGTCTGGCCCACGTGGAAACCACCGGCCCCGAGATCTGGGAGCAGACCGGCGGCAAGGTTGACGGCTTCATCTGCGCGGTGGGCTCGGGCGGCACGCTGGCCGGGGTCGCGGGGGCGCTTCAGCCCAAGGGCGTGAAGATCGGCCTTGCCGACCCGATGGGCGCGGCGCTCTACAGCTATTACACCACCGGCGAGCTGAAGGCCGAGGGCGACTCGATCACCGAGGGCATCGGCCAGGGGCGGATCACCGCCAACCTCGAGGGGTTCACCCCCGATTTCGCCTACCAGGTGCCGGATGCCGAGGCGCTGCCGGTGGTCTTCGACCTGCTCTCCGAGGAAGGGCTCTGCGTCGGCGGCTCGTCGGGCATCAACGTCGCTGGGGCGATCCGCATGGCCAAGGAGATGGGCCCGGGTCACACCATCGTCACCGTGCTCTGCGACTATGGCACGCGCTACCAGTCCAAGCTGTTCAACCCCGGCTTCCTGCGCTCGCGCGACCTGCCCGTGCCGAGCTGGCTCGACCGCTCGCCTGCTTCGATCCCCGGCGTCTTCGAGGACGTATGATTGCCCTGATCCGGCGCTGCCTTGCCGCTTGCGCGGTGACCCTGCTCTGCGCGACCCTGGCGGTCGCGCAGGCCCAGGACATCGACTACACCACCTGGGCCAAGCTTGCCGATCAAGCCGATGGGTTGCTTGACGGGCAGGACGTTACCGTCAAGCAATACGAGGACCTGCGCAGCGATATCGCGGGATGGCGCGACAGCTTCCTGCGCGCTGAAAGCACCAATGCCTCGCGCATCGGCACGTTGCAGCAGCAGCTGGACGCGCTGGGGCCGGCGCCCGCCGAGGGCGAGAGCGAGGCCGCGGACATTGCCGCCCGCCGCGCCGACCTGAACCAGCAGCTCTCGGATGCGCAGGCGCCGGTGCGCCGCGCTCAGGAGGCCTATACCCAGGCCAACGGGCTGATCGGCGAGATCGATACCAGGATCCGCGAGATGCAGACCAGCCGTCTGCTGACCCTCGGACCGTCGCCGCTGAACTGGCAGCTTTGGGGACCGGCCCTGAACGACGTGGTGGAAGCCGGGAATTCGCTGGTGCAGGAGGTGCGTGACAACGTCGCCTCGGAAAGCAAGCGCGCGGCGGCGCGCGACAACCTGCCGGTGATCATCCTGCTCGTCGGCCTGTCGGCTCTGTTGGTCATCCGCGGCCCGGTCTGGGTGCGGCGCATCGAGGAATGGCTGCGCCGGCGGACCCGGCGGGGCACCGGTGTCTGGCGCTTCCTCGCATCGCTCGGCTCGATCCTGGTGCCGCTTGGCGGTTTGATCCTGCTGGTCGTGGCCGCGACCATCTCCGGGCTGCCCGGCACGAACCTCACTGTGGTCATGTACTCGGTGCCGATCTGGGGGCTGGTGCTGCTCTACATCCGCTGGCTGGCGGGTGAGAGCTTCAACAGCGACGACTCGATCGCCACCATGCCTCTGCCCAACTGGCAGCGCACCGAGGCCTGGCTCTATGCCTCGGTCCTCGCGCTGCTCTTCGTGCTGCGCGGCATGGGCCAGACGCTGTCGCAGATCTTCGAATTCTCGGATGCGACCAACGCGATTCTCGACTTCCCGCTGATCGTGCTCACCGCGCTCATGTTGTTCCGCCTGGGGCACATCCTGTCGGGCCTCAGTCAGATCGAGCCCGACGAGGGCGACGGCACGCTGCTCGAGGGCTCGACCTTCCGCATGCAGCTGGCCCGGATGATCGGGCGGCTGGCGATGCTGTTTGCGATCTTCGGGCCGATCATGGCGGCGGTGGGCTATCACCGGGTCGGCCAGGGTATGGTCTTTCCGGCGGTCCAATCGCTGGCGCTGCTGGCGCTGGTGCTCGTGCTGCAACGGTTCATCAAGGATCTCTATGCGCTGATCACCCGCAAGGACCCGGACGACAGCCTCATCACCGTGCTGGCAGGGGTCGTCCTGATCCTGCTCGCCCTGCCGGTCATGGCGCTGATCTGGGGCGCGCGGATCGCCGATATCACCGAGCTCTGGGCGCGCTTCCAGGAAGGCTTCCTGCTGGGCGACGCGCGGATCTCTCCGACCAGCTTCCTGACCATGCTGGTGGTCTTTGCCGTCGGCTACGGCATCACCCGCCTGCTGCAAAGCGGGCTGCGCAGCTCGATCCTACCGAAGACCAAGCTCGACATCGGCGGGCAGAACGCGGTGATCTCTGGTCTGGGCTATGCTGGCGTGATGCTGGCTGCGGTGATGGCGATCACCGCGGCGGGGATCAACCTGACCGCGCTCGGCTACGTCATCTCGGCGCTGTCGGTCGGCATCGGTTTCGGCCTGCAGAACATCGTGCAGAACTTCGTGTCGGGGATCATCCTGCTGATCGAGCGACCGATCAGCCAGGGCGACTGGATCGAGGTCGGCACCAATATGGGCATCGTGAAGGACATCTCGGTGCGCGCCACGCGGATCGAGACCTTCGACCGCACCGATGTGATCGTGCCCAACTCCGACTTCATTTCCGGGACGGTGACAAACTTCACCCGCGGCAATGTCATCGGGCGGGTGTTCACGACCGTCGGTGTGGCCTATGGCTCCGACACCCGGCGGGTCGAGGAAATCCTGCTGCGCATCGTGCGCGAGCACGACATGGTGCTGATGAACCCCGAGCCTTCGGTGGTCTTCGCCCGCTTCGGCGCCGATTCTCTGGAATTCGAGATCCGCGCAATCGTGCGCGACGTGAACCAGAAGGTGCGGATCCTGTCGGACTTCAACCACGAGATCTACGCGCGCTTCGTGGAAGAGGGCATCGAGATTCCCTTTGCGCAGCGTGACATCTGGCTGCGCAACCCCGAAGCGCTGTATCCCTCTCGGGAGACGCCGAAGGACCCGGCCGCGCCGGAGGGCGCGTCGGCTGCGCGGCAGGACCACAAGGGCACCGGCGGCGAGCGCTCCGCCTTTCCGGCCGTCGGACCGGAAGAGGATATCGGGGCGGAAGACGATGTCGGACCGGAAGACGACTAGGAGAGTGATGTGACGGAACGACTGTTCCTTGAGGATGCCTATCGCCGCGAGGCGCCGGGTGAGGTGATGGGGCTTACCGAGGAAGGGGGCATCCTGCTTGATGCCTCGCTTTTCTACGCGACCAGCGGCGGTCAGCCCGGCGACAGCGGCCGACTGCGCTGGCCGGGGGGCGAGATCGAGATCGCCACGGCGGTCAAGGGGGAGGGCGAAACCATTGTGCTGGTGCCCGCCGAACCCAAGCCTCTGCCCTATGTCGGTGCGCGGGTGACGCAGGTGCTGGACTGGGAACGGCGGCACCGGCACATGCGCGTCCATACCGCGCTGCACCTGCTGTCCGTGGCGCTGCCGCTGCCGGTGACCGGCGGGCAGATCAGCGCCGGCAAGGGGCGATTGGATTTCCTCATGCCCGAGCCGCCCGAGGACCGCGAGGCGCTCGAGGCGCAGCTCAACGCTTTCGTCGCGCGCGACCTGCCGGTGAGCGAGACCTGGATCACCGAGGCCGAGCTGGACGCGAACCCCGAACTGGTCAAGACGATGAGCGTGCAGCCGCCGCGCGGTGCCGGACGCATCCGGCTGGTGCGCATCGGTGCAGGTCCCGATCAGATCGACCTTCAGCCCTGCGGCGGCACCCATGTGGCCCGCACCGGCGAGATCGGTGAATTGCGCCTTGGCAAGATCGAGAACAAGGGCAAGCAGAACCGGCGGGTGAACCTGCTGGTCGGCTGACGCCGCGGGCGCGCTGCGCGTCGAAGGTTGGCGCGGGTGGAGGTTCAGGAGAGAGGGGGCTTTGCCCCCTCGGCGCTGCGCACCTCACCCCCAGCGTATTTGGAAAGAGAAGAATCTGAGGGCGGGCGCGTGGCGCGGCGGCGCGTGCCGAGGATGTAGAGCGCCAGGCTGATGACAACGAGGCCGCCGCCAAGCAGCATGCGCGGGGTTGGCGCTTCGTCGAGGAAGGCCCAGACCCAGACCGGGCCGAGCACCGTTTCCAGCAGCATCAGCAGGCTGACGTTGGCCGCCGCCGTATGGCGTGAGGCCGAGCTGAGGCAGAAGAAGGACACCGGCAGGATCACCACGCCTGTGGCGAGGATCGGCAGCACGTGGCCCTCGGTCAGCGCGCCCGTCGGGACCAGGGCCAGCCCGCAGAGCCCCGCGATCAGGGCTCCGGTGCCCATGGCGGGCATCAGCGGCAGGGCCGGGGCATGGCGCAGGGTGACAAAGCTCAGCCCGAGCGTGAGCGCCACTCCGAAGCCGCAGAGCGCCCCTGCGATGGCGCCGGGGCTGGCCGCGAGGTCTCCCTTGCCGCTCACCGCCAGACCGATGCCGAACAGAACCGCGGCCATAGTGATCCAGGTGGCGCGGCTCGTGGGCTCGCCATAGAGCAGCCGTGACAGCACCGCGGCGCAGACCGGCATGGTCGCCACCGCCAGCAACACCACCGCCACCGGCGCGACTGCGATGCCGAGCGAGAAAAGCGCGGCATTGGCGCTCTGGCAGGCAATCACCGTCAGACCGGGGCGGGACAGCAGCAGGTGTAGGTTGCGCGGCCCGCGCGCCGTGGCGAGGAAGATCGCCCAGAACATCGCCCCCAGCGCGAGCGCGCGCCAGACCAGCATGGACAGGCCTTCCATACCCGACAGGCGCATGAGCAGCGTATCGGGCGTCAGGACCATGGCGCCCAGGGCGGCGAGCCCCAGGCCGTAGTAGGGATGTTTCTGCATGCGGGCCTTCGGAAATCGTGCCGGAAAACCCGGCGATGGGTCAGGCGTAGAGCGGCTGCAGGCCCATCTGCATGTGAAGCGCGTTCACCGCGGTTTCCGGCAGCCCCATCGCCTTGGCGAGACGATCAAGGTATTCGGCCTCTTTCGGCGTGTCTACCGTGATTGCCATCAGCGAGGCGGCATAGACCTGGGTTTTCTGCGCGTCGGGTGTGTCCTTGGCCAGCGCCTCGGGGTCGAGCTTGGCGGCAAGCTGCGCCTTGAGGAAGGCGATGTCCTCGGCCGAGGCGTCGGCGCCGAGCGTGTCGGTCAGCTTTGCCTTTTCGGCGGCATCGATGTCTCCGTCGGCCTTGGCGGCCTGGATCATCGCGCGCAGCATCAGCCCGGCGGCGCTCTCGGCCTCGGGGGCTGCTGCCTGCGAGGCGCTCATCTTGTCGAGCATGTCGCCGAGGTTCTTGCCACCCATGTTGGCGGCCTTGGCCGCCGCCGCGAGCATTCCCGCGAGGCCGGTGCTGGCCGCCTGACCGGCTTGCTCCATGCCCGGCAGCCCGCCGAAGCCGCTTTTCTTGAGTTGCTCCATGATGGCACCCAGCGGGTTGCCGCTGCCGCCGAGCATCTTGCCCATCTGCGCCTGCAGCGAGGTGCCGGGCTCGGAGCCGGGGATCTGCGCCTTGCCGCCGATCAGCGTGCCGAGACCCTGCTCGCCCGACAGCCGATCGACACCGCGTGCCGCGGCATATCCGATGGCGATCTTCGCCAGAGTGCCCATGAGACTCATCTTCGCGCTCCCTTCTGCATGCATGTGCTGACTGACTTTGCGGTCAGAGTGCCGGAAGCGCTTACCTAGGGGAAGGAAAATTCCCCGATGGGCGGATTTGCGCGCTTTTCCCGACGCTTTGCGGGTCTTGCCGGGCCGTGCGGGCTTGCGCGCGGCCGCGGTCAGGTGCCGCAGAAGGTCGCCCGCACCACTTCCCCCGGCAGCGGCGGACGGCGCAGATCCTCGGCCTCGGGCTGGTCGTCATAGGGACGGGCGAGCACGGCACCGAGATGGTGGAAGAGGCTTTCATCGCCCGACATTGCCGCGGCGATCGCCTGCTCGACCCGGTGATTGCGCGGGATGAAGGCGGGGTTTGCGGCGCGCATCCGCGGCGCGGCGCCCGCGTCGCCGGCAATGCGCTCCTGCCAGCGCGCGTGCCATGGGTCGTAGGCGCCGCGGTCGGCGATCTCGTCCCGCGCCGAGCCGGCGGCGAGGGCGCGGAAGGTGTTTGTGAAATCCGACCCGCCCGCCTGCATCAGGTGCAGCAGGTCGGCGATCAGCCGCGCGTCCTCGGGCGCCGGTGCGGCAATGCCCAGCTTGAACCCGAAGCGGGTCAGCCAGGCACCGCGGATGAGGTTCGGCATGGCGTTGATGATCTCGGTGAACTCCGCGACCGCGGCCTCCTGGTCCTGTACCAGCGGCACCATTGCCGTGGCGAGCTGCGCCATGTTCCAGACGATGATGTCGGCCTGTGCCTGGTAGGCATAGCGCCCGTGCTGGTCGATCGAGGAATAGACGGTGTCGGGATGGTACTGGTCCATGAAGGCGCAGGGACCGTAGTCGATGGTCTCGCCCGAGAGCGTGCAGTTGTCGGTGTTCATCACGCCATGGATGAAGCCGAGCGACATCCAGTGCGCCACCAGCTCGGCCTGTCGCTGGCAGACCGCGGCCAGCATTTCGCCGGGGGTCTTGGCCTCGGGGTAATGCCGGTCGCGGGTGTACTCGAAGAGCTGGTGCAGCTCGGGATACTGCTGGCGCGAGGCGAAGAGCTGGAAGGTGCCCACCCGGATATGGCTGGCCGCAACGCGGGTGAAAACCGCGCCGGGCAGGATCGTCTCGCGATACACATCCTCGCCGCTGCGCACCGCGGCCAGCGCGCGCGTGCTCGGCACGCCAAGCGCATGCATCGCCTCCGAGAGCAGGTACTCCCGCAGCACCGGACCCAGCGCCGCCCGCCCGTCGCCGCGGCGCGAGAAGGGGGTGGGGCCGGAGCCCTTGAGCTGGATGTCGCGGCGCACGCCGGCCTTGTCCACCACCTCGCCGAGCAGCAGTGCCCGGCCGTCGCCGAGCTGCGGGGAAAAGCCGCCGAACTGGTGCCCGGCATAGATCTGCGCCAGCGGCTCCGCGCCCTCGGGCAGCGTGTTGCCGGCGAAGATCGCCGCGAGGAGCGGGTCCTCGGTGCCGCCGATCCCGAGCTCCGCGGCCAGCCCGGCGTTGAACGCGATGAGCTTCGGCGCGGCCACCCGCGCCGGTTCAAGCCGCACATGGAAGGCTTCGGGCAGGCGGGCGTAGCTGTTGTCGAAGGGGATCGTGAGGGTCATGGGGTACCATTTAGGCAGCGGAGGCGCTCAGGCAAAGAGCGGCTTCTCCAGGGTGATCGATGTCGGCCGGTCAAAGCCTGGGTGGGCCTTTTCCGCGGTCTTGATGAAACCGAGCCGCGCAAAGGCGGCGTGGTTCCGGGTCAACTCGACGCGGGTCTCGAGCCGCAACCGAGGCAGGCCCCGCCGGCGCGCCAGGCTCTCGGCCTCGGCAAGAAACGCCCGGCCGAGTCCCGCGCCTTGCGCATCGGGGGCGATGGCGAGCTTGCCGATGTAGAGCGCATCGGGCTGCTCGGCGAAGAAGGCACAGCCGAGAAGCGGCGGCCCTGCGATGTAGAGATGCTCTGCCGCGGCGCGGTCGCGCAGGCTTGCGGGCGTCAGAAGATGCGCCGAGGAGGGCGGATCGATACGCCCGTCCATATAGGCGAAGCTGCCGCGGATCAGCGCAAGCAGTTCCGGCCAATCGGAAAAGCCCTCGGGGGCGGCGCGCGGGGCGGCGAGAAGGTCGGGCATGGCATAGGATCCCTTGCTGGCGCGAGCATAGGGACGACGGCGGGAAAGGGAAGACACCTGCGCCGCTGCACATCCGCCGCGCGCGGGTGACTGTAGGGCGCAGCGCCGTTCCGAGTTACCCTTGGTCAAACCAGAGGAGACATGCCATGAGCTGGAACCCCGCCCTCGAGCCGCATTGCCCGACCGGAAACGAGGTGGATGCAATCGACACGCTGATCGTGCCACGTGCCCGCGACCTTGGCGGCTTCGAGGTACGCCGGGCGCTGCCCGCGCCGCGCCGGCAGATGGTCGGCCCGTTCATTTTCTTCGACCAGATGGGGCCGGTGGAATTCCTGCCGAGCCGCGGCATGGATGTGCGGCCGCATCCGCACATCGGGCTGGCGACGATCTCCTACCTGTTCCAGGGCCGGATGCACCACCGCGATTCGCTCGGCACCGACAGCTGGATCGAACCGGGGGCCGTGAACCTCATGGTGGCAGGCCATGGCATCACCCATTCCGAGCGCACCGACGACGCCAGCCAGCGCACGCCGATGCCGTTCCTCGGGATCCAGACCTGGCTGGCACTGCCGGAGCAGGCGGAGGACGCGGCGCCTGACTTCATGCACGCCGGTGCGGGGGAGCTGCCGCTGATGGAGGGCGAGGGCAAGAGCGTGCGGCTGGTGCTCGGCCGCGCCTGGGGCGCGGTGGCGCCGGTGAAGACCTTCTCCGAGATGTTCTACGCCGATGCGCGGCTGGAGCCGGGCGCGCGGCTGCCCATGCCCGACGATCACGAGGACCGCGGCGTCTACGTGGTCGAGGGCGCGGTGGAGCAGGCGGGGACCAGCTTCGAGGCCGGACGGATGATGGTCTTCCGCCCCGGCGACCGGGTGTCGCTGCGGGCCGGCCCGCAGGGCGCACGGCTGATGGTGCTGGGCGGCGAGACGCTGAACGGGCCGCGCTACATCTGGTGGAACTTCGTCGCCTCGTCGAAGGAGCGCATCGAGGAGGCCAAGGAAGCCTGGCGCCGCGGCGACTGGCAGAACGGGCGCTTCCACCTGCCGCCGGGGGACGACGCGGAGTTCATCCCGCTGCCGGAGCGGTGAGCGCGCGGGCGAGGGGCGCTGCCCCTCGCGCTCCCCGGAATATTTGGGCCTAGAAGACCGGCAGGCGGAATTTCTTCTGGGCCCAAATATCCCGGGGTGAATTGGCCGGAGGCCAAGAGGGGCAGCGCCCCTGCCGCCCGCGCCTCAGAGCGGGCAGCGCATGAGCGTGGCGTGGCGGTCCTGCAGGCGGGCGCGGCGGCAGAAGCGTTTCAGGTGCTCGTCGTCCTGCGCCACCTCCATCTGCAGGGCGGTGACCCCGCCCTGGCGCAGCGCCTGGGTGAGCTGGAACAGCGCCTCGCTGCCCATGCCGCGGCTGCGCACCGCGGGGCGGATGTAGATCTGGTCGATCGTGCCGGTCATCCCGCCGCTCTCCAGTGACCAGCCGAAGCTGACCACCACGTAGCCGACAGGTGCCTTGCGCGGGCCGATCAGCCAGGCGGCGCCCTGCGGCGCGCCCTCGAGCAGCGGCGTGAGCGCGGCGGTGATCAGCGCCTCGTCGGGCTGCTGCTGGCGCTCGGCCTGCAGGCTGACCACCATGGGAAGCAGCCGTTCGAGATCATCGGCGCCGGCGAGATGCAGGGATTTCATAGCGTGGCCAGCCTTTCGGTGAGCAGGGTGAAGAAGGCGTCGGCATCGAGATCACCGATGAAGGTGGCATTGGGCGCGCGGCCCGAGACCCCCCACCAGTCGGCCACGGTCATTCCGAGGGTCAGCTCGGAGGTGGTCTCGATCTCGACATTGATGTGCCGGCCAGAGAAGATCTCGGGAGCCAGCAGGTAGGCGGTGACGCAGGGGTCGTGCAGCGGCGCGCCCTCGGACCCGTATTTCTGCAGATCGAAGCGCTCGAAGAAGTCGGTCATTTCGGCCACGGCCCGACCGACCGGCGTGTCGAGGGCGCGGATCGCCTCGTTGCGCGCCGGGGTGACCAGCGCCTTGTGGGTCACGTCGAGCGGCATGACCACCAGCGGCACGCCGGCGGCGAAGACCTCGGCCGCGGCCTCGGGGTCGACGTAGATGTTGAATTCGGCTGCAGGGGTGATGTTGCCGACCTCGAAATAGGCGCCGCCCATCAGCACGATCTGCTGCACCCGCCCGGCGATGTCGGGGGCGCGGCGGAAGGCGCTGGCGATATTGGTCAGCGGCCCCAGCGGGCAGAGCGTGACCGTGCCGGCGGGCTCGGCGCGCAGCGTGTCGATGATGAAATCGACCGCGTGGCGGTCCTGCAGCGTCATGGCGGGCTCGGGCAGCACCGGGCCGTCGAGCCCGGTCCTGCCGTGCACGTGTTCGGCGGTGACCAGCTTGCGCGCCAGCGGTGCATCGCAGCCGGCAAACACCGGGATATCGCGGCGTCCGGCCAGTTCGCAAACCATGCGCGCGTTGCGCGAGGTCAGCGGCAGCGGCACGTTGCCGGCCACGGTGGTCAGCCCCAGCACTTCGAGCTCGGGCGAGGCGAGGGCGAGGAGAATGGCAACCGCGTCGTCCTGTCCGGGGTCTGTGTCTATGATGATCCGTCGTGCCATGGCCCGCCCCGTCTGTTCCGCGCGCAAGCCGCGGCCTTGTTGCTGTCGTCTTGTCCTGCCCTTGGGTCGCACGGGCGCACGGGCGGTTCAAGCGGACTGTCGCGCTTCGGCAAATGGTTACCGGCGGGGATTATCCTACGGACGCCATTGCCGCGGTGCCGCAGGATGTTAGACTCGCGGGCAGCAATGGGGTAGGCAAGGCGCGGTTAGCGCTAACCGCCACGACATAAGAATCGGAGACAGGCCCGAAATGGTTTCCCGCGTCATTCCCGTCGATCCTTTCGACCTCGTCATTTTTGGGGGCACCGGCGATCTTGCCCGCCGCAAGATCCTGCCCGGTCTCTTCCGCCGCTACTGCTCGGGCCAGATGCCCGCCGGCTCGCGCGTCATCGGGGCCGCGCGCTCCGAGATCTCGGTTGACGAATACCGCGACATGGTGCGCGAGGCGATCCGCGAGTTCGGCAAGGCGAAATGCGACGACAGCGTGCTGGAGGAGTTTCTCGGCCTGCTCGGCTATGTCGCGGTGGACGCGCGCGGCGAGAGCGGCTGGGGCGAGCTGAAAGCGGCGCTGCGCGACGACGAGAGCATCGTGCGCGCCTTCTATTTCTCGGTGGGGCCGAGCCTCTTTGGCGACCTCGCGGAGCAGCTGCGCAGCCATGGGCTGACCAATCCCGAGGTGCGGATCGTCGTCGAGAAGCCGTTCGGTCACAACCTCGAGTCGGCGCGCGCGCTCAACGAGGAGCTGGCGCGGCATTTCACCGAAGCGCAGATCTACCGGATCGACCACTATCTCGGCAAGGAGACGGTGCAGAACCTCATGGCGGTGCGCTTCGGCAACATGCTGTTCGAGCCGCTGTGGAACGCGCAATACGTCGATCACATCCAGATCACCGTGGCGGAGACGGTGGGCGTGGCCGGGCGCGGCAGCTACTACGACAAGTCCGGCGCGATGCGCGACATGGTGCAGAACCACCTGATGCAGCTGCTGTGCCTCATCGCGATGGAGCCGCCGGCGCGCTTCGAGCCCGACTCGGTGCGCGACGAGAAGCTCAAGGTGATCCGCGCGCTCGATCCGGTGGACCCCGACAGCATCGTGCGCGGCCAGTATACCTCGGACGGCGAGGTGAATTCCTACCGCGAGGACGTCGAGAACGCGGCGTCGAAGACCGAGAGCTTCGTGGCGATGAAGTGCTACATCTCGAACTGGCGGTGGGCGAATACCCCGTTTTATCTGAGAACGGGTAAAAGGCTCTCGGCGCAGGCCTCCGAGATCGCCGTGGTGTTCAAGGACGCGCCGCACTCGATCTTCGGCATGGACGCCGGGCGGCACCGCAACATGCTGTCGATCCGCCTGCAGCCGAACGAGGGCATGACGCTGGGGGTCACCATCAAGGAGCCGGGGCCGGGGGGCATGCGGCTCGTCGACGTGCCGCTCGACATGTCCTTCGCCGACGCGCTGGGGCCGGACGCCGAGGATGCGCCCGATGCCTACGAGCGGCTGATCATGGACGTGATCCGCGGCAACCAGACGCTGTTCATGCGCGGCGACGAGGTCGAGGCGGCCTGGGCCTGGACCGATCCTCTGATCGAGGGCTGGGAGCGCCGCGGCGATCACCCCAAGCCCTATGACGCGGGCAGCACCGGACCGGATGACGCCGCCTTCCTGATCAACAAGGACGGCCGCCGCTGGCGGGGGATCAAGACATGAGCTACGAATTCCGCGACTATCCCGACCGCGAGATGCTGGCGATCGACCTTGCCAACATGATCGCCGGGGAACTGCGCACGCAGTTGCAGCAGGGCAAGCGCGTGTCGCTGGCGGTGCCCGGCGGCACCTCTCCGGGGCCGATCTTCGACGCATTGAGCGCCACCTCGCTCGACTGGGACCGGGTGGATGTGCTGCTCGGTGACGAGCGCTGGGTGCCCGAGACCTCGGAGCGGTCCAACACCCGGCTGCTGCGCGAGCGCCTGCTGACCGGCAAGGCCGCCGCCGCGCGTCTGCTGCCGCTCTATTCCGATGCCGGCACGCCCGAGGAGAAGCTCGAGGAACTGGCCGAGGCGATCCGCCCCTCGCTGCCGCTCGGGGTCGTGCTGCTGGGCATGGGCACCGATCTGCACACGGCCTCTATCTTTCCCGGCGCCGACCGGCTGGCCGAGGCGCTGGACGCCGATGCGCCGATCCTGCTGCCGATGCGCGCGCCCGGTGCGCCCGAGCCGCGCATCACGCTGACCGCGCCGGTGCTCGACGGGGCACTCAGCAAGCACGTGCTGATCTACGGTGCAGAGAAGCGCGCGGCGCTCGAGAACGCCAAGGGATTGCCGCCCGAGGAGGCCCCGATCAACGCGGTGCTTGATCAGGCGGTGGTGCACTGGGCTGAGTGATTCTATCTGACGGAACGGATCAACAGGGGAAGAACCTCAATGTGGGATGACCTGAAACGCCTCGCGGCCGCACGTGAAGGCCGCAGGATCGATGCGCTCTTTGCCGAGGACGCCGCGCGGGCACAGACCTTCTCGGTCGAGGCCGAGGGGATGCTCTTCGATTACTCCAAGACGCAGATCGATGCCGAGGTACTGGAGGCGCTGCTCGCCGTGGCGCGCGGTGCCGAGGTCGAGGCGCGGCGCGAGGCCATGTTCGGTGGCGCCAAGATCAACGAAACCGAGGGCAGGGCGGTGCTGCACACCGCGCTGCGCAATATCGCGGGCGTGCCGGTCGAGGTGGATGGCAAGGACGTGATGCCCGAGGTGTTGGACACGCTCTCGCGCATGGAGGCGCTGGCGCGCGACGTGCGCGCATCCGGGGTCACCGACGTGGTGAACATCGGGATCGGCGGCTCGGACCTTGGCCCCAAGATGGGCACCATCGCGCTCGCGCCCTATCACGACGGGCCGCGCTGCCATTTCGTGTCGAACGTTGACGGTGCCGACATTGCCGACGCGCTGAAACA
Source organism: Salipiger mangrovisoli (assembly GCF_015223355.1). Classification (GTDB taxonomy): domain Bacteria; phylum Pseudomonadota; class Alphaproteobacteria; order Rhodobacterales; family Rhodobacteraceae; genus Salipiger; species Salipiger mangrovisoli. Next base: position 98,862 of record NZ_JADFFK010000010.1, on the reverse strand, counting down.
GTGTCCGCCCGAGACGACGCTTTTCATCATCGCCTCGAAGACCTTCACCACCATCGAGACGATGACCAACGCGCGCACCGCCTGGGACTGGCTGGAAGAGAAGGGCGTCAGCACCGAGGGCAAGTTCATCGCACTGTCCTCCAATGCCGAGAAGGCGGGCGAATGGGGCATTCCGGCGTCGCGCGTCTTCGGTTTCGAGGATTGGGTCGGCGGGCGCTACTCCATGTGGGGGCCGATCGGCCTGTCCATGATGATCGCCGTGGGGCCGGAGAACTTCCGCGCCTTCCTCGCGGGCGGTCAGGCGATGGACACCCATTTCCGCAGCGCCCCGCTCGAGGCCAACATGCCGGTGCTGCTGGCGCTGGTGGGCATGTGGCACAACCAGGTGCTGGGCCACGCCACCCGCGCCGTGCTGCCCTACGAGAACCGCCTCGCGCGGCTGCCCGCCTATCTTCAGCAGCTGGAGATGGAGAGCAATGGCAAGTCGGTGGCGATGGATGGCGAGACGCTGACGTTCGACAGTGGCCCGGTGGTCTGGGGCGAGCCCGGCACCAACGGCCAGCACGCCTTCTACCAGCTGATCCACCAGGGTACGCGGGTGATCCCTTGCGAATTCATGGTCGGCGCGCGCAGCCACGAACCGAAGCTGCGCCATCACCACGAGCTTCTGCTGGCCAATTGCTTCGCGCAGTCCGAGGCGCTGATGCGTGGTCGCGATCTTGACGAGGCGCGCGGCAAGGTGGCCGGCAAGTTCGAGGGTGCCGAGTTGGTCCGGCAGGCCAAGCACCGGGTCTTCCCCGGCAACCGCCCCTCGACCACGCTGGTCTACCCGCTGCTCGATCCGCGCACGCTGGGGATGATCGTCGCGCTCTACGAGCACCGGGTGTTCGTCGAGGGGGTGATCCTCGACATCAACTCCTACGACCAGTGGGGCGTGGAGCTCGGCAAGGAGTTGGCGACGGCCCTTGGCCCCATCGTGTCGGGGGCGGAAAGCGCCGAGGGTAAGGACGGCTCGACCCGTCAGCTCGTCGCATTCGTGCAGCGGAATACTTGAAAAAGTTCCAAGTTTTCAAAGTGATTAATTTCGGGGCGCGGTCGGAACACGACTGCGCCCCGCGTGTTGTGAGGGCAGACAAGACGACGACTTCCCAAGGAGGAGACATCATGAAACGTCTGACCACCACCGCCGCCATCATCGCCCTGACCGCCGGTACCGCCGTCTACGCTCAAGAGAGCAACATGGACGCCGCGAAGGACAACGCCGACGCCGCCGTGCAGAACGCCGAGCAGGCCATGGAAAACACCGGCGACGCGATTGCACAGGAAACCGACGAGGCCGTTGCCGAAGGCGAGCAGGCCATGAAGGAAGCCGGTGATTCGATGGCAGAAGCCGGCGACGAAATGAAGCAGGAAGCCGAAGAAGCCGGCGACGCCATGGCCGAAGCCGGCACCGAGATGAAACAGGAAGCCGGCGAGATGGCTGCCTCGGTCGACGGCATGTTCAACGGCTCGCCCGATGGTCTGATCCGCACCCGTGACATCACCGGTGGCGCCGTCTACGCGGTCGACGCCGACGGCGAAGCGATGGAGTGGGACGATGGCATGGCCTATGACACCGTCTCGGACGACTGGGACAACGTCGGTGAGATCGAAGACATCGTCCTGAACGCCGACGGCTCGTTCCGCGGCATCGTGGCCGAGGTTGGCGGCTTCCTCGACATCGGCGACAAGCACGTGCTGCTCGAGATCGACAATGCCAAGTTCGTGCCGATCGACGACGGCAACTACTCCGTGGTCACCAACATGACCAAGGATCAGCTCATGGAGCTGCAAGACATCGACGAAGGCCCGATGAACTAAGGGTTTTCAGTCGACAGTTGAAGGCCGGGGCAGCTTGCCCCGGCCTTTTGCGTTGCCGGGTATTCGCCTTGGGGTCGCCGCGGACCGATGTCAGCCGATGTCGAAATCCGGTGCGGCAAGTTCGAAGCCCTCGAATCGGAAACCGGGCGAGACGGTGCAGCCCACCAGGGTCCAATCGCCGAGGCTGCGGGCGGCCTGCCAATGCCCCTCGTGAACGATGTGCTGCGGGCGCGCGCCCGAGGCGAGGTCCGGCCCCAGCAGCAGATCGCGGCGCGGCCCGGCCCCGGTTGCCGCCACCGAGAGGACCAGCGGCGCCCCGGCGTAGAAATGCCAGATCTCCGCCGCGTCCACCCGGTGCCAGTGACTGCGCTCGCCGCGCCGGAGCAGGAAGTAGATGCAGGTCCCGGCGGCACGCCCGCCGTCACCGCTGTCCGCGATCCAGGTCTGGCGATAGTGCCCGCCCTCGGGATGGGGCGCGAGGTCCAGCAGCCCGATGATGTCTTCCGCCGTCATGCCGACCTGCATCGTCCCCTCCGAACGCCGCGCTGAAACTCTCTTTACCCCTTGTGGCAGAGCATTGGGTCTTGGGAAACCCATTCAGCGGAGGCAGCTGGCATGACCGAAGAGGCCGAGGTCCGGCGCATGGCGCAGGATATCGTCGCCCGAGAGGGCGGCTACGTCGATGACCCGGACGATCCCGGCGGGGCGACGAACCACGGGGTGACGCTTGCCACGCTGCGCCGGCTCGAAGGCGATCTCGACGGTGACGGGGATGTCGACCGGGCGGATCTGCGGCGGCTCACCGGGACCGAGGCGGCCGAGATCTTCCTGCGCGACTATTTCCGCGCGCCGCGGCTCGACGCGCTGCCGAGACTGCTGCAACCGACGGTTTTCGACATGTATGTCAACGCCGGCGGCATGGCGGTGAAGCTGCTCCAAAATCTGCTGCGCGACATGGGCGAGCCGGTGGCGGTGGATGGCGTGGTCGGGCCGCGGACAATTGCCGCCGCGGCACGCGCGGCCTCGGCGGCCCCGGACCATATCGCCGACGCCTACGGTATCGCGCGCCGCAACTACTACTTCGCCCTGGCCGACCGCCGTCCGGTCAGCCGCAAGTTCGCCCGCAGCCGCGCCGGCGGCAAGGGCGGCTGGATCCTGCGCGCCGAGAGCTTCATCTCGCCGCGCTTCCGCCTCACCGAGGCGCAGTTCCGCGAAAGGGTCGCAGCATGGGCATGATGGACGGTCTTCTCGGCATGGTCTTCGGCTCTGGCGGCACCGCGCTGCGCGAGACCGCCGAGGTCTTCCGCGAGAACGCCGAGGCCGGGGCGGCGCGCGAGGCCAGCCAGCGCGCCGCGGCGCTGGCGCAGTTCGCGCAGGAGTTCGCGCGCGCGCCGGTGTCGCGCTTCGACAGGCTGGTGGATTCGCTCAACCGCCTGCCGCGCCCGGCGCTGGCCTTCGGAACGCTCGCCCTGCTGGTCAGCGCGATGACCAGCCCGGAGTGGTTCGCCGCGCGCATGACGGGGTTGGCACTGGTGCCGGAACCGCTGTGGTGGCTGTTGGGAGCGGTGGTCAGCTTCTATTTCGGCGCGCGCCACCAGACCAAGGGGCAGGACTTCCAGCGACAGCTGGCAGCGGCTTTCGCGCAAGGCTCCCGCCTGGCCGTCGAGACAGCCGAGACTGCCCAGACCAGCCCGGCCACGCGCGACGGCAATGCCGCCCTCGATGAATGGCGATCGCGCCTCGGCTGAGCGCGTCTTTCAGCGAAACCTACCCCGCGGGAGGTGCCGCAGGCTCGGCCTGCCCGGAAAGACAAAGGGCGCCCCTTGGGCGCCCCTGTCACACAAAAACCGAAGTGGCAGATCAGCTGCCCCAGCTGCGCACCGGGCCGCAGTCCATGTGCACGAAGTTCGAGCTGGAGTAACGTCCGACGCCGCCCGCGTTGCAGGAGGCCGCGGCGCGGGCCATCTGGTTGACCGAGCGCGAGTTCAGCCGCAGGTCGGCCGCTTCGCCCTTGAGGTGACGAGAGTTCTTTGCAACGCCCGAGGACCGAGACCGGAGCATCGCGTTGGTTTTCGGGCAGCGGTAGCCCGAGATCAGCATGTAGGGTTCGCTCACGTCCATCAGGTTGTGGGCGGCCGTCATGATGTCGATGGTGCGCGCGTCGATGTTCTTGACGTCGTTCGTGCGCCAGTCGCGCATGAAGTAGGAAATCTCCTTCAGCGCATCGGGGATGTATTCCCCTTCGATCCAGTAGATCATGTTGAGCGTCTCGCCGGTGCGTGCGGAATACATCCGCAGGCGGCGCACATCGCCCGCGCCGCGCAGGAAGCCTGCCGCGCTTGCGTAAGTGGGTGCTGCCGTGACGAGGGTTGCCGCGAACGCGCCAAGAAGGCCACGCCGCGAGATGCCGCTTGCTGTCGTGTTTGTCATGTGAAGCGCCTGTCCCGTTTAGTCGCTGTGCCTGTTTGTTCCGCCTCGTTGGGCGGACCTACCATCTTTCCCCCAGATGTGCGGCTTTTATGGCACAGGAAAATTTATCGATGAAGGATATTCTCCAACCCCTAGTGGGTTCCGCCGGGAAATCGGCGAAATTTTGCGCACACACCGAGAAGCAGTGTTGCGCCAGGTGGGAACCTACGTGGCGTCAGTGCATTGGCGTCTCAGGTGCGGAAAACTCGAAGATCACGCGCGATTGTGTGTGGACAAGCCCCCATGCTGCACCGGAAAATCGCGTCAGGGGCACGAAAACAAAAGATACGGGTCGAGATGGGTAAAATGCGGAATTTCCGTCGTGGAAGCAGTCTGGCGGCACTTGTTCTGGCAAGCGCGCTGGTTGCGCTGCCGGCAGGCATGGCAGGGGCTCAGGCGCTGTCGATGACCGCCTACAAGCAGGCCGTCGCCGAGAATCTCTCTGACAACGAGGGGCTCGCGGCCTTCTACCGTACCCGCGGTTTCGCGCCGATCTGGACCGGCCCCGAGGAGAGTTCGGCGCTGCGCCGCGCGGCGTTGATCGAGGCGCTTGGCACCGCCGCGGTGCACGGGTTGCCGACGCAGCGCTACGATCTCGACGGGCTGATCCGCGAGATGCGCCACGTCGAAGGCGAGCACGCGCGCGGGGAACTCGAGGTGAAACTAAGCCGCGCCTTCCTGCAGTACGCCCGTGACCTTCAGAGCGGAATCCTGGTGCCCGCGCAGACCGACGCGGGCATCAAGCGCGAGGCCCCCCGTCGTGATCCGAAGATCCTGCTCGAAGTTCTCGCCGCCAGCGATCCCTACCAGGTGCTCCAGCACCTCGCGCCTTCCTCGGACGAATACGCCCGCCTCCTGCGCGCCAAGCTCAAGCTCGAACAGACCGTGGCGCGCGGCGGCTGGGGGCCGACCGTGCGCACGGCCAAGCTCGAGATGGGCATGCGCGGCGGGGATGTCGTGACGCTGCGCGACCGGCTCATTGCAATGGGCTATCTCAAGCCCACGCTCTCGGCCGAGTATGACGACACGCTGCGCAGTGCGGTCATGCGGTTCCAGGAAAGCCACGGGCTGGCTGTCGATGGCGTCGCGGGGTCGGGCACGCTCAGCCAGCTGAACATCCCGGCCGAGGACCGGCTCAAGGCGGTGCTGGTGGCGATGGAACGCGAGCGCTGGCTGAACCTGCCCGGCGGGCTCGGCAAGCGTCACATCATGGTGAACCTCACGGATTTCCACGCCGAGATCGTCGATGACGGCAAGGTGACCTTCGAGACTCGCTCGGTGGTCGGCTCGCAGGAGAGCGACCGCCGCACGCCGGAATTCTCGGACCAGATGGAATTCATGGTGATCAACCCGTCTTGGTACGTGCCGCGCTCGATCGTGGTGAACGAATATCTGCCGCTGCTGCGCCAGAACCCCGGCGCTGCCGGGCACCTCGAGATCACCGACCAGCAGGGTCGCCAGGTCAACCGCGCCAATGGCTTTGCCCAATACAGCGCATCGAGCTTCCCCTTTGCCATGCGCCAGCCGCCGGGGCCGCGCAACGCGCTCGGGACAGTGAAGTTCATGTTCCCGAACAAGTACAACATCTACCTGCACGACACGCCGTCGAAATCGCTGTTCGACCGGACGCAACGCACCTTCTCGCACGGCTGCGTGCGTCTCAGCGATCCGCATGATTTCGCCTACACGCTGCTGTCGCGGCAGACTTCGGACCCGGTCGGGCTGTTCCAGTCCAAGCTCAACACCGGGCGCGAGACGCGGGTGAACCTCGACCAGCCGGTGCCGGTGCACCTGATCTACCGGACCGCCTTCACCACCGTGAAGGGCGAGATGGAGTATCGCGCCGATGTTTATGGCCGGGATGCACGCATCTGGGATGCGCTGAGCGCCGCGGGGGTGGTACTGGCAGGCGGGCCGAGTTAAATCCTCGGGGAGAGCATCCCGGAGGACCCCATGTCCCTAGACAGCACCGTACACAGCCACTCCATCGCAGAGATCGCTTCCGCGCTCGGCCTGACGGCCGAGGGCGACACCTCGATCCGCATCACCTCGGTCGCCGAGCCGGCGCAGGCCGAAGAGGGCCAGCTGGCGCTGGCCATGAAACCCGAGTTCGCCGCACAGATCGGCGAGGGCAAGGCGCATGCCGCCATGCTTTGGGAAGGGGCCGACTGGCAGGGCATGGGGCTGCAGGCCGCCATCCTCGCGCCGCGCCCGCGCCATGCGCTTTCCGGCCTGTCCGCAATGCTCGACCGTGGCAACGGCTACGGCGAAGGCATCCATCCGACCGCCAGCATCGATCCCTCGGCCGAATTGGGCGAAGGCGTTTCGGTCGCGGCGTTCACGGTGATCGGCGCGCGGGCGAAGATCGGCGCGCGCTCGGTCATCGGCCCGCAGGTCTTCATCGGCGAGGATGCGACCATCGGCGAGGACGCGATGATCCACTCCGGCGTGCGCATCGGCGCGCGCTGCACCATCGGGGCGCGGTTCTTCGGCCAGTTCAACGCCAGCATCGGCGGCGACGGCTTCAGCTTCGTCACCCCCGAGGTCTCGGGCGTCGAGAAGGCCCGTGCCAGCCTCGGCGAGGAAGGCACGCAAGTAGCCCAGCAATGGGCCCGCATCCACTCGCTCGGCGCGGTCACCATCGGTGACGACTGCGAGGTCGGCGCCAATGCCACCATCGACCGCGGCTCGGTGCGTGACACGAAGATCGGCAACGGCACCAAGATCGACAACCTGGTGATGATCGGCCACAACGTCGTGGTCGGCGACAACACGCTTATCTGCGGCTGCTGCGGCATCGCCGGCTCGACGAAGATCGGCAACAACGTCGTGCTCGCCGGGCAGACTGGCGTCTCGGACAACATTTTCATCGGCGACAACGTGATCACCGGCGGCGGCACCACTGTGCTGTCGAACATCCCGGCAGGGCGTGTCATGCTGGGCTACCCGGCGATGAAAATGGAAAGCCACGTCGAGACTTACAAGGGTTTGCGCAGATTGCCACGGCTCTTCAAAGAAGTCGCGGAACTCAAGAAATCTGTTTCCAAGCTCATGGGGAATGAGTAAGCCGACCCTGACACGGACCCTGCGACGATAATGGGGAGCGCAGCACCATGAGTGTGAAAGACAAGGTCATCGAGATCATCGCCGAACAGGCCGTTCTCGAACCCTCGGACGTGGCGATGGAGAGCACGCTCGAGGACCTGGGGATCGACAGTCTTGGCCTTGTCGAGAGCATCTTCGCCATCGAGGAAGCCTTCGACATCTCGGTTCCGTTCAACGCCAACGAGCCCGAGCAAAGCGATTTTGACATCTCCTCGGTGTCGACCATCGTCGCCGGGATCGAGAAGCTGGTGGCCGAGCAGACCGCGTGAAACGGGTCGTCATTACGGGTGCAGGCACGATCAACGCGCTGGGGCGCGGCGTGCCTGCAACATTCGAGGCCATGCGCGAAGGGCGCTGTGGCATCGGGGAACTGGAGTTCCGGGACGTCGAGCGTCTGGCCATCCGCATCGGCGGGCAGGTCAAGGGCTACGAGCCGGAAGAGACTTTCAACCGCCAGCAGCTTGCGCTCTACGATCGCTTCACGCAATTTGCGCTGATCGCGGCGCGCGAGGCGATCGCACAATCGGGGCTGGAGTTCCATGGCGATATGGCGGACCGCTCGGGCGTGGTGCTGGGAACCTCGGGCGGCGGTCTGACCACGCAGGACGAGAATTACCGCTCGGTCTACGAGGAGGGCAAGAACCGCGTTCACCCCTTCGTCGTGCCCAAGCTGATGAACAACGCCGCTGCCAGCCATGTCAGCATGGAGTTCAACTTGCGCGGACCGACCTTCACCGTCGCCACCGCCTGCGCCAGTTCCAACCATGCCATGGGGCTCGCCTTCCAGATGGTCCGCTCGGGCGCATGCCCGGCGATGATCACCGGCGGGGCGGAGTCGATGCTCTGCTTTGGCGGGGTGAAGGCCTGGGAAGGGCTGCGGGTCATGTCCAAGGACGCCTGCCGCCCGTTCTCTGCCAACCGCAACGGCATGGTGCAGGGCGAGGGCGCGGGGGTCTACGTCTTCGAGGACTACGATCACGCGAGGGCGCGCGGTGCCGACATCCTTGCCGAGGTGGTCGGTTTTGCGATGACCTCGGACGCCGCCGACATCGTCATGCCGTCCAAGCAGGGCGCGGCGCGGGCGATCTCGGGTGCGCTGCGCGACGGGCGTATCGACCGCGACGAGGTGGGCTACATCAATGCCCATGGCACGGGCACCGCCGCCAACGACAAGACCGAATGCGCCGCCGTGGCCGATGCCATGGGACCGCAGGCGGACCGGCTGATGATCTCCTCGACCAAGTCGATGCACGGCCATTGCATCGGCGGTACCGGCGCGGTCGAACTGCTGGCCTGCATCATGGCGCTGCGCGACGGGGTGATCGCCCCGACGATAGGCCACGAGGAATTCGACGCGGAATGCGCGCTCGACGTGGTGCCCAACGAGGCGCGAGAGGCGGATGTCTCGGTGGTCCTGTCGAACGCCTTCGCCTTCGGCGGGCTCAACGCGGTGCTCGCGCTGCGCAAGGTCTGACCCTCCGCAAAAGGCGGGCAGGGTGCCGACGTACCCTGCCGCTCTCCGGGTCAGGTGTTCCGCGCTCTCCTGCGCAGGCAGCGTGCGCAAATCGGCCTGCTCTCCTTCCGGCACAGTCCCATATCTGGGGCAAAGGCAAGGAAAGGAGACTGTCATGTCCAGGAAAGTTGCCGTCATCGTTGGCTCTCTGCGCGAGGGCTCTTACAACCGGATGCTCGCCACGGCGCTGACCGAAGTTGCGCCCGAGGCGCTGGATTTCGACTTTGTCGCGATCGGCGACCTGCCGCTCTACAACCCCGACCTCGACGAGGGGACGTCGCCCGAGGCCTGGACCCGTTTCCGCGCCCAGGTGAAGGCCAGCGACGCGGTCCTCTTCGTCACCCCGGAATACAACCGCGGCCTGCCCGCCGCCGTGAAGAACGCGCTCGACGTCGGCTCGCGCCCCTATGGCGACAGCGTCTGGGACGGCAAGCCCGCGGCTGTGGTGACCGGCTCGCCGGGTGGACCGGGGGGCTTCGGCGCCAACCACCAGCTGCGGCAGTCCCTGGTTTTCCTGAACATGCAGCCGCTGCAGCAGCCCGAAGCTTATATCGGCAACCTGATGAAGCTGATCTCGGAGACGGGCGAGGTGACCAACGAGGACACCAGGAAGTTCCTCGGTACCATCATGAGCGCCTTTGCCAGCCTCATCGAGAAACACGCCTGAGCGCTGTGTCCGCACGGCAGACCAAAACGCCAAAGGGCGGCCCAGGTGGCCGCCCTTTGTCCATTCGATGATCGGCTGCGATCAGTGCAACGTGCGACCCAGCTCGGCGGCCACGTCCGCCATGCGCGCCGAGAAACCCCATTCGTTGTCGTACCAGGCCAGCACGCGCACGGTGCGACCGATGACCTTGGTCTGGTCCGGCGCGAAGATCGAGCTGTGCGTGGTGTGGTTGAAATCGATCGAGACCTTCGGTTCGGGATCATAGGCCAGCACCGAGCCCATGCGGCCAGCGGCGGCCTCGCGGATGATCTCGTTGATGTCGGCCACGGTCACGTCCTTGCCGGCCTGGAAGGTCAGGTCCACCGCCGAGACGTTCGGCGTCGGCACGCGGATCGACGAGCCGTCGAGCTTGCCGCGCAGGTTCGGCAGCACCTCGCCGAGCGCCTTGGCCGCGCCGGTCGAGGTCGGGATCATCGCCATGGCCGCGGCGCGGGCGCGGTAGAGATCCTTGTGGCGGCGGTCCAGCGTCGGCTGGTCGCCAGTGTAGGAGTGGATCGTGGTCATGATGCCGCTCTCGATGCCCACCGCCTCGTCGAGCACCTTGGCCAGCGGCGCCAGCGCGTTGGTGGTGCACGAGCCGTTCGAGACCATTGTGTGGCCCTTTTGGAGCTCGCGGTGGTTCACGCCGTAAACGATGGTCTTCTGCACGTTCTTGGCCGGGGCCGAGATCAGCACCGAGCGCGCGCCCTGGTGGATGTGCTGCACGGCCTTCTCGCCGTCGTTGAAGTTGCCGGTGCATTCCAGCACGACGTCGCAGCCGGTCCAGTCGAGCTCGGCCATGTTGTAGGTCGACATGACCTCCATCGGGCCGCGGCCGATGTCCATGCTGGAGCCGCTGACGCGGACCTCGCCGCCGAAGCGGCCGTGCACGCTGTCATAGCGCAGCAGGTGGGCGGCGGTCTCGATCGGGCCGGTGGCGTTGATCTTCACCACCTGCACGTCGTTGCGCGCGCTCTCGGCGATATGGGCGAGGGTGCAGCGGCCAATGCGGCCGAATCCATTGATGCCGACGGTCACGGTCATGGAGCGGTCTCCTGGTCAGGATGAAGTCTATGGGGTGGAACTTGCCTTCCCGTATACAGAGGTGTGCCACGGCAGCAACGCGAAAAGTAAAGGAATTGCAATATGTTAGCGATAAACCATGCTGCGGGCGCTAACATGACTTGCTGATAGCGCATAACCTTGTGCAGTGCCGCTACGGCACGCCCGAGGCTTGCGCAACGCGGCGCGCGGATTACCTTGGGGCCAGAACCATACGGAGCAGGACATGAGCGGACTTCTCGCGCTTCTCGACGACGTGGCGGGAATCGCCAAAATTGCGGCCGCTTCGGTCGATGACATCACGGCCAGCGCCGCCAAGGCGGGCTCCAAGACCGCGGGCGTGGTCATTGACGACGCCGCGGTCACCCCGAAATACGTCGATGGTTTCGAAGCCAAACGCGAGCTGCCGATCATCTGGCGCATCGCCCGCGGCTCGGTGTTCAACAAGATCGTCATCCTGCTGCCGCTGGCGCTGCTGCTGTCGAGCTTCGCGCCCTGGATGATCCCGCCGCTGCTCATCCTCGGCGGCTCCTACCTCTGCTTCGAGGGGGCGGAAAAGGTGCTGCACGTGCTGCGGCCCGGCGCCCACGCCAGCGCCCCTAAGGCCGCGACCAAAGCCGATCCGGCGCATCTGGAAGAGCAGAAGGTGAAGGGCGCGATCAAGACCGATTTCATTCTTTCGGCCGAGATCATGACCATCGCGCTCTCGGCGATCGAGGCGCCCGAGATCTGGGTGCGCGCCGCGGCGCTCGGCATCGTCGCCCTTGCGATCACCGCCGGGATCTATGGCACCGTGGCGGTCATCGTGAAGATGGACGACATCGGGCTTTGGCTGGCAAAGGTCGGGCGCCTCGGCGTGACCCGCTCGATCGGTCGCGGCATCGTCAAGGGCATGCCCTGGGTGATGAAGATCCTCGCCACGGTCGGCACCGTCGCCATGCTCTGGGTCGGCGGCTCCATCCTCGTGCATTCCGCCGCCGAGATGGGCTGGCACCTGCCCGAGGAGACCATCCACCACTGGGCCGAGGCCGCGTCGCATGGCGTCTCGGAAGAGCTGCGCCCCGCGGCGCTCTGGACCGTCACCGCGGTGGTCGACGGCGTGCTCGGGGTGATCTGGGGGATGATCCTCGTGCCCGTCGTCACGCGGATCATCCTGCCGCTCTTCGGGCGCAAGAAAGAGGCGGCGCACTGAGCGCCGCGAGACGCCGCCGCACTCCGGGCGATGGCACCCGGCGCTCGAGGTGCTAGGCTGGCCGAGCGGGGCACGCAACCCCGCCCGTGCCGTCCGGAGTCCCCATGCGCCATCTCCTCACTGCCCTGCTGCTGAGCCTCCTGCCGGGGCCGCCCGCGGCAGCCCAAGACTCCGCAGGTGACGGCGCACCGCCGCTGATCGACGAAACCTTCCTCACCGGGCGCAGCTTCGTGTCGCTTGCGCCTCCGCCCGAGCCCGCCTCGGTCTGGGTCTGCGTCGGGGCGGACTCCGGCGGAGGCACCCGGCTGGTCCGGCCCGAAGCCGACACGCTCGCCGCCTCGCTCACGCAAACCTGGATCGCGACCGCGCGGTGCGACGCCGGGGTCAGCCAGGTGCGGATCACCGGCCCGGCGGGAGTGCGACGGCAGACCTTTCCTATCGGCCGTCGCTACGTCGATGGCACCGCCGAGATACAGGGCCATGACCCGCAGGCCGTCGTGGCGCACTGCCGGCGCTGGTACCAGTCCCTGCGCGCTGCGTGCGACGGTGATCTCGATGCGCCGGGCTGCGCCGCCGAGCAGGAGCGCAGGTTCAGTTTCGGCCCGGGCGCGCCCTTGCCGGAAAGCCCCGCGATCACCATCGCCGCCAGCTGCGTCAACGGCGAGCTTGGCCAGCGCGCGCTGGAGCCCCGGCTCGAACTGCGCTGCCTGCGCGAGGAGAGCTGTCTCTCCGCCTTCTGAGCGCAGAAAAAGGGCGCCCCGGCAGAGGCGCCCTTCGTTAGTCTTCTCTTTCCAAATACGCCGGGGGTGAGCCCGAAGGGCGAGGGGGCAGCGCCCCCTTGCCGCGTGCGGATCAGAGCAGCGCCTTGACCTTCGCCACCACGTTCTGCGCGGTGATGCCGAACTTCTCGTAGAGCACTTCCGCCGGGGCCGAGGCACCGAAGCTGTCCATGCCGACGAAGTCCTGCTTGGCCTCGCGGCCGCGCTCGCCGAGCAGCCAGCGGTCCCAGCCGCCATGGCGGGTGGCCGCCTCGACGCCGACGCGCACGGGGCCCGCGGGCAGCACGCGCTTGCGGTAGGCTTCGTCCTGCTGGGCAAAGAGCTCCATGCAGGGCATGGAGACGACGCGGGTGCCGATGCCCTCGGCCTGCAGAGCGTCCCGCGCAGCGAGTGCGATCTCGACCTCCGAGCCGGTGGCGATCAGGATCGCCTGGCGCTTGCCCTCGGCCTCGGCCAGCACGTAGGCGCCCTTCGAGGTGAGGTTGTTGGTCTTGTGCTCGCGGCGCACGGTCGGCAGGTTCTGGCGGGTCAGCGACAGCACCGAGGGCGTGCCCTTCTGGGTCAGCGCCACTTCCCAGGCTTCCGCGGTCTCGACGGTGTCGGCCGGGCGGAACACCAGCGTGTTCGGCGTCGCGCGGCTGATCGCCAGGTGCTCGACCGGCTGGTGCGTCGGGCCGTCTTCACCCAGGCCGATGGAATCGTGGGTCATCACGAAGACCGTCGGGATCTGCATCAGCGCGGCGAGGCGCATCGCCGGGCGCGCGTAGTCGGTGAAGGCCATGAAGGTGCCGCCGTAGGGGCGCAGGCCGCCGTGCAGCGCCATGCCGTTCATCGCCGCCGCCATGCCGTGCTCGCGGATGCCCCAGTAGACGTAGCGGCCCTTGCGGCTGTCGACGTCGAAGACGCCGAGGTCACCGGTCTTGGTGTTGTTCGAGCCGGTGAGGTCGGCCGAGCCGCCCACGGTCTCGGGCATGATCGGGTTGACCACCTCGAGCACCATTTCCGAGCTCTTGCGGGTGGCGACCTTCGGGCCTTCCTCGCTGATCTGCTTCTTCAGCGCGCGGATCACCGCCGAGAGCTTCTTCGGCGCGTCGCCGTCCTGCTGACGGGTGAAGTCCTTCTGGCGGCTGTCCGACAGGGCGGCGAAGCGCTCTTCCCACTCGGCGCGGTCGGCGGCGCCGCGGCTGCCGACCTCTTCCCACCAGCTCTTCACCTCGGCGGGCACCTCGAACGGGCCATAGGCCCAGCCCCAGTTCTGCTTGGCCGCGGTGTTCTGCTCGGCATTGGTCAGCGCGCCGTGACCCTTGGAGGTGTCCTGCGCGGCGTGGCCGAGGGCGATGTGCGTCTTGCAGGCGATCATCGTCGGCTGCGCGCTCTTCTTCGCCGCCGTGATGGCCGCGTCGATCGCCTCGGGGTCATGGCCGTCGATCTCGATGACCTCCCAGCCTGCCGAGCGGAAGCGCGTCACCTGGTCGGTCTTGTCCGACAGCTCGACCTTGCCGTCGATGGTGATGCCGTTGTTGTCCCAGAAGACGACGAGCTTGCCGAGGGCGTAGCGGCCGGCGAGGGTGATCGCCTCCTGGCTGACGCCCTCCATCAGGCAGCCGTCGCCGGCGATGACATAGGTGTGGTGATCCACGACCTTCTTGCCGAAGCGCGCGCGCAGGATTTCCTCGCCCATGGCGAAGCCCACGGCGGTTGCGATGCCCTGGCCGAGCGGACCGGTGGTGGTCTCGATGGCGTCGGCGTGGAAGTTTTCCGGGTGGCCGGCGGTGCGGGCGCCCCATTGGCGGAAGTTCTTCACCTCGTCGAGGGTGATCTGCGGGTCACCGGCAAGATAGAGCAGCGAGTAGAGCAGCATCGAGCCGTGGCCGGCCGAGAGGATGAACCGGTCGCGGTCCGCCCACTTCGGGTTCTTGGCATCGAATTTCAGGTGCTTGGCGTAAAGCACGGTGGCCACGTCGGCCATGCCGATGGGCATGCCGGAGTGGCCGGAATTCGCCGCCGTCACCGCGTCCAGCGTCAGCGCGCGGATCGCGCAGGCGCGGGTCCAATGGTCGGGGTTCTTGGCCTTGAGTGCAGAAATGTCCACGGGGCTTTGTCCTCTTGCCGGAAGCCTGTCAGCGGGCTCAATAGCAGCGCTGGTGATAAGTTCAAGTATTGCGGGCGCATCCCGTCACGCGCAGGATGAAGCACGGTCCGTAAGGTATTGGAACTTATGGCGAGCAATTTCCCGGCCCGCTTGATATCCTCAGCCGGAAGCGGAAGGCATTGATTCGCCTTTCCGATCTCTTTGGTATAGGCGGGCCGGGCAGGCTGGCGGCACGGGGCTCCGGCACGGACCGGCGGGTCGCAATCCGAGGATGCTGCGAGGCACCGCCGGACGCAAGGCAAGGAACAAGGGACGCAGGATGAGCCAGATCGACGAGTTGCACTCCAGGATCACCCGCGCGTTTGACCGCATCTCGACCGGGGTCGAGGCGCTGGGGTCGGCGCAGCCTGGCGGGGCCGAGGGCGGCCCGGCCGAGATCGCGGCGCTGCGCGGTGCGCTGGACGAGGAACGCATGGCCAACGCGCAGCTCGAGGAGCGGCTGCGCCAGTTGCACGCGCAGCTGGAAAATCCGCAGAACCGGCCCGCCGGCGGCGCGGCGCAGGCCGAGCAGCGCCAGGCGATGGCAGCGCTCGACGGCGAACTTCAGCGCCTGCGCCAGGCCAATGACATGCTGATGCGCTCCCAGGCCGAGATGCGCGCCGCGCTCGAGGCCGGGCTGGGCGAGCCGCATCTGATCAACCAGGCCATGCTGGCCGAACTCGAGTCGCTGCGCGCCGCGCGCGGCGTGGAAACCGCGGAGGCGCGGGCGCTGCTCGCCGGGCTGACCGCGGCCCTGACCCCGGAGGCGCTGTGATGTCGCAGATCGAAGTCGAAATCCTGATCGGCGGCCGCAGCTTCGAGGTGGCCTGCCAGGAGGGCGAGGAACAGTATCTTCAGGCCGCCGCGCGCATGCTCGACACCGAGGCGCAGGTGCTGGTCGGCCAGATTGGCCGCATGCCCGAGGCGCGGATGCTGCTGATGGCCGGGCTGATGCTGGCCGACAAGACCGCCGGGCTCGAGGATCGCCTGCGCGAGACCGAGGACCGTCTGCGCGACGCCGAGGAGCGTATCGCCGCCATGGCGTCCGAGGTGCGCGCCCTGCGCGATGCGCCGCCACCCGAGGCCGAGCGCGTCGAGGTGCCGGTGATCCCGCGCAGCGTGACCGAGGCCATGGCCGAACTTGCCGCCCGCGCCGAGGCGCTGGCCGAGGCGGTCGAGGAGAAAAGCGCCTCCTGAGCCTTTCTTCTAGGCCCAAGTATCCCGGGGGAGTCCGCGCAGCGGACGGGGGCAGAGCCCCCCTCCGGGCCTCCCGCTCATGGCGCCGTCGGAACAGGGCGTATTTGAAAAGAGAAGAAGCGCCGGGCGACGGCTCGAATGACAAAAGGGCGGGGAACATGTCCCCGCCCTTCGAGTTTCGGAGCGTCGCGGCTCAGCGCTTGAGGATCGAGCGGCCAGCGTATTCCGCCGCCTCGCCCAGCATTTCCTCGATGCGGATCAGCTGGTTGTACTTGGCGAGCCGGTCCGAGCGGGCCAGCGAGCCGGTCTTGATCTGGCCGCAGTTGGTGGCCACGGCGAGGTCGGCGATCGTGGCGTCCTCGGTCTCGCCCGAGCGGTGCGACATCACGTTGGTGTAGCGCGCGCGGTGGGCCATATCGACGGCCTTCAGGGTTTCGGACAGCGTGCCGATCTGGTTGACCTTGACCAGCATGGAGTTGGCCACGCCCTGATCGATGCCCATGGCGAGGCGCTCGGGATTGGTGACGAAGAGATCGTCGCCGACCAGCTGGACCGATGCGCCGAGTGCCTCGGTCAGCAGCTTCCAGCCTTCCCAGTCATCCTCGGCGCAGCCGTCTTCGATCGAGATGATCGGGTAGTCTTCGCAGAGCTTGGCGAGATAGGCGACGTTCTCGGCCGAGGTGAGCGACAGGCCCTCGCCCTTCATCTCGTACTTGCCGTCCTTGAAGTATTCGGTCGAGGCGCAGTCGAGCGCGAGGAAGATGTCCTCGCCGGGCTTGTAGCCGGCCTTTTCGATCGATTTGAGGATGAAGTCGAGCGCGTCCTTGGTCGAGGCCAGCTCGGGGGCAAAGCCGCCTTCGTCGCCGAGGCCGGTCGACATGCCCGCCGCCGAGAGCTCCTTCTTCAGCGTGTGGAACACCTCGGAGCCCATGCGCACGGCTTCGCCGATGCTGGTCGCCGAGACCGGCATGATCATGAATTCCTGGATGTCGATCGGGTTGTCGGCGTGTTCGCCGCCGTTGATGATGTTCATCATCGGCACCGGCAGCACGCGGGCCGAGGTGCCGCCGACGTAGCGGTAGAGCGGCTGACCGGTGAACTCGGCGGCTGCCTTGGCCACAGCCAGCGAGACGCCGAGGATGGCGTTGGCGCCGAGACGGCCCTTGTTGTCGGTGCCGTCGAGCTCGATCATCGCCATGTCGATGGCCTGCTGCTCGGTGGCGTCGAAGCCGACGATGGTCTCGGCGATCTCGCCGTTGACCGCGGCGACCGCTTCGAGCACGCCCTTGCCCATGTAGCGCGACTTGTCGCCGTCGCGCTTCTCGACGGCTTCATGCACGCCGGTCGATGCGCCCGAGGGCACGGCGGCGCGGCCCATGGTGCCGTCTTCCAGCGTGACGTCGACTTCGACGGTGGGGTTGCCGCGGCTGTCGAGGATCTCGCGGGCGTGAATGTCGATGATGATGCTCATGGGTCCCTCGCAAAGGAATGGGTTCGCGACGAGCTATAACAGGGGCGAAGCAGAAGTAAATAATCACGGTAACGCTAACAGTGCCTGTTCCCATGGGGTTGCGCTAACAACCACATGTTCGTGCAGCATAGTTTTTTGCCCTGCCGGAAATGCCCCCTAGGTTTTTTCTGCAGACGCACGGGCAATGGACAGCAGGAAAGGCCGCGCAGGGGTGCCGAGGGGAGGACGGTGCCGCGCGGACATGGTGCATGGAAGAAGAACTGAGCGAGATCGGCCAGCAGGTGGCCGAGATTTCCGAGCTGGACCAGCTCGAGCAGCAGGTGGCGGATTTTTCCGAGGCGGTAGAGGCGATCATCCCGGTGCTGCCGGGATGGGTCATGCCCGCGGCGGTGCTGGCGGTGGCCTTCCTCGTCGGAGTGCTGGCCTACCGGCTGGTGTTCGGCATCCTGACCCGGATGGTGGCGAAGCGCGATCTCTTCTGGCGCAGTCTCGTGTCGCGCACACGAAGGCCGTTGCGGATGGGGCTGGTGGTGTTCTTTCTGGCGATCGGCGTGGCGGTGGCGCCGCTGGATGCGGTCTGGCGCGATCTTGCGCAACACGCGCTGCTGATCGCCTTCATCATCCTTGTCGCCTGGGTGGTGCACACGGCGCTGAACATCTGGACGACGGTGCGGCTGCGGAAGTTCTCGCTCGATGCCGAGGACAATTTCCTGGCGCGCAAGCATGTCACCCAGAGCCGCATCCTCGTGCGGCTGACCGGCTGGCTGATCCTGATCGTGACGATCTCGGCGATCCTGATGACCTTTCCGGGGGTCCGGCAATGGGGCGTCTCGCTGCTGGCTTCGGCCGGGGCGGCGGGCATCGTGGTCGGCTTCGCCTTCCAGCCGGTGCTGAAGAACCTGATCGCCGGCATCCAGCTCGCCATCACCCAGCCGATCCGCATCGACGACGCGGTGATCGTCGAGGGCGAATGGGGCTGGATCGAGGAGATCACCGGCACCTACGTGGTGATCAAGATCTGGGACTGGCGGCGGCTGATCGTGCCGCTCAGCTACTTCATCGAGCAGCCGTTCCAGAACTGGACTCGGGACGGCGCGTCGCTGATCGGCGGGGTGCTGCTCTATCTCGATCATTGCGCCGACATCCAGAGGATCCGCGACAGGATGAACGAGATCTGCCGCGAGAGCGCGCTCTGGGACGGGAACGTCTGCCACCTGCAGGTCAATGACTTCCGCGAGCGGGTGATGGAGATCCGCATCCTCGCCTCGGCGCGCAACGCGCCGCGCACCTATGACTTGCGCTGCGAGATCCGCGAGAAGCTGATCACCTGGATCCAGCGAGAGATGCCCGAGGCGCTGCCGCGCACCCGCGAGACGGTCTCGGTGGATGCCGCGAACAGCGTGACGGCGCCGGGGATCGAGGTCGTGGGCGGGTAGGGCGATATCCGGGGGCTCAGAGCCCCCGGTTCACGTCCCGCTGCCGCGCGCGGGCCAGCCGGTGCTCGCGCACGAAGGTGTAGAGCCCGGCGGCGAGGATCAGCGCGGCCCCGGCATAGGTCCAGCCGTCGGGGCGCTCTCCGAAGATCAGCATGCCAAGGCTCGCGGTGAAGATCAGCCGCGTGTAGCGGAAGGGCGAGACCGCCGCGACCTCGGCCATGCGCATGGCGTTGGTCACCGCAAGATAGCCCCCCGCGGTGACCGCGATTGCGGCGGCCATCGGCGCCAGGGCGGGCAACGTGAAGACCGGCGCGCGGCCCGAGACCAGCAGCAGCACGAGGCCGACCGGCACGATCGAGGCCATGCCCCAGGCCGAGACCACCACCGAAGGGATGGCGGCGGGCAGGGTGCGGGTCACCAGATCGCGGGCGGCCAGGCCGATGACCCCGGTGACCGCGAAGATTTCCCAGCCGGTGAAGGCGGTGCCAAACGGGCGGATCACCATCAGCATCCCGACCAGACCGACGCCGATCGCCGACCATCGCCGCCAGCCGACGTTCTCGCCGAGAAAGAGCGCCGCGCCCAGGGTCACGGCCAGCGGCGCGGTCTGCATGATCGCCGCCATCACCGACAGCGGAATATGGGACAGGCCGACGATCATCCCGAGCCCGCCGATCATCTCGAAGATGTTGCGCCAGAGAACCTTGGGATTCAGCGCATCGGCACGGCGCAGCGGCATCTTCTTGATCCGGGCGAGGATCAGGAAGACGCAGCAGCCACCAAGGCCGATGGCCATCATCACCTGTCCGGAGGGTGCCTGCAGCGAGGACAGCTTGATGAAGGCGTCGCTGAGGGCCAGCAACGCCATGCCAAGCACCATCAGGGCGATGGCGCGAAGGGTATCCATAATCTTGTATTCCGATCAGGTGATGACGTCCGGCTCGCTCCGGCCCGTGCGTGTCTTGATGCCCGCGATGGCCTCGGCGGCGGCGATCACCGGTGCCAGCGCGACTTGCGGATCAAGCGCGAACTGTGTCGGGTCGGTCTCGACCTTCTCGAGATAGACACGCAGCGTCGCCCCCTCGGTGCCGGTGCCGGACAGGCGCAGCACCAGCCGCGCGCCGCCCTCGAAGCCGATCTGCAGGCCCTGCTTCTCGGAGCGCGAGCCGTCGACCGGATCGTCATAGGCAAACTCCTCGGCCGAGGCGACGGTCATGCCCGCAACCGCGGTTCCGGGCAGCGTGCCGAGCTGGGCGCGGACGTGGTCCATAAGGGCGCTCGCGGCATCGCTGTCCACGCCCTCGTAGTCGTGGCGCGAATAGTAGTTGCGGCCGTAGGCTTTCCAGTGATCCTCCATCAGTTCGGCGACCGAGCAGTGCTTCTTCGCCAGCACGTTGAGCCAGAAGAGCACGGCCCAGAGCCCGTCCTTCTCGCGCACGTGGTCCGAGCCGGTGCCGGCGCTCTCCTCGCCGCAGAGCGTGGCGCGGCCGGCGTCAAGCAGGTTGCCGAAGAACTTCCAGCCGGTGGGCGTGGCGTAGCAGTCGATGCCAAGCCCCTCGGCGACACGGTCCACCGCGCCCGAGGTCGGCATCGAGCGCGCGACGCCTTTCAGCCCGCCCGCGTAGGCCGGAACGAGCGTGGCATTGGCCGCCAGCACCGCGAGGCTGTCCGAGGGGGTCACGTAGCAGTGTTTGCCGACGATCATGTTGCGGTCGCCGTCGCCATCCGAGGCTGCGCCGAAATCTGGCGCATGGTCGCCCATCATCTCGTCCATCAGCGTCTTTGCCCAGATCGGGTTCGGGTCGGGATGGCCCTTGCCGAAATCGGGCAGCGGGATCGCGTTGATCACCGTTCCGGGGCCGGCGCCCAGCTCCTCCTCGAGGATCATCCGCGCGTAGGGGCCGGTCACCGCGTGCATCGCATCGAAGCGCATCGAGAAGCCGGAGCGGAACAGCGCGTGGATGGCGTCGAAGTCGAAGATCTCCTTCATCAGCTCGGCGTAATCGGCCACGGGATCGACGATCTCGATCTCCATGTCGCCCAGCATCACCGTGCCGGTGCCGGCGAGGCCGACGTCCTGGCTGTCGAGGATCTTGAACTCGGTGATCGTCTTGGTGGCCTCGAAGATCTTGTCGGTGATGGCTTCGGGGGCCGGCCCGCCGTTGCCGGCGTTGTATTTCACGCCGAAATCGCCCTCGGGGCCGCCGGGGTTGTGGCTGGCCGACAGGATGATGCCGCCGTCGGCGCCGCGCTTGCGGATGAGGTTCGAGGCGGCCGGGGTCGAGAGCAGCGCGCGTTCGCCGACAATCACCTTTTTGGCGCCGCTGGCAGCGGCCATGCGCAGCACGACCTGCGCCGCCTGGGAGTTGAAATGCCGCCCATCACCGCCGAGCACGAGGGTCTTGCCCTCGACGCCGCCGATGCCGTTCCAGATGCTTTGAATGAAGTTTTCGAGATAATGGTGGCCCTGGAAGACCGGGGTCTTCTTGCGCAGGCCGGACGTGCCCGGTTTCTGCCCCTCGATCGGCTCGGTGGGTACGGTGCGGATGTGCGTCATGAATGTCTCCTTCGCCCGGATGCTTCCATGATCCGGGCGGCATTGGCAAGAACGGGTGTGTTTGCAATCTCTTGCGGGCCAAGCGGCAGGCGCTGGCGCCAGTTGGGATATTCCCAGACGGTGCCGGGAAGGTTGGGCTGGACATCGCTGTCCAGCAGGTCCTCGACCTGCACCGCCACGAGACGGGCGCGGGTCGCGGCAAGAACGTGGAACATGGCTTCGGGCGCGGCGGGGTCGAGCGCGCCGCGGAACTGACCGCTGAGCCAGTCGAAGCCGGCGATCTCGCGTCCGCGCCAGGATTTCATCCCCTCCGCGTGCTCGGGAGGGGTCAGGCCGATGCTTTCGCGGATGCCGATCTCGCGCCCGGCGCGCCAGCCTTTCCAGGTCGGCAGGTCATGGGTGGTGAAGCTGGCAATCACCGCCTCGTCATAGTCTTCGGGGCGCTTGAATTCGGGCGGATCCCCCCGGTGCTCGAAGCAGGCAAGGCGGCAGCCGAGCAGCCCGCTTTCGTCCATCGCGTGGTGCAGCCCGTCGGGGATCACGCCCAGATCCTCGCCGATGATCACCCCGCCGCAGCGTGCCGCCTCGATGCGGGCGACGGCGAACATCGCCTCGCGCGGCATCTGCACGTAGGCACCCGGCAGGTTGTTCCCGTCCGGCACCCAGTAGGCGCGTTCAAAGCCGATGATGTGGTCGATCCGAAGCATGCCGCAGAACCGCAGTTGCTGGCGCAGGGTGAGGGCGAGCGCCTCGAAACCGCTGTCTTCCAGCGCCACGGGGTTGAACGGCGCGAGCTGCCAGTTCTGTCCCTGCGGCGCGAAGGCATCGGGCGGCGCGCCAAGGCTTGCGCCGGTGGCGAAATTCGCACGGTCGGTCCAGGTCTCGGCCCCATGAGGATGCGTGCCGACGGCAAGGTCAAGATAAAGCCCATGCGCCATGCCCGCCGCCTGCGCGCGGCGCTGCGCGGCAGTAACCGCCCCCTCGGCGGCATATTGCAGCCAGGCGTGGAAGCGGATGCGTTCGGAGAGGTCTCGGGCCGCCTGCGCCACCTGTGGGCTCTTCGGGTCCTGGTAGGCGGCGTCCCAGCCATTCCAATAGGCGCCGAGCTTTTCCGACAGCGCCTGGTGCAGCGCGAAGCGGTGCAGCTCGTCCCCCTCGTGGCGCAGCCAGGCATCGAAGCCGGGGCCGGGCGGGGCGTTGCGAAACTCTGCTTCCAGCGCGGCGAGCCGGGCCGGGGTCTCGGAAGCGAAATCCACCAGAGCACCCGGTGTCGCCGCGGTGCCGGTGGGCAGGTAGAGCGGCGACAGGCGGCGGCGGTGCGAGGGGGTGTAGGGGCTGAAGCCGCCGGGATCTGCGACGTGAAACCCTGCATGGATCGGGTTGATGCCGAGGAACCCCGCGCCCTGCGCGCCCGCTCCTTCGGCCAGCACCGCCAGATCGTCGAAGCTGCCGATGCCGCCCACGCTTGCCGGGCGCAGGCAGGCCAAGGGCACCATCAGCCCCCAGTTGCGCTCGGGCAGCGCCAGACGCGGCGGCGCGCTCAGCAGCCAGCAGGTCTCGTCGCCCGCGTCCAGCCGGTGACGCCCCAGCGGCAGCGCGGGCAGACGGCCCGTGCCCTCCAGCGCCCGCCCGTCCTCGAGCGTGATCTGCCAGTGCCCCGGCACCTTCAGCGCGGGCGGCTCGCCTTGCACCGAGACCTGCCATTTCGGCAAGTCGCGGGACGGCATCGGGGTATCCTCGGCGAGCCCCATCGCCGCCAGCAGGACCGTCTTGGTCTCTGGCGGCGTGCTGTGCCATGTGCCGTAGAGGTCGCGGTATTCACCAAGAATGCCCGCCTTTGCGGCACGCAGGTCGAGATCGTCCATCAGGGCTCCTCTGCCAGCAGCAGGACCGAATTTGCCGCCAGCGTCACCGTCCCGCCAAGGCGCAGCGGTGCCGCCTCGGGCGCGGCGGTGTCGATGTGGCGCACCCAGACGTAGCCGTCGCCCGGCCGGGGCAGGGTCAGCTCGACCGCGTCGCCGGCGTTCAGGGCGATGTACATGGCTTCCTCGCGCTGCTTGTAAAGCGGCGTGCCCGAGGCCATGCGGAATTCGGCGCAGAGCACCTTGAGATGGCCGTTGGTCCAGTCGGCGCGGGTCATCTCCTGCCCGTCGGCACGCCACCAGAAAAGATCGGGCACCCCGTCGACCCGGCGCGGGCGCGAGTGCAGGTAGCGGCGCTGGCGCAGGATCGGATGGACCTTGCGAAAGGCGATGAGCTTGCGGGTGAAGGCATGGAAGGCGTCGTCGCGGCTGTCCCAGTCGATCCAGCCGGTCTCGTTGTCCTGCGCGTAGGCGTTGTTGTTGCCGCCCTGCGAGTTGCCGATCTCGTCGCCCGCAAGGATCATCGGTGTGCCCTGGCTCAGCAGCAGCGTCGCCATCAGGTTGCGGCGACGCAGCGCGCGGGCGTCGAGGATCGCGGGATCCTCGGTAGGCCCTTCGACGCCCATGTTGTCCGAATGGTTCTCGCCGTGGCCGTCGCGGTTGTTCTCGCCGTTCGCCTGGTTGTGGCGATGGTTGTAGGAGACCACGTCCATCAGGGTGAAGCCGTCATGGGCGGTGAGCAGGTTGACCGAAGCGGTGGCATTGCGCCCAGAATGATCGAACAGCCCGGCCGAGCCGGTGATCCGGTCGGCCATCACCGGCACATGCCCCAGATCGCCGCGCCAGAAGCGCCGCACGCCGTCGCGGTACTGGTCGTTCCATTCGCTGAAGGGCGGCGGGTAGGCCCCGAGCTGATAGCCGCCCGGCCCGATGTCCCATGGCTCGGCGATCAGCTTCTTGCCTGCCAGCACCGGATCCTGGCGCAGCGCCTTGAAGAAGGCTGAGTTGCGGTCGAAGCCCTGCGGTGTGCGGCCGAGCGTCGAGCAGAGGTCGAAGCGGAACCCGTCCACACCCATGGTCGTCGCCCAGTAGCGCAGGCTGTCCATCACCATGCGCAGCACCATCGGGTGGTCGATGTTGAGCGTATTGCCTGTGCCGGTGTCGTTGATGTAGAGGCGCCGGTCCTCGGGCAGGCGATAGTAGCTGGCGTTGTCCAGGCCCCGGAAGCTGAGTGTCGGACCGTGCTCGTCGCCCTCGCCGCTGTGGTTGTAGACCACGTCGAGAATGACCTCGATCCCGGCGGCGTGCAGCCGGGCGACCATGTGCTGGAACTCCCAGAGCGCGCCCTGGTCGAGGTAGCGCGGATCGGGCGCGAAGAAGCCCAGCGTCTGGTAGCCCCAGTAATTGCGCAGCCCCTTGTCGACAAGAAACCTGTCGTTGAGGAAGGCCTGCACAGGCAGCAGCTCGATGGCGGTGATGCCGAGGTCGGTCAGGTAGTCCAGCACAGGGTCCGAGGCGATGCCGAGGAATTTTCCCGGATGCTCGGCACCCGGAAAACGCTGGGTGAGGCCCTTCACGTGCGCCTCGTAGATCACGCTCTTGGCAAGCCGCGTGTCCGGCGGCTGGGTGCCGCCCCAGTCGAAACTCGTGTCCACCACCACGCCCTTGGGCATGTAGGGCGCGCTGTCGGCGGTGTTGCGGGTCTCGAGCCCGCCGTAGAGCGCGTCGTTCCACACCGGGTGCCCTGTGAGACGCCGGGCGTAGGGATCGATCAGCAGCTTGTGGGGGTTGAAGCGGTGGCCCTGCTTCGGCTGGAATGGGCCGTCAACGCGCAAACCGTAGTGCTGGCCCGGAGTCAGGCCGGGCACGCGCCCGTGCCAGACATCCCCGTCGCGCTCGGGCAGGGGCAGGCGGTGGGTTTCCGTGCCATCCTCGTCGAAAAGGCAGAGCGAGACGGCCTCGGCATGAGCGGAAAACACCGCGAAATTCACCCCATCGCCGTCAAAGGTCGCGCCGAGCTGGGTCGCCGACCCCGCGAGGATGACCGGCTCGCTCATCGATGCCTCATGGCTGCTTGGCCTTCACCATGCTTTCATAGAGCGCCGCATATTTCGCCGCCGAATGGGTCCAGCTGACCGGCGAGGCCATGGCGTTGGTCATCATGCGCGTCCAGGTTTCCTTGTCCTGGTACAAGGTTATAAGCCGCATCATCGCCTGGGCCAGTGCCTGCGCGCTGACAGGGTGGAATTGCAGCCCTGTTGCGCAGCCAGCTGCCAATCCAGCAGGCGATGCATTGATCACCGTGTCCGCAAGGCCACCGGTCAGCGCCACCAGCGGCAGCGTGCCGTAGCGCAGCCCGTACATCTGGGTCAGCCCGCAGGGCTCGAAGCGCGAGGGCACGAGGATCGCGTCGCCGCCGGCCATCATCCGGTGCGCGAGGTCCTCGTCGTAGCCGATGCGCACGGCAACACCGGGGTGTTTCTGGGCCTTGCGCTGGAACGCCTCTTCCAGGCCGGGGTTGCCCGCCCCGAGCAGCGCCAGCTGACCGCCGCGGTCGAGCAGTGCGGGCAGCGCCTGCATCAGGATGTCGAGACCCTTCTGCTCGGTCAGCCGCGAGATCACCACGCAGAGCGGGCCGGGCCAGTCCGCCGGCAGGCCCAGTTCCTTGCGCAGCGCGGCCTTGTGCTTGGCCTTCTCGGCGATGGTCTTGTAGGGCGGCGTCCAGAGCGTCTCGTCGATGCCGTTGAGGATGCCGACCATGTCCTCCTGCCGCTCGCGCAGCACGCCGTCGAGCCCCATGCCGAAGTCCTTGGTCATCAGCTCGGAGGCATAGGTGGGCGAGACGGTGGAAAGCTTGTCGGCATAGACGAGCCCGGCCTTCAGCGCCGAGACGCTGTCCCAGAACTCGTAGCCGCGCTGGTGGAACCCGGTGCGCGGCAGCCCGAGCGCGCCGATGCGGGACGCCGAGGCCATGCCCTGGAAGGCGATGTTGTGGATGGTCATCAGCGTCGAGACCCGGCCCGCCGCGCCCAGTTCGCGCAGGTAGAGCGGCGCGAAGCCTGCCTGCCAGTCGTGGCAGTGCAGGATCTGCGGGTGCCAGTCCTCGATCCCGTCGGCCCCGATCATCGCCGCGACAGAGGAGAGCGCGGCGAAACGCTCGGGGTTGTCGCGCCAGTCGTTGCCCTGAGGATCCATGTAGGGGCCGCCGTCGCGGTCGAAGAGATGCGGCGCTTCGAGCACGTAGAGCACCTGCGCGCCGAGCGGTGCCTTCAGCACCCGCGCCGCGCCGCCGAAGAGGTCGTCGAATTCGGCGACGGCCTCCTGCGTCGGCAGCTTCGCGATGACCTGCCGGTAGCCCGGCACCAGCACCCGCATGTCGACCCCGTGAACCGCCAGCGCGCCGGGCAGGGCACCGACGACATCGGCCAGCCCTCCGGTCTTGATCAGCGGCACACATTCCGAGGCGACAGACAGGACACGAGTCATTTGGCGGCTTCCCTCCGGTCGAGCATTCCTTGCGTGATCAGCGTCACGCCGCCGGGCGTGACACGGAACCACTTTGCGTCTTCCTCCGGATCCTCGCCGACCACAAGCCCCTCGGGAATGTGCACCCCGCGATTGACCACGGTGTTTGTCAGCCTTGCATGGCGCGAGACGTAGACATTGGGCAGAAGTACCACACGTTCGAGCGAAGCATATGAATTCGTGTGCACCTTGGTGAACAGGAGCGACTCTCGAATCTCCGTGCCCGAGACGATGCAACCGCCGGCGATGAGCGAGCTGACGGCCGAGCCGCGGCGGTCCTCCTCGTCGTGGATGAACTTCGCGGGGGGCACCACCTCGCCATAGGTCCAGATCGGCCAGTCGGTGTCCCAGAGGTCAAGCTCGGGGTCGAAATTGGTCAGGTCGATATTGGCGCGCCAGAAGGCATCGATCGTTCCCACGTCGCGCCAGTAGGCGGGCTTGCCGTTCTCGCGCACGCAGCTGTCCTCGAAGCGGTGCGCCTGCGCGCCGCCCGCGGCGACGATCTCGGGGATCATGTCGTTGCCGAAATCATGCGTCGAGCTTTCCGACCCCAGATCCTCGACCAGCTTGCCGCGCAGGTACTTCCAGTCGAAGACATAGATGCCCATGCTGACCAGGGTCTTCTCGGGATCATCGGGCAGGCCCGGCGGGTCCTTGGGCTTTTCGAGGAACGAGGTGATGCGGTCGCTGTCGTCCACCGCCATGCAGCCGAAGGCGCTGGCCTCGTGGCGGTCCACGGTCAGGCAGCCGACGGTGACCTGCGCGCCGCTCTCGACGTGCTGCTCGAGCATCTCCTCGTAGTCCATCTTGTAGATGTGATCGCCCGCAAGGATGACGATGTAGTCGATGTCGTAGCTGTCGATGATGTCGATGTTCTGCGCCACCGCATCCACCGTACCGCGATACCACGTCTGCTCGTTGTAGCGCTGCGAGGCGGGCAGGATGTCGAGAAACTCGTTGCGTTCGGCGCGGAAGAAGTTCCAGCCGCGCTGGCAGTGACGGATCAGGCTGTGCGCCTTGTACTGCGTGGCGAGCGCGATCTTGCGGATGCCGGAGTTGAGCGCGTTGGACAGGGCAAAGTCGATGATCCGTGCCTTGCCGCCAAAATAGACGGCCGGTTTCACTCGAAAATTGGTCAGCTCGTGCAAGCGCGAGCCTCGCCCCCCCGCGAGCACGAAGGCCATGCTGCGGCTCGCGAGCCTCTGGGAACGTCGGGGCATTCGTCTCCTCCTTTAACTAAATTCGATGTGTCGGGCAAAGCCGTGACACGGGTATGAATGGATCAGTTTTCCTCGCGCACGAGGAAGATCGCCGAAAGTGGCGGAAGGAAGAGCTCGGCCGAGGCGGGATAGCCGTGGCTGGGCTCGTCGTCGGCGATGACGCGGCCGAAATTCCCGCGATTGCCACCGCCATAGATGCCTGCGTCGGTGTTCAGCGCCTCGCGCCAGACACCGGTTTCTGGCAGGCCGATGCGGTAGCGCGGATGCTCGGCAGGGGTGAAGTTGCAGATCACCGCGACCTCAGGCTCATCGGCGCGGCCGCGCCGGATCCACGAGAACACCGAGTTGCCGGTGTCGCCCCCGGCGATCCAGGCGAAACCGTCTTCCTCGGCGTCCTTCTGGTACAGCGCCGGGGTCTCGCAATAGAGCGTGTTGAGATCGCGGATCAGCCGCTGCATCCCGGCGTGCTGGGGATCGCCGAGGCAGGTCCAGTCGATCTCGGCGTCGTGGTTCCACTCGTGCGCCTGCGCGAACTCCTGCCCCATGAACAGCAGCTTCTTGCCCGGATGGCCCCACATGAAGCCGTAGTAGGTGCGCAGGTTGGCGAATTTCTCCCACTCGTTGCCCGGCATCTTGCCCAGCATCGAGCCCTTGCCGTGCACCACCTCGTCATGGCTGATCGGCAGGATGAAATTCTCGGAGAAGGCGTAGACCAGCCCGAAGGTCATCTGGTGGTGATGGTAGCTGCGGTAGATGGGGTCCTTGCGGATGTATTCGAGCGTGTCGTTCATCCAGCCCATGTTCCATTTGAACCCGAAGCCGAGTCCGCCCTGATCGACCGGCGAGGAGACGCCCGGATAGGCGGTGCTTTCCTCGGCCACGGTCATGATGCCTGGGTGCTGGCCGTAGCACTCCGTGTTCATCCGGCGCAGCATCGAGATCGCCTCGTAATTCTCGCGCCCGCCGTCCTTGTTCGGCACCCACTCACCCTCGGGGCGCGAGTAGTCGCGGTAGAGCATCGAGGCCACCGCATCCACGCGCAGCCCGTCGGCGTGGTATTCCTCGAGCCAGTAAAGCGCGTTGGCGGTCAGGTAGTTCGCGACCTCGGCACGCCCGTAGTTGTAGATCAGCGTGTTCCAGTCGTGGTGGAAGCCTTCCTTGGGATCGGCATGCTCGTAAAGCGCGGTGCCGTCAAAGCGCCCGAGGCCATGCGCGTCGCTGGGGAAATGGCCGGGAACCCAATCGAGGATCACCCCGATCCCGGCCTCATGCGCGGCGTTGACCAGATCGCGGAACTCATGCGGCAGCCCGTGGCGGATGGTCGGGGCAAACATGCCGATCGGCTGGTAGCCCCAGGAGCCGTCGAACGGGTACTCGCTGACCGGCAGCAGCTCGATATGGGTGAAGCCCATCTCGGCGACGTAGTCGATCAGCTCCTCGGCCGCCTCGATGTAGGAGATCGGCCGCCCCCAATCCTTGCGCCGCCACGACGGCAGGTGGACCTCGTAGATCGAGATCGGCGCAGAGCGGCTCTGCGCTTCGGCGCGGGTCTCGATCCACGCGTCGTCGGACCAGCCGTAGCCCGAGATGTCGCGCACGATCGAGGCATTCGCGGGCGGATGCTCGGAGCCGAAGCCCATGGGGTCGGCCTTGCGCGGCTGGACGCTGCCATCGGGGCCGACGATCTCGTAGCGGTAGAATGCGCCGTCGCCTATGCCCGGCAGGAAGATCTCCCAGACCCCGGTATTGCCGCGTCGTCGCATCGGGTGGCGCAACCCGTCCCACCAGTTGAAATCGCCCACCACAGAGACCCGCTTTGCGTTCGGTGCCCAGACCGCGAAATGGGTGCCGGACACGCCCTCATGCGTCATCACATGCGCGCCGAGCGCCTCCCAGAGACGGCGGTGGCTGCCCTCGCCAAGCAGGTATTCGTCGATCTCGCCCAGCACCGGGCCAAAGCGGTAGGGATCTTCCTTCTCGAAGTGGTGCGGCTCGTCATCCTCGCCGTGGTCCTCGCCGGCGAGCGTATAGGCCATGTCGCCGGGCACCGGGCCGTGGAAGAAGCCGGGCACCGAGCAGGGCTCGAGCGGGTGGCGCACGCCCTTGACCACGCCCCACATGCGGTCGGCACCGGGGTCGTAGGTGGTGACATGGCGCACCCCGTCGATGTCATGCGGGCCAAGCACCGCGAACGGATCGTCGTGGTGCCCCCGCAGCAGTCGCAGCAGGGCAGACTCAGAGGGTGTGGACACGGTGCTCATGCTCTGACTGTAGCTGCTTCCGCGCCTCTGGCAATGATCTGAGACATTCAGGTGCCTGAAGATCTTGGCAGATCAAAGCAGACTCTGCGCCCCCCAGATATCGGCCATGTATCCGCGGATCGTCCGGTCCGACGAGAACCAGCCCGAGCGCGCTGTGTTCAGCGCCGCCATTTTCGCCCAGGCGCGTGTGTCTTTGAAGGCCGTGTCCACCTCGCGCTGCGCGCGCCAGTAGTCGGTGAAATCCGAGCAGACGAGGAAATAATCCGCGCCTTCGAGGTTGGCGGTGATGCCGTGGTAGCGTTCGGGCTCGCCCGGCGAGAAGCGCCCGTCGCGGATCAGGTCGAGCGCGCGCTTGAGGCGCGGGTCTGCCTGCACCGCCTTCCAGGCGTGGCCCTCGACTTTTCGGCGCTCCATGACTTCCTCGGCGGTCATGCCGAAGAGGAAGAAGTTCTCGGCCCCCACGTGCTCGCGGATTTCCACGTTGGCGCCATCGAGCGTGCCCACGGTCGGCGCGCCGTTCAGAGCGAACTTCATGTTGCCGGTGCCCGAGGCCTCCTTGCCGGCAGTCGAGATCTGCTCCGAAAGATCCGCGGCGGGGATCATCCGCTCCGCGAGGCTGACGTTGTAGTTGGGCAGGAAGGCAATCTTGAGATAGGGCGCGGTCACCGGGTCGGCGTTGATCACCGCAGCGGCGTCGTTGATCAGCCGGATGATGTCCTTGGCGAAGAAATAGCCCGGCGCCGCCTTGCCGCCGAAGAGCTTCAGCCTCGGCGTCCAGTCGGCGGTGGGGTTGTCGCGAATCTCGGCCCAGTGGGCGATCGTCTCGAGGATGTTGAGGTGCTGGCGCTTGTACTCGTGCAGACGCTTGATCTGCACGTCGAAGAGCATCTCGGGATCCACGTGCAGCCCGTGTGTCGTGCCCATCCAGTTCGACAACTCGGCCTTGTTGTCGCGCTTGACCTGCGCGTAGCGGTCGAGCCAGCCGGTGTCCTCGATGAAGGGCTCGAGCCCCTTCAGCTGCTCGAGGTCGTCCACCCAGCCCTCGCCGATCGATTCGGTGATCAGCCCGGCAAGGCGCGGGTTGCAGGCCAGCAGCCAGCGGCGCGGGGTGACGCCGTTGGTCTCGTTGACGATGCGATCGGGATGGAGCGTGTGCAGCTCCTCGAAGACCGTGGTCTTCATCAGCTCGGTGTGCAGCGCCGAAACGCCGTTGACGTGATGCGCCATGACGAAGCTGAGCTGGCCCATCTTCACCTGGTGGTCGGCGCGCATGGAATTCATCCGCGAGGGGTTCTGCTTGGCATGGGTGCTGTCGATCTGGTCGATGAGCTCGATGTGCCGCGGCAGCAGGCGGCCGAAAAGCGTCTCGTCCCAGGTCTCCAGCGCCTCGGGCAGCAGCGTGTGGTTGGTGTAGCTGAGGCAGCCGCGGGCGATCTCCATCGACTCCTCGAACGACAGCCCTCGCTCATCGTGCAGAACGCGGATCAGCTCGGGCCCGGCGATGGCGGGATGCGTGTCGTTGAGCTGGATTGCCACCTTGGCGGGCAGCTTGCGCAGGTCGCCGAACTGGTTGTTGAAGCGGCGCAGGATGTCGCGCAGGGCCGCGGCGGTCAGGAAGTATTCCTGCTTGAGCCGCAGCTCCTTGCCCTGTTCGGTGGTGTCATCGGGATAGAGCACCCGGCTGATGGTCCGCGCCAGCGCCTCGGGCTGGGCCGCCCCGGCAAAATCGCCATGGTTGAAGCGGTCGAGATCGAAGGGGTGGATGGCGCGGCCCGACCAGAGCCGCAACGTGTTGGCCCAGCGTCCCTTCCAGCCGATGACCGGCGTGTCGAAGGCCTCGGCCTCGACCACCTCGGCAGGATACCAGCGCACGGTCTCGCCGCGCCGGTCCACGTGGCCGCCGAAGCCGATGCGGTAGCGCACCTCGGGGCGTTCGAATTCCCAGGCGTGGCGCTGTTCGAGCCAGTGTTCTGGCTGCTCGACCTGGCGGCCATCGACGAAACTTTGCCGGAACAGCCCGTGCTCGTAGCGGATGCCGTAGCCGTGCGCCGGGCAGCCGATGGTCGACAGGCTTTCGAGGAAACAGGCGGCCAGCCGGCCGAGCCCGCCATTGCCGAGCGCCGCGTCCGGTTCATCGGACAGCACCGTGCCGTAGTCCTTGCCGAACTCCTCGAGCACCGCCTTGGCTTCATCCACCAGTTCGAGGTTGACGATGCCATCCTCGAGCAGCCGGCCGATCAGGAATTCCATCGACAGGTAGTAGACCCGTTTCGCCCCGGAGTCGTAGGTCTTGCCGGTGGCCCCGATCCAGGCGTCGGTGATCCGGTCGCGGACCGCGTAACTCAGCGCCATGCGCCAGTCCTCGAGGATCGCGTGCTCGGGATCCTTTCCGAAGGAATAGCGCAGATGCTGGATGATGGACTCGCGCAGGGAGGCGGTAGGGCTCATGGGAAGGCACTCGCTTTGGACAAGACGAAGGGTTGCGCCGCTCGAGCTAGGGCGTCTGCACGATTGATGAACAGTTTTTGTTACGCAAAGGCAACCACCTTGCGCATTGCGCCGAGATTCAGGGCAATTCGCTCAAGTGGCAGGCACAACCCGTGAGCGCCGCATAATCGTCGGTCACTAGGCTTACCGGGAACTGCGTCATGAACTCGGCGAAGCGGCCCCGGTCGGTGAACGCCTGCTCGAAGGTGCCGGTGGTCAGATAGGGGCCGAAATGCCGTGCCACGCCCCCGATCAGGTAAATGCCGCCGAAGGGCAGGGTGGTGAGTGCCAGATTGCTGCACACCCGGCCCATGACCCTCACGAAGACCTCGATGGCGCGCAGGGCGCGCGCATCTGTTCCGGCCTCGACCGCCTCCATGATCTGCTGCGCCGTCAGCGGCGTGCCCGCGCCATCCTCGTCGCAGAGCCAGGCATAGACCCGTTCGAAACCGCGACCCGAGAGGATGTCCTCGACACCGGGCGCCGGGTGTTTGCGTTCGATGTAGCGCAGCAGCCGCATTTCCTCGTCGGTCTGCACCGGGATCGCGACATGGCCAGACTCGGAGGGCGGCACCAGCGTTCGCTCGCCGAGGCGGTAGACCGGCGCGGCATTCATGCCGGTGCCGATGCCAACCACCAGCCGCGCCGCCTGAGGGCTGGCGGGCTGGCCGGGAAGGATGCGGGTCAGGCAGTCGTCGGCGATGTGGCCAAGCGCGTGGCCCTGCGCCTGAAGGTCGTTGAGCACCGAGATGGTTTCGGCGCCTGTGGCTTCGGCCAGAGTCGGCCGGTCGATCGCCCAGTCGATGTTGGTCAGCCGTCCGGCGCCGTCGCGCACCGGTCCGGCGACGGCGACGCAGGCGGCATCGACCGATGTGCCCTTCTCGGCGAGATAGTGTTTCAGGACAGCGCCGATGCCGTCGTTCTCGGCATTGCGGTAGCGCGTCACCGAGTCCGCGACCAGCTTGCCGCCTTCGCAAAGCGCCACCCGAGTGTTGGTGCCGCCGATATCCGCCAGAACTGCCGTGCCGCCGCTGCTCATGATGCCCTACTCCGTTAGCGCTCTCGCAAGCGCGTGGTAAGAGGCTTTGGGCGTGCGTTCAAGGGTGTCGAAGTCGACGTGCACCAGCCCGAAGCGTTTTTCATAGCCCAGGCTCCACTCGTAGTTGTCGAGCAGCGACCAGGCGAAATAGCCCTTCACCGGCGCGCCGCTGGCGATCGCGCTGCGGACCTCGGCAAGGTGATCATCGAGATAGGCGATGCGGTCCTGGTCGTCCACTCCGCCGTCTTTCAGCGGATCGGGCGCCGCCATGCCGCTCTCGGTCACATAGAGCGGAATGTCACCGGTGTACTCCTTCGCCAGCCGGATAAGGAATTGCGACAGCCCCTGCGGGTAGATCTCCCAGTCCATGAAGGTCTTGGGCAGCGGACCCTCGACCTCGTGCAGCGAGGGCCAGGGACCGGTGTTGGGGGCGATCACCTTGCGGGTGTAGTAGTTCAGCCCGCACCAATCGAGTTTCTGGGTGATCAGACCGAAATCATCTTGCCAGTTCGTCGGCATATGCGGCTCGAGCCCGTCGAGCACGATCTGCGGGTATTCTCCCTTGAACACGCCGCCGGTGAACCAGCGGTTGTAGATGCCGTCGTAAAGTTCTGCGGCGTGACGCGCGTCCTCGGTGTCATCGGCCGGGGTCGACCACTCCATGTTGAAGACCCCGCCAAGGTTTTTCATGCCGAGCCCGCGCATCACCTCGATGGCGCGGCCATGGGCGAGCAGCACATGGTGCATGGCGCGGGCGGTGGCGCGGATGTCGCGCAGTCCGGGCGCGTGGAAGCCCATGAAATGCGACAGCCAGGCGACGCACCAGGGCTCGTTGATCGGCGCGACCGAATACATCCGGTCACCGATGCGCTTCATCAGCACCTCGGTGAAATCTCCGAACCAATGCGCCACGTCGCGGTTGCGCCAACCGCCAAGGTCGGCGAGCGGCGAGGGCAGCTCCCAGTGGTAGAGCGTGGCGCAGGGCTTGATGCCGCGCTCGAGCATGGCGTCGGTCAGCCGGTCATAGAAGTCGAGCCCCTCCTGGTTGACCGCGCCACGCCCCTCGGGCAGCACCCGCGCCCAGCTTGTCGAGAAGCGGTAGGCGTCGAGCCCGGCGGCTTTCACCAGGTCGAGGTCCGACTCGAAGCGGTGGTAGTGGTCACAGGCGCGGGCGCCGTTCTCGGCGCGCACGACATTGCCGGGAGTCGCGGCGAAGTCGTCCCAATGGGTGCGGCCGGCACCGCCGAAGGCATGGCCCTCGATCTGGTAGCTGGAGGTGGCGACGCCGAAGAGAAAATCCTCGGGAAAATCCTTGCGGGTGAACTGCATGGCTTGTCCTTTTCAATGCGAGGGAACTGCGAGGGGCGAGGGGATGACCCGGTCGTTAGTGCGTGTCTTGCGGCGCCGGGCCGGTCGAGCCGCCGATGATCAGCTGCGCCTCGAGCAGGCGCGGCTGCGCCGGCAGATCGGGGTCGGCGATATGCGCCAGCAGCATTGCAGCGGCGATCCGTCCGGCCTCGTAGACCGAGGAGCGCGTGGCGGTGAAGATCGGCACGTCCGGCCCGTTGCGCAGGAAGCTGAGATCGTCGTCATGGGTGATCACCGACACGTCGCGTCCCATCTCCAGCCCTGCGGCATGGATGGCGCGCCGGATCCCGATGGCTGCGATGACCGAGGAGGTGATCATCGCGGTGGGTCGGTCGGGCAGGGCGAGCATCCGCGATGCCGCCTCGAAGCCATAGCTCTCGGTCATCTCGCCGGCGGCCATGTAACGCGGGTCCGGCAGCAATCCGTGGCCGTCCAGCGCCTGCGCGAAGCCGACGCGGCGGCGATAGGCGAAATCCATGAACTCCAGCCCGTTGATCAGCGCGATGCGCCGGTGCCCGAGGTCGAGCAGGAAATCGGTGGCGCGCTGGAAGGCGTGGGTGTTGTTCACGTCGACCCAACTGTACGGCACGTCGAGCTCGGTGGCGCGGCCATGCACCACGAAGGGCAGGCCAAGCTGGCGCAGGAAGGGAATCCGGGGGTCCTTCATCGAGGGGCCGTGCACGATGATCCCATCGACATTGCCCTTCGCCTTGAGGCGCCGGTAATTTTCTTCCTCATCGCGGTCGCCGGTCACCGACAGGGTCATGTCATATCCCGCCTTGACGTATTCGTCCGATGCGCCAGCTATGAAATCACCGAACACCGGGTTCATCATCTGATGCTGGGTCGACATGGGGATGACGTGGCCGATGGCCATGGCGCGCCCCGTGGCCAGGCCCTTGGCCCGCGCGTTCGGGGCATAGTTGAGCGCCTGCGCCGCCTCCATGACGCGCTTGCGGGTCTGCTCGTTGACCTCCGGGTAGCCGTTGAGCGCCCGACTCACGGTGGTCTGCGAGAGATTAAGATGCGCGGCCAGTTGCTTGAGGTTCATCGCAGGAGTTTCCAAAGCGCTTCGGTATCTGGCACAGTAACGGCAAAACAGGGCCTTCGGAAAGACCCTTTGGCGCGACGCCACCTTAGCTGCAGTGCAGCATTGTTTTTGCGAGTGCAAACCGCATTGCGTGATTGACAAACGGGGGAGGTTCGCGTGAGGCTGAAAGTGGCTCAAAGCGCTTTGGGGTGAGGAGTGCCCCGGCGCGTCCGAAATGACCATATCTCTCGCGGCCGACCGGGCCGTGACAAACGGGAGGAGTTTGACGACATGACCAAACGCAACACAGGGGTCCGCGGCACGCGTGCCGTTCTCGGCTCGGTGGCGGTGCTCGCGCTCTGCGCCGGCGCGGCCCAGGCAGAGATGGTGTTTACGCCCGGCGAAGGGGGGTTCAACTGGGACAGCCTTGACGCCTTCGGAGCGTCGCACGACCTGTCGGGCCAGACACTCAGCATCTTCGGCCCCTGGCGCGGCGACGACCAGCAGCTGGTCGAGACGGTGCTTGCCTATTTCGAGGAGGCCACCGGCGCGACGGTCAGCTACGCCTCGTCCGAGACCTACGAGCAGCAGATCGTCATTGATACCGAGGCGGGCAGCCCGCCCAACATCGCGATCCTGCCGCAGCCGGGGCTGATCGCCGACCTGGTGAAGAAGGGCTATGTGACCCCGCTCGGCAACGAGACCGCCGACTGGCTGCGCGAGAACTATGCCGCTGGCGAGAGCTGGGTCAGCCTTGGATCCTTCGAGGGCAAGGACGGCACGCAGCTCTACGCTTTCCCCTACAAGATCGACGTGAAATCGCTGGTCTTCTACGTCCCCGAGAACTTCGAGGACGCGGGCTACGAAGTGCCGACCACGATGGAAGAGCTGAAGGCCCTCACCGAGCAGATCGCCGAGGAAGGCGAGACCCCCTGGTGCATCGGCCTCGGTTCCGGCGGCGCGACCGGCTGGCCGGCGACCGACTGGGTCGAGGACATGATGCTGCGGGTGCAGCCGCCCGAAGTCTACGACCAATGGGTGACCAACGAGATCCCCTTCAACGATCCCAAGGTGATCGAGGCGATCGACGAGTTCGGCTGGTTCGCCAAGAACGACGCCTTCGTCAACGGCGGCGCCGGGGCGGTGGCGACCACCGACTTCCGCGAGAGCCCGGCGGGACTCTTCGCCTCGCCGCCGCAGTGCTACATGCACCACCAGGCCAGCTTCATCCCGACCTTCTTCCCCGATGGCACCGAGATGGGCGTGGACGCGGACTTCTTCTACATGCCCGCCTACGAGGGCAAGGACCTTGGCCAGCCGGTGCTGGGCGCGGGCACGCTCGCCTTCATCACCAAGGACAGCGACGCCGCGCGCGCCTTCATCGAGTTCCTGCAGACGCCGATCGCGCATGAGATCTGGATGGCGCAATCCGGCTTCCTGACCCCCTACAAGGAGGCGAATGCCGAGCTCTACGGTTCTGCGCCGCTGAAGAAGATGGGCGAAATCCTGCTCGATGCCACCACCTTCCGCTTCGACGCCTCGGACCTGATGCCGGGCGCCGTCGGCGCGGGCAGCTTCTGGACCGGCATGGTCGACTATGTCGGCGGCAAGTCGGCCGAGGATGTCGCGACCGCGATCCAGAAAAGCTGGGACGCCAACAAGTAACTCGGCGTAGAGTGGAATCGAGGCGCCGCGACGCAACTTCCTTCCAAGGAAGTTGCAACTCTCTTCGAAGAGAGTTGCGGCGCCCCGGACGACTGCACGGGAAGGGGAGGACGTCATGCATCCGGCACTTCAGGCCGTACTGACCATCGTGATCGGGCTCGGCGGTTGCATCGGCTATTTCTGGCTGTCCAACCAGCTGCTCGACAAGCTGCTATTCCCGGCGCGCGGCCCCAATATCGCGCGCAACATCCGCCGGGCCGAGATGATCCGGCCCTGGCTCTTCCTGTTCCCCGCGATCTTCGCGCTCGGTCTCTACCTGGCCTATCCGGTGGTCGCGACCTTCTGGCTCTCGCTGACCGACCGCAACCAGGGCAGCGCCTTCGTCGGGCTGGCAAACTACCAGCAGATGCTGCGCGAGGCGAAGTTCTGGGAGGCGATCCGCAACAACCTGCTGTGGTTGGTCGTCGTTCCCGCCGCCTCGACCGGATTCGGCCTCCTGGCGGCGCAGCTGACCGACCGCATCCGCTGGGGCAATATCGCCAAGTCGCTGATCTTCATGCCGATGGCGATCTCCTTCGTCGGTGCCTCGGTGATCTGGAAACTGGTCTATGACTTCCGCCCCATCGGGCAGGAGCAGATCGGCATCCTCAACGCCTTCTGGGTCTGGCTCGGCGGCGAGCCGCAGACCTGGCTGACGATCACGCCGTGGAACAACTTCCTGCTGATGGTCGTGCTGATCTGGATCCAGACCGGTTTCGCCATGGTGATCCTCGGCGCCGCGCTGCGCGGCATCCCCGAGGAGACGGTCGAGGCGGCCATCGTCGACGGTGCCAACCCGTTCCAGATTTTCTTCAAGATCAAGGTGCCGCAGATCCGCTCGACCATCGTGGTGGTCTGGACGACGATCACCCTGGTGGTGCTCAAGGTCTTCGACATCGTGCTCGCCATGACCAACGGCCAGTGGCAGACGCAGGTTCTGGCCAACTACATGTACGACAAGCTTTTCCGCGCCTTCGACTGGGGCGTCGGCTCGGCCGCGGCCATGGTGATCATGTTGCTGGTCTCGCCGATCCTGGTCTGGAACGTGATCAACGCGCGCCGCGAGATGCACTGAGGGAGGGCGGAACATGGAAGGCATGGCAGGACAGAAATCCACGCTCACCTGGGCGGTGCACCTCTCGGTGGCGCTGCTGGTCGCGCTCTGGCTCTTCCCGACGGTCGGCCTGCTGGTGTCGTCCTTCCGGACCGCCGAGCAGATCAGCAACTCGGGCTGGTGGTCGGCCTTCTCGGCGCAGAAGGGCCAATTGCCGGCGATCCGCATCGAGGGCGAGGAGCAGCAGCAGGACGGTCTTTACATCATCGACGGCACGCTTTTCGGCACCGCCGAAACCAGGCTCTCGGCCTGGGGCACCTCGTCGCGCGAACCCGAGGCCTACGAGCCCGGCGCGGTTGCCGAGTTGAAGGATGGCGTGCAGCTGACCGTGGACGAGACAGGCGCGTTCCGGCTGAGCGGCCCCGCGAGCTTCGAGGGCAGCCGCCTGCCACGGGTCTTTGCCACGGCGACCACACCGCCGGAGTTCACGTTGGAGAACTATTCCAACGTCCTCTTCGGCACGACCGCCGGGGCGGGGGTCGGACAGGCCTTCCTCAACACGCTGACCGTGGCGATCCCGGCGACGGTGATCCCGATCCTCGTCGCCGCCTTCGCCGCCTATGCGCTCGCGTGGATGGAATTCCCCGGCCGCGCGCTGCTGATCGCCGGGGTGGTGGCCCTGCTGGTGGTGCCGCTGCAGCTGGCGCTCATCCCGCTCTTGCAGCTGCACAACGCGATCGGCATCGGCAAGGGCTATCTCGGGGTCTGGCTGGCGCACACCGGCTTCGGCCTGCCGCTCGCCATCTACCTTCTGCGCAACTACATGGTCGGCCTGCCCAAGGACATCATCGAGAACGCGCGGGTCGATGGCGCCTCGGACTTCCAGATTTTCACCAAGATCGTGCTGCCGCTCTCGTTCCCGGCGCTGGCGAGCTTCGCGATCTTCCAGTTCCTGTGGACCTGGAACGACCTGCTGGTGGCCTTGGTCTTCCTCGGTACCGACGACGACCGGCTGGTGCTGACCGCCCGGCTGGTCAACCTGATGGGCTCGCGCGGGGGGCAATGGGAGATCCTTGCAACCTCGGCCTTCGTGTCCATCGTCGTGCCGCTGGTGGTTTTCTTCGCCATGCAGAAATACCTAGTACGCGGCCTGCTGGCAGGCTCCGTGAAGTGATCGAAAGAACAGTCTGATGAGCAAAAACACCCTCCCCGTACCCTCCAAGGAAGACCGTGACTGGTGGCGCGGCGCGGTGATCTACCAAGTCTACCCGCGCAGCTTCCAGGACAGCAACGGCGATGGCATCGGCGATCTGCTGGGCATCTCCCGCAGGTTGCCGCACATCGCCTCGCTGGGCGTCGACGCGGTCTGGATCTCGCCGTTCTTCCGCTCGCCGATGAAGGATTTCGGCTATGACGTCAGCGACTACTGCGATGTCGATCCGATGTTCGGCAGCCTTGCGGACTTCGACACGCTGATCGAGACCGCGCACAGGCTGGGCATCAAGGTGCTGATCGACCTCGTCATGTCGCACAGCTCGGACCAGCACCCCTGGTTCGAAGAGAGCCGCTCGTCCAAGGACAACGCCCGCGCCAACTGGTACGTCTGGGCCGACGCCAAGCCCGACGGCACGCCGCCGAACAACTGGCTGTCGATCTTCGGCGGATCGGCCTGGCAATGGGACACCACGCGCTGCCAGTACTACCTGCACAACTTCCTGACCTCGCAGCCGGACCTGAACTTCCACGAGCCTCAGGTGCAGCAGGCGCTGCTCGACGTGGCGCAGTTCTGGCTCGACCGGGGGGTGAACGGCTTCCGGCTCGACACGGTGAACTTCTACGTCCACGACGCGAAGCTGCGCGACAACCCGGCGCTGGCGCCCGAGCGGCGCAACCCGATCACCGCGCCCGCTGTGAACCCCTACACCTGGCAGGAACACCTCTACGACAAGACCCAGCCCGAGAACCTCGAGTTCCTCGCCAAGCTGCGCAAGCTGATGGACCGCTACAACGCCGCCGCCGTGGGCGAGATCGGCGAGGACCTGCGCGGGCTCGAGGTGCTGGGCGAGTACACCTCGGGCAGTGATCATCTGCAGATGTCTTACGCCTTCGAGCTGCTGTCGAAGCGCGCGCCGACCGCCGACTACGTCAAGGAGGTGATGGACAAGGTGGCCGAGGTTGCGGGCGGCGGCTGGGCCTGCTGGGCCTTTTCGAACCACGACGTCGAGCGCCACGTCTCGCGCTGGGGCATCGGCGACGCCGGGGCGCGGCTCTACACCACGCTGATGATGTGCCTGCGCGGCTCGGCCTGCATCTACCAGGGCGAGGAACTGGCGCTGCCTGAGGCGGTGCTGGCCTTCGAGGACCTGCAGGATCCCTACGGGATCATGTTCTGGCCCGCCTTCAAGGGTCGCGACGGTTGCCGCACGCCGATGGTCTGGGAGCCGAACGAACATCACGGCGGCTTCACCTCGGGCCAGCCCTGGCTGCCGGTGAGCCACGAGCACCTGCGGATGACCGTCGAGGACCAGGAGAAGGACCCGGCAGCGATCCTGCACCACTACCGCCGCGCCATCGCCTTCCGCCACGCGCATTCGGCGCTCGCCAAGGGCGAGATCGCCGATCTGAAGACCGAGGGCACCGTGCTCAGTTTCCTGCGCCGCGACGACAAGGAAGAGCTGTTCTGCGCCTTCAACATCGGGCCGGAACCGGCGGCGATCGACGCGCCCGCGGGCAAGTGGCAACAGGTCGGCGTCGAGCTCGGCTCGACCGGCACCGCGCCGGATGGAAAGTTCCACCTCGGGCCCTGGCAGCCCGCGCTGGCATTGCGCATGTGATCGGCAAACAGGAAGGATAGGGGGAGCGGAGACGATGGCAGACCTGAAACTCACCGATGTCGGCAAAGTCTACGGCGGCACCGTCGAGGTGCTGAAGAACATCGACCTCGACGTCACCGCAGGCGAGCTCATCGTCTTCGTCGGCCCCTCGGGCTGCGGCAAGTCCACGCTGCTGCGGATGATCGCCGGGCTCGAGCGGATCAGCGGCGGCACGCTGGAGATCGACGGGCAGGTGGTCAATGACGTGCCGCCCGCGCAGCGCGGCATCGCCATGGTGTTCCAGAGCTACGCGCTCTACCCGCACATGACCGTGCGCGACAACATGTCCTTCGCCTTGCAGATCGCCAAGAAGAGCAAGGAGGAGATCGCCGCCTCGGTCGAGCGCGCCGCGAAGATGCTGCAGCTTGAGCCCTATCTCGACCGCCTGCCCAAGGCGCTCTCGGGCGGGCAGCGCCAGCGTGTCGCCATCGGCCGCGCCATCGTGCGCGACCCCAAGGTGTTCCTTTTCGACGAGCCACTGTCGAACCTCGACGCGGCGCTGCGCGTGGCGACCCGGATCGAGATCGCCCAGCTGAAGGAAAAGCTTCCCGACCGCACGATGATCTACGTCACCCACGACCAGGTCGAGGCGATGACGCTGGCAGACCGCATCGTCGTGCTGGCCAACAAGGGCATCGCGCAGGTCGGATCGCCGCTCGAGCTCTACGAGACCCCGAACAGCGAGTTCGTCGCGCAGTTCATCGGCTCCCCGGCGATGAACATGCTGGCGGGCGAGGTGACCGGCACCGGGCCGCAGACCACCGTGACACTGCAGACCGGCGGCACCGCCGTCTCGGATGTGCCCACCCGCGATGCGGACATGGGGCTGCGGGTCAACGTGGGCATCCGCCCGGAGGATTTCACCGTCGCCTCGGGCCGGCCGGTGTTCACCGGCAAGGTCGCGCTGACCGAGGCGCTCGGGGAGGTGACCCTGCTGCACTTCGAGCCGCAGCCCGGCTGCAAGGAGGCGCTGATCGCCAAGCTTCCCGGCATCCACAAGGGCTTGCGCGGCACGGAGGTCGGGCTGAACGCCGAGCCCGCGAAGGTACATCTCTTCGCGGACGGCATCTCCCTGCGCTACCGTTGAGCACCGCAAAAGCCTTCGAAGGCTTTTGCAACTCTCTTCGAA
Organism: Salipiger mangrovisoli; assembly: GCF_015223355.1. Taxonomy (GTDB): domain Bacteria; phylum Pseudomonadota; class Alphaproteobacteria; order Rhodobacterales; family Rhodobacteraceae; genus Salipiger; species Salipiger mangrovisoli. Next base: position 55,832 of record NZ_JADFFK010000010.1, on the reverse strand, counting down.
GAGAGTTGCTCCACACCCGCGCGCAGACTCGATAGGATGCAAAGGCGCATTCCCGCCCTGCATGTTCCGCTTAAGTTCTCATTTACCCATTGCGATCCGGGGCGTTTCGCCTATGTGTAGGGGCGTTCCTTTCCCGAGGGTCTCATGCCAGAGCTGAAGCAGATCGAAGTGCGCGGCGCGCGCGAGCACAATCTCAAGAACATCGACGTCGACATCCCCCGCGACGAGCTGGTGGTGATCACCGGCCTGTCGGGCTCGGGCAAGTCCTCGCTCGCCTTCGACACGATCTACGCCGAGGGTCAGCGGCGCTACGTCGAGTCGCTCTCGGCCTATGCGCGGCAGTTCCTCGACATGATGGAAAAGCCCGACGTCGACCACATCTCCGGCCTGTCGCCGGCGATCTCCATCGAGCAGAAGACCACCTCGAAGAACCCGCGCTCGACCGTCGGCACGGTCACCGAGATCTACGACTACCTGCGCCTGCTCTTCGCCCGCGTCGGCACGCCCTACAGCCCGGCCACCGGCCTGCCCATCGAGGCGCAGCAGGTGCAGGACATGGTCGACCGCGTGATGGCGCTGGAGGAGGGCACGCGCGGCTACCTGCTCGCGCCGATCATCCGCGACCGCAAGGGGGAGTACCGCAAGGAATTCCTCGAGCTGCGCAAGCAGGGCTTCCAGCGGGTGAAGGTGGATGGCGAGTTCTACGAGCTCGACGAGCCGCCGACCCTCGACAAGAAGTTCCGCCACGACATCGACGTGGTGGTCGACCGCATCGTGGTGCGCGAGGGGCTCGAGACGCGCCTCGCCGACAGCTTCCGCACCGCGCTCGATCTCGCGTCCGGCATCGCCGTGCTGGAAACCGCGCCGCGCGAAGGCGAAGGGGATCCCGAGCGGATCACCTTCTCCGAGAATTTCTCCTGCCCGGTCAGCGGCTTCACCATCTCCGAGATCGAGCCGCGCCTCTTCTCCTTCAACGCCCCGGTCGGTGCTTGCCCGGACTGTGACGGGCTCGGCGTCGAGCTGTTCTTCGACGAGCAGCTGGTGGTCCCCGATGTGACGCTGAAGGTCGCCGACGGCGCCATCGCGCCCTGGCGCAAGGGCAAGTCGCCCTATTTCCTGCAGACCATCGAGTCGATCGCCAAGCACTACGGGTTCAACAAGAACGCCCGCTGGAAGGACCTGCCGCGACAGGTTCAGGACGTCTTCCTGCACGGCTCGGGCAAGGAGGAGATCCCCTTCCGCTACGACGAGGGCGGCCGCGTCTACCAGGTGACCCGCGCCTTCGAGGGGGTGATCCCCAATATGCAGCGCCGCTACCGCGAGACCGACAGCGCCTGGGTGCGCGAGGAGTTCGAGCGCTACCAGAACAACCGCCCCTGCGGCGCCTGTGGCGGCTACCGTCTGCGCCCCGAGGCGCTGGCGGTGAAGATCGGTCCCAAGGACGCCCGCCTGCACGTCGGCCAGGTGGTGCAGATGTCGATCCGCGAGGCGCACGCGTGGATCGAGACCGTGCCCGCCGCGCTCTCGGGGCAGAAGAACGAGATCGCCCGCGCCATCCTCAAGGAGATCCGCGAGCGGCTCGGCTTCCTCAACAACGTCGGGCTCGAGTATCTGACCATGTCGCGCTCGGCCGGCACGCTCTCGGGCGGCGAGAGCCAGCGCATCCGTCTCGCCTCGCAGATTGGCTCGGGGCTGACCGGCGTGCTCTACGTGCTCGACGAGCCGTCGATCGGCCTGCACCAGCGCGACAACGACCGGCTGATCGGCACGCTGAAGTCGCTGCGCGACCAGGGCAACACGGTGATCGTCGTCGAGCATGACGAGGACATGATCCGCCAGGCCGATTACGTCTTCGACATCGGCCCGGGCGCCGGGGTGCACGGCGGCCAGGTGGTCAGCCACGGCACGCCGCAGATGATCTCGGACGATGCCGCCAGCCTCACCGGCCAGTATCTCGCCGGCACGCGCGAGATCGCCGTGCCGAGCGAGCGCCGCAAGGGCAACGGCAAGACCCTGAAGGTGGTCAAGGCGACCGGCAACAACCTCAAGGAGGTGACCGCCGAGTTCCCGCTGGGCAAGTTCGTCTGTGTCACCGGCGTCTCGGGCGGCGGCAAGTCGACGCTGACCATCGAGACGCTCTACAAGAACGCCGCAATGCGGCTCAATGGCGCGCGCGAGACCCCGGCGCCCTGCGAGACGATCAAGGGCTTCGAGTATCTCGACAAGGTCATCGACATCGACCAGCGCCCGATCGGCCGCACGCCGCGCTCGAACCCCGCGACCTACACCGGTGCCTTCACCCCGATCCGCGACTGGTTCGCCGGGCTCCCCGAGGCCAAGGCGCGCGGTTACAAGCCTGGCCGCTTCAGCTTCAACGTCAAGGGCGGCCGCTGCGAGGCCTGCCAGGGCGACGGTCTGATCAAGATCGAGATGCACTTCCTGCCCGACGTCTACGTCGAATGCGAAACCTGCAAGGGCCAGCGCTACAACCGCGAAACTCTGGAGATCCACTTCAAGGGCAAGAGCATCGCCGATGTGCTTGATATGACAGTGGAAGAGGCGCAGGAGTTCTTCCAGTCCGTGCCCTCGATCCGCGAGAAGATGGATGCGCTGATGCGCGTCGGCCTCAGCTACGTGAAGGTCGGCCAGCAGGCGACGACCCTTTCGGGCGGCGAGGCGCAGCGGGTGAAGCTGTCGAAGGAACTGGCGAAACGCTCGACGGGCCGCACGCTCTACATCCTCGACGAGCCGACCACGGGCCTGCATTTCGAGGACGTGCGCAAGCTGCTCGAGGTGCTGCACGAGTTGGTGGAGCAGGGCAACACCGTGGTGGTGATCGAGCACAACCTCGACGTGATCAAGACTGCCGACCACATCATCGACATCGGCCCCGAGGGCGGTAACGGCGGCGGCGAGATCGTCGCCACCGGCACGCCGGAGGAAGTGGCCGAAGTCGGGCGCTCGCACACCGGGCATTATCTCAAGCCGATGCTGCGGCCCGGCAAGGTCGCCGCGGAATAGCGGCGCAGCGCCGCCGTCCTGGGCGGGGTGATGCGTATTTTAAAAGAGAAGAAGGACCGGTCGCTCGCATGAGCGCCGGTCCCCTTTTCTTCTAGGTTGAAAATATCCCGGGGGGTGCGGGGGGCAGAGCCCCCCGGTGCGGGTTACCTCGCCAGCTGCGCGATGCCGCCGATGATGTCGAGCACCGCCCCGGTGTCCGGGTCGACGCGGTAGACGTAGTCATCGACGTTGTAATAAGTGCGGCGCGGATCGAGCTGGTAGCGGCCCGGATCGCGGATGACGATGTAGTTGTCGCGGATGCGCTCGCCTCGGTCATAGCGATGGTAGTGCACCTCATCCCGGTCGCGATCATGGTCGCGGTCGTGGTGACGCTGGTCGAGCTTCTTGTACTGGCCCGGCGGCATGCAGGCCGCGTTCTTCTTGGCCAGGCCCGGAGGGCAGCCGTTGTTGCCGGCGCTGGCCGCCATGGGGGAAACGAGGACGGCGGCCGACAGGGCCGCGAAAGTGAGGGTACGCAACATGCTGCTCTCCTTGACGTGGTGCGGAGTTATACGCAGAGAACGCGCGCGTCCGCCGCATCGGTTCCGGAAAACTCACGAAGATCAGCGGCTTTCCGCCGCAGGCTCAGGCGCTCCAGTCGGGTTTGCGCTTGCCGAGAAAGGCCGAGATCCCCTCGTCGGTGTCGCGCTCGAGCATGTTTTCGACCATCGCCTGGCCGGCCAGGCGGTAGGCCTCGTCCAAGGGCAGCTCCGCCTGCGCGTAGAAGGTCCGCTTGCCGATGCGCACCGCCTGCGGCAGCTTCGAGGCGGCGCTTTCCGCCAGCGCCAGGGTCGCCGCAGGCAGCTCCGCCGCGGGCACGACCCGGTTGACCAGACCCAGGTCCCGCGCCTCGGCAGCACCGATGAACCGCCCGGTGGTGAGCATTTCGAAAGCCATCTTGCGCGGCAGGTTGCGGGTCAGGGCAACCATCGGTGTCGCGCAGAAAAGGCCGATGTTCACGCCGTTGACGGCAAGGCGCGCGTCCTCGGCGGCGACCGCCATGTCGCAGCTGGCGACCAGCTGGCAGCCGGCGGCGGCGGCGATGCCATGGACCTGCGCGATCACCGGCTGGGGCAGGCGGGTCAGCCCGGTCATCACCTTGGCGCAGCGTTCGAAGAGCGCGGCGAAATAGGCGGCGCCCTTGTCGTCGGCCTGCCGACCGGCCTGCATCTCGCGCAGGTCGTGGCCGGCGCAGAAGGCCTTGCCCGCGCCCGAGATCACCACGGCCCGGATCGTCTGATCCTCTCCGAGCGCGTCGATCTGCGCCTGCAGCGCGGCCAGCATGGCATCCGACAGCGGGTTGAGCCGCTCGGGGGCGTTCAGACGCAGGTGCGCGACCGGCCCGGTGTCGTGACGTTCCAGAATTGACATCTTGTCCTCCTCCATCCTAGCGGGCAGCCTAACCAGCGGAGATGAGGGGCGAAAGAGGCGGGAGGTTGCATGGCGCTGCATTTCACCATTCCGGAGATGACCGGCTTCCTGTCGGAGGTTTTCCCGCAGGTCGAGGGGATGTTCGCCATCGACCGCATGGACGAGGACCTGCTGGTCATGCGGCTGATCACCGGTGATCAGCACCTGCGCCCCGGGGGGACCGTCTCGGGGCCGTCGATGTTCGCGCTGGCGGATGTGGCGGCCTATGTGGCGACGCTGGCGCGGATCGGACGCGAGGCGCTGACCGTGACGACGCATTGCTCGATCGACTTCATGCGCAAGCCCGAGGCGGGGAGCGACCTGCTGGCCGAGGCGCGGGTGCTGAAGCTGGGGCGCAGCCTCAGCGTGACCGATGTGCTGCTCTACTCGGAAGGTGGCCGCGCTCCGGTCGCCCATGCCTCGCTGACCTACGCCATCCCGCCGAGGCGCTGAGGCGGCCGGGCGGGCCGCCGACCGTCCGCCCGCTCAACCGGCTCGCGCCTTCCCGATCCCGCTCCGCCGGCCCCGACGCCCGCCGCCGCTTTCGGGCCCTCCAGGGACTGGTCTTCGGATACGGGGTTGCGAAGTCTGGAAATAGGCGCAATCCTCCGCAGGGAAAAGCAATGTCGCGCGCGGACATGGAGGAGGATCGGCTGCGCCCCGGAGCCTAGCGGGCCGGGTGCCGCGGTCTCGGAGGTTCGAGCGCCAGCAGAGAGGACAAGATCCATGCAGATGAGCGATACCCGCGTGATCAAGGCCCCGCGCGAGGTGGTCTGGGCCGCGATCCTGAACCCCGAGGTGCTGAAGGCCTGCGTGCCCGGCTGCACCGAACTGACCGGCACCGCCGAAGAGGGCTTCGAGGCCACCGTGGTGCAGAAGGTCGGCCCGGTGAAGGCCACCTTCAAGGGGATGGTGACCCTGTCGAACATGGCCGAGCCCGAGACGGTGACGCTTTCGGGCGAGGGCAAGGGCGGCGCGGCGGGCTTTGCCAAGGGCGGGGCGAATGTCAGCTTCAAGGAGGTCGAGGGCGGCACCGAGCTGACCTACGACGTCGATGCCAAGGTCGGCGGCAAGCTCGCACAGCTCGGCAGCCGGATCATCGACGGGTTCGCGAAGAAGATGGCCGACCAGTTCTTCACCAACCTCCAGGACGCGGTGGAGGGACCCGCAGAGCCCGAAGATGCGCCGGAGGCCGAGGGCGAGGCGGCGGCAGAGGGTAAGAAGAAAGGCTGGTTCAAACGGATGGTTTCGGGCTGACACCCGTGCCAGAGTGAGGCCGACCGACAACCGAACAGTCATCCCAGGGAGGGAACGTATGACCAAGGTAACGATGACGGTGAACGGCAAGACCGTCTCGAAGGAGGTCAGGGGCAACATGCTCATGACCGAGTTTCTGCGTGACGAACTGCATCTGACCGGCACCCACGTCGGCTGCGACACCTCGCAGTGCGGCGCCTGCAACATTCACGTCAACGGCGCGAACGTGAAGGGCTGCACCATCTTCGCCGCCGAATGCGACGGCGCCGAGATCGCCACGATCGAGGGGCAGGCCAATGCCGACGGCTCGCTCAACGTGATCCAGCAGGCGTTCCAGGATCACCACGGGCTTCAGTGCGGCTTCTGCACGCCTGGCATGGTGATGTCGGCGGCGGCGCTGCTGAAGGAAACCCCCAAGCCGACCGAGGCCGAGATCCGGCACTACCTCGAGGGCAACATCTGCCGCTGCACCGGCTATCACAACATCGTCAAGGCGATCATGGCCGCGAGCGGGCAGGATGTGAGCAGCATCGCCGCCGAGTGAGGCGGGCGGGACGTGAGGTGACGTCCGGCTCTGCGTATTTGCAGGACACGGAAGGGCGCGGCGCAGCGCCTTTGACGACCGGGGGTGGACGGGAGACCGCCGCCGGTGACGGGAGGACCGGCGGCCACGGCGGCGGCCGGGTGGAGAGTTGAAGGCGGTGCAAGGCCGTTGCGACGGTTCTGGCCCGCCGGCATATGAGGGAGGAGAACCCCATGCCGAAGGATCATGGCATCGGAGCGGCCCAGAAGCGGCGCGAGGACGTGCGCTTCCTGACCGGGGCCGGCAAGTATACCGACGACATCAACGTCTACGGGCAGACCTACTGCCACTTCCTGCGCTCGGACGTGGCGCATGGCAAGATCACCAGCATCGACACCAGCGCCGCCGAGGCCATGCCGGGCGTGGTGCGGATCTTCACCGGCAAGGATTTCGAGGGTATCGGCGGGCTGCCCTGCGGTTGGCAGGTCACCGACAAGAACGGCGATCCGATGCAGGAGCCGCCACATCCGGTGCTGGCGCAGGGCAAGGTGCGCCATGTGGGCGAGCCGATCTGCGCGGTGGTGGCCGAGACGCTGGAGCAGGCGCGCGACGCCGCCGAGGCGATCGAGCTCGAGATCGAGGAGCTTCCGGCGGTCGTCGACATGCGGGGCGCGCTGGAAGGCGGCTCGGCCAGGGTGCACGACGATCTGCCGGGCAACCTCTGCTACGACTGGCAGTTCGGCTCGGACACGGCGACGGTGGAGGCGGCCTTTGCCTCGGCGGCGCATGTCACCACGCTGGAACTGGTGAACAACCGCCTTGTCGCCAATCCGATGGAGCCGCGCGTCGCGCTGGCGGAATATGCCCGCGCGGGTGACGAGAGCACGCTCTACACCACCTCGCAGAACCCGCATGTGATCCGCCTGCTGATGGGCGCCTTCGTGCTCGGCATCCCCGAGCACAAGCTGCGGGTGGTCGCGCCGGACGTGGGCGGCGGCTTCGGCACGAAGATCTTCCACTACGCCGAAGAGGCCTTCGTCACCTTCGCCGCGCGGCAGATCAACCGGCCCGTCAAGTGGACCTCGACCCGCTCCGAGGCCTTCATGTCCGACGCCCATGGCCGGGATCACGTCACGAAGATCGAGCTGGCGCTGGACGCGGACAACAACTTCATCGGCCTGCGCACCGACACGCTGGCAAACATGGGGGCGTACCTCTCGACCTTCGCCAGCTCGGTGCCGACCTGGCTGCACGGCACGCTGATGGCCGGCAACTACAAGACCCCGGCGATCCAGGTGAACGTCAAGGCGGTGTTCACCAACACCGTGCCGGTCGATGCCTACCGCGGTGCGGGCCGGCCCGAGGCGACCTTCCAGCTCGAGCGGCTGGTCGACAAGGCGGCGCGGGAACTGGGTGTCGATCCGATCAAGCTGCGGCGTCAGAACTTCATCGACAGCTTCCCCTATGCGACCCCGGTGGCGGTGGAATACGACACCGGCAACTACGTCGCGACGATGGACAAGCTGGAAGAGATGATCGACATCCCCGGCTTCGCGGCGCGGCGGGCCGAGAGCGAGGCCAAGGGCAAGCTGCGCGGATTTGGCGTCAACTGCTACATCGAGGCCTGCGGCATCGCGCCGTCGAACCTCGTGGGACAGCTCGGGGCGCGTGCGGGGCTCTACGATGCCGCGACCGTGCGGGTGAACGCCACCGGCTCGATCTCGGTCATGGTCGGCGCGCACAGCCACGGGCAGGGGCATGAGACCGCCTTCCCGCAGGTGGTGGCCGACATGCTCGGCATCGACGAGAGCATGATCGAGATCGTCCACGGCGACACCTCGAAAATCCCCTTCGGCATGGGCACCTACGGTTCGCGCTCGCTTGCGGTCTGCGGCTCTGCCATGGTCCGCGCCACCGAGAAGATCATCAACAAGGCCAAGAAGATCGCGGCCCACCTGATGGAGGCCTCGGCGGGTGACATCGAGCTGAAGGACGGCATGTTCACCGTCGCGGGCACCGACAAGTCGGTGGCCTGGGGCGATGTGACGCTCGCCGCCTACGTGCCGCACAACTACCCGCTCACCGAGATCGAGCCGGGGCTGGAGGAGACGGCGTTCTACGATCCGGCCAACTTCACCTATCCCGCCGGCGCCTATGCCTGCGAGGTAGAGGTCGATCCCGAGACCGGCAAGGTCACCATCGAGCGCTTCGCCGCCGCCGATGATTTCGGCAACGTGGTCAATCCGATGATCGTCGAGGGGCAGGTGCACGGCGGGCTGGCGCAGGGCATTGGCCAGGCGCTGCTGGAGACCTGCGTCTACGACGCGGACGGCCAGCTGCTCTCGGCCAGCTACATGGACTATGCCATGCCGCGTGCCTCGGATGTGCCGTTCTACAAGGTCGACCACAGCTGCGCCACGCCCTGCACCCACAACCCGCTTGGGGTGAAGGGCTGCGGCGAGGCCGGGGCGATCGGCTCGCCCCCGGCGGTGGTGAACGCGGTGCTCGATGCCTTGAACCATGCCGGGCACGACGTGGCGCATATCGACATGCCGGTCTCGCCGCACCGCGTCTGGCAAGCCATGCAGGGATGAGCCTTTCCCCGGCCGAGGTGCTTGCATCTTGCGCCGGGGAAGGTGAGTATTTGGAGAAAGATGAAAGGGTTGAGCCGCCGCGCGAGGCCGCTCGCCCTTCGCCAGGAGGAAGAAGATGTACAGCTTCGAGATCGTAAGACCGAAGAGCGTGGCCGATGCGGTAAGTGCTCTCGGCGAGGAAGAGGCCCAGGCGCTCGGGGGCGGGCAAACGCTGATCCCCTCGCTGAAGCAGCGGCTGGCGGCGCCCGCGGTGCTGGTGAGCCTTGCCTCGATCGACGAGATCAAGGGCGTGTCGAGCTCGGGCGGCGCGGTGACCATCGGCGGCGGTACGCCGCATGGCACCGTGGCGCGGGACGTGGCGGCCAGCTATCCGGCGCTGGCGGCGCTCGCGGGCAATATCGGTGATCCGGCGGTGCGCAGCCGGGGCACGGTCGGCGGCAGCCTTGCCAACAACGATCCGGCGGCCTGCTACCCGGCGGCGGCGCTGGCCTCCGGGGCGACGATCGTCACGAGCAATCGCGAGATCGCGGCGGATGACTTCTTCGAGGGGCTGTTCACCACGGCGCTTGAGGACGGCGAGATCATCACCGCGGTGAAATTCCGGATCCCCGAGAAGGCCGCCTACATCAAGTTCGAGCAGCCCGCCTCGCGCTTCGCGCTGGTCGGGGTGTTCGTCGCCAAGTTCGCTGACGGCGTGCGCGTGGCGGTCACCGGCGCCTCGGAAGACGGCGTGTTCCGCTGGACCGAGGCCGAGGCCGCGCTCTCGGGCGATTTCTCGGCGGCGGCGCTGGACGGGCTGGCGGTCGGAGCCGACGGGCTGATGACCGACCTGCACGGCTCGGCGGCCTACCGCGCGCATCTGATCGGCGTGCTGACCAAGCGGGCCGTGACGCAGGCGGGCTGACCACCGGCAAAGGTGTCGAGGCGCCCTCCGGGAGGACCGGGGGGCGCCGGGCGTTTGGGTCCCGTCAGCGCGCCAGTGCCAACAGCCCCGGCACGTCAAGATGCGCCTGCATGTGCTCGGCCAGCGCATCGAGCACCGCGTCCACCTTCGCGCCGTAGCGAAGCCCGCCCGCCGCCACGCCGAGCCCCGCCAGCCAGGCTGTGCGGAAGGCATCGTCGGCGAAAAGCCCGTGCAGGTAGCTGCCGGTGATGCGGCCATCGGCCGAGCGCGCACCTTCGGGCATGCCGTCCAGATAGGCAAAGGGGCGGGTGCAGTCGGTGCCCTCGCTGTGCCCGATGTGGATCTCGTAACCCTCCAGCGGCAGCCCGCTCGCGGCATGGGTTGCCGAGACGCGGGTCAGGCGCTTGTCCGCGGTCATCACCGTGTCGACCGCCAGCAGCCCGAGGCCCGCATCGCTGCCCGCCGGTCCCTCGATGCCCAGCGGATCGGAGATGCTGCGCCCGAGCATCTGGTAGCCGCCGCAGATGCCGAGCACGTGGCCGCCGCGCCGGACGTGGGCGGCAAGATCGACATCCCACCCCTGCGCGCGCAGGAAGGCGAGATCGCCGCGGGTGGATTTGCTGCCGGGCAAAATCACCAGGTCGGCGTCACCGGGGATCACCTCGCCCGGTGCGATCATCGCCAAAGACACCCCCGGCTCCTGTGCCAGCGGATCAAGATCGTCGAAATTGGCGATCCGCGAGAGGGCGAGACAGACCACCTTGAGCCCGTCTTCGCGGCTGCGGCGCGGCAGGTCGAGCGCATCCTCGGCAGGCAGAAGATGCGCGTCGCGGAACCACGGCAGCACGCCGAATCCGCGCCAGCCCGTGCTCTGCTCAATCCGCGCGTAGCCGTCATCGAAAAGTCGAGGATCGCCGCGGAACTTGTTGATCAGGAAGCCTTTTACCATCTCGGCATCCGCGGCATCGATGACCGCCTGCGTGCCGACGATCTGCGCAATGACGCCGCCCCGGTCGATGTCGCCAGCCAGGACGACGGGCACTTCCGCGGCCCGCGCGAAGCCCATGTTGGCGATGTCGCGGGCGCGCAGGTTGACCTCGGCGGGACTGCCCGCGCCCTCGACCAGCACCAGATCGTGCGACGCCTTCAGGCGCTCGAAGCTTTCCAGAACCCCGGCCAGGAGTCGCGGCCGCAGCCCACCGTAATCGCGCGCCTGGGTTGTGGCGATGCGCTTGCCCTGAAGGATCACCTGCGCGCCCATGTCGGTTTCGGGCTTCAACAACACCGGGTTCATGTCGGTCATCGGCTCGAGACCGCAGGCCCTGGCCTGCAGGGCCTGCGCCCGGCCGATTTCGCCGCCGTCGACGGTGACGGCGGCGTTGTTCGACATGTTCTGCGGCTTGAACGGCGCCACCTTGATGCCACGCTTCAGCGCCGCCCGGCAGAGCCCCGCCACAAGCACCGACTTGCCGACGTTCGAGCCGGTGCCCTGCAGCATCAGCGCGGGCATGTGGTGCCCCGCGCAGAGTGCTTCGCGCGGCCCGAAGGCGCGCCTGCGTATTTTGGGAACAATGAAAACGCGCGCATTTCGGGGCCTCGGGCTGGATACTCGGCCCTGAGTGCCACCGCCCGCCTTCGGATGCCAGCGTGAAAAGCGCCGGTCAGGAGCGGGCGATGTAGCGGTCGCGGCGGTGGTTGATGGCGATCAGCGCGTTGAGGATGATCGCGCCGAGCAGCGACCAGATCACCTGCATTGGCGCAAAGAACAGGAAGGAAGACGCGAAGACCAGAAGGTCGAAGCCGAGCTGGATCCAGCCGGCCTTGATCCCGCGCGTGTCCTGCAGCCAGAGCGCCACGATACCCACTCCGCCCAGTGTCGCGCCGTGGCGGAAGAGCGAGAGCAGCCCGATCCCGGCGCAGACGCCGAAGAGCGCGGCGGCCATTGGCGGCGAAACCTCGACATGCAGGCCGAGCGGCATGAGGTCCACCATGCTCGACATCAGCACCACCGAGATGAAGCTCTTGATGGTGAAGCGCCAGCCGAGCTGCTTCACTGCGAGGATGTAGAAGGGGGCGTTGAGCAGGAAGAAAAGCGGGCCGAAGCGCATCCCCAAGGGTTCGCCGAGCACCAGCGCCAGACCGGCGATCTGCCCGGTGAACAGCCCCGAGGCGCGCAGGAACTGGATCCCCAGCGCCACGAGCGTGGTGCCGACGAGGATGCCGTGGACGTCTTCCCACAGCGTATGTCGATCAGGAGGGGGGCTATCGAGAAGCAGCATGGGGCAGGGATGCTGACCTTTATGGGCAAGGTCAAGGGGGCAGTCGCTGCAGCGCAGCGTCAGCGGCGCGGTCTGCCTGCAAATGAGGCAGAAACAAAGACGGCCGGCCCCGAAGGACCGACCGTGATATCAGTTGCTTGGCGGCGGGTTCAGGCCGCGGCGAGGGCCTTGTTGAGGTTCTCGTCGACCTTCTCGAGGAAGCCCATGGTGGTGAGCCACTTCTGGTCCGGCCCGACGAGCAGCGCCAGATCCTTGGTCATCCAGCCCGACTCAACGGTCTGCACGACCACCTTCTCGAGCGTCTCGGCGAAGCTCATCAGCTGCGCGTTGGCATCGAGCTTGGCGCGGTGCTTGAGGCCGCCGGTCCAGGCGAAGATCGAGGCGATGGAGTTGGTCGAGGTCGCCTGGCCCGCCTGGTGCTGGCGGTAGTGGCGGGTGACCGTGCCATGCGCCGCCTCGGCCTCGACGATCTTGCCGTCGGGGGTCATCAGCTGCGAGGTCATCAGGCCGAGCGAGCCGAAGCCCTGCGCCACGGTGTCGGACTGCACGTCGCCATCGTAGTTCTTGCAGGCCCAGACGAAGCCGCCGTTCCACTTCATGGCGCAGGCCACCATGTCGTCGATCAGCCGGTGTTCGTACCAGATTTTCTTCTTCTTGAACTCGGCCTCGAACTCTTCCTCGTAGACCTTCTGGAAGAGGTCCTTGAAGCGCCCGTCATAGGCCTTGAGGATGGTGTTCTTGGTCGAGAGGTACACCGGCCAGCCCATCATCAGCCCGTAGTTGAACGAGGCGCGGGCGAAGTCGATGATCGAGCTGTCGAGGTTGTACATCGCCTGGTAGACGCCGGCGGAGGGGGCCTGGTAGACCTCCTTCTCGATCACCGTGCCGTCCTCGCCGACGAATTTCATCGTCAGCGTGCCGGCGCCGGGGAAGGTGAAGTCGGTGGCCTTGTACTGGTCGCCGAAGGCGTGGCGGCCGATGACGATGGGCCGGGTCCAGCCGGGCACCAGGCGCGGCACGTTGCGGCAGATGATCGGCTGGCGGAACACCACGCCGCCGAGGATGTTGCGGATCGTGCCGTTGGGCGAGCGCCACATCTTCTTGAGGCCGAATTCCTCGACCCGCGCCTCGTCGGGGGTGATCGTGGCGCATTTGACGGCCACGCCGATCTCGCGGGTCTTCTCGGCCGCGTCGATGGTGATCTGGTCCTCGGTGCGGTCGCGCTCCTCGATCCCCAGATCGTAATAGAGCAGATCGACGTCCAGATACGGCAGGATCAGTTTCTTCTTGATGAAGTCCCAGATGATCCGGGTCATCTCGTCCCCGTCCATTTCGACGATGGGGTTCTCGACCTTGATCTTCGACATGGGTGTCCCTTTCGATGGCTGAGTCGGCTGCGCCGCATGTAGCGCGTTTGCCGGTGGGAGGGAAGATCGGTATGCAACCGTATACCGCGACGTCGCTCAATTCGCCGTATTTTTCGGGGACGATTAGCGAAATCGAAAACCTTCGCCGCATATGCAGGCGTCATGGAACGAAAAGCTGAGGATTTCATGACCGCGCTTCTGCTGGCATTCGTGCTCTGTATCACATTTGGCGCCGGGCTCTTCGCGATCTTCGGCAGCGCCCCGGCGCGCGACGGCAGCCCGGACGGCGGCCCGACGGGCGTGGTTCTGGTCATCGCGCCGCCCTGGGGGCCGGGCGCGCCAGCGCTGGTCGCCCGCACGGGCGGCCGCCTGGTCGGTCCGGTCACGGCGCCCTTCGGCAGTTTTGCAACCTTCGATGGCCCCGCACCGGCGGATCGGCTGCGGGCTCTCGGCGCCTGGGGCACCCGCGAGGCCGGCGCATTGGCCACCCTCTGCGGGATCAGATCATGACCATTGCCGCCACCCTGCAACCCCTGTCTCGCGTCCTTCAGCGCCACATCCGCGGTCTTTCCGAACGCATGATGCTGGTGCTCCTGGGCCTCATGCTGCTGCCCATCTTCGTGGTCACCGATCTTTACCACGGTCGGCTCTTGATGCCGAGCACCGGCGCCGCGCTCGGTCTGCTGCTGATCGCGGGGATTGCGATGCGGCTGAAGAGCGGGCTGACCGATTACGTGCTCGCCGCCGTCGTTGTGGCAGAGGCGGCGGTTCTCACCGCGGCCTACCGCCTGCACCCCTGGCAGCTCGACACGCATATGGTCTATTTCGTCATGCTCGCGGGGATTTCGATCCTCGGCCGGGTCAGCGTGCTGATCTTCGGCTGCCTGCTGGTCGCGACGCAACATCTCGGCCTCGTGCTTCTCATGCCGGCGCTGGTTTTCCCGTCCACCGACCTGCTTGAAAATGTCATGCGGGTGGTCCTGCATGGCGGCATCGTGATCATGGAGGGGCTGATCCTGACCCTGGCGATCCTGCAGCGCAACGCCGGTCGGCAGAGCCTTGCGGAAAGCGCCGAGCGACTGGCCGATGAAAGCCATCGCGCCGCCGAAGCGCAGGTCAGGGCCGAGGCCACGGCGCAGATGACGCAGGATCTCGTTGCAAGGTTTTCAAAACATTTCCACTCGCTTGCGGAGCGTGACCTCGATTGTGCGCTGCACCAGCCGATGGATGGCGTGTTCGAGGCGCTGCGACAGGATTTCAACCGTGCGCTGCAGCAACTCGAGGATGCGTTGGGGAGCGCCCGGCGCACCGCCGATGGGGTTGATGAAGAAGCCGGCGCGTTGGAGCAGGTCACCGGCGATCTTTCCCTGCGCAGCGAGCGTCAAGCGCAGGAACTCAGCACCGCTGCCAGCGGCATGGCCGATGTGACCGGCGCCCTGCGCGGAACGGCGAGCCGCGCCGGAGAGCTTTCCGAACAGGCGCGCCAAGCCCGAGACAGCGCCGAGGAGGGCGGCACGGTCACAGACCGCGCGATTGCCGCGATGCGACTGATCGAACAGAGCTCCTCGGAGGTGGGCAAGATCATCGACCTGATCGACGACATCTCATTCCAGACCAACCTGCTGGCGCTGAACGCCGGGGTCGAGGCCGCGCGCGCCGGCGACTCCGGCAAGGGCTTCGCGGTGGTGGCCTCGGAAGTCCGGCAGTTGGCGCAGCGCACGTCCGAGGCCGCGGCCGGGGTCAAAAAGCTGATCCTCGACAGCGAGGAACAGGTGTCGGAAGGTGCCAAGCTGGTGAACGAGGCAGGCGGGCGGCTGTCGGCCATCGTGACCTCCGTCAGCACGGTCAGCAACATGATTGCTGAGATTCGCGACGATGCGAAGGGCCAGTCCGAACGGCTCGCCACACTTTCCGAGGCCGTCTCCCGCCTCGACAGCCAGACGCAGGAAAGCGCGGCATTGAGCGAGGAAATGGCGGCCATGGGCCTGCGCCTGCGCGGTCACGCCCGAGATCTCGCGCGCGACATGGCCGTGTTCCGCCTCAGCGGCAGCGAGCCCCCTGTATCCCAGGCGCAGCGTCGCGCCTGAGCCGGATCGCCGGGCCGGGACCTGACACGCGCTGGCCGAAGCAACATGAGACACCCGCGCCTCGGAGTCTCGGGACCGCGGCGCGGGTGCGTTCTCGAATGCTCCGCGCCGGTCAGGCCGTGCCCCGCCCCTCGAGCCGTTTCAGGCGCAGCATCAGCAGGAAGGCCAGGCTGACCTCCACGAAGACCCCGCTCGCCAGCGGCAGTGGCGTGCCGTTGAACATCAGCCCGACCGGAACCGCCAGCACGACCGCGATCACCGTCGAAAGCGCGCCAAGCAGCGACGAGGCGATCCCGGCGATATGACCGACCGGCTCCATGGCAATCGCGTTCACATTCCCCATGGTCAGCCCCATCATGAAAAACACCGAGACCTGCCAGATCAGGAATACCGCGAAGCCAAGGGGCCCGGACAGCCCGCAGGCGAAGATCACCGTGGCGATCGCCGAGAAGATGATCTGCATCAGCAGAACGGCGGTCACGATGCGCCGCATGCCTAGTCGCCCGACCAGCCGGGCGTTCACGAAGCTGGCAGACGCCGACAGCACCGCCGCGCCTCCGAACCACAGCGGGAAATAGGTGCCCTGGCCGAAGCTGATGTCGTAGATCTGCTGAACGGAGGATATCATCGAGAACATGCAGGCCGCGACCAGCGCCTGCACGCCGATCGACACCTGCACCACCGGGTGCCCCAGAAGCTCCCGCGTCGCCGACCAGAGCAGCCCGGCCCGGAAGGGACGGCGCCGCTCGCGCGGCAGGGTTTCGGGCAGGCGGATCGTCATCCAGACCGCGATGAGCGAGGCGAAGACGACGAAGGCGAGGAAGACGCCGCGCCAGCCCGAGGCGGCGATGATCAGCGTTCCGATGCTTGGTGCCAGCGCCGGGAACAGGGTGAAGACCATCATGACAAACGACATGATCTGGGCCATGCCGCGCCCCGCGTAGACGTCGCGCACGATGGCCAGCGCAACGACGCGCGGGCCGGCGGCACCGAGCCCCTGCAGCATCCGCGCCGCCAGGACCATCTCTAGCGTGTCCTCGCTGGCGGCGAGCAGGGCTGCCACGATATAGACCGCGATCCCTCCGAGGATCACCGGCTTGCGCCCGAAGCTGTCCGACAGCGGCCCGGTGAACAGCGTGCCGATGCCCATGCCGAAGACGAAGCTGGTCACCACCAGCTGCGCGCGGTTCAGATCGCCCGGCGTCAGTTCCTGGCCGATCTGCGGAAGCGCCGGCAGCATTGCATCGACGGAAAACGCGATGGTGGCAAACATGGCCGCGAGCAGCGCGATGAATTCAAAGCGGCCAGGGCGCTTCGACGCGCGGGCCGCGTCCGTGGGGTCGGAGGAGGTCATGGTCATTTCGGTCTCGACAGGAAATGCCCCGCGTCCGCGATGCGCACGGGCGGGGAGGAGGGAAAGGGAGGATCCTGCCCAGAGCTACCGGCAAAAGCGACGCAGCGGAACCCGTCGGGCGGTCAATCCCCGCACAGAGGCGGCGCGCTCCATGCACAGGCCCCGGCGGCTGCGCGCTGGTCCATGCGCTGGTCTGCGCGCTGGTCTGCGCGCTCGTCCGGGCGCGCCGGCGGCAGGGGCCGCGACAGGATCACGCCTGGGCGCGAAGTTCCTCGATCACCCGCAGCCACAGCTCGGTCGGTTGCGCACCGGGCACGGCGTGCTGGCCGGCGACCACGAAGGTCGGCACCGCCCGCACCCCCATGTCGCGCGCCGAGGCGTCCATATGCGCAATCTCGCGGCGATCGGCATCCGTTGCCAGCAAGCGTTGGACCATGGCGCCATCCATCCCCGCGCCATCGGCGACATCGGCCAGCACCTCGGCATCGCCGATATCGCGCCCATCGACGAAATACGCCTGGAACAACGCCGAAACGACGGCAGTCTGCACGCCTTCGACATCGGCCCAGTGGATCAGCCTATGCGCGTCGATGGTCGAGGGGGTGGTTCGGATCCGGTCGAGATGTATCTCCAACCCGGCCTCGGCGGCTCTTTCGGCGATCGGCATATAGGCCTGGATCGCCCCGTCCTTGCCGCCGAATTTCGCTTCGAGATAGGCGCGCCGGTCCATGCCGCCCGCCGGCATCTCGGGGTTCAGCATGAAGGGACGCCAACGGAGGGTCAAACCGTGGTCCGGCTGCTGCGCCATCGCGCGGTCGAGCAGGCCCTTGCCAATGTAGCACCAGGGACAGATCGGGTCGGAGAATATATCAAGCGTGGTCATGTGAGGTCCGTCTTTTGCCTGCCTCATAGCAGGGAAGCCGGGAGTTGGCGACAGCCGTCGGATCAAAGCCGGGCATTTCGGGATTCCCCGAGATGTCCATCTTCGGAGCCGCGTGGCGCGGGCCGCGGAGACAGGCGCCGCGGAGGCCTTCTTCTCTTTTGCAATACGCCGGGGGTGAATTCGCCGAAGGCGAAGAGGGGGCAGCGCCCCCTCCCGGTTCCGCCCTCAGCTCCGTCCGCGCGATTCGAAGCGCGGCAGCATGGCCGAGAAATCCTTGCCGCGCCCGTTCTCCTCTTCGACGAAGGCCCGGTAGAGCTCGAGCGCCCGCGCCCCCATCGGCGTGTCGGCGTCGGCGGCCTCGGCGGCCTGCTGCGACAACCCGAGGTCCTTGAGCATCAGCTCGGCGGCGAACCCCGGCGTGTAGCCGTTGTCGGCAGGGGATTTCGGGCCGACGCCGGGCGCGGGGCAATAGGCGTTCATCGACCAGCTGTAGCCCGAGGAGGTCGAGACCACGTCGAACATCGCCTCGCGCGACAGGCCCAGCTTGTCGGCGAGCGCAAAGGCCTCGCAGGTGGCAATCATCGTCACGCCAAGGATCATGTTGTTGCAGATCTTCGCCGCCTGCCCGTTGCCCGAGGGGCCGCAGTGCACCGCCTTCTGCCCCATGATGTCAAAGAGCGGCTTCGCCTTGGCGAAGGCCTCGTCCGAGCCGCCGACCATGAAGGTCAGCGTGCCCGCCGCTGCGCCGCCGATGCCGCCGGAGACCGGCGCGTCGAGCGCCCCGAGCGCGGATGCCTGCGCCTCCTCGGCGACCGCCCGTGCGCTCTCCACGTCCACCGTCGAGCAATCGAGCAGCACCGCGCCCGGTGCCATGGCCGGGATGGCCTCCGCCGCCACGCTGCGCAGGATCGCGCCATTGGGCAGCATGGTGATCACCACCTCGGCGCCCGCTGCCGCCTCTGCCGCCGTGGCGGCCTGACCCGCGCCCTCTACCGTGACGCCCGCGACGTCGAAGCCGGTCACCTCGTGACCCGCCGCGATCAGGTTCGCGGCCATGGGCGCGCCCATGTTCCCGAGCCCGATGAAGCCGATTTTCATGTCTCTCTCCTCCCCAAAATTCCGGTGCCCGATGCCGATGGCTCAGAGCGCCAGCTCATCCTCGCCGAGCGGCGCCAGCAGCGCCGCGACCCGCTCCGGTGCCACCCCATCCAGCGGCAGGCTCCAGCGCGGCGTGCGGTCCTTGTCGATCAGCTGCGCGCGCACCCCTTCGAGGAAATCTCCCTGCTGCATGATGCGGAAGGCGACGCGGTATTCCTGCGCCAGAGCCGCCTCGATGTCGTCCGGGTCGGGGCCGAGCCGCGCCAGCATCGCCAGCGTGGTCGCCATCGACAGCGGCGAATTGCGCCGCACCTGCTTCAGCGCGGCCTGGGCCAACTCGCCTTCCGATGCCACCAAGGCCGCCTCGATCGCCACCAGGTCGCCCGAAGCATAAAGCGCGTCGATCTGGTCTTGCGCCTGCGCCATCGGGCTGTCCGGGGCAGGGCGCGCGGCCTCTTCCAGCGCCGAGGTCTCGCCGGTCTCGATGAGCCGCTCCTTGATCAGCGCCCAGTCCGCTTCGGGCACGAAGAGATCGGCAAAGCCCGCATGGATCGCATCCCCCGGCCCCATGCGCGCGGCGGTCAGCGCGAGGTGGGCCCCCAGGCGACCCGGCGCCCGCGCCAACAGGTAGGAGCCCCCGACGTCCGGCACGAAGCCGATGCCGCATTCCGGCATGGCGACCTGCGCGCTCTCGCCCACGACCCGGTGCGAGCAATGCCCGCCGAGCCCGACCCCGCCGCCCATGACGAACCCGTGCAGGAAGGCGACGATGGGCTTGGGGTAGGCGGCAAGCTTGGCGTTCATCCGGTACTCGTCGGCCCAGAAGCGCCGCCCGAAGTCCAGATCCCCCGCCAGCCCGCGCCGGTACATCTCGGCGATATCGCCGCCCGCGCAGAAGGCGCGCGCGCCCTCGGCATCAAGGATCACCAGCGCCACCTCGGGGTCCTCGGCCCAGGCGTCAAGCGCCTCTTCCGCCGCCAGGCACATCTCCCAGCTCAGCGCGTTCAGCGCCTCCGGGCGGGTGAGGGTGATATGGCCGGCGCGGCCGGACTTGCGGGTCAGGATCTCGGTCATCGGTTTCCGATCAGGCTGCGCGCGGTGATCATGCGCATGATTTCATTGGTGCCTTCGAGGATCTGGTGCACGCGCAGGTCGCGCACCAGCTTCTCGATCCCGTAGTCCGCGAGGTAGCCGTAGCCCCCGTGCAGCTGCAGGCACTGGTCGACCACTTTCGAGCCCGCCTCGGTGACGAACTTCTTGGCCATGGCGCAGAACTTGGTGGCGTCCGGCGCGCCGGTGTCGAGCTTCCAGGCTGCCTGGCGCAGGAAGACCCGCGCCGCCTGCAACTCGATCTCCATGTCCGCGAGCCGGAACTGCAGTGCCTGGAACTGGTCGATGCTGGTGCCAAAGGCCTTGCGTTCGGCCATGTAGTCCAGCGTGGCGTCCAGCGCCGCCTGCGCCGCACCGAGCGAGCAGGCCGAGATGTTGAGCCGCCCGCCGTCGAGCCCGGCCATCGCATAGCGGAAGCCCTTGCCCTCCTCGCCGAGCAGGTTGCCGCGCGGCACCTCGCAGCCGTCGAGCTGCACCTGCCGCGTCGGCTGGCTCTTCCAGCCCATCTTGTCCTCGAGCCCGCCGAAGCTGAGACCCGGCGTGCCATCCTCGACGAGGATCGCCGAGATGCCCTTCGGCCCGTCCTCTCCGGTGCGGCACATGACCAGATAGGCATCCGAATAGCCGCCGCCCGAGATGAAGGCCTTGGTGCCGGTCAGCCTGTAGCTGTCGTTGCTCTTCTCGGCCTTCGTGCGCAGCGCCGCGGCGTCCGAGCCGGACCCCGGCTCGGTCAGGCAGTAGGAAAGCACCGTCTCCATGGTCAGCGCGCCCGGCAGCACCCGCGCCTTCAGCGCGTCGGAGCCATAGGCGTCGATCATCTTGGCGCACATGTTGTGGATCGACAGGAAGGCCGCCACAGAGGGGCAGGCCATGCTGAGCGCCTCGAAGACCAGCGTGGCGTCGAGCCGGGTCAGCCCCGCGCCGCCGCTCTCCTCCGACACGTAGAGCCCGCCGAAACCCAGCTCCGCCAACCGCGGCCAGAGGTCGCGCGGGATCGTGCCCGCCGCCTCCCAGTCGCGGGCGAAGGGCGCGATCTGCTCCTGCCCGAAGGCCCTCGCCATGTCGAAGATCGCCTGCTGTTCCTCGCTCGGTGCAAACTCCATGGGGCCTCCCTTTCCCGCCGGCTCCGGGGCCTCCCAACCCCGGAAATGAACACTCGTTCAGAACATGGCGGGAATCGCCGCGCGATGCAAGCCGCCCTCCAATGCGCCCCCGCGCCTTTCTTCTAGGTGGAAATATCCCGGGGGTGAGGCGCGTCAGCGCCGAGGGGGCAGAGCCCCCTGGGTTGCGCAGCCTGCCACGGGCGCGGCATGAGTATTTGTGGAATGCTGAAAGGCTCAGGCCGCGCCGGAGCGCAGGGCGACGACACGGCGGATCTCGTTTTCGACCTTGCCGAGCAACACCGCGTTGTCGAATTTCGCTTCCGCCGTGCTGCGCGCGGCGCGGGACATGGCGGCGCGGTCGGGCAGGTCCAGCACCTTGGAAATGGCCCCGGCGAAACCGGCCTCATCCCACTCGGGTACAAGGAAACCCGTCTCGCCCTCGGTCACCGCCTCGGGGATGCCGGCATGCAGCGTCGAGACGGTTATGCAGCCGGCCGCCAGCGCCTCCTGGATGGCGGTGGGCAGACCCTCGGTGTTGCCGTTCTTGTCGGTGATCGAATGCTGCAGGAAGGTCTCGGTGGTGAGCAGGTGCTCGCGCACCGCGTCATGCGGCAGCGCGCCCGTGAAGGTGACCTGCGCCGCCACCCCGAGCTCGGCGGCCAGCGCGCGGCACGGCTCCAGCAGCGGCCCGTCGCCGATGAAGGTCAGATGCGCCTCGCGGCCCCTGGCGGCGGCGGCAAAAGCCCGCAGCGTGATCTGCGGTGCCTTCTTGTCGACCATGCGACCCACGGCGAGACAGGAGCCCGGCACCTTCTCGCCCGGCACGAAGCGGCGCACGTCGACGCCCGAGGGCACGACATGGGAATTGGGGTGGGTGACACCGTGCTTGGCGAGGTTGTCGAGCAGGAACTGCGAGACCGAGAAGACGCCGTCGAGCCTCGGCATCATCTTGCGGTAGCTCTTGACCCTTTGCGGCGAGGTCAGCGCGCGCGAGGCATCCGTGCCGCGGAAATAGGTGAAGACCGGCAGGTTCATCTCGTTGGCCAGCTTGGCCACCACCAGCGCCTGGGTGCCGAACTCGGCGAGGATCACCTCGACCTTCTGCGCGTGCAGCCACTCCATCAGCCTTGTGCGGTTGGCGCCGAAGGGAAGGCGGCCGGTGCCTTCTGTCAGCGAGTTCCAACCCATCGCCACCGGGGCGATCACCTTGTCCGAGAGCGAGAGTTTCGAGCGGCGCTCGAACAGCGGCTTGTCGTAGGGGTTCTTGCCGTTGAACCGGCCGCAGAGCACCACCGTGTCGCCGCCGAAGATGTGCTCGATGTGGCGATTGATGAAGGTCTCGCCCGGCACGTGGTAGTCGGAGGTGACGATGCAGGTCTTGAACTGGCGGCTCATGCGGGATCTCTCCGGGTCTTCGTGCCGCGCCTACATGCCCCTGATGGCCCCGCCGCGCAAGGGCGGCGGGGTCCGGGTTTCAGGGCCGGGCTACTCGCCGTAGGCCATGGCCGGCAGCCATGTGGTCAGGGCCGGGAACTCGAAGACGATGAAGAGGCCCAGCAGCTGCAGCAGCACGAAGGGGATGATGCCCTTGTAGATGTGCCCGAGGTTCACGCCCGGCGGGCAGACGCCCTTGAGGTAGAAGAGCGCGAAGCCCACCGGTGGCGTCAGGAACGAGGTCTGCAGGGTCACCGCCACGAGGATGGCGAACCACACCACCTGCGGGTCGCGCACCTGGTCGAAGCCCGGCACCGCCAGCTCCAGCCCCTGGATGATCGGCAGCATCAGCGGCATGATGATGATGGTGATCTCGATCCAGTCGAGCAGGAAGCCGAGGCAGAAGACGATGAACAGGATGAAGGCGATCGTCAGGTAGGGGTTGTCGAAGGCCGAGAGCACCAGGTGCTGCACGATCTCGTCGCCGCCGAAGCGGCGCAGCACGAAGGCGAAGAAGTTCGCCGCCAGGAAGATGCCGGTGATGTAGCCCGCGGTGTTGAGCGTCGAGCGCGCCACCTCGCGGAACACCTTCCAGTCGAGCTTGCGGTTGACCAGCGCCAGGATCGTCGCGCCGAGCGCACCGAGGCCCGAGGCTTCGGTCGGCGTGGCGATGCCGACGAAGATCGAGCCGAGCACCAGCAGGATCAGGAACATCGGCGGCACCACGGCCAGCAGCACCTCCTTGACCTCTTCCATGCCCACCTTGCCGGACCTCTCCGGTGCGGGCATCGAGGCGGGCGAGATGAAGCCGTAGATCACGATGAAGACGATGTAGAGCGCGCCGAGGATCAGCCCGGGGAAGAGCGCCCCCATGAAGAGATCGCCGAGCGAGATCGCCAGCTGGTCCGACATGATCACCAGCATGATCGACGGCGGGATCAGGATCCCGAGCGTGCCCGCCGAGGCGATGGTGCCGGTGGCGATGGGTTTCGAGTAGTTCTGTGCCATCATCGCCGGCAGCGCCATCACCCCGAGCAGCGTCACCGAGGCGCCGATCACCCCGGTCGAGGCGGCGAGGATGATGCCGATCAGCAGCACGGTCAGCGACAGTCCCCCGCGCAGCGATCCGAACAGCTTCTGCATCGCGTGCATCATCCGCTGCGCCACGCCCGACTGGTCGAGCATCAGCCCCATGTAGATGAACATCGGCAGCGCCACGAGCACCGGGTTGTTGACGATGTTGCCGAAGAGCCGGCCCGAGAGCGCCAGCAGGCGGTTGTACTCGAGCCCGATGCGGTCGAACTCGATCACATCCTTGAACTCGGCGCGGAACGGGTCGAGCAGGATCTGCGACAGGATCACGAAGATCAGGCTCACGCCGACCAGCGACATGGCCACGGGGATGCCGCGGAACAGCATCCAGATGAAGGTCAGGAACATCGCCGCAACGGCGATCTCGTTCAGCGTCAGGTATTGGCCGAGGAAGTGCAGCATCTCAGCGCTCCTTGCGCGCGAAGAGCCGCGCCACGACAATCACGACCACCGCTGCGACAAGCGCGAGGGCGATGGTCTTCTTCATTTCCCACGGGCCGAATTCGAGGTCGTCGAAGATCGCGGCGCGGGTGGCGGTGCGGATGCTGTCCACCTCGGGGTCGGTCGCCATGAGCCAGCCTACGCAGGCGTACCAGATGATCAGCTGCAGGCCGAAGACGGTGGAGGGCAGGGCGAAGAGCAGCTGCTTCCACAGCGCCGGGCGGGTCAGCTGCGACAGGTGCCGCACGTAGGCCGCCCAGATCGCCACCATGATGACGATGAAGCTGAGGTTCATCAGCGTCTTCAGGATCCACAGGTTGTGCAGCCCGTTCGGGCTCGACGAGCCCTCGTCGGCGGCGATCGAGGTCAGCGCGTAGTCGAGCGTCACGTCCCAGCACAGCAGCACGAAGGGGAAGAACAGCCAGACCAGCGCGATGATGTCGATGATCAGCCGCTTCTTCTTGGCGAAGTTGTCGTAGAAGATGTCGACCCGCACGTGGCTGCCGGTGGTCACAGCATAGGCGATGCCGATCAGCACGGCGACGCCGTAGAGCCACCACTGCAGGTCATCGAGCCAGGCCTGGTTGTGGCCCATCTGGCGCAACACCACCTGCGCGCAGATGGCGAGCATCAGGATGGGAAACAGCCAGGCGCAGAGATTGGACAGGTGCACGATGAACCTGTCGCCCCGGTTCTGGTCCTTGCGTCCGATCTCTCCGGGGTCGGAGATGGCAACCTTGAAATCCTCCACGGGCCTAGTCCTTTGTTCTGCCTGCCTTGGGGGTCTTGCGCCGCGCCCATCCGGGTCATGCGACGTGAAAACGGCGCGCCCGCGATGCATCTGGCGCGCCGGAGGTGGCCGGGCGCATGCGCCCGGCGATCAGCCGTTCAGCCTCAGTTCCAGGGGCGCGGCAGGTAGATGTTGTTGAACCAGGTCTTGTAGCCCTCGCGGAACTCGCTGAGGTCGGCCCAGGCCTTGGCGAACATCTCGTCCTCGGCCTTCAGCTCCTCCACCACTTCGAGCCAGGCGGCTTCGAACTGCTTGAGCTGCTCGGGGGTCCAGTTCTTGATCGTCACGCCGTGCTGCTCGACGTTCTCGACCATGGCCGGGAAGTTCTTCGCTTCGCCTTCGGCGAAGTTGTCGGTCAGGTTGGCCATGCAGGCGATCTCGATCTGCTTCTGGCTCTTCTCGTCCAGCTCTTCCCAGCGGTCCTTGTTGATCAGCAGCTCGAACATGGTGGCGGGCTGGTGCCAGCCGGGGAAGTAGTTGTACTTGGCGATGTTGTAGAAGCCGAGGTTGGCATCGACGATCGGCATCGAGAACTCGGTCGCATCGATCGCGCCGCGCTCCAGCGCCGGGAAGATGTCGCCCGCACCGAGCAGCGAGGTCGAGACGCCCAGCTTCTGCATCACCTCGGCGCCAAGGCCGAAAAAGCGCATGTTCAGACCCTTGAGGTCGTCGAGCGAGTTGATCTCTTTCTTGAACCACCCCGAGGTTTCAGGGGCGTAGGAGCCGCAGAGCACCACATGGACGTTGTAGCCGTTGGTGTCGTACATTTCCTGGAACAGGGTCATGCCGTCGTCGTAGAGCATCCAGGCCAGCATCTCGCCCGGCTCGGGGCCGAAGGGCACGGCGGCAAAGAGGCCGGCGGCGGGCATCTTGCCCTGCCAGTAGCCCGAGGTCGAATAGGCCGCGTCCACCGAGCCGTTCGACACCGCGTCGAGCATCTCCAGCGACGGCACCAGCTCGCCCGGATCGAAATGTTCGAACTCGACGCTTTCCGAGATCGCGTTGATCTTCTCGACGAAGTTCACCGCGGCGGTGCCGAGGATCGGCAGGTTCTTGGAATAGCCCGAGGTCATCTCGAGCAGTTCCTGCGCCGAGGCAGCACCGGCAAAAGCGAAAGCGGCGGCCGAAACGGCCGTGAAGGTCTTTTTCATTATGATACTCCTCCCTGGGTCGGCACCCCCTCCCAAGGGCACCGGCGGCATTTTTGCCTGATGCTGACGCTATCTAACGCTCACGGCGCTGTGAATACCCAGTTCTGCGTAGAGCCCGCGCAATAATATTACTGACGCTACGGAAGCCGCGGAACATTCATCCCGAGCCGCGCGGCCCGCCGCCAGCGGACCGGCCTTCGGCTTTCATTGTTCCGCAAATACGCACCCGCAGCCGCGCCATCCGCGAAAACCCCGGGCATGGGCGCTTTTCATCTGCGCGGACCTGCGCTATTCCCGCGCGAAACGGGGTCTCGGAGGCTGGCATGACCGAAGGCAAGAACGGCATCACCTATGCGGATGCAGGCGTGGATATCGATGCGGGCAACGCGCTGGTGGAGCGGATCAAGCCCGCGGCCAAGCGGACCAACCGCAGCGGCACCGTCTCGGGTCTGGGCGGCTTCGGCGCGCTCTTCGACCTGAAGGGCGCGGGTTACGAGGATCCGATCCTCGTCGCGGCGACCGACGGCGTGGGCACCAAGCTGCGTATCGCGATCGACACTGGCCACCTTGACGGCGTCGGCATCGACCTCGTCGCCATGTGCGTCAACGATCTGGTGTGCCAGGGCGCCGAGCCGCTGTTCTTCCTCGACTATTTCGCCACCGGCAAGCTCGACACCGAGAGCGCCGCGCGGGTCATCGAGGGCATCGCAGAAGGCTGCGTGCGCTCGGGCTGCGCGCTGATCGGCGGCGAGACCGCCGAGATGCCGGGCATGTACCCGGCGGGTGACTTCGACCTTGCGGGCTTTGCCGTCGGCGCGATGGAGCGCGGCTCGGATCTGCCGAAGGACGTGGCCGTGGGCGACGTGCTGCTGGGTCTTGCCTCGGATGGCGTGCATTCGAACGGCTACAGCCTCGTGCGCAAACTGGTCGAAGTTTCGGGTCTTGGCTGGGAGGCTGACTGCCCCTGGGCGGAGGGCTCGCTTGGCGCGGTGCTGCTGACCCCGACCCGCCTCTACGTGAAGCAGGCGCTGGCCGCGGTCCGCGCCGGCGGCGTGCATGCGCTCGCCCACATCACCGGCGGCGGCCTCACCGAGAACCTGCCGCGCGTGCTGCCCGAGGGCTGCGGCGCGACCATCGACCTTGCCGCGTGGCAGCTGCCGCCGGTCTTCAAGTGGATGGCCGAAGTGGGCGGTATCGAAGAGCGCGAGATGCTCAAGACCTTCAACTGCGGCATCGGCATGATCCTGTCGGTTTCGGCGGATCGCGCCGAGGCGCTGAAGGCGCTGCTCGAGGCCGAGGGCGAGACCGTCTGCACGCTTGGCACCGTGACCGAAGGGCAGGGCGTGACCTACGAGGGCGCGCTGAAGTGAAGCGCGTCGCGATCTTCATCTCGGGCGGCGGCTCCAACATGGTGACGCTGGCCGAGAGCATGACCGGAGATCACCCGGCGCGCCCGGTTCTCGTTCTGTCGAACAATGAGGATGCCGGCGGGCTGAAGAAGGCCGCCGCGATGGGCATCCCTACCGCCGTCGTGGACCACCGCCCGTTCAAGGGCGACCGCCCCGGCTTCGAGGCGGCGCTGCAGGCGGAACTGGACAAGGCACAGCCCGACATCCTCTGCCTCGCGGGGTTCATGCGCGTGCTGACCGCGGGCTTCGTCGAGCCGTGGAAGGGGCGGATGCTGAACATCCACCCCTCGCTGCTGCCGAAGTATCGCGGGCTGCACACCCATGCGCGGGCGCTGGAGGCGGGCGATACCGAGCACGGCTGCACCGTGCACGAGGTCACGCCGGAACTGGACGACGGCCCGCTTCTGGGACAGGCGCGTGTGCCGGTCCTGACGGGCGATACGCCCGACAGCCTCGCCGCGCGCGTGCTGGAGATGGAGCACAGGCTCTACCCGGCGGTGCTGCGCCGCTTCGCGGCGGGCGACAAGACGCCGGTCGTCCTGCCTTAGCGCGAGGCCTTGTGGCTGGCGGCATTGCCGTGCCAGTCGAGCGCTGCCGCGTCTGTCTCGGGCGCGGTGAGCGCCGGCAGGCCGAGCAGGGCGAGCAGCGCAAGCGCCGCGACGATTGATCCGAAGCCGCCGGTGACGGCGGGGCGGTGAGTGTAGCTGTAAGCAAGATCGAGCGAGGACATGGGAGAGCTCCTTGGAGTTTTTTTGGGGGGGACTTCGGAGTGCCCTTTCCATAAACGCTCCCGGCTCTTCGCGAAAACGAATGCTTGTCACGTGAGGCATCACGAGGCTTGATGAGTGGGGCGCGATGCGGCCCAGCCGGTACGCTCTGCGCAAGCGCAGGGCTGCGAAAATGCCGCTCTGTCCAGCTTTCGGTGGCTGCCGCTTTGAACTTGGCGCGCCGAAGGTGTAGGAGGCGCGATAACCAAGAGAAACAAGACATCCATGAACGGGCCGGTGCACGCATGAAGACATTGACCAAGACCGAAGAACTTGCGGAATTCTGCGCCGAAGCTGCCAGCGCGCCCTATGTGACCGTCGACACCGAGTTCCTGCGCGAACGCACCTATTACTCCAAGCTTTGCCTGATCCAGCTGGCGATCCCCGGCAAGGGCGAGGAGAACGCCGTGCTGGTCGATCCGATGGTCGACGGGTTGTCGCTCGAGCCGCTGATGGAGCTCTTCCGCAACACCGCGGTGGTCAAGGTCTTCCATGCCGCGCGGCAGGATCTCGAGATCTTCTACGTCGATCACGGGGTGATCCCCGAGCCGCTCTTCGACACGCAGGTCGCCGCCATGGTCTGCGGCTTCGGCGAGCAGGTGGGCTACGAGACGCTGGTCAAGCGCATCGCCAAGCAGCAGCTCGACAAGAGCTCGCGTTTCACCGACTGGTCGCGCCGTCCGCTGACCGAGGCGCAGAAGAAATACGCGCTGGCCGATGTGACGCACCTGCGGGTGATCTACGAGTTCCTTTCCGCCAAGCTCGAAGAATCCGGCCGCGCGCATTGGGTCGCCGAGGAGCTGGCGACGCTGACCGATCCCGAGACCTACATCACCCGTCCCGACGAGGCATGGCTGCGCGTGCGCACCCGCTCGTCGAGCCCGCGCTTCCTTGCCATCGTGCGCGCGCTCGCGGCCTTCCGCGAGGAATACGCACAGGCGCGCAACATCCCCCGCAACCGCGTGTTCAAGGATGACGCGCTGGCCGAGCTGGCCTCGACCAAGCCGGTGACGCTCGATGACCTCGGCCGGTCCCGGCTGCTGCTGCGCGAGGCGCGCAAGGGTCCGATCGCCGACGGCATTCTCGAGGCGGTGAAGGCCGGGCAGGAGGCGCCGAAGGAGTCGCTGCCCAAGGTCGATGACGACCGCGACCAATTGCAGGTGAACCCGGCGCTGGCCGACCTGCTGCGCGTATTGCTGAAGGCCAAGACCGAAAGCTCGGGCGTGGCCTCGAAGCTGATCGCCCCGGCCGCCGAACTGGATGCGATCGCCGCCGGCCAGCGCGACGTGAAGGCCCTCAGCGGCTGGCGCCGCGAGGTCTTCGGGGCCGACGCGCTGCGCCTCTGCGACGGCAAGATCGCGCTCGCAGCCAAGGGCAAGTCGGTGGACGTGATCGAGCTCTGACGCGGGCACCACGTCGTTCAACCAAAAATCTGACGCCCTCGCAGGAACTTGCGGGGGCGTTTTCATGTTGTGCGTGCGCCGCTGTCAGCGTGACCAAAGGGTGTCAGCCCGCGGCCGGGCGCCTGCCAAGCTCTTCGTAGAAGCGCAGGAGATAGCCATCGGGGTCGGCCACGACGAACTGCCGGTTGCCGCCTTCCTCGTTGCCGACGCGATACCATCGCTCTTCGACCGGCAGGAAGAGAGGATGCCCGGCCTCGGCGAGCGCCGCGAGCATCGGGGCAATCGCGGCGACGCGGATCTGCAGGTTCAGCCCCTTGCCGAAGGGCGGTGCATCGGGCGCGTGCCCGTCGTCGAAGGTGCGCCCCAGGCCGATCTGGTCGATCATCAGCTCGGCGTCGCCGAGGCGCAGGTAGCAAAATCCCTCCTCGGGGCGCGCGTAGGCACAGTCGAACCCGAGGATGTCACAATAAAAGGCGCGCGACCGGCGCCAATCCGAGACGGCAAATTCCGGAACCAGAGCCGCTCCCAAAGTTCACACCAGGCCTTGGCGCGGGCGACTCTCTCGGAGGAGAGGTGCAAATTCCTTCGAAGGAATTTGCGCCCGGATCAACGGCTGACGCTTTGCGAATTGCGCAGGCCCTCGACCCGCAGCGCACGGTAGGGGGCCAGTTCCTTGTCCGTCATCCATTTCGCCGCGGTGACGGTGCGTGCGGCCGCTCCGGCGGGGACCGGTCCCGGCACCTGAAGCGCCAGCAGCCGGAAGGCAAGCGTGCCGGTGTCTTCGGACCCGGCGACCGGCACCAGCTGAACATCGAAAGGTCCGGCGAAATCGGCAACCCCGCTCACTCGCACGATGAACCCGCCCGGACGACGCTCGAGCAGCAACTCGGTGATCATCCCGACCGGCTGGCCAAGATAGACCTCTTCCTTCTTGGCAAAGAAGCTTACCGCCGAGCGTTCCGGGATCAGCGGATTGTTCGCGCCGGTTTCGCTGCTGACCGGCGCAGTCTCGTCCTGGCCGACGCAGCCGCCGAGCACGAGCGCCGAGATCATGAGGGCCGATACGGGTTTGAACATGATGCGATATGCCTCTGCCTGTGGTGGTCACGGGTTAGCCTATCGCACCCGTATTGA
This sequence comes from Salipiger mangrovisoli, assembly GCF_015223355.1. Classification (GTDB taxonomy): domain Bacteria; phylum Pseudomonadota; class Alphaproteobacteria; order Rhodobacterales; family Rhodobacteraceae; genus Salipiger; species Salipiger mangrovisoli. The sequence continues at coordinate 25,182 of NZ_JADFFK010000010.1, read as the reverse complement.
AAAGCATGCATTGCCAGGGCTGGACCTTTGCGGCGCGGCCTCCTACTTCTCGGGACCGATCACACCCGCGCCCGGCGCCAGCCGCCGTGCGGCGCGGCGCGGCAAGCAGGAGCACAGATGGCACAGGAAGGTTTCGAGGAACTGGTCGAGGATTTCGAATTCCTCGAGGATTGGGAAGACCGCTACCGCACGGTGATCGAGCTCGGCAAGGCGATGGCGCCGCTGCCCGAGGCGTTGAAGGTGCCCGCCACGAAGGTCGAGGGCTGTGCCAGCCAGGTCTGGCTGCACCTGACCTGGGACGGCGGCAGGCTGCATTTCGAGGGCGAGAGCGACGCGATGATCGTGCGCGGGCTGATCGCCGTGCTGCACCGGCTCTACGACGGGCTGACGCCGGCCGAGGTCGCCCGCATCGATGCCCGCGCCGAGCTGGCGCGGCTCGGGCTCAACGAGCATCTTTCCGCGCAGCGCTCCAATGGCTTGCGCGCCATGGTGGAGCGGATCCAGCAGCAGGCTGCCGCGGCGGCATGAGGCGGCTCGCCGGTCCGGGCGGGCTGCAAAGCGCTATACATCCGCCCGCCTCTGGCTTAGAACGCCTTTTAACCGGAATGACTTGAACGGGCAGAACCAACATGTCTGAAGAATTCGAACTCGACACCGCCGACCTGCAACGCCGCATGGATGGTGCCATGTCCAACCTGCGCACGGAATTCGCCTCGCTGCGCACCGGCCGCGCCTCTGCCTCGATGCTGGAGCCCGTGCAGGTCGACGCCTATGGCTCGATGACCCCGATCAACCAGGTCGGCACGGTCAACGTGCCCGAGCCGCGCATGGTCACCATCAACGTCTGGGACAAGGGCCTGGTCGGCAAGGTGGAAAAGGCGATCCGCGAGAGCGGTCTTGGCATCAACCCGCAGCTCAACGGCACGATCATCATGCTGCCGATCCCCGAGCTGAACGAGGAGCGCCGCCGCGATCTCACCAAGGTCGCGGGCCAATATGCCGAGCACGCCCGTGTCGCAATCCGCAACGTGCGTCGCGACGGCATGGACCAGATCAAGAAGGCCAAGGCCGACGGCATGTCCGAGGACGACCAGAAGCTCTGGGAATCCGAGGTGCAGGACATGACCGACAGCTACATTAAGAAGGTCGACGCCGCGCTGGAGACCAAGCAGGAAGAGATCATGCAGGTCTGAGGCGGAAACGCCCAAGCGAGGAGGGCCGATGCCCAAACCGATCCGAGACGGCAGAGGCCCGCGCCACGTGGCCATCATCATGGACGGCAATGGCCGTTGGGCGACCCAGAGGGGCCGCCCTCGGCTTTTCGGCCATCACGCGGGCGCCAAGCGGGTTCGCGAGATCGTCGAGGCCTGCCCCGATGCCGGGGTGAAATACCTGACGATCTTCGCCTTCTCGACCGAGAACTGGAAGCGCACCCAGACCGAGGTGGCGGGGCTGATGAGCCTGTTCCGCCGCTACATCCAGAAGGAAGCACGCGCGCTTTTCGCCGAGAACGTGCGGGTGCGCTTCATTGGTGACCGGGTGAAGCTCGACCGCAAGCTGATCACCCTGATGGACGAGCTTGAGGTGATGACCTCGGGCTGCACCGGGGTGAACCTGACCATCGCCATCAACTACGGCGGCCGCGACGAGGTCGCCCGCGCGACGCAACGGCTGGCGCAGGATGTCGCGGCGGGCAAGCTCAGTCCCGAAGATGTCAACGAAGAGACCTTGCCGAAATATCTTGATACCTGCGTGCTGCCCGATCCGGATCTGGTGATCCGCACCTCGGGCGAGGCGCGCATCTCGAACTTCCTGCTGTGGCAGTCCGCCTATGCGGAATACGAGTTCGTCGACACGCTCTGGCCGGATTTCTCGGCCGCGGAATTCTCGTCCCTGATCGGCAGCTACGGGCTGCGCGAACGGCGCTACGGCGGTGTGAAGGCATGACCTCGGCACGCTGGAGCGACCTTGGCCCGCGCATGGCGTCGGCGGCGGTTCTGATCGTCGTCGCACTGATCTGCGTCTGGCTGGGCGGCATCTGGTGGCGGATCGCCATCTCGCTGGCCTGCGGCGGCATGGTCTGGGAACTGGTCAACATGGTGGACACCAACCGGCGCAAGTCGGCGAGGCTGCTTGCCGTCGTCGCCGGGGTCTGCGCGCTGGCCTCGGTCTACCTGCCGCCGGCCTTCGCGCTGCCGCTGCTGCTGCTGCCGTCGATGGCCGGGTTCGGCCAGATGGAGCGCGGCGGGGTCACCTATTCGGTCTTCACCGCGATGATCATGCTCGCCGGCTACGGCATCATGTCGCTGCGCTCGGATTTCGGGCTGACCTGGATGCTCTGGATGGTGACCGTGGTCGTGGTGACCGACGTCGCCGGCTATTTCGCCGGTCGCGCCATCGGCGGGCCGAAGCTCTGGCCGCGCGTCAGCCCCAAGAAGACATGGTCCGGCGCCACCGCCGGCTGGATCGGCGCGGGCATCGTCGGCGCTCTCTTTGCCATCTACTCGCGCGAGGCGGGCTTCGGGCTGGTGGGGGTCTCGATCGCGATTTCCATGGCCAGCCAGATCGGTGACATCGCTGAAAGCTCGGTCAAGCGCCGCGCCGGGGTCAAGGACAGCTCGAACCTGCTGCCCGGCCACGGCGGCCTGCTCGACCGCTTCGACGGCATGCTGGGGGCCGCGCTCTTCCTGCTTATCGCCGGGCAGATCGTCGACTTCCCGCCCGGCGTGGAGTGAGACCGGTCCAATGAGACGCATTTCCATCTTCGGCGCGACCGGCTCGATCGGTCAGAGCACGCTCGACCTGATTTCGCGCGATCCCGAAAGCTACCATGTCGTTGCCCTGACGGGCGGCAAGAACGTCGCGCAACTTGCGAAGGACGCTCGAAAGTTCGGTGCAGACCTTGCAGTGACCGCGGAGCCGGCGCTGTTGCCGGAGCTGCGTGCACGGCTTGCCGGCTCCGCGGTCGAGGCCGCGGCCGGTCCCGAGGCGATCATCGAGGCAGCAGGCCGCCCGGCCGATTGGGTCATGTCGGCCATCGTCGGCGCGGCAGGTCTCGCACCGGGGCTGCGGGCGCTTGAAAAGGGCGCGACGCTGGCTTTGGCGAACAAGGAAAGCATGGTCTGCGCCGGTCCGCTGGTGCTGCGCACCGCGCAGGCCCACGGCGGGCGGGTGCTGCCGGTGGACAGCGAGCATTCGGCGGTCTTCCAGGCGCTGATCGGCGAGGACATGAGCCGCGTCGAACGGGTGATCATCACCGCCTCAGGCGGGGCGTTCCGTGACTGGCCCATCGAAAAACTGGCCGAGGCGACCCCCGAGCAGGCCGCGACCCACCCCAATTGGGCGATGGGGCAGCGGATCACCATCGACTCCGCCTCCATGTTCAACAAGGCTTTGGAAGTCATAGAAACCAAAGAGTTTTTTGGACTAGACCCCGAGAAGATCGAGGTTGTCGTGCACCCCGAGAGCATGATGCACGCGTTGGTCGGCTTCTGCGATGGCGCGCTGATGGCGCATCTCGGACCGCCCGACATGCGCCATGCGATCGGTTTCGCGCTGCACCATCCACAGCGCGGGCTGCTGCCGGTCGAGCGGCTTGACCTGGTCAAGCTCTCGCAGCTCACGTTCCGCCCGGCCCGCGAGACCCGCTGGCCTGCGCTGCGGCTCGCGCGCGAGGTGATGGCGGCGGGCGGGCTTTCGGGCGCGGTGTTCAACGCCGCCAAGGAGCAGGCGCTGGATGATTTCATCGCCAGGCGCATCGGCTTCCAGGACATGGCGGTGATCGTCGAGCAGACGCTGGAGCGGCTCGCGGCGGACAGTGCCGTCACAAGCAGCGAGATCACCCTTGATAACGTGCGTGCGGCTGACCATCTCGCACGGGAGACCGCGCGCGAGCTGACGCTGCAACACCATTGATGACGGCCGCCGTGCGCCGGTGATACGGCCCGCCGCGGGACAAGAAGAAACGATTTGAAAGGGCAGGGCCTTTGGAAGTCACCCAGCTGATCCCGCAGTTCGGGAGCGTCATCTGGACGCTGCTTGCGTTTGTCGTCGCGCTGTCCGTGATCGTCGCGATCCACGAATACGGCCATTACATCGTCGGTCGGTGGTCCGGGATCCATGCCGATGTCTTCTCGCTGGGCTTCGGGCCGGTGCTGTTCAGCCGCGTCGACAAGCGCGGCACGCGCTGGCAGATCGCGGCGCTGCCGTTTGGCGGCTACGTGAAGTTCAAGGGCGACGACAATGCCGCCAGCGGCACCTCGGACGCCGAGGCGCTGGCCCCGATGAGCGCCGAGGAGCGCCGCAAGACCATGACCGGCGCGCCGCTCTGGGCCCGTGCCGCCACGGTCGCCGCCGGTCCGGTGTTCAACTTCGCGCTCACCATCCTGCTGTTCACCGGCATCTTCATGGTGCAGGGGCAGGTCTCGGAGCCGCTGACCGTCGGCAATCTGCGCCCCATGCCCAGCGTGCAGGAGTTGCAGGAAGGCGACGTGCTGCTCGAGATCGAGGGAACGGCGACGCCCGCGTTTGACGACGCCGAGGGCTTCGAGGCGTTCCTGAAGGGGCTGCCGCTGCAGAACTCGCTGACCTACACCGTGGAACGCGGCGGCGCGCGCCAGGACGTGACCGGTCCCTATGTCTATCCGCCGCTGGTGTCGCAGGTCGTGCCGCGCTCTGCCGCGAACGAGGCCGGCATGGAGCCCGGCGACGTGATCATGTCGATCGACGGCGTTCCGATCTTCGCCTTCGACCAGCTCAAGCAGCGCGTCGAAAGCTCGGACGGGGCGACGCTTGGCCTCGAGGTGTGGCGCGACGGCGAGATCCTCGATCTGGCGATGACCCCGAAACGCACCGACGAGCCGCTGCCCGATGGCGGCTACCACGCGGTGTACAGGATCGGCATCGTCGGCGGCATCTTCTTCGAGCCGGCGACCTCCACCGTTGGCCCCGTTGATGCGATGAAAGGCGCGGTGAGCCGCACCTACAGCATTGCCGCCGGATCGCTCTCGGGCCTGTGGCACATGATCGCGGGCAATATTTCGTCGTGCAACCTGTCCGGTCCGATCGGCATCGCCGAGACCTCGGGGGCGATGGCGTCTCAGGGCGGGCAAAGCTTCCTGACCTTCATCGCGGTGCTGTCGACCGCCGTGGGCCTGTTGAACCTCTTCCCGGTGCCGGTACTCGATGGCGGGCACCTCGTGTTCTTCGCCTACGAGGCGGTCACCGGCAAGCCGCCCTCGGAACGGGCGCTGCGCGCGCTGATGTCCGCGGGGCTGGTGCTGATCCTCGGGATGATGGTGTTTGCGCTGACCAACGACCTCTTCTGCCCCTGATCGCCGCCACGGCGACAGATCGGACAAGGCCGGGCGGGAAAATCTTCTGCCCGGCCTTTTTCGCCCTAAATCCGCCATGATGGCCGTGTAGCCGCGTTCAGGACCACATGCTTTTGCGGGGGCAGGGATGCAGACTTTTCACGACGGCTATCGCGGCCTTGGGCTGCTTCTGACGATCAACTGGGACCGGCTGTTCTTCGCCGTGGTGATTTTCGCCGCGTTGTATTTTGGCGCCTTCCTGGGAACTCTTTGACCCGTCGCAGTTTCGTCTTTTGACAAGATGACCTACACCCGCTACTCACAATAAAAAAACACGGCGGAGTGGACAGCGAGCATGAGCATCGGGCAGAAGTCGGGCAGGCCCCGCGGCAAATCTTACGCGCATCGCGCAGGCGTTTCGGCCCTCGCGCTTTCCCTTGCGGCAGCGGTGGCCTTCACGGCGTTGCCAGAGGCGGTGCAGGCGCAATCCTACGCATTCAACGACGTCCGTATCGAGGGCAACGAGCGGATCGAATCCGGCACCATCCTGAGTTATGCGGGGATCGCACGCGGCGAAACGGTGAGCGCCGGGGAATTGAACTCGGCCTACCAGCGCATCGTGGAGTCCGGTCTGTTCGAGAGCGTCGAGATCACGCCGCAGGGCAACACTCTGGTGATCGAGGTCACCGAGTTCCCGACCGTCAACCAGATCGCCTTTGAAGGCAACCGCCGGCTGAAGGACGAAGACCTCGGCTCGATCGTCAAGACCAAGTCGCGCCGCGTGTACAGCCCGCGGCAGGCCGAGCAGGATGCTCAGGCGATCGCCGACGCCTACCTGCAACAGGGCCGTATCGCCGCGCAGGTGACGCCGAAGCTCATCCGCCGCTCGAACAACCGCGTCGATCTTGTCTTCGAAGTCTTCGAAGGCGGTGTGACCGAGGTCGAGCGCATCGGTTTCGTCGGCAACCAGGCCTTCTCTGACAGCCGCCTGCGCCGCGTCATCGAGACGAAGCAGGCCGGACTTCTGCGCGCCGTGATCCGCAGCGACACCTACATCGAGGATCGGATCGCCTTCGACCGGCAGCTGCTTCAGGATTTCTACGCCTCGCGCGGGTATGTGGATTTCCGCGTTACCGGCGTGAATGCCGAGCTTTCGCAGGAGCGCGACAGCTATTTCCTGTCGTTCAACGTCGAAGAGGGCCAGCAATTCGACTTTGGCCGTATCGGCGTGGCGAGCGAGCTTCCCGAGGTTGACCTCGCCGCCTTCCGGAGCGCGTTGAGCCTGAAGCCGGGTGCGGCCTATTCGCCCGCCGAAGTGGACAAGGAAATCATCCGCCTTGAGCGCCTTGCGACCAAGCAGGGCCTCAACTTCGTGCGCATCGATCCGCAGGTCTCGCGCAACGACCGCGCGCAGACTCTGGACGTGACCTTCAACCTGACCCGCGGGCCGCGCATCTTCGTCGAGCGCATCGACATCGAGGGCAACACGACGACGCTCGACCAGGTCATTCGTCGCGAATTCAACGTCGCCGAGGGCGACCCGTTCAACCCGCGCGAGATCCGCGAGACCGCGGAGCGCATCCGCGCGCTTGGCTATTTCTCGGACGCCGAGGTCAATGCCCGCGAAGGCTCGACCCCGCAGCAGGTGATCGTCGATGTGAACGTGACCGAGAAGCCCACCGGCTCGATCGGCTTCGGCGGTTCCTATTCGACCACCGATGGCCTTGGGGCCTCGATCAGCTTCGCCGAGCAGAACTTCCTCGGTCGCGGTCAGCGCCTGTCGTTCGGGATCAACACCGCGTCGACCAACCAGAGCTACACGTTCAATTTCGTCGAACCGGCCTTCCTGGGCCGCGACGTGGCGTTCGGGCTGGCGCTGAGCTATCGCGAGACGTCGTATGACAGCGCCGATTACGACACGGCCACCGGCATCTTCCGGCCCAGCCTGACCTTCCCGATCTCGGACAATGGTCGTCTTGGCCTGCGTTACACCTACCGCTACACCGACATCACCGATTACGACGAGGATGTCGTCGGCAACGTGGTGATCTCGGAAGCCGAGGAAGACGCGCGCAACGACCATATGCTGGGCTATACCTTCAGCTATGACACCCGGCGCGAGGGTCTCGACCCGAACAAGGGTTACCTGCTCGAGTTCGGTCAGGACTTCGGCGGTCTTGGCAGCGACAACAACTTCATCCAGACCGATCTGCGCGCCATCGCGCAAACGCTGGTCTGGAACGAGGAAATCACCCTGCGCGCGACCTTCCAGGCGGGGGCGATCAACTACCTCGACGGTGACAGCCGGGTGACCGACCGCTACATGATGAACGAGAACATCATGCGCGGCTTCGAATACGCCGGGATCGGCCCGCGCGAGTACAACGACGACGAGGACATCGATTCCCCGCTCGGCGGCAACTACTACGCCGCCCTGCGCTTCGACGCGGAGTTCCCGCTTGGCCTGCCCGAGGAATACGGCATCACCGGCGGTGTCTTCTACGACATCGGCTCGGTCTGGGGCCTGTCCGACGACACCATCGCGAAGGCCGGTGACAACGAGGTCCTCTACAGCGATTTCACCGCGCGTTCGTCGGTCGGCTTCTCGGTCTTCTGGGATTCCGTCCTGGGGCCGCTGCGGCTGAACTTCTCGACCCCGGTGTCGAAGGAAGAGCATGACAACGAGCAGAACTTCAGCCTCTCGGTCTCGAGCACCTTCTGAGCGGAGGGCGCGCAGCCTGCTGCGCGCCGCCATCCTTCTGCTGTGCGCGGGGACAGGCCCCGCGCTGGCGCAGGAGGCGATCCGCCCCGGCATCGTGCAGAGCCCCATCCTGACGGTCGAGATCGACAGGCTCTACGCCGACAGCGATTTTGGCAAGCAGGTCTCGGAACTGCTCGACGCCACCGGCACCGAGATCGCCGCGGAGAACCGGCGCATCGAAGCCGAGCTGACGGCCGAGGAGAAATCCCTGACCGAGAAGCGCCGGACCATGGATCCGGTGGCGTTTCGCAAGCTGGCGGATGCTTTCGACATCAAGGTCCAGGAACTGCGCGACGCGCAGGACAGCAAGGCGCGCACGCTTGGCAACCTGTCCGAGGAGCGCCGTCGGCAGTTCATCTCGAAGGCCGAACCGATCCTCGCCGAACTGATGCGCGACGCCGGGGCCGATATCATCCTCGATCAGCGGACGGTGTTCCTGTCCACGAACTCGATCGACATCACCGATATGGCCATCGCGCGGATGAACGAGATGCTGCCCGATCCGGAGCCGCTGCCGGATCTGTCCGGCGCCGTCACCGGCCCCGCGGACTCCGCGCCGTCCAAGCCCTGACCGGCGGCGCTGTTTCAACCTGTTGCATCCCGTGACGTCGCAAAGACCGCGCCGCTTGCCCCGCGCCGCCGGGATTGCTAGGGGAAGGGCGACTTTTTCCTTTTGAAAGGCCGACGATGACCGAGACGCTTCTCAGCGCTGACATCCAGCTGATCCAGCGCATCCTGCCGCATCGCTACCCGTTCCTGCTCGTCGACAAGGTCGTGGAGATCGATGGCACCAGCTCGGCCGTGGGCATCAAGAACGTCACGATGAACGAGCCGCATTTCCAGGGCCACTTCCCCGGTCTGCCGATCATGCCGGGCGTGACCATCGTCGAGGCCATGGCGCAGACCACCGCAGTGATGGTCGGCGTGGCGCTCGACCTCGCCGACAAGGACCTGAAGGTCTATTTCATGGGCATCGACAAGTGCAAGTTCCGCCGCAAGGTGGTGCCGGGCGACGTGCTCAAGATGAAGGTCCGCACCCTGCGCGGCAAGCCGGGCGGCAAGGTCTGGAAGTTCGAGGGCATCGCCGAGGTCGATGGCGAGCTGGCCTGCGAGGCCGAATTCACCGCGATGATGGACCTGCCGGCGTGACCGAGGCAGTGATCCATCCCAGCGCCTATGTCGAAGAGGGCGCGCAGATCGGCGAGGGCTGCAAGATCGGCCCGTTCTGCCACGTCGGCCCCGAGGTCGTGCTGGCGGCAAACGTTGAGTTGAAGAGCCACGTGGTGGTCACCGGCCGCACCGAGATCGGTGAGGACACGGTGATTTTCCCCTTCGCGGTGATCGGTGAAATTCCGCAGGACCTGAAGTTCCGCGGCGAAAAGACCGCGCTCGTCATCGGCAAGCGCAACCGCATCCGCGAGCACGTGACGATGAACGCCGGCACCGACGGTGGCGGCGGCGTCACCCGTGTCGGCGATGATGGCCTGTTCATGGCCGGCTGCCACGTGGCGCATGACGCGCAGGTCGGCGACCGGGTGATCCTGGTGAACAACTCGGCGCTGGCCGGGCATTGCGTGATCGAGGACGACGTGATCGTCGGCGGTCTGTCGGGCGTGCACCAATGGGTGCGCATCGGCCGGGGCGCGATCATCGGCGCGGTCACCATGGTGACGAACGACGTGATCCCCTACGGCCTCGTCCAGGCACCGCGCGGCAAGCTCGACGGGCTCAACCTGGTCGGCCTCAAGCGCCGCGGCGTGAGCCGGGCGGACATCACCGCGCTGCGCGCCGCCTTCCAGATGCTGGCGCAGGGCGAAGGTGCCTTCGCCGAACGCGCCAAGCGCCTCGGCGATGAGACCGAAAGCGAGTACGTGCGCGAGATCGTCGCCTTCATCCTCGGTGACAGCGACCGCCACTTCCTGACGCCGGGCTGACCCCATGCTGGCGCTGATCGCAGGGCAGGGCGATCTGCCTCGGGCGGTGCTCGAGGCGCTGCCCGAACCGGCGCTGATCTGCGCCATGGAAAGCTCGCCTCCCGACCGGGTCGCCGCGGACCACCTGTTCCGGATCGAGAAGCTCGGCTCTTTCCTGCGCTGGCTCAAGGCGCAGGGGGTGACGCGCGTGTGCATGTGCGGTGCGGTGGGGCGGCCCGAGGTCAGGCTCTCGCGGCTCGATCTGCCGACCCTGCTGCTGGTGCCGAAAATCCTTCGTGCGCTGAAGCGCGGCGACGATGGCGCGCTGCGCATCGTCATCGGTCTGCTCGAAGACGCAGGATTCGCGGTGGTGGGGGCGCATGACGCCGCGCCGAGCCTTCTGCCGGAGGCCGGTGTGCTGACGCAGGCCCGTCCCGGCGAAGGGGCGGCTCAGATGGCCAGGCTCGCGGATGCGGTGAGTCACCGGCAGGGGCTCGAGGACCTGGGCCAATGCTGTGTCATTTCCGGTGGAGAGGTGGTGGCGCGCGAGGACCATCGCGGCACGGACGCCATGCTGGGCGAGCTGCCTCCGGTGCCGGGCGGAATTTTCTACAAGGCACCGAAGCCGGGACAGGAGCGCCGCGCCGACCTGCCTGTCATCGGGCCGAACACCGCCGTCGGCGCAATCCGCGCCGGGCTTGCCGGGATTGTTATCGAGGCGCAGGGCGTCATGGTGCTCGACCGCGCGGCGGTCATAGAAATGCTGGATGCCGCAGGGCTTTTCCTGTGGGTACGGGAGCGGGACGCATGAAGGTCTTCATCATCGCGGGCGAGCCTTCGGGCGACAAGCTGGGCGGCGCGCTCATGCAGGGGCTGAAGACGCTGGTCCCCGACGTCAGCTTCGAGGGCATCGGCGGCGAGCGCATGCTCGAGGAGGGCTTGCAGAGCCTCTTTCCCATGGACGAGATCTCGATCATGGGGATCACCGAGATCCTGCGCAACTACGGCGCGCTCAAGGCGCGCATCCGCCAGACCGCCGAGGCGGTGGTGGCCGCCAAGCCCGACGTGCTGATCACCGTCGATCTGCCGGAATTCTCGCTGAGGGTCGCCAAGCTGGTGAAGGCCGCTTCAAGCATCCGCACCGTGCATTACGTCGCCCCGACGGTCTGGGCCTGGCGTCCGGGCCGGGCGGCGAAGATGGCGAAACACATCGACCAAGTGCTGGCGCTGCTGCCTTTCGAGCCGCCCTACATGGAGGCGGCCGGGATGCGTTGCGATTTCGTCGGACACCCCGTTGTCACCGACCCGCAGGCGAGCCAGTCCGAAGAGGCCGAGTTTCGCCTGCGCCATGGCATCGGCGATGCGCCGCTCTGCCTGATCCTGCCGGGCTCTCGCCGGTCCGAGGTCTCGCGGCTTGGTCCGGTCTTCGGCGCAGCGCTGGCGCGCGTGCAGGAGGCCCGCCCCGAGCTGCGCTACGTGCTGCCGATGGCCGCGCCGGTTGCCGAGCTGGTGCGAGAGACGGTGCAGGGCTGGTCTGTCGATCCGATCCTGCTCGATCCGCGCGGACAGGGCGAGGCGGGCAAGGCCGAGAAACGCGCCGCCTTTGCCGCTGCCGACGTGGCGCTTGCCGCCTCTGGAACGGTTGCGCTGGAGCTTGCAGCGGCCAATACGCCGATGGTCATCGGCTACGACATGGGCTGGCTGTCGCGGCAGATCATCGGGCGGCTGATGCTGGTCGACTCGGTGAACCTGGTGAACCTGGTGGCAGAAAGCCGGACAATCCCCGAGTACATCGGCGATGCCTGCCGTCCGGGTCCGATCGGCGATGCGGTGCTGCGGGTGCTCGAGGCACCGCAGGAGCAGACGCAGGCAATGCAGCTCACCATGGAGCGGCTCGGCAAGGGCGGACCTGCGCCGGGGATGCGTGCCGCCGAAGCGGTGCTGGCCGGCCTGCACGACGCCTGAGACCCCGAAATGCCATGAAAAAACCCCGGCGAGCGTCGCCGGGGTTCTTTTGCTCGCGTTCGACGAGAGGTTACTGGCGCAGCGCGCTGGCCTCTTCGTAGCCGGCGGTGAAGCCCGAGAGCGACATGTCCAGCGTGACCTTCTGATCGGGTGCCAGCGCCGGCACGATGGTGATCGTCGCACCCTTGCCAGCCTTGAAACGGCTCACGTCTTCCTCGGTGAAGCCGACGCGGGCGTAACAGCCGACCGGGGTGCAGAAGGAGAAGTCGTAGCGCTTCGCCTGACCGCCATCCACGGCGATGGTCAGCTTCTGGGTGAGCAGCGTCTCCAGCGGCACGACGAAGGTGCCACCCGCTGCGACCTGGCCGCCGTTGGCGACGCGGAACAGGCTGACCTCGGCGACGTTGTTGCCATCGCCATCCTGCAGAAGCTGGTACATCTGGCACGGATCTTCGGCATCGCTGCCCTCGGGCGCGCGCAGGCACTGCAGTTCCCAGGAGCCATGGGTGGCCTTCACATAGGTCTCGGGCTGCTGCTGGCCGGGTGCCGCCGGTGCTGCGCCGTTGGCATCCTCGCCAAGCGACAGTCCGCCCGCGGCAACAGTCCCTTCGGTCTGGTCTTCGGCGGGCGCGTCGCTCGACGGCGCGGCATCCTGCGCGTAGGCCGGCAGTCCGGCCAGCGTCGCGGCGAGCGGCAGAAGGCGCAGGATTTGAAGAGGTCTGAACATGGGTCCCCCTGAACGGTCATTTTGTTTCAATGCCCGCTTATCATGCGCACAAAGCGGTGTCAGTCGGGAATTCTGAAGCTTCACGAGAACGGCAATAAAGCGCGAAAGCCATTCATCCAAAAGAGAAAAGGGACCCTGCGGTCCCCTTTCCCTTGCTCCCTGTCGGACCGGCCGACTTTGTCATTGCCGAGACGCTACGAAACTCTTTCCCACCGGTCAACAGGGTTTGCAACGGCGAGGCTTCACTTTTGTGCAAAAGGCCGCGCCCGTGATACGGACGCGGCAAGTCAGACAGGGAGGAAGTTTGCCCGAGGCAGGAGAGGACATGGTGCCCCGAGCAATTTTCATACTGGCAGCAAAGAGTTAAGATTGTATGCTCGGAACGACAGGGCAGCGGAGACAGGCGATGAGCGATGACGTTTTTGTAGGCGGCGGCGGCGAAGCCTATTCGGAAAAACAGTTTCTTGGCCTGAAGTACGGCAACCGTCACGGGCTCATCGCCGGGGCTACGGGCACCGGCAAGACGGTCACGTTGCAAATTCTCGCAGAGGGATTTTCCGCCGCGGGCGTGCCGGTCTTCCTGTCGGACGTGAAGGGCGATCTATCGGGACTCTCGCGGCCCGGTTCCGAAAGCGCGGATCTCCACGCGCCTTTCATGGAGCGCAACGCAAAGATCGGCTTCGACACCTTTGCCTACAGCGGATACCCGGCGGTGTTCTGGGACCTCTTCGGCGCCAAGGGCCACCCGGTGCGCACCACCGTGGCCGAGATGGGTCCGCTTCTGCTCGCGCGGCTGCTGGAACTCACCGAAGCGCAGGAAGGCATCCTCAACATCGCCTTCCGCCTGTCGGATGAACAGGGCCTGCCGCTGCTTGACCTGAAGGACCTTCAGTCGCTGCTGGTCTGGGTCGGGCAGAACGCCAAGGATCTCAGCCTGCGCTACGGCAATATCTCGACCGCCTCGGTCGGGGCGATCCAGCGCCGGCTGCTGGTGCTGGAAAACCAGGGCGGCGCGCGGTTCTTCGGCGAGCCGGCGTTGGAGCTTGCCGACCTGATGCGCTGCGCGCCGGACGGGCGCGGCCATGTGAACATCCTTGCCGCCGACGCGCTGATGGGCGCGCCGCGGCTCTATGCGACCTTCCTGCTTTGGCTGCTGTCGGAGCTGTTCGAGGAACTGCCCGAGGTCGGCGATCCCGACAAGCCCAAGCTGGTGTTCTTCTTCGACGAGGCGCACTTGCTGTTCGACGACGCCCCCAAGGCGCTGGTCGACAAGGTCGAGCAGGTGGCGCGCTTGATTCGCTCCAAGGGCGTCGGCGTCTACTTCGTGACGCAGAACCCGGATGACATCCCCGAGGACATCCTCGGCCAGCTCGGCAACCGGGTGCAGCATGCGCTGCGGGCCTTTACCGCCCGCGACCGCAAGGCGCTGAAACAGGCCGCCGAGACCTACCGCGAGAACCCCGCCTTCGACACCGAGACCGCGATCCGCGAGGTCGGCACCGGCGAGGCGGTGACCTCCTTCCTGCAGAAGAAGGGCGTTCCGGGGATCGTGCAGCGCACGCTGGTGCGCCCGCCGGCTTCGCAACTCGGGCCGATCACTGATGCCGAGCGCACCGAAGCGATGGATGCCTCGCCGCTGAAGGGGAAATATGACACGCCGGTCGATCGCAACTCGGCGCATGAGATGCTTCAGGCGCGCGCCGAGGCTGCTGCTGCTGCGGCGGAAGAGGCCGAGACGCAAGGAGACGTGCAGGCGGCGCTGGACGAGGAGATCCGGGACTACAACAGGGCCAGGCGTTACGATCCGACGCCCCGCGCAGAGCCGCGCAAGAGCAGCCCGAGCAAGCCGCGCAGCACCCGCTACAGCGCCCCGGACAGCCTCGGCGAGGCGCTGGGGCAGGCGGTGCTGAAGGAGCTCTCGGGCACCACCGGCAAGCGGCTGGTGCGCGGTATCCTCGGCAGCCTGTTCAAGGCGCGCTAGGGCGGCCGGGATGGGGATGTGGGCGCAGATCGCGCTGGGAACGGGGTTGCTGTGCCTCTGCGCGGGGGTCCAGATATGGATCGTCGCGCGCACCGCGCCCCGGCTGCTCGGTGCCATTGCGCGGATCGAGGCCCACAGTGGTCCGCTGCGGCTCTTCGCGCTGATCTGCGCGGCCTTCGGCGCCATGGTGCTGGCGCATACGCTGCAGATCTGGCTCTGGGCCGCCAGCTTCCGGCACCTGGGCGCGTTCGAAACCCTGCCCGAGGCGTTCTATTTCGCCGTGGTCAGCTACACCACATTGGGCTACGGCGACGTCACGCTGGACGCGGGGCTGCGCATCTTCGGGGCCTTCGCGGCGATCACCGGGCTGCTGACCTTCGGGGTCAGCACGGCTTTTCTTCTGGCGGTGCTGACGCGGTTGCATCCGGGGCTGCGCGACACGCGCTGAGCCGGATGCAGCACAGGGCGCGGAACGGGAGCGCAGACTGAGGGCGCAGACCGGGGGCGTTGCCCCCGGACCCCCAGGATATTTCCGCCTAGAAGAAGGGGCCGGCGCCGCCCTGGGGGACGCTCAGACCCCGTGGACGCTCAGAACCAGCTGTCCACCGTGCGCGAGGCCCGCGAGACATCCTGGCCGAAGCCGTCGACGGTGCCGCAGGCGGCGAGGGGCGCGGCCAGGAGGGCCAGGAGAAGGAAGCGTTTCATACTGTCTGCTCGTCGTTCGTTGGTCTTGTTGATCTTCGGATGGCTCAGTTCTTGTCGTCCCACCACCAGGCGTTGGGCTGCCAGTCGATCCAATCGCCGTAGACCGGCGTGGGCTCGGCGAATGTCAGCTCCTTGGCGTGGGCGATCCAGCTCTGATTCCACTCGTACGTGGGGATGACATATCGGCCAGCGGTGAGCACCCGGTCAAGCGCGTGGGTGGCCGCGAGAAACTCCTCGCGGCTGGTGGCGGTCAGCAGATCCTCGATCAGCGCGTCGACCGCCGGGCTTTTCACCCCCATGAGGTTGCGCGAGCCTTCCTGGTCGGCGGCGGCGCTGCCCCAGTAGAGACGCTGCTCGTTGCCCGGCGAGAGCGAGATGCCGCGGCGGAACCAGGTCATGTCGAAATCGAAGCTGGCGCTGCGGGCGTTGAACTGCGCGGAATCCACCGTGTCGACGCGCACCTTGATGCCGAGACGTTCCAGCGCCTGCACGTAGATGTCGATCATCGAGCCGGCCTCGGTCTCGCCCTGCGGCAGCACGATGTCGAACTGGAAGGGCTGGCCCTCGGGGGTCATCATCACCCCGTCCTGCACCGTGTAGCCCGCCTCCTGCATCAGCTCCATCGCCTTGCGCAGGCCGGCGCGGTTGCGCGCCGAGCCGTCGCCCTCGGGCATCTCGTAGCCCTCGAGCGTGCCGGGCAGCAGGCTGTCGGCGAAGGGGGTCAGCAGCTCTTTCACCCGGCCGGTGGCCGGGCCGGGCTGCATGGCCAGCTCGGAGTTCGAGAAATACGAGGTGATGCGCGGCTGGCGGCCGCCGGTCAGCGTTTCGTTGATGTACTCGAAGTTGAACAGCTGGATCATCGCCTCGCGCACGCGCCAGTCGTCGAAGCCGGGGCGGCGGGTGTTCATCACGAAGCCGGTCATCCCCGAGGGGCGGCCGTGCGGGATCACCGATTTCACCACGTCGCCGTTCTGCACCGCGGGGAAGTTGTACTGGCTCTCCCACTTCTCCGAATTGAGCTCGCGGTTGGAGTTCAGCAGCCCGGCCTTGAAGGCCTCGAACATGGCAGTGCCGTCGCCGAAGAATTCCATGCGCACCTCGTCGAGGTTGGCCTGGCCCTTCATGAAGGGCACGTCCTTGCCCCAGTAGTCGGGATTGCGCTTGAGCGAGACGTAGCGGCCGGCCTCGAAGGCGTCGACGACATAGGGCGCGGTGGTGATCGGCACCACGTCGAGCCCGGAGGCGGCGAAATCCTTGCCCTCCCATTGCGCCTTCTTGAGGATCGGACGCATGCCGACGATCAGCGCCAGTTCACGGTCCTGCACGTTGAAGCTGAAGCGCAGGCTGTGCTCGCCGGTCTGCTGGATGCTCTCGATGCGGCTGTAGGTGCCCTGGTAGCGTGGGTGACCTTCGGTGCCGAGCGTGTTGAAGCTCCAGATCACGTCCTCGACCGTCACCGGCGTGCCGTCGGAGAACTTCGCCTCGGGGCGCAGGGTGAATTCGACCCAGTCGCGCTCGGGTGAGGTCTCGACCGTCTCGCAGATCAGGCAATAGAGCGTGAAGGGCTCGTCCCAGCTGCGGCCCATCAGCGATTCATAGGCCAGGAAACGCAGCTGCCAGGGCACGGTGCCCTTGAGAATATGCGGATTGAGGCTGTCAAAGCTGCCGACTTCGCCGGTTACGATGCGGCCGCCCTTGGGCGCCTCCGGGTTGACATAGGGCAGGTGATCGAAGTCCGCGGGCAGGGCAGGGGCGCCATACATGGCGATGCCATGCATCGGTTCCGCCGTCGCCGCGAATCCGGTGAACAGCGCCAGCGCGGTCAGCGCGGACGTCATCGGAGATAATTTGAAATGAATTGCGGCCATTGGAGAAACCGTCCTGCTCTGCCCTTGTTTTCTTGGTTTTCGAGCCTACCGGGGCTTTTACGTCTTTTCAAACTTTTAGGTTGGACTCCGGCAGCAAAGCGCGTATAAAGACATCACTGCTCGATAGGTTTCTTGCCTGTATGAAACCTGCCTCAATGACTGAACGCCGGCCTCGTGCCGGCGTTTTTTTTTGGTTTTGCACGACCTTCCGGGAGGGACCTGTCGTCCGGTGCAGCCAAGACATTGCAGAAATGGCCAGCCGGACAAGACGATCTCGCGCCTCGCTGTGGTGGCGCGCTGCTGACGGAGTAGACGTAGGCGTCGGTGTGCGACGGTGCGCCGAGCCATACAGGGCAGTGCGGCTCTTGCCTAGGGGGACCAGCGAAGTTCGCCCCTACGAATCCGTGATGACGTTGCGAACACGGGCTTGCAGCTTCGGGCGGGATGTCAGAGCAATGGCGGGGGCGGGACGCGGGAGGTCTGGGCCTTCTGACCCCAAACGGCGGCGTGCCATGTCGGTGCCGCACATTTCGAGGAGTTTTCGCATGTCTCTCAAGGGCAAGACGGCTGTCGTCACCGGATCGAACTCGGGCATCGGGCTCGGCGTCGCGCGCGAACTGGCGCGGGCGGGCGCGTCGGTGGTGCTCAATTCCTTCACCGACCGCGACGAGGACCATCAGCTGGCCGCGGATATGGCCCGGGAGTTCGGTGTCGAGGTGCGCTACATTCAGGCCGACATGTCCAAGGGCGACGACTGCCGCGCGCTGATCGAGAA
Organism: Salipiger mangrovisoli; assembly: GCF_015223355.1. Classification (GTDB taxonomy): domain Bacteria; phylum Pseudomonadota; class Alphaproteobacteria; order Rhodobacterales; family Rhodobacteraceae; genus Salipiger; species Salipiger mangrovisoli. Next base: position 7,175 of record NZ_JADFFK010000010.1, on the reverse strand, counting down.
GGCCGGGGCCTGCGACATCCTGGTGAACAATGCCGGGATCCAGCACGTCGCGCCGATCGACGAGTTCCCGGTCGAGAAATGGGACGCGATCATTGCCATCAACCTGACCTCGGCCTTCCACACCACCGCCGCCGCGCTGCCGATGATGCGCAAGGCGGGCTGGGGCCGGGTGGTCAACATCGCCTCGGCGCACGGGCTCACCGCCTCGCCGTTCAAGTCGGCCTATGTCGCGGCCAAACACGGCATCGTCGGCATGACGAAGACCGTGGCGCTGGAGACGGCCAAGGAGGCGATCACCTGCAACGCCATCTGTCCGGGCTATGTGAAGACGCCGCTGGTCGAGGCGCAGATCCCCGACACCGCGGCCAAGTACAACATGAGCGAGGAAGAGGTGATCGAGAAGGTCATCCTCGAGCGTCAGCCGTCGAAGGAATTCGCCACCACCGAGCAAATCGGCGGCACGGCGGTGTTTCTCTGCTCGGACGCGGCGGCGCAGATCACCGGCACGACGATCTCCGTCGACGGTGGCTGGACGGCGCTCTGACCCGGTGCTGACCCAGCCCTGAACGGCCCGGCGGGGACACTTCGGCGTGAGCTGGACGTCCCCGCCCAAGCGGACCATTGATCGCGGGTTCATGTGAACATATCATGAACGCATGGCAAGAATGACCCTCGATCAGAAGCTCGCGATTCTTTCCGACGCGGCGAAATACGACGCCTCCTGCGCTTCGAGCGGGGGGCAGAAGCGCGACTCGCGCGATGGCAAGGGCATCGGCTCGACCACCGGCTCGGGCATCTGTCACGCCTACGCCCCGGATGGGCGCTGCATCAGCCTGCTGAAGATCCTGATGACGAACTTCTGCATCTACGACTGCGCCTATTGCGTGAACCGGGTCAGCAGCAATGTCACCCGCGCCCGCTTCACCCCCGAGGAGGTGGTGACGCTGACGCTCGAGTTCTACCGCCGCAACTACATCGAGGGGCTGTTCCTGTCCTCGGGCATCATCCGCAGCCCCGACGAGACCATGTCCGACATGGTGCGCATCGCCCGGATGCTGCGCACCGAGCATTATTTCCGCGGGTACATCCACCTCAAGACCATCCCAGACGCGGCGCCCGAGCTGATCGAGGAGGCGGGGCTCTACGCCGACCGGCTGTCGATCAACGTCGAGCTGCCCACCGACCGCGCGGTGAAGGATTACGCCCCGGAAAAGGACCCGGCGCAGATCCGCCGCGCCATGGCTGATGTGCGGCTGAAACGCGAGGCGGGCAAGGAGCGCAGCTTCACCGGCAAGCGCCCGCCACGCTTTGCCCCCGCCGGGCAGTCGACGCAGATGATCGTCGGGGCCGACGGGGCGGATGACACGACGATCCTGCGCACCTCGACCCGGCTCTATTCGGGCTACAAGCTGCGGCGGGTCTACTACTCGGCCTTCTCGCCGATCCCCGACGCCTCGGCCGCGCTGCCGCTGATCAGGCCGCCGCTGATGCGCGAGCACCGGCTCTACCAGGCGGACTGGCTGCTGCGCTTCTACGGCTTCGAGGTGGACGAGATCGCTTCGGCCACCAAGGGCGGCCATCTCGACCTCGAGATCGATCCCAAGCTCGCCTGGGCTTTGTCCAACCGGCACCTGTTCCCACTCGACGTGAACCGGGCCGAGCGCGAGATGCTGCTGCGCGTGCCGGGGCTGGGGACCAAGACCGTGGCGCGGATCCTCACGACACGCCGCCACCGCACGCTGCGCTATGACGACCTGCGGCGCATGGGGGCGAACCTGAAACAGGCGAAACCCTTCATCACGCTGCTCGACTGGCGGCCGCGCGCCCTGGGCGATGCCGCCGACCTGCGCGCCCGCTTCGCGCCGCCGCCCGAGCAGCTGTCGCTGTTCTGATGCGCCGCGTGAGCCTGCCCGAGACCGGCACCTTTGAGGCCTGGCGCAACGAGGCGCGGGACCTTCTGGGCGCAGGCGTGCCGCCCGAGGAGCTGCTCTGGCAGCGCGGGCAGGGCGAGGGCGATCTTTTCGCCGAGGCGTTGCCGCCGGTCAGCGGCGCGCCGGTCTCGGTCCCGCGCGGCTTCGTCGATCTGGCGCGGCTGGTGGTCTGGCACCGCGATCCCGAACGTTTCGCCCGGCTTTACGCGCTGCTCTGGGCACTGCGGCGCGAGAAGCGCCTGCTCGAGGATCGCGGCGATCCGCGGGTCGAGAAGCTGACCCGCATGGCCAAGGAGGTCAGCCGCGACCGCCACAAGATGACCGCCTTCGTCCGCTTCCGCGAGATCGGGCAAGCTGGTGCCAACCGCCGCAGCTTTGCCGCCTGGTTCGAGCCGAGCCACTACATCCTCGAACTGACCGCGCCGTTCTTCGTGAAGCGTTTCGGCGACATGGACTGGGCGATCTACACCCCCGACCTCTCGGCGCATTTCGAGGGCGGCGCGCTGCGGCTTGCGCCCGGCGCGGCGCGACCCGATCTGCCCGAGGATGCCGCCGAGGATCTCTGGCGCACCTATTTCCGCAACATCTTCAACCCGGCGCGGGTCAAGCTCAAGGCGATGCAGGCGGAGATGCCGAAAAAATACTGGCACAACATGCCCGAAACGCGGCTGATCCCAGAGATGGTCGCCACCGCGCAGGCGCGGGCGCGCGAGATGGCAGAGGCGGCGCCGACGCTGGCGCCGAAACGCGCCGGGCGGATCACCTCGCGTCTGAGAGAGGTGCCGGACGGACCGAACGACGGCGCGGTGGGCGACCTTTCCGACTTGCGCCGCGCGCTCGATGGCTGCCGCCGCTGCCCGCTCTGGCAGGACGCGACGCAACCGGTGCCGGGCGAGGGGCCGCAGGAGGCCGCGCTGATGATCGTCGGGGAACAGCCGGGGGATCTCGAAGACCTCGAGGGGCGGCCCTTCGTCGGCCCGGCCGGGCAGCTGTTCGACGTGATCGCCGGCCGGGTGGGGCTCGACCGGCGCGAGGCCTATGTCACGAACGCGGTGAAGCACTTCAAGTTCACGCCGCGCGGCAAGCGGCGGATCCACCAGGCGCCGAACCGCGGCGAGGTGCAGCACTGCCGCTGGTGGCTCGATATCGAGCGGAGCCGGGTGAAGCCGAAGCTGATCCTCGCCATGGGCGCGACGGCGGTGGAAAGCCTGACCGGCGATCGGCGGGGGCTCATGGATCGGCGCGGCAGCATCGAAGTGGCGCAGGACGGCACGCCGGTGCTGATCACCCTGCACCCGTCCTACCTGCTGCGGTTGCCGCAGGCCGAACGCCCGGCGGCAGAAGCGCTTTACGAGGCCGATTTGCGCAAGGCGACAGAGATGCTTGCCCGCCTTGACTGACCTCAGCCGGCGCGGCGCACCGGCTCGACCTTGGGCTTGTCGCCGGGCTTCTCGGGCGGGTAGACGAGGCCCGCCGAGATCACCAGCTTCGCGGCGTCCTCGATGGTCATCTCCAGCTCGACCACATCCTCGGCGGGGAAGTAGAGCAGAAAGCCCGAGGTCGGGTTTGGCGTGGTCGGCACGAAGACCGAGATCAACTCTCCCATCACGTCCGACCGCGCGAGGATCTCGCCCTTGGCCGGGGTCGAGATGAAGCCGATCGCCCAGATGCCCTTGCGCGGATATTGCACCAGGCAGGCCTTCTCGAAGCTGCGCTCGGACTGGGCAAAGACCGTTTCGGCAATCTGCTTGATGCCCGAATAGATCGAGCGCACCACCGGGGTGCGATCCACCAGCGTTTCCGCAAAACGGATGAGCGAGCGGCCAATCAGCCCCTTGGCCACCCAGCCGACGACGATGGTGAAGACCAGGAAGAAGATCACACCCACGCCGCGCAGGTTGATCCCGATGTATTCCTCGGGATTGAAGCGCTGTGGCACCAGCGGCAGCACGAAGCCGTCGACCCAGCCAAACAGGGTCCAGATCAGCCAGATTGTCAGGCCGACCGGCGCGATCACCACCAGCCCGGTCAGGAAGCTGGCCCGCAGGCTCGCGAAGATGCCGGGGCGGCGGGGCTTGTCGTCGAAGGGGGTGTTCATTCGTGTTCCGGAGAAAGAGGTGTTCCGAAACAAACTAGGCACTCGCGCGCCGCTTCACAATGGGCGCGCGAGACTGTGATCCGTGCTGTGGCTTACGCAGCGGGCAGGGCGCTCATTTCTGCCGCGATGGCGGCCCCGAGACGGGCGTTGTTCAGCACCAGCTGGATGTTGCTGTCCAGCGAGCGGCCCTCGGTCAGCTCGAAGATGCGCTGCAGCAGGTAGGGCGTCACGGCCTTGCCGTGGATGCCGTGGGCATTGGCATCTTCCATGGCGCGCTGGATGATCGGCAGCATGGTCTCGCGCGGGATCTCGGCGCTTTCGGGGATGGGGTTGGCCACCAGCTGGCCGCCGGGCAGGCCGAGCGCGCCGCGCATCCGGTGCGCCTCGGCGATCTGCCTTGCCGTGTCGAGCCGCAGCGGCGCGGCGATGCCGGCCTCGCGCGACCAGAAGGCCGGCAGCTGGTCCTGACCGTAGGCGATCACCGGAACGCCAAGGGTTTCAAGCACCTCCATCGTCTTCGACAGGTCGAGAATGGCCTTGGCCCCGGCCGCGATCACGGTCACCGGCGTCTGCGCCAGCTCCTGCAGGTCGGCGGAGATGTCGAAGCTCTGCTCGGCGCCGCGGTGCACGCCGCCGATGCCGCCGGTGGCAAAGACCTCGATGCCCGCCAGCCGCGCCGCGATCATCGTCGCCGCGACGGTGGTCGCGCCGGTGCCGCCGCGGGCCATGCAGACGGCCATGTCGGCGCGCGAGAGCTTGGCCGCATGCTTGGTCTGCGCCAGCGCTTCGAGCTGCGTCTCGTCGAGGCCGACGCAGAGCTTGCCCTCGAGCACGGCGATGGTCGCCGGGGTGGCGCCGCCGTCGCGGATGGTCTGCTCGACCTTGCGCGCCATCTCGAGGTTCTGCGGCCAGGGCATGCCGTGGGTGATGATTGTCGATTCCAGCGCCACCACGGGCGCACCCTTGGACAGGGCCTCGGCGACGGGGGCGGAAAGATGCACGAGGGTCATGAAGTCACGTCTCCGGATACGTAGGTTGCGGCGGCGGCCAGCGCTTCATGCAACGCCGTCGCACGCTCCGCGCCGCGCAGTTCGGCGGCGATATGGGCCGCCATGAAAGTGTCGCCCGCGCCGGTCACGCGGGTGACCAGAACTTCGGGCGGGCATTCCGAGATCACCCCCTCGGAGGTGGCATCCGACGCGGGCTTGCCGCCATCGGTGACCAGCGCCCGCGACGCGCCGCGCGCCACCAGGGCTCTGGCGGCATCGCTGGAATTGTCGAAGCCCTGCATGCAGAGCAGCCCGGCTTCCTCGAGGTTGACGTAGAGCACGCCGCGACCGGCCCGCAGGAAGGGTGTCAGCCGTTCGGCCTTGCCGGGGCTCGCCGGGGCGATGCGCAGGTCGGCGGCGGCAAAGGCGGGCAGGCGGACGATCTCTTCCAGAAGGCCCAGCGTCAGGTTGCCATCGAGCGCGACCGGACCTGTCCAGGGATCGTCCGAGGTGCCGAGCGGCCCGTCGATCAGCGGCGCGAGGATGCGCGCGCCGGATTGCTCCAGCGAATGGGCGTCGGCGATCGCCGCAATCAGCCCGTTCGCACCTTCGACCGCCATATACATGTCGGTCGGCAAGTCCTCGGAACGATATAGAAATTCCGTGATGCACCCAAGCCGCTCGCAGGCATCCACAAGTTCGTGGCCATTGGGGTCCTGGCCGACCGCGCTGATCAGGCCTGGGCGCAGCCCGAAGCGAGTCAGGGTCATCGCGATGTTCATCGCAACGCCGCCGGGCAAGCGGGTGATGCGGCCGGGCACGTCGGAGCCCTGGCGCATGTGGCTGGCGGATCGGCCGATCACGTCCCACAGGACGGAGCCGATGCAGAGGATATCGGGGGCGCTGCTCATGCTGTCCTTGTGACCGAGGGACCGAGCCGGGGCAAGAGGATTGATGCGTTGGCGGCCGACTGCTACGCCATCGGAGAAAAAGCGCGAAATCAGCACCATAGAGGGAGGCTGGAGATGATGAACCGCAGATGGGTGCTCGACCATTACCCGCAGGGCGCGGCGACCGCCGATGTCTGGCGGCTCGAAGACGTGCCCGTTCCGGAGCTGATGCCGGGCCAAATTCTGGTGAAAACGCAATGGCTTTCACTCGATCCTTACATGCGTGGGCGGATCAGCCCCGGTGCCAATTACACCGCCGGGGTTGCGCCGGGAGGCGTGATGCAAGGCGGCGGCGTCGGCGAGGTGATCGCCTCGGCGCATCCGGCCTGGAAAAGCGGCGACCTGGCGGAGAGCATGGAGATGGGCTGGCAGACCCACGCGGTGCTGAACCCGGATCTTCCGGGGGCGCAGGCCACCAACCGCGTGCCCGACGGCATTCCGCCGCAGGCGGCGCTCTCGTGGCTCGGGATGCCGGGCCTCACGGCCTATGTCGGGCTGACCGAGATCGGGAGGCCGCTGCCGGGCGACACCGTGGTGGTCTCGGCCGCATCCGGGGCCGTCGGTCAGCTCGTGGGCCAGATCGCCAAACTCATGGGGGCGCGGGTCGTGGCCATCGCGGGAAGTGACGAGAAACTGAACTATTGCAGAGAGTTGGGATTCGATGTTGCGCTCTCTCACCGTGACCCGCAGATGGCCGAAAAGCTGGCCGAGGCCTGTCCGCGTGGAATTGACGTGTTCTGGGACAACACTGGCGGGCACATCCACGACACCGTTCTCGCACAGCTCGCGACACGGGCGCGCGTGGTGATCTGCGGGCGCATCGCGGTTGTCGACAAGCCTGCGAGCGAGGACATCGGGCTGCGCGCCAGCGCGCGGCTGATCGTGACGCGCGCGCGGGTCGAGGGGTTGGTTGTTTTTGACTGGTGGCACAAGCGCACCGAGGCGTTCCGGCACCTTAAGGATTGGCAGGCCGAGGGCCACATCCGCTACCGCGAGGACGTTCTTCAAGGGTTCGAGCGCATGCCAGAGGCGTTCCTGCGCATGATGAGTGGTGCGAACAACGGCAAGCAACTAGTCAGTATTTAAACAGAAAATCCCCACGGAAGAGGTATCCGTAGGACATCCGTGTGTGTTGCAACCAAGTTGAAATGTCACCGCGTCTGCAAAGCAGGAATGTCATCAGGTGGCGTGACGTGAGCAAAGCCTG